>CAZSQZ010000010.1:0-121665 GCA_964609215.1 uncultured Flavobacteriales bacterium
AGGAATACACAATCATCAGAACATACACAGCTATGGATGAATGTGGTAATGAAACGTCAATGTCTCAGACTATTAACGTTTCCGATACTGAAGCTCCAGTATTCAGCAATGTTCCTGGAAACTTAACAGTTGAGTGTATTGACGATGTTCCTGCTCCAGCTGAAGTTACTGCTACTGATAATTGTGGTGAAGTGACAATCACATTAGAAGAGAACATGCCTACTGATTTCTGTGGAGAAGGTCTAAGAAGAACTTGGACTGCGGTTGATGAATGTGGTAATGAAACTGTAGTAATGCAGGATATCTTTATCAATGATACAACTCCTCCAACAGTAACTGCTGGTCCGGATATGACTGTTCAATGTGATGAAGAAGTTCCAGAGCCAACTTATTCTGCTTTTGATAACTGTGGTGAACCTACAGTTGTTATCACAGAAGTTGTTACTCCTGGTGACTGTCCTCAAGAATATACAATTACCTATACTTTCACAGCTACTGATAATTGCGACAATACAGCTTCAGCTACTCAGACTTTCACAGTTGTTGATACAACTGCTCCAGTAGCGAATAATGCTCCTGTTGACATTACAGTAGATTGTGATGAAGTAATTCCTGCTTATGATCCTGAATGGTCTGATAACTGCGGTTCGATAACAGAATCTGTAGAAATTGAAAATTCAAACGGAGCATGCGAATCTGGAATTACGGAAACATATACAGCTGTTGATGAGTGTGGAAATGAAAGTTCGGTAACTAGAAC
This sequence comes from uncultured Flavobacteriales bacterium, assembly GCA_964609215.1. GTDB lineage: Bacteria > Bacteroidota > Bacteroidia > Flavobacteriales_D > JABDKJ01 > JABDKJ01. The sequence continues at coordinate 761 of CAZSQZ010000010.1, forward strand.
TATCACAATTATAGACATGACAGCTCCAACAATTACTGCTGGTCCTGATGCAACTATAGAATGTGATGAAGTATTACCAGAGGAAATGTATACAGCTGATGATAACTGCACAGATCCTGTTGTAACAGTAACTGATGAAGTTATCATGGGAGATTGTCCTAATGAATACATTTTGGTAAGAACATATACTGCTACTGACCTTTGTGGAAATGAAGCTTCAGATACTCAAACAATAACTGTTGTTGATACTACTGATCCAACATTAACTGTTGGTCCAGATGTAACTGTTGAATGTGATGAGCCTGTTCCAGGACCATCTTATACTGCAGATGACAATTGTGGTGATGTGGATGTTACAGTAAGCGAAGAAGTAACTCCTGGAGATTGTCCTCAAGAGTATACTTTAACGAGAACATATACTGCTGAAGATGAATGTGGTAATACAACTTCTGATACGCAAGTAATCAATGTTATTGATACTACTGCTCCAGTTCTTGCTAATCCACCTTCTGATGTAACCGTAGAATGCGATGATGAAATCCCAGCTTATACTCCAGTATGGTCAGACAATTGTTCAAGTGATTTAATTCTTGGATTAACCGCTCCTCAATCAATTGATGGATGTGTTATTACAATTATTGAAACACATACTGCAACAGATGAGTGCGGAAATGAAAGTTCTGTTACAAGAACAATTACAATTGTTGATACTACAGCTCCAGAAATTGTTGCTGCTGCTGATGTAACAGTAGAGTGTGATGAAGATATACCAGCTGCTGATGCAAGTGTGGAAGACAATTGTCAAGATGCTACTTGGACTGTATCTGAAGAAGTTGTTCCTGGAGACTGTCCTCAAGAGTTTACAATTGTAAGAACATATACTGCGGATGATGGTTGTGGAAACACTGCTACTGACACACAAACGGTAACAGTTGTTGATACTACTGCTCCAGTTGCTGGAAATACTCCTCAGGATATAACAATTGATTGTGATGAAGCAATCCCTGCTTTCGATCCTGAGTGGTCTGATAACTGTGGATCAGTAACTGAATCTGTTTCTATTGATAATAACAATGGAGACTGCCAGTCTGGTGTTGTAGAAACATATACTGCTACAGATGAATGTGGAAACACTTCTTCTGTATCTAGAACTATTACTATTGTTGACATGACAGCTCCAACTATTGTTGCTGCTGCTGATGCGACTATAGAATGTGATGAAGATGTTCCTGCTCCAGATTATACAGCTGCTGACAACTGTGTTGATCCGATAGTAGAAGTTACAGAAGTAATTACTCCTGGTGCTTGTCCTCAAGAGTATACTTTAACAAGAACGTACACTGCTACTGACCTTTGTGGAAATGAAGCTTCAGATACTCAAACAATAACTGTTGTTGATACTACTGATCCAACATTAACTGTTGGTCCAGATGTAACTGTTGAATGTGATGAGCCTGTTCCAGGACCATCTTATACTGCAGATGACAATTGTGGTGATGTGAATGTTACAGTGAGCGAAGAGGTAACTCCTGGAGATTGTCCTCAAGAATATACTTTAACAAGAACATATACTGCTGAAGATGAATGTGGAAATACAACTACGGACGTGCAGGTAATCAATGTTATTGATACTACTGCTCCAGTATTTGTAAACGTTCCAGGTAATCTAACAGTAGAATGTATTGATGATGTTCCTGCTCCTGCTAATGTTCAAGCTACGGATAACTGTGGTGATGTTACCATTACTTTAGTTGAGAACATGCCTACAGATTTCTGTGGAGAAGGATTAAGAAGAACATGGACTGCTACTGATGAATGTGGTAATACCACTACGGTAATGCAAGACATCTTCATTAATGATACTACTGCTCCAACTATTACTGCTGGGCCTGATGCTACTGTTGAATGTGATGAAGATATACCAGCACCTTCTTATGATGCTGATGATAACTGTGCAGAACCTTCAGTTGAAGTAGTTGAAGTAATTACTCCTGGTGATTGTCCTCAAGAGTTTACGATAACAAGAACATATACTGCTACTGACGATTGCGATAATTCTGCATCTGATGTACAAGTGATCAATGTTGTTGACACAACTGCTCCTGAATTAACAAACCCACCAGTAGATGTTACTGTTGAATGTGATGAACCAATGCCTACGTATACTCCTATTTGGGAAGATAACTGTGGTACAATGATTCTTACAGATGATATGACAACTGTTTCTGATGGTTGTGAAATCGAATACACTACTACGTATACTGCTACTGATGAGTGTGGAAATACAAGCACTGCTACTTGGGTACTTACAGTAACTGACACAACTGCTCCAACTATTACAGCTGGACCTGATGCGTCTATAGAATGTGATGAAGATGTTCCTGCTCCATCTTATGATGCAGCAGACAACTGCGGAGATCCTACAGTTACAGTAGATGAAGTAATTACTCCTGGTGATTGTCCTCAAGAGTTCACTATTACTAGAACATATACTGCGGTTGATGCTTGCGGAAATTCAGCTTCTGATACACAAACAATAAACGTTTCTGATACTGAAGCTCCTATAGCTACAAATACTCCTGTAAATATTACAATTGATTGTGATGAAAACTTCCCAAGCTTCGATCCTGAGTGGTCTGATAACTGTGGAACAGTTACTGCTACTGTTGTAGTGGATAATAACGGTGGAGATTGTCAGTCTGGTATTGTAGAAACATATACTGCAACAGATGAATGCGGTAATACTAGCACGTTAACAAGAACAATTACTATTGTTGACTTAACTGCTCCAACTATCACTGCTGCTGCAGATGCTACAATTGAATGTGATGAGGCTGTTCCAGCTCCTGATTATACTGCTGCTGACAATTGTGTTGATCCATTAGTAGAAGTTACTGAAGTAATTACTCCTGGTGATTGCCCTCAAGAGTTCACTATTACTAGAACGTATACTGCTACGGATCTTTGTGGTAACACAGCAGAAGATGTTCAGGTAATTACTGTTCAAGACACAACTGCTCCTGTTGTTGCAAATGAACCAGTAGATGTTACGATTGAATGTGATGAAGCTATTCCAGCTTATATCCCAATTTGGACAGATAACTGTGGCGAAGTGACTGAAACTGCTGCTTCTTCAACTATGATTGATGATTGCACAGAAATTCAAACAATGACATGGACTGCTACTGATGAGTGTGGTAACTCAACTACTGTTTCAAGAACGGTTACTATAGTTGATACAACTGCTCCAACAATAGTTGCTGGTCCTGATGCAACTGTTGAATGTGATGAGTCATTACCAATACCTTCATATAATGCGAATGACAATTGTGGAGATCCTTCTGTGGAAATCACAACTGAAATGACTCCTGGAGATTGTCCGCAAGAATATACATTGGTAAGAACATATACTGCTACAGATGAATGTGGAAACACAGCTTCTGATACACAAACAATAACAGTTGTTGATACAACTGCTCCTGTACTTGCAAATCCACCTTCTGACATAACAGTTGAATGTGATGAAGTAATTCCTTCATACGATCCTATCTGGTCTGATAACTGTGGAACAATTACAGAAACAGCTAACACAACAACTACTGTTGATGGTTGTATTGAAATTCAAGAAACAATCTGGACTGCAATTGATGAATGTGGAAACGCTTCTACAACTTCAAGAACAGTAACTATTGTGGATACAACAGCTCCAACTATTACTGCTGGTCCTGATGCATCTATTGAATGTGACGAAGATGTTCCTGCTCCATCTCATGTAGCGGATGATAATTGTAGTACTCCTGTTGTGACAGTAACTGAGGAAGTGATTCCAGGTGATTGTCCAAATGAGTATACGCTTATTAGAACGTATACTGCTACTGACGCTTGTGGAAATGAAGCTAGTGATACACAAACTATAAATGTTTCTGATACCACTGCTCCAGTAATCATGATAGATACTCAAATTACTGCTTCTTGTGACGATATTCCTGAACCATCAGATATTGATGCAATGGATAATTGTTCAGCAACTGAAGACATCGTTTGGGAGTTGATGGATGAAACATTCTCTGGAGGATGTCCAGGTACAATCGTTAGAGAGTACATGGCTACTGATGAGTGTGGAAATTCAACTATTGCAAATCAGATTATCACATTGTTTGATAATGTTGATCCTGTTTTAATTGGTGTTCCTGCTGACATGACAGTAGATTGTCAACAAGTTCCTGCTCCAGCAATGGTTACAGCAACTGATAATTGTGATGCAAATCCAGAAGTAACATTTGAGGAAGTTATTGGAACAGGTTGTCCTTATACAATAACAAGAACTTGGACTGCGGAAGATGAGTGTAACAACATTGTTACTGCAACTCAAGTAATTACTGTTGATGACACAACTGCTCCAGCAATAACTTGTCCTGCAGACGTTACTTTACCATGTAATGGTACTGTTCCTGCTGCTGATATCGATGATGTTATTGTAACTGACAACTGTACTTCAGTAGAGGTAACACACGTAGGAGATGTAACAAATACTGACGATTGTCTGGTAACTGTTACGCGTACATATATGGCTGAAGATGAATGTGGAAACACTTCAACTTGTGAGCAAGTATTTACAATTCCTACTGATGAAGTTGCTCCAACTTTAGATGGTCCAGCAGATGTTACACTTGAATGTAATGCTGATTTACCAGCTCCTAACGTTGCAGAGGTAGACGCTAATGATAACTGTCAGTTATCTAGTGTAACACATGTTGGTGATGTAACAGTTTCGGTAGGATGTACTGAAGTAACAACTAGAACATATCAAGCAACAGATGTTTGTGGAAATAACACAACGTATTCTTATACGATCACTATTCCTACTGACAATGATGCTCCAGTAATCACTTGTCCAGATAACTTAGTATTAGATTGTACTGAAAGTACTGATCCATCTAACACAGGTATGGCAACTGCTACTGATGCATGTGGTTCTGTTGTTGTGGATTACTCAGATTCAATTGATGCTTCTGAATGTCCTATAGTTATTACTAGAACTTGGACTGCAACTGATCCTTGTGGAAATGCTTCAGAATGTGTTCAAATAATTCAGGTTAACGATGAAGTTGCTCCTGTATTTGACCCATTCATGTTGAACATAACTGCAATGTGTGATGACATTCCAGGTGTTGAATCTGTAGTGGCTACTGATAACTGCGATTCAGATGTTGAAATAACGTTGATGGAAGAGTTATTCTCTGGTGGATGTCCTGGAACTTTATTCAGAACTTACATGGCAATTGATGATTGCGGAAACGAAACAAGTGCAACTCAGGTAATTGTATTATTTGATGATACAGATCCAGTATTAGTTGGTGTTCCAGCTGACTTAACAACTGATCCTGATAATATTCCTGCACCTGCTATGGTAGATGCGGTTGATAACTGTGATATTGATATGCCAGTGGAATTCACTGAGCAAATCATTGGAGATCCTCAATCTGGATTACCATACAATATTATCAGAACATGGTCAGCTGAAGATAACTGTGCTAACTCAGCAACAGATAGTCAAGTAATTACTGTGATTCCTGCTCCAAGCCCAATGGCAGATGAATACTATACAGTTTATTCAATGACAGATGTACCAGGAATGCCTGATATGTCATCTTACCCTGGATGTGATGGTGAAGGTTATGATATGACTTACACTGAAACTGTAGAGTACAATAACTGTGGAGCTGAAATGGTAAGAGATTTCATCTATACTGATAATTGTGGTCATGTATTGACAATGTCTCAGTACATTACAATCATTACTATGGAAGATCCAGATCAGTTAGAATCTAATATAGTCTCTAATGGTGTTGAGTTAACCTGGGAACCTGTTCCTGGAACAATTGCTTGTCAGATTAAAGGTGGACTTGAAGGTGGAAGTGATCCTGTTACAATTACCGTGTCAGGAAATGAACCATCTTACAAATTCATTCCTATGTCTCAATTGCAACAAGGAACTTCTTACCAATGGAAAGTAAGATGTGCTTGTGAATTGACCCCGGTGACTGTAAGTGACTTCTCAGATTACGATGTATTTACTTTCGATGTTTCTGGTTTAGCTGAGATCGAAGAAGATACAAAAGCAATTTCCGAGAGTAACTTTGAAATGACTGTTTATCCTAATCCTAATGATGGTAACTTCATTATAGAAACGGATATGAAAGATTACACAGTTGAAATCAGAGATATTTCAGGAAAAATAATCTGGTCTAAAGCTGACAACAATGAGAATCAAGTAGTAATTGAATCTCTTGATGTTGAAACTGGAATGTATACAATTAGATTATTTAATAGCACTGCTGTTATTACGGACAGAGTTATTATCAAGGACTAATTGAATAACATAAATATTCTAAAGCCCCGCCTCTATGAGTGCGGGGCTTTTTTATTTAAACAGAAAACTGAAAACCAGTTTAACATCTATTAGGAAAAGTTCAGATACATTTTTATCCTTCGTTCGTTCTTCTCTAAATCGAGATTATGAAGAAGTTTTTCATCTTGGCATTAGCCCTTGCAGCAAGCGGTGTTTTCATTTCCGCTATAAGTACCTTTGAAGCGTTTTCAGTAAAGAACTATGAAAGATCCATTGAGTATAAAGAAGGAGACATCATCTTTCAGTCCTCCATGTCTGGACAGAGTATGGCCATACAATTAGCCACAGGATCTAAATACAGTCATGTTGGAATGCTCTTTAAGGAAAAAAATAAGTGGTTTGTTTATGAAGCTATACAACCTGTTTGTGTTACACCAATTGAGCAATGGATTAATAGAGGAGATAACAATCATTATGTGGTGAAGAGATTGTCAAATGCTGACTCTCTCCTAAGCCCTGAGGTAATTGGCCAAATGAAATCCATTGCAAAAAAATATATTGGTGAAAACTATGATATATACTTTGAATGGTCAGACGAAAATATCTACTGCTCCGAATTGGTTTGGAAAATTTTTAAACAAACAACCGATTTAGAAATCGGCAAACTTCAGGCATTGAAAGAATTTGATTTCAGTCATCCTATTGTTCAAGCAACTGCAAAAGAAAGGTACGGCTCAAATATACCAGAAGATGAAATGGCAATATCACCAGGAGAAATGTTCAACAGTGAACTTTTGGAATTGGTTATTTCCGTAAATGATTTCTAATATCCAACAACGGATACCTTGGTATCTTTGGGATGCAAAGTAAGAACTGGAATATCTGAATGGTTTACTACCCTTTGAGCATTTGACCCCATAAAGAAACCTGATGATGATTCGGACATCATAATAATGAGATCTCCGCCATTTTGCCTAGCGAACTCAATGGATTCATCGGCAGTATTACCCCCAAACTTCTCTATAACTTCAGAACTAACTCCTTCTTTCTTAAGGAGATCTCTTGAGTGTTTCCCACTTATTCTGGCCTTCTGACGAATATCAGCATCACTATATTTGCTTGTCACGAATAACTTTACATCCGCATGAAATGCTTTTGCCAGTTTTGCAACCATTGGCACTTTTTGACGGGTATCCTTAGAGTCATCTATGGGAACAATAATATTTTTAAATGCTCTTTTGCCAAATTTCTCCTGCATTGTGAGTACCGGAGTTTCTGTAGAGTTTACTACACGATATGCATTAGATCCAATCCAGAATTCTTCAAAACCTGAGGTTCCGTGAGCACCCATTGCTATTAAATCCGCTCCTAACTCTTCAGCGGTTTTTGCAACTTCCTTATGCATTTTCCCCTTCTTGATGACCAAATCAATGTCTTTAAATGTGTTTTTCTTTACCTTAGCTATAACCTCATTAATTCCAGAAACAACATCTTTTCCCTTTCCAGATTCAACATAAATCATGGTCATTTTGGAACCAAATTTCTGTGATAAATTAACAGCTTGTCTTAAGGCAACTCTGGCTGAAGCAGAATTATCAAAAGGAATGAGAATATGTTTAAAGAGCTTTTCCATTGACGTGCAGGTTTAGGGTTTCCCTAAGTTAAGAAAATATTTCGACAATACTTAAATGCAGGTTCTTGGAATCTCAAAAGACTTATCAACCAGATTATCTAATAAATTTACTTTCCTTGAACTTTTGCCCAGGAATCTCTTAATGGCACAGTTCTATTAAAAACGGGATGTTCAGATGAATGCAATTCCTCATCTGCACAGAAATAACCTATCCTTTGAAATTGAAATTTATCTCCTGCAATTGCATTCCTTAAAGAAGGTTCCATCTTACAATTGGATAAAATCTTAAGCGAATCAGGATTAACAAAGTTCATAAAATCCTTGTTCTTATCTCCATCCGGGCTTTCATGATTAAATAGCCTATCATAAAGTCTTACCTCTGCGTTAATTGCATGGTCACAAGAAACCCAATGCAAGGTTCCCTTTGCCTTTATCCCACTCTCATCCTGACCACTTCTAGTATTATCATAGTAGGTACAATGAACTTCCACTAGGTCTCCATTTTCATTATAGACTCCTTTTTCACAATTGACAATGTACGCTCCCTTCAAACGAACATTTCTTCCTGGACTTAGTCTAAAATATTTTTTTGGAGCATCTTCCATGAAATCATCTCTTTCAATATATAGCTCCTTTCCAAAAGGAACTATCCTACTTCCACCATTCTCATCTTCAGGATTATTTTCTATTTGCAAGTCCTCTATTTGTCCTTCAGGGTAATTTGTTATAACCAGTTTTATTGGATCTAATACGGCAAAAACTCTTGGTGCAATCTTATTTAAATGATCTTTTATACTAAATTCTAAAAGTGAAACATCTATGATATTATTTCTTTTTGCTACCCCTATTCTATCGCAAAAATTACGAATAGATTCCGGAGTATACCCCCTTCTTTTCATGCCTGACAAAGTTGGCATTCTAGGATCGTTCCAATCATCAACTACACCTTCAGAAATTAATTTTGATAGTTTGGTCTTACTAACAACTGTATGAGAAACATTGAGACGCGCAAATTCATATTGCTTTGAAGGGAATAGTTCCAGTTTCTCTAAAAACCAATCATATAAAGGCCTACGGATATCAAACTCTAGTGAACACAAAGAATGTGTTACATTTTCCAAACTATCTGAAATACCGTGTGTATAATCATAAAGAGGATAAATATTCCATTTCTCTCCCGCTCTATGATGAGGAACTTTTAAAATTCTATACATCAATGGATCCCTCATGTTGATGTTCGGATGAGCCATATCTATTTTAGCTCTGCAAACCATTGCTCCTTCATCATGAACACCATTCTTCATCTCTTCTAAAAGCTTCAAACTCTCTTCAGCAGGTCTATCTCTATAAGGTGAGTTTTCTCCAGGCTCCTTAACCGTCCCCCGCATCTTTCTTATGTCCTCTTGTGAAGATTCATCAACATAAGCAAGATCAGCTTTTATTAATCTTTGAGCGAAATCATACAGATTCTCAAAATAATCTGAAGCGTATTTTGGCTCTCCATCCCATTGAAAACCCAACCAATTCACATCTCTCTTTATTGCGTCAATGTACTCCTGACTCTCCTTAGTAGGGTTAGTATCATCAAAACGAAGATTGGTTTTACCTCCGTACTTCTGAGCTAAAGTGAAGTTTACACAAATAGCCTTAGCGTGACCTATATGTAAATAGCCGTTTGGGTGGGGTGGAAATCTTGTTTGAACGGTGCTATGGACTCCTTCTTCTAAATCCTTTTCTACTATCTGTTCAATAAAGTTTAGCTTTTTCTCTTCTACTTCGCTCATTCAGCAAATTTCGCTTTTTTTCTTCAAAATGAAATAGGCCATTACTCTATTTATAATCCACATAAATTTTAACTATTTTTAAAGTAGAAAATTACCATGTTCAGATTTTACCCTTTAGTAATAGCCCTTCAAGTCTATTGTTTTTACGATGCTTACACTAATAACGTGGATCAAAAATGGTATTGGTTACTTTTCTTTTTCCCCTTATTTGGAAGCTTAATTTATCTCTACCATTTTAAAATAAAGGGAAGAAATTTTGCTGGAGCAACTCAAGGTGCAATATCATTAAACAAAAGAAGTGCAAGTCTTAAAAAATTAGAAGAAGATTTCAAGTATGCAGACACATTTGTTAACGTAACCGCTCTAGCGGATAAATATGTAGAAATCAAAAAATACGATGATGCTATTGTTCTTTATGAATCAAATCTAGATCGCTTCGATAAAGATGATATCGAAACCAATTCCAAACTTGTTCATGTAAATTATCTAATTGGCAACCATGAAAAGGCAGTTGAATATGGTAATAGAATAAATGGTCAAAAAATCTTTGATGATTCCGAGGGCAAAATCGCTTATGCATGGTCATTATATCATATAGAGCAGATTGAAAATTCTGAAAAACGCTTTCAGGAAATGGACGGTCCATTTTCAAATTATGCCTCAAGAATAGAGTATTGTAAATTCCTCTCTAAACAAAACAGAAAAGATGAGGCATTCATGAAAATAAAAGAAATGGAAGCAGAAATTAATCGTTTGGAAGGAAGGGAAAAACGTGAAAAAAGTTGGGTAAAAGGAGCTTTGAATAAAATAAAAAAGGAGATTGAGCTCGCTTAACTTTATCGCCAAGGAGGGCTTTTTTTATTCTCTCCAGCTTATAGATAATGATTTGGTTTCCATCAGGATCCTTTAATCTTGCCTCTCTCCAAAGCCAAGTTTGGTCTTTAGGCATATGATCAAACTCAATTCCTTTTGAAAGCAAGAATTCGCAGAATTCATCTAGATCGATTCTTTCAAAATAAATCCAAATTCCATTTTCAACATTTAAATTATAAACTCAGTGTATTGAGAATGTGGCATTCTCCTTCTAGACATTCGAAACGTGTGTATTTATAATGTGTATGAACTATTGCCATGAGTTCTAGTTCCCCATTAACAATTTTTAGAGAATTCAAAATAATAAAGAGAAGCTGTGATAGTTGTTCAGTAAATCAAACATTATGAAATTATCAATTATTACCAATTCACTTTTATTCATGCTATTTCTATCCTCTTGCGTCTCAGATTCAGAAGTTTCGCAACAAGAGACGCAAATCGCTGAAAACAAAAATATTCAAGTTGTCCACAATGCAGTGGAATCCACATTTGAGGAAGCTGTTCAGTTTAAAGCTAATTTGGATAACCCTTATTATTATAATGATTCAGATGAACCATATATCCATTTACTTGTGCAATTAACAGGTAATGAAAGCGATCAATCAACAAAGCGCACTCCTTTAAACATTTCAATGGTTATGGATCGAAGTGGATCAATGAGTTCGGAAAACAAACTAAAAAAAGTAAAAGAAGCTTGTACATTGATTGCTGAAAATCTTGGAAACTTTGATAAGCTTTCATTGGTAACTTATGATACGCACGTAGACATTTTATCAGAGTCATCTTTAATGAAAGACAAATTGAATATTAAAAGAACAATTGCTAATATTCAATCAGGTGGTTCCACCAATTTAAGTGGTGGAATGCTTACCGGCTATCAACAGGTTAAAAGTACTTTTGATCAACAAGCAGTAAATAGAGTATTACTTCTTTCAGATGGTTTAGCAAACTCTGGAATTACAGATGTTAAGGAATTACAATCCATAGCAAACCTCAAATACATAGACGGAGGAATGGCAATTTCAACTTTTGGAGTGGGCGCAAATTATAATGAAGATCTTATGACTAACCTTGCTGAATATGGAAAAGGAAATTACTATTTCATTGATTCTTCTGATGACATTCCTCAATTGTTAAAAACAGAATTAGACGGTTTATTGTCAGTAGTAGCGCAAAATGCTACGTTAGAAATAGATGTTCCGAGTAGTTATTTCGAATTGGAAAAAGTTTATGGTTATGAATATGAAAAAAGAGGAAACAAAATTTATATTGACTACAATGATATCTTTTCAAATCAAGAGAAAACTGTTTTGTTGAAATTGAAGGTAAAAAAAGAATTTACTGAACAACAAACCTTAAAAGTAAAGTTGGATTACGACAACACACTTGACAATTATCGTCATTTCACAGAGACCAAAAGTATCCATATCCAACATACAGATCTAAAAAGTGAATTAGAAGCTAATTTCAATAAGGATGTATTAAGAAACATTATTTTGTTTGAAGCTGCAGAACGTTTTGATCAAGCAACATATTACTCTGACAAAGGTGAATATGATAAAGCCCAAGAATTGATTATTGACAATGTCACATATTTAAATGAGAGCTTTGAAAATGTTACTCCAGATTCTGCTCTCATTAAAAGTTTGCAAGCCAATGAATTTTATTCTTCCGAACTTAAAAGAGCTGAAGAAATGAATGCTAGAGAGAAAAGTGAAATGCAGAAGTATAATAAATCATATAATTACAGGCTCAAAAAGAAAAAGATTAAATAAGGAACGTGATATGCTAACGAAGTTTTTCAGCAGCTTTTTTCTGAAAGAATTCTTTAAATCCATTTTGGGTCAATAAAAAATAAAGCCCTTTTACTTCTTTCGCCAAGGAGGATTTTTTCTATCCTTTCCAGCTTTATAGATGATAATTTGATTTCCATCAGGGTCTTTTAATCTCGCCTCTCTCCAAAGCCAGGTTTGATCTTTGGGCATGTGGTCAAATTGGATTCCCTTTGAAAACAAGGATTCACAAAATTCATCCAGATCCGTTCTTTCAAAATAGATCCAAATTCCATTTTCAACATTTAAATTATCAACTCTGTGTATTGAGAAAGTGGCATCCCCTTCAGGGCATTCAAAACGCGCGTAATCTTCATGCGTATGGACAATCAAATGAAGCCCCAGCTTCTCGTAAAAAGGAATAGAAACAGACAAATCAGCAGAAGGAATAGTAACCTGATTTAAGTTCATGATAATTTTGATATGATATCAGCAATAGTCATTTCTTCCTGTTCCCCAGTTGACATATTCTTCAAAACAATTTGTCCTGAATTCATTTCGTTCTCCCCCACCAAAGCCACAAATTCTGCACCTTTTGCATTGGCATATTTCATCTGCTTTTGAATTTTAGCTGAACTTGGATATAGCTCCGAACTGATATTCGCAGCTCTCACTTTCTTTAACAGGGGCAGGACATAATCTACTTCTTTTTCTCCAAAATTTAGAAAAAGTAACTTTACTGATGCAGCCAAGTCCTCAGGCCATAAATTCAGCTCCTCCATTACATCGTAAATACGGTCTGCACCAAAAGAGATACCAACTCCAGAGACATTTGGCAAGCCAAATATTCCTGTTAAATCATCGTACCTTCCTCCCCCACAGATAGAACCTATTTTTACTCCCCCAGCTTTCACTTCGAAAATGGCTCCGGTATAATAATTCAATCCTCTGGCCAAAACAGGATCAAACTCAAGCTTTGCTTTTTGCAAGCCTAAAGCATCAATTTTTGCAAATACACTCTTAAGTTCCTCAATCCCTTTACCTCCAATCTCAGAGGCGGATAAAAATTCAGAAAGAAATTCAAGACGGGTATTTCTGTCTTCTTTCATTTCAAAAAGAGGGACAATCTTCTCTACTGCATCTTTAGAAACACCTTTCTCCAATAACTCAGCCTGCACCTTTTCAGCCCCTATTTTATCGAGCTTGTCAATAGCAATGGTGATGTCCGTTAATTTTTCTGACTCACCAGAAATTTCCGCTATACCAGAAAGTATTTTTCTGTTGTTGATTTTGATTGTAAAATCACTAATGCCTAATTTATTTAGTACCTCATCAAAGATTTGAATGAGTTCTACCTCATACAATAGCGACTCACTTCCTACAACATCCGCATCGCATTGATAGAACTCTCTATATCTTCCTTTTTGTGGACGATCTGCTCGCCAAACAGGTTGAATTTGATAGCGTTTAAAGGGAAAAGTTATTTCGTTTTGATGTTGGACTACAAGTCTTGCGAAAGGAACGGTTAAATCATAACGCAAAGCCTCTTCAGCTAAATTTGAGGTTTCTCCACTCGCATTCTTGGCTAACTCCTTTTTCAGTTTATCTCCTCTTTGGAGCACCTTAAAAATCAAACGATCTCCTTCCTCACCGTATTTACCCATTAAGGTTTCGATCTTCTCCATTGCTGGAGTTTCTATAGGCAAATAAGCATGCTTTTTAAATACAGCGCGAATAGTATCAAAGATGAAGTTTCTTCGATTCATTTCTACGGGTAGAAAATCTCGGGTGCCTTTAGGTATGGAAGGTTTTGCCAAAACAATTCAAATTTCAGCAAAAGTATGGATTTGGAGTTAAGAAATACAACAAGTTTTACTCCTCATCAAAAAATCCTTTCCTTCTAATCTTTTTATGACGTCTTCCAGTAATCAATCTCATTAAAAAGAAAACCACCAACAAGACAAAGAGTACTTTGAAAACGGGAATTAATTCTGCTTTTATATCTCCAACATTCATTTTAATCTCTATCTCTAAATACCTTCTTACCGAAATATAGAACAAGAAAAATTAAGACAGCCAAAAAAATGTACTGAAGTATTCTCATCTTCTCCTTCTAGATTTATCCAATGACAATTTAACAAAAACAGCTATAACAAGAACGGCCATAATAATAAATACAACACTCATAGGTTTACGCTTTTACTAGTTTCTTATATTTAATACGTTTAGGACCCGCATCCCCCATTCTCTTTTTCTTATTCTCTTCATATTCGGAATAGGTCCCTTCAAACCAGTATACGTTAGAATCGCCTTCGAAGGCTAAAATATGCGTACAAATTCTATCTAAAAACCATCTATCGTGCGAAATTACTACTGCACAACCCGCAAAATTATTGATTCCTTCTTCCAATGCTCTTAGCGTATTTACATCTATATCATTGGTTGGCTCATCTAACAATAAAACATTTGCTTCAGTTTTTAACGTCATTGCCAAGTGTAATCTATTTCGCTCACCACCTGATAAAACCCCTACTTTTTTCTGCTGATCTGATCCTCCAAAATTAAATCGGGAAACATAGGCTCTAGAATTAACTTGTCGTCCTCCAATTTCAATGACTTCATTACCACCAGAAATGACCTCATAAACAGATTTTTCAGGATCCAGTTCCTCATGAGTTTGATCTACATAACCGACTTGAACAGTTTCGCCAATATTTACTGTTCCAGAATCTGGTTGTTCTTCTCCCATCATCATTTTAAACAAGGTAGTTTTACCTGCACCGTTTGGTCCAATTATACCTACAATTCCCGCTGGCGGTAATTGAAAGCTTAAATTATCGATCAATAATCGATCATCAAAGCCTTTAGATATGCCTTCACAAACGATCACTTTATCTCCTAAACGCTGACCATTTGGAATAGGAATTTCCAATGTCTGTTCTTTCTCATTGCTTTCTTGAGACATTAAAGCATCGTAATTTTTCAATCTGGCTTTATTCTTTGATCTTCTAGCACCTGGAGTCATTCGGCTCCATTCAAGCTCTCGTTCAAGAATTTTTCTTCGCTTACTTTCCTGTTTCTCTTCTTGTGCTAGTCTTTTTGACTTTTGATCTAACCATGAGGTATAATTTCCTTCCCAAGGAATACCTTCTCCTCTATCCAATTCAAGAATCCAGCCCGCAACATTGTCTAAGAAATATCTATCGTGCGTGACTGCAATAACCGTCCCTTTATACTGCTGTAAATGCTGTTCTAACCAATGCACAGACTCAGCATCCAAGTGGTTGGTAGGCTCATCTAAAAGAAGCACATCTGGCTCTTGTAAAAGCAACCTGCACAGCGCAACTCTTCTTCGTTCTCCACCTGAAAGATTGGTTATTGGAGCATCTCCATCTGGAGTTCTTAGCGCATCCATAGCGATACTCAATTTCGTATCTAACTCCCAACCTCCAAGATGTTCTATTTTTTCTTGAACAATGGCTTGCTGATCTATTAATCCTTGCATTTTATCTGGATCGTTCATGATTTCTTCATCCATGAACTTATTGTTGATGTCCTCATATTCCTTTAAGGCATCCACAACCTCCTGCACGCCTTCTTCAACAATTTCTCTAACCGTTTTTGTAGGGTCCAGTTCTGGTTCCTGGGGAAGATAACCAACAGTATAACCATCATCACTCCACACCACATCTCCTTGATATTTCTCATCTAATCCAGCAATGATTTTCATTACTGTTGATTTACCAGAACCATTGAGACCGATAATTCCAATCTTGGCTCCATAAAAGAAGGAGAGGTAAATATTCTTTAATATATGTTTTCCTTGCGGTGTGGTCTTATTGACCTTTACCATCGAAAAAATGACCTTCTTATCTGACATAGGTTTATAGGGTTAATTTAAAGTTTTCAAATATATGCTTTAGTGGAGAAACTAAAGGACGCGAAAATTGAAAGTTAATTATGAATTTCAGAATAAAACTAAAGCTTAAAATTAATAGGCAAAGCTAATTGCACATTTACTGTTTCACCTTCATTCTCACCCGGAATCCAATCCGGAAAAGAGTTTACTACGCGCATAGCCTCCTTATCATAATCCGGATGAAGGCTCTCCAAAATATCTACGCTATAAACTTTACCATCTGCTCCAATGATAAACTTTATGAGAACATTACCTTCTATTTTTTTTCCTTTTACCTCTGGGTATTTTAGATTCTTTTGCACGTAATCCAACATTTCTGTCATACCTCCTGGGTATTGAGGCATCTTATCGGCAACCTGATATATTTGATTTTTTGATGTGCGATCTTCGTTAATTTCCTGAGCTTGAAAATGCGTAAACGCAAAAATGAATAGAATAAGAAATAGCTGTTTCATGGTTTTAAATATTGAGTAATTCAGTATAAAAATAGGTAAAAACTGTATGTTCTGGTAAAAAAATAGCCATTGAAAAAATCAATGGCTACTTTAAAACTCTCTGAAATTCTATTTCTATTTTTTCAAAAGCTTGCTTGTTCCAACTGAACCATCTACTGAAACTCTAATTTCATATAATCCACTTGCTAAGTCACTTAAATCAACTCTATTGTTTTGAACCTGATTTTCCGAAAAAACTATTGCCCCGTTTAGATCAAATATCTCAAGACTTTGAATTTGGGAATCGGAATTGATTTGAATAAAATCTGCACTTGGATTTGGGAAAATGGAAATATTCAAATCTGACAATTCTAAAATAGAAGTAGGAGGAAGTAAAACCATATTAATTACATGAACAACTCCATTATCTGACTCTAGGTCAGGCAGAGTTACCGTAGAAGAATTGATCATGACCGAAGCATCAATAGAAACGGAAACATCTTCTCCTAAAAGTGTTTCTATCACCTGTCCATCTGATAAATCTGAACTCAAGGCAACAGAACCCACAACGTGATACAGTAAAATATCTGCTAAATCACCAGTAGGATCTGCCAACAAATCATCCAGTGTACCATCTGGTAAATCTGCAAAAGCATCATTTGTTGGAGCAAATACGGTTAGAGTCCCAAAGGGATCGCTTAAAGCAGGCACCAATTCAGCCGCTACAACCGCGCTAGTCAAAGTAGTAAAGTCATTGTCAATAGCAATATCTACCACCGTTTCTGAAGGAAGAATAACTGCATCAATTACATGTACTATCCCATTATCAGCAGCAACATCAGGTAAACTTACCTGCGCTTGATTTACAAATACTGAGTTTGCTGAAGTTAAAGTTAGTTTAATAGTGTTCTCATTATTCAATGGATCTGTTATTAAGCCATTTGTTATAGCACCTGAAGGAACTTCTGAGTCCAAAACATGATAAAGAAGAATATCCCTTAAGTCACCTGTAGGGTCACTTAAAAGATCTGCTAGTAGAGCAGTTGGAAGAGCATTAAAAGCAGCATCGCTTGGCGCAAAAACGGTATACTCTGCAAAAGGGTCTGACAAGGCTGGAATCAATTCAGCCGCAGTAACAGCTGCTGCAAGTACAGCAAATCCATTATCTATGGCCACATCAAGCACAGTTTCTGAAGGTAGAACAACTGCATCTATAACATGAACAATACCGTTATCTGCTTCTACGTCAGGTAGTGAAACCTGAGCCTGATTTACAAAAACATCACCCGTATTTGTTTTTGTCAATTTCAATGAGTTATCCGTATTTAAAGGATCTACAATCTGACCATTATTTATATCAGCAGAAGCAACCTCTATTCCAAGAACATGATATAATAAGATATCTTGCAAATCACCTGTAGGGTCTAATAATAAATCGGATAATACTCCTGTAGGTAAAGCGTCAAATGCAGCGTCAGAAGGTGCAAAAACAGTAAGCTCTTGAAACGGCTCGGTAAGTGCTGGTAATAATTCTGCTTCAACAACTGCAGTAGTCAAGGTAGTAAAACCATTATCAATGGCCACATCTACAACTGTTTCAGAAGGCAAAATAACTGCATCTATAACATGGACAACACCATTATCCGCAATTAAGTTGGTTATTGTAACCTCAGCCTGATTTACAAAAACATCTGAACCTGACGTTACAGTGAATTTTAAGGAATTCGCATTGTTTAAAGGATCCGTTATTAGACCATTAGTTACATCTCCAGCAAGAACTGTTGAACCCAAAACATGATAGAGCAGAATATCTGCCAAATCGCCAGTTGGGTTCATCAACAAATCATCTAAAGTCCCTGGAGGCAAAGCGTCAAAAGCTGCATCGGTTGGGGCAAAAACTGTGAATGGTCCTGCTCCAGCAAGATCATCATCTAATTCCGCTGCAACAACTGCTGTTTCTAAAGTAGTATGAACGGGACTATCGACTATAATATCTACGACAGTATTTGCATTCACAGGAGGTATGAGAACTACATCTATTATATGAACAACTCCATTAGTCGCGGAAACGTCAGGACCTGTGATTGTTGCATCATTTATTAATGTCATGGTATTCACAGTAATTTGAGTAGTATTTCCATCAAACATAGTCAGCACCTGGCCATCGAAGAGATCGGTTGATGATAAGTTTCCTTCAAAAACATGATATTTTAAATAATCGGACAGAATACCAGCGGGATCAGAAAATAAATCAGCAACCATTTGAGGATCAAGCATAGAGAATGCTGCATCTGTAGGGGCAAAAACCGTTAAAGGACCTGGACCTGAGAGGGTTCCATTTAAACCTGCCGCAATAACCGCAGATTCCAAAGTTTCATGCTCCGGGCTGTTTACAATTATATCCAATACGGTTTGAGCATTTGAAAGCTGAAAAGAAAAAATAGTAATAAGAATGATAAAAAAATTCTTCATGGGTTTATTTTAAATGTTTCGATCAGTATAACCACTTGCAAGGATCATTGTTTAATCTTTATAGGTTGAAAGTTAAACAAAAATGACATTCATTAAATACCCAAAAAGACAAATCACTCCTAAAACCCTTTAAAATAGGGTTATTTAATGTTACAATTATAGAAAGCTTAGCTTAATAATTTTCCGAACAAATAAAATTTATTCCGTACAAATGATTTTTTCATTGGTCCATACTCATATGCTGTGCTAATAATTGATTAATTCGTATGTTCACAAAAAAGATCAATGGAATTAGAACTTGCAGGAATAGTATTTAAAGGCTGGCATATTTGGCTAATGTCTGGAATAGCTCTAATATGTTTAGAAATTTTCGCACCTGGTTTTGTTTTAGGTTGTCTGGCAATAGGTTGTGCCGGAGGGCTTGTTGCTGATTTATTTGGAGCGGGAATAACCGTTCAATTGATTAGTTCTTCAATTGTTGCTCTAATAGCCTTTGTTACCATTAGACCATTGGTACTAAATACTATGCATAAGGAGAGTATATTAACCAATGTTGACTCTCTTGCAGGTAGAATGGGTGAGGTAACAACAGCCTTCGATTCCTCAACAAAAATGGGAAGAGTGAAAGTAGATGGTGATGACTGGAGAGCCCAAAATCTAAGTGACGAATCCATTGGCGTTGGTTCAATGGTTGAAATAGTAAGAGTAGAAAGTAATACACTAATAATTAAAACAAAATAGAAGCTTTATGGGAAATGTATTTTTAGCCGTACCCAGTCCTGGTACTCTGATTGGAATAGCAATAGCGCTATTGGTCATATTCATTATTTCTAAGGGGATAAAAGTCATTAAACAGTCAGAAGCCATGGTAGTGGAAAGGCTAGGTAAATACTATAAAACCTTAAATGCAGGTATTCACATTATTATTCCAATAATGGATATTCCAAGAAAGATGATTTGGAGATTTGCAAGACAAGGAATCGGAGGACAGAAAATCGCTATTTTCAAAGAAATGGAACGTATAGACCTTAGGGAAACGGTCTATGATTTTGAAAAACAAAATGTAATTACCAGAGACAATGTTGTTACGGAAATCAATGCATTGCTTTATTTCCAAGTTACAGATCCTGTTAAATGTGTTTATGAAATTGCAAATCTTCCCAATGCTATTGAGAAATTGACACAAACAACTTTAAGAAATGTCATTGGTGAATTAGATTTAGATGATTGTTTAACTTCTAGAGATACCATAAACGCAAAGTTGAGATTGATTTTGGATGAAGCAACCAATAAATGGGGAGTTAAAGTAAATAGGGTCGAGCTTCAAGATATAAATCCTCCAAAAGATATTAAAGAGGCGATGGAGAAGCAAATGAGAGCAGAACGAGATAAAAGAGCTGTTATTATTGAAGCTGAAGGGACAAAAACTTCTAATATATTAGAAGCTGAAGGTCAAAAAGGGGCAGATATCAATGAGGCAGAAGGAGTTAAGCAGGCAAAAATTTTAAGAGCAGAAGGAGAAGCGGAAGCAAGAATGAAAGTTGCAGAAGCTGAAGCTGCCGCAATTAAGAGCATTGCCGCTGCGGTTGCTGAATCTAAAGGCGATCCGACACAATACTTGATAGCAGTAAAATACATTGAGACCTTAGAAAAAATGGTAGAAGGTAAAGACAACAAAGTCATTTATATGCCTTATGAAGCTACTGGAATTTTAAGTTCTATCGGTGGAATTAAGGAAATGTTAAATAAATAAATATATTAGTAGCTTATAATTAATGAGTTATAACCTATAAGAACCCAATTGGCCACGGTCAGTTGGGTTTTTTATTGCAGTAAAAAGAAATAGTAGTTTTAACCTCAAATTGAAGGAAATGCAGCAAATTATAGAATGTGTGCCAAACATCAGTGAAGGAAGAGATACAGCCAAGATAAAAGAAGTAACAGATGTAATTGAAAAAGTGCCCGGAGTAAAACTATTAGATGTAGACCCTGGAGCAACCACGAATAGAACCGTTATAACTTTTGTGGGAGAACCAAATGCCGTCTGCGAAGCAGCATTTCAAGTGATTAAAAAAGCAGCTGAGGTCATTGATATGAGCCAGCATTCAGGGGAACATCCCAGAATGGGTGCAACGGATGTATGTCCATTGGTTCCCATAGCAAATATTTCAATGGATGAAACAGCAACCTATGCTCAAAAATTAGGTGAACGTGTAGGTAACGAGCTGGGAATTCCCGGTTACTTTTATGAAAACGCTGCGAAAAATGAGAAAAGAAAGAATCTAGCTTACTGCCGTCAAGGTGAATATGAAGGCCTAGATAAACTTTCAAAACCTGAATGGGAACCCGATTTTGGCCCTGCATCATTCAATGAATCTGTAAAACGGACGGGTGCAACAGCTATCTCAGCGAGAGATTTTCTGGTAGCTTATAACATTAACTTAAATACTACATCTACCAGAAGAGCAAATGCTATTGCTTTTGATATTAGAGAGGCTGGAAGAATTAAGAGAGAAGGAAATCCACTTACTGGAAAAGTGGTTAATGGGCCAGATGGTGAGCCGGAAAGAATACCTGGAACATTGAAATGTGTTAAAGGAATTGGCTGGTTTATTGAAGAATATGGTATTGCTCAATTGTCGTTAAACCTTACTAATATTAGTGTGACACCCGTGCATATTGCCTTTGAAGAAGCCAGTAAAAAAGCGCAAGAAAGAGGAATAAGAGTAACAGGGTCCGAATTGGTGGGTCTTATTCCCAAACAAGCTATGCTTGATGCAGCGGATTATTTCCTGAGAAAACAAAAACGCTCTTTGGGAGTTTCCGAACAAGAAAAAATAAAGATCGCAGTAAAAAGCATGGGGCTTGATGATCTTTCACCTTTTAAACCTGAGGAAAAGATTATTGAATATATGCTGGGCAATGGAAGTTCCAAGAAATTAGTTGATATGAATCTCACCGAGTTTGCAGATGAAACCTCCTCAGAAAGTCCTGCCCCAGGTGGAGGTTCTATTTCTGCTTACTGTGGAGCAATGGGGGTCGCTCTAGGCACAATGGTTGCCAATCTTAGCGCGCATAAAAGAGGTTGGGATGATAGATGGGAAGAATTCTCGAAATGGGCTGAAAAAGGAAGGGAATATCAACAAAAATTAATCTACTTGGTTGACGAGGATACAAATGCCTTCAACAAAATTATGGACGCGGTTAGAATGCCAAAAAATAATGATTCTGAAAAGGCCCAAAGAAAACAGGCAATGCAAGAAGCTACAAAATACGCTATTCAAATTCCATTTGAGGTAATGAAAACATGCTATGAAAGTATGGAGGTAATGAAAGCCATGGCTGAAATTGGAAATCCAAATTCAATCACAGATGCGGGAGTTGGAGCATTATGTGCAAGAACTGGTGTAATTGGTGCCTTTATGAATGTAAAAATTAATTGTGGGGATTGTGAAGATCAAGCTTTTGTAAATAATATCTTAAGTAAAGGGGAAGAGATTCAAAATTCTGCAATCAACTTGGAAAGAGAAATTATCGAACGCGTTGAAAGTGTCATTTCGGTTACCGCCTAACATAAAATACTGAAAATCAGATACCATTCGTCTAAATTTTTCGTATAAAGTATAGTGACAAATGACAGTTTAACATATAAACAGAGGTTAGGACGAATAGTCTATTTCTTTCCTTTTCAGTTGTTTGTTCTTCATTTAAAGAAAAACCACTTACTTCTATCCTTTTGGTTGATCTTATTCGGTTTTGTAACTCAAAATATTGCCACCAAATATGGGGTCGGTCATTTATTTCTCTATCCCGAATATTTAGGGAAAGTAAATTTTTGGTCTTTTGCTATAGTTGGGTTCGCATTGGGAGGTTTTGTAATGGCCTTTAACATATACACTTATATAATTCATGCGCATCGTTTTCCATTTCTTGCAACACTTTCGAAACCCTTTTACAAATTCTCAATCAATAATTTTATTATTCCATTTGCTTTTATTTTTGTCTATTGTATATACTCTTACAACTTCCAAAAGACGGAGGAATTTGTATCTACAAGCAATATTTTCATGCGTCTTGCAGGCTTTATTCTAGGATTTGCAGTTAATATTCTTATTTCCCTTTTATATTTCTTTAGAACCAACAAAGACATCTTTAAAATCTCTGGAAAATCGGAAGAGGACTTTGAAAAAGAAATTAAAAAAAAACAAAAGTCCGTGCGCCAAAAAAAGGACTGGACAGATAAAAGAGAGAACCAAAAAAAATGGCAAGTAAGTACTTATTTGAAGAGTCCTTTTTCAATTAATCTCGCAAGAGAGGGACAGCATTATGATAGTAAGCTTTTAAAACAAGTTTTTCTCCAAAACCATATTAATGCAAGCATTTTTGAGATTTTAGTTGTTGTTTCCTTCTTGGTAATAGGTTTTTTTAGAGCTTCAGATATGTTTCAAATCCCGGCAAGTGCAAGCGCCCTTCTTCTCTTCACCATTTACCTAATGATATTAAGTATTTTTCTTTCATGGATGAGAGGTTGGACATTAACCGCTTTAATTGCCATTTTTCTTTTAGCCAATTTCTTCAGCGGGCAAAAGGAAATTTTTGGGTTTGAAAATCAAGCTTATGGACTGAATTATAATCAAGAGAAAGTAATTTATAATCAAAAGCAAATTGACAGTCTGTACGAAAATGAAAAGCAGATTGAAAGTGATAAAAACAAAACCATTGAAATTCTAGAAAATTGGAAAGCTCTAAATACGGATAGTCTGCAAAAACCAAAATTAATATTTGTCAATTGTAGTGGTGGCGGATTAAGAGCAACCTTGTGGACCTATGCAACTTTAAACGCACTCAATAAAGAATCGAAGGGCTTGTTTTGGGATAGAAATTTTATGCTCACCGGGTCTTCTGGGGGAATGATGGGAGCAGCTTATTGGAGAGAAAGCAATAAACGTAATTTGAAGCCCGATAGTTGTATCAATTACATTGCAAGAGACATTTTAAATCCAATGCTAATTGACATAGCAACCTACGACATGTTTATTCGATATCAAAACATTGAATATAAAGGTCAAGAATACACAAGAGATAGAGCTTATAGTTTCGAGGAGCGATTCAATAAAAATACTGGAGGCATTCTTGACAAAGCAATGAGCGAATACCGCACTGAAGAATACAGCGCAGAAATTCCGATGATGTCTTTTAACCCAACAATTATAAATGATGGAAGGAGGCTTTTGATTTCAAATTTCCCTAGCTCATTCCTCAATTCCAGAAATAACAGTTATTCTCAAAGTTCAGAACCTATTATTGAAAATGTAGAATTATCCAGACTTTTACCTGATGCAAATCCAGATAGTTTGCGTTTTTTATCTGTCATGAGGATGAGTGCAACATTTCCTTATATACTTCCGCAGGTTAGTTTACCAACTGAACCAAGTGTTCAGGTGATGGATGCCGGCATAAGAGATAATTTTGGCTTTAAAACCACTTTTCAATATCTAGATTCTTTCAGAGAATGGATTGAAGAAAACACAAGCGGTGTTATCATTGTTCAAATAAGAGATAACATAAAGAAACAGGATGAGGATGCGAATCAGGATAATTCTATTCTTACAAGGTTAACTAGTCCTGTTGGTAATGTTTATGGAAATTTCCTTCAAATTCACGACTACACACACGATCAAATGCTTCAATATGTTGCTGACACTTATACCGTTCCGGTTAAAGAATATTTAGTGGAACTAGACAGTCAAAATAAAAACATATCCTTGAGCTGGCACTTAAACTCACGTGAAAAACAGGAAGTCTTGGAACAACTGAACACAGAAGAGACTAAAAAGCAAATTCAGGACATCATTAAAGAACTAACATCACGTTAGTTTTAAGTTCATTTAATTCTCTTAAAGCCATTGAATGTGTATCTTTAGGCTATCAATTGAAATGAAGAGAATTGTTTATATAATGTGTATTGTACTTTCCTTTAATGGTATTTCTCAAAGCACATGTGATTCACTAGAAATAGTTCGAATAAATGTCGATGCATTTTTTGAAAATCAACTAAACATAACCCTCCTGAACACCAATACTCAAGAAATCTTTGATTATCCGGGTTTTAGAGTTTTTGATGAGAATGATAATCTTATTGGCGAAGAAGAAGTTTTTTTCTTTGGAATTTCTGGTGAATCTACCCACAGTATAACTTTTGACACCAGTTCTTTCAGCTTTTTACAAGGAGAACAACATACCATAAAACTGGAACTCTGGACAGATTTTTATGCAAACTTAGCTTGCTCCTTTGAAGTATTGGCAACTCCAGTTCCAACTCTGGATGATTGTATTCCAATTGCAATAACATTTTTAGAATTTTCTACGGAAGAAGTTTCCTATGATTGGCAACTGACCGATTTTTGGGGGAATATTATTCAAGAAGAAACATTAGTTTTTTCCAGTAATGTAGGCAGTATAACGCGAAACGTTTGTTTAGATCAATCCTGTTTCTTTCTGAATGCTTCATCAACGCTAGAACCGGAATTTAGCACCTTACATGTCAATGTTATTGCGGATATGAATTATGGGTTTATATCTACTCCCCTTCTCGAAATGTCTAACGACAGTTCCATGATTTTTTCCATCTGGACAGATTGCTCCTTAATCAACTCTTCCTCGGAAATTCAAAGTCCAAAATTTGAGATTTATCCCAATCCTGCTAATGACTTTTTAATCCTTCAAGGAGAATTACCTTTAAACTTTAGGTATAGTATTTTAGACTTAAATGGAAGAATGATATCGAATGGCGTCAGTTCCATTTCTGGTTCTCGAGTATCCACTGCTTTTCTGGAAAATGGCATTTACATTCTAGAGATTGATCTAGGAGAACAGTCAGCTTACAGAAAGTTCATTAAAAATTAGTTTCTGGGCTTACATTGAAAGCTATTCTTAAATTTGCCAACTGAAACATAACATTGACAAACACTAAGAAAACCATTCATATTCTTGTTGGCACACGCCCAAATTTCATTAAAGTAACTCGCTTTAAGGAATTAGGTGAAGCTAAAGGAATGGATGTTAAGATCATTCATACAGGTCAGCATTATGATCAAAATATGTCCTATGTATTCTTTGATCAATTTGGTTTAAGACCCGATTATTTTTTGAACCTGGAAAAAAGCAGTCCAATAGAGCAAATTTCAGGTGTTCTGCTGGGGTTTGAAAAGTTATATCAAGAAATTGAGCGTCCTGATGTAATAATAGTTCCCGGAGATGTGAATTCCACTCTTGCTGGCGCAGTTGCAGCCAATAAGTTGGGAATAAAACTAGCGCATTTGGAAAGTGGGTTACGATCTTTTCAGAGAGATATGCCCGAAGAACACAATAGAGTTGTGGCGGATAATTTATCAGATTTCTGTTTTATCACTGAAAAGTCAGGTTTAGAAAATCTGGATAAAGAACAGATAGCTGCAAAACGTTATTTGGTAGGTAACACTATGATAGATAGTTTGGTTCATTATTCCGAAAACATCCAGTCTTCAAATATCTTATCGGACTTAGGTATCACTTCTAAGTCTTACTATCTGGTTACTTTTCACCGACCTGAAAATGTAGACGATAAAGAAAAACTAGAGATATTGGTTCAAATTTTAAGTTCATTAAGCTCCTCTCGCAAGGTCGTTTTTCCAGTGCACCCAAGAACTTCTAACAACCTGAAAAAGTTTGATTTATGGAATACTATCCTGGAAAAGGAGAATATCATTTTGGGCGAACCAATGGGTTATTTTGAATTTCAAAAACTCATTGCAGAGAGTAAAGCTGTTTTTACCGATAGTGGTGGTATTCAGGAGGAGACAACTTTTCAAAGAGTACCTTGTATTACACTAAGAAAATCTACCGAACGTCCAATCACCTCTGAAATAGGCTCTAATACATTGATTAATTTAAATCCAAAAGAGGTTGAAGAGCAAATGCATTTGTTGGAGTCTGGAAATTACAAAGAAGGAGAAATTCCCGATTTATGGGATGGAAAAACAACTGAGCGAATTTTGGATATTATAGACCAGGAAATTTTTGAACGCTTCTTTTAAGAAATCAAAAGAATTTTTCGCATCGCATGATTCAAGCCTTTGAATCCCTTATTAGCGTATTGAATAGACATATACCATTTCACCAGTCTTTGGTAAGGCTTTGACAGAATTTGAGTTTCTACTATTTTTTCATGTAACATATCCATTAAAAAATGAATTTCTTCATAAGTCAATTTTCCCCTGTTGTATTCTACCAACGTTTCCCTAAGTGTCTCGAAATAGGTGATTTTTAAATATTTAATCAATTGCTCTTTATCCCTGTTTTCAAGTTGTTCTTTGAAATAACTAATGTATTGATGCGTTCCTAAAATTCTACGTTTCTTATAGTCTGCAAACTTGGTTTCTATTCTATTCTGGTTGGTACGGTAATAGCAATCGGGTTCATCCATATGAAAACAGAAAAAATTGATTGAAGAATTTAGCAATGCTCTGGTATGCAATTCAACATCCTGAAGCCTTATAAACTCTTCTTGAAAGCCATTGAGTCGTTTTACGGTTTGCGTTCTCCATAAAACGGAAAGAGCTGTCCAAGGCAGATCATGCGCCAGAAAACGTTTCAATAAATCTCCTTCAAAATTATCCCATTTAAAGGAGCGGTCTCCTATTTGTTCAAAGAAAATACCCATTGGAAAAACAGCAAAGTTTAAAGATTCTTTGCTTTCTAAGGCTTCAAT
Organism: uncultured Flavobacteriales bacterium; assembly: GCA_964609215.1. Taxonomy (GTDB): domain Bacteria; phylum Bacteroidota; class Bacteroidia; order Flavobacteriales_D; family JABDKJ01; genus JABDKJ01. Next base: position 28,749 of record CAZSQZ010000010.1, read on the forward strand.
TCTATCCTTAAGACAATTGGGTTGAATAATATCATCGGCATCTAAAAATAAAATATAATCGCCCCTACAGTTTTCAATTCCAATATTCCTACAAACCGACCCTCCTTTTTTGCCTTCCGCATTTTTAAAAAGCATAATCTTTTCAGATTCTTTTGCTTTCTGAGCAGCAATTTCATAAGAAGCATCTGTCGAATGATCATCTATTAAAATTAATTCCCAATCCCTGTAAATCTGATTTTCCACTGAAGAAATAGTCTCCAGAAGAAAATCTTGCTTATTAAAGATGGGAACAATTATAGACACCTTGCTCATTCGAAAAATTTAAAATTTTGCTAAAGCGAATCTATTATATCTGAGATTCTTTGGGTAAGATTTTTTATATCAAAATTTGAAGTATCATAATGCTCGGGAATGGTCTTATGGCTTCCTTGATTAAAATCCTTTAGTGCTTTCTTAAAAGAACTTTGATACTTTTCTGGTGTCATTGCATAACCTATTTCATTTGTTTCTACATGTTCAGTTATGGGGCCTTCATTTGAAAAGATTAAAATCTTACGCTTTAGATTTATGCATTCTAGGAACTTCGTATTCATGGTATAATTCATTTCCTTAGTCAAGAAAACCATTGAAAAATCTGAATTTCTAATTTCTGTATAAACATCTTTCAATGGAATAAATCCTTCATACTTCAAGATATCGGGATGCTTAATACCAAAGATTTCTTTCGAATAATTACTCATATTCCCATAAAACACAAATTCCAATCTTCTATACGTTTCTTCATCTGAACTCTTAATTTTATCGAGTAAGTCAAGCAATAAATCAAATCCGTAAGCTGCATCATTATAAAGTGTTCCGGCAAAAACAAAACGGATTTTATCATCAGACCTTATAGGATGATCGGATGAAACCATCAAATCTTCAGGATCATAACCGTTGGGAATGACATGACATTTTTCATGATCTTGAATCAAGCTCTTGACGTACGCATCCTGTTCATTATAAACATTTAGAAGTGCATCAAAATTTTCAAAAACCGAAAGTTCCATTGCTTTTTCAAAGGCCAGTCTTTCCTTAGGAAGGTTCTTATAGCCATATGTAATCTCATTCTCAGTCCAAGGATCTCGAAAATCTGCAATTAACTTTATTCCATGCTTTTCCTTTAATGGAATAAGATCGTACAGATAGGTGAATGGAGCACCTGTAACCAAAATCACAATTTCTTTTTTAGAAGTTTTAATCTCCTTTTCCAAGATTGGAATAAGCTTTTCACTCCAAAAAATGCTCGGGTCATAATAATTCCCTTTTACTTTAAATTTATTGAGAAATAGTTGCAATCTATACTCCAATTTCTTTAGAATAGAAGTAGGGTATTTTCTTAGAACTTCCGGAAAATTATGCGGTATCAAAAGAAGTCTTCCTTCCTCTTTTATCTCCTGAATATCATGACTCCAATTGCTTTCTTTTTGTTCCTCAGTATACTGAAATCCATATACACCAATATCTTTTCCCGCCCTTAAAAGGTATTTAGAGAATTTTGCCCATCTTCTTCCTCCTATACCTGGATTAGGTGGAATGTTTGGACATATAATGATGATTTTCCTTTCCATTAGAAAGGTTCGAGTATAAACAAAATTATGGAATTGGGAATGCTTGAGAAAAGAGTCCCTTATCTATTCTGTATTGCAGAACTATCGTCTGTTTCTTCTGCGATTTCCGTCTATTACAATCTGTTCGTTAACTACACGAACTTCTCTATCCAATTGAATTTTCTTGTAAGATCTGGAAATTAGATGCAGCTTATACTTGTTCTTTTTCTTTTTGAGTTTATAAACTGTCGTAACAGGATCTTTCTCATTATATGAAGAAGGGAAAATAATAGGTATTGTACGCTCTATTATAGCGACATTCTTATTTGGAACTTTAATGCGAACTGAAATGTAATCATGGTCGGTATTCTCAATAAAAATCCTATTTGAACCATCTTCATTAATCAATTGACCATTCACTTCCAGTGTAAATAATATTCCATCATCCGCAAAGATTTCGAGATCATGAGCAATTTGGGAATTTAGTGAAATGCTTAGGATAGAAAAAAAGAATAGCGTGTACAATATTTTCATACTTCAATGATTTCCAGTAATAAAGCAAACACCTTGCCATAGAATCATTTACTTGAATAGGGCTTTCTATTTCAGGAAATGAAAAGAATAAAGTTTACAAACTTCGTATAAAAGCAGCATAATCCCCAGCTACATTTTTAGCTTGATCATTTTCCAATTTTTTATTTAAGTTTTTCTCCAAATTGCTTATTAGTTCTGCTTTAGATTTGGAATGAAAAATGGTCTTTTCATCAATGCAATAAAGCAAAGATCTTTTAGCCTGTTCAAAGGAAATACAAGGCACTCCAAACCATTTGGATTCTAAAGCCACAGTAGATGCAAAAACTACAGAAATATCCGTTAGCAAAAGTTGGTCTAACAAAGATGTTTTATCCAGTGGAATCTCTTCTCCAATGAAATAAACCTCAACATTTTGATTTTTATTAGGGCGTACGAAACATTTTTTTGGCTCTACCGGATGTGGTCTGTACAGAATAACAATATCTTCTCTATTGTTTGCCCATTCATAAATTGCTTTTATACCGTCCACTTTATCCTTCCTTAAATCACGAGCAGAAAAAACAGAAAGTACTTTTTTGTTTTTCAGGCTCTTCTCAACACTCGCAAATTTGCCTGAATTTTGATGCTTTGAAATGGTATCTTCAATTAAATGACCGTATACCTCAAACTGAGATTCCGGTAATTCACAGCCTTTAATTAAGAGTTCTTTCATCTGCTCATCCCAAACTATCCATTTCGTAAAAAAACTATCGAAATTGTTTCCTGTCTTCGCCTTGATGCCATTCATGGTATTGATTACGTTCAAATTTCCAGCTCCATCTTTTTTCATCAATACCTGAGAAGCTCCTTCATTTTCCAATGCGTTGACTACTATAGTTTCGCATTGACTATTCAATAAATGAACTCTTAAATCATGATAATAAGCGAGCTTCTCAAAATGCTGCAAGTACAACTTAAAGAAATGGTTATGCCGGGAAAAAGCACTTTTCAAAATACCCTTTGGAATATGGTTTGAAACACTTTTGTCCTTTACAATTTCATAGTCTTTTCCTATTCTACTGATCACTTGATCTTTTGTGAGCATAGAAAATTGAGGAATCAAAATGGCAGTTTCTTTAGCGTCCAACTCTAGAATAAAGTTTTGCCAAAGTTCTAATTGCAACTCACTGGTAACCAAAAGACAAATCTTATGCGACCAGGAAAAAAACAATGGCCTCTTGCGCCTTTTAAGTGCAAAATGGTGTCGAATGATCCAAAGTGCATTCTTGATTTTACTAGATTGCTCAAAAAGAGGAAAAGGATTAAAAACCGCACCATCAAATTCTTTTTGCCCCTTCAACAAATAGCCATTTTTGAAACAGGACCAATACATTTCTTTTACAAAGGGAAGCACATATTCAACATCATCAATACGAAACCATTTTTTGTTTTTAGCGGCTATTTCATGAATCTTCTTCTTTAAGGTTTTATGCGCAAGTACAGAGCCTTCTTCTCGGTATATGTTTGCGTCTATCGTATCAAACTCTGCATGCTCTTTTGAAAGTTTGTTCTCTAAACATAAAACAGAAGTACAGTGATTTTTTATTACCTCATGAACTATAGAATCATCCAGAACCCGTGTAACAAAAAGCTTTTTGGTTTTAGCCATTTATTGCGTTTTTTAGTTTGGCAACCAAAAACTCTTCCGTTCTGTGCATTGAGGTATAAGTAGCACCAGCAATATGTGGAGTGATTATTAGATTCCGGCCTTTCACCAAATTGAGCAATTCCTGAAGTCTATTCAATTCTTTTGATTCATCTTGAATTACATCAATAGCAATTCCCTTGAAATGATCCTGCTCTATTAATTGCAATAGTGCTTCTTCATCTAGTAATTCTCCTCTAGCGGTATTGATGAAAAATTTGTGCTTCATTCTGAGCAATTCCTCTTTACCCAAAACAATTGGAGACTCCGCGTTATAATTTGCGCATAGAAATAGAATTTCACATTCATCTATTAAATCGTTTAAGGATTGTATTTTTTCAGCTTGCGCGTTTTCCACTTTTTCATCTATATCATAATAGAAAACCTTCGCACCAAAAGCATTTAAGTAGTTAGAAAGGATTTCTCCTACTCTACCCATTCCAATTATTCCACATTTGTTTTCATAGAGTTCAACGCCCTTATATTTATCTCTATCCCATTGAGGGTTTGAAGTAGAAAGAAATGCACTTTTATAATTTCTGAGTAAAGCCAATGCTAAACCGAATGTATGTTCTGGAGTAGCTCTAATCGTCTTCAAAAATTCGGATTCTCCTTTGAGCAAAAGCACTTTAACATTTCGTTCTTGCAAATACTCCATGTCCAAATGGTTTATACCAGTTGTAGGGGAACAGATATATTTGAGGTGCTTTGCTTCATTTAAAAACGCTGCGTTCAAGAAGTAATTCAATCGCACAAAAAGAATCTCCTTATCCGAGATAAATGTTTTTGTATTCCCACCTTCAAAAAAATGCACGCTTCCAATTGCCAAGAGTTCTTTTGCAGCTAAAGCAGAAAAATTTTCCGGTTCTAAAACTCCGATTTTCATAGCATCTTTTTCATTAACTCAATATCTTCAAGAGTATCTATGTTTACCGATTTACTCTTATCCATTTCATATAGAATGGGAAAGTCAGAAATGATTTGTTCTGTTGCTTTTAGGTAATTAACAGTGGTAATATAAATGCTACCATTTCTAACAAAAACGGCTCCATGATCTTGCCTTCGCACTCCTTTATTGTGCAGTCGATTTAAGGGTGTTCCCTGGGCATCATCTCCCATCTTATACATTACCAAATCATTGATATAGTCTTCTTGATAAACCGAGATTAAGCTGTCTTCTTTTGCATTTTTAAACAACTCTACTGATCGTAAAATATCATCTAAAGATCTTAAAGGAGAAGTGGGTTGTAAAAGCATGACCGCATCAAAACGGATGGATTGTTTTTCAAAGAAATCAATCGCATGCAATACAAAAGAAACGGATTTATCTTTGTCGCCTGAAATGGATTCTGGTCGAAGGAAAGGAACATTCGCACCAAGGGATGCTGAAATTTCCGCTATTTCTTGATCATCTGTTGAAACTATCAACTCAGTTATAATATCCTGTTTTATTGCCTCCAGACCTTTCTCTATGGAATAGGCAATTAAGGGTTTTCCATTGATTGGTAAGATATTTTTCCTAGGTATACCTTTTGATCCGCCTCTAGCAGGAATGATTCCTAAAATTCTCATGATTGATCAATACGTGATTACCTTATTAAAAGTAGGGTTCCATTTACTCAGTTCTTCTGCTATTCGCAGTCCTGCATCTCCACTACCATAAATATTTGACGAAGAATAGAAGCCATTCTCCATTTGCTTTTGAACAGCAGATGTTATTTGATCTTTATCATAGTCTACATCCATAACATTTGGCCCTCTCAATCTTTTATTCTGTCGAGTTCCAATATTCACAACTGGAATTCCTAGGTAAGATGACTCTCGAATTCCAACACTAGAATTACCTATTAAGCACATTGAATTTCCTATCAATTTCAGGAAATCTTTTCCCTCCATATTCTTGAAGAAGTGAATTTTCAAATCCTTGAATTTTTCTCTGTAAGATCTGATTCCACTGGAAGTACCATCAGTTCCCGCATCTACATTTGGCCAAAACCAAAATGTGGGAATATCTAATTCTCTGATAGCGTCTAGCGTCATGGTAATTTGAGCCCTCGCAGAATTGTATTCTGTAGTTACAGGGTGCTGTAAGACCACCAAATATTTTTTAGGCTCTACACCAAAGGCATTTCCAACTCCTCCATATCTCCTATAGACATCAAAGTCAAGTGCCCTGTTCTGCTTTACCTCATCTGCCAGATCAATAGATGGGCATCCAGTAACCAAAACGACATCTTCTTTTTCTCCAAGCTTCATTACTCTCTCTTTTGCATCACTTGAAGTAACCAAATGTAAATCTGATAATTTAGTGATAGCATGTCTCACTTTTTCATCAATGTTTCCAGTAACCTCTCCTCCTTGAATGTGTACCAAAGGAATGTTCATATAGGAGGCTGCAATTGCAGTAGACATGGTTTCAAAACGATCAGCAATGGTAACTACTGCATCTGGTTTTAAGTTGTTAAAAACACCTGAAAGCTCGGAAATTCCAATCCCTGTAGTTTTGGCCATACTGGTTTTATGACTTCCTTCAATAACCATAAAGACTTCTGCTGCAATCTCAAAACCATCTTCGTTAATAAAATCAAGAAGAGAACCATAGCGATCTAGAAGTGCAGAAGCAGCCACCACTAATTGCAATTCCAAATTCGGATGATTATCAATTGCTCTTAATGCGGTTTTAATACGACTGTAGCTAGGTCTAGCCGTAATTACTACACAAATTTTCTTCTTAGTCATTTAAGTCCTGTGTATTTATAAAATCCTGTGCTTTCAATGCATTTTTAAGGCTTTTGCCCAACACACTTTCAAAATCAGAAGCGGAAATACCTTCGCCACCAGGCTTCTTAGTTTCCAAATCTGCTCTTTGGATAATATGTCCTGCGGGCAAATCTTTATTCACTCCTAAAGATTTTCCAAATGTCTTTTTTAAGTCTATATATTGTTGGTCCGAATCCTTATCAACTGGATTATTTTTCATAGCATCTAGCGCCTTGATGCCTTCAACCAGTTGTTTTATTTCTTCCATGGTAAGAGATGCTTTTGCATCTGGACCAAACATTTCCTTTGAAAAAACACCGTGTAATTCAATCAATTCTGCTCCCAGAGCCACTGCACCTAAAGGTGGAAATATAGAAGAGGAGTGATCAGAGAGGCCTATCGGATAAGAATACTTCTCAATCATTTCCGAAACTACATTTAATCCTACACGATCAAAAGGAGTGGGGTAACTGGTCGTGCATTGAAAAATGCCAATATTCTTATGATGACGCTCTACCCTTTCTAAAGCAGTATCTATTTCATCATAGGTACTCATTCCAGAAGAAAGCAAAAGTCTTTTTCCCGTCTTGGCAATTTCTTCTATCATAAATAGATTGGTAACTTCTCCAGAAGCAATTTTATAGGTATCTACATCCAATTTCTCTAGCATTTCTACCGCAGCCATTGAAAAGGGTGAGCTCAAAAAATTTATGCCCACTTCATCGCAATGTGCTTTTATTTCCTTCCACTGTTCAAAATCAAACTCCATTCTTTTCCAATAATCATATCGCGTTTTATCCACGTATGAAAAATTGACTCGAAATGGTTCTTTTGAACTGCTTTCCGATTTTGCGATGTGGGTTTGAAATTTTATGGTATCCGCCCCAGCTTTTGCAACAGCATCTATATAGGAATGAAGAATCCCCAAACTACCATCATGCGCCTGCGCAATCTCGATAATAAGCTCTGTAGATTTCTTCTTTGATTCGGCCATTTTAATCGTGTTCTGTTAAGGTTTTGCAAAATACTCTATAATTTTTTGCGATATCGTATTTTTTCTCCCAATTTTCTCGGATTGTATTCTGCAATTTGTTGTACTTCACTCTATTATCGTAGAAATGTATCAAGCCATTTCTGATTTCTTCTAAGTTGGGATTGGCACTTAAAAGCTTTCCAGTATTATCATTCACAAGCTCTGAACATCCTCCTACATCTGTCGCTAAAACAGGTATTCCAGCTGAAAAGGCTTCCATAATAGAAACAGGTAGTCCTTCAGTTTCAGAAACACTGACCAAAAGCTCAACTTTATTTTTGACTAAGGTCTCTAACACCTCTTCCTGACTCAAATCATCCTCATCTACAAAAGTTATCTTTTCATTTGCTTTTAAGGCCTCTATACTTTTATAATATCTTTCCATGCTATAATCTCTTTTAGCATTCGCCTTTCCTCCAATATGGATCCATTTTGTTGGAATATCAAAAACAGCCAAAGCTTCAGCTAAAAGAAAAACACGCTTAATATTTCTTACCCGACAAACCGTTGCAATAGTAAATTCTGGATTGAGCTCTTTTTCAGAGAAACCATAATCACGTGATCCTAGACAATTACTAGCCAATTTATTTTTGTAATCTGGAAATCGCTTTTGCAAATAATCCAAACCACAAATAGAAACGGAATACACTTTCTCAACTTCCTTTAACACTTCTAGCCTAAAAGGTAATTTTTTGGTTTGTGGCTCCCTATGCTCAAATAAATCTCTGCCATGTGCACGACAATAGAAGCGGTTTATCTTTCCCCGTTTCTTCAAAAAATAGAGTGCTAAAGCACTATTATCCCACCAATAGGAAATATAAATTTCTTGGGTATCATTATTTCTGATAGTCCGCTCTATCTCCATGCTTCTTGTAAATGCATTGGAAAGGAATGCATAATTGAACCTAAACTTTTTGAAATAGGCTAAAGAAGAACCTTTGGTAAATAAATCCTTCAGTGCAATGAATAGCAACTTAATTCGCTGAGAAAAACCAATGGATGCGGGTTTATCCGAAAAAATATGAACATTTACATTACTTGGAAGCTTCTTATTCTCATCAACCCTAGCACAATAGAGATTCACGGTATCGAAATTTCTGCTTAAGTATTCGATATCATTCCATTGAAAACCTCCTAAAACCGTATTGTGAAAAATATTTACCTTCTTCATGCTTTGCTCAAATGAGCTGTGCAAGTTTTCGGATTAATTAGCAAATGAACAAGAAGAATGATTGAAATTTTTGAATTGTAAAAGCCAAGAAGTATCAATTGTTATTTTTGACGATCTAAACCGAGCAAAACAGAATAATCAATTGATGTTATTTCATAGAATATTGGGGTTTCAGCTTAACAAAATGAAAGAATACTAAGATGCTATTTAATTCATTAGATTTTGCCGTTTTCCTTCCTTTAGTCTTTTTGATATACTGGTTTGTGGTAAAGAAAAGTCTTTGTTTACAAAACGCATTCCTAGTTCTTTCAAGTTATGTTTTTTATGGTTTCTGGGATAAGCGTTTTCTCTTACTGATTATTTTTAGTTCACTGGTTGATTTTCTAGTTGGAATTGGTTTTTCTAAGACGAATCATAAAAATAAGCGAAAAATACTCTTAGCCACTAGTCTCATTGTAAACCTAGGGCTTTTAGGCTTTTTCAAGTATTTCAATTTTTTCGCTGAGAGCTTTGCTGATGCATTTACTCTTTTAGGAAAATCAATGGAAGTTGAGTGTTTGGAAATCATTCTTCCTGTTGGAATTAGCTTTTATACTTTTCAAACCTTAAGCTACTCATTAGATCTTTATAAAGGCAAGTTGAAGCCCACAAAGGATATCGTTTCCTTTTTAGCATTTGTAAGTTTTTTCCCTCAATTAGTTGCAGGGCCTATTGAAAGAGCAACTAAACTTTTGCCTCAATTTCATAAAGCCAGAACATTTGACTATTCCCAGGCCGTTGATGGATTAAGACAAATACTATGGGGATTATTCAAGAAAATGGTCATTGCAGACAACTGTGCAGAGTACGCTAATATTGCATTCAATAATTCAGCGGATATGAGTGGAGGAAGCATGGCTTTAGGAATCTTCTTCTTCTCACTGCAAATTTACGGAGACTTCTCCGGTTACTCTGACATTGCAATTGGAACTTCTCGTTTATTTGGCTTTAAACTCATGCAAAATTTCAATTTTCCTTATTTCTCTCGTGATGCTGCTGAGTTTTGGAGAAGATGGCATATTTCTCTTTCCACGTGGTTTAGAGACTACTTATACATTCCATTGGGTGGCAGTAGAGGCAGCATCCTAAAAAAAATACGAAACATTTTTATCATCTTTATTGTAAGTGGCTTTTGGCATGGAGACAAATGGACCTTTATTATTTGGGGCGCCCTCAATGCACTGTTCTTTTTACCACTTATGCTCATGAATAAAAACCGCTCAAATCTCAATACGGTTGCAGAAAACAAATTATTTCCAAGTGTCAAAGAATTGGGACAAATGCTCATTACCTTTATTTTGATTTCTTTTGCTTGGATATTTTTTAGAGCAGAAAATTTAGTTCATGCTTTTGATGTCATCACTCAGTTATTCTCATCTTCCATTTTTGATGTTGACTTTAATAAGCACGGATCTATGGACTTGAGCCTTCCTGTTCTTATGTTTTTGATTTTTCTATTTTTTATTTTGGAATGGTTGGGTAGAACCAAACAGTATGCAATTGAACATTTAGGGTTGAATTGGAAAAGGCCGTTTAGATGGTCTTTTTATTGCTTAATAGCCTTCTGTATTTTTTGGTTTGGACAAAATCAACAAGAATTTATTTATTTTCAATTCTAACAATGAATCGTTTCCTCAAAAAAATACTCCTATTCTTTATGGTTCTTTCGGGGCTTTTTTTGGGAAGCTATCTATTGCTTGTTAAACACGTATCTAAGGGCAAGCATTTCGCTATTCCAAAAGATGTGCATTCATTGATAATGGGGCACTCTCATTCTGCTTGTACTTTCAATGATTCTTTGATAGATGGTTTCTACAACTTATCCCAAACCTGCGAAGGTTATCCCTATACTTACTTTAAGACCAAAAAACTCATTGAAAATAATGCCCAAATTAAAAATGTATTTGTAGAGTACACGAACAATCAGGTGGCTCCCTGGTCTTCCATTCGAATTCATGGGGATTACATAGAAACGAATATTCCTCGTTTGCTTCCCACAATGGAAAAACGATACGCTTTAAAAATGTTCTATAAATCTCGGAACATGCAAAATATTTCAAATGCCATTACTAATTCCTATAAGAACTATGCTGAATTTGCCTTGAGTGGGAAAGAAAATTATGTTGAGGAATATTGGCATACGCATATTACTCCAAAGCATATTTTCGATGATGACACTACTTCAAAAAAAATAGATTTCAAGGGAGATTTTATAGATGTCTACTCTGTTGAAAATGAAAATTTGACCTATTTGGTTAAACTTAAAAATTACTGCAAGGAAAAGGGAATCAACTTTTACTTAATCAGAAGCCCTTTGCCCAGTCATGTGAAGGAAAAGAACGAATTTACTTTTCTTGAAATTAAAAACTCCTATTTCAAAGACACGCCATTTTTGGATTTTAGAAACTCCCCTATAGACATTAATCTATTCGCAGATCATAAACACCTGAATGTTGCCGGTAGTAATTACTTTTCTAAAATCTTTAACGAACATATTGCAAAAAATAAGTCATTCGATGAAAAAAGTGTTGCTCAAATGATTGAGCTAATGTCCGCAAAAAATTAAATCCTTCGATATTTACTTTACCCTGTAAATAGAAAAACCACCCGTTTGAAAAGCTGGGTTATTGTCTTTAAAATGTTCGAGATATTCTGAATGTTTACCTATTATTAGATCGTCCTTTACAATCATCAAATCAATTCCATATTTCAAATGAAGTTCCGAAGGGGAAATGTTAAGTAGACTCTTTTTATATACTTCATTTTCAAATTCCCTAAACCCATCTTTCAGATTCGATTGATCCATGATCATTTGATAATAAAATTTACACCTCACATTTTCGGTATACAATTGTTGAGATGAAAGTGCCCTACCAAAACGAATGGGAATTGTTGCAATTTTTGCTTGCGGAGTATTTTTTGAAAGCCAATCTACTATTTCATCAACCTCTTTGTTTTGCTTGAAATAAAGAATAGATGGAATGGCATGGTTCATCGAAAGGAAATGGATTAAAACAGTTATCCCAATTTGAGCGAATACAATTGCAAATACTATGAATATATTTTCATAAACTTCACTGGAGAAGGCTACAAAAAAGGCTACAAGAAATGGTAAAGCAAATTCAAAATAACGTTCCGACTCACCAAATATTTTCCCTTTACCAACTGACGTAATAAAAAATAAAGTACAAGCGCAACATAACATAGCAAAACAATAACCTACGGCTTCTATTTTGAAAAGATAAAAACTGAAAGAAGTCACATAAGGATGCTTAAAAACAAGGACAAACAGGATCGGGATAAAGGGAACGCTATAAAGCAAAATTGTCAAAGGTGCATCATATAGAAATAACCTCAATTTTTTGGTTAAACCATTAGGAGCAAAGAACAAAAGTAGAGTATTAATAAGCAGCTTTCTGCTTTTTGTAGAGTTGCTTGTCTTTAAATTCCGATTGTACATTAAAATGTGTTTCCACTTGAAAATCAAAATTCCCTTAACTCCTGTGAATGGCAAAAACCAAAGCACTGCAATACTTACAATGAGTATTGCGAGTGGCACAAAATTCCCCAAACACAAACATAGTAATGGTGTAAAAAATAAAATGGCTTGAAGCGCAAATGTTGACCCAATAATACAGAGGTAAGCAAATAAAATAAGTGCTATATAATAATATGGATTGTCTAATGATAAATAAAAAGCAATAAAAAAACAGGTTGCAAAAAAGAGACCCATCGTCCTATTATTTGTAGCTTTTAACCTTGCAGTAACGGGAAGTAATAAAGGGCTTGTATAAAATACTATCATTGACAACAGGGACATATCAACAGCATTTTTACCATCATAGATAAGATAAATCGTCATTCCAAATACAATCCAACCTGTCAGAATATCAAAGAAAATATTTAGGAAAACCGCTGTAAATCTCCAGAGCTTTTTGGGAAACCTGGAAACCAAATAATGGAAAAGTGCGGGTCTTGGAAAATATCCTTCTCCATTAGCGGCATCATGGATATCGTAACGAATAAACGTCTTTTGAGATAAACCGTAAATCTTGGAAAAACCTCCCATATTGTCCCCTGCTATTCCCGTTTTCCAAATAGCAAATGGCAAGCGAATGATGAAACCGAAAATGGAAACGGCAATAAAAAGGAATATTTGCGAAGCACTAATGTCTTCCATAATCCAATCTTGGCTTTAGGTTTATTTTCTCGAAAGCCTCTAAGAGTTCGGAATAATAAGGCGTTTCCAAATTGTGCTCTGAATAAACCAACATCTCCTGATCAATATCTCCTTTTCGAATCAACCTTTGCCCCATAGCTCTTTCCAACTTAGTTTGTAGATCATCAAAAAAAGCTGTGGGATCAGTACAGAAATCTTTGTACTTGATCCGAATATATTTATCAGAATCCATTTTTGAGAGTTCTGATTCATAATGATTGGTTAACCATTGAAATTGATTCGCGATCTGTTCATTCCATGGTAAATCTTTAATCTTCTCAAATACTTCAGGACTTGGATTTTGACCATACCAATGATCTAAACCATTGTAATTCTTCATTCTGGCTCTGGCAAGAGAAACACCAGAATCTACCAAATCTCTTTCTAAATAAATGAAAAAGGTATTAGGAATGTGTTCAGAAATCAAGCTCATGTGATAGCTTGGGTTCACTCCTTTGAATAGACAGGCTTTATCAAAAGTCTGTGTAAAAAGTGCCAGAGAACTTTGTAATTGTTTCCAATCTATCCGGTCCCTTACTTGCTCAAAGTTATATGGATGAGATTCTTTTATAAGGTGTTCATGCCAGAAGTAGGCAAAATCATGAGGATCAAAAAGGTTCTTTGTTTTTCCAAAATCCGAACGAAAATCACTTCCGGAATCAAATTTAGATTTTAATACTTGACTTAGACGAATTCCGAAATAAGGTGCACGCCAAAAACGGGCAATCAGGTTGTCGGGAAAGCCCATGTCAAAATAATGGTTAAACAATTGAGAAAAAAAGGTCTTACCGCATCGAGGAACGCCAAAGAAGAAAATAACAGGATGGTTTATCTCATTCGAAATTGGAGGTTTCTCCTCTTTCAAGTGATCATTAATCTGACGCAAAAAAGCTTCATCACTCACATTTCTAGCATACTCGCCTGTTCTTGCCTTATTATCATCAATAAGCCATTGGGGCATTCCTTGTTGCAGTTCTTCCGTTTCCATGTTTTGGCTAAGCCTTTAGGCAAAAGTAGAATAAATTCGCTTTGATTCTTTTCCTGTTTAATTTCGAATAAGATATATAAAACTACTTTTCTTCTATAGTAAAAACACCTAGTAAATCTTGAACTCCCTCTTTTCCCAAATTCATCAAGACATCCACTATGGAAAGCCCTTTTACACACTCTTGAGTATTGAATTGCGCATAATTGGGGTGCTGATAATTAAGATTTTCGAGACTTATGTCCGCTTTTTCAAAGGGCTCCAATTCTTGATATCCGTCTGCTCCATCTCCTGCTAAATAAACCGTTCCTTTTAGTTCGTTCACAATATCTACCAACAATTCATTGGATGTACTTTGATGCTTCCATTTCGAACTGCGAGCTCTCTGTGTTTTGATCTCCAAATACTCGCAGGTCGCATCTATAAAGGCAATATTCCGTTCGGCAATATGTTTGGATTTTGAGTTGAAAAATACGCCTACTAGTTCCATTGTTTCCTCAAAGAATGGTGCTTTGCTATAGTTTTGTTCAATACTTCGTTTCAATTTCACATCCCATTTAGGTAGCTCCTGTATTTCTATTTCAAGAAGTTCTTGAAACGGATGTTCTTTTGAAGATTTCAATGGAACGGTAATCCAATTTGCTTTTCCATTCAGTAAGAGTTTGACTCTTTTTTGCCATAAGGGATTTCGTGGATTGGTTAAGGTATGATCCAAATAAACGAATACATCTGCATTTTGGATTTTTTGAAAAAAACCCAACCAGGGAAATAGATTCGGTTGATGAATAGCGACAGTCATTAAAATAGTGTATTCAACATTTCGCAAATATACTCCACTTCATCATCCATCAATGCTTCATAACAGGGCAACGACAAATGGGTTTCCCAGTAATTTTTAGCATTTGGGAAAGCATCCAATTTTCCGTCTTTGGTCATTGGATTCAACTCTGTGCAGGAAGGAATTCCCGATTCCATCAGTTGGCTCAATTTTTCCTCGCGTTCTTTTCTGTATTTAAATCTGAGGATGAACTTTTGCAATACTTCATTCTCTTTGAAGGGCATATAATAATCCGAATGTAAAACGGAAGCATACTTTTTTGCAATCGTAACTCTTCGTGTGCAAATTTCTTGTAAATCCTCTAATTGTGCTTTTGCAAAAACAGCATTCAAATTATTCATCTTGTAATTATATCGTTGAACACCATCGTCCTTTTTTACCCCACCATAATATCTCTTATTTCTTGCTTTCTCAATAACTTGTTCGTCATTGGAGCAAATCATTCCTCCTTCAATTCCATTGATAATTTTTGTTGGGTAAAACGAGTAGATCTGTATATCAGCTTCCGTTTTTATTTTTCCATAAAATATAGAAGCAGCTGATTGAGCACAATCTTCTATAATGGGAACTCCATATTTCTTTAATGCAGAAATATCCGATAGCAAACCAAAATAATTGGGGGAAATAATTGCTCCTAAATCCTCAATGTTTATGTCAGAATCAGCATTTAGATTAGGACTCAAAAGCTCAGAATCCATGAAAACAGGTTCATTTCCCGAAGCCTTGATAGCATTCCAAATAGCCATACAGGAGGAAATAGTAGGCATCAGCACCTTTTTGTTTTTAATTCCTAAGGCTTCCAAAGCCAAGTGCAATGCGGAAAAACCGTTTGAAGTCGCCAACGCATGATTCATTCCAGACAATGCCTTCATTTCATTTTCAAAGTCGGCAATATCTTCGCCACCTGCTAAAGCACCTTTTAGAACGGCCCTTTCCAAAAGCTCCATTGTTTTAGGAGCCAAACTAACTTTAAATCGTTTGATATCCATTTTAGTTTGAGAAATGCTCATCCACGTAAGCTTTTAGTTTCGCATCAAAATTGGTTCTAACTCTTCTTTCAAATTTCTTTGGAATTCTTTCCATATCAAATGAAAAATCACTTTGAAATCTTAGCATTAATTCATCGGCAATTTTCTGAAGTACCTGATGCGGATTATCACAAAAGGTAGTATACTGAACATTGATGAACTTTCCAGAGGCATACTCATTCAAATCACTTTTCATCTCACGAGATAATGCGCCCAGTTGCTCAGGTATTTGAGCATGATAAGGCATATCTTTTATCTCCGAAAAATTATCGGGAATCAAGCTCCACCATTTATTTCTATCTCCATAGTATTGTTCTCTTGCATTTAAAATGCTTTGACAATTTTCTAGAAAATCTCTTTCTATATGAACAAATAAAATGTTGGGATTGATTTCTAAAAAAGCATCTACATACTTAGCTGGATGCAATGCTTTGTTCAGGAAAGGTTTACTAAAAACCGCTGTGATACCGTTTAAAATACTCTGAATTTCCTTCCAGTCTATTCTGCCTTTCTCATCTACTCTATTAAAATCTATGCTTCTGGAATAATTCAAATTTTCAATCCAGAAATAGCTCCATTCATGCACATCATCTAAAGCACTGGATTTTCCAAAATCCGATTTAAATTCTGAAAGAAACCTTTGATTTCCAAAGAGAATTTTACTCATTCTTGCAGCACTCACTGGAGCATCCCAAAAGCGAGCCATAAAATTATTTATAAATGAAAAATCAAATGCTGTTGCCAGGCACTGCATCAACAAGGTTGTCCCCGAACGTGGCAGACCAGTTACAAAAATCCAGGGAAAGGCTTTCTTCTCATATGTAGAGTCCTTTTCAAAATTTTGAAAACTCTGATTCAATTTCTTTAAAAAGTCCTCTTCACTTTCATCCTTTTTGTAGGTGTAAAGCCTATCGGTATTTTCTTTTGCTAAAAAAGACATCCTACCAATCTATGAATTCTCTGTCCCATTTTTCCCATACTTTCAATTGACTTTCCAAATTTTCTTTTGCCCTTCCATCAATACAGGAAAGCACCCTTTGCTTTGGAGAAGTAATTTCTTCTGTCCACCATACCGGATGACTTAACAATTGCAGATTAGATGGGTTTGAAGCTATGATTTCATTAAAGCTTTCATTTCTCCAAATTCCATTTGAATCAGAACCGTATTTTACGTTGTTCATGAAATACCTAGAATAGGTATTGATCATTCCCGCACAAGATTCTATTCCCCACTCCAAAGCCCATTTACTAGGATTGTGAAATGAAAACACATTGATGTCACAGTGAAAAAATGAATCGATCAATTGCTTTTCAGTAGTAAGTATTTTCTCAATGTTATCTGGATTCAAATCCGGATAAAAACCGTGATCAAAATGCAGTGCAAGTTGATGCCCCATTTCTTTTATTTCCATGAAACAATCGAAAACACGTTTCTCTAGTAAATGATAAAATCTGCAATGGGGTTGTATAAAGTAGGTAGAAAATACACCTTGTTCAGCTTCAATTTTAGCCAACTTCAAAGCTCTCATTGGAGAGAAATCTACATCATGGCGATAGAGCACAAATTTTGATTCTTTATCAAAATCATGATAAAATGAGAAGTCGAATCCTACCTCCTTTATTCTTGAAATATAGGTCCGATATGCCAAATGTGTGAATTCAGCAAAGGCATATTTTTCTTTATTCTCTTGGGCCGGCATTTCTATTTCCATGCATCCAAATTTAAGTCAAAAAGTTCAGCTAGTTCCGCAATATCAGGTTTAAACAAATCATCCATTAGATGACTCGCTTCTTTGGAATAGCTTTGCTTATCAGGGACCGATTTGTTCATTGCTTGACCTATTAACTTCCAAGGGTGCTTGGATTCAATATTTAAAAAGATACAAATTTTGTTCAACTGCTCAACGGGATTTTCTATAAAGTCTTCAAAGAGGCAAATATGAAATTGAGATTTGTCAAAGTATTTTAAATATCGATTTAATTGTTGAGCATATAAACTTCTTCCCAAATAAGAATAGGGGGCAATTTCAAGTAAATCTTCTTTTAGTTCTGCGGTTCTTTCCTCTTCCAGTTTTACGGCCTCATCAAAGATTAAATTGTCAAAACCATTTTTATGTGAATGCCAGTAATTGGAAAAAGCACGTGCTTTGGGCTCCCTCAGCAAAACGATGAATTTCATCTGAGAATTATAGTTGTAAATTCTCTTAGGGACTCGTTCTCCAAAAAGATAGGAAGTGCTTACTTCTCCAATGGCCTTTTCATCGTTTACCTCAGAGAAGAATTTCTCCTGATACCACTCATCTCCATTTTCAAATAATTTAGACTTCAAAAAGTAATGGGGTTCGGGTCTTTTCTCTTTAGGAACAAAAATTTCCGGATGTTGTAAAAAATACGAATGCAATAAAGTTGTTCCTGAGCGAGCTGCTCCAATGACCAGAAAATTTGGCTTTTTGCTCATTTAAACTTAGAAATTCTCTAGAAAAGAGGAATGGTTATGTTCAACTGGCACTTCATTATTCAAGAATATTTTACACCACCATTCAAAACACATAAAAGACCAAATCATCAATCTATTGTTCTTTCCTTGATTGATATGTTGGTCCAGGATTTCATTCACGTATTCCTGATTAATGAATTCACGATAGGATGCATTCTTGTTACCCAACAAATCTCTCACATATTGCACATTGTCTCCTCTGTACCAGGATTCATCGGGAGCTGAAAAGCCTTGCTTTTTCCTTTCAATGACTTCTTTAGGCAATACACTTTCCATTGCTTTTCTCAGAACATTCTTGCCATCATCAAACTCACGGTAAAGTTTCCTTTTCTTCTTAGATGTATTTTCATCTAAACTCTTCATCTGCTCAAGATTCGCAAGTTTATGTCTTACTGGAATTTTCTGCGCAAATTCTATTAAATCATTATCCAAAAATGGAAAGCGTTCTTCTAAACCATTAGCCATAGATAGCTTATCTCCAACCATCAGTAGACCCGGTAAAAAGGTCTTTATTTCAAAGTAAAGTGAGTTTTGAATATGTTGCTCCGGTGTATCGTATTTGAGTTTATCGTTGAATAAGAAAACACGTTCAAACAATCTCTTTGGATCTCTAATGTCTACATTGTCCAAAACAGAAGAATTAAACAATTTAGGCTTATCCGCATCAGGAACAAGCCTCTGCCAAAACTCATAGTACTGATCAAAAAAGTCTTGTCTATTAAGAGATTGAAAAATACGATAATAACGCCAAGGATAACCCCCATATATTTCATCTCCCCCTGTTCCTTGCAGACATACCTTTACGAATTTGGAAGCCAACCTTGAAATGTAGTAATTGGGATAGGACATTCCTACCTTCAAATCTTCAAGATGATTCACCACTCGAGGTAAAGACCAAGACAAATCTCCTGAATTAATGACTTGTTGGTAGTGTTCTGTTTTGAAGATATTTGCCATTATTTCTGCATCTCTTCTTTCATCGTAATTGGCTTCAACACCCACCACTGAACTCATATCAAAACCACAAGTGAAGGTAGACATCCTTGGAATGAGTTTGGAAGCTATGGATGTTATTGAACCCGAATCCATTCCCCCAGAAAGATACGAGCCAACAGGAACATCTGCGACCATTTGTCTTTCTACTGCCTGTTTCATTAAGCGTAGTGTCTCTTCCTTTGCATCTTCAAAGGAAATCGTCTCATCCGGTTCAGAGAAATTATAGTCCCACCAAGAATTATGAGCAACTCTTGTGGAATCGACATCCACGCGAACTGCATTTGCTGGAGGCAATGGAATAACTCCTTTAAATAAAGTTCTAAACCTGAAAATATTTTGGAAAGTAAAATACTCGTTGAGCGCGTCTTTATCTACCTCAACTTTATAATCTGGGTGTTGCAAAATGGCTTTGACCTCAGATGCAAAAACCACTGTTTTCTTATTGAACCAATAATACAAAGGTTTAACACCAAAGCGATCTCTAAACAAATGAAGGGAACGGTCTTTCTTATTCCATGCGCCTATCGCAAACATACCATTTAAACGTTGGACAAAATCGGGACCATAAATAGATAAACCTTCAACCAAGACCTCTGTATCCGATGTTGAATTAAAAACTGCTCCTTGCTGGCGCAATTCTTTTTTTAATTCCCTATAGTTATAAATACATCCATTAAAGACCACTGTCCACACTCCATCCTTTGAAGTCATAGGCTGAGAACCTTTATCGGATAAATCTAAAATGGAAAGTCTTCTATGAGCAAAACCCACATTTACATCATCGAAAGAACCTTCACCATCTGGCCCACGATGCGCAATGGAGCTTGCCATTTTTTTAAGCACTCCTCTTGAAACAGGCTCTCCTGAAAGGTTAAATATTCCAGCAATTCCGCACACTAAGCCAAGAATTTAATCGCTTCAATAATATAATCGAAATCTTCTTTTACCATTCTATTGTGCAGGGGAATGGCCATGGAATAATTATTTGCTCGTTTCGCTTCTGGAAAGTCCTCAGCTTGAATATTGTACTTTTCTCTATAGAATTTAAGCATATGAACAGCATGTGTCCCAGGACGTGTAGCTATGCCTTTCTCTTTCAATTTGTCCATGATTATGTTACGCTCAAAAGGGGCCTTGTTTTCATCTACTAGTGTTACGAATGATTGCCAGCCATGCTTGTAATCAGAGGAAATATCTGGTAAAGTTAACCATTCAACATCTTTCAAATTCTCAATATAGTATTGCGCCCATTCGTTTCTTTCCGCAATATATTGCTCTAATTTTCCTAGCTGCACCAGTGCAACTGCACCTTGCAAATCTGTCATTCTATAATTGAAGCCCATGAGTTCAAATTCAGGCAGTATATGTGGTCTAGGGCCATGGTGCCTTGCTTCTTCAGAAACAGATGCACCATGATTTCTTAAAATCGCCAACTGTTCCCCAAGCTCTGGATTGTTTGTGGTACACATTCCCCCTTCACCGCAAGTGATGGATTTTCTAGGATGAAACGAGAAACAACCTATATCTCCTAAACCGCCAGCATAGATTCCTTTATACGCAGCCCCAGCAGCGCATGCTCCATCTTCAACCAGTGGAATTCCTGGAGCTACTTTTTTAATGGCATCCATATCTGCACATAGACCAAAGAGATGAACAGGAATTATTGCCTTTGTGTTTTCATTTACTAAGGCTGAAAGTTTTTCCGGATCAATATTAAATGTCTTGGTATCAATATCACAAAAGACAGGTTTTGCTCCACAGTAGAGTACAACATTAGCTGTTGAAACCCATGTAAA
Source organism: uncultured Flavobacteriales bacterium (assembly GCA_964609215.1). GTDB lineage: Bacteria > Bacteroidota > Bacteroidia > Flavobacteriales_D > JABDKJ01 > JABDKJ01. The sequence continues at coordinate 49,918 of CAZSQZ010000010.1, forward strand.
TGCTGGAACGATTACTTCATCACCTTCCTTAATTCCGAGAGCTACTAAAGCCAAATGCAATGCAGTTGTTGCACTCGTTACCGCAACTGAAGTATGAACATTATGGATTTTAGAAAAACCTTCTTCGAAGGCTCTAACTTTGGGACCGCTGGTCAACCAACCTGTCATTAGAGGTTCCTTTACAGCTTCCCATTCCTCTATTCCAGTATCTGGGACAGAAATTGGAATATTTCTTATCAATGTTTCTTCCATTTTGAATTATTGGTTTTCAATAGCAGTCTCTATTCTCAATGTCAATTTTCAATAGCAATGTCAATTTTTTACAGGTGACAATTTACTTCTTTTATTCATTATCATTTTACTTGAAATGGCTATCAATTGCTCAACTTCGGTAAGCATATCGGTAGTATTAACTCTGCCATTAAAACCCAATTCTTCTAGTATTTTGAAAGATGTCCTAGATTCCTTCAATTCTTTACAAACGATTGACGTTTTATGAATAAAATCCTTTGAAGTAATTGTTCCTTGAGCTTCCCCATAATTTAGTGCAGCACTTCCAGAGGAACGAATTAATTGATTCTTATAATATTGAATCTCATACTTATCATTCTTAGCATCAAAAAATCTCACACAATTCGCAGCAAAACGAACCAGTCGAGTTTCATAATCAAAAATATGTTCCGTTGCCTCTTTATTCATTAATTATCGGTTTTCAATAGCAAGTTCAATTACAGCTAATGATAATCTACAGACTTTATTTATATTAAAAATTGTAATTGCTCATTGCAGTTGAAATTGTCCATTGCAATTACTACGCAATCAGCTCACCCCACTTTTCATCTATACCTTTTTCTATCCTCCAATCAATCAGTTTTTGAAGCCCTTCTCTAACGGAGTATTTGAATTTAAAATGCAGTTCTTTTTCCGCTTTTTCTGCTGAACCTATTCTATTCTGAACAAATTGTCTCGCATCATCTGCAGCATAAGGTTTGTATTGAACTTGAAGCTGAGAATTTTTAAGATCCAAAATAGTTTCACATAGTTCCTTTATCGAAGTTTGAATTTGCGTTCCTACATTGTAAAAACCAAAATCAACATCAGATTTTGCCGCCATTATGTTGCATCTAGCTACGTCCTCAACATATATAAAGTCATATGCTTGACTTCCATCTCCATTAATTACTGGAGCTTCATTCGCATTTATTTTATTCAACATTATCGGAACTACTCCACTATATACAGCATGCTGATCCTGGTGAGGGCCATAAACATTCATATATCTCAATCCAATGACTTTTAATCCATACCTATCATTAAAGGCTGTTGCCATTGCTTCACCAGAAATTTTTGTTGCACCATAGAAGTTGGTATTATTAAAAGGGTGATCTTCTGTCATTGGAACCTCAACTGCATCTCCGTAAACAGAAGCTGAAGAAGAGTATATTAATTTCTCCACATTATGCTTTGCACACAATTCAAGGACATTGAAAGTTCCAGTAATATTTACATCAAAAGCTGTTCTGGGGAAATCTTTGCAATGCAACAACCACATTGCTGCCAGATGAAATACAATGTCCGCATCTTTTATGGCTACTTCCAAAACATCCGTTTCTCTTATATCTCCTCCAAGTGGAAAAATAGAACATCTATCGTCTTCTAAGCAATCATTTATTCTGTCTTTCTCTCCTCTCGCAAAATTGTCATATACTACGCACTGTTTAATGTCCTCCTTTAATAATTCTGCAACCAAATGAGAGCCTATAAAACCAGCTCCTCCTATTACCAAAACCTTTTTTCCCGTCAATTCCATTATATTACTTGTTGTATCAATTCTTCGTACTTTACCGTCTCCTTGATTTTTCCTTTGTCAATTTCAATAATTCTATCGCAATGCTTTAAAGTGGTCACCCTATGAGCAACAATTATCATAGTTAGGTCTCCTTTGTTTAAATTGTTAATAGCTTCAGTAACTTCACTTTCCGTCTTATTATCCAAGGCGGCAGTGGCTTCATCAAAAACTAAAATCTTAGCGTCCTGATACAAAGCTCTTGCAATACCCAATCTTTGTTTCTGACCACCACTTAATTGTGCACCTTGCTCACCAACTGGACTATTCAGCCCTAGAGGCAAAGTACTAATCAATGACCAAAGCTGAGCTCTTTTCAAACTTGCTTCAACTTTCGCAAAATCAATATCTTGTTCATTCTCTTCGAAAGCCACATTCTGAGCAATACTTCCATCTAAAAGAAACACATCTTGTTGAACATAACCTAAGATTTTGCGCCATTGATTTTTAAGGTTCACACCAATTGTTTTCCCATCAAGAAGTAATTCTCCTTCCAATGGGTCAATAAACTTCAAAATAAGGTTTATCAATGTTGTCTTTCCTGAACCCGATTCTCCAACTATGCCAAGAGTTTCTCCTTTATTGATGGTCAAATTGAAGTTTTTCAAAACAAATTCATCTTTACCAGGATATTTGAATGAAATATTGGATAGTTCAAGTGCATTTTCAAATTTCAGTTCTTCACTTAACTGATCTTCATCTGGATGTTTTTCATGAATTCTCTTCAGCACATCAAAAGTATATTGAAAGGCTTTGATGCTCATAATAGCCATCATTATTCTATTAATGGAGGGTAAAACCCTGTAAGCTGCGAGAACAAAAACCCCGATCATCGCAGTCAAAGCTTTCTTATCCCCAAGAACCAAAATACCATAGGCAACGATTATTATAACACCAAAAAAGAGTGTGCTCTCAATAACCTTTGTAGGTGCTAATTTATAAACGTGATTCTTTGCTTGCAATCCAACATTCTCACTTTGAAATCCCTCGTATTTTGCATAAAATTTTTCTTCTTTATTGGACATCTTAACATCACTGTAACCAAAAATTGATTCATACAGTACTTTTCTGATTTTAGGTGATAGTTCAAAGAGCCGTTCCGCTATTGCCTGTACCCTATTTTTGGAAAAGGAATAAAAGACCAGAAAGGTAGGAATTAGTATTGCTGCCAAGAGCGCAATAATTTTCCAATCATAAGCCAATAATCCAAAACTTATAAAGGACAGTACAATCAACTCGTTCAGCACATTTAAAAAAGGGATAACTACATTAGAAGAAAATGAACCAGGTACCTGATTTACATCCCTTGTGATATGATTTGAATTTGTTTGTTTGAAGTAAAGGAAACCTCTTGCATAATATTTTCTATACAAACGAACCGCAAAATATTTATTCAAACTAAAGGCAAATTTCGCCTGGTAGTGAACAATGAAAAGGCTAAGTACATTTTTGAGCACTACAATTCCCAGAATGGCGAGACAAATTCCAAGAATAAAAGATGATTCTGAGCTAAATCCGAAAAAATTGTAGATAGATCCTAATTGCTCATAATTTCCAACTGCGTCATCTTCCAAAATCAAAATAAACAAAGGGAGCAAAGCGCTAAGCCCTATCAAGTCCAAAATTGAATTTAACAATAACAAAATGCTTACGAAAAACCCCTTTTTCTTGAACGACTTTGGTAAAACCCCCAGTAAGCCTTTCAGCGTATTTAGTAAGATACCAGAATTCATTTAGGCCTGCACTTTTTCCTCTGTATATGAGGAGTAATTATATGAATATCCATGCCCATAATCATAGCTATATCCATATTTATAGGGGTAATATTTCCAGGTTTTTCTCTTGATGTTGTTCAGAACAATCGCATTGTTGCTCATTTCGTTTTTAACCATCAATTCTTCCAGATAATTGATACCGGCCTTTGTTGCCATTACTGTATTCATGACAAAAATTCCAACATCGGAAAGATTTCTAAGTACCAAAGCATCACTAATAAGCATAATTGGTGGAGTATCAATGATAACGAAATCAAACTCTTTTCTGCCTTTAATAATAATTTCTTTGACCTTTTCACTTAAAATCATCTCTGAAGGATTTGGAGGCGGTGGCCCACAAGTAATCACTTTAAGCTTATCAATTTCCGTGTTTTGAATTACCTGCTCAAAAGTAAAGTCATTGGCCAAGATGGATGAAAGTCCTAAGGTATTTTCTACACCAGCCGTTCTGTGCACCTTTGGCTTATGAAAATCAAAATCTAAAAGCAAAACCCTTTTATCTGCTTTAGCAATAATTGCAGCTAAATTACTTGAGCAAAATGTTTTACCTTCTCCTGGATGAAGAGAGGATACCAGAATAACCTTTGATTCAGAATTTCTGCTGAAATATTGAAGATTAGTACGCACTGCTCTGAACGCTTCTGTTACATTCAATCTCTTTTTAGAATTGACCACAAGAGACCTGGCAAGATCTTTTTCTATGGAAGGTATCCCGCCAAGAATTGGAATTTTGGTTACATTTTTCAACTCTCTCACATTTTCCAACCTATCGAACATTGAAAATCTGATATAGCTAATCAACAGTGAAAGTATAAGGCCACCAAGAATGAATAAAAGAAGATACCTTTGTTTGTCCGGGCCAACTTGACCTAAAGGCCTACTCTTTACTAAAACTCTGGTTTGAGGAATAATTGCGGCTTTAGCAATTTCAGAATTAGCTCTTTTCTCTAATAAAAAGAGATACATTTCTTCATTTACTTTTAGCTTCCTGTTGATATTGAGAATATCTCTTTCCGAGGCTGGAATTTTCTTAATTTTCAGTTCGTACCCACGAATCTGCTTATCGATCTCTGCAACTTTATCATCTATAGCGGATTGAGATGCCTTTATATAGACCAGTATATCGTTTCTTTGCTCCTCAATCGTCTTTTCATCCCTTTGAATTTTTATATTCTCTCCAGTAACTTGATTGAGTTTAAGATTTTTCTCGAACTGTAATTCATATAGCTTACTCAAAGCTTCCCTTAAATAAACATCATCACTAATATATAGAGCGGGAGGCGCTACTTCGCTCTTTTCCGTATCCAATAAGTAATCTCTTAATGAGGATTTAGATTCATATTCAAGCTTAAGGTTCGTTTTTTGCTTTTCAGCTTCGGTAAGTTGATTAAAGAACTCTTCCTCTTCTCTTGTTAAATCTAAAATTGCTCTAGATTCCTTATAGCTTTCCAGATCATTTTCTATTGAATCTAATACTTGAGTAACCTTCTTCAGTTGCAGATCAATATATTCTGTTGTTCTTCTATTAAGAACCTTTTGTGTCTGAGTTGTGAAATCCTTGTATACCTCACCCAAAGTATCCAAAAACATTTTTGCTCTTTCTTGAGATTCATCTCTGACCCTTAAATCCAGAATACTTGTATACTCCTCATTTTCAATGGAAAGATTTGAGATATACTGGCTTACCATCGTTGAACGACTGTTTACTAAAAACTGATAATTTAAAATCTGAATTTTAGGTAAATTATCTTCGTTTAGAGATGCTGTTTTTTCTACTAATACTGAATATTCGGGCTCATTTACTTCAACTCCAAATTCGTGTCTTTTACTGATTCGTTCACCCTCAAAATCAAAACCTAACTCATACGTTTTAAGATCAAGGACTTTTATATCTATTTTTTGGTGATAAAGGCTAGAATGAATTCTATTAACATTTACATCAAAATAAGGTAAGCGCTCAGCTCTGGTGGTCTTTATCCTCCCAGAAACAAAATACGACAACTCAAAATTAAGCTTATCAAGTGTCTGAGAAATAAGATCATAGGACTTAATTACTCTGGTTTGATTTGAAATATCTGCGTAGTTCTTGTAAAGACCAACCAAACCAGTATAAGATTGATTGTTTTGCTCAATTTCAAAATTGGCTTTGGTAAGAATTTCCATTTTAGCCTCATAGATTTCAGGCATTCTATGCGTGTAAAATGCAGCTATCAAACCTCCTAAAAGTGGCAAACCCAAGAGAATCAGCCAATTCTTAGCCAAAAACTTTCGAATTACACGAATGTCTTCGATATCAATTAAGTTTCCTTTTAGTGAATTCAAGCCCTAGATATTAATAGACAAATATACATTAGCCCCGCGAGATAATATGAATTTAAACTAATTATTCTATCCTTCGTATTTTACATTTGGTCAAAAGATTTTTTAAATCTTGCCTCAATAAATTTCATTTAAATATATTTGTTTCGGATTTAACTAAGCATGAGTAAAAAATCTTTTTTAATCGGACTGTTGACTTTAACTGCGTTAATGTTCTTTGCTAGCCTTGGTGCTCAACCGCCTTTATCAGGTACGACAGGTCCTCCATGTTTCCCCCCACCTTGTATTCCAATTGACGGTGGAACTTCTCTGCTTATTGCTGCAGGTTTAATTTGGGGAGGAAAAAAAGCATACGATCAAAGTAAAAAAGGATAATTCCTTGATCAAAAACCCTTTTATTCGATTTATTATTCTGGCACTAAGCCTTTTTTTGTTGTGGTTTTTTTTGTTTGAGTACTGGATAAACGATTATACCAACCTCAACAGGTTCTTAATTGAAAATCTTATCGACATAAGTGGAGCTATTTTAGAATTTTTAGGTTTTACACTTATTGCAGAGCCTCCATCAAACGTTGTTATTAGAACCATTGGAATAGACGGAACGACAGGAGTATGGGTTGGTGATCCCTGCAATGGATTAGAAATCATGGCAATTTTCAGCATCTTTATGATAGCTATTCCCGGTCCATGGAAGCACAAAGCTTGGTATATTCCAATCGGCATCATAGTTATTCATTTACTCAATGCTATTCGAGTAAGTATTCTTGCCTGGGTAGTGACAATAGATTATGCTTACTTGGACTTCAATCATGATTACACTTTTAAGATAGCTGTATATTCTATTGTATTTTTACTTTGGGTGTATTGGGTCAGAAAATTTGTAAGTAAGAAAAATCTAGTCAATGAGTAAGTTCTTAAAACTCTTGCTGATTTTCATTATTGTCGTTATTGCTGGATCTTTAAGGAATGTAGTTTTTGTAAGCTTAAATAATCAAATTTCCTTTCTTAATGGAGAAATCCCAGATAATGGACTCCTCTCCTATATGGAGTTTATTGAAAACTATTCTCTTCAAACTTTGATAAAATTAAAATGGTTATTCACCATTATCTATACCCTATTCTATTTATTGTTAGGACGTTATGTGCTTAGTATTATTTTCGGATCCAAAGATTTTGCCCAATGGTATACTATTGCCTATGTTCTAATTTTTATTTTCTCTGGAACCCTATTTTGCATAGGATATTTCCTTGGCTCTACTGAAAGCATGTTTTCCTTGGCTCGTACATTTATGGGAGCCCTACAATCACCTGTTCCACTTTTGATAATATGCCCTTTATTGTTTTTAAAAAAACATCTTTAGAAAGCGATTATTTCTACTTTTAGACTTCCAAATTTCAATATGTATCAAGACAAGAAAATTTTTGACCTTATCTCTGCTGAGAAAGAACGTCAAATGCATGGAATAGAATTGATTGCATCAGAAAACTTTGTTTCAGAACAAGTGATGGCTGCGATGGGTTCTGTGCTAACTAATAAATATGCTGAAGGACTTCCTAATAAAAGATATTATGGAGGCTGCGAGATTGTAGATCAAGTAGAACAATTAGCGATTGACCGATTGAAAGAATTATTTGGCGCAACTTGGGCAAATGTTCAGCCTCATAGCGGAGCTCAGGCTAATGCAGCAGTTATGTTAGCCTGTTTAAATCCTGGAGATGCTATTTTAGGGTTTGACCTTTCGCACGGTGGTCATTTAACCCATGGTTCTCCGGTAAACTATTCTGGTAAATTGTATCAACCTCATTTTTACGGAGTTGAACAAGATACCGGAGTAATAGACTATAACAAAGTAGAATCTAAAGCAAATGAAGTAAAACCAAAAATGATTATTTGCGGTGCTTCTGCATACTCCAGAGATTGGGATTATGAGCATCTTCGACAAATTGCCGATTCCGTGGGTGCCATACTTTTAGCTGATGTTTCGCATCCTGCAGGACTGATTGCCAAAGGGCTTTTAAAAGATCCGATAAAGTATTGTCATATAGTTACAACCACCACTCACAAAACCTTAAGAGGGCCAAGAGGCGGAGTAATCATGATGGGAGAAGACATGGAAAATCCTTGGGGAATCACTACAAAAAAAGGTACGGTAAGAAAATTATCTTCACTTTTAGATTCAGGTGTTTTCCCTGGAACACAAGGAGGACCATTGGAGCACGTTATTGCTTCCAAAGCTGTTGCATTTGGTGAAGCTCTATCTGATGATTTTGGTTTATACGCTCAAAATATTATTAAGAATGCCCAAGTTATGGCTCAATCATTTGTAGATAAAGGTTATGATTTGATTTCAAAAGGCACAGATAATCACTGTATGCTAATAGATCTTCGTTCAAAGGGAATTAGCGGAAAGGATGCAGAACAAGCTTTGGTAAAAGCAGATATTACGGTAAACAAAAACATGGTTCCTTTCGATGATAAATCTCCATTTGTTACCAGTGGAATTAGAATTGGAACTCCCGCAATAACGTCAAGGGGTATGACCACAAATGAAATGCCTCAAATAGTAGAGTTCATTGATGAGATAATTTCCAATTATGAAAATGATACTGTTATTCAAGGAGTGAGAAGCAAAGTAAATGATTGGATGAAGGATCGCCCTTTATTTACTTGGGAAAGTGGATTGGTGAGTAATTAATATTAAAAAAATGAGAAAATTTCTTTTAGGAATTTGCACTTCCATTTTATTGTTTTCCTGTGGAGACATTAGTGAAGAATTGGTGGTAAATGAGGATATGTCGGGAACCTACACTGTTTCCTATGACATGATGGAGGCAATGACTGGGATGATGAAAGGTTTTGCCATGGCTATGGCTGAGAGCGAAGGAAAAACTATTGACATGGACAGTTTGGATCTAGCATTAAGAGATAAAATGTGGAAAGACTTTCCCGATGAATTAGATTCCGTTATTGATTTGTCTGATAAGTTTAAGGAAGAAGGAATTAGCAATGAAGGCCTAGAAAAGTATCAAGATAAAATGAACATGTACATGCGGGGTTCAAAGGCTAAAGGGGAAATGGAAATGGGATTTGAAATGAGTTTTGATAATCCTTCAGATTTTTCAGAGTACTACAGATTTTTAAGCAGTTTAAGTGAAAACAATGAAATAGGTTCTAAAATGGGACCGGGTATTGGATCTGTTTTCAGCGGTTTAGGTCAAGACAATAGTGGCGATGCTCCCTTTATATTTACCAAGAACGGAATAAAAAGAGAGGCCTTCTCTATGTCTGATGATGATAAGAAATTGAGTAGCAAAGACATGAAGGAGTTTGAGGAAATGTTTGGAAGCATGAGTTACACAACAACAATTCGAGTTCCTAAGGACATTAAAAAAGTTAAAGGAAAAGGAGCGGTAAAAAAAGATAATAGAACGGTCGTCATTGAATACCAATTACTGGATTTAATGAATGCTAAAGAAATGGGTGGGTTTGAAATAATCTATGTTAAATAAGAAATTTCCTTTTTCGTGTTAATTCCCCAAAAAGCCATGTAGCTTGCAATCATAATTAGGGCGAAATCCCAAATACCCATTGCTATTCCTATAAAAAGATGAAAGAACACACCTAACATTAGCAATGGTTTTTTTATTTTTTTGATCCAAATTAAAACTGGAAAAAGCAATTGATAAACGAGAGCAAAATAAGTTCCTGGAATGGTTAACCATTCTTTATCCGCTATGTTTTCCATTACCCAAGGATGAGAATATTCGGGAACATTTAATATAAAATGCATTGCTTCTCCGCTCAGCCACTCTGTGCCAGCTAGTTTCCATAAACCTGAGAAGAAATAGACAAAACATATTTGAATTTGACAGGCTAGAAGAATAAGTTGGTTGAGCTTAAAGTTGAACTCGTCCTTATTTCTCTCATTTGCGAAAATAAGGTAAAACAAAAGTGCCATTATTAGCAAATTACCACCTATCACATATAGATACAATCTATTATACAACCAAATGGTAGTAATAAAGACCAGAATGTGATGAAAACGCATAGCTTTCCCAAAAAATGCCATGACCAAAGCATATAAATGCAGAGCAATAAGAAAAGGCCAAAATAAATCAACCAAATGATGCATCATGAAATAATAGAACTCGGTCATAAGTGTTTCACCCCAATCCCATTTCTTTATTAAAGAATCTGACCCCCAAAGCAATGAAGCATTGGGCAAATTCATAAAAACCATGATATAGAAGAGAACAAAGTATAGAGATTTTCTAAAAAGGTTGAGTTGCGCATTTGCAAACTCCGAAAGGAATATTTCTTTAAGTCTAGTGATAAGGCAAAACGAATTCAAATGGTGGAAAATGCAAAGTATCGATAACTACTTCTCCTCCATCTTGCTTATCTGTATATTCTATAAGCAAGGCCATCTCACAGCGTCCAAATGGAGGGGTTTTAATTTTATTCTCAATGTATTTGCCAAGCAAATGCTCCATGCCCTTATAACCAATTGATTTCTTGATATCTTCATTTGGATACTTGTAATAGTCTTCCCACAAATAATGACTCGCATTTTGAACCACATGATACATCTTTGTTGAAGAACCTATTCGAATAGCATTGTGCCTTTTTTCAATTTCACCTACTACCCTCTCCCATTGATCATTATTATAGCGGAAAATAATTTCTTTATGTCTCTTGGGAGGATCAGGAGCAAATAAATTCCATCGACCTTGAAAAAGTGGATTGGCATATGCAGAAGCAATTTCCCTGGTTTTTTCATGTAATAAACCGTCAGGAATACAAAATAAGAAGAGTAAAAAAAAGTGAATGGCGATAATCACCTTAACAATAAGCAGTGCTATTTTCTTTTCTCGGTTCATTTTAAAAATGCACATTACAAATCTAAAATCAAATATTACTTTTACCCTCCTTTTTAATTATTATCTGATGAGCGAAATTGCAGCGAATAATCCTTTATTAAAGAGTTGGATAGAAGTTCCAACAAATTCTGACTTTCCAATTCAAAATCTACCTTTTGGTATTTTCAAAACCAATAATAGTGATGCTAGAGTAGGAGTAGCAATAGGTGACAAAATAGTTGATCTTAAGGCATTATCTTCAATGGGGTATTTAAAAAATTTACCCTATGAAGCAAGTGATTATTCATCAGACAAACTCAATCCTATCCTCAAGAAGGGTAAAGAAAGTTTGAGAAAATTAAGAAACAGAATTTCAGAATTATTGCAGGAAAGTAATAATGAACTTCAAGGAAATAGTGAGCATATTTCTCAAGTAATTTACGATCAGAGTTCTTCAACAATGTTGCTTCCTGTTCAGGTTGGTGATTACACAGATTTTTACAGTAGTGAGGATCATGCACGAAATGTTGGGACCATGTTTAGGGATCCGAATAATGCCCTATTGCCTAACTGGAAACATATTCCCGTAGGTTATCATGGACGTTCATCTTCAATAATAGTTTCTGGAACTCCATTTCATAGGCCTAAAGGACAATCAAAAGCAGATGATGCAGAGACTCCTGGTTTTGGCCCATGCAGACTTTTAGATTTTGAATTGGAAATGGCCTTTATAACTTTTCAAGGCAAAGCACTTGGGGATTCTATTTCAACGGATGAGGCAGAAAATTATATTGCTGGTCTGATGCTCTTTAATGATTGGTCAGCTAGGGATATTCAAAAATGGGAATATGTGCCTCTTGGGCCATTTTTAGGGAAAAATTTCGCTTCAACGGTATCACCTTGGTTAGTATTATTGGATGCTTTCGAACCCTTCAAAGTTGCTGGTAAAGAACAAGACCCTCCTGTTTTACCTTACCTAGAATATTCAGGAAATAAATACTACGATATCAATTTGCAAGTAGGTATCAAACCAGAAAGTGGGGAAGAAAAGATAGTCTGTAATTCCAACTTCAAATATATGTATTGGAATATGTGTCAACAATTGGCACATCATACCGTAAATGGATGCAATGTAAATTGTGGAGATATGCTGGCCTCAGGAACTATTTCTGGGCCAGACCCCGGTTCATATGGTTCTATGCTGGAGATATCCTGGAAAGGAACAAAGCCAGTACAAATGCCAGATGGAACTGAAAGAAAGTTTATCTTAGATGGAGATACCGTTGTTATGAGAGGTTATGCAGAAAAAGATGGAATTCGAATAGGATTTGGAGAGGCATCTAACAAAGTCTTACCCGCTAAATGATTGAAAAGGAAAAGCCCATATTTGACCTAGAATCCGAGAAAAAGGAAATTCTCAGAAGATACAGAAGTTTACTTCGGGCTTTTAAAATCCCTCTTACAAAAACAGATAAAAATTTTATTCGAAAAGCTTTTGATGTTGCTTTAGAAGCGCATAAAGAAACCCGAAGAAAATCTGGTGAACCTTACATCTATCATCCTATTGCTGTTGCAAGAATAGTAGTAGAGGAAATGGGCTTGGATGTGACATCCGTTGTTGCTGCCTTACTCCATGATACCGTTGAAGACACCTATATTACCTTACAAGACATAGAAAATCTCTTCGGAAAGAAAGAGAGATTTCTAATTGATGGCTTAACAAAAGTTTCCGGAGTTTTTGATCAAAGCACATCTGATCAAGCGGAAAATTTTAGAAAAATGCTGCTTACTCTTACCGATGACGTAAGGGTAATTCTCATAAAAATTGCTGACCGTTTACATAATATGAGAACCTTAGGCTCTATGCCTAAACAAAAGCAATTGAAAATTGCTTCGGAAACCCAGTATATGTATGCACCTCTATCACACAGGCTTGGTTTATATAGTATCAAAACAGAATTGGAGGATCTTTCTCTCAAGTATAAAGAATCAGAAGAGTATCAAAACATTTATGAAAAACTGCAACGCACAAAAGGAGTTCGTACAAGATTTATCAATCAGTTTTCCGAACCTATTAAAGAAGCTCTGCAGAAAGAAAATTTAAAGTTTGAATTAAAGGCGAGAACAAAATCAATCTATTCTATTTGGAATAAAATAAAAAAACAGAATATTTCATTTGAAGAAGTTTACGATCTATTTGCTATTAGAATAATACTTGATAGCAAACCTAAAAACGAAAAGGCAGATTGTTGGAAAGTATATTCTATTGTAACTGATTTTTACAAGCCAAATACGGAACGTTTAAGAGATTGGATTTCAAACCCAAAAGCTAATGGTTATGAATCTCTCCATGCAACAGTAATGAGTGATGGGGGTAAATGGGTAGAAGTACAAATCAGAACCAAAAGAATGAATGAAGTTGCTGAAAAAGGGTTAGCAGCTCATTGGAGTTATAAGGGAGGAGGAAAAGTAAGTGCTATAGATAAATGGTTATCTCAGATTAGAGAGCTATTGGAAAACCCAGAGGCAAATGCACTGGATTTTATTGATGATTTTAAGCTTAATCTATTTGCAGACGAAATTTATGTTTTCACTCCAAGTGGTGATTTAAAAAAATTACCAAAGGGAGCTACAAGCCTAGATTTTGCATTTGAAATACATACTCAGGTTGGAGCAAAGTGCATGGGCGCAAAGGTTAACAATCGACTGGTTCCTCTAAGTCATATTCTAAAGAGTGGAGATCAAGTAGAAATACTTACCAGCAAGAACCAAAAACCAAAAGAAGACTGGTTAAATTTTGTAATTACAGGCAAGGCAAAGGCAAAAATCAAATCTTCCCTCAAAGAAGAAATGAAGTCCATTGCCAATGATGGAAGGGAAATTCTACAAAGAAAATTTAAGAACTGGAAAATAGATTTTAAAAGTGTTAATATCTCGCTTTTAGAGAAGTTTTATGGAATTTCATCCGCCACAGAATTGTATTATTTAATAGCCAAGAATAAAATTGACTTAAGAAAAATAAAACAACTCACAGTAGATAATGGAACGCTAAAAATTGAAGAACAAGGTGCAAGAAAACCCAAGGAAAAGAAAGAAAGCCAGAGCACAAGCAAATCAAAATCTGACACTTTAGTTTTAAATGACAACAATACAAAGCTAGATTACAAATTAGCTGCATGTTGTAATCCCATAGCAGGGGACGATGTTTTTGCGTTTGTCACCGTAAATGATGGAATAAAAATCCATAGAACGAAATGCCCAAATGCAACCCAATTATTAGGTTCATATAATTATAGAGTATTAAAAGCGCAATGGGAAAGTCAGAAAGAACAGGAATTTTTGGCTAATCTAACGTTCAAAGGAATTGATGATATGGGCTTGGTTCAGAAAATTACCAATACTATTTCTCAGGAATTGCACATTAATATGAAATCTATCTCATTTGAATCGGATGATGGAATCTTCTACGGTAAAATCGGTGTTTTTGTGCATGACACTAAACATTTAAACGGGCTCATAAAAAAATTAAAACAAATAGATGGAGTCCGAACGGTAAAAAGGGTTGAGGGATTATAGAGTTAGTTAAATCGGTACCGTTTTCCAGAGTAAAAAAAGTATCCCATTAGAAAATTCGCTTTTTCATTTCCAGTAAAATGAATTTAATTACAAAAAGATCTTTGGTTCTATCCTACTAATCAGATAAATTGCAATATAATTATACACAGATGGCAACTCTAGAGGCCAAAGAAGACGCAAAACAGATATTTCAAGCATATCTTGAAAAAAATGGACATAGGAAAACGCCAGAACGTTTTGCAATTTTGGCAGAAATCTATGAAAATGATGGTCATTTTGATATAGAAGAACTCTATAAAAAAATGAAAGGCAAAAACTATAGAGTGAGTAGAGCTACTCTTTATAATACCATGGAATTATTGATGGCTTGCAATTTGGTTAGAAAACATCAATTTGATAATAATCCTGCTCAATTTGAGCGTTCACATGCCTTCAAACAGCATGATCATATCATTTTAACCGATACTGGAGAAATGATAGAATTCTGTGATCCTCGTATCCAAAACATAAAAGCAACCCTTGAAGAGATATTTGATTTAAAAATTATGCACCATTCACTCTATTTTTATGCACAGAAGAGAAGTTCTACCGCAGAAAAAGAATAACTTAGTCCCTTAATAAGCAGCACATGAATGTTGATGTATTATTGGGCCTTCAATGGGGTGACGAAGGCAAAGGAAAAATTGTAGATTACCTCGCTCCTGAATATGATATAATAGCCAGATTTCAAGGTGGCCCTAATGCTGGACACACCTTAGAATTTGATGGTATTAAACACGTACTTCATACTATTCCATCGGGAATTTTTAGAGATAACCTGATAAACTTGGTCGGAAACGGAGTGGTCATCGATCCGGTGATTCTCAAAAAAGAAATTTCCGCATTAAAAGAAGTGGGTGTTGAAGTAAATAGGAAGTTATTTATTTCCAAAAAGGCACATTTAATTTTGCCTACCCACCGTCTATTAGATGCAGCAAGTGAAGCAGCTAAAGGGAAAAACAAAATCGGTTCTACCTTAAAAGGTATTGGTCCAACATATATGGATAAGACCGGTAGAAATGGCTTAAGAGTTGGTGATTTAATTTCTCCAGATTTCAAGGAAAAATATACTAAGCTGGTCGAAAAACATAAGCGTATTTTAAGCACTTATGATTTCGAATATGATTTAAGCGAATTTGAATCTTCTTGGATGGAATCCATTGAGGACTTGAAAAAATTAACACTTGTAGATAGCGAGTACTTCTTGAATCAATCTTTAAGAGCTGGAAAGAAAATACTTGCGGAAGGTGCGCAAGGTTCTTTGTTAGATATTGAATTTGGCTCTTATCCTTTTGTTACTTCCTCTAACACACTTTCCTCGGGTGCCTCCCATGGATTAGGTATAGCTCCCAATAAAATCTCAAAGGTCTACGGTATATTCAAGGCCTATTGCACAAGAGTTGGAAGTGGTCCTTTCCCAACTGAATTGCATGATGACAAAGGTGAAGAACTCAGAGCTAAGGGACATGAGTTTGGCGCAACAACAGGACGTCCAAGAAGATGTGGTTGGCTAGATTTACCTGCCTTAAAATACGCTATTATGATCAATGGTGTAACCCATTTGAGCATGATGAAAGCAGATGTTTTAAGTGGAATGAATAAAGTTGAAGTTTGCATGTCATATGGTATAGATGGTATGGAAACAGATCAAGTTCCTTATGATGTGATAAACTCTTCTATTCAACCCAAACTGAAATCTTTTGATGGTTGGCCAGATATGACTCAGGAGGATATCGAGAATGGATATATTCCTGAAAATCTAAGAAATTATATTTCATTCCTGGAAAAAGAATTGGAGCTTCCGATATTCATTGTTTCAATGGGACCTGATAGAAAGGAAACCATTATGAGAGAGGCAATAACGGCATAGTTTCTGCGATTAACAGAATATGATTAGACTTGGTCTAATATTCATTCTATCTATCTTTTCAATAAATGGGCTTGCTCAAAAGCAGACCAAGATTAAACTATTGCGCGCTGATTTTAGCAATTACGACATTAACATTGCAAAAGATGCTCAGCGGCTAATTGGCAATGTCAAGTTTTCGCATAAAGGCACCATTATGAATTGTGATTCTGCTTGGCTATATGAAACAGACAATAGAGTTAAAGCTTTTGGGAACATCAAAATAAACAGAGGTGATTCTTTAAGATTAACCGGAGATCTGCTTGAATATTCGGGGGCAGATCAAATCGCTGATGTCTCCGGTAACATTAGTATGAGCGATAGATCTATGTTACTTGAAACCGACTATCTCATTTTTAATATTGAAGATAATTCCGCAACGTATACCAGCGGAGGAAAAATAACCAATAGAGAAAATAGAAACGTTCTCACCAGTACTATTGGCACGTATTATACAACACACGAAACCTTTCATTTCAAGAATAATGTTGTGCTTAATAACCCTGACTATACCATAGAAACCGATACCCTGCATTTTCATGAATACAATGGAACTGCGGATTTCTTAGGCCCGACCTTTATTAAGAGCTCTGAAAATTTAATCTATTGTGAGAATGGGTTCTATGATACCCAAAATGATTTCTCGCGTTTTGGTAACAATGCCTATGTTTGGTTTGACGGTCAAAAACTAGAGGGAGACTCTTTGTTCTATAATAGAAAACTAGGAACCGGAATTGCAAAAGGAAATGTTGCAATAATGGACACTCTTAACAATTTTGAAATTAGAGGTGAGTCTGGAAAGCATTTTGAAGAAAGCGAGATTTCTTATGTCACCGGCATGGCAGAATACATTCAATTGTTTGATGAAGATTCATTATTCCTTCATGCAGATACATTAAAGGCCATTCCAGATACACTATCTAAAAAAATTATTCAATGCTATAGTGGCGCTAAATTCTATAAAAAAGATTTACAAGGTGCCTGTGATTCTTTAATTTACAGCGAATCTGATTCTGCTTTTTTCATGTACCAAGATCCCATAATATGGTCTGAGGAAAATCAAATTACTGGAGATTTCATACGATTAAATACTAAAAACGATGGGCTCAGAGACATGTTTGTGGATGGCAACTCCTTTATTATTTCAAATGTAGACGATATTCATTTCAACCAAATAAAAGGGCGTACCATGAAGGGCTTCTTTAACAAGAATGAATTGGTAAAAGTAGATGTCAATGGAAACGGTCAACTGGTTTATTACCCCACAGAGGAAAAAGAAGAAGGACAAGAAATTATTGGGGTAAATAAGGCACTATGTAGCGATATTCAAATAAGAATCAAAGATCAGGAACTGACGCATGTCAATTTGCAAAACCAAACGGATTCTAAATTTTTACCCTTGGAAATGGCTTCCGAAAAAGACAAAATCTTAAAAGGTTTTGAATGGAAAGGAGATCAAAGGCCTTTGAATCGGGAGGGAATATTCTTGGATTAAATTTCCAGATTTCTGCAAACTACATTTGAGCTTTTTTATGGGCTTAGTTCCATTATTAAATCTCCTCTATCGGTTTCGCTCTGTAAGCTATTATCTTCTTAAAGCCAAAAGGTGAAACATACTAAAGGCTGAACTATCCCAAACAAAACAATCTGAATTGTTGACTTTAATTTGATCCTTCCGCTTCTATCTTTCTACAGCTCCCAATCCAATTTTTGTTAAAAATGAACTTTCAAAAATTTGATGTGTACCATATGAATCAGAAAGCAGTTCTATTAATAATTCTAATCCATACATAATGAAAAAATCAAAATCAATTGTTTTAATCGCACTTGCTGCAATCACTGTATCCTGTCTTTGTGCTTTTACATTGACAAGCAGTTCATTCTCCAAAAATTCTGAAGATTCCTGGAAAAGGGAAAAAGGTAACATTGAAAGTATCAATGGTGAAATTTCTCCAAGAATAGATGCTTGCGCCTTTCAAACTGTGATGGGAAATGAACCCATCGAAAACAATATGCAATTCAAAACTCCTGAAAATATAATGAATGCTGTTTCAAATGGCTTAATGTTTTTGGTAAAAGATCAAAACTGCGATGGCGGTTGGAGTGCGGTCAAAGGGGCATATTATAATGACAGCTTCCTTAATAATGGAAAACGCAAGAACAATTCAAAAGAAAAGAAAGCCAATTCTGATGCTGCAACCACTGCAATGGTTTCTATGGCTATTCTTAGGTCAGGTAGTGATTTGCAAAAAGGTGATTTTTCTTTGCAGCTTAAAAACGCTTTGGAATATTTGTTGACTGCTGTTGAGAATACCAAAGCTTCGGATCTAAATATTCCAACGGTGACTTCTACTCAAATTCAAGGGAAACTGGGTTCCAATATCGACTGCGTTCTTACCGCACAATTTCTTGGAAACATAGTCGATAAAACCACATACAATGATGATTTAAATGAAAGGGTAAAAAAGAACCTAGAAGTTTGCACAAAAAAAATTCAACAAGCACAAAACGAAGACGGAAGCATTCAAGGACAAGGATGGGCAGGAGTATTGCAGTCTGGTTTCGCAAATAGCGCATTGGAAACTGCTATGAATAAAGGTATTGAAATTGACCTGGATAAATTTGAAAAATCCAAGGCCTATCAGATTGGAAATTACGATACAAAAAGTGGAAATGTAAAAACAGATAGAGGAGCGGGAGTTGTACTCTATTCCGTTTCTGGTTCAGTAAGAGCAAGTGCAAAAGACGCCAGAAAAGTAGAAAAGGATGTTAAGAAAGCCCAGGAAGAAGGCAAGTTGGCAAAAAATGAAGTCGTTTCTCCAAGTGCATTGAAAGCGATTGGTTATACGGATGATGAGGCTTCTCGCTACGCTACTTCATATACCGTAAACAAAGAAGCAAAGGACATGGCTCAAAGAGAAGATGTACTTACCGGTTACGGTAATAATGGAGGAGAGGAGTTTTTAAGCTTTCTGCAGACAGGTGAATCTCTCATCATAAATGGAGACGAAGGTTGGAAAAAATGGTTCGACAATACTTCAGGAAGTCTATTGAAAATTCAAAATGAAGATGGAAGTTGGAACGGACACCATTGCATTACCAGTCCTTCATTTTGCACAGCAACTTGCCTATTAATACTTTCAATTGAAAATGATCTAGAAGAACTGATGGCTTTGGGAAAGGAATAAGCCCTGTAGAAAATAATTGGATGACTAGATTACTACTAATTAATAGTAGATAGTTATTGATTGATAGTTAGCATTAGGTGATTTCACCCTATTAAATCAGGTGTTTTTCCCATACTAATTTGCGCACTCTTTATTATATTGTTTACAAATTTCATAACATGCCTTGGTATAATGATTTAAGACCCAATAAGGGCGATGATAAAAAACAAGATTATGCGCTTTTGTTTCCAGAAATGTCCTCTCAAGAAAAAGTGAGATGTATTGATCGCTTGCTTGATTTAAGAAAGGGCTTAAGCAAAGAAATTCCATTTAAACGAAGCGATAATAATCTTCTTATTTCAAGTTGGAACATAAAGGAGTTTGGACATACCACCCAAAGGAATCCAGAAGCTTACTTTTATATTGCAGAGATTCTAAATCGCTTTGATTTGATCGCAATACAGGAAGTTAAGTCCAGCCTCAAAGATTTGAATATTATAGTAAGATTATTGGGTAAGGATTGGGCCTATCAGGTCAATGATATTACAGAAGGTTCAAGCGGAAATAGTGAGCGATCAGCTTATTTATTCAATAAAAAGCGCGTAGAGCTAAGTGGTGTCTCAGGAGAAATAACATTATGGGATGATCTTACCAAAGACTCTGATCTAAAACAATTGAAGAGAACCCCATATATTACTGGATTTAAAGCGGGTTGGAAGAAGTTATCCTTGATTAATTTGCACCTGCATCCAGGAGAAGGCGACAATAATATCGACCTGCGCATGAAAGAGGTGAAGCTATTATTGGATGCCATAGCTTACAAGCAAGAAAGAAACAGATTTTGGACGGAGAACATGATTGTTTTAGGTGATTTCAACTTCTATGACAAAACAGCTAATAAAGTAAAAGACGAACCTGCTATTCAACTTTTCAGAGACAAAGGTTTCCGACAAATTGATGCCCTCATAGGAAAAGATACCAATGCTTCCAATACAGAAGCATTTGACAGATTGTTTCTACATGTGAATGAGTTTTTCAAAATACAGAAAGATGATGAAGGTAAAGAAATAGGTGGTGTTTTCAATCCTTATAACTATGTGTTCAGAGATGAGGACCTATTGGAGTATAAAGAAGAAATGCTGGAAGATTATGGAGGCACCAAGGATATGAATAACCCCGACAATCTCAATAAATACTACAAGCACCCCTGGAGAAAAAATCAATTATCGGACCACTACCCTATTTGGGCTGAAGTCGTTATTGATTCCTCTGAAGATTTCTTAAAACAAAAGAAAGAACTTTTAGTTGAGGAAATGGAAAGTGTTTCTGAGGAAGATCCAATTGAAGAGGTGATTGTTTAAAAAGTTATAGTTGCATATCCTAAAAGCTTAGCGATAAAAAACTATCAGAAACAAATATTTTTCTAGCGTGTTTAAATAATATTATTAAACCATCCATTAAATTTTTGGTCTTATTCATATGCGCATTTCACTAATAATAGTCTTGCTTGTCTCTTTTTGTAGATTTTCAGCACAGGATTTATATTTCCCTCCAACATTTGGAAATGAATGGGAAACTATTGATCCTTCAGAATTAAATTGGTGCAGCGATAGTTTAGAGGCTCTGCAAACCTTTTTAGATGAAAAAAATTCTAAGGCATTCATTATTTTAAAGGATGGTAAAATTGTTACGGAATGGTATTTTGATGAATTCACAGAAGACAGTCTATGGTATTGGGCAAGTGCTGGTAAAAGTTTAACCAGTTTTCTAATCGGCCTTGCTCAAGAAGATGGCTTACTGGATATTTCGACCCCCAGTTCCAATTTTTTGGGAGGTCCGGGTTGGACTAGTGCTACAGCATCGCAGGAGTCACAAATTACAATTTGGAATCAACTGACAATGACTTCTGGCTTAGACGATGGAGTTACAAATTCAAGTTGCTGGGATGCTCCATGTTTACACTATTTGGCTGATGCAGGAACACGTTGGGCATATCATAATGCACCATATACTCTTCTTGATTCGGTTATAACAACGGCAACTGAAATGGATATCAATGCATATCTATTTAACAAACTAGGCTTTAGCACTGGAATTATTGGTGCATTTGTCCCCGTTCAATACAATAATATTTTCTTCAGTAAACCAAGAGTGATGGCAAGGTTTGGATTACTTGCGCTTGCAGAAGGAAACTGGAACGGCACTACTATAATGAGCGACAATATATACTTCAATCAGATGGTAAATACCAGTCAAGAATTTAATAAGTCATATGGTTTGCTATGGTGGTTAAATGGAAAGGGAGAACACATGTTGCCTGGTTTGCAATTCACTTTTAATCAAGATTTGGTGCCCAATGCTCCGGATGATATGTATGCCGCCATGGGAAGGGACGACCAAAGGATATATGTTGTTCCCTCTCAAAACCTGGTTGCAATAAGAGCTGGAGAAGCAGCTAATGAATCACTTTTTGCTCTCTCCCAATTTGATAATGAACTTTGGGCAAAAATTTCAGGGCTAGCTTGCGAACCTTTGTCTATTAGCAGTTTACAAGATTTTGAAATTAACATTTCTCCGAATCCAAGCAATGACTATGTTATAATAGAAACCGAACTTAATATAGATAAAATTGAAATTTTCGATTCAACAGGTAGAAGCCAAGGTGTTTACTCCAACAAACACCTTGACCTCACCTACCTAGAAAATGGTACTTATATTTTTCTAATTACATTAAATGATGGTGCGGTCCTCAAAAGAAAAATAGTGAAACTGTAATTATCTGACTGTTATCATTATCGGATCTAATTTATGTTCTATTCCATCATTACCCATTGCTCTTATTTCATGAAACTCTATCCGATCTCCTTTGCGAATATTTTTTAGAATTTCTCTCATGTTTGAAGGTGCTCTTGAACCCACAGTTGACATGGTAGAAGAATTTCCATCTTTACCATAATAGGACATTTTAAATCGTTTTGTTTCAATTGGCAATTCAAATAAAAAATCTGGGCCATAGGATGAACGCACACCTTGAATAATTTTAACATCAGATTTTTTCAATTTCAAATACCCTTTTTTTCCAGAAACAGTTGCTACAGGTTTGGGTAATTGCTTTGCCCTAAATTTCATTGAGCCCATTGACTTTGTATTTCCATTAACCTCAGCCGAAACACTCACTGTAATTTCACGAGGGCTATTGGGTTTAATCTTTGCTATATATCTTCCATTGGATTGTTTTAACAATTGATTTCCTCCACTTATGGAAACCCGAATATCTTCTGCTGGAATTCCAGGAACCGAAATATCCAAAGGATTATCTAGCCCTTTGTAAAAAACATTCATCTTGGTTGGAGAAATTACCGCTGCAGGACGCGCAACTAAAAATTCGGATTCAAAAGGATAATACATTGGATTACCTTCCTTATCAAAAATGGTAATACGCCCTTCATAGTTTTGCAGTCCTTCACGGCTTGTATTGAAACTTAATCTACCTTGACCATTTTCAGTTCCTACTATCTCTTTTACTATAAAGCTTCCATCCTCATTGTAGGTTCCCAACTCCACTATGGGCTCTTGAGTTGTACTATAGGCCGAAAGAATAATATTGGCAGAATAGTTATCGCCTAGTAAAACATAATTTGAATTGGGAAGGACTTGTGCTGCAACGGTGTCTATGGGAATGTCTTCACTATCAATCTCTCCTAAAAGACGTGACAATGCTAAATATTCAAAACGGTTAATGTCATTTTCCAGCTTACTCAATATGGTTACACTTCCCGCTAAAGGGGCCATATAAAAATTGTTCATTTCCCAATTCAACAATCCGGCTCTAGATTGTTTAGGACCAAAATCAATTCCAGCTTCAATGGCATTTAAACCAACCTTTTCTAAGTTTTGATTAACAAGGTCCATATAGGCTAAGATTTTTTCTTTCAGAATTTTAGAGGAACCATCGGAACCATCTTCCGAATTCCCAATCATTATATTGGTAGTCACATCAAAATTATCTGCTTGCCTTACACGGGATAAATGAATGGTATCTGCAACTTCTTTTTCTAAGCCATCTGTCTGAGCAATCAAATGTTTTTTGAGATCAATAATATAGGTTCTTAGTTCACGCGTATCTTCTACAATTTCCCCCGCCTCTCTATAATATTGACCTGCTTTAATACTATCAATATTATATGCCATTTTTAGTTCTTGATAAATGGCGAGGTTACGTAACTCACTGACATCATTAGACTTTTCCAATCCATCATTAACAGTTACGAAAGAGTTGATTACCTCTCGAGAAACATTTAAAGCGAGCATAGCTATGAGGACTAAATACATGAGATTAATCATCCTTTGCCGGGGTGAGAGCTTTTCACTTGACATAAATTTCCAGGGTTTTGAATTATTAAATGCGGTTTCTAGAGAGTTAACGCGCTAAAGGGTCTTTGGTAACAAGTCTTTACAAGAACAATGGAATAAATTCTATGAAAATAAAATAGTTTTCTACTCCCTAACTAAATCCTGCACCGCCCAATGATTGGGATAAGCAATTTGATTATAGGTCTTTTTGTTGGGATTGAAAATAAGGAAGGAGGTTCTATTAGAATCAATAGTTATAATATACTCCCCTATTTTAATGGAATTCTGTAACCATTCCTTCTCCCCCATTTCAGAATGTTTATTAGGTAATTCGGAAAAATTAAAAATTGATTTTTCCAATTCGCTTTGAATAATAACCTGACCAGAAGATGTGCTTGTAATCAAGCTTATATTTTCCAACTTCCATCCTCCATGAGGATTCGAAAATCCGGTTAAATGATCTTCTGCTTGTTTGTTATCTTGATTAATAAGTATTGATTTTCCTTCGTGAAACAAGGTTGCAATCAATTCTTTTTTGTTTTGTCTACTATAACTCACAGAATTAATAAAAGCCGCTCTCATCGCTGTTGGCAAATACTCATTTGGCTTTATCAATTTAACTTTTTTTCCCTGGCTCTTTAAGCTGTGATATTCATCACCTAACCTGGTTAAAAGAACAGAACCATTATCTAAAGGATCATTGGCAACATTAGAATAATGCTCCCAGGCAAACCATTCCCACGTCTTTTTTTTCTTTATTAAATCGTACTCGAAAATACAATCCAAACCACTTGAAGAAATTAATAACTTATTCGGATCAAAAGGAGAAAAGTCCAATGCGTGAATATATGAGAACCATTCATTCTCCAATTCAAACTTTCCTTCTTTACCCTCAACAATCACCTTATTTTCAGAACTATAAGCAAAGTAAACCTCGTTTCTTGCAATTCCTCTTGGCTCGGGAATCTTATGAAGAATATCACAACTCTCTACTTCACTGTTTGCTATTTTCACTTGAATAATTCCACCAAGTGCAGGTTCTCTTCTCTCTACAGAACCTACTTTACCACTTTTGTTTTTCTTAGATGCCAGATATCTCTTTCTAATCTGATCCAACTGAAAGCTCTTTACCGTTAAATAAAGTGACCAACCATTTCCTAATTTATGATCTCTTTTAAAGTCCTTTATAAAATACTCTTTTACTTTCACTAAACGAGTAAAGCTTCCTGAGCCTTGATTATGTTCTCCTTTGACAAGATTTTATTTGGAATATTGATAGCTGCCTCAGATTGCGCAGCTGCGATTTCATCTCCTTTAAGAAAAACATCAATCCATTTTTTCCATACCGCAGGCGTCTCTTCCTTACTTGCTAGTTGAGATAAATATGCATTATTGGAATAATTCATGCTTTGCAAAAAAGCGAAGAGCGTTTTGACATAGTCATCATTTATATGTTCTCCTTTTGCAGCTTTAGTAGGAGCAAAAAATTCATTTTCTTCAATAGCATGAAATTTTCCGTCTTGCTCATAAAACTGAAAGGTGTCGGAAGAAGCAATCCCCATTTTCCTATCCATTCCAAATGCGTGAATCATATTTCGCAGCGGTTTTTTAAAAGCTTTCAGAACTGGATTGTGCCTTAATTTATCTGTACTTCTCTTAGCATCTGGCGACCATAGTGTGAGTGTTGTTGTCATTTCCTGAGGGTTAAAAACCACATGAGGTTCCCAACTATCAACCAAAGTAATCGTACCTTTTTTCTGAATAAAATTCTCCCTTACCTTCAATTCTATTTCTCCCTTGCTCGGATCTACCTGGGTATTCTTCTCAAAAACAAAGGTTTCGTAACCACTTCCACATACGCCTAATGTTGTGAGCAAATAATTATTGTGATGGTGAATACAAGAACCAGCAATTCCAGGCTTAAAATCTTTCATCGGAAGAAAGACGTGAAATTTCATTTGAAAATCTCCAGTATCTGCAATCCACAAACAGGGAATTTCATAAAGACTCCAATTGTGATTTAAAAAGTCCAATCTATCAAAGTTGTATTGAACCACACCGTCCAAAAAATCTTTACTAGCAGACATTTCATTCATAAGCACTTGGGCCTTTGAATGAAAATCTTTCCTATCTGGAAACTTATCAGAAAGCTCCTGAATTTTTTGCGTCAATTCATGTTTGAAAAACATCATAGCCTTAAATCAATATTCAAATTTAACGAATTATACAGATTCTTGTATTTTGTGGTATAAATTGATTTTATCCTTGAAGATCAGTAATAGTTTTTTAATTAAGTCTTCTGCTTGAAAGTTATCCTTAAAGCGATCCAAACTTTTTTGTTTCATTTGACTCAATTCACGCTCATTTATTTGAATAAATTGAACAAGTGTATTCTTCAAAATACTCACATCCCCTGAAGGAATTAAAGCACCGTTCTCATGGTTTACCATTTTAGAAACAGCACCTACATCTGTTCCTATTATAGCTAAACCTTGAGACATGGACTCCAAAATAACAGTAGGCATTCCCTCTGAATAACTAGGAGAAACTAGCACATCTGAGTTCTTTAGAATTTCTTTTATCTTTTCTATATCGTCTATTCTTCCATGATAAATAATGGATTCATCTTTTACTTGCTTAGCAGAATCTATTGGGCCAATGAAATGAAACTTAAATAAAAAACCTTCCGCTAAAAGTGCCTTTATAGATTCATTTAATTCTTGAATACCTTTTCTTCGTTCATAGCGCCCCAAAAAAACAAATGTCCTTAGCTGATTATGCCTACTTGTATTACCTGAGTACCATTCTTTTGAAATACCTAAAGGAAATTCAATTTGCTTTTGCTGATCAACTTTTAACTCATTCAAAATATGTCCTATTTGTCCACCGAATGAAAAGACATAATCGGCATTTCTACTCATCCATTTTACAGTCTTTCTCAATACCAAATGTTCAATTTTGGTTTTCAGAGATGCGGCTTTCTGAAACATTTCGTACCCGTGAAAATTGATAAAGACAGGAATTGGAATTTTTTGACTGATAAATTCATAGGCCGTAAATCCCTGGCCATAGACCAAATCAAAATCCTTGATTTCATCTTTTAAGGATTCATAGAACAAATATGAAAGCTTTAAATTTTCTCTAACATAATGACCAGGCAAAGAATCTGTTTTTGGAAAAAGAAAAGAATGAATTTCTAGATTCTGCCTGTTGTTAGGAAAAAGCTCATCATAAATTTTCGGATCTATCGGTTTATTGGAGCCATGCGCATGCAATAGCTTTACCTTTTGTCCTTCCTCTATTAATTGTCTACACAATAAGTAGGTATGTTTTTGCATTCCCCCTAAAACAAAAGGGTGCATACCATCTGCCAAGAGTATAATGCGCAATTTCATAGATGCCCGAAGGTAAACAAGAAATGCGCAATAATTATTCTATTTACGATCTAATTAAGATTAGTCAATAAGCATTCTTCGCTTAAGCGAAGTCTCATTTGAAACTACTTGAACATAGTATAAGCCTTTTTCAAAAGATCTCATCTTAATGAGGTATTTTCCATTGCTAACATCAGATTGATTTCGCACCAAATTTCCATGCGCATCCAAAATCCTCAACTCGCCTTTGTCTCCATAAAAATCAATGTTATAAGTCTTCTTATTTGGGCTTGGATATAAATTAAATGGAGCCATTCTATTCATTTTAAAGTCACCCTTAGATAAATTATTGGGAGAATCTATATTATCAACACCCACAAAACGCTGTTCCAATTTATCTTGATCTTCATAGTACTTGATTAGAAAATCAAATACACTTTTATCTTCTTTTTTCTGATCTAAGGCATCTAAAACCTCTTCTAATTCTTCAAATGATTTGTTGAACACATATTCCTGAGCAGAATATTGGATCACACCTAAACTCATTATTAATACTACGATAAGTTGCTTCATAATTCTAAATATTAAAAAGCATAGAATACTATTGGTACGAATTAAAAGGCTTCATGTTTTTTAAAGCTGCATTCATTTATCGAAAATTTTATTTTCAGTCTACCACCATTCTTTTCTTAAATGATGCTGAATTAGTGGTAACCTCTACGATATACATACCTTTTGGAAACTCTTGCAGATTAACCTTATACTTTCCATAAACCATTTCATCTATTTCCTTTATTACCCTTGCTCTGATATCATAGATTTTCAAATTACCTTGATCTCCATAAAAATCTATTGTAAAGGAACCATCGTTTGGATTTGGATACATACTAAAAGGTGTACCATCGTCACTACCTAAAAATTTACTTCTATTATCATTTTTATTCTCTCCTTTATTTATTTCAAATTTCTCATTTGGAACAATACCCGTTTCCTGATAAAACTTACTAATGAAATCAAAGAATTGTTCCTGAGAATATTCTTCAGAAAGGACTTCTAGAAAAACTTCAGTTGAAATATTCTCGGCATCTGTAATATCTATTAGACAATTTAAATTACCAGCTGCATCATAATCTATCATACCACATCCACAGATACCTGGCTCTAATTTTTCTGCATCATTTGGACAATTATCTAAGTAATCAGATACTCCATCCCTATCAGAATCTGCGCATAAAAGAATATCATCTATTGCAAAAAACTCGCTTTGAGCACAATCTAGTTGATTCTCTCCGGAAAGAGATTCTACTTGAATTGTAATGTGTTTTAAATTAGTTAACACAGATTCCAAATCTTGTCCTGTTCCACTCCAAACATCATCACTTAAAGGGAGTGTTAAAAACTGCCATTCAGATGTTGGCTCTACTTGAATATCAGCATGAATAAGGGTTCCATCCATACCTTCTAAGTATACCCTAAGTGTATTGTTTTGTTGAACTTGAAGCGAATCATCCTGAGGAATATCATTCCACCAATACCAGTGCATTACACCTCCCATTGCAGCTCCAGCAAACAAGCCGCCAAAATTTGGGCTCTTCATGCACTGCACATCTTCAGAAAAATCAGAGCCTAGAATAAAGCCATTTCCAGAAGGACTGGCAGGAATAAAGTCAATAGCACAAATTAAATCTTGATTGGAATTTGCATCACTAGAATGACTTGCTACCAATCCATCTGTTTGATTAGCCATTACTCTCCAACCTTCATTATTTTCATTAAAACTAACTTCCAAACCACAGGTAATAGCATTGGCCTGATAACCTCCATCACAAACTGGACTGGTAAGGCATCCTCCATCTGCACAGTCAACTACACCATCTCCATCATCATCTATTCCATTATCACAAATCTCGGCTGAACAAACAGTTCCCGATATTTGTGGGGCACAGCTCTTTTGCAATGGGCTATATTGTTCTGCATTCACATCACCGAAATAGTAATCTCCAAACCCGGCATGGGAGGATGAGCCAAAGGCATCTCCCCAATAATTGTCCGATGTATTTAATGGCAAACTTGCTCTATTTCGTATAGCCAGGCTATTACACCCAAAATTGTTTCCAGAAACACCTGAACAAGTCGAAGAGTTATCCATTAACAAACCATAGTTATTTCTAGCAAACATGCTACAAGACAATGCAGCATTAGTAGCATCTTCTAAATGAACTGCAACATTTCTATACTTGAAAGAACAGCCTTCCACAATAGTATAGTTTGACCCACCGTTTACCAGTATCGCTTTGCCGAAAGGCGTGGAACTGCTAACTGAAAAATCCAGATCCTTAATAGTAATATTATCTGAAGCATTTATTCGAATAGGAACTTCCAAATCCAATCCTTGATCCAGGGCTATATTGGCCTGAGTATTTGAAGGGCTACCAAAAACAATATTATTGGAATTGATAAGGTTTACAATTGTCATTGGAGTTTTGCTTACACTTCCAACCTGATTAAACTTAAACAATAAATCATCAGTTCCACTGGCATTATAGTTTTCCAATGTCAGAACACCATTATCTGCATTATATCCAGTATCTCTAAAATCTGAATTGGTTATAACATGGTTATTTCCCTCCTTAACAAAAACTCCTCGCATCCTATTATTGATAACCACATTATCAATTAATAAGTTATCGCATGACACCGTCCAAATGCCTATACCCCACATTACAGGGCCTGAGTAGGAAAGATTTACATTTCTTATTTCGGAGTTCCTAACATCTACAAATCTTATTGGATGGAGCACATTTATACTGGAATTAATAAAGATATTGGTATTTGGGATTGAGCCATCTGAGACAATTAGATTCTCGGCTTTGTCTACATGAATTGTAGTTTGCGGACTCGTATTTAAACCTCCAAAAAGATTATCTTTTACAAAGATACCTCCAAGTATATTGCTTGCACAAACGTCTTTAAAATAAACGGCAGCATCCCAACATTCAAATCCAGAATCCCGAAGATCATTATCAGTAATCTGAACATCTCCGGATGAACTGGAATAAACTCCTCTCACTCTATTTCTAATTCTATTGAAATTTATGTTCACATTAGTAGCGTTTGCCAACACTATCCCAAAATTCTCGAAGGATGAGGAATTTGTTGCGGAGAGATCCAATCCTGAAATCTCTATATCACTTGCTTCTTCAATCAGAAAAACTTGGTCATCAGTTGTTCTAATCCAAATAGATGGGTTTCCATTTGAATACCCTGGCGCTGTTTTTCCATCTATCTTAAGTGAACCTATTATATTAGGCAAAGGGCTTGTTAAATTTATATCTCCAGAAGTGGAAAATGCAATGCAATTATAACCAGCAGAAGAATTGGCTTCTTCCATAGCTGCTCTAAGTGTGCAATTTCCGTTTATGTCTTGACAAATTCCATCACCTCTATTTACATCTTCTGTATCTCCTAAATTATTTACCATAAAACATGAATTGTAAGCCACGGATGGACAATCACTATCGTTCTCGTCTATTTGACCATCTCCATCATCGTCAATACCATTATAGCATATCTCTCCACATGAGGCGGAACCCGCACAATCTGGATCTAAACAATCAGCAAGACCATCTCCATCATCATCAATACAGTTATTACAAATTTCACTTGAAAACTGAACATTCAGTAATAAATCCTCTACTTCTCCCATTACAATTTGGTCTCCAGAAATAGCCGAGACTGTGAGAGGTGTTTCTGAAACCACTGCCCTTGCATTAACTTGACCGCCCGTAAAATCTTCTGGAATCGCAAGAGTCACAAAAGTATTGGTCAAACCATTTACAGAACGATTTCCTAGAATTACATCGTCAAAAACACCATCATCATCCCAATCGATACCAATAACATAGAAAGCTGTTAATGAAGCATTGGAGTTTAAAAGTAATGATGCCTCAATACTCCCCTGATTAACCACTTCTGTAATTGAGAAACCATCATCGTTATCTCCATCTGCATTTGCATTCTTTGGATCGGTTTCATCATAATCTACTGTTGAACCTAAAAATACCGTAGTATAATCTGGAACGCCATCATTTCCAATATCTTGATAATAGGTCAATATCCTTACATCGGGCAAAGCACTGTTATCGCCATAATCAAACTCGTAAACCGCAGGAATATCCATGGGGCATGAGAACCCATCATTTTTGCTTAAACCACCCGTAGCTGTGGATACCACACGAGCTTCCAAACTCTCAACATCCACTCTAACAATTTTTCCAGTACTGTTATTTGAGCCGTATAAAAAACCATCGGAACCAGTCCATTGACCTCCATAACCGCTATTCGGAAGGTTATCACCCGTAATATCACCAACGAATGAGGAGTTGTTTGTGCTTGTATCGAACTTATATAGTTTTGTTTTGTGAACAGCATAGAAATTATCATCTATGTTATATGCAAAGTCCCAACCTGTCAAACCTTGTCCATAATGTATATCAACAATCTCCGGAACGGATGGATTAACCTTATACATATCGCTTCCCACCGTACCATACCAATATCCGTTAGGATGCATATCTCCTTTAAAACAATTTTTAGGAAAACGAATACCCAAATCAATTACAATTCCATCTGCATCTAACTGAATAAATTTATTTCCACTTGCTCCGAATACTAAACCTGTATTGGTGTCAAATCCTAATCCATTTGCAAAATCAGAGGCTATTGCAATTTGATCATAATCTCCAGTAACAGGATCCAATTTACCATAGACATTGGGTTGGTTATTACCTGACCTTTTATAAACCTGATAAAAAGCAGGTTCACATACATAGGTACTTGGATTCTCGGTTAAATCAGAATCAATATTTACCAAAGTGCTCAAAAAACCAGCTGTTAAATCTGCTCCAATTAACTCAATCTTATTTGCGTAAGAGCCATTGGGAACACCGCTGCCCACTATCACTTCATAAGCTAAACGAACCGTTTCACCAGCTGGAAGTGTAATTGTACCCCATTGCAGATTAATTATTTCATTTTCATTTGGATAAATAGTTTTCGAATATGAACCAGCTCCTTCAAAATCAACAGTATCTTGAGAAAAAGCAAAACCTATAGGCAGAGTTTCTGAAATGCTAAAATTAGCGGTTGTTGTTGAATTATTGGTTAAAAAAACTTGATAAGCAACTACTCCTGATGGTCCCGATTGGTCAGTAGCAAATATCACACCTCCTATATCTTGACATGGCGTAATATTATCGCAATCCGCATCTATACAATCCGCATTTCCATCTCCATCATTATCAATTCCATCCCCACATATTTCTACCGGAAAAGGTGAAAGTAATGAACCATCAATTAATGTTCTTGTTGAATTTGATGGAGTTTGCCAAAAAACACTGAAATGGTCTCCTCCTCCACCTTCTTTGTGTAAAAATTCTACATAATACTTCTGTCCGGCCACTAGTGAAATAGGATTACTTTCCTGCGTGCCATATTTATCAAATTCATTAACACCTGTCCATCCAATTATACTTGCTGCAAGAACTTTTCCCGCAGGATCCGCATCGGGACTGATATAAAACTGGCAGTAATCATCTCCGGTTATGGTAAATGTATAATCACCTGTTTCAATGGGATGTATATATCCCCTTACCCTTGTGCCATATCCATTACCATAATCTTGTGGCCCAGAGAAATCGGATAGAAACCCAAATTCACTTGGGTTATATGGATAATTCTCATTGCTCGTTAGTGTACTTAGATCATTCCCTGAAATACCATTCCATCTCTCAAAAAATACTGACCCTTGACCAAAATCTGAACAATCTGGATCGTCATAATCAACCAGATTGTCTCCATCATCGTCAATTCCATTATTACAGATTTCTTGAGCATTTAAAGTTATGGATACAAATAATAGTGTAACAGGAAGGATGTAGCTAAGGAATTTCTGAGTACTATTTGCTAACATATATGAGTAATTGAGTATGTATAGAATACGCTTCCATATATATCCGAGTTAGATTTAAAACCATTTTTGTGCCGAGTGGAATCGACCATTTAACGAAAAATGCAAATTGAATAACTCCTTTGGAAACTCTGACAATCCAAATTCATATTATCTAAATTGCAATGATTAGATAACAGAATGAGGATAAACGTTTTTATTTTAATTTTTGTGACATCCATTTTTGCTTCTTCTTGTGAACAAAGAAAAAAATGTAGTGATTTTAGAGTGGGCACATTCAAACACAAAGATGAAAAATCTGGGATGGCATCAGATATTATTATTACCCGCACGGAATCTTATCAAATAGAAAGCAGCGAGAGTGCAAATTATTCAGACACTTTTGAGATAGTATGGACAAGCGATTGCGAATATTATGCGGTTTATCAGAGCTCTTCAAATCCAACTAGAATGCCTTATTCAAAATTTGATACCATATTCACCAGGATTATCGAGCCTCATGTTAATGGCTATGTTTTTGAATCTATTTTTTTAAATAAAAGACCACAAGGTGAATTAATCCTTATAGAGTAATGGCTAAGAAGAAAAGAAAGGAGTGGGATGGTTTTATTTACTCAGAGGATGATTTTCATTCAGATAATGAAATAGAAGAAACAGTGGAACCAAGTGAGCAAGACTTGAGAGTTCGATTAGAATCTAAAAACAGAAACGGAAAATCAGTTACATTAATAACTGGATTTATTGGTCTAGAAGAAGACTTAAAGGATTTAGGAAAAATACTCAAAAGTAGTTGTGGAGTTGGAGGAAGTGTAAAGGATGGAGAAATTATTGTTCAAGGAGATTTCAGAGATAAAATTTGTCAGATTTTGGAAAAAAGAGGATACCACTTCAAAAGAATTAATTAGTTCTTTTCTTTTTAGACCTTTGTCTTATGAACAGTTTCGGAAGAAAATTCAGAATTCAGGTTTTTGGCGAATCTCACGGTAAGGGATTGGGTTTGTGTATTGATGGCATTCCGCCAGGAATGGAACTGTCCGAAGATGACTTTATTCAGGATTTAAAAAGAAGACAAGCAGGTGCTAAAGGAACAACACCAAGAATAGAAAAAGATCTGCCTGAAATCACCACTGGCATTTTTAATGGTAATACAACTGGTGCGCCATTAACAATTTGGTTCAAAAACGAAAATGTGAAATCCAAGGATTACGCATTTGTAAAAAATACTCCCAGGCCAGGACATGCAGATTGGGTAGCGGACAAGAAGTTTAACGGATATAATGACTATAGGGGTGGAGGGCATTTCTCAGGTCGTTTGACATTAAATTTGGTTGCCGCTGGAGTTGTTGCGAAAAAATTACTTTCAAAAATTTCTATTGACGCACGGCTAATCGAAGCAGGAGGTTCAACAGATATTGAATCTGAAATAAATAAAGCGATAACAGAAGGAGATTCTATTGGTGGAATTATTGAATGTACAGCTAAAAACTTGCCGGTAGGATTAGGAGAACCTTTTTTTGATTCTGTTGAAAGCCTCATCTCTCATTTGGTTTTCGCAGTTCCTGCGACCAAAGGAGTTGAGTTTGGTTCCGGCTTTCAAGCTTCAAGAATGAAAGGTAGCGAACACAATGATGCTATCTTGAATGCTTCTGGAAAAACAAGCAGCAACAATGCAGGTGGAATAAATGGAGGCATTAGTAACGGTAATGATCTCGTATTTCGAGTTGCCATTAAACCTACTTCGAGCATATCCAAGGCTCAGAAAACTTACAATTCTGAGAAAGATGAGCAAGATGAACTCAAAGTTATTGGACGCCATGATGCATGTATCGCACTTCGGGCGCCTGTGGTTATAGAATCTATTTGCGCAATTGCTTTGGCGGATCTTCATCTAAGCAGGATTTAAAGGCATATCACTAGGCTAGCTCATTCAACTTTTTAAACTTTTTAGCGTATAAAGACAAAACTATTTTATGGTAACACCATGGAATTTAATAAGCTCAAAAAAGAGTTTATTACAATTTGTCAATAACAAGGAGACTAACATTGAAATGCTGAACAAGGCATTTTTTATGTATTTCTCCGCCCTAATGGCTGGAGGTGCCTTGATGTGGGGTATACTTTGTATTCTTTTTGATGAGAAGGTGGCTGCAATTATTCCATTTTCCTACATTATAATTACTGGAATTAACTTATACATCTGTAATAAATTCAAAGACATCAAGGCAGGGTGTCAAATTCAAATATTCTTTACCATTCTACTTCCATTTATATTTCAATTTTCCCTTGGTGGTATTGCATATAGTGGTATTGTGATGCTATGGTCTATTGTAGCACTGATTAGCGGTCTTACTTTGAAAAAAGAAAAAATGAACAAGGTTTGGCTATCGTTAATCCTTGTTCTAACAATTGCCAGCATAATAATGGAAGTTAAGCTCTTCCAACCATCCAGTGATTACTCATTTAACCCAATGCTTGCAGGTTTAAATATTTCCTTAATTACTTTAATCTTATTTGTGTTAAGCAACTATTTCATCAAACAGCAGATACATCTAAGAACTAATTTAAATGAAAGTAGAGAGAGTCTTGAAATCAAGAATAAAGAACTTTCGGAACGAAATGAAGAGATTAAGGAAAGTTTCAGTTATGCGCAATCTCTGCAAAAAAATATACTTCCAAGGATAGAAAATATCAAAGATGCTATTGATGATGCAGCCATAATGTTTAGACCTAAAGAAGTTGTTAGCGGTGATTTTTACTGGTTTGGAAAATGTGAAGGCAAAACCATCATAGCAGCTGTAGATTGCACCGGACATGGAATTCCCGGAGCACTTATGAGTGTAATGGGATACAACTTATTGAATTCGATTATTCTAAATGGAAAAAGTGTTCATCCCGGAGTAATTTTACAACAGTTAAATAACCAGGTGAAGAAAAGTCTGAGACAAGATTTTTCTGGTAATCACGATGGAATGGATATCTCCATTATTTCGTATGATCCTGTCACCAAGATATTGGAGTTTGCTGGTGCAAAAAATGATTTGTTCATTAAACGTAAAGGACAAGGAAAAATAGAGAGAATAAAAGGCTCGAAATTTTCAATTGGAGGTATCGTAAATGGAAAAGTATCCAACTATTGTACCCATATATGCACACTGCAAGAAGAAACTAATTTGATACTGACTTCTGACGGCTATATAGATCAATTTGGTGGCTCAAAAAACAAACGTTTCATGAACAGAAGGTTTGTTTCCATGCTTGAAGAACTGGATTTCAGTGACTTAAATCTTGCGATGAATAGTATTGACAAGAAATTTATCAATTGGAAGGGAAAAGAAGTTCAAACAGATGATGTGATGGTATTGGGCCTTAAAATCAATCCTCTAAAAGAGCCCTACATAGCATTAAAAACTTACAATACACCAACCGAAGAGCAAGCCAACAACTCATCGAATCGGATGAGTTAAAATAAACTTCTAGAACATATTAAGCGTAAAAAAATACGCTTCAGTACCCCTTAACCAACTTAATTTATAGTGAAAAAGGGGCTAGACCTTTATATAAAGAATCTCATTTCACGCATTAACTTTGTTAAGCGTGAATCTGCTGTAGAAGAGAAAATGCAAAAAGAAATTTTTGTTTTCATCTACTTGATATTCTGTATTTTCTCCTTAGGATGCATGACTGTGCTTATTATGAGTAAAAAGGAAAGTGCAGCATTAATTCCAATATCATATATTATTCTGGCTGGTATATGTACTTATCTGACATCAAAAAACAGATACTACAGAATTACGCAAGCCATCTTTACTGGTTTAACCGTCCTTTTACCTTTTGTATTGCAGCACTACCTTGGTGGCATAAGAGCTACGGGTGTCTTAATGATATGGTCAAGCATTTCCATTCTCAACGTAATTGGTATCAAAAAGGTCAAGTATGTTACGGTTTGGAGCCTTGTTTTTCTATCATTGGTATTCCATGCCTTTTATATTGAGCAACGTTTACCGAGTATCACAGAAGGCATATATGCTAAGATCTCCCTATGTATCAATTTTGTTTTAGTTGCTTTTATCCATTTTTACTTAAGCAGATATGTAATATTCCACCAAATCAGGTTGAGAATAAAAATAACCTCTCATCAAAAAAGATTGGAAATTTCAAATGCAAATTTAAGCTATAGAAATACAGAGATTAGCAATAGCATGGACTATGCAAAACATCTTCAAAAAAGTATTCTCCCCAAACAAGAAATATTAAAGGAAAAATTTCAAATGATGGAAATTTTCTTTCAACCAAAAGAAGTAATTGGAGGAGATTTTTATTGGTATGGAGAATGCGAGGGGAAAAAGATATTCGCGATTATCGATTGTACAGGACATGGAATACCCGGTGCATTTGTGAGT
Organism: uncultured Flavobacteriales bacterium; assembly: GCA_964609215.1. Taxonomy (GTDB): domain Bacteria; phylum Bacteroidota; class Bacteroidia; order Flavobacteriales_D; family JABDKJ01; genus JABDKJ01. Next base: position 87,501 of record CAZSQZ010000010.1, read on the forward strand.
ATGATGGGTTATAATCTTTTAAATCAAATTATACTGAGCAGAAAAATAACTTATCCCGGATTCATCTTAAATCAATTGAATACAGCCGTAAAAAATAGCTTAAAGCAGGAAAGTTCAGGCAATAAAGACGGAATGGACATGAGTTTAATTACCTATGATCCCATTTCTAGAAATCTTGAATTTGCAGGTGCAAAGAATGATCTGTATTACTTTGATCCAGAAAATGGCCTAACTCGAATAAAAGGTTCTCGCTGTTCTATTGGTGGATTCAATGGAGTTGAAAAAGCGCAGTATGAAACGCACAGTATTAGAATTAAAGAAGAAACAAAATTCTTTATGACGACAGATGGTTTAATAGATCAATTTGGAGGCGAAAATGACAAGCGTTTCAGTACCAAAAGATTGAAACGTTTTCTAGAGTTAATGATGGACAAAACGGCAAATCAAATAAGTAGGGATCTGATTCAAATATTAAACGACTGGAAGGGAAGTACTGAACAGATAGATGACATTCTATTCTCTACATTTACCATTGAACCACATGAGGAAATAAATCGTGTATTGAAAATAAAGCGCTACAACAAACAAAACAAAAGAGCCTAGGAAATCTGGTTTGTTTTGATCTCGTTAATCTTATCAAAAGATTTGTTTAAACCTTTGATAACCGCTGAACTCAAACCATTGTGTTCCATTTCATTTAAACCAGTAATTGTACAACCTTTAGGCGTAGTCACTTGATCTATTTCAGCTTCTGGATGACTATGATTTTTCTTTAGTAAAGTAGCAGCTCCCAAACAGGTTTGCATAGCTATTTGCTGAGCCATTTCAGATTCAAAGCCCAATTGAATTCCTCCTTGAGTTGTTGCTCTGATGAAACGCATCCAAAAGGCAATTCCGCTTGCACATAAAACGGTTGCCGCTTGTAACAGCTGTTCTGGTATTACAGCTGTCTCTCCTAATGGCTTGAATAGAGATTCAATTATCTTACACTTAGATTTTCCAGCCTTATTTGAGGCCATACATGTCATTGATTCTTGAACAGCGATTGCGGTATTGGGCATACACCTGAAAACTGGTATTTCATTTCCAAGAACTTCTTCAATCTGAGTAATAGAAAAACCAGTAGCTACAGAAACTATAATTTTGTTCGGAAATATTTCCTCCTTAATTTCATTAAGCACCTGCTTAATTTGTCCGGGTTGAACAGCAAGAATAATGATATCAGCTTTGGAAGCGGCTGAGATATTATTTGAACTCACCTCAATATTCTTATCTCTCAGATAGGATAAGGTTGAAGTATCTCTCTTTGTAACGGTAATATTTACATTATTGAAAGATGCATTTTTTCTTAGACCTTTCGCAATGGCAGCTCCTAAATTACCACCACCAATTATAGTTAGGTGATTAAATTCCATGATGTTTTTCTAAACGTTTTTACGAAAAAAGGGCTAAAATGTTTAATACTCCAATAAATGAGTTAATTTTTCATCTAAACGCGCATTAGCAAGAAACTGTTCTTCTAATTCTGCAGCAAATGGAACTGGTGTATCTATACTTGCACACCTAATGACAGGAGCATCCAGATATTCAAAACAATGTTCATTTATTAGGGAAGCAATGTCTGCTCCTATTCCTCCTATCATGCAATCTTCATGTAAAACCAAGGCTCTTCCTGTTTTCCTAACAGATTGAAAAATGCTTTCCTTGTCTAAAGGAGCTAATGTTCTTAGATCTAAAATGTCAATTGAATGATTCGGATTTTCTTCCGCCCATTGCATTGCCCAATGCACACCCAAGCCGTAAGTAATAATACTTGCCTCTTCTCCTTCTTTAACAAGGTTGGCTTGACCAAAAGGTAGTGTAAAATAATTTTGTGTCACTTTACCGGAAAGACTTCGGTATAATGCTTTATGCTCAAAAAAGAGCACCGGATTGGGATCTTCAATTGCCGCACATAATAAACCCTTAGCATCTTCTGGAAATGCTGGATAAACCACTTTTAAACCGGGTGTATGGGTAAACCAAGCTTCATTGGATTGACTATGAAAAGGACCTGCTGCAACTGCAGCCCCTGTAGGCATTCTTACAACAACATCTGCATTTTGTCCCCATCTGTAGTGTACTTTGGCCAAATTATTTATAATCTGATTAAAGCCCTCGGTAACAAAATCAGCAAACTGCATTTCTACCATTGCCTTGTATCCATTGATAGAAAGTCCTAGCCCCGTGCCTAATATGGCTGCTTCGCAAAGCGGTGTATTTCGTACTCTATCCTTTCCAAATTGCTCGGTAAAGCCCTCAGTAATTTTAAATACTCCACCATAATCGGCAATATCTTGCCCCATTAAAACTAGGTTATCATGCCTTTCCATAGACTGGCGTAAACCAAGAGAAATGGAATCCACCAAACGCATTTCTTCCTGTTCACCAGAGGCCTTCTTTATTTCTTGGGTATATGGAAAGTAGATATCAGATGTTTCCTTTTCTAGATTTGGAACAATTCTATCCTCAGCATAAGCCATATCCAAGTTAGTTTCAATCTTCTTCTTTACTGAATCACGCTCGTCTTGAATATATTCTTCATCTATAATTTTAGCTTTAAGAAGGTATTGCTCCAAATTGTTTAAAGGGTCTTTCTTACCCCATTCATCAAATAGCTTTTTGGGAACGTATTTAGTTCCAGAGGCTTCTTCATGACCACGCATCCTAAACGTAATCATCTCTACCAGAATAGGTCTTGGCCTTTTTCTTATATCAGCGGCAATCTTGGAAATATTCTTATATACCTCAAGAATATTATTCCCTGCTATCTGAACACCTTCTATTCCATAGCCAATTGCTTTATCAATAAACTGCTTGCATTTGAATTGTTCTTTGGAAGGAGTTGATAGACCGTATCCATTATTTTCAATGATAAATATCACGGGTAAATTCCAGACAGCAGCTACATTTATAGATTCATGAAAGTCACCTTGACTTGTAGCTCCATCTCCAGTAAAAACCGCAGTTACTTTTTTGGACTTGCTTAATTTGTTGGCCAGAGCTATTCCATCTGCAACACCCATTTGAGGGCCGAGATGAGAAATCATTCCCACGATATTGTAATCTGGAGCGCCAAAATGAAAGCTTCTATCTCTACCATTAGTAAAACCACCTGCCTTACCTTGCCATTGTTTAAAAAGACGATGAAGAGGAATTTTTCTTGTAGTAAAAACTCCAAGATTCCTATGCATTGGAAGCATGTATTCGTCTTCTTCCAAAGCCATTGCGGTTCCAACGGAAATTGCTTCTTGACCTATTCCCGAAAACCATTTAGAAATTCGTCCCTGTCTTAAAAGGATAAGCATCTTTTCTTCGATCATCCTAGGAAGTAGGAGATTGTGATACATTTCCTTTAAAAGGCTCTCGTCAAGCCCTCTTTTAGAGTATTTATATTGAAGTTCTTCTGTAGATGCCATGTTTAGTTTATAAGAAGCACCTCAAATTTGATTTTAAGCCAGCACTTCCTTTACCAATCTTGCAGCGTCTTTCAACACCACAGCTGAATGTACTTTTAAACCGCTTTCATCAATTAATTGTTTCGCTTCTTGAGCATTTGTTCCTTGCAATCTCACAATAATTGGAACGCTAATATCTCCAATATTTTTGTAAGCATCCACAACACCTTGTGCTACTCGATCACACCTTACTATTCCACCAAAGATGTTAACCAATATTGCCTTTACTTTAGGGTCTTTTAAAATAATCCTAAAGGCTGTTTCAACTCTAGCTGCATCCGCAGTACCTCCTACATCCAAGAAATTAGCTGGATCTCCACCATTTAATTTAATGATATCCATTGTCGCCATTGCCAATCCCGCACCATTAACCATGCAACCAACATCACCATCAAGATTAACATAACTCAGCCCTGCTTCATCTGCCTCTACCTCCATAGGATCTTCCTCTGACTTATCTCGCATTTCCAGATAATCTTTATGACGGAATAGTGCGTTATTGTCTAAAGTAACTTTTGAATCTACCGCAATGATTTTATCATCTGAAGTCTTTAGCACAGGATTAATCTCAAACATAGAAGAATCACTTTTCAAGTATGCAGTATAAAGTGCATTTACAAACTTTGCCATTCCTTTGAATGCCGCTCCGCTTAAACCTAGATTGAAAGCAATTTTTCTAGCCTGGAAAGGCATTAGCCCAACGGCTGGATCAATTTCCTCCTGAAAGATTCTATCCGGTGTTTTTTCCGCAACTTCTTCTATATTCATTCCTCCATCTGGAGAATAAACAATCATATTTCTTCCGGTTCCTCTGTTTAAAAGAACTGACATATAGAATTCTTCTGGTTCAGAATCACCAGGATAATAAACATCTTCCGCTATCAAGACCTGATTCACTTTCTTCCCTGTGGCATTCGTTTGTTTAGTTACCAAGTGCCCACCAAGAATACCTTCAGCTATATCTTTCACTTTATCCAAGCCTTTCGCTAATACCACACCATGACTTCCAGTTTCAGTAACTACGCCTTTTCCTCTTCCTCCTGCATGTATTTGAGCTTTAACAACAAACCACTCTGTTCCTGTTTCAGCATTCAATTTTTTAGCTGCTTCTACTGCTTCATCTCCTGTTTTAGCGACTATTCCCCTTTGAATGTCCACTCCAAAACTTGAAAGAACTTGTTTTCCTTGATATTCGTGAATGTTCATTTTTGAAAATTTAGATGCAAACTTATGATTTTCGATGCGATGAAAAAGAGATTCCCTAGTTAATTAATCCACGAATTCTTCAATTTATTCAAAAGCACTGTTGAATCATTCAATTATCTCTTTTTCTCTCTAAAAAATATCGAAAAATCTATATCGGAAAACTATATTTGACCGCAATTCATGATAGAGGCAAAAGATATCTTTAAACAGTATGAAGACTTACAGGTCCTTAAAGGGATTAGTTTAAGAGTTGAAAAAAGTGAAGTTGTTTCCATCGTAGGGGCATCTGGAGCCGGAAAAACTACTTTATTACACATCTTAGGAACTCTTGACAGACAAGATCGCGGGATATTGAGTATTAACGGTCATGTAGTAAGTACTTTATCTACTGATGAAATTGCAGCCTTTAGAAATGAGCACATAGGATTTATTTTCCAGTTCCATCATTTGCTTCCAGAGTTTAGTGCTCTAGAAAATGTTTGTATACCAGCATTCATAGGTAAGAAGGATAAAAATCAAACGGAGAAAAAGGCAAAAGAAATTTTATCTTTTCTCGGTTTATCTAACCGTTATTCTCACAAACCTTCTCAACTTTCTGGTGGTGAACAACAAAGAGTGGCTGTTGCAAGAGCCTTAATTAACGACCCTGCAGTGGTATTTGCAGATGAACCTTCGGGAAATTTGGATAGTGCAAACGCGCAAGAATTGCATGAGCTCTTCTTTAAATTGAGAGATGATTTGGAGCAGACCTTTGTGATTGTGACTCACAACGAAGATTTGGCTCAAATGGCGGATAGAAGTCTTTTAATCAAGGATGGTAAAATTGAAGCGTAGTGAGCTTAAAGCTTTTCTAGATGAAAAAGCTGATCAGTATAATAATCCTAATTTTATTTTAGAAGATCCTATTTTAATTCCACATTCATTTTCACTAAAGGAAGATATTGAAATTAGTGCATTCCTAGCATCTATTATCGCTTGGGGACAACGAAAAACAATTATAAAAAACGCCAGAAGAATAGTTGACATCATGGATGGAGCTCCTTATGACTTCATCCTAAATCACACTAAAAGTGACCTAAAAAGGTGTAATGGTTTTGTACATAGAACTTTTAATGCCGTGGATCTTTCCTATTTCTTTAAGTCATTGCAAAATATTTATCTGAAGCACCATGGGCTGGAAGAAGTTCTTTGTCCTAAAGAAAATGAGGATGGCACTGCACAAGCGATTTCAAATTTCAAGAAGGTATTCTTTGAGCTAAAACACGAAATCCGAACTCAGAAACATATAGCGGATCCTTTAAAAGGAAGTTCTGCCAAACGAATAAATATGTTTTTGAGATGGATGGTCAGAAAAGATAAAAAGGGAGTAGATTTTGGAATTTGGAATTCTTTTCCAATGTCCAAGCTCAGTATTCCATTGGACGTGCATACGGGAAATGTAGGGAGAAAACTAGGTTTATTAAAGAGAAAACAAAATGATGCAAGGGCGGTCGTTGAATTGGACAAATCACTTAGACAGCTTGATGTAAAAGATCCTGTAAAATATGACTTTGCACTTTTCGGTTTAGGAGCCTATGAAGATTTTTAGAAACTAATTAACAGTTCCGTTGTGTCCCTTGGGGCAAGCATTATTTCATCAAAATAATCGCTTTGACCAAAAATAGCATCATTGATTATTCCTTCTACAGAAGCATTAGAATTTCCAAACGCTTCGCAGATATTGGTAACATTTGTTTGTCCGGAATGTTGAAGAACAATACTTTGACAACAACCCGTGCAGGCATTATTTTCAGTAGATAAAGCGAGTGTAACCTGATCACCATTGTTTACTGTTCCTTCATTGACAATTCTTAATTTCAACCAAGCTCTTGAGTCTATTAAAAGATCCAAATTATTTTCTCCAGAAGAAGTAAAATCATCTGGATTAAAATCCTGTCGCGAAAAATAATAGCCTTCTCCTTCCAACTCAAAACGAAAGGAAGAGGGTATTCCCTCCTCAAAAGTAATACTGTATCGACCTTCACTATCTGAAATATCCTCAGTTATAATTCTGTAATTATTATTAAATGAACCATTCACAATACCCTGAATCAAAAACTCAATTGAAATTCCATAAATTGCTTCTCCAGAACGAGCATCTTTTACTATTCCAGAAATAGTAATTTGTCCATCATTGTTGTCCTTTTTGCAATGAACAAGTGATACGGATAACATTAATAATACAAATATGGATGCAAATCTTACTTTCACGACTTGAAGATAAAACTTAGAATCAAATTCCTTTGTTTAATTTCATACAGATTAGTCCAATAATTCAAACAAAATGAAAATCCTTCACATTAACAGACATGCAAAATCTTCATGGAAAAACATGGATTTAAGAGATTTTGATCGCCCTTTAAATAAACGCGGAAAACTAAATGCCGCCTTCATGTCAGAAAAATTTGCAGATGAATATGAGATTGATCTGATTGTTTCCAGCCCTGCAGAACGAGCAAAAAATACTGCTTTATATTTTGCCACAGCACTCGGAATAGATGAACATAACATTCAATTTGAAAAGGCAATTTATGGAGCTGGAGTATCTGAAATACAAGATATTTTAAATGGACTTAGCTCAGATATTAACTCAATAATAATTTTTGGCCACAATCCTACTTTCTCTGAATTATCCAATCATTTTGATCATTCATTTAACTCACACATAGTCACTTGTGCTAGAGTTAAAATCGAATTTGATGTTGAGGACTGGTCTTTAATCGGAAAAAATCTAGGGAGAGTTACCGAGCATGATTATCCCAGAAGATATCCAGAGATGGAGAACCTGTAGGTTTAACAACCAAATAAATCTCAAAGTGTGAAAAATAAAAAAAGAGCACTTTCGTGCCCTTTTCTATTTTAAAGATCTTAATTGATTTTTAATAACTCAACATCAAAAATCAAAGTAGCTTCTTGAGGAATTCTAGGTGGTTTACCTTGAGCTCCATATCCTAATTCGTAAGGAATATAAAACCTATAAATAGCTCCAGGACTCATATATTGAAGTCCTTCTGTCCAACCTCTAATTACTTGTCTTAGTCCAAATTCAGATGGTCTCCCTCTATCCAAAGAACTATCAAACTTGGTTCCATCTACTAACATACCTGTGTAATGACAAGTCACTTTATCCGCTGCTTTTGGTTTAGGTCCATCTGCTGGTGAAAGAACTTTATACTGCAAGCCACTTTCCGTTTCTATCACTCCAGGTTTGTTTTTATTGTCTTCGAAAGAGACAAAATCAGGAGGGTCGGAAGGTCCCATTTTTGATGGTAATGGTGGTTCTTTTTTGATCACCTCTAACAATTCAACATCAAAAATTAATGTTGAGTTTGGTCCAATAACCCCACCAGCACCTCTCTCGCCATAAGCTAATTCTGAAGGGATATAAAACTGAAATTTAGAGCCTTGATTCATTAATTGTACTCCTTCGGTCCATCCGGGAATCACTCCACTTAATGGAAAAGTAATAGGCTCTCCTCTATCTACAGAGCTATCAAATTTAGTTCCATCTATTAATGTTCCTGTATAATGAACTTTCACCTCATCAGACGCAAGTGGTTTAATACCATCACCCTGAGATACGACTTTATATTGAAGGCCACTACTTGTAGTTGTTATACCTTCTTTCTTGCCATTCTCTGCAAGAAATGCCAATCCTTTTTCTTTATTCATAATTTTGTCTTTCTCCTTTATTTCTCTTTGACGTGCTTGTAAAATTTTATCCGCTTGAGTTAAATCAAACAATTCAGTTTTTGAAAATCCATCATCAAAACCTTTATGAACTGCGACTGCTTTTAAATCTCCAAAACGCTGCTGCAAGGTGCTCTCGCCCAGCGTTAAACCCAAAGCATAGCTCACAGAATCCCTGAACGAAGCCCTTTCAAAAGTCGTAGCATCAATGTCCATGCCTTCTTGTTTCTTTGCTTTTAAATCGTTCATATACTTTCGCACAATATCATTCGCTTGCTGTCTGTCAAACTTCATTTCTTCAGACGCACAGGCTTGATCAAATGCCTTATGAACTTCCTCATTATTCAAATCTGAAAAATTCTGTTGCATGGAGTTTACTCCAAGCCTAACACCAACAGCATAACTCACAGAATCCATTTTATTATTCAATCCTGTAAATTCATTGGCCATGTTTTTTTGTGAATTGCATGCTGACCATAACAATGCAAACGCTGGAATAATATAGATAAAATACTTCATTCTAATTTTGACTTTCTCTTGTGAAGACCCAATCATTTCCTTCAGATAACCTGGCATTGAATGCATACCCTTCTGAATCGAAATTTTTGATGTCCTCGATTTTTGTAATCTTATTCTTTATAATGTAGGAACTCATATAACCTCTTGCTTTTTTAGCAAAAAATTGAATTACCTTATATTCTCCATTCTTAGCATCCTTGAAAATGGGTGTTATTATATTCTTTTCTAAGAGTTTAGGCTTCACTGATTTGAAATACTCATGAGAGGCCAAGTTTATTAAATCATTGGAATGGACTTCATCCATTGTTTGCATTATTGCTTCCGTAATTTTATTGTCCCAAAATTTATATAAATTGCTTTTGCTCGCAGTGACTTTAAATTTTGTTCCCATTTCCAGGCGATATGCCTGCATAAGATCTAAAGGTTTTAATAGACCATACAAACCAGATAGGATTCTTAGATGCTTCTGTGCAAATTTCAAATCACTTTTATTAAAACTATCCGCATCTAAGCCTAAGTAAACATCACCTTTAAATGAGAATAAAGCCTGCTTAGAATTTTTTAAATTAAAAGGTATATGCCATGTTTTGTAGCGTTCCTCATTCAGTTGGGCAATATCTGAACTAACTCCCATCATCTTTTCCAATTTCTTGGATGAAAGCTTTTTAAGTTTCTCAACGAGATAAGAAGATTCTTCTAAAAATTCAGGAACGGTAAAGTCCTTTATTTTTGGAACCGTTTCAGTGTCTAATCGTTTAGCAGGTGATAGAACTATGAGCATAAATCAAATTCTTTGCAAAAGTAAATTTTTATAGAATTAATAATAGATAAAAAGCTCCTTTTGTTCAGAAAAATTACCTTTAAGCATAATTACAAAATGGGATTCGATAAATTAGGGCTTGACCAAAGTATTCTTGATGGCATAGATGCTATGGGATTTACCGAACCCACACCTGTTCAAGAAAAAGCCATTCCTGCAATAATAGCTGGAAAAGATATCATAGGTGCCTCTCAAACTGGAACGGGTAAAACAGGAGCTTTTGTTCTGCCCATTTTACACTTGGTTGCTAACTCTCCCGATAATGGAAAAGTTAAGGCCTTAATAATTTGTCCCACTAGAGAGCTTGCCGTTCAAATTGATAGACAAATTGAGGGAATGTCTTACTTCACTAACAGCACTTCCTGCGCTATTTATGGTGGTGGAAGTGGAAGCGATTTTGATAGAGAAAAAAAGGCTTTGACTACTGGAACGGAAATAATCATTGGAACACCAGGCCGGCTTATTTCTCATTTGAACCTTGGCTATGTAGACACCTCAGAGATTAAACACTTCATATTAGATGAAGCTGATAAAATGCTGGAAATGGGTTTTATAGATGACATTATGCGCATAGCAAAATTTCTGCCTGAAAAAAGACAGAATATTTTGTTTTCTGCCACCATGCCAAAAAAGATTTCAGACTTGGCAAAGACTATGTTGGTAGATCCCGTTGAGATAAAGTTCCAGATATCTAAGCCTGCAGAAGGAATTATTCAAGTTGCTTATCTGGTCTACAATAAAAACAAAATTGCATTGATTAAGCACCTTTTAGATGGCAAAGAGTTAAATAAGGTATTGATCTTTTCTTCGACCAAGAAAATGGTCAAGCAAATTAGGAAAGACCTTAATTCCTTAGATGCTAATGTCGCGGAAGTGCACTCAGATCTGGATCAAAAAGAAAGGGAACAGGCACTTCTTGATTTTAAAAACAACAAAACTCAAGTTATTGTGGCCACAGATGTTCTAAGCCGGGGAATCGATATTGTGGATATTGAAATAGTTATAAATTTTGATATGCCTACGGATGGAGAAGATTATGTTCATCGAATAGGTAGAACAGCCCGGGCAAGCAAAACAGGTTTGGCTATTACTTTTATTGGGGAGGACGATATTCGGAAGTTTATGGCTATTGAGAAATTGATTGAAAGAGAAGTACAAAAGCTTCCTACTCCAAAAGATATTGGAGATTCACCAGAATATATTGCAAAGAATTTTAAGAAGAAAAACTTTAAGAGACGTAAAAACTTTAAAAAAAGGAGTTAGTTTTTCTTTTCCGTTTTTTTCTTGAAGTAACCCAACCTTGTAGAAATGGATAAATGATTCGTTCCTTGCCCAAGGATATAGGTGCCTCGCCCATAATTAAAATGAAACTTGGAAATTTTGAAAGCAAAGCCCCATGAGAAGCCAGCAGTTCCGGGGCGAGTATCTATTTTCAGTTCTTCTCTTCTTTTAAAATTATAGCCAAAACGGAAATGCATATTTTCTCCTAGAAGAAACTCCGTTCCGAATATCATATGGAGCTTTAACTTATCGAAGAAATTTGGCTCCTGAATAAGGATAAGCTCTCCTGTCAATGGGTCAATTTGGTTAAGTTCGCTTGGGTCTTGAAAAGTTAAATCCCATCTCTGTAAGTTTTCTGCTGTAAACGTAAATCTCAACGGAGATTGGGCCAACCTTTTAGAAATTCCAAATTGCAGTTCAAATGGAACTTTAGTTTCTTCGCTTTCCGAAAAATCGCTCAAGGCAAAACCTACATTTTTCAGAACCAATCCCATATTTACCTGAGCTGAAGGAATAGAATAATGCGCTCCAAAATCCATAGTAAGTGCTGAAGCACTTGCAGTATACAACTGGGATCCGATATAGTTAATGCTGGCTCCTATTTGAAAAAGAGAATCAATTTCTCTGGAGGCAATTAAAGAAACTTTGAAATCCGATGGAGTAAAAGAACCTATTTCGAAACCCAATTCATTAGTTTCTGTAATTTCTCCATAAGAAAAGAACTGAACGTTTGCAGCAAAAGTTGCAATATCATTTTTATGATGTGCAAATGCAAAATTGCTGTATTTCGTTCCAGCTAAAAAGGAATTATAATTAAAACCTAATTGACCGTCTTGTGTTTCATCCAACAATGCTGGATTACTATAGGCTAAGTTTAAATCGTTATCTAAAATAGAAATAAGATTACCTCCTAGTCCAGCCTGCCTAGCAGATGATGGTAATTTTAAAGAAAGAAAATGTTCTGACCCTCCTGATTGAGAGAAAATACTTAAAGAAAAAAGAAGAACACAGGTATATACCAGTGATTGTTTTAGCATGGTTCGAATTTAATCAATTCATTATCATGACAGGCCTAAATCCAACAAAAGGAGAAGCTCCCTTGTACTCCAATTCACTTTCAAGTGTAACATCTTCCTCTAAATCCGCCCAGGAACCACCAAGAGCGATATTGTTCTCTTTTATCATTTCGGCAACATTTCCATTTAAGTTATATAAACCATAAGGATTTGCTTCAAATGATTCCACAGGCTTTGTCACACTTACATTTGACTTTAACCTATTCATCGTTCCAACTACAACGGTTTTCTTTCTTCTATTAGTATATCTAAAATCATTTTTAGCGTCCTCTTTATTTATTTCCTTGAAATTGCATTTTCTAAGACCGTTATTGTTATAAGTATTATCATCCCCCCATGCATAAGAATACTCATGATTATCTCCACGGGAAGCTCTTAACCATTCTTCTTTTGTGGGTAGTCTGAAGGTAACCTTTTGACCTTCTGGCAGAGAATTAGAAACTTTACTGCTCAACCATTCGCAATATGCCATTGCTCCTTGATGAGTAATATTTACAACAGGATAATCAGAATAAGCAGAGTGTTTATGATAATGTTCCATAAAGCGATCTGGATAAGGAACTCTATTCATCCATTTAGAGGTATCGATTCGAACCAATTCGTAAAACTCTTTATTTCCAACCTTTTCAATTGCTTCCAAAAACTCAGTATATTCTTGATTTGTAACCTCAAATTTTGAAATATGAAAAGAGGGGACCTTTTTAATTAAAGGTGTCCTAGTATCGCTCCCTTCAACTTCAAAGCCTTTTACTTTTTGGCTTTCAAATAAATGAACTTCTCCAGACTCTATTTCAACAAACTTTTCCGTCAAAAAATTTGGTAAATCTTCTCCCTGGTCTTGAGTAAATGAAAATAAAATAAAGAGCAAAGAAATGCTCAAGAATAAGGTAAAGGTTCTTTTCATAGCAATTAAAAGTGTAGTTAAAACTGTTTCTACACAAAATTGCATAAAAATTATGCCACTTTCAAGGGATTCACCACCTTTTGCTTTAATAAAGCAAGATTGACTACCTCAATCATTTCTCTGACATAATGAAATTTCAATCCTTTTAGGTACTTCGGATTTATGTCCTCAATATCTTTTCTATTTTTTTCAGAAAGAATAATTTCCTTAATGTCAGCACGTTTAGCGGCTAAAATTTTCTCTTTTATTCCACCAACCGGTAATACTTTTCCTCTTAAAGTAATCTCGCCTGTCATTGCTAAATACTTTTTCACTTTCTGTTGGGTGAATGCAGAAGCAAGAGCCGTGAGCATAGTAATACCAGCACTCGGGCCATCTTTTGGGGTAGCACCAGCTGGCACATGAATATGTACATTCCACTTTTCGAAAACCTCAGGATTTAAGCCCAAATGATCGGAATGAGATTTTAAGTACTCTAAGGCTAAAATAGCTGATTCCTTCATCACTGAGCCGAGATTTCCGGTAAGGGTCAATTTGCCTTTTCCCTTAGTCAGACTGGTCTCTATGAACAAAACATCTCCACCAACTGGTGTCCATGCTAAACCGGTAACCACACCTGCTACTTCATTATCTTCGTATTTATCCTTAGCATGGGATGGTCCAAGAATTTTATGCAAGTCCGGATATTTCATCTCAACTTCATATTTCTCTTCCATGGCCAAATCCTTAGCTCTGTAACGAATGAGTTTCGAAATCTTTTTCTCCAGACCACGCACTCCAGATTCTCTGGTATATTCCTCAACAAGAGATTCAATTAGCTTATCTCCTATTTTGAACTGACCTTTCTTAACTCCAGTTTCATTTAATTGCTTTGGGACTAAATGCTTTTTGGCTATTTGAACTTTTTCTTCCACCGTATAGCCATTGACCTCAATAATCTCCATTCTATCTCTCAATGCCGGATGAATAGTTGAAAGACTATTGCAAGTAGCAACAAACATCACTTTAGACAGATCATAATCCAATTCAACATAATTGTCATTAAAGCTGGTATTCTGTTCAGGGTCCAGCACTTCTAAAAGTGCACTCGCTGGATCTCCATGAGCAGATTTTCCAATTTTATCTATTTCATCCAGAACAAAAACAGGATTACTTGTACCTGCTTTTTTCAGGTTATGAATTATTCTTCCTGGCATTGCACCAATGTAAGTTCTCCTATGCCCCCTTATTTCTGCTTCGTCATGTAAGCCACCAATTGACATTCTCACATATTTTCTTCCTACTGCCTCAGCAATTGATTTTCCCAAAGAGGTTTTTCCAACCCCAGGAGGGCCATATAAACACAAAATTGGCGATTTCATATCCTTCTTTAGCTTCAATACCGCCAAATACTCAATGATTCTTTCTTTTACCTTTTCGAGACCATAATGATCTCTATCCAGAATCTTTTGTGCTTTTTTAAGATCAAACTTATCGATAGAGTATATGTTCCAAGGCAAGTCCAATAGAAGCTCACAGTAATTAAGTTGTACGGAATATTCAGCACCTGCTGGATTCATTCTTTCCAACTTATGAATTTCCTTGAAGAAAGTTTCCTCGGTTTCATCATTCCACTTCATCTTAGCCGCACGTTCTTTCAGCTCGGCTATGTCTTCTTCCTGTGGATTTGAACCTAGCTCTTCCTGAATAGTTTTCATTTGCTGATGAAGGAAATATTCTCTTTGTTGCTGGTCAATATCATTCTTAACCTTTGATTGAATATCATTTTTTAACTCAAGCATTTGTAGCTCTTTGTTTAGATATTCAATGATCATATCAGATCTCGTTTTAAAATCTGGTTCCTCAAGAAGCTTTTGCTTAGTCTGAAGCTTGGCATTCATGTTAGAGGCTATAAAGTTTACCAGAAAATTGTAGCTCTCAATGTTCTTCAGAGCAAAAGAAGCTTCAGTAGGAATGTTTGGAGAAAGGTTAATGATTTCCAATGCCATATCCTTAATGGAACTCATTAAAGCCTGTAATTTTTTGTCTCTTTTGATTGGCTTTATCTCTACAAACTCATCTATTCTTGCTTTTAAATAGGGTTCAGTTTGAACCAGTTCTTTTAGCTTGAATTTTTTCTTTCCTTGAATAATTGCTGTTGTACTTCCATCGGGCATTTTCAATAACCTCAAAATCTGAGCTTGTGTCCCAACTTTATGCAAATCTTCGAAGTCTGGATTTTCAATTTTTGGATCTACTTGAGCGACAACCCCAACCTTCATTTTCTTCTTATAAGCTTCTTGAATAAGCTTAATTGACTTGTCTCTACCGACAGTGATTGGAATAACCACACCAGGAAAAAGAACCGTGTTTCTCAAAGTAAGAATGGGTATCTCTTTGGGTGTTTCCTCTGCATCAAATTGTTCCTCATCTTCAGGAGTAATCAATGGAATGAACTCAGTATCACCCTCATTCATTGAAAAAAATCTATGTTCTATATTTTTTAAGTTCTCACTCATTATTATAATTCCCTTTCTATTCTTTATTAGTCAAAGCTTATGCCATTGACAAAAAACTGTAATTATGTCCGAAATTTCCCAGTAATCTTGAAAATATGGCTTAAAATTTCCCTGTCCAAATTGGAGAAGGTCAATTTTCTGCGCTCCATCATTTTCTCAGCTACTTCAAATGCTTTGTCTATTCTATATTCCTCTGTAGACGCTAAACCACCCCAAGTAAATGAAGGAATAAACGTTGAAGGAAACCCAGTTCCAAAAATATTTGCAGAAACACCAACTGTTGTACCAGTATTCAACATGGTATTTATTCCTGTTTTGGAATGATCCCCCATAACCAATCCTTGAAATTGCCTTCCAGATGAAACAAAATCTTCTTCCGAATAGCTCCATGTTTTTATTTCGCTATAATTGTTTTTGAGATTTGAACAATTGGTGTCTGCTCCCAAATTACACCATTCGCCTATTACCGAATTCCCCAGATAACCATCATGGCCTTTATTGGAATAGCCCTGGATAATTACATTACTCACTTCTCCACCCACTTTTGAATGCGGACCAATAGTTGTTGCTCCATATATCTTAGCTGCCATTTTGACAACTCCTTCCTCACAAATTGCAAAGGGGCCACGAATTACGCTTCCCTCTAAAATTTTAGTATTCTTTCCTAAATAAATGGGGCCAGACTCGGTATTAAAAACACAAGCTTGAGCATAAACTCCATCTTCAACATAAAGTTGATTTCCTAAAACAGTATTTCCCTGCAAACTATCCTGAGGACTTAAGTGCTTTGAAATCTCGAAAATATCTGCTCTAATTTCCCTGTCGTTCATTTCAAATAAATCACCAGGATTTGATAAAACAGTTAGCTCATCATCTTCCAAATTAATTATCTCGAAACTTTCTAGTTCACATGAATCGAATGTTTCTTTTGATGAAGCGAATGCAATTGTTCTTCCCTTCCAATTTATCTTTTGGCCTAACTTCAATGTCAATAATAATTGAAGTAATTTTTGATTAGGACAAACCGCTGCTGAAAGAAATATCATCTCATCCCAATTCGCATTTGGGTATTTTTCAGACAAGTAAGAAAGCGTGTAAATGCCCACTTCATTAGGCCACAACCTATCCCACTTTTCTTTTACTGTGTTGATTCCAATCCGCAATTCAGAAACTGGCCTCGTAAATGTTAAAGGCAACAAATCCTTATGTGCGCGACCATCGAATAGGCTTAAATTCATGAAAAATTTATTCTCTTAAAGGTATTAATTCGAACGCCTGAATGAAGTAAAAAGTTGTGGAGTATTCCACAATCTATTTAAATTTTGAACAAAAAAAAGCCCTGGCAGGTTGACCAGGGCGCTGTGCTTTGTATCGTGCGTGCGTTAATTATCTTGTGATTCGGCAGGAGCATCTTCTGCAGGAGCTTCTCCTCCTTTATCTTTTCTCCATTTTCCGTACTTATTCTTGAATTTATCAATTCTACCAGCAGTATCGACAAATTGCATTTTTCCAGTGAAGAAAGGGTGAGATTTATACGAAATTTCCAATTTAATCAATGGATATTCATTCCCATCTTCCCATTTGATTGTCTCGGAAGTATTTGCCGTAGATTTTCCCAAAAACGAATAATCAGCCGTAATGTCTTTGAAAACAACCATTCTATAGTTCTCTGGATGTATATCTTTTTTCATTTTTCTACAAAAATTAAGAGTGCAAAATTACACTTTTTTTAATTGAAATCTACAATAATGTGAAATAAACGAAGAATTATCACGTATTGTTTCTGAATCAAATCGCATATTTGCAATATGAATGGACTGAAGTGGCTGTTTCCGCTATTTTTTCTACTATTTATTTTTAGCTCCTGCAAAAGGGATGAATTATTGACAGACCCATCTGTAATGCTAGAATTTTCTAAGGATACTGTTCTTTTCGATACTGTTTTTACAACAGTGGGAAGTACAACAGAAT
Organism: uncultured Flavobacteriales bacterium; assembly: GCA_964609215.1. Classification (GTDB taxonomy): domain Bacteria; phylum Bacteroidota; class Bacteroidia; order Flavobacteriales_D; family JABDKJ01; genus JABDKJ01. Next base: position 105,002 of record CAZSQZ010000010.1, read on the forward strand.
TATTAAAGTTCTATAATAGAGAAAATAGGCCTATTGAAGTAAGTTCTATCTTTCTAGCTGGAGGTTCTTCTTCGCAATTCAGAATGAATGTGGATGGAGTCTCTGGTACTGAATTCGAAAACATTGAGGTAGCAGCAGAAGACAGTCTTTTTATTTTTGTAGAAGTAACTGTAGATCCTACTAATATTAATAGTCCTCTAATAGTTGAGGATAGTATAGTATTTCATACGAATGGGAATATTCAAGATGTAGATTTAGTTGCTTGGGGGCAAGATGCTCATTTCTTTTTTGGTGATCAGGTGTCACCGAATTTACCGGATATAGTATGTTTGGATGGCGATTGCTTTAATGGTGATGAACCTGTTGATACCGTCTGGCCTAACGACAAACCCTATGTCATCTATGGGTATTTAGTTATAGATGAAGGAGATAGATTAAAAATAGATCCTGGTTGTCAAATTCACTTCCACGAAAGCTCGGGCCTTTGGGTTTATCAAGATGGTCATATAGAGGCTTGTGGGACCGTTGATGAACCTATTGTTTTTCAAGGAGATAGATTAGAAGATGCTTTTGATGATATTCCCGGACAATGGGATAGGATTTGGATAAATGAAAACACAAACGGAGAAGCAAACGTATTCACGCATTGTGTTATAAAAAACAATTTCCTAGGTATCCAAGCAGAGCCTTTGATTCTTTCTGAGGATGACTTAACTGGGCCAGGTGCTGATAATAAACTGATACTTAATAATACAATAGTCAAGAACAATTCTGGAGCAAGCCTTCTCATAAGAAACTATAATATTGATGCTCAAAATTCACTTTTTGCCAATGCAGGACAGTTCTGTGCAGCAATAACTGGAGAAGGGGAATACAATTTCAACTTCTGTACCTTTGGAAACTTTTGGAGCTTTGGAACGCGATCAGATCCAGCCTTTTTTATTGCAAATACCTATCAAGATTTGGCTGGAAATATTCAGGTTAGGAATCTAGGTACTTCAAGGATTACGAATTCAATTATATATGGAAATTCCTTCGATGAAATCGGTGTTTTATTTGACCCACTAGGTCAAGCAGATGTTGTTTTTGATGCCGTTTTATTGAAAATTGATGAATTCGATGTTTCAGACAATACCATATTCCCAAATATCTTGGTAAATCAAAACCCTCGATTTGTTGACCCGTCTAATGGAGATTTTCATTTGGAATCAAATTCTCCATGTATAGATCGTCAAACTGTTGGTGTCTCTTTGCTGCTTGATTTAGAAGAAAATAACGTTCAAGGAGATGGAAGAGATTGGGGAGCCTATGAGTTTATTGAATAATCACAAGGAAGTCAAAAATTTCATGGTATCTATTCCATCCGCGTAATCACATAATTCTGGAGATTGGGACTTTCCGAATGGGATAAAATCTCGACCTACAATGCATTGAACTTCGTCCTTTCTTGAATCTAGTTTTTTCAGAAGTTCTTCCTTATCCGAATAGTATTCGTAGTAAAGCGTTCCCAAAGGAGAAATAAAATCATCTTTTTGTTCTTTCAAAAGCAAGAAATTATTATCTAGAAAAGGAAATTCGCTCATTAAAAAAACAGCCTTATTATAATCATAGTTATTGCACCATTTATTATGATTGATGACTTCACCATGTTCAAAAATCCCCTCGTAAATTCTATTTAACTCAAAACCTTCAGGCAGGAAAATTTTAGAAACATTTCTGCATCCCAATCCATAGAACTGAAATAAATCTTTGCCAAATTCATATATATCTTCTTTGCTCTCATCACCAGAAAAAATAGCTATTCCATTTCTATTCCTTCTGATAATATTGGGCACTTTGGAGAAATAATATTCAAAGTGCTTTGCGGTATTATTTGAGCCTGTTGCAATCACAGCATCGTATTTCGTTAATTTATCCTCTATCAAGGTAATTCTTTCCTCCCAAGCACTATTCCATTGGCAGAGTTGATCTTTAATTAAGGGATAAAAAAGTCGATCATCCGAAGACATTTTTCCAAGAAAATGATGGCCAGAAATTAGAACTGAAAGCATATCATGAAAACCAACCAAAGGAATATTCCCAGCCATTATTACTCCAACTTTATTTGGGTTTTCTTCTTCTAAGTCATTAATGTAGTTAGAAACCCAGTCTAAAATTTTTTCTTCTCGCAACATCTCACTTAAGCCACTGAAAGCTAATAAGACATTTTCCCTAGTAAACCATTGATTCAAAACCTTAGCCTGAATGATAGCCTCATTCCAACGCTTCCATAATTCATCTGTGACTATTGGCTCTGCCTTATATTTATCGTTATTTGCCAAAGCCTCAAAGACTTTTCCCATCAAAATAAATCCCTCTATTCTCTTCGTTCTATCCATTGCTTAAACTTTCTCTAAACATTGTGGTTTAATTATTGTGAAGTATCTTTGCAAAAATAGATTTTAAGAAGTAGAATGGCGATAAAAATCACAGATGAGTGCATTAACTGCGGAGCTTGCGAACCGGAATGTCCAAACAATGCTATTTATGAAGGTGGTGCAGAATGGAAATTTTCGGATGGCACATCTTTAAAAGGGCTGATTACAGGAGCTAATTCTAAAATTTCAGTTGATGCAGAAGATGCGCAAGAGCCTGTAGATATGGATTTATACTACATTGTAACCGACAAATGCACAGAGTGCAAGGGCTTTCATGACGAACCTCAGTGTGCTGCTGTTTGTCCTGTGGATTGCTGTGTAGATGACGAAGATTGGCGAGAAACCGATGAAGAGTTGCTTGCTAAAAAAGACAATCTGCATCTGTAGAATCTCATCATTCTAAAATTTTCTTAGAACCTTTTCGTTTAGACAACGTGCGAATCGCAATAACCATATTATTTTTCTTATTTGTTGGCCAATCACTTTGGTCCGTTTCTAAACAGGATCTCATTTCTTCGTTTAACGGTATTTATTCCCAACAATCGGATAATGAGAAAATTGAACAAAGCAGAGCTTTTAAATCTTTGTTAAAAGACTATCTAAATGAAAACAATGCACTTGAAGCTGATTTAGTCGGTTTAAGAATGTTTTCAGAAAAAGAATCTAAAGATAGATTTAGAATTTTCAATTGGAATATTCCTTTGGAGGATGATAATTTTTATGAGTGTCTTTTTGCGGTTCCCAATTCAAATGATGTCATAAATATCATTGAATGCAAACCAACACGCAAAGCAGATGAAAAAGTGGTAAATCGAATTATGAGTAATAAGGATTGGCCAGCTGCTTTGTACTATGACATTATTCCAATGACAAAAGGAAAATGCAAACAGTTTATTCTTTTAGGTTGGGATGGAAAAGACGAAATAACCAATCAAAAAGTTATTGAAATTCTTACTCTCGGAGAGAAGAATTTAAAATTTGGAGCAAATAAATTTAAGGAGGTCAATAAACCTATTAAACGATTCGTTCTGGAATATGGGGAAGAAGCAAGTGTTTCCATTAATTACGATGAAAAATTTAACCGATTTGTTTTTGATCACCTTTCTCCTACCCGACCCGATTTAGAAGGACAGTTTCAATTTTACGTTCCCGATATGACATTTGACGCTTTTGTGCTAAAGAAGGGAGAACTATATCTAAGAGAGAATATCAAGTTTTTGAGAGAGAAAACAGATAAGGATGCGAACTTCTACGATCCTCGACAATAACTTTTCTGTTCATAAAGACTCTATTTTTTTAATATTAACTTAACATATCCGCACAATGAATTGCAAATAAATGCGGACATTTGAACATTATAAATACCTATGAGTTCAACTGTATTAAATCCTGAAAATCAAACCATTATACAAGGAATGAAAAAGCATAATTTCAGCGCAGGTCCATGCGTCTTACCTCAATCTGTTTTTGAAAAAGCTTCTCAAGCGGTTTTAGAATATAATAACGAGGGACTTTCCTTAATTGAAATGTCTCACCGTTCTGCACCATTTGTTGAAATAATGGAAAGAGCACAATCTTTGGTTAAGGAGTTGCTAGCAGTTCCTGATGGATATGAAGTGCTTTTTCTTCAAGGAGGAGCCAGCCTGGGTTTTTATATAAGCGCAATGAATTTTTTAAAGGAAAATGGTTCGGCAGCATACATTAATACAGGTACCTGGTCAAAGAAAGCAATCAAGGAAGCCAAACTTTTAGGTTCAATAAAGGAGATTGCATCAAGTGAAGATCAAAATTTCTCTTACATACCCAAAGATTATCAAATTCCTGATTGCGATTATTTACACATAACAAGTAACAACACCATTTTTGGAACACAGTTTAAAACGTTTCCTAAAAGCACTAACAATGTTATTTGCGATATGTCATCTGATATTTTTAGCAGAAAAATTAATGTTTCCAATTTTTCTATGATTTATGCTGGAGCTCAAAAAAATATGGGCCCTGCAGGAACAACACTTTACATTGTTAAAAAGGAATTACTTGGACAAACTGGAAGAATTATTCCTTCTATGCTAGATCTTAATGTTCATATCGGAAAAGATTCCATGTTTAACACACCTCCAGTTTTTGCGATTTATGTTTCCATGTTAACCTTGGAATGGTTAAAAGGCTTGGGTGGAATTGATGCTATTGAACAAATGAATATTGATAAGGCTAAGATCATCTATGATGAAATAGATCGCAACTCATTGTTTGAAGGTGTGGTTGCAAAAGAAGATCGTTCGAATATGAATGCCACCTTCAGATTAAGGGACGAAAGTCTTAAAGATACATGGAATGAAATGTGGCAGAATGCGGGAGTCAATGGACTGAAAGGACACCGTTCTGTTGGAGGTTATAGAGCCTCTATGTACAATGCTTTGAAAAAAGAAAGTGTTCAGGTTGTTACAGATTTAATGAAAGAATTAGAAGAAAAGAGAGGATAATGAAGATTTTAGCAAATGACGGAATCGCTCAAAGCGCGATTGATTTATTAGCTCAAAAAGGCTTTGAAGTAATCACCAAAAAAGTGGAGCAAGAAAATCTCATTGATGCCATTAACAATGAGAACTATGTGGGTCTGTTGGTTAGAAGTGCAACTAAGGTTAGGAAAGATATTATTGATAGTTGTCCTAATTTAAAATTTATAGGAAGAGGTGGGGTTGGTATGGATAACATAGATGTTGATTATGCCAGATCCCAGGGAAAAAAAGTTGAAAACACACCTGCCGCTTCCTCACAATCGGTAGCGGAATTAGTTATGGCGCATATGTTTAGTCTTGCAAGAAGTGTTTATGATTCCAATAGAAAAATGCCTCATGCAGAAAACGGTGATTTCAAAACCCTTAAGAAAAAGTATGCCAAAGGCATGGAGTTAAGAGGAAAGACTTTGGGAATAATTGGTTTTGGAAGAATAGGAAAGGCTACTGCAAGCTACGCTTTGGGATGTGGAATGAACGTAATTTATGCGGATAAATTTGCCTCAGAAACGAATTTGGAATTGAAATTTGCAAATGGATCAACCGTTAATGTCCCAGTCAAAAAAAAGGGATTATCAAATCTATTGTCTCAATCTGATTTTATAAGTCTTCATGTTCCTGCACAGGCAGATGGTAGTGCAGTAATTGGAACAAAAGAGTTTGATCAAATGAGGAACGGTGTGCGTATTGTTAATGCCGCTAGAGGTGGAGTTATTGATGAGGATGCGCTTCTTAAAGCATTGGATTCAGAAAAAGTAGCCTGCATTGCATTGGACGTATTCGAGAATGAGCCAAATCCAAGAGCCGATTTACTGAAACATCCTCGTATAGCATTAAGCCCTCATATTGGAGCAGCTACCCTTGAAGCACAAGACAGAATTGGAACTGAAATGGCCGAAAAAATTATTGCTTATTTTGGACAATAATTAACTTTTTTATTTGGCAACAATTAAACCTTTCCGTGCAATCAGACCTACCGTTGATAAGGTCCATTTGGTAGCTTCTCGATCATATATATCCTATAACAAAAGAGCACTAGAAGCTAAGTTAGCTTCTAATCCTTATTCTTTCATTCATATCATCAACCCAGAATTTGGAAAGGAAAAAACGGCAAAACCCAATTCAAAGGAACTATTCTTAAAAATCAAGAAACGCTTCAATGAATTTGTGGAAGAAGGAATCTTCATAAAAGATCAATCACCTAATTTTTACGTTTACGAGCAAATAAAGAATGGAAAAAGCATTATAGGAATAATTGCACTGGCTTCTGCAATTGACTACGGGAAAGGCTCGATAAAAAAGCATGAGCAAACGCTTACAAAGAGAGAAAATCTCTTTTGTGAATATCTTAGAGTATGTGATATCCATGCAGAACCAGTTCTGCTGTCTTATCCAGATCATGATTGGCTAAAGTCGTTTATGGAAAACGTAAAGAATGAAAGACCAGAATATGATTTTAGCACTACTAACAGAGTCAGACATCGTTTATGGTTAGTTCAAAAAACAGAAGATATTTCAAAAATTGAATCTTCGTTTAAAGAAGTTGAATCTCTTTATATTGCAGATGGTCATCACAGAAGCGCCTCATCTTATCTTCTGTCACAGCATAATAACCTTAAGGAAAACCACCCTTATAATTATTTCCTTTCTTATTTGGTTCCGGAATCCGAATTACAAATTTTCGAATTTAATCGTTTGGTTAAAGACCTTAACAATCTCTCTGAAAATGAGTTTTTAAATCGTTTGGAAGATCATTTTAGCGTAGAGGAAAAAAAAGCACCATTTAAGCCAAAGGAAAAAGGTGAATTATCTCTTTACCTTAGTGATAAATGGTTTTCATTAGCAAGAAAAGATAAAGGAGAAGAATTGGATGCTGATATTCTGAATAGATATATTCTAAATCCCCTACTCAATATTGTGGATTTGAGAAATGATAAGCGAGTTAGCTTTGTTGGTGGTGAAAATGCATCTGAAAAAATGAAAGAGGCAGTAGATTCAAAAAAGTTTAAAGCTGCTTTTGGGCTTTTTCCAATTTCCATTGCTGAGCTTAAAAATATAGCAGATAATAATTTAATCATGCCTCCTAAGTCTACCTATATTGAACCTAAACTAAGGAGCGGTTTAACGATCTATTCATACAGTTAATGAGTCTTTCAGGAAATCTTTGGGCAGTTAAAGACAGTATTCCTTCACATGTGACTTTGGTTGCGGTTTCAAAGACAAAACCCATTTCCCTAATCCAAGAAACTTATGATACCGGACATAGAGATTTTGGTGAAAACCGTGTACAAGAATTGGTTGAGAAATGGGAAACTTTACCCAAAGATATTCGATGGCATCAAATCGGTCATTTGCAGAGTAATAAAGTAAAATACATTGCTTCCTTTGTTTATTTGATACATGCGGTAGATTCTGAAAAATTGATTCGTGAAATTGATAAAAGGGCAAAGGAAAACGACCGAATTATATCCATTTTACTTCAATTTCATATCGCATCAGAAGAAAGCAAGTTTGGCTTTTCCGAAAAGGATGTTATTGAATTGATGGATAAAGGCATTTTTGCTGAATTAAAGAATCTTACCGTAAAAGGAGTCATGGGAATGGCCACATTTACCGATAATACTTCTCAAATTCGAAAAGAATTTCAGGATTTAAAAAACATATACTTAAGTCTAGAGCCAAGTTTTAATTCAGGTTTTGATACCATTTCTATGGGCATGAGCGGAGATTATTCAATTGCCATAGAGGAAGGTAGCACAATGGTAAGAGTGGGAAGTAAGATTTTTGGGGAACGTAGTTATTAAAGAAATCCGAAAAACTTTCGGCTTGAAAAAATACTGCGTCAGACCATTAAATTAATTAAATATCGCTCTTTTTAGCACAACTTTTGAAAGAGGTAAACATCTATTCAATCTTCCCATATTATACTTAAAGTTTTGTTTTTAAACGGGATTAGATGCTCGTAAAATCTTCTGTTTTCGTCTTCTTCCCTATAACAGTTGAACCAATCTGCTGCCCATACTTGTTCTGTGCCTTTCTCTTTACTTCTTTTCTGGAAGTATTCGTATGCAATAGAATCTTCGGGAAGTTTAGGATGCTTCTCTGCTAGATATTTGAAAGGAAAATCGTCACTGTACCATTTCCACTTTACTTCTGAATCTTCGCAATAAACTATCATTATCGGGTGATTGCCAACTTCTGAAAATCTTATTGCTGCTGCTGTTAAACTAACATTGTATTTTGAAGAGATTTTTTTGATCATACCGAAACTAAACTTGACTTTGAAGCATTCTTGATGAATTTTTTCTGATGGCATTAATAAGCATGAAGCAAAATAATCTGCCTCTCGCTCTATTGTTTCGTCTTTTCCTTTAAACGTGAATGACCCATGAGGTTGAAGCAGTCCCCTCTTTAATCCGATTCTATGATTGTCTATGAAATAATGTCCTAATTCGTGTGCCAAAGTAAACCTTCCTCTTGGTGTACCCTCCTTGTTTCCCCATCGAGTATTAATATGAATATAAAACTGATTGTCGAACACCAAAAGACCATCGAATGAATCGCCATAGTCATCGTAGAAAATTGGAAGCTCTTCTGATTGAGCAATCTTGTCTATGGGAATAGGAATCTCTGAATACTCTGATGATATAAATTCCGCTAATTCTGATATGTATTGTTTAGAAGCGTTACTTATCATCTGAATTATCTATATCCTTGTGCTTACTTTTTATCTTATCCATTAGTTCCTTTGGAATGTCTTGTCCTTTTCTAGCTGCCATACCAAGATTCCTGATCTCTGTTTCGTTAAATCCTTGTCCTAATTTGACAACCTTTCCTTTCTTATGGAAAGAACCTTCCATAATCTCGTCTGGATCTATTGAAACGTTACTTAGTTTGAATTTGTAACCCTTATAAGCTTGGTCAAACGCCTCTAGTTCCTGTTCTGTTAGAACAGGTAAATATCCTGCCGACCTTAGCATGTAAGAGATCGAATTTTCGTTTATATTGTTATGATTGTCCTCCTTACTCATAATCTTGATTTTAAGTAATTTGTCACCTCCTTTTTTGCTTCCTCTTTGTACTTACGAATAGAACCTTGAGTTAATTCAAGCTCCTCACGGAGTTTTTTTGTTACGGAACGAGGTATGTTTTTACCGTGTGTTGTATTCTCGTATAAATGGTAAGTGAAATAGATAATCTTATGTTTTCTGCTGAGTTTTGAAAGAACTTCTTCTAAAAAGCTAATCTTATCTAATAATGCCAACGCTTCTTCTCCCTCTGCCATCCCTTCTGCTAATTCTTCTAAGGAATAGACTAAAGTTAAATCGGTCTCTTTATCCGCTTGATGACAACTACCTGTGTTATGGTAGTTTGCAAGCTGAGTAAAAATGATTTTACCTAGCCATAATTTAATTCCTGCATCTACGGTTTTTGCTTTTGACTTTGAGTGATTGTAAGTGGGATATTTCCATACACGGGATAATGTGCATTTAGCAATTTCGAGAGCTACCACTTCGTTATATTCCCACTTATCGCACGCTATTTCTGCTCTCTTTAAAATATCTCCCTCGAAACGATAGCAGAATTCTCTGAAAGCCTGTTTGGCTTCCTCTGAATACTCGTCCTTCCAACCCATGTATTCGAGTAGCGATTCGCTACCAGCGGATTTTATTTCTTCTATCGCTTCCAAATATTGGATTCTACTTGTATACCTAAAACCGTGAGTCACGCTTTTGGTATATGGATGAGTGACAATAATAACGAACTGTAAATGTAATAATTATGGCTACGAATCCACCGAATGATAACAGTAGAAAAGGTACTATTAGAAAAAGATCGCAAGTGCAGAATCCTAAGACAGGTCTGTATGTGAAGCGAGTCACCGAAACGGGAAAGTTTATGGATGTTAAAACATCTGGAGGAAAATTTAAGGGTGTTAGAAAAGATAAATAATGCCTTTAACATCTAGTTCCTGTGGTCGAGAAGTATAGGAAAAATGTTGGACGCAAATAGATTACGTTGTTAGAAATTATCTTTGTAAGATTTGATTTGGGGTAACAAGATGTAAGGAGTAATTCCTGTTGATGAAACAAATGAATAAAAAATATGGGAAGAAAAGCTATACCTGATAAAACTAAGCTCCAATTATGGACGAAATCTGGCGGTAGATGCCAGTTTAAAGGCTGCAATAAAAATCTATTGAGAGATGATTTGACGTATGCCGAGATGAACAATGCGCATATTGCTCATATTATTGATGTTAACAAGAAAACTCATAGGTATTCAGATAAATATACCGAAGAACAGAAAAACGGATTTTGGAATTTGATGTTGTTGTGCCAAAAGCACCACCGATTGATCGACAACGAAGAAGAAAAAAATTACTCCGTAGAGAAGCTACAGAGGTATAAAAGCGAACATGAAAACAGGATATTAAACCTAACTTCTATTAAAGGTAATGTGAAAACGGAAGTAATTTCTTACCTAACTAGAATTGGGAAGTTCCAGCCTAATGTTTCATTTGATGAGATAAAGGAGGTCTTATCTAACAAAGACCTATTCCCTAGCTCTGAACCTATTGAGATCGGTACTAGAAATTCGACTCTTGAAGATAATGAAGAGTTGTATTGGACTGTTGAAGAAAAGAATCTCCTACTGGACTTTGAAAAGAAGGTACTAAAACACTTTGACACTAATTCTGGAAGCCACTTTTCGCTCTTTGCATTGGCGCCACAACCTTTACTTATTCGATTCGGGACATTAATTCCTGATATGTATACGGTTGATGTCTACCAAAAGCATAGAGAACCCAATACGTGGGAATGGCAGAAAGGAAATAGGGATTTTTCTGGATTTAAAATCGAAGAGCCAACCAACAAAGATGGTATTCCTGTTCTTAATATATCCCTCAGTGCAGAAGTAAATGAGGATCGAATTACCTCTGTAGTAGATGGGACTTTGTCGATTTGGAAACTAACAATTGATAACCCGAATAACAACTTCTTAACCCACCCTGAGACACTTGAAGATTTTCGAGTATCTGTAAGGTCTTTAATGAACAAGATTAAAGCTGTGCACGGACACAATGATGTGCTAAAGGTGTTTCCTTGTATGCCAAACTCAGCTAGTGTGGAGTTCGGCAGGGTCTGGATGCCTAAAGCTGATTTGACAATGGAGATATATGATGAACGAGACGGCTTTAGAAAAGCCATAACTATTAAAAGAGATTAAATATGATAAAAAATTACTCTGATTTTTCGAGCGTTGAGGGGCTCAATAAAATACTTAAACAACTTACTGAGGTTTTGGATATCACGCCTACCCAGTATAAGGATGCTGTCGCCAAATATGAGGCAGTAGCCAACTATCTAAAGAATGATGATAGTATTAATGCATTAGAACCTGACATGTACCCGCAGGGTTCTTTTAGCCTTGGAACGGTAATAAAACCTCTGTCTAACAAAGAAGAGTACGACATTGATCTTGTTTGTGAATTGAAAAGAGGAAGTTCCACGAATCTAACCCAATATGATCTAAAGGAATTGATCGGTTGCAGATTGAAAGAAGGTCTTTATAGAGATAAATTGAAAGATTTGGATGGAGGAAGAAGATGCTGGACTATTGAATATGCAGAAGATACTCAGTTACATCTTGATATCTTACCTGCTGTCCCAGATAGCCAAAGTAGGTTGTTATTTGAGAGCATCCGAAATAATTTTGGAGATACGGCAATTAGTATAACGGATAAAGAACATGATGATTTCTATAACCTTAATGATGATTGGGTAAAATCTAATCCTAGAGGGTACCAAAAATGGTTTAAAGAACAAATGTTATTGATGCTTAACGAAAGTAAACGATTGTTTGCTGAACAAACGAAAGCTAATGTTGATGATATCCCTGACTATGAAGTAAAGACTCCATTGCAAAGAGCTGTGCAGTTGTTAAAGAGGCATAGAGATACTACATGCGAAGACAATGACGATAAACCTATATCTATAATTATAACCACTTTGGCGGCTAGAGCTTATAGAAATGAGAGTAATTTATATGAGGCTTTGATGAATATACTCAATGGTATGGAAAGCCATATTAAGTATGAATTTAAGGATGGCAAGAAGATAGCCGTAATTGAAAACCCTGTCGATTCGCGTGAAAACTTTGCTGATAAATGGGAAGAGCATCCGATTAGAGAACAAGTATTCTTTGAATGGTTGAATGATGCCAAACTGTATTTTGAAGAAATACTAGGAAAAGACAAAGGTATGCAATGGATCAATGAGTCCTTAAATAAAGGGTTTGGAGAAGATATAGTAAGAAAAACGTTTACTGCTTTAGGCAAAAGTACTAGGGGTGCTCGTGAAAGTGGTAGTCTTAGAATGTCTGTTGGAACAGGAATACTAGGGACAGCTTTAAGCACTGAAAGTAGTAAGAAGGTAAAGAACCATAATTTTCACGGGAATGGGAGATAATAGGAAAATTAGAGAATTACCTCTAATTACCCAAGAAAAGATGTTATTGAAAGCTTTTCCTGACAGCTACGTCAAAAGAGGGGAATTCCGCCTTTGGTGGTTGGGTAAACTAAAACCTACTTCTCTGAGCTCGGAATATTCTATAGCAGTGAAACTAGAAAATGAGAAGGTAGAAACCTTTGTAGTTGAACCTGAAAAGCTAGCACTTTTTGAAAAAGAGACCAGTCTTCCACATGTCTATTCAACCTCAAAGCAAAAGCTTTGTTTATTCTTTCCTGATGGAAAAGAATGGAACAAAGGAAAACTATTGGTGGACACAATCATTCCTTGGGCTAGTGAATGGTTATACTTCTATGAAATATGGGTCTTAACAGGAGAATGGCTTGGTGGAGGTACTAAGCATGAAATAGAAAAAAACAAAAATTAATCCTAAATGAAAAATTTAATGGTTATCGGTGCTGGAGTAATAGCTTTAATAGCGATTTGGCTTTTTATTGATGAACGCCAAAGATTAAGAAAAAAAGAATCTTTAATTGAAAAGTTGAATCAAGAAAAGGAGTCATTTAAGAAAGCTTACCTTGAATTATTGACTAGATATCTTAAAGATGAAAAAAGTATGACCCCAGATTTAGTAGAAGAAATAAATAAGTTAAAGAATAACACAGACAATCTAGATGCTGATGTGCATGTAGAACTTGACTCAGTACTCAATCAAATGAAAAACGGCAAAGGTTCTAAGGCTGTCAAGGATTTGGCTAAAATTGTCGAAAATGAGCTTAAAAAGAAAGTCAGACAAGATCACAAGTTTAAGCAGAAACCTATGCTACATAATTTACTAAAATATGCTCGGGACTGCAATTGGATTAGCAAACTCCAATTTGAAAATGGTCTTAAATTGAAAGATATTAGAAACAAAGAAAGTCATGAATTAGCAGTTAGAGTAAATAAAAGAGAATTAGGTCTTACTCTCTTTGCTGGCATTGACTTGCTATATGCTTTGAATTAACTCTTTTCCTGTGCAAATCCTGTGCAAATGAAAAAAGGGTTTAAGAGATTTTCTAAAACCCATACTCCTTTCATGGTCTGGACGGGAAGCTTCGTTACTCGAACCCAAATGGTGACCGTCAAAACCTTCAGCCATATTCGCTTCGCTCATAAATTTTTTCATTATAAAACTTTCGAGCAAGTTCAAAATTTTCTCACAAAAAAACCCGACTCCAATGGAGTCAGGTTATATTTTGCGGTCTGGACGGGACTCGAACCCGCGACCCCCTGCGTGACAGGCAGGTATTCTAACCAGCTGAACTACCAGACCAATATTTTCTTTGAATCCTTCAACTTTTTGAAGGGGCACAAATGTAACATTCAAAAAGTATTACGACAAAAAATGAGAAAGGTTTTTTTATAAAAAAACCCTGCTCCGTTAAGAACAGGGTTTTGAGTTATTTTAGAATCATCAATTCTTACTGAATGATGATTTTTATTCTTTCTTCTAAGCCTAATTCATTGAATACTCTTACAAAGTATATTCCTCTCTCAACATCGCTTAAATCAACAGAATGTATCTGAGATTTAATATTCAGCTCTGAATGAACTAGCTTACCATTTAAGTCATATACCTCTAATCCAAACTGATCAAAATTAGATTCTATAGAGAACAGACCATTATTTGGATTCGGATAAACTTCCGTAGTTAATCCCTCAAAAGGAATGATTTTGTAATCCTCTTGATCCATTTCTTCCAATTGATTATCAAATTGCCCAATTAATCCTGCATTTAAGGAGAAGAAATCGTAATCTGAGAAATCACTAACATCAAGCGGATCAAGCTCGCAAGCACATCTCACCTTCCATTGGTAAGTTATGTTGGCATTTAATGCACTGTTAGGAACAAAATGCTGGAATACATTAGGAGCATACTTAATAATAGATGCTGAGTTTGTTCCACCTTCAGGGCCACCTACAATTTGACAAGCTTCGGCTCCGGTAGGAGGCGTCCACGTTAACATTACTCCCGAAGGAAGAATATTATGTTCTAAATCTGCTGGTGCAGCACATTCCAATTCAGCACAGTTTCCTAATGGATCCTGAACATCAACTGAAGCAATGCAGATTCCAACATTTCCAGCTTCATCAATAACTGACAACTCTACAAAGTTTACTCCTAAATCCTCACAAGTGAAACTTATTGTTGGCTCACCATTCACAAGATAAGTTAACTCACCTTGACAATTGTCAGTGCTGAAAGCATTCAACGCAAATGCAGGAACAGTTACTTCAAAATTATTCAATGAAGCTGTTATATTCTTACACAATGGCGAAGGCTCCTGATCATCTTCCACAGTTATAGTTGTAGAACATGTATATTCAGTCCCATCTTCTCCAACTGCAACCCAATTGATTATATGCGTTCCTATTTCATATAATCCACTTGCTTCTCCTCCAGTTCCTGTTTCAGTGGTTCCATCGGCAAATACGATTTCGTACATGATTTCCATACTCTCACAAGGGTTACTTGGTCTTGCAGTAATAATTTCACCTACTAGGAAGGCAGAACACTGATCTTTATCGGTTCCAATTGTTGTATCAGCAGGACAAAGCAGACCAGATGGATTATTATTCAACACTTCAACATTTGCGGTACAAATATCTAAGTTACCTCCTAGATCAAATACAAGAAGGTTAATCACATTATTTCCTATATCTGCGCATGTCAATGAATCTTCATCTAAGGATAAGAATATTGGACCGCAATTATCAGAACTTCCTGCATCTATGAGAGCTGGGTCAACAATTACATATCCATCTTCATTCAGTTCTACAGTAATATCCTGACAAACGGCTTGAGGATGTGTATTATCTACAACAGTAATAGATGAAGTGATAGTGTTATCAGAAACATTTCCACACTCATCAACCGCTTCCCAAGTAATTTCAAATAACCCAGCTTCAGGGAATTTCAATGAATTGAATCCAGCAATAAGAATATCAACTGGATACACAGTCACTTCGCCACAATTATCAGTTGCAGGAGCATCTAAATTACATTCTTCAAATAATTCAACTACTGCCATTTCAACAGCAGCAGAATCTGCAGCACTTGCAGTTCCTTCCAGATAATCATAAAGGTCGAAAAGGTCAATACCTATTTCTGTACATTCTTTGATAACATCTAGTGGAATTGGAATTCCTATAACTGGACTAGTCGTATCCTCTACATTAATTAACTGAACATCAGAAGTAGTATTACCACATCCGTCATCAGAAGTATATGTTCTTTCAATAGTAAATGTCTGTGGACAATCTCCTGCTATAATAAGCTCTGTAACCGTAACAACTGGATCAGAACAATTATCAGTAGAAACATAGAATGGAGCTGGTACATCTTCATCACATTCGATCGTAACATCTTCAGCAACCACTAATGTTGGAGCTGTTGTATCTTCAACTGCAATCGTTTGAGTATACTCAGCTTCATTATCACATTGATCAGTAGCTGTCCATGTTCTTAAGATGGTATAATTATTTGGACAATTCCCTGGTATTATTGCTTCCTCAAAATTAAGATCTAAGGAACAAGCACAATCATCTGTTGCCGTTACTTCGGCAGGCTCAGGTATATCATCGCATTCAACAGTCTCATCTGAAGGCAAGCCTAAAAGAACTGGATCAGTTTCATCAATTACAGTAATTGTTGTTTCTATTGGTTCTGTAATGTTACCACAAGCATCCTCAATAAAGAAAATACAAGTTACTTGTCCAACTGCTGGACAAGCCACCTCTCCACATCCAAGAGCGATAATTGTTTCCTCCATTAATACAGGCTCTGGGTCACAATTATCTTGAATATTAGTTGGGACTAAACCATTGTCGAAGAATAGATCTCTTAAGAAGTTAAAGTATTCAGCTTCCTCTGATGGAGTCAATTCTCCGTTAGCATAAGCTGTAAGTTCTAAAACATCTATAACTGAACAATCAACATCTAGATTTGATAGTGGTTCATCAAAAGTAGGAACTGTAGTATCTACAACAGTTATAGTCTGCGTATCAACTGCAGTATTTCCACATTCATCCTCTGCCGTATATGTTCTTTCCAAAGTATATTCTTGAGGACAATCTCCTTCAATTATTACTTCTTCAACTATCCAAGAAGCCATACCACAAATATCAGAAACCATTGCACTTGCTTCTGGAACATCTTGATCACATTCTACTGTTGCATCTGCTGCAGCTTCTATAGTCGGAGCTGTCGTATCTAC
>CAZSQZ010000011.1:0-118856 GCA_964609215.1 uncultured Flavobacteriales bacterium
ACTTGTAAACCTGCTGCATTAAAATTGGAAACATATATTTTTCCATCATTCATATGTATTATAGAACATTCTTCTCAGTTGTTTTCAATTCCATCACTTTACCTTGTTGGTTTTTTTACTAAATTCAGTTAACCGTCCTAATTAATTTTTCTAAACTTCTTGAAGATTTAATTTAGGTCAACTTTGGCTCCAACGTGTTCCATTAATTTAACTATTTATCGATTAATCTAAGTCTCCTGGCAGTGTCTACAAATACATTAACATCTAATCTATCTGGAAAAGAGTTCTTTTGAGCAAATGGGGATTCCGCATATGCTGATTTGATAATTTTCCCATTGTTTACAAGTACTATAAGATTTTTGCTTGGATGGCTAAAAAAAGACCGTTTTTCTTTTCCTAATGAATCATCATCCGATTTTTCATTAACAAATAAAGAATCTGAAATTGACAAGAAACAGCCAGTCATCATGGACTCATATAAATCAGATCCCATTTGAACATTTATCTTTTTCCTAATCTTCCTTTCTTTAACAAGAAACTTTTCATTTTCATTTCGACTAATAATTTGTGTAGCTTGAATGTTATTAATGCTGATACTATATTTTCGGCAAATTATTTCAGGCTCACTATTCGTATAGAAGTAAAATATTTCTTTTTCACTCTTTCCCATGAAACTTTGAAGAACAGCTCTTTTATATAGTTCCAAATCTTTAGTGCTGGAGTTAACATTTACATAAAGCATTGAATTAGAATATTCTAATTGCAATCCTGAATGAGAATTGAGAACTAATGAACTCATCAGAATAGGTATCAATATTAATTTGTTCATTTACTTTTACTTCTTTCTTTAATGGCCTTCTTGGCCTTTTTATAATTTTTTGAAATATTTGACTCAACATTGTCCGACTCAATACCGCCTGGATTGTTCTTATCATGGCCTTTCTTGCTCTCTTCGCCAATCTCTGACCAAATAAAACCTTGAACTATACTTGATATTGTATTAAACCAAGAATGTCCTAATAATTCATGTCCAACCACTTCAGCCGTTCTTTTCTTATATATTAATGCCTGTGGATCAATAATAATTTTTTGAACTGCATCTATTTCAATTCTTTCAGCAGTCTCTTCATTACTTGAAGGAACTAAGTTATTATCATACTCTAGTATATCAACACCTGGGTTTTCATTTCTGAAAGCTTCTTGTTCTTCCGCTGTTCTATGCCTTTTAACTGAGCCTCCAGTTATTTCACCAGCATCATTCAAAATTGGAGAAACAGTCAAATTACCTGTAGTAGTATACGAAGTTTCAGTAACTCCATATGTAAAAGATTCTCCTGGTACCGGCTCTGCTGTTTCATTCAAAGATCCAATACTGATTTCGTAAACTATTTCTGATTTATCTAAAGCTTCATATCTATCAGGATACAATTCTCTTATTATTTCTAATGCTTTTTCGATTTTGACTCTTGCATCTGAATCTTCTGGAATCGCTATTCTAATCTCTTTTCCATCAGGATCAATTGCAATAATCGGCATATTTCCTGCAAAAATATAAGCTGATAATGATGGATATTTGGATGCCAAAGGATCAAGACCTAACCATCTCCCCAACCTAGAATCATACAACCTTGCCCCAAAGTCCAATGAATTACCGTTTTCTTTAATCTCCTCATCTTTTTCCTTACCGTTAAACCCATAACGATAATCATTTGATCCAGAGTTCTGCCTACCCGGCATGGTCATCCCGAAGGCATAATAATCATAAGCCGAAGTCACATCGCTTTCAAATTCAAACGGCAGTCCATTCCCAGCGAAATTGAGCGGAATCTTAACATCAGTGATAGTCGCCCTTACATTACTTAAGTGATCATTCAGCTCATATCTTTTTTGCCCTAAGGCTCTCCAATGGTAGTAAGCAGGCATTCCAACTGGAGCTAAACCTATTGGGGCAGCTGGTAAATTAGCTGCTATTCCCAGTTTTACTCCTCCTAAGAATATATCCTTGCTTTCTATATCCAATTCACTTGCTATTTGATCTGGATTGGAAATAACTTGTAAGCCAGCTACATTAAAATTGGAAACATATATTTTTCCATCATTCATATTCATGATTGAAGATTGTTCTCCATCATTTTCTTTTTCCATAATTACATTATGCTCTCCAGTCAGAAGATCATACTGATTGACATAAACCATATTTGGTGTATACTCCAGGTAATATACAAATTTAGATTCAGGACTTATTGCTAAATCTCCTAATTCTCCTTCATTTAGGCCAATAATCGCATCCGTCAATTTATAGGAATCATCTCTTACATTTTTCTGAAGAATATGAACTTTACCAAAACCATTAGCATTGGATAGCTCTTCATTTACAGTCATTGCAATGATTTCATTAGAAGTAGAAAGTTCCATACCAAAAACTTCATCCTCAGTGGCACTTGTGAAATATCTTCCTACATCGTGCCCTTCAATTTGAATGCCTCTGCTATCATCAAAATAGATGAAATGCAGGACGTCATTTTCCTCTTCTATTCTTCTAGTGATCAAGACCTTATTCCCCAATTCAGATTCTTCAATAACACTCATTTTTGATCTGAAATTAAATTGGGAACTGAGCGGGATATTAATGGCTGGATATTCTCCCAAGGTTGGTATTCCTCCCAAGCCATCGTTCATAGTCATATCTATTTGATGATAGAGTAATTTGCCTTTGTCGTCTACTGAGAACAGATAATACAATTGTCCTGCTTTGAATTCAATGACTTCCATCTCAGAGTTCATATCAGCCACGATTTCCTCAGAACCTTCTATAATATCTCCTTCCGCATTGAATATTCTTATGGTATTTTGTCCTTCATGATTCAAGCCCAAAACGGAGAATTGGACAGTTCCTTTTTTATCTGAGATCAAATTAACGGCAGGACTGGGTTCTCCTTCATATTCTCCATAATTATCCAGCACTTCTAGCTCACCACTTTCGTCAGAAACAACTATAGGTTTTGTAATATCGGTATCCTTGTCATAGCTCATTAGAACGGTTCCGATAGCCGAAGTACTTTTAGTTGTTGCAGCTACCTGATTTCCAGTAGTGGTATTGATATCTATACTAGATATAAGCTGATCAGGAATAATCATTCCTATTCTAGAAGAACCGTATAAAGGAGTTTCCGCCCATTTAATTTCAGTATTGTAACCATCCGTTATAGGTGTATTTACCTGGTCATAAATAGCCATTACATTTCCTGAAGCATCCCTCACATAATAGGTCCATTCCCATTGTTCAAAAGGTAAGGGATCTCCGCTCACATCTTTATTTACCACTAACTTTGATATTCTGTTACCCAAAGCATCGTATTGAAAATAAATATCAGGTCCTTCCTGTGTTCCGCCCTCATGGATGACCGATTCAACTTTACCGTTTGCCAACCAGGTAATTAAATCAATATTTTCAGAAATGTCTTTTTCTAAATTACCTATCTCATCATATCTAAAATTATTTCCATTGACCACATTGGCACCATCAAAAGGAGCAATGGGTTGAAGGTCATGATAATTATTATCCCCTCCCTCATCTTTATAATGATAGAGTCGATTGGCCAATCTTTTACCATTTAAGTCATCTTCATAATGATAGGTCAACTCATCCATATTCCCCATACCAAAGGCTCTTCTTTTCAGGTGTTCTAAATTACCATTGGCATCATAGGTATAAAAAGAGTAATAATGGTCAGAACTGTTCCATGAACCATTGTGATGATTGAAATTGGCTTGCACCAATCGGTTCAATTCATCGTACTTGTAGGTATAACCCATCATTTCTCCAGCGTATTGCTCATTAGTCGCGTCCGGAAATTGAACTTGTGAAAACCAAGAGCTGATATTCCCATTATATAAACTACCATTTCCGTTTATGGATGCAGTCAATGGGTGGGCACTATCTAAAATTTGTCCGTACCCGGAACTTCTTTTGTAATCTCCTGCAAAATAATTGAGTTGCATACCAAAGGCATCCTTAGCCACGGAAGACATCGCATCTCCATCATTACCAATATCATTGGCAACAGTCAATGTTGGGTGATTAATGGATTTTAACCAACCATTGAGTGTGTAGATAAAATCCAATCCCTGAACTTTATCCTGACCGATTTCGGTTCTACTCAACGTACCATGTTTGTAATAATCATACTCTGCATCTCGATCCCATAAGACTCCATCAAAAGAGGTGTAAACTTGTTCTATTCTGTTGTCCGAATCGTAGCTGTATTTATGCATGAATTGATCCGATTGATCTTTTTGATAGATCACACAAATCACATTACCCGAAACCAAATCGTATTCATAGCTTGTTGATTTTACTCCCAGATCAGGGATATGCTGGTAAACCGTTTCCACATTGCCATGGGCGTCATAGCTGTATATGGTTTTGATATCGTCTTGTGTTCCGTCTCCTAATCGAACCGTATAACTTACCCGGTTCTGCAAGAAGTTTTGATCTACAAGAGGGCTTGGGCAAGATTCACTATAAAAGGTTTGTACTACTTCACTAAGATTACTATTGGGAAAAGTATTGTCATTAATATTGGCAGGATCAATAGCTACATTAAAATCTCCCTGACATACACCTACTTCAATAATACGGGATAGATGATCGTATTTGGTATAACTGTAGGTTGCATCAGAGACTTGTTTAGCGTTTTGAGAAAAACGCAATTGTCCAATATCGTTATACCCAAATGCTGTTGCTCCGCCATCGGGTGTACTTTGTGCGGTCAGCTGATTTAAGCTGTTGTAATCATAGGTAGTTTTCATTCGATGGTCCAGCGGTATTCTTACATATGGATCTCCTTGAGCGGGTTCTTGTAAATTCACTCCTTCAGGTGGAACAGTAGAAATTAAATTTCCAGCACGGTCATAACAATACAGGGTATAGTGGTGATAACCAAAGGCCATATTATAGCTGAGCTCATCCATAATTTCATTTGGATCAGCGCATTTATCCAAATAAGATTGATAATGGCTATTCAATTGATTAGTCACGATTTCCTGAATCTGAGTAGTTATAGTGCTTACTAGCTGTTCTGTGTTTTCTTGTTCGCAAAGTATGGGTTGAGGAATGAATACATCTTCTGGAATTTCCATCATGCTCCAATCAAAACAGATTTCTGCATCTGTCTCCGGGCATTCACGATCGCAAAAAGGCAATAGATTATTAAAGGACTCACATTCCCAATACTCATATGAAGTGCTGATATTGGGTAAAGGATCACCTCCTGAATCATCTCCACAATGCGGGCCTCCATTTACAAGTGTCCAATGCATGATATAGGCATCTCCAGCATTTGCAAAGTAAGATCCATAATATCCATTTGGTGGGTTTGCAAAGTCTAATGTAATCTGATTGGAAGTATTCAGATCAAATGCGAAATGTGCATCTGTAAAAGAATGAGGCGCAACGGCAAGCATATCAGACAAAGTTGGTGTCTCATTTATGCAGTAGTCTCCTGGCTTGGAATAAAAAACAATGTCATTGGAACTTGCACCTACCCGAATCATAATGTCATAAATTCCTAGGCTTGTATAAATATTTGAACTACTTGAAGCAAAGCCCATTATCTGATTAGGATTGTATGAACTATTGCATTTATAAACCAGATTTATAATGATCTTTATATTATCTCTTGGGCATTCTACTCCCTCGAAATAAGGATGATCCCAAGTCCATTCAAAGCGCCCTTCCTGATTATAGGGGTTTTCAATGTATTCCCATCCTTCATAGGCTATATAGGTGTTAGCATTAAAAGAATTATCTATAAAAGGCAAGAAGTTATCTAGGGCGTCATTAATGGCTAAAACAAATTCTTGTGATGTTGGAGTTTTTGAACAGGTCCAACATTCTGTTTCCTGAGGATCTTCTGTGGTCTTCTTTAAGAAATGCGCCACACCCGTTGGGTCGTTTTCATCATCTACAATAATTGCAGGTTCAAAAACACAAATATGATCATAACCTTCAGGGCATTCCCCTTCAGGATCAGGGAAAGTTAGATCAAAGCTAGTGGAAATTAAGACCTCTTGAATGGCCAACAATTCTTCCATAGCGTAGGGTTCAATATTTCCATCAAGGTCTGTCGGAACTTCTCCAATTATTCCATCACCATCAAGATCGACTTCATACCAGGAAGGTTCGCAGGTTTCTTTACAATGCTCTAAAAGAGCTGCGGCTAAGCACTCAATTTCACATATCTCAATAATTATTTCACTGGGGATTTCATTTAAATCAACCGGAAAATCCTGATGGGGTATCCAATCATCTACATTGATTGTCCCGTTTTGACTTGCATTGTAAATTTGTGTCCAATCATTCGGCCACACATAAGAGCCCGATGATAAAAACAACTGGTAAGCATCGTAGTCTGCTTGAGTGGCAAAAGTTGGCTCTAAATAGTATTGATCGGTTGAAATATAATTTCCAATGGCATAATATTCATCTATGATAGCGTCATAAAAATCATCGTACAAAGAATTGCATCGATCCATACACTCTCCAACCATTTGATCATTGACATCTTGCAATACATCATTGGTATTTGGAGCAGGCAGATTAAGACCATTATTAATATTTGATTCACAACTCAAAAACATGTACCAAATATTATTGATCTCTTCTGGTGTCAAAGATGGATCATTCCAGGACCAGGTAGGAAAATTGAAATTAGCAGTACTACCAGGGCCAACATTGTTCAAATAGCTTACTGTTGATGATGGGACAATGCATTGTGGATTTAGAGGGTCACCATCTTCTAACAAACAGTTACTGTAGCAATATTGTAATTGATTATTTAAGGTCAAGATCTGATTTTCATCCCAAAATTCATGATAGAAAAAGGAGTAGGCATGGGTAATAAAACTGGCAGGATCATCAAATGTGGGCATTGGATCATTGATTCCATCCGTACCATATACCGCGCCTTCCGCATTTGCACTTGCATCATTTGTAAAACCGTAGTAATTGGTTCCTGTGCAAGCCAGAAATTCCGCAATGAAATCAAATTGAACAGTGGAACCAGAACTAGCATAGCCTTCTACAATATCTAAATAATTATCTCTTAAAAATTCCCAGCACATCATGACATCACTGCATGCATAAAGCTCATCTCCATCTAAGTCTACTTCCAACATCATATTTGAAATCATAATAGGAAAAGCAGAAGGCGGATAATTTACTGGGCTTAAATCCGGGCCGAACTGACTGTTTGCGAATAAGTCACCATAAACCGGAGGTGTTCCCGTAAGATCTGGGTCGGTTGCATATTTGTCTATCCAGTATTGATTGAAATCATTTTCAAAGGGAAAGGTAGAACAATCTTCATCTGCCAAAGCGCAAGGCAGATAAGGGATAATGATAGGTTCGCAAAAGCCATTGGGCAAATATGTGAAATGATCTATTTGTCCTAAAAGATCGTACTCTATGGTCATGTTAAATGGAATACCTCCATTAATCCATTCATCGTACATTCCATCCAGTGAAAAATCTGGATTAATTGTCGGCACAAAAGCACCTGTTCCTGACCAAGGCATGAGAATGGGATCTCCTTCAGCATCCGTTAGCCAACCTGTATTGTCATCAAACAAGTCATTTTGATAAGCATTAGTGATCAAAGATTCCAAACCGTCCATTCCTTGTTCTAAGAAGGAAGAGCCACTTGGATCGCTTGTTGAGATTGTGGTAGGATCAATGTTATGGGTATTCACTGTCATTAGAACTATATATGATCCAGGATCATTTAAAGTCACAGAGGTTGTAGGCCAATATTCAGTTCCTGGAGGTGTATTACAATCGGCAATTTGCCCACCAGGAAAAAGAATAGTATGATCATAGATGGGCAGTGCAGGTGATCCAGAACAAACATCTAGCTCTAGAGGCAGGACCTTGATATTTACGTCATAATCACATACCGTGCAGTATTCAATCGTGCTGCACTCGTTTTCGAAAAAATTAGGAGTGATTTCATAATTGATACCTACCGAAACAAAGGGCTCTGCTGTATTGATGACCGTGCTTGACTGAACTCCATTGAGACCAAATGGAAGGTGATTATCTATCACTTCATTAGCAGTAAAAGAGCCTAATTGTGATTCTAGCCCTACGAGTAAATTATCCGCACCAGAAGTTGTGCTTACCGCAGTTTCATATTGCGAAATATCATCTTGGATAGGAACCGTTAAAGGATATTCGTTTTTACCATTGTAAATAAGGAAAGATGCTAAAGTTTCTCCGCTTTTAGCTTTATACACTCCTGTCGCTGTTCCATTGGGGTCAACGGTAATTACTTTTTGGCAATTTGAAGACAAAGGAGCCTCATCTCCAAAAATCCGCAAAAGTTCATCTTGCATGACACCTGAGAAATAGGTTTTTGTGGTTTTTCCTACATCACCATTTAGCTTTAAAGTTAATCCTGGTGCTGACTGTTCTTTCACTCTGCCGTCATTAGCATAAAGTGTCCTAGCAAATGGAAATCCCTCTGCATTGGCGATAGGATCAAGTACATTATTATCAGAATAGTAGGCTTGAACCGTTGTAACGTCATCCAAAACGGATAATGGATTATCAAAATTCACGCATTCATCAAAGTGACTTGCATTGTAAAGTTGATTGGTCAATTGTTCCTTCATCAAATGCTGAGAATTGAATCCAAATGAATTTTGACCGTCCACCGGAGCAGGTAAGGTCTGAACTACCGGTCGAGCGCTGTAATCATAAATGCTTTGGTTGACAATTAACCCATTTTCATTGGACAAATTCTGATTGACAATACTTTGATTGAGACCATTTGCATAGCTCATACTCTCACCGATCTTCACTCCCTTATCAGGGTCTAATTCTGCTTCCACAAATACTCGAGAATAAATCCAATTTAAGGATTCATCAATTTGTGGTACTGGAGCCATATTAACTACAAAATTACCAGATGGAGTAGATGAGTAATAACCATCTGAATAGGGCCCTACCGGAGAAAATAGTCCCCAATTTCTGTCATCCGCTATTCCTCCGACAAAGTAATTTCCAATGGGACGTACTCTCCATAAATAATATCCTTCTCCTTCTGCCATGGTAAGATCTATCCATTTCAGATTGGATTGGGTTTCAACTATTAGGGCCTTTGACCAATCTACTTCAAAATCGAGATTTGTTGTTGAACCATAAGAATAAAATGGGCCGGTCTCTGAGTCATCATTCAGGTCTTGAATCTTCAATATTTGAATTTCATAATTGTCAAAACTCAGATCTGAGCATGTCAAATCCCATTCAAAATGATATTTTGAGCTAAGTGGAGAAGTTAACATTGCATTGACATCAATCAAGGTATTAATTGTTCGTGCATCTTTTTTCCAGTCTGCAAAATAACGCGCTTGAAAGCGTACGGCAGGTTGAACAATTGCATCTGCATTATAAGACATAACAGAAAACTCATATCTCTTTATAGATAAAAAATCTATTGTAGTTTCTATGCGGTACCTATTCTTAGGTTGGTTTTCTTGAATGTTGAGAAAGGCTGTTTGAGAATCAACTAGACTTCCTCCTGAATAGTCATCATACATATCTATTTTAACTTCTAAATCAGCATTAAAAGCGTTATGACCAAATTCATATAAATCTCCTAGATCTAAGTCCAGTTCTAACCATGATTTGTCCAATTCCATTGCTATGCAAGAGCTGATCTGTTCACAGGGATTCATGAGCAATTCAAAATCGCTCAAGCCTCCAATTGCATTATTTAGACTCGCATGATTTTCACCTGGCAACTGATCTATGCTAGCTTGACCTCCGCCACTTACAACCTGAACATCAATAGTTGATGGAGCTCCTGGGCCACAATCTCCATAAGGAATAACGGTTATGGTATAGATGCCTGCAACAGGGAACGAAAAATTTCTAAAATTTCCGCTATTAATCGTATTTTGATTTAGGCTCCATTGATAGTAGTTTGCATTTGGAACTTGAGGTACAAAATAGATAACATTAGATGTGCCTTGGCATACCACACTTGGCCCTATGATGTCAGGAGTTATTGGCAAACCGGGACTTAACTCCACATATAGATCACGAACGACAATTTCTCCACATGGTGTTTCAATACTAGCCGTTACATTACCCGAAATAGCATTAGAATTGAACAATAAAGAAATAGAAGTATTATTAGCGTTTGCAGAGAATATTTCAGTTCCAAAAGGAACGGTCCAGTCAATTATTGAACCTGAAGGAATTGAAGTCGAATTTGATAAAGTGTAAACATATTGATTTCCATAGGGACAAAAAGTTGGTGCTCCACCTGCTATTCCTTGATTACCTGTCATTTGCACATTTGCAAGGTCCGTATAATCGACTTGTATTTGATCGGTGTAAAGTACAACATCATTGGGTGAAGTAGCATAATTGGATGGGTTTACAACTTCGCAAACTATTGTGGTATTTCCTGTTCCGGGAGGAAAAGAAACAACTAAGCTATTTCCATTATCTTGAATTAAATTCGCAGTTCCCAAATTCCATCTATATTCCAGCCAATCATTATTTTTCGGTGGTACAGTATATGTGAACTCGCAACCAGAATAGACATCTTGTTCTCCGTTAAGAGCGAATTGACCACCAGTATAGGTTGGGCTTACAGATACATTTAAATCACATTCATATCCATTTCCTCCTGTACAACCATTACCATAGTCACCAAAACCTGCATCAAAACTACCTGACAAATTCCACCATATATGTAGGCCATTTTGATTATAACCCCACCAGTCATTCGGATTATGTTGACAACTTGAGCATCCTAGATATGGCGTTTGACCATAACAACCTGGAGACCAATTCTGATTGTCCCATAATAAAACTTGACCTTCTTGGATGGAAACCGTAGAGTTAACAACTCCATTTGGACCAATAACATTCGAACCAATACACTGATAGATGTCTGGAGTAGGGGCTTGTGCATTTATTGACATGCATGGCATCATTGCTAACGCAATAATGCAAACGAGCGATTGAAGTACCGTATTTTTCATAATTAGTTTGTGCTTTTGTTTTGTTGAACAATGGTCTGTCCCGTTCCTATTTCTTCAATGACATAATCTTTATATATAAGTTTGATTTCATCTCCTTCCAGAATAAAATCCTGAGGGTTAAGTTCTAATAACTCATTATCGCTTTCAAAACTCATTTCATGGATGACAATCTTCATTTGTTGAATCATGGAGTCTGATGGATAATTTATCTGAGCCTCGATAATTTGATTCGTTTTTTGATCATACAAGTATTCTACTCTTTCCACTTTCAATTGGCTCTGCCATATTTCAGGACAGATAAGAACTATTCTTTTCTTCCCATCTTCTGTTTCTTCGCAACTTTCTACTTTAAGTTTATCGAACATCCTATAGTCAAAGTTGAATAGATTCTTAATCCGATCTTTTTTAATAGACTCTTCCAATGAATTCCCGACATAGATAGTTTTATCTTTTTCGGAGATACTAACTGTAAGTTTCTGATCTGCATAAACTGAATAGTCATCGCATATCAAATAATTCTTTTCTGCATTAGCATAAAGTTCAAAATTCAAGCGTTCTTCTTTTTGATCTTTTACCTTTTGATTGATTGAATAGCGAATAGCTATATTCTGTTCTAATTGATCAAACTTTTCAATAGAGGTTTTGAATACTTCCAAAAGCTCTTGCTTACAATCTTGTCCAAAACAAATTGATTGAAATAGGAAGATGAATATGATTTTTAGTGTGAATTTTACCATGGCGCGTCTAGGTATTCGTGCGTATTGTATTGTGATTCCTTGATGGTCTTCATCCCTCTTGTGGTTTCTTTCAATTGACGCACAAGTTGACCTTCATCATTATATTGGTAGAATAAACCGAAATTTTGATCATCAAAAGAAGCTAAGAGTCTAAACGTTTCGGTATCGTAAACATAGCTTGACAATTGAGAATTCAAAGGTTGAAGTCTCAGATCATCAATAAATAGTTCTTCATATGCATAATCAAAATCATAACGAACATAAAGGCTTGATTCATGATCCAGATTTGAAGGAAGTTTTGCTTCAAAAAGTGCCCATTCACCTGTTCTTGCAACTTCTGAAAAGGAGGCAGTAAAAATGTTTGTACCCAAATTATCATTGACTATACATTTTAAATCTTGAGCAATATTATGCCGATCACTTCGATCGGATTTTAACCAGAGTTTAACAATGGCCCCTTGGTCAAATAAATCGCTTTGATCATCCATAGTATGTAAATGCAGTCCATCATTACTTGGAAGAAGTTTAAGACAGGCATTACCTGAATGAGCGTCATTGGCATATACCATTCCTACACTTGGGTCTAAAACAAATCCGTCTTCTAAATAACCCGAATAAAAATTCTCGAAACTTTCAAATAAGCAAGACTGATAATCTGAATTTTGTGCTACTACGTATGGCAACATATGGTCATAACCAAATTTCGCAGCACTATGAATATTAATAATATTCTTCTCTTCTAGAACCTGGCCATTTGGTGAGTACATGGTCACTTCACTGGTCTTCTTGTATTGAGCATAATTATCTGGATTGAACCAATCGAAAGTCAGCAAGTCGTAAACCCCAGTATTGTAATTGGCTTCATAAATGAGTGGATCAGAATATTCATTTAGTTTCCCCCTATCTTCCTGGTATGCATAGGATGAACTAGGTCTCCATTTTCCTTTCGCTCCAACTTCGTAATCATTTTGAGAGAGAAAATTATTAGCTTCCGTACTGTTGTCTGCAAATAAATCACTTTCGAAATTCCATTGATCGTCATAGGTCGTAAAACCTGAATTCAATACATTCTTTATAACTGACCGAGTGAATTCACAAAAAGAGAGACAGGAAACATCAATGAATGTAGCATTACATGTTTCTCCAAATGGATAATAAACTAAATTGTATTCTCCAGAAGAAGTTTCTATACCAAACTCTCCTGTTCCATCATTGGTAAGATCGTTGGAACATACTATTTTATTTATTGGCTCCGAGCCTCCACAATTCATTCCTAAGGTAGAAATTTCTGAAATGGGAACTGAAATTGAACTGGCTGTCAAATCATCTGGATACTTAAAGATCATGCAATCCATTAGTCCAGCTATAAAAGATCCAACATCATGATTGGGATCAAAAGCCACTTTTTCTAATTGAGCAAAATCGGTATATCTGGGTAAGGCTTGAATACCATTTCCATCAGTTACTCCATAATAAAGTACCAATAGTTCTTTTTCAGGATCGCATTCAACCATTACACAGTAATATTGATCTAGAAGAACATCATAAATAATGATCTCTCCATTTCTGTAAATTCTCTTTCCATCTTTTTTGTGTTGAGTTAAAACAGGGTGCGGCCTTCTGAATATTGGAATGAAGAAATCGCTTACCAACAATTCACACTCTGTTCCCACCAACTCTGGATGCACTGCTTGACTAAAAATATCATTAGCCATTTGTTGAATTTCAACAGGAGTGAAGCTTGCCATATCATAATACCAATAGTCATTCCCTATTTTGAATCTTTTCTCTTTACATTCAGAATCTGTTAAATCAGGATAGTCAATAGGTTTGAGAAAGGCATCCCAGTACTGATTGAGGTAATTTAAAACATAAGGTCTAATATCTTCACAGGGCATATTCAAAGGACTAGAAGAAGTATTCGAGGTTTGAACTATATTCAATTGATTTCCTTGAATTTCAATATGATGATTACTTCCTGGAAAAGGCTGACATTCTCCATTGAAGAAAAGATCAATATTGGAAGTAGTACTTTCTACAAAGGAACCGGGCACCATTCCATTTGGTAACGCAGAATTTAAAGCGGATACCAGTGCATTCATTGAACTCAGTTGAGCAGCAGAGGGTTGATCAACATCTAATTGCGATTCGCCATAGGTCACAACACTCCCCGCAGAAGATGCAAGTTGATTCGTTTTTCCCGAACGAATAATGCGCAAGCTGATATTTGGATCCATATTGGAAGTATAATCTGAAAAGGAAACTTCTTGCAGATAAACCACACCATCTTGAATGTAATCTATATGGTAAATGTCTTTTTCAACAGAACCAAAACCAGTACTCAATTGAACTAAAGATCCGGAAGGTAAAGCATTTGATGCATCACAAAAACCATTGGTATTGGTAGGGTCAATTTGTAGTTCGGTAGCGCCAATTCTGTTTATGTCGAAGCTATTCAAAACAGTATTTGGAACCAGAAGATTCTCGTGTTCTGCCTTTTGTCCCATATTATCATAAATCATTGAAGCAGAATAATTGTATGCTGTTACTGATGCATCATGATCGACTCCTTGTAAAAGAGGGAGATTATTTCCACTAAAGTCATCATAGGTTCTGGTGGTAACTGGCTTTCCCGTTAATTTATCAAAAGCCAAATTCTCAGTCACATGCCATATTCCATCTTGGTAACTGGATACCCTTTTAGAAACAGCTGGATAATTAGTGACCTTGGTAGTAACATGTGTATAAATCTCGTTATTTACAGAAGTGAATGAGGGCGAGACCGCAATAAATGGTAAAGGCACAAAACCAAAGAATCCTATTCCTCCATCTCCCTCAATACTTACAGATGTTGTTTTATCCTTAATGTGCTTTGACTCAAATGCAATATCATGTTCTACACCTAAAGGTTCTGGATAAACTGGTCCATTTGGTTCTGAAACAGTCGGTATATCTTCACCTGGTCCAAAGTATTCATGAATTTCCTTTGCTATCATCACATTTTGATCTTCAATTAAATCTAATGAAGCCTTTAAATCATTTCCTAACCAATATAAGTTGCTGTAGGTGGCACTGGATTTCACTTGACCATGCATATTGTTCAATGCAAAATTGAAACCTTGTCTTGCCTTTACTTTATGGTCTGAGAAATTTACAATACCTGCCGGGATAGAAATAGGAAAGGAAGTCCCTGCATCATTTATTTCGGTAACCATATTTGACCCTTTATTTATTGCCCACTGCGGATCGATCGGATTAGCATTATTATCAGAATAATAGAACGGACAATCGTAAGCAGTATAAAACTGTTTTTCTGTATAACCTGAATGGGTCTGACCAGAATGAATACCTTTTACAATTACATTGGAGTAACCAACAGAAGCGCCAGGCAAAATGTTTTCTCCAATTGGGCCTTCCATTTGTTTTTTATCTTTTCCAGCCACCATTCTATTCAGGAATGATTGCTTAAATCTTTCCATCATTGTTATCATTGGATTCTCCTCTCGGGCTGGTGCAGGCTCATTCGTTGCTACACCGCTACTAATATAATTCCCTTCATAATCCTTGGTGATATAGTGATATTCGGAACCATATAAAACTCTTCCTAAGTTGTTGGTTTTATCCTGATCATACATTAAGAGTCGCTTTACTCTGAGCCCCCCTCCTCTTTTTCCTTGAAGTCTTTGACTTCCTCCAGATAATGTTCTTATTCCTCTAAAAATGGGTATACGTAAATAGCTATAGGTATTATTCCTATTTACACATTTATTGCTAGGGTCGAATGATTGGGCGAAATTGATCAGGTTATGTATAAAAGCTGTGGCATCTGAGCCGTCAAACACATTTGGATCTGCTGGGTTGCAACTTGAATTTTGCAACATTCCCGCTCTTTGTGTTCGCACAAAATCTTTACATACTTTTTGAGGTAATTGGTCGTCCGTTGGAACAATTTGAATTTTATTCCCAACAACACTCACCGATTGAACATCAAAGTAGCCGGTAATGAAATCGCTATCGCAGTCATCCAGCTGCGGAATATCCCAATCAAGTAACTTATAAAAGAACTTGTAATACATCTTTCGTCCTGTTCCGACATATAACTCACTTATTTGGTTAGCATATTTTTGAATATCGTCTGGATCACTTATTCCAACATCATCCAAGTTTAAGAAGTATCCTGTATCTCCATTAGTGCCAGATATCGGATCCAAGCTAACCAATGCATGTGCAACCTCATGCTGCACGAAAGTGTAGTCATCTTGTTCATATTGTATATGAATCTGACCACCAGATGGAAGAACGATTCTTTTTAACTGCCACATGGCAGGGTCAAAATCTTCATTGGGTTCGGCCAAGTTTGACTGATCATTCCATTTTTCATAATCTGAATAACGACTGGTATTGGATTGATAATTACCCCAGGCGTCAACAGTTAAGGGATCATAAGTAACATTTTGTGCCAATGAGCTATTGATATGGTCCTCATATCTTCCATAGTCTTCACTATTTTGATCTTCTTCTCCAATTCCATCATAATCCACATGAATTAACTCATCAAAAGAAGGATCTGTATAAGGAAGACTAAAATCTGGATACTCATAATGAAACCAATAAGGAGCAATCTTAGCTTTGTAAACATCATTATACTCCATCCACACTTTTCTTAGTGTTAACTTTCCGTTGCCATTCGCATTTCCATCATAATTGTAAAAGTTGGGAAGTCCTCCTCCGGATTGAATACTATTGTCATAATCAAAAAAGGTGGTTTGTAATTCCTTACCATCGTTACCATTGGCATCTTTTTCAAATAAAATTATCTTGTCCAATTTCCTTAATTGAAGATTATTGTTCATAGACAAACTGTTATCTGCAGCTTGCGTGCGGTCTTCCGCCTCTACCCCATCGTATCTAGGTGAAGTGATAAATCGAGCAATATGTGTCTTGGTTTCAATGCTTTCCAAATAATAAATTTCCTTTTGCCCAGAAGCATATCCTGCCATATCATCTTTTGGATCTGAGAAAGAATTCCTGGAGTAGTTTAATCCAGCATAAGGGGTTCGATAATTGAACCAATCATTTGAAACAGAATTAGCACCATGAACTTTGTTATAGTTAAATACAGTGTATCCACCAAAATCATCAGGCGTAGGTCCATCTTGCGTTCTATCGATATAATCGGGTGTAGTGATGGATGTTAGCAGATAGGTAGAAGCAAAAGGAGCGCTGGAATATTGACCCACAACAGCTTCCAAGGCTTCAACATTAATTTCACTTCCATTTGATGGAACAGGTTGGTAGAGTAAAAAATTATTTACAAAATCAGTAGGCTGTAAATTGTCAGATAAGCTGACTTGCACATTCTCCTCATTCTTACTGTATACTGGAAGACCATATGTGTATCTAGAACCTGATTCATTAACCACTGAGAATTCTCCGATTTGATCTGAGGTCTCTGGGTTTCCTCTGTTCGCATCAGAATGAATATCTTCTCTTTTGGTATAGGCATAAGGTCTAACCCCAGTAGTCAAAGGGTTAGAAGCATCTGGATTGGCCAGGAACTCACCCGTATTTTCTTGAATTTTTTCGTTCGTGGAATAACCGATATAGGAAGAACGTGCTGATCTTTCATCGCCAATGCTAATTTGCGAATTACTGGGAAATCCAGAACTTGCTTGATTCCAATTGGTATTTTCACCATAAATAACCGATCCGCCTAAATCATTTGTAAAACGAAAAAAACTGGCTTCATCTTCACTGGGGTTCGTAGCATCAGAAAAATTATCCAAGTTGGTAGTTCCATCCCAATGGGAGATTCTAAGCACTTGATCGCCAACACTTCCATCTGCTCCTGCTCCTGATGCCAATCCAACATCTAAATCAACTCCTCCAGAGAAAAAAGTAGTATGTGATTCTGAAGGAGAAGGTGTGTAATGCCCCATTTTTTTATTGTACATTCTGAATCCTCCTCCTAATCCTTCTCCTGAGAGACTATAGGAATCGGTACTTGAATATGGTACTGGTAAAACTTTATCAAAACGATTATATCCACTAGGACGTTCTACTCCATAATCCATAGCTCTTAAGTTGTCATTCCATGCTTGCTTAGAGTACATGTAACCATAGGCATGTTGTGTTCTAACTTCCGTATTTCTTTGGGTTGAATAAGAGCCGAATAGATTCCCAGAAAAAGGAGAGATTTCCAAAGGGCTAGGATCTATCTGAAAGGTTACATTAAGTCTGAATGACTCTCCGTCAAAAGGAGTAGAATACTGTGGGGAAGGTGAACTTGCTAAATTCATTATTCCATAGCCGCTGCTTCCTAATGCATTGAGCAAACCTTTTGCTTGTCTTTTTTTATCTTTCGCTTGCTTTTCTCGATCAGCTTTACTTGTTGGCCCCTTCTTTTTATCCTCTTGTTGCTTCTTCTTCCAGTCCGCAGCACTTTCCGCTTTATCTTTTTTTCCATTAAGCAATCCCCCAGGGCTTACTTGAGCCGAAAAACTTCCTTCTCCATCACTTAAATGAAAACCTAATGAAAAAACACCATCAGTGGTAGCGACTCCCAAGCCAAGAGTATACCCAAACCCTTTGTAATTGTTATACCTTAAGCTGGCATTTCCATTAAAAGATAAATCTACACTGTAGACCTCTAGATCTCCTAAGGAACCACCTAAAGTGACGGTTCTGCTAGGTTTAGTCTTATTGTAAATTTTCACCTCTTCTCCATTCCAATCGTCCGCAAAACCTCTTTTATTTCGTGTGATTGCACCTGGATTAAGTGTCCAGCCATATCCTACCCAAGATGCTTCTTCTTCAACTGCAGTTCCTGAATGATAAGATAAGGATAGTGCATATCCTCCTCCTTCAGCTCCTGGAATATTGATTACTGGTAAATTATAGGTTAAATCACCTGTAAACTCATTCACCATATTGGTAGTTGCAACAGGTTCAAAACTTGAAAATTCAGGTTGAGTAGGACCACCTGTTAGCGCTAATGCAGCCGTTGGAAATATTATTTCAGAAAGAAATATTACTATAAAGAATACTGCTATTTTTTTAGCAATTCTAGAATTAAGATTCATGGTCATAACTTAAGTTGTTTATTGGTGGGATATTTTTAATTTTTTCTTTTTTAAATATGAAATGACTGGTTCCAGTATCGAAAAAGTCATCTTCAAAAACAATGTCTAGTACATCTAGCGCCTGAATTGCATTTAGTTCTTTTTCATCGGCAGCTGCAAATACAATATTAAAGTCTCTTCCAGGCTTTAACTGATAGACTGGTTCCATCATGGCTATCCTTGGTGCCAACTGGTAATTACCTAATTTCAAGGATAAATGATCTTTTAGGTGAAATGCTAGATCAGTAAATTTTTCTCTGTACTCTTCATAGGTTTTTACATCACTCAAAATTAAGTCATGCTTCCTATTCTCTCCATCAGGTGATATGCTTAGGGTAAAATTAAAGCCATTGCTATAATCATTTTTTAACGCTTCAAAGTCATTATTTTGGTCATTCGCAAATTCTTTCCATGCAAGCAATTCACTAGGAATAAGTTTGAGCTGGAGCATATAGCCATTGATTGTTTTTGTGTGCACAAAACCATTTTGTGGATCGTTTATAAACCTTTCAAAGTCAGAAATGGAATTGATCTTTTTTCCCGAACAAGAAGTGAGAAACAATAGGCTTATAATCAGAATCAATTTGATATGTTTAAACATGCTCATGATCCGCTAGTATAGTTTTGATTTATAGCGTTTAAAACTTCATCCGTAATATCATGAGCATCACGACCATACAAAAGGCTGCCATCGTTTGTAGTTCCAAAAATCAACTCGTATCCATGTTCATTACCGAATGATTCAACAAAGGAATTGACTTGATTTAATACTCCCGTAAGCATTTCTCCTTCCTCTTCAATCAATTGATTTTCTATAGTTTCAGCATACTTATTAATATTCGTTTCCTGAACCTTAAGTTTTTGATGTCTTTGTTCTTTTTCCTGTGCTGAAAGTGATTGAAAATCGGAATTAAACAATTCAACTGCTCTTTCAAATTCCAATTTCAAGGTGTCTATATTTGCATATAAACTATTTTGCTTTGAGTTAAACTTAGATTGGGCTTCTTTCATACCCGTATAATTGTAAACCAATTCTTGGCTCTTGACGAAAGCAAATTTTGGCTTTGCTTTAAACATCGCAAATAAGAATACCGTGTTAACTAGCAGTAAAAAAAGTAATACAACTGAAATCCAGTTTTTCTTCATAGTGTGATTTTTTACCTCAAAATCACCAAAACGAACTCAATTATTCATCAGCACATGATTAAAACTAATGCATTTTAAAGTCTCGAAATTTCACTAAGTATTGAGTAATTGGTCATGGTGCAATAAGTATTTTAGTAAATAAGCACAACAACTAATAAAAAAGAAAACACAGAAACGGCTGCTCTAAATCGTACACTACTTTTTGTAAATAATCAGCGTTTTACTTTAATAGTAATGATGTTGTGGTTTTAATTAAATAGCGCCTTAAAGGTGAAAATAAAATATCCAATTATCAAAATTAGTTTATTAACACGGTGTTAATAAGATGGTCAAATTACTGATTATCAATACCAAAAAGGTTAATAACCGAAATCCCTAAGGTCAGGAATTCTCTTGAAAAGATTCAATGTTCAAATAATGTGTGTTTAAAAATCAATAACAATACTCGTTCTTTTCAATCATAGCTGCAGCTATTGCTCTTCTGCTGTCTTTCAAATTGAAAGGAGCAACTTTTGTGAATCTTTTTAATCCAATCAACATCATTCTTAGCTCATCTCCTTCGCCAAAGGAAAGTAATGCTTCTTTTCCGGCAGTATGCATTTTCTCTGCTGCTTCCCAAACATATACTCTAGCGATTTCTGTTTGTAGTTTACATGATTCTTCACCTTGAGTACTGGCCATTTTCTGAACTCTTAATATCGTAGATTCCGCCACATATGTCCAAATGACCATATCTGCAATGCACATCAACACCTCTTGTTCTTTAGCGAGCTCCATCATCAATTTCTGTGCTGCTGCTCCTGCAATCATTAAAACGGCTTTTTTGAATTTCTGAACAGCCTGCATCTCTGCTTCAAGTAAACCTTCTGATTCATTTCCAAAATCTGGAATTTCCATCAATTCACTAGCAACTGCTTGAGCCGGACCCATCAAATCTAGTTTGCCTTTCATTGCTTTTTTCAATAGCATATCTACAATCAACATTCTGTTGATTTCATTGGTCCCTTCAAAGATTCTATTGATTCTTGAATCTCGATAAGCTCTTTCCACTTCGCTTTCTGCTGAATAACCCATTCCGCCATGAATCTGAACTCCCTCATCAGACACATAGTCTAAAGTCTCTGAGCCGTTCACCTTTAAAATTGCGCACTCAACAGCAAATTCTTCCAATCCTTTTAAGTCCGCTGCTTCTTTATCCATACCTCCTTCAACCAAATTGGCCATAAAGTTTTGAATATCGAAAGTAGATCGATACAATGCAGATTCTGTTGCAAAACTCTCTACTGCCATTTG
This sequence comes from uncultured Flavobacteriales bacterium, assembly GCA_964609215.1. Lineage (GTDB taxonomy): Bacteria > Bacteroidota > Bacteroidia > Flavobacteriales_D > JABDKJ01 > JABDKJ01. The sequence continues at coordinate 21,356 of CAZSQZ010000011.1, forward strand.
AGCAAGTTTTCTTCTTATCGCTCCATATTTAGAAATGGGTCTTCCAAATTGATTTCTCTCATTGGCATAGTTTATAGAAACTGTCGCTACTTTTTTTGCTCCACCTAGCGCTGCCCCGGCAAGTTTTATTCTTCCAATATTCAGAATATTTAAGGCAATCTTAAATCCTCCTTGACGCTCTCCTAAAAGATTATCTTTTGGTATTCTGCAATCGTTAAAAAAGACTTGTCTAGTTGAGGATCCTTTAATCCCCATTTTTCTTTCTTCAGGATTTAATGAAATACCGGGATTATCTCCTTCTACAATGAATGCAGTCAAATTTTCATCATCGTCTATTTTTGCGAAAACGGTAAAGACATCTGCAAAACCTCCATTGGTAATCCACATTTTCTGTCCGTTCAAAATCCATTCCGAACCATCTTCAGAAAGAACAGCTTTTGTTTTTCCTGAATTGGCATCTGAACCCGATGAAGGTTCTGTCAAACAATAGCAACCTTTCCATTCTCCTGTTCCTAATTTTGGAATGTACTTATCTTTCTGAGCATCTGTTCCATAATACAAAATAGGTAAGGTTCCTATTCCAGTATGTGCAGACTGAGCAACCGAATAGGAATATCCTGCTCCAGTAATTTCTGTGGCGTACATATTGGTGATAAAATCTTTTCCAAATCCTCCATACTTCTCTGGAAGTGAAACACCCAAAATACCCAATTCACCTGCTTTCTCAATCAATGAAGGCATCAAGCCTTCTTTTAATGCATCTATATCTTCAATATTTGGATATACTTCCTGATTCAAAAAATCTTGGCAAGTTTGACCAATCATTCTTTGTTCTTCATCCAATTGTTCTGGGATAAAAATATCTTGTGGAGCAGTTTCTTTAATTAGGAATTCTCCTCCTTTAATCGACTGATTTGTTTTCGTTTCTGTTGACATAATTTCAATTTTAGATCCAATTGGATTTTAATTCAATAATTCAAATATTCCAGCTGCACCCTGCCCAGTTCCAACGCACATGGTTACCATTCCATACTTTTGTTCTCTTCTTCTCATTTCATCAAAAAGTTGAACAGAAAGTTTAGCTCCTGTGCATCCTAATGGATGTCCTAAAGCGATTGCTCCACCATTGACATTTACCATATCAGGATTAAGTCCTACTTCTCGCACTACAGCTAAAGATTGAGAAGCAAAAGCCTCATTCAGTTCTACTTGTTGAATATCGCCCAGTTGCAATCCTGCTTTTTCTAGTGCTTTTGGAATAGCCTCAATAGGCCCTATGCCCATAATTCTTGGTGGAACTCCGGCTACAGCATACGTTAACATTCTTGCTATTGGCTTTATACCTAATTCATTCACCATTTTTTCGGACATGACCATCACAAAAGCAGCACCATCAGAAGTTTGAGAAGCATTCCCAGCAGTTACCGTTCCCTTGGCATCAAAAACTGGTTTTAATTTAGCCAAAGCTTCCATATTGGTTCCTTTTCGCGGTCCTTCATCCGTATCTACAACAAATGTCTTTTTCTCAATTTTACCTTTGGCATTCAGAAAACTTTGCTCAACCTCAACTGGAACAATTCCACTTTTGAAATATCCTTTCTCCAGAGCATTCAAAGCTTTCATGTGAGAATTATAGGCAAATTCATCCTGATCTTCCCTACTCACTTTGAATTCTCGAGCAACGGCCTCTGCAGTCAATCCCATTCCCCAATAATAATCTGTTGCATTCTTGGCAACATCCGCATTGGGAACTATTCTCCACCCACCAAAGGGAATTGGAGACATCATTTCTACTCCTCCTGCAATAATGCAATCTGCAAAACCAGCGTGAACTTTTGCTGCTGCTATGGAAATGGTTTCTAAACCTGAAGAACAGTATCTGTTCACGGTCATCCCAGGGACTTTTTCTGTATCCAAGCTCATCAAAGAAATCATTCTTCCAATATTGAGGCCCTGTTCAGCTTCGGGAGTTGCGTTACCAACAATGACATCATCTATTCGGTCTTTGTCAAATTCCGGTAAATCTGCCATCATACCTTTAATAACGTCTACAGCTAAATCATCTGGTCTGGTGAATCTAAATCCACCTTTCTTTGATTTTCCTACTGCTGATCTTTTGGCTGCTACTATATATGCGTCCATAATTTCTCGTGTTTAGTTTCGCAATACTTTACCTGTTTTGATGATGCTTTGCATACGCTCCATCGACTTTCTGGTCATTGCTAATTCAACAAATGTTCTTCTTTCTAAATCCAATAAATATTGTTCCGATACTTTAGTGCGTTCAGATAAATCTCCTCCACACAAAACATAACCTAATTTTTCTGACAATAATTGTTCGTGTTCGGTAATGTAATTACCTGACTTCATAGAGTTAGCACCAACGTAAACTATTCCTAAACCCTCTTTTCCAAGAACGGTGATATCTTCTCTTGGAGCAGGTGGGACATATCCTTTTTCAAGCATTGTTAGGATAGATTTCTTTGCATAAGCCAATTGTCTTTCTCTATTGACCACAATCTCATCAACACCTTTTCTTAAATATCCCAACTCAAAAGCTTCTTGGGCAGAAGTAGAAACCTTGGCCTGTCCAATAGTTAAGAATCTATTTCTCAAACTATTGGTTCTTATATCCCCTTCATCCAACTCATCGCTTAGCCTGAGAACAAATTCTTTTGTTCCACCACCACCTGGAATAACACCCACTCCAAACTCCACCAAGCCCATATAGGTTTCCGCATTGGCAATAACTTTATCTGCATGCATTGACATTTCACAACCACCACCTAAACATAAATTATGAGTAGCAACAACTGTTGGGCAAGATGAATATCTCAAACGAGAAGTTGCATTTTGGAAGGCTCGAACTGCAAAATCAATTTCATCGGGTTCTTGTTCTACCGCCAACATAAAAATCATTCCAACATTCGCACCAGCAGAAAAATTCTGTCCCTGATTGGAAATAATCAGACCATCAAATTCAGATTCTGCTAAATCAATTCCCTTATTGATTGCAGCAATTGTTCCCCCACCAATGGTATTCATTTTTGAATGGAATTCTACATTGATAATTCCATCTCCCAAATCCTTTAGCGTTGCATCATTGTTCTTCCAAACAATTTTATCAGATGAGATATAATTGAGATTAATTAACTTCTCTTGACCTGGAATTTCCTTGTAAGATTTACTTTCCAAATCATAATATGAACGCACTCCTTTTTCTAGTTTAAAGAAAGAATTATTTCCAGCTGCAACCATATCATATACCCATTGAGCTGGTTTTTTATCCAACTCTTCCATAGTTTTGATTGCTGCAGAAACCCCAATCGCATCCCATGTTTCAAAAGGCCCAATTTCATAACCAAAACCTGCTTTTAAAGCATCATCTACCTTGTAAAGATCCTCAGTAATTTCAGGGACTCTATTTGAAATGTATTTAAACATTCCTGAAAATATTTTTCTATAAAAATCGCCTGCCTTATCTTTTCCTTTAAACAAGATTTTCATTCTCACCTGAAGATCATCTTCCTTTCTTGCATCGCCAACGGTCTGGTAACGCACTTTTTCCTGTGGCTTATATTCTAAGGTTTTTAGATCTAAAGAAAGAATTTGGCTCTTGCCATCTTCACCTTTTATTTTCTTGTAAAAACCTTGTTTTGTTTTGGAGCCTAACCATCCATTCTCAACCATTTTGGTTAGGTAATCTGGAATAATGAAGGTTTCATTTTCCTCGTCATCGGGGCAGTTATCCCTAACACCGTTGGCAACATGAACCATGGTATCTAAACCAACAACATCGGCAGTTCTAAAGGTTGCCGATTTTGGTCTACCCATTACCGGACCAGTTAAACTATCTACTTCCTCAACAGACATTTCCATTTCCTTCACCAAATGGAGCAAAGCCTGAATGCTAAATACTCCTATTCTATTCGCAATAAAAGCGGGTGTATCTTTACATAAAACCGATTTCTTACCTAGAAATTTTTCGCCATACTCCATCAAAAAATCCACCACCTTAGGATCAGTTTTCTTACTAGGAATTACCTCAAATAATTTCAAATATCTGGGAGGATTAAAGAAATGAGTACCGCAGAAATTCTTGACAAAATCTTCAGACCGATCTTCTATTAAATGATTAATGGGAATACCAGATGTATTGGAAGTAATTAGCGTTCCTGGCTTTCTATATTTCTCTACACTTGAAAAGACTTGTTTCTTAATATCTAATCGTTCAATTACTACCTCAATTATCCAATCACAATCTTTTATTTGCTGGAGGTCATCATCAAAATTTCCCGTTTTTATTCTATCGATAAAACTCTTTGAATAGATTGGAGAAGGGTTTGATTTTAATGCAAATTGAAGCGAATCATTTACTATTCTATTTCTAACCACGGGGCTGTCTAAGGTCAATCCTTTGGCTTCTTCTTTGGAGTTTAATTCTCTTGGAACGATATCCAACAAAAGTACTTTAAGACCAATATTCGCGAAATGACAAGCAATTCTGCTCCCCATTACTCCAGATCCCAATACTGCTACTTTTTTAATATGTCTTTTCATCAATTGTTTGTTAAGTCTGCGGTTTCTGAAAGCTTTCTATTCAACTCCAACAACACCTCAAAAAATGTATCCAGTTTTTTCTTGGTGATATCACTGAGCAGCATTTTATTCATTGTTAGAACAGCATTTTTAGAACGATCTCTCATTCGCTTACCTTCTGCTGTAAGAAAGACATAAACCTTTCTTTTATCTATTTTATCCGATTTTCTATAAATCAGTTTATTGTCTTCTAAAGTCTTTAAAGATCTCGCCAAGCTTGTTGCTTTCATGCCCATTTTAGGACCTAAACTAGTGGACGGAGTGCCTTCCTTCTCTATGTTTAGGAGGATAAATCCAATAGACATAGTTCCTCCAAATTTAGCTGCTTCTTTGTTATAAAGATTAGCAATTTTTTGCCAAATGCTACGAAAATGAAAATCTATTGTTTCTTCTTGCTTCATACTATATGATAGTACGAATATAATAAATTTTTGTTATGCATGCATAACATTAAAATTATAATCTTGCAATAACTGTCTCCGCTCCGCAAACCTTCTGATTTATGTCTACAAGAACTTCAGAACCCAATGGAAAAAGTAAGTCAACGCGGGAACCAAATTTGATAAAACCGTATTCGGAACCTTTAATTGCCTTATCTCCTTCTTTTGCATAGGAAATTATTCTCCTTGCAACTGCACCGGCAATTTGTCTAAACAACAACTCTTTTCCTGAATGGTGTTTTACCACAGTTGTGGTTCTTTCATTCTCGGTTGATGACTTTGGGTGCCAAGCCACCAGATACTTACCTTCATGATATTTTGAATACACTACATTTCCATCAATTGGATACCATTGAATATGAACATTTAAAGGAGACATGAAAATAGAAACCTGAATACGTTCCTCATCAAAATACTCTGGATCTTTTACTTTTTCTATAGCAACGACCTTTCCATCTGCCGGACAAACCACTTCTAAATCACTCGCATTCGTCACTCTTTTTGGGACTCTAAAAAACTGAGCAAACAAAATGAACAAGCCTAAAGTCAATAAAAAAGTTGCAAGTGAAACAATAGGATACTCACTAAAAAAATAATAGACAGCCACATTTAAAAGAAAAAGAAATATAAACCATGAGATAAGTATTTTTTTGCCTTCGCGATGTAATCCAATTATCATTGGGCTAAATTAATCATTTAGAGATACTGAACTAACAAATAATAAACGGGCGCACCTAAAAGAACACCATCAAAACGATCAAGTATACCTCCATGCCCAGGCAACATATTTCCTGAGTCCTTGACCTCTAAATTTCTCTTGAGTTTAGATTCTACTAAATCTCCGAATGCGGTAAACAGAGCAGTCAAAAGTGCAATAAAGACGATAACAAGACCTCCTTTTAAATGAAAAAAATAATGATTCAATAGCAACGAGACTACAGCTGCACCAACTAATCCACCAATTAAACCTTCTATGGTCTTCTTTGGAGAAATGGACTCCCAGAATTTATTTTTTCCCAAGAAACGACCGCTAAAGTATGCAAAGGTATCTGCAGACCATACTATAGCATAGAACAGCATTATATAACCATTCAAAGTTGACTCGAGAACATTTAGATTGACCAACGTAAAGAAAGCCAGGATAATATAGAAAACACCTAATGAACTGGGAAAGCGATAGAGAAAGCTTTTTTCCTTTAAAACAAATAACTCTCTTAGGGCAAGAATTAACATGAGAATCGAAAAAACACTCACTATTGAATGGTTGATTTGAAAATCAATGAAAATACCCAGAGCTATTATGAACGCGGATAATATTGCATAAACAACACGAGTAAAGACTCTCATTCGAAAAAGCCCCAAGTATTCAAAAACACATAATGCAGTAATGATAGAAAAAAGAACCTGAAGTGACATTCTGGAAAACATTATTCCAAAAATCATTAGGAGGCCAAAGATGCTTCCCGTAATTATTCTAATCAATAGGTTACTCATCTTTCTTTTTTTCTAAAAGATGATTTGCCCTCATAAAATCTGAACTTTTAACATGCAACTCTATTAGACCAAAAGCCAAATAAGCCGAGTCTTGTTTGTTTAAAATTATACTTGGAATCTGATGAGACTCTAGAAGCCCCCTCATGAAAGTAATTTCGTAAAAATTCGATGAGGAGCGCAATACTACCCATTGCCGATTCATTAAGAAGCTAGATTTTCACTTTCAGATGTATCCTCAGGTTTCACTTCCTCCGCTAAACTTCCAGAATCCTGTTTCTCTACGGTTTCGGATAATGTGCCGTTATTCTTTGCTTTGTCGTTTGCAATCGTCAGAACTTTTGCAGTGGAATCTTTATCTTTTCTTATCCCAAAAATCTTCTCTAAATCTTCTCTAAAAATAACTTCTTTTTCAACCAATTGATGAGCCAATTGTTGGAGCTTATCTTTGTTTTCACTTAAGATTTTCTTTGCTCTTTCATATTGCTCCTCAATCATATCTTTGACTTCTTTGTCAATTAACTGAGCAGTTTCTTCACTATATGGCTTCTGAAATGTATAATCTCTTTGACCCGAAGAATCATAATAACTAACATTTCCTATCTTATCATTCAAGCCATAAATGGTGATCATAGCTTGAGCTTGTTTGGTTACTTTTTCCAAATCACTTAAAGCACCTGTGGAAATCTTATTGAACATGATTTCTTCTGCTGCTCTTCCTCCCATAGTAGCACACATTTCATCTAACATTTGCTCGGTGGTAGTGATTTGTCTTTCCTCTGGTAAATACCAGGCAGCACCTAAGGACTGTCCTCTAGGAACAATAGTTACTTTAACCAACGGAGATGCATGTTCCAATAACCAACTTACAGTTGCATGTCCGGCTTCATGGAATGCTATAGTTTCTTTTTCACCTGGAGTAATGATTTTATTTTTCTTTTCTAAACCACCAATGATTCTATCTACTGCATCCAGGAAATCTTGTTTTCCTACATTTTTCTTCTTCTTTCTTGCAGCAATAAGAGCAGCTTCATTGGTTACATTAGCAATATCTGCTCCTGAAAAACCAGGTGTTTGTTTAGCCAGAAATTCAATATCTACCGAATCATCTATTTTAATAGGCTTAATATGAACTTTGAATATTTCCAATCTCTCATTCAAGTCTGGCATATCCACATAAATCTGACGATCAAAACGACCGGCACGCATCAACGCTTTATCCAACACATCTGCCCTATTCGTTGCAGCCAATATGATAACCCCAGAGTTGGTTCCAAATCCATCCATCTCGGTTAAGAGTTGATTTAACGTGTTTTCTCTTTCATCATTGGATCCCATACTTGCACTTTTGCCACGTGCACGCCCAATCGCATCTATCTCATCAATAAAAATAATTGCAGGTGCCTTTTCCTTCGCTTGCTTGAATAAATCTCTTACTCTAGAAGCACCGACTCCAACAAACATTTCAACAAAGTCGGAACCAGAAAGTGAGAAGAATGGAACCTGAGCTTCACCAGCAACAGCCTTTGCAAGCAGAGTTTTACCGGTTCCTGGAGGACCAACTAAAAGAGCTCCCTTCGGAATCTTTGCTCCCAGCTCTGTATACTTCTGAGGGTTCTTTAGGAAATCAACAATTTCCATAACTTCTTCTTTGGCTCCTTCCAAACCAGCCACATCATTGAAGGTTACGTTTGTACTCTTGCCCTTTTCAAAAACCTGAGCTCTTGATTTTCCAATATTGAATATCTGACCACCTGGACCACCATTTCCAGAAATTTTTCTCATCACAAAAATCCAGATGGCAACCATAATCCCTAAAAAGACTAGCCATTGGAGAAGATCTTTACCCACGCTACCATCAGTAGAAACAGTCCTTACAAAAGAGGCTCCTTCTGCTTCATATGCCTTTAGCTCTTCTACAAAATTATCTCCAGGAACAAACTTTACATAATAGTGAAATGAATCTTTCACGTTTCCTAGCATCGGTTTTCTTATTAAACCTTTATGCGGATCTTCAGAGAGCGCATCAGGGTTCAATTTTATTTTTGCTTCGAAAATATCTCTGACAACATCGATCTCCGCTACTTGGTTTTTTTCAATGTACTCTTTTAAGTCCTTTTCGCTTATTTCTTTTAGGTTGTTATTACTGGTTAACATATATCCCAATAAAAACAGAGCCATTAGTGCCAATATCCAATAGAAATTGGTTCCACCTTGATTTTTTCCAGGTTGTTTGCCACCTCCACCTTGAAATCTTTCTTTCAAAGCATCGTAAGGGCTTTTGTCTTCTTTTTTCTTATCGGACATTATTTAATTATCTGTTCTAATTAACGTAAAAAACTCAAAAACTGTTTAAAGCTCTACAGCTATTTCTTTCTTTTTTGCATCCGCCCACAGCCCTTCTAAATCATAAAGCTCTCTCTTTTCTTTATGAAACACATGAACCACTACATTAAAATAATCAAGGATAACCCAATTAGCTGTGGATCTTCCTTCACACTTCCAAGCTTTCTGCTTGAGAACTTCAAAAGTTCTTTCCTCAATTTTGTCTGCAATAGATTCGACCTGTGTATTTGAATTCCCATCACAAATTACAAAGTAATCTGTAACTGAAGCAGGAATTTCGGTTAAATCCAATATCACAATGTTGTTGCCCTTTACTTCCTGAATCCCCTCCACAATTGCAACTACCAGTTGATCTTTACCCTCTTCCCTATTTTTAGTCATTCAAAATTTTTCAATTCTCACAAAATTAATCAAATTTGAGCAGCTTAGTGCACCATAAATCTATAGAATAAACCGCTTGTGCAGAATCTTTCTTTTTTAGTGGGACATAGCATTCAAATTCTTGAATCTGTTGATTCAACTAACAATTATATTGCCAAGTATGCAGATGAACAAAAAATGGCGGAAGGAACTGTCATTATGGCAAAATATCAGAGCAAAGGCAAAGGAAGAATGGGTAAGCACTGGAAAGCAAATGCTAATGAAAACCTCACATTTAGTTTTCTTCTTCATCCGAAGAAGATAGATGCCTCTCAGCAATTCTCTTTAAATAAATGGGTATGCAGTGCCATTTGCATGTGGCTTCAGGAAATGGGATTGAAGCCAACAATTAAACTTCCAAACGATATATTCATTGGAGAAAAAAAGATATGCGGTATTCTAATTGAAAATACCTGGATTCAAAGTTCGATTAAAAGATCAATTATTGGAATTGGCATTAACCTCAATCAAATGGAGTTTGAAGGTGATTATGCAGTTGAACCAACCTCTATTTTGTATGAAACTGGCAATAAGACTGAGCCCAAAGATGCCTTAAACAAATTGGTCACTTTTCTTAGTTATTATTATTCAGTTCAAATTGAGAATCCAAAAAAAGTAGAAGAGGCGTTCCATTATTTCCTGGGGTTGAATTACGAAATTATGCTTCCCAAAGTAAGCACTCGAAGAGCCACATTAATTTCCGTAGAAAATTCTGGAGATTTGAATTTTCAGTTGGCGGAAGGAAATAGTCTTAAAATTAACTTAGAGGAGGTTAAGCTTCGGCTATTACACTAGCCAACTTTTTGGTCATTGAATTAAACAAGTTGTCTAAGGGTTTTTGAGCAACCATTTTAATGAAAGGGTTCAAATCTGCTTCTGCAAAAATATGTCCGTCTGTACTTCCATCTGATGAATCCTTTAAGAGAATGTTCAAATTCATTTGGAAAGGCTTATTATCAACGGCCGAAAGCGTGATTTTTTCATTTTCCACTTGATCCGTTTTTTCCAATCTAATTCTACCTTGACCTGCAATCTTCACCGAAAAACCCGTCTCGCTGGCTTCAAATTCTGATATCTTGTCTTGGGGAAATAATGCCTCATAATTTTCCATTTTCAATAAATGCTGAAACACTCTTTCTCTATTTGTGCTGATAATTACATTATCACTTGTAAATTCTACCATTTTATACTGTTTGAAACCAATTCGCTGGATCTTCTCGCCAGGCATTCAAAGCTTCTAGATCACTCTCGTTTATATATTCATTTTTAAGAGCTTGTTCTATGAGCGTCTGATAATTAGTCAATGTTTTTAAAGTTATGTCTGCTTCTTTAAAACGATCTCTTGCATCGGAAAAACCATAGGTAAAGATTCCAGCCATACCTTTTATTTCATGTCCTGCTTTTTTTAAAGCTTCAGCTGCCAGAAGGCTACTCTTTCCTGTTGATATTAAATCTTCTATTACAACCACAGAAGAACCGTCTTTTATTTCTCCTTCGATCAGGTTTTCCATTCCATGCCCCTTTGCTTTTGAACGCACGTAGCAAAATGGCAATCCCATTTCCTGAGCGACAAGAGCACCAATTGCTATTGCACCTGTTGCTACTCCTGCGATAGCATCAGGTCTTGAAAATTCTGCATCTATCATTGCAGTCAATTCCTGCCTAATAAAAGTTCTAATTTCAGGATAAGATAATGTTTTCCTATTATCGCAATATATTGGTGATTTCCAACCTGAGGACCAATTAAATGGATTATTAGGTTGTAGTTTAATAGCTTTTATTTGAAGCAAAAATTCCGCTACTTTTAGAGCGGCATCTTTTTGAGAATTCATGTGCGCAAATGTATAAAGTTTTTATTCAGAACATACCCGTTTATTTTTCAAAAAAAAAGAATGATTTGGGAATAGACACAATTATTTTCAGGGCGGATTATGACTTTATGGAACTGCATTCTAATATCTCTGATATGCACCCAAATGGGGTAGAATTTATTTGTGAAAATGTAAAGAAGTCTTGGAAGATATTTAAATCAAATTTTAAACTAATAAAAGCGGGTGGTGGTGTTGTGCAGAATGAAAAAGGAGAAATACTTTTTATTTTTAGATTGAATAAATGGGATCTACCAAAAGGCAAACTGGACCCTGGAGAGACTATTAAAGAATGCGCTGTGCGGGAGGTTATGGAAGAATGTAATTTAAAGGACATCAAATTACACCAACGAATTTGCAATACCTTCCATACCTATACTACATCGAAAAACTATATGATTAAAAAGTCCTATTGGTATTTAATGTCAGTAAAAGGGAAACAGAAACTTATTCCTCAAACGCAAGAAAACATTACGGAAGTAAGATGGTTTAAGCCGAATAAAATTGATATTCCATTAAGCAATACTTATGGAGCTATAATAGAAGTTCTTAAAAAAATGGACTTGGTCAAGCCGGATAGTAAGGACTTATCATTAAATAAATAATTACACCTGTCACTGCAACGTAGAGCCATAATGGGAAGGTAACCTTAGCTAGTTTTCTATGTTTTTCTATTTGTCCTAAGTAAGCTCTGGCATAGGTTCTAAGTACCAGAGGAATAATAACCACAGAAAGCACAATGTGAGAGACCAAAATAATAATATAGATTATTTTACTAGCCCCTTCTCCTCCATATTTTGTGGAATCAGAGGACATGTGATAGGCTACATACATCAATAAAAACAAAACGGATAGAACCATGCATGTTGTCATCAGTTTTTGATGTCGCTCCTTCTTTCCGTTCTTTATTGCAATGACTGCTAGTACCAATAGGATAGCCGTCAAACCGTTAATGCTAGCGTAAATTGGTGGGAGAAAGTAAAAGGGTTCTACGCCCGGAATTTTCACACCAAACAGTGCAGCAACCACTAATGGTATAATGACAGATATCACATTTATAATGCGATTAAATTTCTTTTCTCTGCTTAAATCACCCACTTTTTCTTTTCTCTCTTTTGTACATAGCAATTAACATAGCTACATCATCTGCAAGCTTTCCGACTTCTTCATCATCGGTGCCATTATAAACACCTCTAATTCTCCCTTCCTTGTCTACCAAGACAAATTTTTCTGAATGTAAAAAACCACCAGGAGCTAAAACATCTTCTTGGGTGCTTAAATAATAACCATGCACACCTAATTCATATATTTTTTGTTTGTCTCCTGTAAGGAAATTCCAACGTTCTTCACTAAAGGCATTATCCTTTGCATATTTCTTTAAAACTTCAGGAGTATCGTATTCTGGGTTGACAGTATAGGAAACAAACTGAACTTCTTTGTAATATTTCTTGTCGAGTTTCCAGTAGAGTTGACTCATGTTTACGGTCATTGCAGGACAAATAGAAGGGCAGGTAGTAAAGAAAAAATCTGCAATGTAAATTTTACCTTTAAGGGAATCTGAATTATAGACTTCGTTATCTTGGTTTATAAAGGACCATTCCGGAACGGTATGATAAACTGTATCTACAATTATTTCACCGTTGACTTCTTTAACTTCTTCTTTGGGGTAGAGTATTGGCACATCAAAATGACGGTGCTCCATCTTGCTTAGGAAATAAACAGCTAATGAAAATGGAATGAAAATTAAGCCGAGAACAAAATATTTTCTCTTCGGGCTTACTGGTTTCATCCAAATAAGTTAATGTAACTGGACTCAGTGAGACCTATGAAAATGAGGTAAAGAATAAATAAGATATAGGGTCCTAAAATAACCCACTTTAAATTTTTTCTTTCATCTCCAAGGTGCATAAAAACCAAGACTATGTATGCAGCCTTAACTAGCGTCAGTACGATTAGAAATATTTTCACAAAAGTCCAAGAATCCGGAGCACCTCTTTTCACAAACGCACAAACCGCAACTTCAACAAGTGTAAAGACTGTCAACAAGAAAGTAACGAACCAAATCTTTTTACGGATCGCTTTTCCATGGGCTTCATCATGGTTAGCGTCTACTGAATACGAATCATTTACTATTAAATCGTCTCTTTCCATTTTCTTATATCAGATAAAAGAAGGTGAATACAAATACCCAAACCAAATCTACAAAGTGCCAATAAAGACCCGTTTTCTCAACCATCTCATAATGCCCTCTTTTATCAAAGACACCTTTCATCACCATAATAAGTACTATAAGGTTGATCACTACTCCACTAAAAACATGAAATCCATGAAAACCAGTTACAAAGAAGAAGAAATTCGCATATTGAGGTTTACCCGGATAATATTCATTTTCAGTCATATTGGCACCGCTTACAATATCCCCTACCTTTCCTTTCAATATATTCAAAGCTGCGTCTCCTTGAATGGGAGTGGGCATAATTGGGTCTCCAGCATCATCGAACAAATCTTGTCCGTATCTTCTATTTTCATTTTCGATACAGGGAATAATAGAAAGTCTTGCTATATGCTCTGGGTTTGACATATCAAAATGATGATCTCCATGAGCAGGATCACTTAACAATTGATATTTGGTTCCATCCTCTACCACGAAATATCCCCCACTTCCATGAATGAAGTGCTTCCATTCCCAAACTTGAGAAAGTAAGAAAAATAAACCACCAACAACAGTAAGTGCCAACCACTTTATCACACCTTTTTTATCTAAACGATGTCCTGCCTCAACAGCCAATACCATTGTCACTGAGGAAACGATAAGAATAAAAGTCATAAGAGCTACATATACAAGCGGAAGGTGAGCATCTGTTCCTGGAAATGCATTGAATACTTTTTCACCTACCGGCCATTCGCCTAGTTTATGCCTTTCGAAACCGTAGGCAATTAAAAGCCCACTGAATGTTAATGCATCGGAAACCAAGAAAAACCACATCATCATTTTCCCGTAAGAAACCGAGAATGGAGAGCGTCCTCCTCCCCAAATAACCGACTTGTCTACTGTTTCTGCCGAATGAGCTCCCATGCTTAAAAATTTGCTTGCAAGTTTAATGAATTAAATATAAAAAGAGCAATAAAAAAATCCATAATCCGTCCACAAAATGCCAGTAACGAGATACTTGACTAAGTAGTATTGGTCTTTCCTTTTTTACAACTCCAATAACCGTAAGTAATACGACAATTATGAGCGCAAGGATACCTCCACCCACATGAATTGCATGAAGAATAACCAATCCATTGAAATAACTGGCAGAAGTATTTCTGTTTCCGAGAACTTCTTCTGTAATGGACATGTTCTGATTGGGAACATAATATTCTTCATTAATGTAACTAAGACGAGCACCATCCTTGTTGGTGATGTAATAGTCTTGACCATATTCACCACTCAAATGCATTAAACCATTTCCGGTAAAGGGCATTCCAAGTGAACTCAATTTCAAAAATCCATTGTATTGTTGGGCGCAGAAGGCAATTCCCATAACCAGCGTAAGCACCGTTAAAATCAAGCTTATTTGCTTTTTGCCTTGTTCTAGAAATTTTAAAGCAAAGTGAATGGTTGCGCTGCTCAGAAGAATTATTACAGTCGAAACCCAAAATTCTGAGGGCATATTTATGTTTACCCAAAAAGGTGAGGCATTTCGCATCACAATATACGCTGATATTAGCGCAGCAAACATCATGACAATCGTAAACAAAGCGAAAGTCAATAACATCTTTTTTGCTCTAATTTTCTGTTCCGTTAATGGTGCTCTAAATGTCGTTTGTGCTTGTTCCATTTTTATAGTTTATCCAATACGTAAATGATTTGGATTAATGGTAAATAAATGAAAGAGGCGAACATTAATTTTTTAGCTTCTTTATCATCGGTTGTCAAAACCAATTTCCAAGCTTTCCATGAAAACCAAATCCCTAAAAGAACAGCCGCAACCAATGAAATGTTCCCACAAATACCAAAATAACCGGGTAATGCGCCTGCCGGAATGATTAAGACAGTTACCAAAAATGTGTAAACAGCATTTGGAATATTTTTACCTCCTTTCAAGGGCAACAAGTAAAAGCCTGCTTTCTTATATGAATCATAGGACATCCAGGAAATTGCCCAGAAATGAGGGAATTGCCAAACAAATTGAACAAAGAATAAGATTCCGGGAATAATACCAAATTCACCTGTGGCCGCAACCCATCCTAGCATGGGAGGAATTGCGCCTGGAAAGGCTCCAATGACTACAGCCCAAGAAGAAATTTTCTTCATTGGTGTGTAAAGTGCAACATAGGAAAACAAAGCTAAAATTGCCAAAATACCACTCAGTGGATTCAAGAAGTACCATAGCAGAAAAACACCTACAACGGCCATTACTGAGCACCAAGCTAATGCTTCAACAATGGAAAGCCGGTCATTTGGCATAGGGCGATCTTTGGTTCTTTCCATTAAGGCATCTGTGTCTCTTTCGATTACCTGATTAAAACCATTTGAAGCACCGGTAACGAGAATGCCGCCAACAACCAAAATAAGCAGAGAAAATATAGAAAAGGTATTTGCGTTTATGGCTAACAAATAACCCAAAACACTGGAAAGAATAACCAAGCTTGAAAGTCTCAATTTCATAAGCTGAGCAATATCTTTCAGTTTGGCAAAACCTACACTACGACTGGTTGAAACGGTTTGAGTATTCAAATCTTTAATAGTGATAGCAAAGGTAGTTCTAAGAATTTTTTTTGGCAAGTATTTACAGGCCTAGTTTTCCCTGATCTAGTTAAGCTCAAATTGCAAATTGCTCAAATGCTTGTAAACACCATTTTCGCTTTGAATGAGTTCATTATGATTTCCCTTCTCAACTATTTTACCTCCTTCCAAAACCAAAATATCATCGGCATTTCTAATGGTGGATAAACGATGTGCAATGACTATGGAAGTTCTTCCTTGCATTAAGACATCCAAAGCTTGTTGCACTAAACTTTCAGATTCTGAATCTAATGCGGAAGTGGCTTCATCTAGCACCAAAATAGTTGGGTTTTTTAAGACTGCCCTAGCAATGGCTATTCGCTGCCTTTGACCTCCTGATAATTGAATGCCTCGTTCACCAACTATAGTATCCAGACCTTCTGGGAATTTTTCTATGAATTCTAAGGCATTTGCCTTTTTTGCTGCCTCTAATATTTCTTCATCACTGGCATCTATTTTTCCGTACGCAATATTTTCTCGAATGCTTCCACCAAAAAGAAGGACTTCTTGCGGAACAAAGGCCATTTCATTTCTTAGCGCCTGCAATTCATAGTTGGATGATTCTTTTCCGTCAAAAAGTATTTGACCTTTATTGGCTTTATATAATTGAAGAACCAAAGAAGCAATGGTAGATTTTCCAGAACCAGAGCCTCCAACCAAAGCGATGGTTTGCCCAGGCTTAATCCTGAAATTTATTCCATCTAAGACCTGCACATCTGGACGTGTGCTATAGGCAAATTCAATATTTTCAAAAGCCAGGTCTCCTTTTAAATTGATTTTTTTAATCTCGGAATCGGTGCTGACCGATTCTTCTTGTAGGGCTAATTTATTCAATACATTTTCTATTGCTCCTAATCCTCTTTGAAACGAAGCGTATTGTATAGGCAATCCACCAATAGAACCTCCAATAAATGAGGTCAGAATAACGAATGTTAAAAATTCACCTGTTTCAATTCCCGCATCACCTCCTATTCCAACCAATGAGGCTCCTTTCCAAACCACAAAAGTAATTGCACCAAAAATGAATAGGATTATAAATGCAGCGAAAGCGCCTCTCCATATTGCTGCCTTTAGGCCTATTGCTCTAATATCCTTGATGTCTTTCATATACCTCAAAAACTCGAAGCCTTCATTAGCAAACGCTTTTACATTAATAATGCTGGTAAAGGTTTCTTCAACGACAACGTTGGAATTGGAAACCGCATTCTGCGTAGCTTTTGACAATTTTCTAATAAACCTTCCAAATACTGCAGCAGCAATAATTACAACAGGAATTACAGCAAGCATATTCAATGCAAGTTCTGTTGAAATGAGAAATAAGTATGCAATTCCGAAAACGACAATAATCGATTGCCTTAAAAGTTCGGCCGCTGTTGTCGTAAACGTCTCTTGGATTGAAGAAATGTCAGCAGATATTCGACTATTCAAATCTCCTACTCTTTGAGCATTGAACCAATCCATGGGCATTGAAATAATTTTCTTGAAGGTATCCGCCCTCAAATGGATCATCATATTTTCTGATACCCAAGCAAATATATAGACCCTAAAAAATGAAATGACCGATTGAACCAGCAAAATACCACCTAATATCCATAGCATTTGTTCAACTGAATTGAAATTGGCTTTAGTAGGTCCTAAATTAATGTTAACCTCTCCTCCCTTATTATCAATTAATGCTCCTGCCATTTCACCCATGAATGCTGGCACAGTAAGAGCAATAAAACCTGTTAATGCTAGTAAAATTAGACCAAATGCATACTGCCATTTATAAGGTTCTAAGTATGAATAAATCTTTTTGAGGTGCTGCCAAGACTCTTTATTCAGCTTCTTTTTCTCTGGTTGGTAATCGCTATTGTTTTTTCTCGCCATTATCTTTCTGGGTCGCAAATGTATGCTTTAAAGTTTGAAAGTTCGAAGCTTAAATTGGGCTATGTGTTGATTGAAAACGTGTAAATATGGTTTACTGATTTTTGAATAGAGAAACATTCGCAGATATAGCCCGTATCAGAGCAGAAGATAATTATCTACTATATTTGTTTAGATAAAAAAAAGAACCTACTTTTGTCGTCCAATTTTTGAGAATAGAAAGAAATGAAAAGAACTTTTCAACCTTCAAATAGAAAAAGAAGAAATAAGCATGGCTTCAGAGAGCGTATGGCTTCTGCTGATGGGAGAAAAGTGCTTGCAAGAAGAAGAGCTAAAGGCCGTAAGAAATTGACGGTTTCTTCCGTGAAATTGCACAAGAGATAATCAATCGAGAATTTCTAAGATTTCCCCTACGTAATTGTTTTTTAAAAGGATATGCCCTGCATTAATAGGGTAAATGACCTTTTTGGGCTTAAAGTATTTCGCCCATTTAGTGGCTTTCTTCAGCCTAATTATTTTATCTCGGCTACCATAAAAGCCATAAAATTCTATATGGTGTTTCTTAATATTTGCCTTGAACAGCTTTTGATCTGGGAACAATAACCTAGTGGACATCCAGGTATTGTAAATCTGTAATCTATTCTCCTTAGATGATAATGGTGTTGTAGTAATGGCATAGACTTTTTCATTGATTATACTAAATCTCAAAAGAGTCTTTCCTAAATTAATGGCGAATTGGGGTCTATCAATCATTCTGGCAAATAGTTTTCGTCCCCATTTATTTTTTACTGCAAAACCATTCCAAAACTTCTTCTCTATTCCATCGGCAGCGAATAAAATGACTTTATCTATTCGATGAGGAATCATCTCTGTTAGGACCATTGCCATTTTCCCTCCCATACTGTGTGCCATCAAATTTACTTTGGAGATATTTCGCTGATCTAAAAACTGAATAATCATATCAGCCAATTCCCTTTTTGAAATTTCATTTTGAATGATTCTATCAGCTGGATATTTAGAAGCTGGATGATGAAAAAACCAATGAAAAGCAAAAATCTGCCAATCGTGTTTTTTTCTTTGTTCAAAGATTTGAAAGTCATTTCCATCTTGTCCAAAGCCATGAAAAGCCAAAAATTTCTCTTTTCCAGTGCCAAAAGTCGAATATGCTAATGAAAAGTCGCGATATGTTAATAAATCGTGATGGATAAAGGCAAAGAAAACATTAATTTCGTCCGCGATTATGAAGAAAACATTAATCAGCAAACAGAAGATAATCACCGCGAAGATTCGTTGGTGATTTTTTTTGACTAAAATTTACAATCTATGCCTAAAGATAATAGCATAAAACATGTACTCATCATCGGGAGTGGACCGATAGTAATTGGACAAGCTTGCGAATTTGATTATTCTGGATCTCAAGCATCACGTTCCTTAAGAGAAGAAGGGATAACGGTTACTTTGATAAATTCAAATCCTGCTACCATTATGACTGATAATGTAGTAGCCGATAATATTTATCTGAAACCTCTTACTCCTGAATCCATTGCATTCATATGTGAGAAGCATCCGGATATTGATGCAGTTCTGCCCACCATGGGAGGACAAACTGGACTAAATCTTTGCATAGATTGTGATAAAAGAGGAATCTGGGAAGATCACAATATCAGACTTATTGGAGTGGATATTGATGCCATAGAAATTACGGAGGATAGAGAAAAGTTCAGAAACTTAATGACTGATATCGGTATTGGTTCTGCGCCTTCCAGCATTGCTCGTTCTTTCCTTGAAGGAAAAGAAATTGCTCAAGAGCTTGGGTTTCCATTAGTTATTAGACCGTCTTATACTTTGGGTGGTTCTGGAGCTTCTTTCGTTCATACTCAAGAAGAATTTGACAACCTATTGAATAGAGGATTGCATGCTTCACCTATTCATGAGGTAATGATTGACAAGGCGGTGTTAGGCTGGAAAGAATATGAGCTTGAATTGTTAAGAGATAGCAATGATAATGTAGTTATCATTTGTTCAATTGAGAATATGGACCCAATGGGAATTCATACCGGAGACTCAATTACGGTGGCTCCTGCCATGACTCTTTCTGATACTACTTATCAAAAAATGAGATCAATGGCTATTCAAATGATGAGAGCTATTGGAGATTTTGCTGGCGGATGTAATGTGCAATTTGCGGTTAGTCCAGATGATCAAGAGGAAATCATTTCCATTGAAATCAATCCTCGTGTTTCCAGAAGTTCTGCATTGGCTTCTAAGGCGACTGGTTATCCTATTGCGAAGATTGCTGCAAAGCTGGCAATCGGATATCATTTAGATGAATTGGATAATCAAATTACGAAAACCACTTCTGCATACTTTGAACCTACATTGGATTATGTAATTGTAAAAATTCCTAGATGGAACTTTGATAAATTCCATGAATCTGACCGTTCGCTTGGTTTGCAAATGAAATCTGTTGGTGAGGTAATGGGAATTGGAAGGTCTTTTCAGGAAGCCTTGCAAAAAGCTTGTCAATCCTTGGAAATTAAGAGAAATGGACTGGGTGCTGATGGTAGGGAGTTAACCAATCAAGATGAAATATTGCACAGTTTAGCGAATCCGAGCTGGAATCGACTGTTTCATATTTACGATGCAATTAAATTGGGAATTCCATTAAAAACGGTTTTTGATAAAACCAAGATTGACTATTGGTTCCTAAGACAAATAGAAGATCTAATAAAAGTGGAGAGACGTATTCAAACGCATACACTCGAAAGCTTGCCTAAGGAATTACTTTACGAGGCCAAACAAAAGGGATATGCGGACAGACAGATTGCACATCTTTTGGGTTGTTTGGAGAGTGAGGTCTTTCACAAAAGACATGAATTAGGTATTAAGCGGGTGTATAAATTAGTGGACACGTGTGCTGCAGAGTTTGAGGCCCAAACTCCTTATTATTATTCAACGTTTGAGGAAGAAAATGAATCTATACGAACGGATAAGAAGAAAATTATAGTGTTGGGTTCTGGTCCGAATAGAATCGGCCAAGGTATTGAATTTGACTACTGCTGTGTGCATGGAGTGCTTGCTGCAAAGGAATGTGGTTACGAAACCATTATGATTAATTGTAATCCCGAAACAGTTTCTACGGACTTTGATACTGCGGACAAGCTTTACTTTGAGCCTGTTTTCTGGGAGCATATTTACGATATCATTTTGCACGAAAAACCAGATGGTGTAATCGTTCAATTGGGTGGTCAAACGGCTTTGAAGTTAGCTGAGAAATTAGAACGGTATAATATTCCAATTATGGGAACTTCTTATGAAGCTTTGGATAAAGCGGAAGACAGAGGAACCTTTTCTACGTTATTGAAAGATTTGGGAATTCCCTATCCAAAATTTGGAGTAGTTGAAAATGCTGATCAAGCACTGGAGCTTTCGAAAGATCTTGGATTTCCTCTTTTGGTGCGTCCTTCTTATGTTTTAGGTGGGCAAAAGATGAAAATTGTGATTAATGAAAATGAATTGGAAAAGCATGTAGTGAACATTCTCCAAAGCATGCCTGACAATAAGATTTTATTGGATCACTTTTTAGAAGGCGCAATTGAAGCGGAAGCAGATGCGATCTGTGATGGGAAGGATGTTTACATCATTGGGATTATGCAACATATTGAACCGGCAGGTATTCATTCCGGAGATTCTTATGCGGTTCTTCCTCCTTATAATTTAGGGGATTTGATCATCAATCAAATTGAGGAGCATACTAGAAAAATTGCAGTTGCTTTAGATACGGTTGGCTTAATTAATATTCAATTCGCTATTAAAGATGATGTGGTTTATATTATTGAAGCAAATCCTAGAGCGTCTAGAACGGTTCCTTTCATCGCAAAATCGTATGGTGAACCTTACGTAAATTATGCAACTAAGGTAATGTTGGGTGAGAAGAAGGTAAAAGATTTTGACTTTAAACCAAATAAAGAAGGTTATGCGATAAAAATTCCTGTATTTTCGTTCGACAAATTTCCAAACGTGAATAAGGAATTAGGACCAGAAATGAAATCGACCGGAGAGGCCATTCAGTTTATTGAAAACCTCAAAGACCCCTTTTTCTTAAAAGTGTATAGCGAACGGAATTTATATCTCAGTAGGTAAAACAAAATTTAGAGGGGCTTTTGAAAGCCCCTTTTTTTATGATTAAATTATTTAACACATATATCAATTCATTCCGAGGCTTGGCAAAAGAAGTCTGGATTTTTGCCCTAGTTATACTCATTAACCGATCAGGATTAATGGTAACAACTTATCTGTCCGTTTATCTCCATACAGATTTGGGTTATAGCATTTCCAAGGCCGGGTCTATTATGATGTTCTATGGGGCAGGGAGTTTACTGGGAGTTTTCGTGAGTGGAAGAATATCTGAACGAGTAGGTTACTTAAAAATACAGATCATCGCATTAGTAAGCAGTGGCTTTTTTATTTTGATGATGCAGTATGCAAACACGTATTGGCAATTTGCAGTTCTGCTATTCTTAATGGTATTCTTTGCAGACATGTATCGTCCTGCAAACATGGCCAGTCTGACTCAATATTCAAATTTCGAAAACCGCACAAGATCACTTGCTTTAATACGTTTGGCTATTAATCTGGGTATATCCATTGGACCAGCGGTTGGTGGTTTCTTAATTGCCTCAACAGGATATAAGGCCTTATTCTATGTTGACGGAATAACGTGTATCTCTGCTGGATTGGTTCTTATCTTGCTTTTAGGCGTAAAAGATCAAGACACAAAATTACTGGAGAACAAAGAAGAGAAGAAAGAAAGTTTAAAACAGGTTGATTATAAGTCTTTCACCTGGCTATTGGTTTCCAATTTTCTTTGGACAGTGGCTTTCTTTCAAATTATATACACCTATCCTTTATTCATGAAGGCGGAATTGGGTTATTCTGAATTTATAGTGGGCATTACCTTTACCTTAAATGGACTGCTTATATTCATTATGGAAATGCCCATAATTAAAATGTATGAAAATTATAACAAGAGAAAAATCTTGTATTCTGGTACAATTCTATGTGCCATTTCGTTCATATTCCTTTATTATGCCCAACCTTTTGGAATTTTTGAACCTATGGTCATTATCTTACCCATAATGTATATGCTTTTCATAACTATTGGTGAGATTTTCTATTTGCCTTTTGCTGGATCGATGGCTTTGAACATGGCCCCAAAAGGCAGTGCTGCTAAATTCATGTCCTGGTATTCTATGGTCTTCTCACTTATGCATATCCTCGCTCCTGTTTTTGGAGCGTTCTTGGCCGATTATTTGGGATTTAAAACATTATGGCTTACCACTGGAATTATGATGCTCTTGGTTATGTTCTCAGTAAATAGAATGAACGATGAAAATTACGAAAGTCAAGAAATGAAACGACTGGGAGAAAAAAGCAATTAAAAAGCTTCTCGCCCTTTAAATTGCGTTAATTTTAAATTTCAACCGTTTGTCCCTGAATGCTTGTAAAATTGGGCATTCTCATTAAATTTGAACTATGAGTATTTTTAAAACTTTGGGCTATATCCTATTTGGATACTTAATCTATAAAATCTTTAGTCGCTTTATTAATGCTTTTGGTACGAAAAAGGAATACGGTTATACTTCAGAAACTCCTCGTCAAGAGGGTGATGTTGTTATTGAAAAAAGAGCTCCCAATAAATCGAAAAAAAAGGTTACTGACGATACTGAGTACGTTGATTTTGAAGAAGTAGATTAATATCTTAATAACATAAAAAAAGCGAAGCTCATTCGAACCTCGCTTTTATAAAAATCTTTTTTAGTAAGCTGATTATTTTTTCTCTTCAGCTTTCTTTCCTTTAGAGCAGCAAGAGCTTTTACCTTTAGTGCAAGATTCTTTCTTTGCTTCACTTTTTTTCTCACTCTTCTTACTTTTCTTTTTCTTTTCTTTTTTCTCTTTGCTATCTACTACCTCTGTTCCTGCATTATCTGCAGTATATGTTGTAGCTGCTATTGAAACACCTCCAAGAAAAGCGCAAAGTGTCAATGCTAATAATATCTTTTTCATCTTATTAATTTTAAATTCTAACTAAAAATACAACAAAAATGTTGCCATGTACATCTTTTTACGAAGATTTTAATAATTTGTTTGCAATGTAAATTGATCTCCTGAAAGCGTATATTCCAATTGCTCTGGCCCCAAAATAAGATCATAAGCTCCTTTTTGGTCATCAAAAAGCACTATTGAATCTCCTTGAAAGTTGATTTTAATGCTTTTATCTTGTAAAGTGAATGTTGCATTCTTAGCAATATTTCTATGATAATATTCTTGCTCATCATCATCTTGGTTGGGTTCAACAGATGCAGCATCAATAAAGCCCATATTAATAAACTCCGTTCCTTTGAGTTCAAAAATCTTATTTCCCCAAGACTCCATTGCTCCGGTGTTCGCAAGGATAAAAACTCTTTCACTTACCCTAAAAAAGGTAGGGTAAAATACAAGCCCATCAAAACTTCTTTCTGTCTGAGATATTAAAGTTAGGGAAGAGTCTTTATTCATTTCTAAAAGTTGAAGACTAAATAGATTGACATCTTTTTCTTCATTATAAAACTCTGCAATTCCAATCCAGTTTTTATCCCACTTGAAAAGTGATTGATAATTAACAGAATCTACTTTAGATTCATAATCTATTCTTTCGATTTCCAGCATATTGGTCTCAGCATTTGTATCCGTATTCGTAGATACTGAATCTTCTTTATGTTCTGGATCTCCACAGGAAATTACAAAAAGCAATATTGAGACGAAACTTAATCTTTTCATTACATCTTTTTTATCTCACCACTTCCCATGATACTGGATTCTAATTCTGGATTTCCCTTATAAAAGACATCGCCACTTCCCATAACACTTACATCCAAATTATCGGACGTATTGACCTTACAATCTCCAGACCCCATTATCTTAATTTTGGTTTCCTTGTTTATCATTTCCATACAATCAACATCTCCAGAACCTGCAATTACAATTTCATGCGAATCACAGGTTCCCTTTATGTCAACACTACCACTTCCATTAATTGTAGTCTCAGTAGATTTCATATCTACATCTAGTTGTACATCTCCTGATCCATTTATAGAAAGCTTTAACTCATCTCCCATAAAATTTGAATTGCTGCTTACATTTCCAGAACCATTGATAGACAACTTATGTATCTCAGGAATAGTGATCTTAACAGTAAAATTTTTACTATAACAAACACTTTTTTTGAAATCAATCTCCCAGTTCCCGTTCTTGATGTCTTTATTCAAAAGGTCAATAATATTCGACTGACCCACCACAACAACCTTTTGCTTGCCTTTTGTCAATTCTACATCTGCAGATGAAGAGATAGAAAATGAATCAAATGCGTCAAGATCAATAGTTTGTTCAACCAAGTCACCTTTCCCTTTTACACAATCCCATGCCCAAGAACCATTGGTAAAATTGAAGAATAAAAAAGCGAAAAAAATGAGTCCCAAGAAAATTACTAGTCTGCGTGTCATTGTTATTAATTATAAATTCAATTTTAAAATTAAGAAAAATCTAAGGAGTTAAAAGATATTGTGACAAGCGGTTTATTGTTCAAAATCAGCAAGATACATCCAACGTTCTGTCTTTTCATCTAATTGTTTTTGAATGTTTTTCAACTGTTCCGAAATTTCGGTAATACTTTCATAGTCTGTTGTTCCATTAAGCTCTTCGGCTTTTTCCACTTTAGATTTTTCCAAGTCTTCTATTTCCTTATCCAACTTTTTAAACTCTAAACGTTCTGCATACGTCAGTTTGGTTTTTTCTTTAGTTGCTTTTTCCTCAGTCCTTTTCTCCTTTTTTTCCTTGGAAGCTATTGTCTTTTTCTCACTTGCTTGTTTAATCCTATACTGAGTATAATTTCCAGGAAAATCTGAAATGGTTTTATCTGGATTCAATACAAATGTGTGATCAACTAGTTTATCCATAAAATATCTATCATGGCTCACTATTAACAACACTCCCGGGAATTGTTCTAAATATTCTTCTAAAACCTGAAGGGTGAAAATGTCAAGATCATTGGTTGGCTCATCGAGAATTAAAAAATTAGGATTACGCATTAAAACAGTTAACAAATACAATCTTCTCTTCTCACCACCACTCAATGTTGAAATATGGTTGAAGTGCATTTTCCTTGGAAATAAAAAACGCTCTAACAGTTGAGCTGCGGTAATTTTTTGCCCTCTGGTTAAGGGCACAACTTCCGCTATTTCTCTAACCGCTTCAATAACCTTCTGACCTTGCTTAAATTTGAGTCCTCCTTGGGTATAGTAACCGAACTTCACCGTATCTCCAATAACAATTTTTCCAGAGGAAACGGGTTCATTTCCCGTCATCATATTCAAAAAAGTAGATTTCCCAGAACCATTTCTTCCAATTATTCCAACTTTATCATTGCGTTTAAATACATAAGACCATTTTCTAAATAGTTCTTTATCTCCAATAGTTTTAGAAACATTATGTAATTCAACAATTTTGGAGCCTATTCGGGAAATATTAATCTCGAGCTTAACCTCTTCTTTCCTAAGATTTACAGAAGCTTTTTTCTTTATTTCCGAAAATTGATCTATTCTATATTTCGCTTTTGTACCTCTGGCTTTAGGTTGCCTGCGAATCCAATCAAGTTCCGTTTTCATTAGGCTTTTAGCCTTCGCAGTAGTCACTGCTAACATGGCTTCACGTTCTTCTTTCTTCTCTAAAAAATAGGAATAGTTGCCTTTGTACTTGTATAATTCAAAATTATCTAGTTCTAAAATGACATCACACACTCGTTCCAAGAAATAACGATCATGGGTAATCATCAAAAGTGTAATTCTGGTACCTAATAAATAATCCTCTAACCATTCAATCATATCCAAATCAAGATGGTTTGTTGGCTCATCTAACATCAAAAAATCTGGATTTCTTATAAGTTGCTGGGCTAAACTGAGTCTTTTAATTTCCCCTCCTGAAAGAACCTTAATTTCTCTTGAAAGAGGTTCCAGCTGTAATTTACTGAGAATCTGTTTTGCCTTAATCTCTCTGTCCCAAGCATCTAGCTCATCCATTTTATCATAAGCTGCTTGAAGTTTGGTTCCCTCCCAACCTTCAGTTATGGCTAATTCGTACTGTTTTATAGCTAAGACTACTTCATCTTTACTTTCGAAAATAGCTTCAAAAATGGTTGAATGCGGATTAAAATTTGCTTCCTGCTCTAAATAACCTACCACAATGTTATTTCTAAAAATAACATTGCCTTCATCTGGTGGATCAATGCCAGCAAGTCCTTTTAGAAGAGTAGATTTGCCTGCACCATTCTTAGCAATAAGAGCAATTTTCTGGCCTTCTCCTAATCCAAAACTCAGGTTTTTATAGATAACCTTGTCTCCAAATCGTTTAGAAATGTTCTCTACAGATAAAATATTAGTTTCCAAGTGATAAACTTATAATGTTTGACCCTTTTTATTGGACTCGAATTGATTTAATTTTCATTAAAACCATTATTTTCATTCAGATTTTTAAATTTGACTCTCAAACTGCCTTAAAAGAGGTTTGTTCCTGAGTTTTTAACTGAATGAATAAATTAACTTCAATCATATTTCTCTTCTTTTTTGTTGTATCAAATGCTCAGGTTTTTGATAATCCAGAGGGTCTATTTTTTGACGAAGCCAGCGGAAACTACTATGTATCAAATACCGGAACTGGACAAATAGTCAAGATCAACAGCAATGGGGAAAAGAGCAATTTGGGATATAGAAATCTTGGCTCTCATGGAATAGAAATGTGGAATGGAAATCTTCTGGCTTGCTTTGGGAATACATTAAACATAATTGATGCTGAGAAAGGCCATAAAATCAAAGGCATAGAATTCCAGCAAGCCAAATTTTTAAAAGACATTACCAAAATTGATGATGGTTGTTATTTACTTACCGATTTCTCCGAGAAGAAAATCTTTAAATTAAGGCTGGGAGAAAATGGCAACTACGAAATTAGTGAATGGTTGAATGTAGGAGCTGTACCAACGGGAATTTACTCTGATGAGAAATATGTTTACTACACTATTTGGGGAGCAGAAGGAGCTATATCGAGAGTAAACAAAAAGAATAAAGCCATCGAAAATGTTTTTGTAACTGAATACTCAAATCTCTTAGATATTACTTCCGATGGTGAGTATCTATATGTATCTGTTTGGAAGCAAAATGATGTAATTAAATTTAAAAAAGACTTTAGTACTGAACCTAGCGTTATAGAGAATGCAAAGATATTACATCCTGGAGGGCTTCATTTTAACAAAAATAGGAATGAACTGGTAATGACTGATTTGGGTCTAAATAGATTTAACCCATCTGGAAATGAAAAAAAGGAAGAGCCTTCATTTGTTTCATTGGAATTAAATGCATTTCCAAATCCCGTTGCCTACAACACCAGAATAAGTTATCATTTAGACTCTGGTGGAGAGGTCATTTTTCAATTATTTAATTGCAAGGGACAATTGATTAAAACAGTGAGAAGACAAATAGAACAAGCAGGAAATAATCAGTTTATTTTGGAAAAAGAAAATCTTAGTGATGGACTTTATTTTCTTCATGCAAGTAGTGAGAATATGAGCGAAGCGATTCCAATTACTTTTGTTCGTTAAGAAGAATTTCGACTTCTTCAATTAATCTATCTACATCAGCAACATTGGTTCCATCGTAGTAGCCTCTTATTCTTTTGTTTTTATCTACCAAAACAAAATTATTGGTATGAATGAAGTCACTTACACCTCCATCTCCCTTTCCTGTTTCTGCCGGTTTTAGAGCAAAATAAGATTTTCTGGCCAGGTCGTAAATTTTGTTCTTATCTCCTGTTAAAAGCCTCCATTGATTATAATCAATATCTAGTTGCTCTGCATAGGCATTTAATACTTCAACTGTATCTTGTTCTGGGATAACTGAAATAGACAAGAATTTAATTTGTTTTTCGTCTTTCAGTTTTTCAGAAGCTCGTTGCATTTGGCTGGTCATCAAGGGACAAATAGTCTCGCATGTAGTAAAGAAAAAATCAACAACATAAATATGATCGTCCGTCCAACTCTGGCTTGTCAAATTCCCATTCTGATCAAATAGTTCAAAGTCGAGAACCTTATGATTTGCATAGACAGTCTTAAGAGAATCATCTACTAAAATCGGATTGACATCCGTAGGGTTAAAAATTTTCAGTTTGTTACTTGGAGTAAGTAATTGACCCGCGAAAAATGAACCAATGACTACAATAGCTATTACAGAAATGATTCCAATGTACTTTTTCATCAAACGTAAATATCCTCTATTTCTTTAGCGTACTTGCCTAATATGACCTTCCTCTTCAACTTTAGGGTTGGAGTTAGTTCACCACCATCTATTGTAAATTCTTCGCAAAGCAGTTTTGGCTTTTTAATCTGCTCCCACTTTCCGAATTGACGATTATAGTATTCTATCTCTTCTAAAATCTTCATTTCAACTCTCCTATTACTAATAACCTCTTCTCTTGAGGAAAATTCGATTTTATTCTTATCACAATACGTTTTAAGTCGTTCAAAATTTGGTACAACCAGAGCTGAAGAGTGTTTTTGATTTTCACCAATAATTATTATTTGTTCAATAAAAGGCGACTGCTTAAAGATGTTCTCCATTGGTTGTGGAGCTATATACTTACCACCAGAAGTCTTAAATATTTCCTTTTTACGGTCGGTAATTTTAACGTATTGTCCTTCTTCCAAAATTCCAATATCTCCGGTATGAAACCAACCTTCCTTATCAATTACCTCATCCGTCTTCTCCTGATTCTTATAATAACCCATCATTACGTTTGGGCCTTTGCATAATATCTCTCCATCCTCTGCAATCTTCACTTCTACTCCAGAAATTGGTCTACCTGTAGTTCCAAATCTAAAACCATCATTATCCAATTCATTTACACTAATTACAGGAGAAGTCTCAGTCAATCCATATCCTTCCATAATAGGGATTCCTGCACCATTAAAAATTCTGTTTAGCCTTACGGAAAGTGCAGCACTACCGCTGGCAGCTAGCCTTACATTTCCTCCTAAAGCTTCTTGCCACTTACTAAAAATAACCTTTCTAGCTATTTTCAACTTAAAGCCATACCAGAAACCATTTTTATTTTGATACTCGAAGTTCTCGGCCAAGGCAACTGCCCAGAAAAAAAGTTTTCTTTTAATTCCAGATAACTCTTCTCCCTTTGCCATTATCTTATCATAAACCTTTTCCAACAGTCTAGGAACTGCAGTAAAGATATCAGGCTTAACTTCTCTTAAATCATCACCTATTGTCTCCATAGATTCTGCGTAATGCACTTGCACACCTTTATACATATATAGGTATATCAGCATTCTTTCGAAGCTATGACAAAGCGGAAGAAAACTTACGGATTTTGCTCCAGGTTCAATGGGCAATCTTTCAGCAGAAGACAGGGCATTGGAAATTAAGTTCTTATGTGATAGCATTACGCCTTTAGGTTCACCAGTAGTTCCTGAGGTATAAATGATAGTAGCTAAATCTTCAAACTTCACATCATTTCTATACTTCTCTAGAATAGTTTTGTCTTTTCCCTTTCCGCGTTTCCTGATTTCCTTCCAATTTTGACAACCGGATTCTTCGTCAAAGATAAAAATGTCTTTTAAGCTAGATAGATCACCTTGCACGGCCTTCATTTTTTCATAAAGAGCCTTATCAGAAACAAAACAGTACTTTACTTCTGCTTGATTAAATATGAAATGGTAATCTTTCTTAGAGATGGATGGATATACAGGTACATCAATAACACCTAACTGAAGACATGCCAAATCAATGAAGTTCCATTCCGCACGATTAGTAGTCGATGCAATTGCAATTTTATCACCAGGCTGAACTCCTAAATCAAGAAGCCCAAGACTCACTTCATCAACAATTTCTTTAACCTCAGCAGTGCTATAACTTTCCCAGCCACTGCTCTTCTTAGTTGCCAAGCAAACAGACTGTGGTTTAGTACTCAGCTGATAATCTAAAAACTCGAATAATCTTTGAATTTCCATATTAATTTGTCAAGGTTACAAAATAGTTTTGACGCTTAAAAAAAATCAATGGACGAAAAAAAGCTGTTCTATTAAGCGTTTTGGGGCAAAGTTATTAGCTTTAGAACAAACTGATTAGTTAAAAGGCCAAACCATGCACACCAAAACTGGCTTTTATGCAGTAATTGATTTATAGGATGTTGAGCATTGAAGATAGTAAAGAAATAAAAAAAATTTGCCGGGGAACAAGACCAAATGAATGCATTACGGTTTTTAACCCTACGGAACAGAAATTTATTTTTGAATATCATCTTGAGTCAGTAATAGAAAGAACGTTAGAAGAAATAAACGAGTCTAATTTTACAAGGCCATTTGATATGTTAAAGTATGATGATAGTTTTATTCCATCCAGTGATCGGGAATTGATTGGGATTTTACATATCGCTATTTACAGTACGTTTTTCGAATTCAAAGATTTTTTTCGACCGCTAAAAGACTATTTATATTCTTCTTTTAGGATGATAAATAAGGAAAACGAACTTTTCAGAGTAGAAAAAGAAACACATTCCTTTTTTCACCCAAAGACGAATGAATTATTACTCATTGATATGTGGAGGCGGCTTGATTTTAAAGGATTTAACCAAAACATTGAATGGGGTCCGGTAATGTCATCTGAAAAGAAAATTGAGATTATTTCAACCATTAAAACCCATATCTACCGTAACTTAGGTATCCAACCTTTAAGTCTAAGAGAGGAGGAAATAATTACTTTAATTGGAACGGGAAAATCGCTCAAAAATATAGGTGAAACCCTATTTATTGAAAGAAATACAGTAAAAAAGCATATTGAAAATATCAAAAAGAAACTCATTCTTAAGTTTGCTAAAGAAGATTTAAGTACCAAGGATCAGATTAGTAATGTTCTGAGAATGTATGGAATAATAAATACGTAAGCCCAGAAAAATTCAAGAGCTAACTATTAATTGGAAGTAAACAAGCATCCGTTTACCCAGTCCTTTTTTCTTAATATAATTACTCGATAATCTGTAGATAAAATCTAGAATTACTATCTTGGGCCTTAGTCATTTAATTAACACTAAAAACACTAAATAAGGGCTATTTCAAAATCCTATTTTGAGCTCAATAAATTTTAAGATTATTATAAATTCTTTTATAATTTTTACTTAGATAGAAATAGAAATCCAACTTATTTCCGGAAGAAATAAATTGGAATGGGGTTATCTAACAAATTTAATTTAAGGGTTTATCTTATCTGATTACCACACATCAAGAGGATTATTGATGGGGCCTCTGGATAATCTTAATAATTTAAATATAGAAATATATAATGGTCAAATTTAGATTAAAAGACAATTAATCTTAAAGCGAAAATAAACTTCGCAATAAAAATGTTCTTAAATGGCATGTACTTTATCATGCTTATAAAAAATTAGATTATGCTCAAAAAATTTAAACATATAGTCTTAATAGATGATGATGAGACCATCAATTATTATCACAACTATATTATAGAAAAATGCAATTTGGCAGATAAAGTTTTCATTGTTACTGATATCAAAGATGCATTTGAACTACTGAATACTCTGGCAACTGAAAATCAAACTTGTACTGGTCTTATTTTTTTCGATTTCAAAATATTAAAACATAAAGAGTTTGAAATCATTAAAAAGAACAAAGCGTTATTGGAAAAATTAGCAGATCTGAATTACAGATTATTTATTTTAACAACTCACAGTAAAGGACAAGACATTGATCAAAATGAGGTTTCTTCAATCATAAACGAATACATTCAGAAACCAATTACAGTGGATACTTTGAAAAGATTGCAAGACACCTACCTTTAATCTTTTAATGTCTGCGAGCTAACTATTATAAAAATATCAATTACTCACCACTTCTCCGCCAATAATTGTTTTGGTCACTTTTACATGATTCATTAAATCTTTTCTTGGGTTCAATAAATCCGCATTCAAAACTGTGAAGTCTGCTAACTTACCTACTTCAATAGATCCTTTTAATGTATCCTCAAAATTTGAAAGAGCAGCCCACAGAGTCATTCCCTTTATAGTTTGCTCTGGACTTAAGGCTTCTTCAAACCTAAATCCATCCTCTGGAAAGCCCTCAGAATCTTGACGGTATACGGCTGCAAAATAGGTCTTTAAGGGATCTATGGACTCAATAGGGAAATCCGTTCCTAAAGCAATAATTCCATTTTCTTTCAAAAGCGTTTGATAGGAATAAGCACCAATCATTCTTTCTTCTCCTAATCTATCCTCTGCCCAATACATGTCCGAAGTAGCATGCGTGGGTTGAACTGATGGTATTATAGAATAGTCTTTAAAGTAGTGCATATCATCCGGATCTACCACCTGAGCATGTTCTATTCTCCATCTCAAATCGTTAGCTCCCTTTAAATTATCCGCATATAAGTCGAGTATAAATGAATTTGCACCATCTCCAATACAGTGTGTATTTAATTGAAATCCATAATGTTTTGCATACTCTGCCCATTGAGCATAAAATTCTGGTGCTTCTCTCATTAATCCAATATTTCCATGATCATCACTGTATGGCTTTTTAAGTAAAGCTCCTCTGGATCCCAGGGCTCCATCACCGTATAATTTTATGCTTCTCACAGAAAGCTTATCGTCTTGGTAGGGCCCATCTTTCATTCGTTCCAAAGCATCATCATTAGGACTTAGCATTGCATAAACTCTCATTTTCAACTCTCCAGAATCATGCATAGATTTTATTACGTCCACCTCTCTCACACTTAATCCAGCATCCACTATAGAGGTTAAGCCCACTTTAAAACATTCTTTTTGCGCTCGGAGCAATGCCTGTTTAATTTCCTCTATACTTTCCTCTGGTTGCAATTCTCTGATATACTCCATTGCATTATCGATAAGTAACCCAGTTGGTTCTCCACTATCATATTTCAATATTTCCCCACCTTCGAAAAAAGAGTCCTTATTTATACCAGCAAATTCTAAAGCTGCACTATTAACAATAGCTGCATGGCCATCTATTCTTGTTAGGTTAATAGGTAAGTCGGGGAAGAGTTCATCCAGTTCCTTTCTATCTGGAAACTCTTTTATATCCCAATCATTCTGGTCCCATCCCCAACCATTTAACCATTGTTGATCCTGATAATTTTTTCTGTGCTCCTTTACTTTTTCAATACATTCTTCCCATGATTTGGTTCCAACCAAATCAAGTTCACTAAGTCCCAAACCAAAGCGGGTAAAATGACAATGTGCATCTATAAAACCTGGATAAACAAATTGTCCTTGACAATCTATATACTCCGCTGCTTTATATCCATTCAAAATATCTCTTTCTGCACCTAAGTCAATTATTCGATTATTCTTTACTGCAATTGCACTGGCAAATGGTTGCAAGTCATTTGCTGTATAAATAGTTGCATTGTGCAATACTACATCGGCTTCTTTACTCTTAAAATTACATGCTGCAAGAAATATTATCAGCAACAAAGAGTATAAACTGTTTCTAATCATTTTTGTGGGTATAAAATGAGTTTGCCTGAGAAGTACAGGTAATAACCAGATCATTAATATTTACATGTTTTGGTTGCGATGCAGCAAAATCAATAACATTCGCGACATCATTCGCATACAAAGGAGTAAAACCTTGATAAACTTTTTCCGCCTTTTCTTGGTCTCCCTTAAATCTAACCAAAGAGAATTCAGTATCTACCATTCCCGGTGCAATATTCGTGACTTTAATACCAAAAGGTAGCAGGTCTATTCGCATTGCTTTTGAAAGAGAATCAACTGCATGCTTGCTGGCACAATAAACATTTCCTCCTAGATAGGTTTCTTTACCCGCTGTTGATGCAATATTAAAAATATGAGGACCACTTGATTTTTTAATCATGGGTAAGCATGCCTTTGTCATGTACAACAATCCCTTTACATTGGTGTCTATCATCTGATCCCAATCTTCTAATGAACCCTCATCTATATTTGCCTTTCCAGCTGCAAGTCCTGCATTATTTACCAAAATATCCAATGCTCCAACTTTATCAGAAATAGAATCTATAGCATTTTGTACCTGTTTATTGTCCCTTACATCAAAACACAGTTTAATCACCTCAGCTTCCGAACCAATTTCTTGCGCCAAAGCATCGAGTCTTTCTTTCCTTCTTCCAGTTATTATTATTCGATTTTTTCCAACAGCAAATTTCTTGGATACTGCCTCTCCTATTCCGCTTGTTGCTCCAGTGACTAAAATTGTTTTCATAGATTATCTAAACTTTTTAGAAAAGGCAATTTATCGTAAATTTTTCTATAATCTATTCGAGTAAGGATTATGATCAAAAGAAAAGGAATCATAGGCATTTTATACCTAACCATTGCTCCAAAAATGGGTGTTGTTAATCCAATTAGAACTGACAGTAACATTACAAAAAGTAATAAGGCGACTTCCCATTTTGAAAGTTTTCCTCTTCTAAAATTGAGACAGAATATTGACACAAGCAAGATAAAAAACAAATTTTCAGCTGAAGCCAAAAGTGAAAACACTCCATTTGCTTCCCATAAAAAAGGTCTAAAAAGACAATTAAAAAAAGCCAAGGGTGAGTAAAGAATTAGATCGAGATATGTACTTAGTTCAGGAAAGTAATACACTGAACCCGCATCACTCATTTCCGCAACATTAAAAAATGCTTTCTGCTTATCTATAATATAATCCAAGAAATTTATAGGACTAAAAAAATGAACAAGTAAACCTGCCGAAATTGAAATTACTAAGGTAAGAAAGAATGCACTTACATTCTTCCATGCAGTCACCTTGCGAAGAATGAGAAACAAAAATCCGGGCAGTAAAGAAATGATTACATATGGTTTCATTCCCAGTAAAAGAAACAAAAAGGCCAAGGAGAACACTTTGTGTATTGCTTTGGCCTTCACAAAAAAGAAGTAGAGAAAAAAGCCCAATGCAAAAATTAATATAGATTCTTTAAGCACACCCGAAGTCCATAAAAGGATTGTTGGAAAAAGGAATAGGCTCAATAATAGCATCCATTTTTTAACCTGAAACTTGGCATTTAGAAATTTCCAAATGGCAATAAGTCCTGCAAAGCTGAAAAGATTGAAAATAATATTGTGTATGTGGTAATTGCCAAAGGAAAAAAAATGAATAATACAGTTTGCTCTGATTATTGTTTGATTATCGTTGATTAAACCAAAGTTATAGGATCTGCTCCAAAAATTCATATTGTTTAATGCTTCGTGATATGGTAAAGAGGAGTTTTCGAATCCAAAAAAAAGAGACAGAAAAGAAGGAAAATCGCAATACGCAAGATCCTTAAGAATTAATCCATCATCAAAATATTTAAAAATATCTGCTGTAATTCTATCTGTGTAATAATACGTGTAAATAAAATACAAGGCTGTTCCTGTCAGCACCTTAACACCAAACAAAAAAGCAAGATCATAAGCACTGAGCCCGATATTTTTAAAAAAAGAAGAACGTAGTATAATCAATAAGGAAATTGCAAAAACAAAAAGGACGAAAACATATTCCATTCTATTCCAGAACTTTGTTTTTTCTTAATTGAAAATTTTGTCCTAGATAAACTTTTCTAACCTGTTCATCGGATGCTAGCTCTTCGGCAGTGCCTGATTTAAGAATATTTCCTTCAAACAATAAATAGGCTCTATCTGTGATTGAAAGGGTTTCTTGAACATTATGATCAGTAATGAGAATGCCAATATTCTTTGTTTTTAACTTGGCAACAATTGATTGAATATCTTCCACTGCAATCGGATCTACCCCTGCAAATGGTTCATCCAGTAATATGAATTTTGGTCGTGTAGCTAAAGCTCTGGCTATTTCTGTCCTTCTTCGCTCTCCACCTGAAAGCAAGTCACCTCTGCTTTTTCTTACATGTTCCAATCCAAACTCGCTTAGCAATTCTTCCAATCTATGCTTTTGTTCTTTCTTACTAATTTTTGCCAATTCCAGAACCGCTTTTATGTTGTCCTCCACACTTAGCTTTCTAAATACAGAAGGTTCTTGTGGAAGATAACCAACTCCTGCTTGTGCTCTTTTATACATTGGCAAAGTAGTTATTACCTTACCATCTAAGTAAATATCACCTTCATTAGGCTTTACCAGACCAACAATCATATAAAAGGAAGTCGTTTTACCAGCACCGTTTGGTCCCAGAAGGCCAACAATTTCCCCTTGATTTACTTCGAGAGAAACACCTTTAACGACCATTCTCTTGCCGTATTTCTTTTTTATATTTTTTGAACTGAGTATCATTCCACTCTAAAGATAGATTATATTCTAGATCGTTTCCGTGTTTTGACTTTTTATAACTCTTTTTGAAATGTAAATGCCCAATTCATATAGGAACAAAATAGGCAATGAAACTAATATTTGGCTTGCAACATCTGGCGGTGTTATGATCGCAGATAAAATCAATACACCCACTAACGCATGCCTGCGATACTTTTTTAGAAATGCAGGAGTAACTAAACCAATTTTAGTAAAGAAATAGATGAGTACTGGCATCTGAAAAAAGAGCCCGGTAATTAGAGTAAGCTTATTAATTGTACTTATATAATCGTTAAACCTAAAGTTATTAGCCACTAAATCTGTCACCTTGTATTCAGCTAAAAATTTTATCGTCAGTGGACAGATAAGGTAATAAGCGAATAAAACTCCAGCTGCAAATAATAAAGAAACCCAAAAGACCATTCCTCTGGCACTTTTAATCTCATTGGCTCTTAGTCCAGGTTTTATAAAAGACCATATTTGATAGAAAACATAAGGAAAGGCTAAAATAAAACCAAAGATCAGGCTACTAAAGATATGATAGGAAATTTGTCCAGCCATTTCCAGATTTTGAAATGAATTGAGATCTAGCCTGAAACAAATTGCATCACCTAAGCCTAGATTTTGAGATAACCAACAAAAAAAATCATAAGTAGGAAAGTCTGGTTTGGTTGGTCCAAAAATGATTACATCGAAAAGTATACTCTTGGATATAAAGGCAATAATGGCAAATATTAAAATTGAAATTATCGATTTAATTAAACGCCACCTAAGTTCCTCTAAATGGTCTAAAAAAGGCATTTCACTTTCGGTGCCAATTCTTTCTGACATCAGTAAATTCCCTCCTTCAATAAATCATGAATATGAACCATTCCTTTATATTTCTTACCATCCAGTACAAGCAACTGACTAACTTTATTTTTTTCCATTACTTGAAATGCCTTAACAGCTAAATCGGAGATTTGCGAACTTTTCGGGTTCTTAGACATAATATCTTTAGCCTTCGTTTTGGTGAAATCTAAATTTTTCTCCATCGCCCTTCTTAAATCACCGTCAGTAATAATTCCTATTAGCTTTTCACCTTTTAAAACGGCAGCAGCACCTAACCTACCTTTTGAAATAGCAATTATTACTTTAGAAATACTATCTTTCTCAGATACTTGGGGACTATTCTTTTTGTCCAGTACATCTTCAACTCTTAAATAGATTTTTTTACCTAATGCTCCCCCGGGATGATATTTTGCAAAGTCGCTTGTGGTAAAACCCTTAATTTCCATTAAGCATACCGCAAGCACATCTCCCATAACAAGCTGAGCAGTTGTACTTGTGGTTGGTGCCAAATTATTTGGGCAGGCTTCTTTGCTTACATAAGTAATTAACTGGTAATCTGAATGTTCTGCTAAAAAAGATTTTTTATCCGCTGTCATTCCTATCAAAGAATTTCCCATTTTCTTTACCAAAGGAACCAGCACTTTTATCTCTGGAGAACTACCAGATTTTGAAATGCACAAGACCAAATCGTTTTTTTGAATCATGCCTAAATCACCGTGAATGGCGTCCGCTGCATGCATAAATAATGCAGGAGTTCCTGTTGAATTGAAAGTAGATACTATTTTCTTTGCAATATTGGCACTTTTACCAATTCCCGTGACTACAATTCTCCCCTTACATCGAGAAATATGCTCTATTGTCAACTGGAAATTCGAGTCAATAAACTTCCCCAAACCCCTTATAGATGAAGCCTCTAGCTTAATAGTCTCTAAAGCTCTCTCGATAATTTTCTTTCCTTTTAGTCCCACTTATAGATTTTCTTCTATTAAAACTTTTCACAAAAGCTTATTATTCATAACTTTCATCTTTGAACCAGTACAAAAGTACAATTACATTTAAGTTTAGTTAAACAAAAAATGATTGCAACGGAAATTACGCCAAAAGAAGGTTTAAAAAAATTCTTTGGCTTTGACACCTTTAAAGGGGAACAAGAGGAGATTATCAATCATTTACTTTCTGGAAACAGCAGTTTCGTGATAATGCCAACGGGAGGCGGAAAATCACTTTGCTATCAACTTCCAGCACTAATGATGCATGGAACAGCAATTGTTGTTTCACCTTTGATCGCATTAATGAAAAATCAGGTTGATGCTATAAGAGGCTTTTCTCAAGATCAGGGAATAGCTCATTTTCTTAATTCATCCCTTAACAAGGGACAACTTGAGCAGGTCAAGAGTGACGTAAGCGAGGGTAAAACCAAAATGCTTTATGTCGCACCTGAGTCTCTTAAAAAAGAAGAAAACATCGATTTTCTAAGAAGTATTAAAATTTCATTTTTTGCAATAGATGAAGCACATTGTATTTCAGAATGGGGGCATGACTTCAGACCGGAATATAGAAGGTTGAAGACCATCATGAAAGATATCGCTAACACACCAGTTATTGCCCTCACTGCAACAGCTACAGAAAAGGTGCAATCCGATATCATGAAAAATTTGGGGATTGATGGAGCTAAAATTTTCCTAGCATCTTTTAACCGTCATAATTTGTATTATGAAGTACGTCCCAAAAAGGATGTTACTAAGGAGATAATTAAGTATGCAAAACAGCATGAAGGAAAATCTGGAATTGTTTATTGTCTCAGCAGAAAAAAAGTTGAGGAAATTGCAGAAGCTCTTCAGGTAAATGGAATCAAAGCATTGCCCTATCACGCTGGCATGGATTCAAATATGCGTGCCTCTACTCAGGATAAATTCCTAATGCAAGATTGCGATGTTATCGTAGCCACCATTGCTTTTGGAATGGGAATAGATAAACCAGACGTAAGATATGTTATACATCATGACATTCCCAAAAGTATAGAAAGTTATTATCAGGAAACTGGAAGAGGCGGCAGAGATGGTGCGGAAGGTTCCTGTGTGGCTTTTTACAGTTATAAGGACATTGAAAAGCTAGAGAAATTTCTTCAAGGGAAACCCGTTTCTGAACAAGAAATTGGAAATCAACTGTTACAAGATATTGTTTCTTATTCTGAAACTTCTGTATGTAGAAGAAAGTTCTTATTGCACTATTATGGGGAATATTTTGACGAGGCCAATTGCAATAATATGTGCGACAATTGCCGAAACCCAAAGGAAAGATATGAAGGGAAGGAGTATGTCGAACTATTATTGAAAACCATAGATTCAATTAAAGAAAAGCATGGGATGAAGCATGTTTCAAATATCTTAACGGGTAATGAAACTGCAGAGGTAAAAACTTATAATCACAATGAAATTGAGTTTTTTGGAGAAGGGGATGACAATGATGATAAATTTTGGAATGCAGTCATAAGACAATGTATTGTAAAAGGTTTATTGAAAAAAGAAATTGAAACTTACGGTCAGCTAAAGATTACCAAAGAGGGTCGAGATTTTCTTAAGAAACCTACTTCTTTTGAGCTAGCAAAAGAGAGAGATTATGCTGGAGAAGAAAATGCAGATATTGTGCTAAACAGCAAAGGTGCTGGAGGAGGCGATGAAGTTCTCTTAACTATGCTAAAAGATTTAAGAAAGAGGATTTCAAAGGAGAAAAACCTTCCACCTTATGTAATATTCCAAGACCCTTCCTTGGATGATATGTCTTTGAATTATCCTATCTCAAAAGAGGATCTCATGAAAATTAGTGGAGTTGGACAAGGAAAGGCAGAAAAATACGGATCCCCTTTTATTTCGCTAATCAAAAAATACGTTGAGGAAAACGATATAGAAAGACCAATGGATCTGGTTGTAAAGACCGTTGCAAAAAAGAGTGCTAATAAAGTCCATATTATTACAAATATCGATAAGAAACTACCTCTTGAAGATATTGCTTCAAGCAAGGGCTTAGATCTATTGGGAATCATTGAGGAAATAGAAGCCATTGTAGCAAGCGGCACCAAGGTAGCTATTGGTTATTATTTAGATGATATTCTGGATGATGAATCTCAAGAGGATATTTTCGAATATTTTAGAGAAGCCGAAAGCGATAGTATTGAAGATGCTATGGACGAATTTGAAGACGATTTTACCGAGGAAGAATTACGCCTGATGAGAATTCGTTTTATGAGCGAAATGGCAAATTAAATTACTTGCAATTTTCATAGAATTGCTCTAGTTTCTGATAGTAATTGATAAGGTCTTCCTGTGTCATTTCTATTTTGTGTTCCCTTAGACTGTCCATCTCTTCAATTTGTTTCAAGTGATTGGTTCCTACTTCAGATTTCAGACTTAATTTCTTCAGGAATTTTTCTTGATTGTCTCCTTTCATCAACTGATACTTACTGCGAATAAAGTCATAGTACTGACTAAACAAATACTCCGCAATTTTCTCTTTCCCTTTGCTTTGATAATACAATTCGCTGATGGTTTCCACATATTCTATGGAAGAGTTCTCAGGCAATCTTTGCACCGGTATTGGACTTTGTTTTCTTCTAATTCCAAAAAAAATATACAATGCCAAAAGTCCTAACAATGTATAAATAGCCCACCTAAAACTTTCTTGAGTAAGTAAATATTTGAATGGCCCTTCACTTCTACTATTATAGTCTCTTGAACCACTTTCTCCTCCAAAGAAATCTCCTTTATAGCGTCTATCTTCGTATACTATTGGACCGGTATTTAAGTGAGAAAACACATCACGGATATAATTTGCTCCTTCTTCCTGAACCACAAAATAATTGGTAAATAACAGAGGGTTTGAATGCAAATAGATAAAGCCATCTCCATATTCTACTCTTACTAAATTGACCAAGGTGTCATTTAAAGTACCTATGGGCGTAAAAGAATAATTATCAGGGCAAATAATTTCTCCAAAATGGTTCCAGCTTTTTCTAAGAGTGCCATATCTGTTTCCAGTCTGGAAAACAAAACTTTCTTCTTTCCTCAAGTTAGGATGATTGAAGTTCACTCGACAAACTGTGTCGCTAACACTTGAAAATCCCTGCCATACATATGTACACTCTCCATCATTTACGTAGTCTGTGATTGACTCTGGAATTTTCTTTAAGATAAGCAGAGCGCTATTTCCTGCTGAAACATATTCAAAAAACTCATCTCTCGCTTCCTCATTAATAGGCAAATATCCACCTATATGAACATAATTAGATTGAATAGAATCTTTCCAAATCTCCAAGGTCTTAGTAATGCTGGAATCCGGAATAATAATATCCCCATCATCGTAAATCGCTTCTAAATAATCTAAGGTATGCTCCAGTCCAAATGGTTGGTCATTGCTACTTAAATAGTTTTCTGACCAATTGTATTTTGAACCTCCTGAAGAAAAAATAAAGTATAAGCTTAAGACTAAGATTAGTAAGACAGAACCCAATAATATATAGTTAGACTTATTCACGAATCCAATTGACCTAAAAACGATTTATAGTTATTCTGTAGTCTGAAAAAAATAGGCTCGTCTACCTCCACTTCACCATACCAGGAATATTCAAAAGTATAGGTTAATTCCCGAAATTTTTGGTACTCAGAACGTCCTTTCATTTCCCTTAAATAGAGAAAATTGGTCTTTTGCTTTTTGTACTGTATCCAGTTTTTCTCACTCAGTTTATTCAACATCATTAAAAAATATAACCTTATGGCAAGCTTATAATTTTTGGCTTCTATGGACTCTCTTAGCAATTTTTCTAACTCGCTTTCTTCCAACTCTTCTTCTACATCTCTTAATCTATCTTCAAAACTCTTCTCCACTTCAAATGACTGATTGGATTCTAATCTAGTCAACAAGTATATAATATAACCCACCAGAGCTATTAAAATCAGGATGCAGAAACCCTTGATTAACAGATTTAATCCACTCCACCATCCAGCAAAGGAACTATCCGATTCTTCTTCCTCTTCTTCCTCCTCAACTACAGAATCATTTTGATCATAATCTGGAGGATCTACCTCCTTTATTTCTTCTAAATAGTCTACTCCCTCCATTTTTTTGAGCCAATCCGATTGGTTCAAATCTTTGCCTGGATTCAGTTCAGATTCTTTATAATCTTCCAAAGAATTTTCGGGATAGTAATATTCACCTTCGTCTTCTTGAGAAAGACAAAAAAGTGGAATAAACAGTAATATGAGGCTAAGCCATTTTTGAAAAAATCTCATACTTGCTGTTTCTTTCTCCTAGATTCTCTATTTGCTCCAATAAATGAGAAGCGCTTTGTATTTCTTTTTGTGAATAATATTGAAGTGAATAACCAAAATACATTAAGAACCCCGTAAACGTCATTCCAGTTATAATTAATACGGACAAAATAGATGATACTATAATGGTATATACTTCATCCTCCACATTAACCAACCATCCTACTATTTCATAAATGACCAGCTGCACTGTTGAATTGATAAATATGAAAAATATAAAAGAACTCACCAGTAAAATGAAATAAAGCCCTATCATTTTACCATAGTTTTTCGCCCAAAACCCAAACATATTCCCGAGAGCCGTAAAGGGATTTGTATCATCTAAAATGGCAGTAGCCAGCCAAGCTAAAAACAATGGAAAAATAAAAATCATTAGAAAAAATGGCGCTCCGGTTGGAAGAAAGAACATGGTCATAAAAAGTGCGGTCAAAACAATTCCAGTAGCAGAATGTTTTAAAAATAATTTCATTAAATTTTCTTTTTCTTCCATTTTCAATAAGACCTTAGCATAACAAAAACCATAAACACTCAATAAAGAGAAAACCAAAGTATTGATTACGAATAACCAAGGAAAATCCATCAAAGAAAAGAGATCG
Organism: uncultured Flavobacteriales bacterium; assembly: GCA_964609215.1. Classification (GTDB taxonomy): domain Bacteria; phylum Bacteroidota; class Bacteroidia; order Flavobacteriales_D; family JABDKJ01; genus JABDKJ01. Next base: position 65,316 of record CAZSQZ010000011.1, read on the forward strand.
TCTATGTAAACAAAATGATGAAAGAATACGACAACAATTAAATAACTCAATATGGCAGGGTGCAATAATGCTGGCAAAACTTCAGGAGTAGAGCCAATTGCACCAGCATCTGCAAGTGCTGGCTGCAAATAAATAATTTCATCTATTCCTTTACCATAAAAAGCGAAGATCAAAGCAACAAAAGCAAGTCCTGCGCCTAAGCCAATACTTAAAATTTTGCCAAAATTTTGCCCCAAAAGCTTAATAACATCACCATAAATGCTACCGTTCTTTTTTATCTTATCTATCTTTATTTCCTGTCTAGCGCTTTCTGGAACAAAATCTTCTAAATATTTACTCGTATCAACTTTATGAAATTTTCTAAAGGGGTAAATAACAAAATAGTAAATGATCACCGATAACATTAGAGCAATTATTCCAAAACGAAGAACATTCCAAAAAGGAACAAAACTTTCGGAAACATGCTCTGCAATATAAGCTGAATCTAAACGCGTTATGAAACCTTCTATAAAAGCTGCAGCAATAATCACAGGAACAATACCCAACATTATTGTTATTCCTTTTTTTGCCGAAACAATAAAGGCCTCCTGTCTATTGTAAGTTCCTGGAAACAGCAAGCCTCTTCCCATCGTAAAGCCTGCAGCACCAGATAAAACAATAGCTGAAATCTCTGGTGTACCGTGCATCCAAATGGTTAGAAAAGACTCTTGACTAAGCCCCTTTGCTACAAAGAAAAATTGAAATGCTCCTAACATAAAGCCATTTGAAACAAGAATAAAACCGGTTCCTACACCAAACAATATTCCCATTCCAAAAGTGAGAAAGGCCACTTTAAGGTTATTGATTCCAATGTAAGAAGTCATAACAAAAGGATTCTCATCTTTATAGACTCCCATTGGATCTTGATTGGCAATATTCTCATCGGTCATCTCCACATATCCAACTCCCAAAATATGGCTCGCAAAAGAACTATCCTTATAAGAAGAAAACGCGCCTAATAGACAACACATGAAAAAAATCAGAAAGGAAACTAAAAGTTCTTTACGCGATTCCCACATTATCAGCGGTAAATCGTGATTCCAAAATTTCAAAAATTTGCCCTTACCCGTTCTTCTGGTTTTGTATATGGATGTATATATTTTCTGAGAAAGATTATTCAAATAAACCTTCACAGATCTGTTTGGAAAATAAGTCTTAGAAAAAGAAAGGTCATTGGTTATTTCAATGTATAAATCACTAAGTTTTTCAGGATCTTTTTTTTTCTCTAAAGTCAATCTCTCAAACTCAAGCCACTTATCCTTATTCTGCCCTATAAATTCGGTTTCTTTCAGCTATTGATGTTTTTCTCAATGGCTAAATATAGTCGAAAATGTTGTATCATTGGTCTTAAGAATTGTTATAACAATCTATTCATGGCAATTAAGAAAATTTCCATAGATACCACGCAAAATGTAAAAATTGAATACGAGCTTGCCATGCTCAAGGATAGAGTACTTGCATTTAGTCTAGATATTTTGGTAATGGCAGTTGGATGTGGAGTAATAGCCTTGATAGTTGGGATCCTTTTTGCAAGTACTGGAAGTGAAAAAATATGGTATCTCTATCAACTCTTAGTATCGGTAATTTTCTTCCTCTATACTCCGACAATGGAAATATTAACTGGAGGCAGAACGGTGGGGAAAATTGCACTTAACCTTAAAGTAATTAAGGTCACAGGTAAAAAACCCAAAGCACTGGATTTCATTTCCAGATGGGCATTTAGATGTATTGATATCTACGCCTCTGCGGGTGCTGTTGGAGGAATTTTGGTTAGCACAACAGAAAAAGCACAAAGAATTGGTGGAATGGTTTCCAATACCGCTGTAGTTCGCCTAGATCCAAGAATGAATCTTTCCTTGAATCAATTATTAAGTATCGATACCATTGACAAGTACAAGCCTGAAAACCTTAAGATCACATTACTCAATGACAAAGACATGCTCATCGTTAAAAATGTGTTGGAAAGATGTATTCGGCATAGAAACCCTGCTCATATTGAGGCATTGAATAAGACCATTTTACGAATAGAAGAAAAAACGGGCATTAAACACGAGGGCAAAAATAAATTGGAATTTCTAAAAACCCTTCTCAAAGATTATATCGTTCTAACGAGATGATAAAGGATAGAAAACACGAAGACATTCTCTTTGACAAAATGATCGTTTTCTGTAATTATCGAGAAAGATGTTCATCCGAAGTTTTTACAAAACTACTTGAAATTGATCCTGAAGAGAAATATCATAAAAAACTATTGAACTGGTTAAGGGAAGGAGAATATTTTAATGATGAATTATTCTGCAAGTCTTTTGTTTCTGGAAAATTCAGAATAAAATCCTGGGGAAAATCAAAAATTAGAGCAGCTTTGCAACAAAAGAAATTAGACAGAGGCTTAATTGAGCAAAGCCTATCGACAATTGATGATCTGGAGTATAAGGAAAAGGCAAGAATTTTAGTTCAAAGAAAAGTTCGAAGCAACTCCATTGATTTTAATACAAGACAAAAAGTTATTAGATCCTTATTTCTAAAGGGCTTTGAATCTTCATTAACACTAGATATACTTTCTGAAATGGAAAATGCAAATATCGATTGATAATTGCTTAATTTCGCCCTATGGTTAGAGTAGATCAAGTTGTTGAAATTAGCAATCGCCTGGAAGCGTTAAGGGGGTACCTTTGACATTGATGCTAAAATTGAACGAATAAGAGAAGAAGAAAAACACACTACTGACCCCAACTTTTGGGATGATCCCAAGAAAGCGGAGATTGTTTTAAAAAGAATTCGAAATCTTAAAGTTTGGACGGAGGCCTATGGTTTGGCGAACACTGAATTGGAAGACTTAAACGTCTTAATGGAGTTTTTCAAAGAAGGAGAATCTACAGAAGAAGAAGTAGAAAGTGCCTATTCAAAACTTTGTGTTGCAATTGAAGATTTAGAATTCAAAAACATGATGTCTTCAGAAGAAGATAGTCTGGATGCAGTAATGCAAATTACAGCAGGTGCGGGTGGAACTGAGAGCTGCGATTGGGCTTCTATGCTCCTGAGAATGTATCAAATGTGGGCCGAAAAAAACGGTTTCAAACTAAAAACCATTGAATGGTTAGATGGTGATGTAGCGGGCATAAAAACGGTAAGCATAGAAATAAGTGGTGAATTTGCATTTGGTTACTTAAAAGGAGAAAATGGAGTGCATCGTTTGGTAAGAATTTCACCCTTTGACAGCAATGCTAAAAGACATACTTCATTCGTTTCCGTTTATGTATATCCTTTGGTTGATGATAGCATTGAAATAGACATTAATCCTTCGGATATTGAATGGGATACATTTCGAGCTTCTGGTGCTGGTGGTCAAAGTGTGAACAAGATAGAGTCTGCTGTTAGGCTAAAACATAAGCCAAGTGGAATTATAATTGAAAACTCTGAGTCTCGAAGTCAGATAGATAACAAAGCAAGAGCCACACAATTATTAAAATCTCAGTTATATGAATTGGAAATTGCTAAGAAAAATGAGGCAAGAGCGGAGATAGAGGCTGGTAAGAAAAAAATAGAATGGGGTTCTCAAATCAGATCTTACGTTATGCAACCCTATAAACTTGTCAAGGACAATAGGACGCAACACGAAACCTCTAATGTTGACGCTGTAATGAATGGAGATATTGGAGGATTTCTTAAGGCCTACTTAATGACTCATGGAAAATCAATTGTAGCCTAATGATAAAGATATATCATAACCCACGGTGCAAAAAAAGCAGGGAAACCTTGCAGATCTTACAAGAAAAAAATCTTGACTTTGAAATAGTTGAATACCTAAAAACGATTCCTTCTAAAGAGGAATTGGAAAAACTTTTGCATAAATTAAATGTCCAGGTTGATGCTATCATTCGAAAGGAAGAACAGATTTATAAGGAAAAGTTTAAAGGAAAAAATTTCACAGATTCTGAGTGGCTTCAAATTTTAACTGAATACCCAAAACTCATTCAAAGGCCTATTGTTGTTAAGAACAACAAAGCAATTATTGGACGACCACCAGAAAACGTTAACACACTTTTTTAGCAAATGGAATTGACAATGGAATACAGAATAGAAAAAGACACTTTAGGTAAAGTTGAAGTTCCCGCAGATAAATATTGGGGAGCACAAACAGAGAGATCTAGAAACAATTTCAAAATAGGCCCATCTGGATCTATGCCAATGGAAGTCATTTATGGCTTTGCATATTTAAAGAAAGCTGCGGCCCACGCAAACTGTGAACTGGGCATTTTAGAAGACAAAAAAAGAGATTTAATAGCTGCTGTATGTGATGAAATATTGACTGGATCATTGAACGATCAATTTCCATTGGTTGCCTGGCAAACCGGTTCTGGAACTCAATCGAATATGAATGTTAACGAAGTTATTGCCAATAGAGCACATGTTATTAATGGAGGCACTTTGGGAGAAGGCGAACGTCCAGTTCATCCAAATGACGATTCCAATAAATCACAATCCTCTAACGATACTTTTCCAACAGCAATGCACATTTCTGGCTACAAAATGATTGTAGAAAAAACCATTCCGGGAATAGAGGCTTTAAGAAATACATTGGATGCAAAGTCGAAGGCATTTAAGGAAGTAGTGAAGATCGGAAGAACGCATTTGATGGATGCTACACCTCTTACACTAGGTCAAGAATTTTCTGGTTATGTATCTCAATTAGATCATGGCTTAAAAGCTTTAAAAAATACACTTGCCCATCTTTCTGAATTGGCTTTAGGAGGAACAGCGGTAGGAACAGGAATTAACACTCCTAAAGGTTATTCAGAAGTAGTTGCGAAATATATTGCTGAGTTTACCGGACTTCCTTTTGTAACTGCCCAAAATAAATTTGAAGCATTAGCTGCTCATGATGCCTTGGTGGAAACACATGGAGCATTGAAGCAAATTGCGGTTTCATTGAACAAAATTGCTCATGATATAAGAATGATGGCAAGTGGTCCCAGAAGTGGAATTGGAGAAATTATTATTCCTGCCAATGAACCCGGTTCATCTATAATGCCGGGAAAAGTAAATCCAACACAATGTGAAGCACTAACCATGGTTTGCGCTCAAGTAATGGGTAATGACACAACAATAACAGTAGCAGGTACTCAAGGTCATTTTGAGTTGAATGTATTTAAACCTGTAATGATTTACAACCTCTTGCAATCTGCAGAATTACTAGGAGATGCTGCTCTTTCTTTTGACAAAAATTGCGCACAAGGGATAGAGCCCAATTCAGAAAAAATAAATGAATTGCTCAATAATTCCTTAATGCTAGTAACAGCACTCAATACTAAAATAGGATACTATAAAGCTGCGGAGATTGCAGGTAAAGCACATGCCGAAGGAACCACATTAAAAGCTGCTGCTTTAAGTCTTGGTTATTTGAATGAACAGGAATATGATGAGTGGGTAGATCCACTTAAAATGATTGGCGAGAATGCTTAAAAAGTGGTTGAAGAGATTTTTTTTTCTTGGATTAACTTTCTACCTCGCTCTTTGTGCAGGGCTTTATTTTTTTCAGGAAAAATTCCTTTTTCACCCATATGCACTTGAATCAACTCACACTTTTAATTTCCGAACAGAATTTGAAGAAAAAACCTTTCTGAGCTCGGATGATGAAAGTATAAGTGCAATTCATTTTAAAGCCGATAATCCAAAGGGAATATTTCTCTTTTTTCATGGAAATACAGGAAACATTCAAGTTTGCGGCCCGCTGGCTAATGCCTTTATTGATTTGGGTTATGATGTTTTAATGCACGATTACAGAAGCTTTGGAAAAAGCACTGGAGAATTGACTCTTAACAATATGCTTTCAGACGCACAATTGACCTACAACGATGCAAAAAAGCATTTTAGCGAAGAGCAGATCATAATATATGGACAGTCTATTGGAACGGGAGTAGCTTCTCATTTAGCGTCACAAAACAATCCTTCAAAACTGTATTTAGAAGCTCCTTACTATAGCATAGAAAACGTTGCTAAAAATCAATTTCCGTATGCCCCAATAGATTTGATTTTGAAATACAATTTAGACAATGCCGAATACCTAAAAAATGTCACATGCGATATTACCATCTTTCACGGCACTCAAGATTACACCATTCCCGTTGAAAATAGTCGTATGCTCAAATCGGATTTTCCAAAAAGTAGTTTTGTTGAAATTCCTGAAGCGGGGCATAATGATTTAGCCAGATTTCCTGCTTATTGGGCTGGTTTAACGGAGTAATAAATAAGATTAAGTCTCTCATTCAAGCATTGTTCATATGCTTTTTTAAACAATCAGCCAGTTATCCAATACTCACTTTTCGAATATTTTAAGCGATCAGAATTTGGGATGCTTTTTTAATCTAAATTCGCAGCATAGTCCTAAACATGCAGCGATTAGAACTCGGTAAGGAGCTTATAGGTGAATTTAAAGAAGCAGTTGAGCAAGCAAACGATCAATGGCTAGAAAATACTATTGCCCTGCTACATCCTGCTGACATTGCCGAAGTTCTGGATAAGGTCAGCATGAATGAGGCGACCTATATCTTCAAATTCGTTCACCAGGAAGTCGCACCAGATGTTCTCCTGGAAATAGACGATGATACCCGTGAACGTTTTTTGGAGAATCTGACCTCTAAGGAAATTGCTGAACAACTCATTGACCAAATCGACTCGGATGATGCTGCCGATGTATTGGGTGAGATGTCTGAGGAGCAGCAAGAGGAAATCATTTCGCACCTAGAAGATGAGGAACAAGCCAGTGATATTGTGCAGCTACTTACCTATGCAGACGATTCAGCTGGTGGACTTATGGCCAAGGAATTGGTTAAAGTCAATGTAAACTGGACCGTCTCTAAAGGGATTCGTGAAATGCGAAAACAAGCAAGTGAGATAGAAAAGATCTACACTATTTACGTTGTAGACGATCATGATAAATTATTGGGAAGGTTATCCCTAAAGCGATTACTCTTTTCATCCACTTCCGTAAAATCTACAATAGCTGAACTCTATTCTAATGACGAACTCATAACTGTAACACCGGACACCGATGATGAAGAAACTGCACAAGTCATGAAGAAATATGATTTGGTTGTACTTCCGGTTGTATCAAATCAGGGAACATTATTAGGAAGAATTACCATTGATGATGTAGTAGATGTATTACAAGAAGAGGCGGAGAAAGATTATCAATTGGCAAGTGGTATTTCTGAAAAAGTAGAATCTGATGACAGCATCTGGTTACTTTCCAGAGCGAGATTTCCTTGGTTATTAATAGGTCTGGTTGGCGGAATTCTGGTTGCTCAGGTCATTGGAAGATTTGAGGGACAATTGGCTAAGTACACCGAATTGGCCCTCTTTATACCCTTAATTGCAGCAATGGCTGGAAATGTTGGTGTACAATCCTCGGCTATCATTGTCCAGGGTTTAGCCAACCAAAGTTTATATTCTCGCTCCATCTTTTCCAGGTTATCCAAAGAACTAACGGTAGCTCTTTTAAATGGATTGGTATTATCAGTCATTCTTTTTGGAATTACTGTTCTAATTAATCAGAGTGATAGCACCTATGCCCTAGCGTATACAGTGAGTATCTCACTTTTCATAGTAATAATTTTTGCTGGCCTCTTCGGCACTTTTGTGCCATTGGTTTTGGACAAAATAAAGATTGATCCCGCACTTGCAACCGGGCCATTCATCACCACCATGAATGATATATTTGGCCTGCTGATCTATTTCTATATCAGTATTCTGCTTTATCAATGAAAGTTCTGTTTATAGATACTGTTCACCCCATTTTGAATGAAAAATTAAGTCAAAATGGCCATGAATGCGTAGACGGCACTCAACTGAATTCCGATGAGATAAATGAGATAATTTCGAGTTTCGATGGGATCGTAATCCGATCAAAATTTCCAGTGGACAAATCATTTATTGATAGAGCTAAAGGATTGAAATTTATTGCTCGCTCTGGAGCTGGATTGGAAAACATTGATCTGGCTTACTGTAAAGAAAAGAACATTGTTTGTTTCAATTCCCCTGAAGGAAATAAAGACGCAGTGGGTGAACACATGATTGGAATGCTGCTCTGCTTGTTTAATAATCTGGCCAGCGTTCAAAATGATATTGCTAATGGAAAATGGGAAAGGGAAGCCAACAGAGGAATTGAATTAATGGGAAAAACAGTGGGTATTATTGGCTATGGAAATAACGGTTATGCCTTTGCAAAAAAACTCTCAGGCTTTGATTGCACAATTCTAGCTTATGACAAATACAAGGAAGATTTTGCCAATGATTATGTAAGAGAATCCAGTCTGGAATATCTTCAAGAACATGCGGACATCATTAGCTTTCATGTTCCTCTCACCCCAGAAACCGAATACTATTTCTCAGATGATTTCCTGAATAAAATGAACAAGCCATTTTACCTCTTAAATGGCTGTAGAGGAAAGGTGGTGAATACCCAAAGTTTAGTTGATGGATTGAAGTCTGGAAAGATTTTGGGCGCATGTCTGGATGTTATCGAATATGAAAAACCTTCATTCGAAGATTTCATGTCTCATGAAGCACCTGACCAGTTTCATTATTTGGTCGAATCCAATAATGTAATTCTTTCTCCACATGTTGCAGGTTGGACCAAAGAATCCTATGTGAAACTTTCAGAAGTACTTTGGAAAAAAATAAATGATTGGATAACTAAGCAAGATCTTGCATAACCATTCTGGCCGTTCTTCTACTTTTCTGACGCACCAGAATTTTTTTGTTTATCGTTACTCTTTCTATCGTTTCATCATTGTAATGACGAATGGTTACCAATTCCATTCCCTCATTATATAAGACCCTGTATTTTGATTTCAACTCTTCAATAAGACCTGGAATGCGATGTGGATCTCCATTGGTACATACCGAAAAATTTAAAGCCGAATTTTGCATCAAATTGATGCGTACTTTATGCCTATTGAAAATTCCGAATATGTCCTCTAGGTTTTCTTCCACAACAAAGGAAAAATCTCTGGTAGAAATAGAAATCAAAACCTGATTTACTTTAAAGATAAAAGAGGGAATCTTCGTATCGTTTTCATCTGAAGTTTGAATGACTGTTCCCTTCTCATTGATATCTTTAAATGATCTAACATATAAAGGTATTTCCTTATTCCTTAATGGCTTAATGGTCTTTGGATGTATAACACTTGCACCATAATAACTTAATTCCAACGCTTCACGGTAGGAAATTTTATCTAGCTTTTCTACCTCATCAAAATACTTGGGATCTGCATTCAACATTCCCGGAACATCTTTCCAAATACTTACACTTTCGGCATTTAAACACCAGGCAACAATACCTGCGGTAAAGTCCGATCCTTCCCTACCCAAAGTAGTAATATAACCGTCATCCGTATGTCCAATAAAACCTTGAATGATAAAAATTCCATCATTAGAAATATATTCATTTACCAGTTTGGATGTAATTTCCCAGGACACTTTTGCCTCTCTATAATTATTATTGGTACGGATGATCTTTCGCGCATCCAACCAGGTATTTCCAATACCTTCCTTATTCAGAAAAGCTGAAACAATTTTGGTAGACAAGAGTTCTCCATAGTGAACAATTCTATCGTACTCAAAATCATAGTTATCAGTAACTGGTAGAAGAACGGCATCCTTTATTTTAGCCTTATAGGCATTATAGTCCTGAAAAAAATCATGGCCGCTTTCAAAAAGGTCCTGTATAATTTCCTCGTGAAAAAGAAAAAGCTGATCCAAATGATCTTGAGTAAGCTCCTGTTTTTTCCATCTTGCTTCAATAATCTGCTCCATTGCATTGGTCGTCTTACCCATTGCGGAAATAACTAAAACCAGATTTTCATCCTTAAAATTGGAAAGGATATTTGCGAGATTTCTTACCGCTTTCGCACTCTTTACAGAAGCTCCACCGAACTTGAAAATTTTCATGCTGCGAAATAAGAATTTATTTCTTTAACCCGAATCTGTATTACCAAATAAAATTTGGGTCTAAAACTGACTATCTATGAGTTTACAATTCAACCATTCAGGTTCTATAATGGCATCGTATTTTTTGTAGAAATCTATAGCAGATTGATTCCAGTCCAGAACCTGCCACATTAAACGCTTTGCTCCTTCTTTTTTGGAGATGGATATCATCTCATCCAAGAGCAAGGTTCCAACTCCTTTTCTTCTGTGCTTTTCAGACACTACCAAATCTTCCAGAAAAATACACTTCCCTTTCCATGTTGAGTATCTATAATAGTAGATAGCGGTACCCAGAATAACTTCCTCCTCTTTCGCAACGATAAATTGAAAAAGAGGTTTTTTGCCAAAGGCATCATTCATGAGATCATCCACACTAATATCTACTTCATCTGGTGCTTCTTCATAAATCGCCAATTCAACAATTAAGGCATGCACTCCCGCAATATCCTCTTCTTTACCTTTTCGAATTTTAATCTCACTCATCGCCTACTAACTTAGTCAAAAATTCATCAAAGGGCAGGGACTTTTTATAATTCCTATCATTAAAATAATTCACCTGAATCTTAAAATAAAAAGGCCGATTGTTTTTGATCACGTACTCCAAAAACAGATTTCCGTAAAGTTGTTCATAGGGCAAATCATATCGGTATTTCAAAGATGGTTTTAAGTAATACTGTTCTGTTTGATAGACCTCATCTTTCTTCTCTTTTTGGATTTTAACGGCTCTATTCAAAATATAATCCAAGGCCTTCATCCTATTTTTCATTGCATCCAGAAAAAAACAATAATCCTGTTTATTTTCATCAGGATTTATCAAAAAATAAAAACCATCCGCAGCCCTATCCTTTAACCTGAAAAGTTCACGTTCATTCGCATCTCCTTTAAAATGCTGATAAATGGCATTGATCTCTAATTGATAAGAATTACTTTCTTCCCACTTTTCAAATTCAAGCAGGAAAGATGCTGAACGCTCCAATTTACTCTTTACAAGTAAGTCTTTCTCTTCCTTTCCGAAGAGCTTATTTATCAGCGATTCAAATGAATATCCACTCAATTTATTCAACAAAATTTGTTAGAAACAGGGCACTTAATTAAACACTTTTAAAAGGATTTAAGCGATAATTTGCAGATATTTGCAAAGCATTTGGAATAACATGAAGAAAATTACAACACTCAACGAATTCATCACAGCCAATCAAGCCGATTTTCCTTACGCAAAGGGAGAGTTATCTCGTTTATTGTCAGCAATTCGTCTGGCCTCCAAGATTGTAAATAGAGAAGTCAATAAGGCAGGATTAGTAGATGACATCATGGGTGCTTCCGGGATTGAAAATGTGCAAGGTGAAGCCCAGCAAAAGTTAGACATCTATGCGGATAATCAATTTGTAGATGCCATGTTAGCTCAAGAAGAAGTTTGCGGAATTGCTTCAGAGGAACACGATAATTTTATTGCGTTTGATAGCGAGGAAGCAAAAAATGGAAACTATGTTTTATTGATTGATCCATTAGATGGTTCCAGCAATATTGATGTGAATGTTTCTATTGGAACCATCTTCTCTATATACCGAAGAGTTTCTCCCGTTGGAGAGCAAGCACAATTAGAAGATTTTCTTCAACCGGGCACCAAACAAGTAGCTGCGGGATATATTATTTACGGTTCATCCACCATGTTGGTCTATACCACAGGAAACGGAGTAAACGGTTTTACCTTTGATCCATCTATTGGTGTTTTCTGCCTTTCTCATCCTCAAATGAAATTTCCAAGAAGCGGAAAAATCTATTCCATTAATGAAGGTAATTACTGGCACTTTAGTGAAGGGGTTAAAAAGTACATTAAGTACTGTCAGGAAGAAGATGCAGCCAACGATCGTCCCTATACTTCCAGATACATTGGCTCTCTTGTTGCCGACTTTCATAGAAATATGATCAAAGGGGGCATTTACATTTATCCAAGAACATCCAGTTCACCGGATGGAAAATTGAGATTGCTTTACGAAAACAATCCTCTGGCAATGATATGTGAGCAAGCAGGAGGTAAAGCCAGTACGGGTTACGAAAGAATATTGGATGTAAACCCCACAAAATTGCATCAAAGAACTCCGCTTTTTATTGGCAGTATAGAAATGGTCGAAAAAGCAGAAGAATTCATGAAAATTTATGCGGAAGCTAAGCTTCCTCTCTAAAAAATAGTTTTTCTTTGCGATCTCTATTTTTAGCTTTTGACAAAAGAAGAGCTGGTTTCACTGTATTCTAATAATGCTATTTCTAAGGAATTAGCCAGCCATCTATTGCTCCAATCCAACAAAATCAAACTCCAGGGAGCTGTTGGAAGTTTAAAATCCTTTATCGTTCATGGAGCGATTAAAGAAGCAAATGGCGTTCATGTTTTTGTGCTGAATGACAAAGAAGAAGCCGCTTATTTTTTGAATGATTTCGAAAACATTTCAGACAAAAGTTTAGATGTTCTTTTTTATCCACAATCCTATAGAAAGCCTTACGAAACGGAAAAAATAGACAATGCGAATATTAGCATGAGAGCAGAAGTACTCAGCGCTATTCGCAAGAACGAAAAAGCACTTTTGGTCATCACCTATCCTTTAGCCATTGCGGAAAATGTAGTTTCCAAAAAGCAATTGGCCAGCGATACATTTGATCTAAAATTAGGAGAAAAACATTCCCTTGATTTCATCAATGATCTACTCATAGATTTTGAATTTGACAAAGTAGATTTTGTGTATCAACCCGGACAATTTTCCATTCGTGGAGGTATAGTAGATATTTTCTCATTCGTAAATGATGAGCCCTTCCGTATTGAATTTTTCGGAGAAGAAATTGAAAGCATTCGAACTTTTGACACGCTCACACAACTATCCATTAAGAAGCTGGTAAAACTCAGTGTGGTTCCCAATGTTCAGGAAAAAATGCTGGAAGAAAGCCGCGAAACATTCATGAATTTTATTCCGGATTCCACCACTATTTGGATAGAAGATATCAAAACCACCTTACTTAAATTAGATAAGGAAATAGAGAAAGCACAGGACATTTTCGATGAACTGGATAGTCCACTGAAACACAATGCTCCCGATAAATTATTCAATAACAGTGTAGATTTCAGCAACAGACTGAATGAACTAACGGTAGTTGAAACAGGACTTCAAAACTATTTTAAAAGTGCCCATATTCTAAATGCATCCAGTACACCTCAACCCAGTTTCAAAAAGAACTTTGATTTACTAATTGCAGATTTAAGCAAGCATTTCTCCAATAGATATAAAATACTCATTGCAGTAGGTCATGAAAGTCAGGTAGAACGATTGTACAAAATATTTGAAGACAAGCAATTGGACGTGTCTTTTACTCCTGTTATGTTGGGATTGAAGGAAGGCTTTATCGATCAGGATAATAAAATTCTTTGCTATACAGATCACCAGATATTTGAGCGTTACAATAAGTTTAGGCTCAAGGAGGGCTTTAAAAAGAATCAACAGGCTTTAACCATTCAGGAATTGATGAGCCTTAAACCCGGAGATTATGTCACCCACATAGATCATGGTATCGGCAAGTTTTCTGGGATGGAAAAATTAGATGTGAATGGTAAGCAACAAGAAGCCATTCGACTCATCTATAAGGACAATGATATTCTCTATGTGAGCATACATTCCCTGCACAGAATTTCTAAATACACCAGTAAGGAAGGAACCATTCCCAAAGTGCATAGATTGGGTTCACCCGCATGGAATAAATTAAAGGCAAAAACCAAAGCCAAGGTCAGAGAAATTGCTTTTGATTTAATAAAGCTCTATGCCAAAAGAAAAGCTACCAAAGGTTTTGCATTCAGCCCGGATTCTTATTTGCAAACCGAGTTGGAAGCTTCTTTTATGTATGAAGATACTCCAGATCAGTTAAAGGCGACTTTGGCCGTGAAAAAAGACATGGAGAGCGAATCTCCAATGGATAGATTGGTCTGTGGAGATGTTGGATTTGGTAAAACAGAAGTTGCCATACGAGCAGCATTCAAAGCAGCCACAGACAGCAAGCAAGTTGCTATTTTGGTTCCTACTACCATCCTTTCCTTGCAACATGCGCAAAGTTTTAGAAAGCGACTAAAAGAGTTCCCGGTAAAAGTGGATTATCTTAACCGATTCAAATCTGCTAAAGAAACCACTGCCACTATTAAGAAAGTGGAGTCTGGTGAAGTAGATATTATTATTGGCACACACAAGCTCTTAAACAAGCGTCTAAAATTTAAAGACCTAGGCTTGCTCATTATTGATGAAGAACAAAAATTTGGAGTAGGCGCAAAGGACAAATTGAAAACATTAAAGAATAATGTGGATACGCTTACCTTAACCGCTACGCCTATTCCCAGAACTTTGCAATTCTCATTAATGGGAGCCAGAGACTTGTCCATTATCAATACTCCTCCACCAAACCGACAGCCTGTTTTTACTGAAATACACAACTTCAATGAAGAGTTTATTAGAGATGCTGTCACTTATGAATTGGCCAGAGGTGGTCAGGTATTCTTTGTGCACAATAGAGTGCAAAACATTGAGGAAGTAGCCAGCCTCATCAAAAAATTATGTCCAGATGCCCGCGTTAAAATTGGTCACGGACAAATGGATGGTGCAAAGCTGGAAAAGGTAATGGTCGATTTCATTAACGGTTACTTCGATGTTTTGGTCAGCACCACCATTATAGAATCCGGGATAGACATTCCCAATGCCAATACCATCATCATCAATAATGCGCAAAACTTTGGGCTTAGCGATTTACACCAGATGAGAGGAAGAGTAGGAAGAAGCAATAAAAGGGCTTTCTGTTATTTAATCTCTCCACCCATTTTTCACATTTCTACAGATGCGAGAAGAAGGCTACAAGCCATTGAACAGTTCAGTGATTTGGGTAGTGGAATGAACATTGCCATGCGAGATTTGGACATAAGAGGCGCGGGAGATTTACTCGGTGGTGAGCAGAGTGGTTTCATCTCTGACATTGGTTTTGACATGTACCATAAAATTCTCAACGAAGCCATTCAAGAATTAAAAGAGAAAGAGTTCAAGGACTTCTATGAGGAAGAGGAAAAAGAAGTCTATGCCAAAGAACTGCAACTGGAAACCGACCTTGAATTATTGATCACCGATGAATATGTCATCTCCATAACGGAACGATTAAAACTGTACCGAGAATTAAATGCACTGGAAAACGAAATAGAGCTTGAAATTTTCCAGGAACAATTGCAAGACCGATTTGGAGATATTCCAAAACAAACAGCAGAACTCATTGCAACCGTTCCCCTTAAATGGACTGCAAAAAAAATGGGAATAGAGCGTTTGATTCTAAAGTCCGGAAAGCTCATAGGACACTTTATAAAAGACCAGGAATCTAAATTTTTTCAGACCCCGCTTTTTGGCAATATTTTACAATTCATCGCTCAAAACCCCTCGGGCTACAAAATGTACCAGAAAAATGAGGTGTTGAGAATTGCTATTGAAAATGTGAGTTCTGTTTCGGAAGCTAAGGATTCGCTTTATGTGATGTTGGAGAAGGAAGATGTGGTTAGTTGAGTTGGTGATTGCTATTGATAGTTGGATAGTTGGATTAGCTTCTAGTAAATATTGTTCCAATCTTGTTAATGCGCTTTTTTATTTCAGGGTAGATTTTTATATTTAGGGAAAACTATTTGATTAAAACGAATTCAGCGTTTGCAAACGGGTGTATAGTGCACTAGTGCTTTATATTCGGGTGTTGTCGACAATTAAACTAAACCTAAATGGAACAGGAACAGGAAATATATTTCA
Source organism: uncultured Flavobacteriales bacterium (assembly GCA_964609215.1). Classification (GTDB taxonomy): domain Bacteria; phylum Bacteroidota; class Bacteroidia; order Flavobacteriales_D; family JABDKJ01; genus JABDKJ01. The sequence continues at coordinate 81,146 of CAZSQZ010000011.1, forward strand.
AACATTCAAGACCCATTAGATTGAGTGTATTAGTTGTAGGCTTGCTGCTCTTTTCAGCTGGTATTATCTTTTTATATTTAGAAATTTACCTAAGGCAGGGCTTGTTGAATAGCGGGGCTCTATTAAGAAATTCCGTTATAATAATGGCTCTCTCTCTAAGCGCAACAATATCAGGTCTGATTCTTACTATTCAATCTCTAATTAAGACCAGCAATGAATTAAGAGCGTATCTGAGCTCATCGCTAAATAGACTCGCTAGCAGATTTGTCAACATAATATTCGTGTTCCTATTTGTTATTGCCTTGGTTTGTCTACTATTTTTTCTTTTACAACCTGAAGTATTGCTTTCGGCCAAGGATGAGAAGTTGATTTTTAGTGCTCAGATTCTGATAACTGTATGTATATCAGGTTTTTTAGGTGGATACGTTAGAGAAATATATTCTCGTATTTCAGGTAATGGCAGAGACTTTTCTAACGTATTCTATCAAGATTTTTGGCAAATCCTCTTTTCCCTAATTGGTTCTATCGTTCTTTCTATTGTATTCTTCCTCCTACTTAGAGCAGGTATTTTGAAAAGTGAATCAGTAGACTCCTTTAACCTTTACGGTGTAGCAGGAATATCAATTGTCACTGGATATTTGTCTGATAGAGTAATTGGAAGGTTTACCACACTCTATTCTACACTTTTCGAATCAGACCAAGATAAAGTCGCTAACACAGAAGATGAAAACATACAACAACATTCGATATAGCCAACGGCTGCGCAAATCCTACCCACACGCCATGCCGATTGCCATATCTGTGGTACGTTAAGGTTTTAGGTAAATGATTATATATTTGATACTATCAAATGATAGTATCAAAATGAATCCACCATACGAAATAACATCTTCTATTCTAAAGCTAATCACTTCTATTTCAGAAAAAATTGGAGAAATTAATGCCAATTTATTGGACAAACCTTCACCTAAACTTAGAAAACAAAATAGAATAAAAACTATTCACTCTTCTTTGAAAATAGAAGGAAATACATTGACAGAAGAACAAATCACAGCACTTCTTGAAAACAAAAGAGTTATTGGACCCAAAAAAGATGTTATTGAGGTTCTTAACGCAATTAAAATATATGAAAACTTAAAAAAATACTCTCCCTTTAAAGAAAAGTCTTTTTTAAAAGCACATCAATATTTAATGAATGGACTTATTGAAAAAGCAGGGAAATACCGAAAACAAGGTGTAGGTATTGTCAAAGGTTCTAAAGTTGAACATTTAGCTCCTCCTTTTGAAAATGTGCCTTATTTAATGAATGACCTTTTTCAATATTTAGAAAAATCCGATGAAATAGAATTAATTAAAAGCTGTGTTTTTCATTACGAAATGGAATTTATTCACCCATTTGTAGACGGAAATGGTCGAATGGGAAGATTGTGGCAAACCTTAATTTTAATGGAAAAATATCCTCTATTTGAGTTTATACCTTTTGAAACCTTAATTAGTAATGAACAGGAGAAATACTACAAAGCTTTAGCTGAGAGTGACAAATCGGGAAATTCGACAAAATTTATTGAGTATATGCTGAATGTAATTGACATTTCAATAAGTGAATTATTAGATTATAACAACCGTACATTAACCGAAAAAGACAGACTGGAGTACTTTTCTTCATTGAATAAATCTGATTTTAATAGAAAAGACTACATGAATATTTTTAAAGATATTTCTTCCGCTACTGCAAGTAGAGACTTAAAAAAAGGAGTTGAATTAAATATTTTTGAAAAAATTGGAGAAAAAAATAAGACACGATATCGTAAAAAATAAATAATCTCCTTTCAAAAAACCATCATCAATCCTCCTTCCAATTCAAACGATGAGGTGTGTATGGAATATTCTTACTATCCAATTTTGCCTCTAATGCTTGAACACGAGATTTCATTTCATCCAAGCTTGTTCTAATTTCAGCGTACTCTTCCTGTGCCAATGCATACTGTTCCTTGTTCGTAGTGGTTGGGTTGGAAGTTGAATACCAGGTATTCCATACAATATTTTCTACTCGGTTTGCTGTTCCTGGGATAGTTTCCACATCTCTTCTGGACTTATGAAAATCTCCCCACATATCAATACCAATATCATGTGACATTTTTTCCAAAGCTTTTACTTCGTTCATCCATGCAAGATCCGCTCCTGAATAGCTTTGAATGGCTTCCTTGTATTCTCTTCTAAGCTCTTTTTTATTTCGGTTGAGATTTTTATTTTTAGGAAAAACTATTTAAACATTTACAAACCGATATATAGTGCACTGGTCCATTATATTCAGGTGTTAGTTATAACTAAAAATGAAGGAGATCTTACAAGCATTTACTAATAGAATAAAGAGTCCAGTTTTTGGATACTTTTTCTTAGCATTCACAGCCATAAATTGGAAAACAATATTCTTCCTTTTAATAGCAAAAGTTTCTATTTTAGATAGATTCGAATACTTCGACAAACAAACAGATACCTATACCTTGCTTGTTTATCCATTAATTATAGCAATAGTAGGAGCAATTTTCTATCCATGGGTTAACTACTTCTTCATTTGGCTTGCACAAAAGCCTGCAGAAATGCGGCAATTACTCCAAGTTTCTAGTGAAAATAAGATACTAATCAAGAAACAGGAACTTGAAGAAGCGAGAAGCAAATTATTAACTAAAAAGGAGCAAGAATTAATCAAGAGGGCAAAAAGAGATGAAGAAATTAAAGGTGTGGCAGATGACAAATTACGCGAAGAACTACAAGAAGAAATTGACAAATTAAGGCAAAAGCTTGATGAAAAAGAAGGTTCTCCTTCGGAGCTTAATCTGAAAATAGCAAAACTTCACAAAGAAACTGCTGATAAAGACAGTGCAAGGAAATTTATGGATATTGCCGCCAAACACCCGAATTGAAATTTTTCGAAGAAAATGAAAACAATGCCTAACATAAGCTATGAAATCACTGCTACCATCTGGAAAAACAGCACTTAATAGTTAGAAAGTTACTGACGGTATCGTAATGAGCAAGACCAAAAAATTAATAATCTCCTTTCAAACCCCCTCCATCAATCCTCCTTCCAATTCAAACGATGAGGCGTGTATGGAATATTCTTGCTATCCAATTTTGTCTCTAGTGCTTGCACGCGAGATTTCATCTCATCTAAACTTGTTCTAATTTCAGCGTATTCTTCTTGCGCCAATGCGTACTGTTCCTTGTTTGTAGTGGTTGGGTTAGAAGTTGAGTACCATGTATTCCAAACAATGTTTTCTACACGGTTTGCCGTTCCAGGAATAGTCTCTACATCTCTTCTGGACTTATGGAAATCTCCCCACATCTTAATTCCAAGATCATGTGACATTTTTTCCAAAGCTTTTACTTCGCTCATCCAAGAAAGATCTGCTCCCGGGTAACTTTGAATGGCTTGTTTAATGTGCTTTAAACGCTTATCCAATTCTCCTTGCTCTTCACTACTTCCGCGCATTCTTCTTCTCAATTCTTGTACTTCTTTTTTGAAAGCAATATTGGAAGCCGTTTGTCTATCCAAAGATGAATTCTCCAATGCTTTTACCTCAAAAGGAGTGGCTTCAACCAATTGATTCAAGACACCATTATTGGCTTGCCAAAGCTCAACGGTATAATTTCCGGGAATGGCCAAAGGCCCTTCATTTGGGTTACTGTAGCGTCCTACTTCACCTTCTCGTACCCGAATAGGTGTAGATGCCGGATAACGTAAATTCCAGGTCGCTCTTTGAATGCCTTTGGAAGCAGACTTTTTAATTTTGCGCACTTCATTACCCAAAGCATCTTTGACAATGAAAAGCAAATAGGCTTTTTCATAGTTATCCTCCGCTACAAAATCTTCATAGCTTGGATAATCAATATCTTTCCCTTCTTCCTTGACCTTCTTCTCAATATCCTGACGCTGCTCCTTAGGCGATTTGGGTTTATCCTTCACAAAGTAGGTAAAGGTTGCACCGAATTTGGGATTGGATGCTGCATACATGGAAGCTCCCTGACTCCCCACTCCACGCAATCCAAGTGGATTGGATTCCACATAGGCCAATGATTCTTTTATGGGGAAGATCTTCGCATCTTGTGCTAAAGCATCTTTGCTCAAATTTCTCAAAGCACTGTAATCGTCCAAAATGTAGAATCCTCTCCCAAAGGTTCCCAATACCAAATCGTTTTCTCTTTTTTGAATGGCCATGTCACGAATACAAATGGTGGGCAAGCCTGCGCTCAACTCAACCCAATTTTTTCCTCCATTCACACTTACAAAGCAACCAAATTCAGTTCCTGCAAAAAGCAAATTGGAGTCAACATGATCCTCTGCTATGGAATAAACCGTTCCTCTTTCCGGTAAATCATTCTGCATAGCGGTCCAGGAATTTCCTCGGTCTGTGCTCTTCATTACATAAGGTTTAAAATCGCCTCGTTTATGATTATTGAAAGTCGCATACACCGCATTTTTATCGTGCTGGGAAGCCCAAAGCATATTCACATAGGTCAATTTCGGCACACCTGAAAAATTTTCCTTTTTATTCCAGGTGGCTCCACCGTCTTCTGAAACCTGAATCAATCCATCATCCGTTCCAGCATAGAGCAAATTGGCATCAATAGGCGATTGGTCGAAAGCAACAATGTTTCCATAAATCGTTGTGGACTTGTTCTTCATCACTACATCAGGGGACTGCACTTCTCCCATTACCTTTAATTTGTTTCGATCAATTTGTCGGGTCAAATCAGGAGAAATTGCTTTCCAGCTATTTCCTCGATCTTCTGTTTTGAATACCTTATTCGCACAGAAGAAAAGTGTTTTCGGATCATGTGCTGAGATCAATAAGGGTGAATCCCAATTCCAACGAAAGGCCGCTTCACCTTTTCCGGGTTGGGGTTTAATACCAATTCTTTCCCCTGATTGTCGGTCATAACGAATCAATCCTCCATACTGCCATTGCGCATAGATGATATTTGGATTGGTTGGGTCTACCTGTGTTTCATATCCATCTCCACCAACAGTGATATACCAATCGGAATTCAGTATACCTGCATTATTAATGGTTCGAGATGGCCCTGCTTGTGAGTTATTATCTTGCGTTCCACCGAAGACATTATAGAAGGGAGTATCATAATCAATTGACACTTTATAAAACTGTGTAATGGGCAGATTCGCTTTGTATTCCCAAGTTTTTGCATGATCATAGGTTTCATAAATTCCACCATCACAACCGACTATCCAGTGATCGGTATTTGTCGGGTTAATCCAAATGCAGTGGTTGTCTACATGCTTATTGGTCTCACCAGTTTGCACAAAGGTCTTTCCTCCATTCTCCGTATGGTGCAACCAAGTGGCCATACTGAATACTTTGTCCACATCATGGGGATCGCAGTAGATCTCTTGATAGTAATTCCCTGAAGTACTATATTTACTTCGCTTTTCCCAAGTCGCACCTTTATTGGTCGATCGGAAAAATCCTTGGGCATCACCTTCTGCCTCTACGATAGCATAAAGCACATTGGCATCTACTGGCGAAACGGCTAAACCAATACGTCCCATTTTTCCCTTTGGCAAACCACTCTGAGATTCTTTCCAAGTTTTACCTCCATCAGTCGTTTTGTACAAAGCACTTTCTTTCCCACCTCCGATATAGGTGAAGACATGTCTTCTTCTCTGATGAAATGCTGCATAAAGAATATCAGGATTGGTTGGATCCATGATCAAATCAGCAGCTCCGGTTTTATCCGATATGAATTTGATTCGTTCCCAATTCTCGCCTCCATCCATAGATTTATAAATTCCTCGATCTCCTCCATCTGACCATAAAGGGCCATAGGCAGCAACATAAATGACATCCGAATTTCTAGGATCTACTATGATTTTAGAAATGTGCTCCGAATCTTTCAAGCCCATATGTTTCCATGACTTCCCTGCATCGGTAGATTTGTAAATACCATCGCCATAACCTACAGATCGCTGGTTATTGTTTTCACCTGTTCCTACCCAAATAGTAGAAGATTGATTGGGGTCCATGGTAATGCATCCCACCGAATAAGATCCTTCACCATCGAATATGGGTTGGTAACTCACACCATGATTAGTGGTCTTCCATACTCCGCCAGATGCAATTGCTACATAATATTCATTGAAATTATCTGGATTAACCACAATATCAGCGACTCTTCCAGAAGTCAAGGCAGGTCCAATATTTCGAAATTTAAGTCCGCTAAGTTCACTGGACTTCAGCCAATAATTACTGGTGTTTTTGTCATCTTTTTTCTTTTGAGCAATACTGCTTGAACTAGCGATGATTAAAATCAGAAGGGCGATAAGTTGTTTACATTTCATTTCGAAGGGTTTATATTATCCTGAATCCCATCACAGGAAATTCGGGGTTCTAAATGTAAAACTAAAAAGCTATATTTCGATAGCAGAAGTAAAAATGCGAATCATTTTATTTTGATTCCAATTTTAAGAATGATTTCGGCTGTTTACCTATTTAAATGTTGAGCTTAACTTTAAAATTTAAATGAAAGCAAATAAACCAAAGGCTTTATTGATTCTTCTTGTTCTTAGCGTGTTTGTTGTTTCATGCGAAAAACAAGATGAGTTAGAAAATGAGTTGCATTTTTATAAAATTTCTGAAAGTCTTCACCCTTTTTTGTTTACCGAAGGGTCTAGCTGGATTTATTCAAATCTATCAAATGCTGCAGCAGATACCGTAGTTATAATCGATTTTGAAAGTGACGAGCTTTCTTTGGGACCAACTGGCCCAGGGCAAGGCCCAAGAGGTAGTTCTGAATTTTTTAATATATCATACCAAAGTTCATTTTCAGATGATTTTGAAGAACAATTAATTGGGTCAATCATTTCTCGTGGGCTTATCAGTGGTGGATATACCTATTTATCAGGTTTCGATATTGGTGAAGAAAATGGGAATGCGGTATTGGTAGATATAATAGATACACTTACCGTAGGCAATTTAATTTTCAATGATGTTGTGAAGATGGATCTTAGTGCGGATAATCATCTACATCAAGATCTAAATCTATATTATGTAGACTCTATTGGTGTGGTTAAAAAAGAGGTCAAGCAAAATAATTCCATTATTGAAACTTGGAATTTAGTTGAATATGATGTGAGTATTCATCAAATTGAGTAGTACCATCAAGCTCAGAAAATGAGACTCCTGACAACCAGTATAAATAATATTTTTGCAAGTAATTTCTGTCCATCATAAAAATAATATGAATAGAATTCTGATATCAATAATTTTTGGGCTTTTAATCATAAGTTGCGCTGACAATAAAATAGAGAAAAAAGGATTTCAAGTGAATGAAATAACAGAAGACGAAAGCGGACAGAAAATTGTCGGGCTTCAAATCGATTCGTTAAAACTTGAAACACGTCCTAGAAATGTACTTCTTACTTTTAATCCAGAGCACAGATTAACTCCGATATATAAAGTCAATTACGACAAGAAGACGAACAAACCATTTACTGGTTCAAATGCTTATCACACTAGTTGGAATGATTACTATGAAAAAGGGAATAACTGGAATCATAATTTTATGCCAGGATTTGAAGCGATTTATGGATACAATTTCGTGAATGTCTCTCATTATAATAACGCAAGCAAAAGCGAGAATAAATTGTTCGAAAAACCTGTTTTGATTAAAACACTATACTATCCCGCTTTTTCAAAAGACACATTAAATTTTGAGCCTGTAAAAAGAGACTTTTATATGGTTTCAGTTTATGATGAGGATTCAAATAAAGATGGATTTATTAATGTCAAAGACTTGCGAAGGTTTTATCATTTTGATATTGATGGACTGAACAAAAAAGCACTCATTCCAAAAGAATACTCTGTGATGAACTCAGAATACGATTCCGCAAATGATTTTATGTATGTATTTGCAAAAAAAGACCTAAACCAAAATGGCCAGATGGAATCCAATGAACCTACTGACATATTTTGGATTGACTTAAAAAACCCAGAAAATATTGGGAAACAATACACAACGGATTAAAAAGGCATCTCTAAAATGAAAAGATTAAAATACACCATCAAAGTAAATAGCCCGGTTGCTCAAGTGTATGATAAAATGCTTGGCCTGAGTAATAAATCTACTTATGAGGAATGGACTTCTTTGTTTAGTCCAACATCTAGCTATGAGGGAAACTGGGATGAGGGAAGCAAAATGCTATTTACTTCCTTGGATGATAAGGGCGAAACTGCGGGTATGGTCTCTAGAGTCCTGGAAAATAAGACCAATACCTTTGTATCTATTCAGCATTATGGAATGCTACAATCTGGTAAGGAAATAACAGAAGGACCAGAAGTTGATGGATGGGCCGGTAGCCTGGAGAATTATTCTTTTGAGGAAGAGGAAGGAAGCACAATTGTTTCCATGGAGATTGACACCGCTGAAGAATACAAAGAACAAATGGATCAACTGTATCCAAAAGTGCTGGAGAAATTAAAAGCTGTTTGCGAAGGAGAATAGCTGATACTGAAAGGGGTTTGAAATGCAGTCTAGATTTTTGACCAATAACTTATACTTACCTAATATAAATGCAACTAAGGAATCCTATTTATCCGCTTCAATTGCAATAAAACAGCCTTAGCATACAACTTAATTGTCGAAATTGTACTTTTAACCCAAATTGCTTTGCTTTTTGAAATGAAGCTAAAGCCATCAAAGAAATTTTACATGAAAAATATATTCGTTCTTGCCCTGTTCTCTTTTGTCATCATTGGTTTGAATGCTCAAACCAAAAATGTTCCTTCAGTGGACATGAAGGATCTAAGCGGTAAGATCACTAATTCATCGGAATTTGATAATGAGGGTAAGCCATTCATTATAAACTTTTGGGCGACTTGGTGTTCTCCCTGTAAAAGAGAGTTGGATAATATTTCAGAGATATATGCAGAATGGCAGGAAGAAACGGGAGTGAAGATGTATGCCATATCCATTGATGATGCCAGAAGATCTAAACAGGTAAAGCCTCATGTAGATGCAAGTGGTTGGGACTTTGAAGTTTTGTTGGATGAAAATTCCGACTTTAGAAGGGCGATGAATGTCAATAATCCACCCTATACTTTTCTAATCGATGGCAATGGAAAAATCGTTTATCAGCATGTTGGGTATTCTGAAGGTGATGAAGATGAACTTTATGAGCAAATCCTAGCATTGACAAAATAAATGTATGTGCAAAAGACTATTTGCTAAACATCTTATCTTCTTCATTTTACTGCTCAGCTTCAATCAGCTTTTAGCTCAAGAAAATGCAATCGATCCGGGGCAAATCAGCGGAAGCTTTCAAATTGACGCACAATATTATTCGGATGATTCTTTAACCGGGGCAATTCCTCCTGATGAAAATTTAGGTATGAATGCATGGGCTTATCTTACCTATGTAAGAGCAAATTTTGAGGTGGGAGCGCGTTTTGAGGCATATACACCTGCATTATTGGGTTATCCAGCAAGTACTCAAGTAAGCTATGATGGCTCGGGCATCGGATACAGATATATAAAATACAGCAATGATATTTTGGAAGTTACCGCAGGAAATTTCTATGAGCAATTTGGTCTGGGAATGATTTTCAGGAGCTATGAAGAACGCTTCCTTGGAGTGGACAATGCTATGGATGGGGTGAGGCTCAAAATAAATCCTCTAAATGGTCTTTACTTAAAAGGTGTTTTGGGTAAGCAAAGAATAGGTTTTAACGATGGTTTTAACAATGGTCCCGGAATAGTAAGAGGAGGAGATATAGAATTAAATTTCAATGAAGCCTTCAAGGGTTTAGATTCCAGCAAAACATTTATTAGCGCTGGTGCCAGTTTCATTTCTAAGTTTGAAACGGATAATAGCTCTCTACTTATACTCCCCGAGAATGTCGGAGCCTATGGAGGTAGAATAAGTGTTCAAAGAGGAAAAGTACAGTTCATTACTGAATACGCTCATAAAGAAAACGATCCCAATGTTTCCAACGGGAACATTTATAAAAATGGAGATGCCTTATTTTCCAACTTGACCTATTCTCAAAAAGGATTTGCTGCAAATGTTGCATTTACTTCAAAAGACAATATGCAATTTCAAAGTAGCCGAGCTGTATCTCCATTTGACTTGAACGTGAATTATCTTCCAGCTCTAACCAAACAACATACCTATAATTTAGCTGCCACGCTTTATCCTTATGCCACGCAACCCAATGGTGAAATAGGTTATTCAGGAGAGGTCACCTATAAGTTCAATAAAAGAGCTAAGGCAAAAGGAAAATTGGAAGAATTATTAGGAGGGAAATACGGAACCAAAATTACTTTAAGCTATACACAACTTAATGATTTAGATACGACCCGAATTGTTCCTGCTGGAGTAACAGATACTATTCTGGACCCTACGCGACAAGGTTATTCAGTGAATTTTTTTAGAGCTGGTGAACGAACACTCATAAAGGATTTTCATCTGGAAATATATAAGAGAATCAGTAGGAAAACGAAGGTCAAGTACTCCTATTTTAACTTCGTCTTTAATCAGGGACAGATTCAAACAGGTGGAGAAGCAAAAGGTTTACCTAGCGTTTTTGCCGATATTCATGTGGCAGAAATCGGACATAAAATAAAACCTAAACACCATATTAGGATAGAGCTACAACATTTGTCCACTAAACAAGATTCTGGAAATTGGTTTACCGGATTGGCGGAATATACCATATCTCCCAATTGGTCGTTTTCAGTAATGAATCAGTATAATTATGGAAATGAACATCCCAATGCAAGATTACATTATCCTACCTTTGCTTTTGCTTATCTGCGCAATTCAACTCGACTGGAATTAAGAGCAGGAAGACAAAGAGCAGGTATTTTCTGTATTGGTGGAGTGTGCAGAACAGTTCCTGCAGCTACTGGATTGGCACTATCTGTAACAACACGTTTTTAGAATGAGATTAGCATCTATCATATTATTACTTCTTATTTTCAACTCTTGCGACAGGGTTGAATTTCCTAATGAAACACAAGAAGAAACTTGTCTGAGTTCAAGCAATCAAGTCATTCCAAGAAATGTAATTGTAGAGGATTTTACGGGTTTTAGATGTGTCAATTGTCCTTCTGCTTCAAATACCCTTGAACAACTTCAAGGCATTTATGGAGACCAGCTGATTCCAGTTGGAGTTCATGTGGTCGATTTTTTTTCGGAGCCACAGGCGAACCCAACATATCCCGGACTTTTCGTTACGGATTATCGCACTCCAGATGGGGCTGAATACGAAAATGCTTTTGGAATTCTGGGGATTCCAGTTGGAACAGTAAATAGAACAAAAGAAAATGGTTCTCTTCTTTCAAGCTATGGGGCCTGGGATGGTAAAGTTGGAGAATTGCTTGCTATTCCAGCAGACCTTGCTATTAAAATCAAAAAGGCGGAATACACTTCTTCTTCTAACAGTATTCAAGTAGAGGTTGATGCCATACTGGCGAATTCATTGGACGGGAACTATAACATGACCATTTATCTGGTAGAAGACAGCATTTTAGATGGTCAATTTGATACTTCGGAAGTAATAGAAGATTATGTGCACCGACATGTTTTGAGAGGGACATTGAATGGAACATGGGGCAATCCCATATTCTCAGATAGATGTGCTGGTGATTCCATTCGATTTGCTGGAAACTATAGCCTTCCTTCTTCCATAAACAGTGCACCCAATCCAAATCCGGATATAGACATAAGCAAATGTGAAATTGTAGCTTATATTTACAAAACAGGATTTGAAGAATATGAAATTATACAAGCCCAAAGGAAAGATGTCGATTTCTAAAGCGACAATTATTCTCTTCTCTTTTTTTTCAATCATTCAGTTACAAGCCCAGGAAGAAGGTTTTCTATTAGGTCTTAGAATTGGAGGTGTTGGCTCTCAGGTTGCAGGCGATGGATTTGGTGGTTTTGATCGTTTGGGTTTCTTTGCGGGACCTAGTGTAGAGAGAAGACTCAATGAAAAAAATAGCTTTGAAGTAGGCCTACAGTATATTTTAAAAGGAAGCAGAAAGAATATCAATCCAGATAGAGGTGACTTTATTTCTTACCGACTTAATCTTTCCTATGTTGAAATGCCTATACTCTATAAGCTTCATCAAAGAAACTTTGTTTATTCAGTTGGAATTGGACCTGAATTTCTGATTAGTACAAAAGAAATAGATAATGATGGAGTGGAGCTAAATACGCGAGACCAGTTTAACGATATTTCTCTTAGCCTCTATTTAGGCATGGATTATTCAATTACAGATCAATCTTTTATTAGCTTCAGATTCTCTAATTCCCTTACTCCTCTAAGAAATGGAATTGCTACGGGAACAAATCAGCTTAATTTTTGGCGTAGAATCTTCAATCAAGGTCAATATAATACGGTCATAGAATTTGGATATAAGCGACTCATCGGATAATAAATGATGTATATCAGCGTTTTGATTAGGTTCAGTTTTTAGTCAAAAATTGTTCATTAAATTGCAGGATTCAACCTTTGTTAATTAATTGTTAAGACCTATATTTAAATCAATAAACACTAATGCACATGTTGGAATTCAGTAAAAGTATCCTCAAAAAAGTAAGTTTCGACCGCCAACTATTTAAGAAAGAGTTAATTAAGTCTTTCAAATGGTTAAGTAAAGACGAAATTTCTTTGTTGAAGGTATGGTGCATTGCACAGTTTGGCTCTCAATATGCAGATGTTATCGTAGAAGCTTTTGACAGATCACCTTTTATGGTCTAATTCTTTTTTATAAAAGCTAAATTTCTCTTTAACCCTTCATATTTAGTTCGCTTTACAGCGGAATCTCTAAATACTTTTTTGAATACCCCTTCACTTAAATCATACCAATCAGATTTGGTCATATCCAGTAATTTTGAATGCGGATTGAATAAAGGTTCTGAGTGCGGTTTGGAAAATCTGTTCCAGGGACAAACATCCTGGCAAATATCACATCCGAAAGCCCAATCCTGAAATTTGCCTTTCATTTCAATTGGAATAGCTTCTTTCAGTTCAATGGTAAAATAGGAAATGCATTTACTTCCATCTATTTGATAGGGGTCAGTTAAGGCATCTGTAGGACAGGCATCTATGCAAGCGGTGCAACTTCCACAATGATCTGTAACCGGAGTATCATATTCCAATTCTATATCCAGGAGTAGCTCAGCGATAAAAAAATAGGAGCCCTCTTTTTTACTTAGAAGGTTAGTGTGTTTTCCTACCCAACCCAAGCCACTCTTTTTTGCCCATACTTTATCCATAACAGGAGCGCTATCCACAAAACACCTTCCTCCAACTTCGCCTATTTCCTCTTGAATCGACTTTAATAATTCTTTGAGCTTATGTTTAATGACAAAGTGATAATCCTTACCATAAGCATACTTAGAAATCTTTGGTGCATTGGGGTTTTGTTGCTCTTGAGGATAATAATTTAAAAGGAGAGATATGACCGATTTACAACCATCAACCAGTTTTCTAGGGTCCAGTCTTTTATCAAAATGGTTTTCCATATAGGCCATTTTACCATTCCGCTTTTCCTTTAGCCATTGATCTAAATGTCTTGCCTCTTCTTCTAAAAAATCTGCTTTAGAGATTCCACACTTAAAAAAACCCAATTTCTTAGCCTCTTCTTTTATAAACTGGCTGTACTTTGATTTGAGTTGTTTATTCATTTTTAATTGGAGTTTCTTCTCCGGCTATTAAGGAAGCAATCTTCTTTATTAAAAGATTCAAATAGCACTAGAAAAGCGTATCCGCTTTATGCGCGGGTAATTTCCCTAAATGTTTATAGGCAGCATCTGTACATTGTCTACCTCTGGGCGTTCTTACCAGAAAGCCCTCCATAATTAAAAAGGGTTCATAGACTTCTTCAATGGTTCCTGCATCCTCTCCTACCGCAGTACTTATCGTATTCAAGCCAACTGGACCGCCTTTAAATTTATCTATGATAGTCGTTAAAATTCGATTGTCCATTTCATCCAATCCGTGGTTGTCAACATTGAGTGCCTTAAGTCCGAACTTGGTGATTTCAAGGTCTATATTACCATCCCCTTTTATTTGAGCAAAATCCCTAATCCTTCTCAACAATGCATTTGCTATTCTTGGCGTTCCTCTACTCCTTCTTCCTATTTCATTCGAAGCATTGTCTCTAATAGGTACTCCCAGAATTCCAGATGAACGCGTAATGATTTTCTGCATGGTTTTCACATCATAGTAACTCAAACGCGAGTTAATGCCAAAGCGGGCTCTTAGAGGCGCTGTGAGCAATCCTGAACGTGTTGTAGCACCAATTAAGGTAAATGGATTTAAAGCTATTTGTACGGTTCGTGCATTGGGTCCGGAATCAATGACCAAATCAATTTGATAATCTTCCATAGCGGAATACAAATATTCCTCGATGACAGGACTCATTCTATGAATCTCGTCTATAAACAAAACATCATTTTCTTCCAAATTGGTGAGCAGACCTGCCAGATCACCAGGCTTATCCAATACGGGGCCTGAGGTGGTTTTAATGTTAACACCCAGTTCATTTGCTATGATATAAGCCAAAGTGGTTTTTCCCAATCCTGGAGGGCCATGCAATAAGACATGATCTAAAGCCTCTCTTCTCTTTTTTGCAGCAGCAACAAATACTTTCAAATTATCTACTACCTGGGGCTGTCCTGTGAATTCATGAAAGCCTTGAGGGCGGAGTACATTCTCAAACTCGGCATCGTTGGACGTTTCTCCTTCGGATCGGATATCAAACTCATCACTCATCTCAACAAATATAATGGATAGAAGGATTAGAAACTGAAATTTGTTTCAACAAAAAACCCCTAATCGATTTATAAAATCTCATTAGGGGTTCTAATTTTTTTAGTGGCCGTCTTCCTCTCCATCCTCCAGAGGAACTGTCTGTGGAACAAAATCATCTGGCTTACCTGGCTTGCTATAGTCATAAGGCCATCTGTGAACCACAGGAAGTGGACCAGGCCAGTTTCCATGGATATGTTCTACTGGTGTAGTCCATTCCAAAGTATTCGATTTCCAAGGATTCTGAATTGCTTTTTGACCTCTGAATACAGAGTAAAAGAAATTCAACAAGAATATTCCCTGTCCCACAGCAGCGATAATCGCAAAGACCGTAATGATAACATTTAAGTCAACCAAGGTTGGATTATTAAACATATCAATCACACTCTGGTCATAATATCTTCTTGGTGATCCAGCAATTCCGACAAAGTGCATAGGCAAGAATACACCGAAGGCACAAACGATGGTTACCCAAAAATGGGCATACCCCATCCTGTTATTCATCATCTTCCCAAATAATTTAGGGAACCAATGATAAATCCCTGCAAACATTCCGAAGATTGCGGACATTCCCATTACAACATGGAAGTGAGCAACAACGAAATAGTTATCGTGAATTGGAATATCCAATGATGAATCCGCTAAGATAATCCCAGTTACACCACCGGTAATAAAGGTTGAAACCAAACCAATCGAGAAAAGCATGGCGGGTGTTAACACCAAATTACCCTTCCAGAGCGTGGTTATGTAATTAAACACCTTGACGGCCGAGGGTATGGCTATCAGTAAGGTGGTAAATACAAATACTCCTCCTAAGAAAGGATTCATTCCTGTTACGAACATGTGGTGTCCCCAAACGATGAACGAAAGGAAACCAATCGCCAAGATAGATCCAATCATGGCCTTATAACCAAAGATCGGCTTTCTTGCATTGGTGGATATAATTTCAGAACTAATTCCCAATGCTGGAAGCAATACGATATATACCTCTGGATGTCCAAGGAACCAGAATAAATGCTGATAAAGAATAGGTGAACCTCCACCAAAATCTAAAGCTTCTCCTGCGATATGAATATCGGATAGGTAGAAACTTGTTCCCATGGATCTATCCATTATTAAAAGCAGCACTGCTGCAAATAATACTGGGAAAGAAAGTACTCCTAAAATAGCGGTTACAAATAATGCCCAAACTGTTAATGGTAGTCTGGTCATTTTCATTCCTTTTGTTCTCAGGTTGATGATTGTAACAATATAGTTCAATCCTCCAAGAAGCGAAGAAACAACGAACATGGACATTGAAATCAACCAAAGTGTCATTCCCATTCCAGAACCGGGCATGGCTTGGGGGAGTGCACTCAAGGGTGGGTAAATAGTCCAACCACCGCTGGCGGCTCCACCTTCCACAAATAATGAGAATATCATTATCACACTGGAAAGTAAAAAGAACCAATATGAAAGCATATTCAAGAAACCAGAAGCCATATCCCTAGCACCAATTTGCAATGGAATGAGAAGGTTGGCAAATGTTCCAGAAAGACCACCAGTCAATACAAAGAATACCATTATAGTACCGTGTATTGTTACCAGAGCCAAATATGCATTCTTATCTAAAACTCCATCTGGAGCCCATCTATCACCTAAAAAGAAATTTAAAATTTCAAAACCTTCATTTGGCCAAGCCAATTGAAGTCTAAACAAAACAGACATCATCATCGCAACAATTGCCATGAAAATAGCAGTCACCAAAAACTGCCTAGAGATCATCTTGTGATCCATACTAAAGATGTACTTGCTTATGAAGCTCTCTTTATGATGATGTACGTCATGAGCATCCGCCCCCATTATTCAAAAGTTTGTTCGTTCGTATTCAATTCTCCAAAAAGAGGTTGATTATCCTCTATGCCCATTGCCATTTCAAAGGTTGGACGAGGTGTTTTGTCTTGCACGTTATCGTATTTCAACCATGCCTCATATTCTTCTTCGCTAACAACAACGACTTTTCTCTGCATGTTGTAATGAGAAGCGCCACAAATCTTGTTGCACATTAAGACATAATCAAAATCAGGGTCTCCTGTTTTTTCACGCATCTCAGCAGTCGTGATGGTAGGAGTCATTCTAAATGTAGTTTCCTGTCCAGGTACAGCATTCATTTGCATTCTGAAATGAGGCATATAAGCGGAATGAATAACGTCTCGTGCATTGATATGAAATAACACTTCCCTATTAACAGGTAAATAAAAATCTCCTGTTATTAGAACATCATCCTTTCCTGAACTAAACTTACCTCCATCATTTGCCTTCATCTCACGATTAAAAGCCAAGATTCTCAATTTCTTACGTTGCATTAGACCTAACCTATCTGTAGTCTCTTCTCTAGCAATTTCGGAAAGTAAAACCTTATTTGCATCGTCATCTGCCAATGATTGTCTAAGCTTTGCAATTTCCGCATCCACCTCAGCCAACATTGCTTCTTTCGTTTCAGGAGTTATAATACCTACTGTATTCGTACCGGAAATAAAGTTAAAGTTTGTTGGCCCCAATCTATTATCATCTCCACCGTACCGCACGGTCCAATCAAATTGCTTTGAATATAATTCTACATGAATAGCATCCTCTGAAGCATCTGTCATCATTGTTCTATTCCAAACTCTCAATCCCCAAATGATAATAACGGCCATAACAACCGCTGGAACTACTGTCCAGATAACTTCTAATTTATTGTTATGTGGAAACCAATATGCTTTTCTTCCTTTCTTATACTGATACTTCCAAGTAAAAGAATAGAGAAGCAAATTCATTATTACAAATACCGGAATAATGATCCACCAGTTAAATGTGAGCAGTTTATCTATTTCTGCTCCATGAATAGAAGCGGCTTCTGGGTAATAAATATCTCTACTAAAAAAGATCAACCAAACAAAGAAAATCATCAATGCTATATAGAATAGCATCATCCCATTTCCATTGAATTTTATATCCGCCTCTGAAATATCCTCTTCTCTTTTGTTCGATATACCACGAGTAAGATCATAAACTCTCGCTAATTGAATCGTAGCGATGATTCCGAGAACTATAACTAATATGATCAAAAAATTCATCTTCTAAATCTCGTTAAATATGATGTTGCGTACTTTCGTCAAAATATGGGCTTCCCTTTGGTACTAACGGTGCTTCAGCCAATTTGTTCAACACTATTCGCATAAACAAGCCAAGGAAACCAAGGAATACTCCAATTTCTAAAAGCTGCGGTGCCAATAAGTGAGAATGATCAGGATAAGTAACCGTAGTTGGTGTCAGCATGAGCCATACATCTAACCAGTGACCAACAAATATTATCGTTCCTATTGTTATTAGGAATTTTGAATTTCTTTTGGAGTCTCTAGACATTAAAATCACCATTGGAAGCGCAAAATTAATGATGAAGATGATCCACATTACAATTGGATAATGCTCAAAACGTGTCACGAAGTAGGTTACTTCCTCTGGTATATCAGAATACCATATCAACATAAACTGACAGAACCATAAATAACTCCACAAGAATGAAATGGCAAACATCCATTTACCCATATCATGCAGGTGGCTATTATTGAAGTGAGGCATTAAGCCTTTGTCTCTTAAGTAAAGGGCTATTACAACTGCAGCAATCATTGCGCTCACCCACATTCCTGAGAACACATACCAACCGAACATTGTGCTGAACCAGTGTGTGTCAATAGACATTACCCAATCCCAAGCCAAAACACTCGAAAACACAGCAAAGAATACCAAGAACAAGGCTCCTTTTTTATAATTCAGTATATGAAGTGATTTACCTCCGTCTTCATCTTCTTGCAAAGATCTTCTTCTAAAGGCCCTCATAAATATGATGAAGGTCAAGACATAAGCAATTTGTCTTAGCCAAAAGAATGCAGGGCTGAAAAATGCATGCTTACCATCTATCAGCTTGTCATAATCAGGACTAATAGAAATTACTTTTCCATCTGTAGTTTTGAAGGTTTCTCCTTTATTTAAGGCATCTTTTACATCTGCCATAACATGAGGATCCGTTAAGTCATAACCATCGAATGCCACATCTTCTATAGCCATAGCTCCTGTATCCATTCCTTCAACCACAATTTCTTTGTAAACATCACCGTCCATCCAATGGAAAATATGGTGAAGGTGGAATTGACCGCAAATCAATACCAACATAACGACACCTAAGCCCCAAGGAACGAAACTCATGATCGCCTCATAAATTCTTCTTGCCATCACACTCCAAGCAGCTTCCGTTGCATATTGAAGTGCAACGAAATACAAAGCTCCTAATCCGGCAAATGTGAAGAAAAGACCATTTACATAAACATTCGTCCACCATCTACCATGATGTTCGGAATGGTCCATGAAAAATCCTGCAATAATTGCAATTGCCCCAATAGCCATAAAAACCAGGCTAATTATATTGGCTCTATTTGAAACTTTAAAATTCATTATCCGTCAGTTCCATTTTCTTCCTCATCTTCTTTTTCATCAGAAGCTTGAAAAGGGTTATCGTATTGTTCGTTTACTAAAGTTTGTACATAGTGTACAACTTTCCATCTTTCTTCTTTGGTCAATTGAGAAGCGTGAGATCCCATATTGTTTTTACCATATTGAAGTGTATGGAACATTTTTCCTTGCGTTAAACCTGCTATCGTTGAATAGACAGGAGGAGGAGGATAAGCACCACCACTCTTGGTAGTTATACTTCCATCACCAGCACCTTTTTCTCCATGACAATGAATACAAAAGGTTCCGTATATTTCTTTACCTTCTAAATAAATAGCTTCTGTAAACCTAATAGGATTTACCAATTCAACACTAGCCAATTCGTATCCTTCAGGAGTATTAGCATATGCATAAGGGAAATTGAACTGTGCTTTTGATCTATCTTCTGAGAATGGAATGGTTCCTTCAACCGTCTGTCTTGCAGATAGCAAACTGGCAACCGAATCATTGATACGATCTTTCATTTCACCGTAATCTACATACTCTTCAATAGCGGGAGAACGATACATGTCTGGCATATACTCAACTCCGGGACTTAAAGGATCTGAAGAACAAGCAATCATGGTGAAAGCTATTCCACAGAAAAGAAAAAGTTGATTGATATTTAATTTATTCAATTTCATTTAATAGTCATTCTCACTTAGCTCAACAATTGGAGTCGCTTTAATTGCTGAAACAATATCATCTGCGCTCATGTTGTGGGTATCGTGTGTATCTATTTCAAGGACAAACTTGTCATCTGTAGTTCTTGGGTCAGGATTTACCGCTGGCATTCCTGGTAACGTTTTATTACGAATTAAATAGGTAATGGACATTCCATGAGCCGCACACAAAACGGTAAACTCAAAAGTAACAGGAACAAATGCAGGCAAATTATGATACAGAGAGAAGTTTGGCTTACCACCAATAATCATTGGCCAATCATCAATCATAAAATACCACATACCCAAAAGGGCTAATGAAGTACCCATCAGACCGTACATAAATGCCGCAATACCCAAACGGGTTCTCTTAATACCAATAATTGGATCAATACCGTGAATTGGGAATGGAGAATAACAATCCTTAATATGGATTCCCTTATCCACTAGATTCTGAGCAGCGTCTTTTAAAACGTTGTCATCATCATACATTGCATATATGGTCTTGTTCGCCATTATTCTTTAACCTTATATGATTCACCACTAATTTTCAAGATACTCTTCAACTCATTTAATGCTAGAACTGGGAAGAATCTCGCAAATAACAAGAAGAGCGTAAAGAAAATACCTATCGTTCCAATGAATATCCCAATATCCATTGCGGTTGGGTAGAACATACTCCATGAAGATGGAATGTAATCTTCGTGCAATGAAGTCACAATAATTACAAATCGTTCAAACCACATACCTATATTAATGACGATTGACATAAAGAATGTAAACGTCAAGTTTCTTCTCCATTTCTTCACCCAGAATAACTGTGGTGAAATTACATTACAGGTCATCATCGCCCAATAAGACCACCAGTATTTACCTGTTGCACGGTTGATGAATGCGTAAGACTCGTATTCTACACCAGAATACCAAGAAATGAATAGCTCCGTTAAATAAGCTACACCCACTATAGATCCAGTAACTATTATTACAATATTCATGTATTCCACATGCTTGATGGTAACATAGTTCTCCAAATTCATTGCTTTTCTCATAATGAGCATAAGCGTCAATACCATTGCGAATCCAGAGAATACCGCACCAGAAACGAAGTAAGGAGGAAATATTGTTGTATGCCATCCTGGAATTACCGAAGTGGCAAAGTCCATGGATACAATTGAGTGTACAGAGAATACCAGTGGCGTTGCTAAACCTGCAAGAATTAAAGATACTTCTTCAAATCTGGTCCAGTGCTTTGCTTTCCCTGACCATCCAAAACTGAGCAGACCATAAATCTTTTTTGCTTTTGGCTTAACCATTCTATCTCTGATGGTTGCGAAATCTGGGATTAAACCAATGTACCAGAAAACCAATGAAACCGAGAAGTATGTCGAGATTGCAAATACATCCCAAAGCAAAGGAGAGTTAAAGTTAACCCATAAAGAACCGAATGCGTTTGGCAAAGGAAATACCCAGTATGCTAACCAAATTCTCCCCATGTGAATACCTGGGAAAAGGGCCGCCATCATTACGGCAAATATGGTCATTGCTTCTGCGGAACGGTTAATCGCCATTCTCCATCTTTGTCTAAATAGCAGAAGTACTGCAGAAATCAAGGTTCCCGCGTGACCAATTCCAACCCACCAAACGAAGTTTGTAATATCCCAAGCCCATCCTACGGTCTTGTTCAATCCCCAAACACCAACTCCCGTTCCGATAAGGTAAAGGATACATCCCACACCCCAAGCTGCAATGATTCCTGCAATGGTAATCATTATGTACCAAGCACGAGGAGCTTTATTCTCAATAGGCCCAACAACATCTACGGTGATGTCATGGTAAGACTTTTCACCTAGAATTAATGGCTCTCTTATTGCTGCTTCTTTAAACATGCTCTCTTAGGACTGTTTATCGTTTCTAACTTTTGTCATATAATATATGTTAGGTCTTGTTCCTACCTCTTCGATAGCTGAATAAGCTCTAACATCATTTGATCCTGCTTTCACAGAAGATTTGGTATCGTTTAAATCTCCAAATGTGATTGCATTACTTGGGCAAGCTTCTGCACATGCTGTTTGAATTGCTCCATCAGCAACAGGTTCACCTGCCATTTTCGCATCCAATTTACCCGCTTGGATTCTTTGGATACACATGCTACATTTCTCCATCACTCCTCTCGAACGCACTGTAACATCTGGGTTCAATACCATTCTTGCAACATTATCCTGAGATGGATTCACCTCAGAGAATTTGCCATAAGCTTTGTAATTGAACCAGTTAAATCTTCTTACTTTATAAGGACAGTTGTTTGCACAATATCTTGTACCAATACATCTGTTATAAGTCATTTGATTGATTCCTTCACTACTATGTGTAGTTGCAGCAACCGGACAAACGGTTTCGCATGGAGCGTGATTACAATGCTGACACATCATTGGCATGAACACTACTTCTGGATCATCCGAAGCTTTTCTCATCGCCTTGTACCCATCTACTCTATCGTAATCTGAACTGAAATATCTATCAATTCTCAACCAGTGCATATCACGACCTCTTCTCACTTCATCCTTACCGACAACAGGAACGTTGTTCTCTGAATGACAACCAACAACACAAGCACTACAACCTGTACATAAGTTCAGGTCTATGCTCATTCCCCATCTATGCCCTATATCTTCTATTGGATGCGCTCCCCAAAGATCTACTTCCTTAACGTCTTTTTTATCGAGGGCATTGATCTTCTCATCACCATTCACATCTTCGTGAACGACAATACCATTCATTCTATTGAAAGTCGCTTCTCCTTTCTTTTTGTCCTTTTGAGGCAAGAATTTTGAAAGAACTGTTTCCTTAACAACAGACTCTCTTTCCATCACAGTATGATGAACTTGAGTAGCAGCTATAGGATGAGTATCACCAGTGGCTTCAACATCTACAGATGCATTGTATGATACATTTCCTCCGGCCATTGAAACTGTTGGGAACATATTCACACCTATAGGCATTCTTGCTCCTTCAGCATTGAGCTTATAACCGCCATAAGTATCTATCTGATAAGCGGCTTTTCCAATATTTTCACTTCCATCACCTCTTCCATATCCAAGAGCAATACCAATGGTATTTTTGGCTTGACCAGGAGTTGGCACTACTGGTAAGTTCATTGATTTACCGTTAACCGTAACTTTAATTACACTTGCAGGACTTTCTTGTCCCAAGTAAGTCTGCAATCCCATTTCTTCAACATCTGAAGGGCACATGGTCGCATAATTGTCCCAAGTAATTTTGGTTACCGGGTCTGGTAATTCTTGTAACCAAGGATTGCTGGCATGGCTACCGTCACCAATACCTTCCTTAGTGTATAATTTCATTTCCCAAGCACCAGTGCTCATTCCAGCAATAACAGAAGCTGCAGAACTTAAAGAAGGTCTGGTAGTTGTTTCATCTTCTTCTGTCAAAGATGCAGTGGCTACATTTGATAGTTTAACAGAACCATCATGAACCGCGTAATTCCAAAATGCAGAACCGCGTGCATGACTACTTTGAAGACCAACTAAATCAGTTGTCCAAGTACTTTTAAGATATGAATAGTAATCATCGCCTTTACCTGACCAAACCAAGCAAGAAGCTTGCATTTGTCTGGTATCAAATAATTTCGTGATTGTAGGTTGAACAATTCCGTACTCTCCTCCTCTAATATTCAAATCATTCCAAGATTCTAAGTAATGATTGTCTGGAGTTGTATAGGTACATCTCGAAGCGGTCTCATCTAAATGAGAGGCGAATGAAACACTCATTCCAACTTTTGCTAAACCAGAGTTAAAGGTTTCAGCGTTTGGAGCTGAGTACGATGGATTTACTCCTGAAATAAACAGAGCATCTACTCTGCCTGCATTCATATCGTCCACCAAAGAAGCAAAAGCTGTGTCTGAACCTTGCTTAATTTTCAGCGGATTATTAATATCCAATGTTGATCCATAATTGCCCAACATTTCGTTGATACCATTTACGATCATTTGCACATTCTTGTCATTTGAACCTGAAACAACAAGGCTTGTTCCTTTGTTGGCAATCAGTTCATTTGCCGCCTGTGCAGTAATTTCGTTGAAAGCGGAAACATCACCTGAAAGGCTTGAACCACCAGTTCTTTTTGCTATCTGATTATAAATACTGATAGCTACTTTTCCTTCATCGGAAGGTTTAATTCTATGACGAACATCGGCATTAGCTCCTGTTGTGGTCATATTGGTTTCGTACTGGAAATGTCTGCTCATCCAAGCTCCTTTCGGATCTCTATTCATAGCATACTGCTTGGAATTCACATTGGATAATAACCAAGAATTTAAAAAGTCGCAGCCAATTCCAACAATGGTTTTCGCTTTTGAGAAATCATAAGCAGCAACTGCTCTTTTCCCAAATGAAGCCATATTGGCATCAGCCATTCCAGAATTTGAAAGTGTGTCCCACTGCACATGCTCAAAACGTGCATTTGAGTATCTATTTGACAACTCTCCAATAGCTTTTAGAGTAGTTGGACTAATAATAGTATTGGTAAGGAATGCTATTCTACCTCCTTTAGAGGCAATAGATTCTAAAGAATTGGCAATTGCACCATCTACTTCCCCCCAAGATTTTTGAGAACCCTGCATCATAGGGCCTCTTAATCTTTCACTATCATACAATGAAAGGGTTGAAGCAATAATTCTAGAGTTAGCTACTCCCGCAGAGCCATATTGTTTATTGGCCTTAATGTGAATTGGACGACCTTCTCTTGTTTTAACCAAGACATTTGCATAGTCGTTACCATCATAATAGGTAGTTGCGTAATAAGTAGGCAAACCTGGCGTTACATTTTCTGGCTTGTTCACATAAGGAACCACCTTTGTAACTGGTGTTTCACATGCAGCCAAAGTAGCAGCACCTACCGAGAATCCCAACAATTTCAAGAAGTCTCTCCTTCCGGTAGAAACATCGCTCTCAGCCTGATTGCCGATGACCTCGTCTATGGATAATTCTTCAGGGAATTCATTTTCAACAGCCTTCTGAAATTCAGCTGTATTATGCAAATCCTCTAAACCTGTCCAATATTTCTTTGTCTCTTGTCCCATTGGGATCTTTTCTTCTTTTTAATAATGACATTTAGAACACTCCCAACCTCCAAACTCACGTGCCGTGATAGTTTGATCGGCTTTGTATTCTCTTAACAAGGCTCTTCCATTTTCATGGTTAACGAGACGCTTGTGAATTTCATCGTAATATCCGTTATCCTGAGTTTGCACTTCAGTTTCATTGTGACACTGAATACACCAACCCATTGTTAAAGGTGCAACCTGCTCAACTACTTCCATTTTCTTCACATCTCCATGACAAGTTTCACATTCTAAACCAGCCACCTTAACATGTTGTGAGTGATTGAAATAAACGTGATCTGGTAAATCATGAACTTTCACCCACTCTACAGGCTTTACATCATAATCTTTTTTGTACTGCTTAGTCTCTCTATCGAAACCAATTGCATCATAAATCTTTTGAATTTCCTCTTCTCCCGTATTTGGTCCTTTTCCAATAGCAACATGACAATTCATACACACATTTGTGGAAGGAATAGAAGGGGT
The DNA here is from genome assembly GCA_964609215.1 of uncultured Flavobacteriales bacterium. GTDB lineage: Bacteria > Bacteroidota > Bacteroidia > Flavobacteriales_D > JABDKJ01 > JABDKJ01. The sequence continues at coordinate 106,760 of CAZSQZ010000011.1, forward strand.
TTTACTTTTGTTTGCAGTAGAGTGGCAATACACACATTCAATCTCGTTCTTCCCTGCATGCAATGCATGAGAAAATTTGATAGGTTGTTCTGGTCTATAATTCTCATCTTCACATAAGAAATCCACGTTGGTCATATCTGGACTAGACACATCTCCTTCTTTACCTCCATAAACACCAACATCATTCATTCCCAAGCCATATAACCATGAAACCAACCACATCACACAGAAAATTCCAATAACCGACATCATGGATTTATTTTTCCAAGCCCAGTTTCCAAAACTCTCTCCATATGATTTTACCGGAATAGGTTCTAATCCTTCATCTTCTCTTTTCTTATTTCCTAAAGTTCTTTTAACCCCACTTACAGAAAGTATAATCGCTAAAAAGATCAAACACAGAATGATTAGCCAAATCCAAGAAGTAGACGATTCATCTTCACAAACGGGACCATCACCTGAAGTGGCACTCGCTGCTGGAGGAGGGGGAGGCTCATAAGCTTCAATATATGCCAGAATATCGTCTATTTGAGCATCATTTACTGGCTGAGCAACCATATCTGGAATACCTCTAGAGCGGTAATCCTTTAACAAATCCCTAACATAAGGATCACCTGTTGCTTCTGCTTCTTTTGGATTTTTAATCCATGTGTAAAGAAGGGCTTTCTTACCTTCCCATCTTTCCAAGACACCTTCTAAACCTGGGCCAACATTAACTTCAGTAGTAGGATGGTGACAAGTAGCACAAACATTATTGAAAACTGTTTCACCCGCTTCAGGATCTCCCTGAGCAGTTGCCGATAGAGAAAAGAAAAATATGCTGAGTATATATAAGGTATACTTTGCGGTCGGTTTTGCTTTGTTAGTCAGGCCCAAATTACTTCTACTCATCTTAATGGATTACCAATTTCCTGTTGGGTGAATCGCGGGCAAATTTAAAAATCCAATCAAAAGAGAATTAACATTTATTAGAAAAAGAAATAACAGTTTTTTAATTTAGAATTGTTCTAAATAGTAAATCACAATTTTTCTAAATCACATACTTTTCTAATCTGTTTATAGTTAAACGATTGAACCCAATTTCAATTTTTTCGTTAGAATAAGTAAAGCAATTCATTGGACTCATTTTTGATAAATAATTACGGTGAATACTGTTCAAATAAATAATAATTTACCTTTGTAATGATGAAACACTTATTAATCATACTGTTATTTCCATTTTGCACTTATGCACAGGATGGCCTGCAAGTGACCAAGGTGAATGATAAAAATGATTTTAAAAGTAAAATCACTGAAGCAAAGGTTGAGAACAAATTAAAAAAAGCTGAGCAGGGTGAGTTGAATGTTGTGCTAGCAGATGAACGCATACAAATTCTGGATGATTATGTAAAAGAAAACCCGTTGACCCTAAGCGGTTTTCGTATTCAACTGGTTTTTGGGAATAGAACTACTGTTAATAATGCAAAGTCTAAATTTTATGGACGCTTTTCCGGAACCCCATTGTATGAATCGTATCTAGCACCTAATTTCAGACTTAGGGTAGGTGATTTTTTTACCAGACTTCAGGCAGAAGCATTTTTAAATGAAGTGCGTTCTGCATTTCCCAATGCATACATTGTAAATGACCGAATCAATATTCCAGACTACATAAAAGAAGATTAAATTGTCTAGAGTAGCTGTAATTGATATAGGCACTAATACTTCCAAAATACATATTGCCGAAATAAATGGGCAAGGTTTTAAAAGCATCCGTAAAGCTAAAATGCCAAGTAAACTGGGTATGGGTGGAACGGAAAGTATGCTTATTCAACCTGAAGCCATTGAACGGCTAAAAGATGCGCTTTCCTTTTTTAAAAGTATTTGCATTGAAGAAAATTGTTCAGATGTAATTGCATTGGCTACGGCTATGATGCGAAATTCAAAAAATGGCAAGGAGGTGGTGGAGACCATTTTCAAGGAAACGGGAATTGCAATTCAAATCATCAATGGTGAAGAAGAAGCAGATTTAATTTTTAAAGGAGTCTCTTCTTGTGTTGAAGCCAATATTGGCCAATACCTTATTATGGATATTGGTGGAGGAAGCACTGAATTTATTTTAGTAAACGATGGCAGGCCTACCTGGCAAAATAGTTTTCAGTTTGGAGCAACAACCCTTTTAGAAAAGTTCAATGTTTCAGACCCCATTTCACTTGATCAAATAGCTGCAATTGAACATTTCCTTGAATCGGAACTAAGAGCTTTATGGGATAATTGTAAAGGGATAAATATTCCTTTGGTAGGTTCTAGTGGTTCTTTTGAAAGTATAAGCGAAATGATTGCACATCGCAATGAAACAATTCACCATTTCAAATTCGGAGAGTCAAATGTGAATAGCATTGAAGATCTTCTTGCCTTGAATGATTCAATAATCAAAAGCACCAGAATTGAACGAAGTCGAATGAGAGGGCTTCCTGAATTTAGAATTGACACCATTGTAACAGCATTGGTGACTTTAAAATTCGTATCAAGTAAAATACACTTCAGTTCTATAGTAACCGCTCCTTTTTCTCTTAAAGAAGGAGCTATCATGAAGTATTTTGTTGGAGGAGAGGTTAGTTCTTGATTTGATACCTCGACTTCCGCTTGGTACAAGGATTTGAGATTTGAGATTCGAAATTTGGTAACTAACTTCCCCTTGGTACATGAACTTAAGATTTTCACACCAGTGAAATGGGAATGAGCATCAATAAATGGACACTCACTTATTAACCTATATACCTAGTAAACCAGCCAGTTCGTGCTGAGTGAGGCTGACAACCGATTAACTCAAAGCATTCGGTCTTTGATTGGACGCAACAGTCTTTAAAACCAAAAGGGCGCTTCGAGAGCCTCAGCGTCCCGCTTGGTTCGAGAGCTTCAGCGTCCCGCTTGGTTCGGGAGCCTCAGTGTCCCACTTGGTTCTAGAGCCTCAGTGCCCTATCTAGTTAATAAACTCTATTCAGTAATTATCTAAATCTACAAAACACTTGTTGGCCTAATACTTGTTTTTAACTTCGTCCAAATCAATTTTTCGCAATGGCAGATATATTAATTATTGATGATGAAAAGAGTATTCGAACGACTCTAAAAGAAATTCTAGAATACGAAAAGTATAATGTTGATGAGGCTGAAGATGGCGCTGCTGGAATCGCTAAGATGGATAAAAAAAGATACGACATTGTGCTTTGCGATATTAAAATGCCAAAAATGGATGGCATGGAGGTGCTGTCAAAAATTCAAGAAAAGGGATTGGACAGTCCTGTTGTCATGATTTCTGGTCATGGAAATGTAGAGTCTGCAGTCGAATCATTGAAAAAAGGCGCTTTCGATTTTATTCAAAAACCATTAGATCTCAATCGAATTTTGGTTACCATCAGAAATGCTATGGATCAATCTGTTTTGGTTGAAGAGACCAAGGTTCTAAAGCGAAAAATCAATAAGCAGCTTAGCGCGAATATCATTGGAGAATCTGATGCTATCCGTAAAATCAAAGATATGATTGACAAAGTTGCCCCTTCCGATGCACGTGTATTGATAACAGGTGGAAATGGGTCAGGAAAGGAATTGGTTGCTCGTCAATTACATGAAAAGAGCGAAAGATGTAAGGCTCCATTTGTTGAAGTAAACTGTGCCGCTATTCCAAGTGAGTTAATTGAAAGTGAGTTATTCGGACATGAGAAAGGTGCATTTACCTCTGCCATTAAACAAAGAAAAGGAAAGTTCGAGCAAGCAGATGGTGGAACACTGTTTTTAGATGAGATCGGTGACATGAGCGCTTCTGCTCAAGCAAAGGTTTTAAGAGCTTTGCAAGAAAACAAAATTAGCAGGGTTGGAGGAGATAAGGAAATAAAAGTAAATGTGCGTGTTTTAGCGGCTACTAATAAAGACCTCAAAAAGGAAATTGCCGACAATAATTTCAGAGAAGATTTATACCATAGATTGGGGGTTATTCTAATTCACGTTCCATCTTTGAACGATCGGAAAGAGGATATTCCTTTACTCTCAGAATTCTTCCTAGAAAAGATTGCCGAGGAATACGGTCAACCTAAAAAGGAGATTTCAAAAAAAGCCCTTTCCGAATTGCAAAAATTTAACTGGACTGGAAACATACGAGAATTAAGAAACGTTATTGAACGTTTGGTAATTCTTGGAGGAGATGAAATTTCTGAGAAGGATGTTAAGAGTTATGTTGTGGCATAGAAATTCTTAATTTCTGGTTGATCATTGATGGTTTAGGTTGATAGTTTATAGTTGATTTTGATCAAATAAACTTAAAATTTCTTGCTGTGTGGTGATTCCTTTATCCGCATTATACCATTTCTGCAATTCTGTAGATAGTTCTGAATAAGGTGGCCTTGGTTCTGGAAGTGCTTTGTATTCAATCACCTTATTCTGAGCAGGTTCTGGTCTTGGGCCCCAATGCAAAATTTCATTCCAATCTTTATCATAAATCGCTAAAACGGGAATGGAAATAGATCCATTTGTAGTGTAATGTTGCATATAGTCTAAATTGGAATCTCGAAGCACGATCTGTAAATTAATTTTCGGGTTTTCTTCTGCCAAACGAACCATAATAGGCACCGTTTGCGAAGCATCTCCGCACCATGATTCAGTAATTACAATCCAATTCTGCTCTTCTTGAATAGCCTGAATTTTAGCAGCCAGTTCCGCATTCAATTCAACTTTCTTATGGACTCTTTTCATTCTTGATAATCCCAGAACTGAGTACTTATAAAATTCAGGATTGTCTTGAAAACTAGTTGCCTTTTCTTCTTCATGTAATTGTTCTATCAGATCTAAAAATGCGGAATAAGACATTGCATTCTCTTTTGCATTTTTAAGTGCTTCAACTTTTTCCATGAGGCGAAATTAAATGATTAAAATGGAATGTTTGGTATAAAAGCTATTCTCTATTGTATTTTAGAAACTTGGTTAGGGATATATTTTACAATCGCAGCATAGTGTTTTTCTGATATAATTTGTAATTTCAAGCGAACCTATTTAATGAGAATCATACTAATTATTTGCTTTAGTCTTTGTTTTGGAAATTTATATTCCCAAGATTTCAATTACTTTATTAACCCCAATTTTGAATATTATTTTGAATATGACGATAGTCCAGGGATTTATCATACATTTTCCGTGGTTGATTCCGTAAATACAAATGATTCAGTTTTATATTTCTCGAATAGGTGGTCTTATTATAATGAAAACGCTTACTGCGATTCTTCCATTTGGGGAACAGGATCATATCTGCAAAGTTGTGAAGCACTGATGCGGAGCAATGTTTTTGGCAATACTCTTAAAGCAAATTTTCAAAATGATTTCAATCTAATTAATAGTAGCTCTTTTAATCTCCATTTCAATTTAGATTTGTCTCTAGCAGATTCTTCACTTTTCTATTCAAATGGAATTGATGATTACTACATTTTTCATGAAAACACGGTTAATCAATTATTTCTTGGTGAGGTAGAAAATTTCCATGTATTCAGTATTCAGAAATTTGAAAATGGCATAGTTCAAAACAGTGCCTTCGATAATGAAGAATTTTTATTTTCCAGTAAATATGGATTTGTTCGTTTTTTCGATGTTGAGCTATTTCCAGAAAACTTAAGGTTTTTCTCGATTGTTGGACATAACGAAAACAATGATGGGTTTCGAATTAAAAGTATGAGCGAACATCTCGCATGGCAACCCGGAGATATATTAGTTCATAGAGAGGAAGAAGGCTCTTATCCTTTTGGTCCATCAGGCTTTAATTCCACTAATGTATATATGATAGAGGAAACCCTTATAAATGGTGATGAGATCAAATTTGTTGGCCAAGTTACAAGCACTTTAGAACAATACGAAGGATTTGGTTCCGATAGTATAATTTTTTCTAGTGTTTCAATGTATGAAGACACTTTAGACTTGTCTTTTTCTCCTTTACAATACCCAATAAACAATTTTCATTCTGCACTTGATTATTACTCTCAAACAATGTGGAGCTCCAAATTTAATGACGTTCAAAGAATTAAATACCACTTCAATGAAACTGACAAGTGGTTTTGTTTTAGTGACACAAACTGTCTTTATTCACCTGACTTCACCAATTGCTTTAAGGCTTATGAAATCGTTGAGGGCTTGGGAATTGTTTTTGAAAGATCTTCTGGGTTTAATTGTTCTAGAAAAGAGCTTATAGCTTACAAACAAGGAAGTGAGATATATAACGATCCTTATCAATACACGACAATAATCGAACAAGTAAGCAATCAAATTACCATCTATCCAAACCCTGCAAAAGATGAAATTCGTTTTAATATAGAAACCGATATCTTTGAAATATATGACCTTAAAGGTAGATTAACTCTATCCGGTTCCGGCAGAACGGCAGACTTAATTGAATTTGCAAATGGAATTTATGTGTTAAAAGCTTTTAAAGATGATGTCCTATACTCTCAAAAAATTGTAAAACAATGAAATCGATATTTCTGGCTTTTACATTAATCTTTTGTGTTAACATAACCGCTCAGGATTTCCAATATTTTATTAATCCTAACTATGAGTATTATTTTGAATATGATGAAGATCCTGGGGTTTATCATACTTTTTCTGTAGTAGATTCTTTAATTAATTCTGAATCCAAAAGCTATTTTGGACATAAAATCAAGAGAAACGACTATCTGCTAACTTCAAGTAATGATTCTTGTATGATTTATCACGGACCAAATGTATTTGGTCATGAAATCAAACAGGATTTAAACCAAAATTGGATACTGAAAAATGAATGGAATGATAGTCTTTATCTTTCTTTAGATATTGCGATTGGCGATTCCGTTTCGATTTTTTCCAAGAATGATCTTAACTATTTCTGGTATAGAAACAATAACGGTTCGGGAGGCTTTCTTGGACAAACAATCCCATTTTTACAATTTCAATTGAAAAAATTTCAGTCTGGTGTTCAAATAGATTCAAAAATTGATTCCTTGAATTTTAAATATTCTCAGGATGATGGATTCTTAAACTTCTTCGATGTTTACCAGTTCCCAAATGAAGAAATACCATTTACTTTTGTAGGGGAAGATTCATTCGAATCAGGGCCAAGATTAGTTAGCAACAAAGATCTCCCATCTTGGGAAATAAATGACATATTACTCTATAAATATGTCTTCACGAGTATAGATGTTGCAACAATTTTTTATAGACACACCATAGATAGTATTTCCGAAACAAGCGAAAAATTGGTTTACTATACAAGTGTTCTGGAACAATCAATATTTCCGTATAACACTATTGAATATGAATATTACAATGATTCTATTATTTATCTGGCCGAGGACTCCATTTTTAACTTCCCTTTGAGTAATTTAAATAATGACGAAGTTTATATTCAGAATTACAGAGACACCCTATTTAATACAATAGAAAGACAGTATTTTGAAAAATCACTTATCGGTTTCCTCGCAGGAAGTAATTGTTTTTTGCCAATCTGGGAGGGAACGGGCACCGAAGTGTATATAGAAGGTTTAGGCTTTTTTTATTCGTCATCCAACGATGGCAGTGATTTTCCTCCAACTGGTTATTCTACAAGGCTTATAGCCTACAAAAAAGGCAATGAAATTTATGGCGATCCATATCAAATAACTGGGAATCAGGAAATCACCCAAAATAGAATAAGCATCTACCCTAACCCCACTAAAAACATTGTTCGTTTCGAAATTGATTTAGACCAATTTGAACTTTTCGATTTACGTGGCAAGATCGTTTTAGATGGCAGCGGACAGAAAGCAGATTTGAGCTTTCTGGAGAATGGAATATACATTCTAAAAGTCCACAAAGATGATTCTATCTATTCTCAAAAAATTATAAAAAACTAGAACAATCCTTCCAACAAATCATCATCCACCAAATTGGGTAAAGTAACCTTCAACCTTGGCTCCTCTTCCATTGCTCTTTTAATAGCGAAAACAGCTTCATCATTTCTGGCCCAGGAACGTCTGGCAATTCCATTATTGACATCCCAGTGAAGCATCATTTTTAGTCTGCGTTCACTATCTACTGAACCGTCCAACAACATCCCAAAGCCACCATTCATGACTTCACCCCAACCTACTCCACCTCCATTGTGGATGGATACCCAGGTTGCTCCCCTAAAGCTATCACCGATTACATTTTGAATAGCCATATCCGCAGTAAATTGCGAGCCATCATATATATTGGAAGTTTCTCTAAAAGGCGAATCTGTCCCTGAAACATCGTGATGATCTCTTCCTAGAACAACAGGTCCAATTTTACCCTCAGCAATGGCATCATTAAATGCCTTGGCAATTTCCATTCTCCCCTTTGCATCTGCGTATAAAATTCTGGCTTGTGAGCCTACCACCATTTTATTTTTTCCAGCTTCTTTTATCCATTTAATATTGTCAGCCATTTGCTGAGAAATTTCTTCAGGGCTTTCCGCCATCAATCGTTCCAAGACTTCACATGCAAGCTCATCGGTTTTATTTAGGTCTTCTGCTTTACCAGATGCACACACCCATCTGAAGGGACCAAAACCATAATCGAAACACATGGGCCCCATAATATCCTGAACATAAGATGGGTATTTAAAAGTGATCCCGTCTTCGGCCATAATATCTCCTCCAGCCCTACTGGCCTCCAACAAAAAGGCATTGCCATAATCAAAGAAATAAGTTCCTCTTTCTGTATGCTTATTTACTATTTCCGCATGCTTTCTTAAGGTCTCTTGAATTTGCTTTTTGAATGCTTCCGGTTGTTCCCGCATCATGATATTAGCATCCTCAAATGACATTCCAACTGGATAATATCCTCCAGCCCAGGGGTTATGTAAAGAGGTTTGATCTGAACCAATATCCACATAGATATTAGCTTCGTAAAGTTTCTCCCAAAGATCAACCACATTGCCCACATAAGCAATTGAAAGCACTTCCTTATTTTCTTTTGCTTCTCTAACTCTTTGGACCAATTTATCCAAATCATGCATCAATACATCCACCCAACCTTGCTCGTGTCTTTTTCTAGCAGCATGTTCATTTACTTCTGCCGTTACCGAAATAACTCCTGCAATATTTCCCGCTTTAGGTTGCGCTCCACTCATTCCTCCAAGACCTGCCGTAACAAATAATTTCCCTTCTGTACTTTCTCCTTTAGCAGTGATTTTTCTTATGGCATTAAGCACAGTAATCGTTGTTCCATGAACAATCCCCTGAGGTCCGATATACATATAGGAGCCTGCGGTCATTTGTCCATACTGTGTTACACCTAATGCATTGAATTTTTCCCAATCATCAGGCTTGGAGTAATTCGGAATCATCATACCATTTGTGACCACTACCCTTGGCGCATCTTTATGTGAAGGAAACAATCCTAATGGATGACCTGAGTACATCACCAAAGTTTGATCTTCTTGCATTTCAGATAGGTACTTCATGACCAACCTGTACTGGGCCCAATTTTGAAAAACAGCACCATTCCCTCCATAGGTTATTAACTCATGCGGGTGCTGTGCAACTGCATAGTCCAAGTTGTTTTGAATCATGAGCATAATGGCTGCAGCTTGCTGGCAATTGCAGGGATAGCTTTCAATTGGTCTGGCATGCATTCGATAATCTGGTCGATATCTATACATATAAATTCGACCGTATTCCTTTAGTTCATTTGCAAATTCGGGTGCAAGAATTGCGTGTTGTTCTTTTGGAAAATAACGCAATGCATTGGCCAAAGCCAATTTCTTTTCTGCTGGACTTAAAATATCCTTTCTCCTAGGCGCATGATTGATCTCATGATCATAGGCTTTCGGATCTGGAATAGATTCGGGAATTCCTTCTCGAATAGAATCCTGAAAGCTTTTTGTATTTTCAACAGTAACTGAACTCATTTCTTTGGTTTTGCAAATCCATAGGGGCAATGACGACAACCGGATTCACAGCAATAACCTCTCCGGGAGAGATATTGTTCTGTAAAAACAATATAACCCTCTTCGCTCATGTAATAGTCTCCTGGCAAATACTTGTTCTCCCTTGAAAACATAGACATATCGCCATCATCACTCATCCTTTTAAATTTGAATAAATTCGTCCTCGAAAATAGAGATATGTTTTCAGAACCAATTGACATTCCCATAGAAAAAATTGAAAGTGCAAAAGCTGCCGAAAAAGGTGTTGAACTCTTTATGAAAAGGGATGACCTTATTCATACGGAAATCTCGGGTAACAAATGGAGAAAGTTGAAATACAATTTGCTAAAAGCAAAGTCTCAAAATAAAAAAATGATCATCACTTTAGGAGGAGCGTATTCTAACCACATTGCTGCAACTGCAGCCTTGGGAAAAGAGTTTGGAATAAAGACTAAAGGAATCATTCGTGGTGATGAGTTTAAGGAACTGAATTCTACCTTAAAAAAAGCAGAGGCGAATGGTATGGAATTAGAGTTCATTTCTAGGGAACACTATGCAGAACGAAACGAAGATTGGTTCAAACAGGAAGTCTTAGAAAGACATGAACAAGCTCTTTTCGTTCCTGAGGGAGGTGCTAATTATTTGGGTATGCAAGGCTGTGCGGAAATCGTTCAGGAAATAAATCTAGACTTCGATTATATCTGTACCTCGGCTGGAACTGGGACAACCGCCAGTGGTCTCTCTATGGGATTAAAAGAAAATCAAAGACTATTAATTTTCCCGTCTTTAAAAGGTGCTTCTTTCTTACATGATGAAATAGAAAAACAATTGTATTGGGCATTATTGGATGAGGAATCGGCAAAAGAACAAAGTGAGAAAAGCACCTTATTTTTAGATTATCACTTTGGAGGATATGCAAAGGTTAATATCGAGTTGATTGAGTTTATGCGTTCATTTTACGCTAAGACTCAAATAAAATTAGACCCTGTTTATACAGCAAAAATGGTTTTTGGTGTCTATGACCTGATTGAAAAAAATTATTTTAAAAAAGGTAATAAACTTGTTTTACTTCATACAGGAGGTCTTCAAGGTATAAGAGGGATTGAAACGATAATAAAAGAAAAAATATACGCTTAAGCATCTGTATATCAGCACTTTTAACATTTTGGTTCGAAAATTGTCATTCTTTTAGCAAATAGGCTTAGATGTCTTGTGTACATTCAAGCCGGAAAATTTGAAACATGAGAACACTTGTAATACTATTAATGTGTCTACCACTATTTTCTTTTCAGTGCAAAAAGAAAAAAGAAATGGTAAAAAGTGAAATGGAAATGAAGTCAGAAGAAATGGAAATTCCAAAGATTAATATAGTGCGTTCTATGCCCGGACAGACGGATCATTTCACGGTAAAGGCACTAACGATTAAAGAAAAAATATTGAAGATAGATGTGCAATATGCACATGGTGGAAAAGACAATCATACATTTGACCTGTATACCAATCAAATGATGATGAAAAGTATGCCACCTAAAATGAATCTTTTCTTACAACATAACGCCAATGGAGATATGGGTAAAGCCTTAAAAACAGAAAGCTTGTTTTTTGATTTAAGTCCTATAGCAGCTCCTCCTGGTCGATTGGTTCTTCTACTTAATAATTCGGAATATACGGTGGAGCTAGTAACTGAACGAAAGGAGTGATTCATTAGATAATCCTCATCAATCAATTCGGTAAATAATATTATTTCATAAGGCTTTGTCTCAACTTCATAGTTGACCCAAGCTATATTGAGGTTTTAAATTAGAGATTTGAAATTTGACATTGAGATTTGATACCTCGACTTGCAATCGGTATGCAGATTTAAAACTCGAAATTTTTGCCCTAGGGAAATTGGAATAAATGGGCTTAATAAGTTGAACACTAATTATCTTTTTAACCTTTTAACTACAGTCAAAAGCTGGCAATCAATAAGTCTATTAACTCCATTCAGCCTTAAGCTGGCAATTGTATCTTAACTAAGGAACAGAAAAAATACCATCCTTCCTTGTACAATCGGATAAAGAAAACCAAATCTTCAAATAGTGATAGACCTTCTTGTTGACATTAATTTATGATAGGAACATTTATTAGTTATGAATTCAAATATACATTCAATTATTATTCACTTAACTGATGGTTTAG
>CAZSQZ010000012.1:0-997 GCA_964609215.1 uncultured Flavobacteriales bacterium
CTGTTGCATCTGCTGCTGCTTCGATTGTCGGAGCTGTCGTATCTACTACAGTAATAGTCTGTACTTGAGAAGTGGTATTTCCGCATTCATCTTCAGCAGTATATTCTCTTTCTAAGGTATAGTTTCCAGGGCAGTCTCCTGGAATGATAGTTTCAACAATATTAACCATTGGAGCACCACAATCATCGTCTGCAGTCCAATCAGGTCCTGGAATAGGATCATCGCATTCCACTGTTGCATCTGGTCCAATCTCTAAGCTCGGAGGAGTAGTATCAACTACTTCTATTGTTTGTGTCATTGCAGTTTCATTTCCACATTCATCCATTGAAATATATAATCTTTGGATAACAAATTCTTGTGGACAATCTCCCGGAGTTTCAGTTTCTGTAACAGTCACCATTGGATCACCACAGTTATCTTCCGAAATCCAGAATGGACCAGGTACAACCATATCACACTCAAGAACCATATCTTCTCCAATTTCTAATGTAGGGGCGGTTGTATCTTGAATTTCAATAGTTTGAGTCATAGAAACTTCATTTCCACATTCATCCATTGCTAAATAAGTTCTCAGAATTGTCATTTCCTGAGGACAATCACCCATGATTATCTCTTCTGTAATATCCACTGTTGGATTTCCGCAATCATCTGAAACTTCAAATGTTGGTGAAGGAATAACCATATCACACTCCATAATAACATCTGGTCCAATTGATAAAATTGGAGCTGTATTATCAATAATTAAAATAGTTTGTACTCCTTGAGCAGTGTTTCCACAACCATCTTCAGCAATGTAAGTTCTGATTATCGTCATCTCCTGCGGGCAGTTTCCTGGAATTATTTCCTCACTTACTGTCCAAGTTGCATCTTGACAATTATCTTCTGCACTTGCACTTGGAGCTGGAATTGGATCACTACAATCCAAAGTCAAATCTTCAGCAACTTCAATCGTTGGAGCTGTGGTATCTACTATCGTTACTGTTCTAGACACAGATGA
>CAZSQZ010000012.1:1097-110801 GCA_964609215.1 uncultured Flavobacteriales bacterium
TAGCTTCATCGCATTCTACTGTTGCATCTGCCGCAGCTTCAATCGTTGGAGCTGTGGTATCTACTATCGTTACTGTTCTAGACACAGATGAACTATTTCCACACTCATCTGTTGCAGACCATGTCATCGATTGTATCTCTGTACATCCATCTAGCGATGTAGAAGAAATTGCTGTTTCTGTTACTGTTCCACAGTTATCTGTCCAAACTGGAATATATGCCGGAATAGCTTCATCGCATTCTACTGTTACATCCACAGGTGGGTTAGTGATAACTGGTGCAGTGGTATCAACTACAGTAATCGTCTGTGTATCTTCTGCTGTGTTTCCACATCCATCTTCAGCCACATAAGTTCTGATTATTGTCATCTCCTGTGGACAATCTCCTAAGATAACTTCTTCTGTTACCGTCCATGTTGCATCTTGACAATTATCATCTACTGTTGCATCTGCCGCTGGAATAGCTTCATCGCATTCTACTGTTGCATCTGCCGCAGCTTCAATCGTTGGAGCTGTTGAATCTTGAATGGTCAGTGTCCAAGTTATTGTACTTGAATTACCACAAGCATCTGTTGCTGTAAAAGTAAATTCTTGAATTTCTGTACATCCATCAATAGAAACCGAACTATTTGCCGTCTCAGTCTCAATTCCACAATTATCTTCCCAAATAGGAGTATAAGTAGGAACTGGTTGATCGCATTCAACTATAGCGTCTACAGGAGGATTTTGAACACTAGGTGCCTCCATATCCCACGGAATATTGATTATATGAGTCACCGTACCTGTATTATCACAACTATCTGTCGCACTGTAAGTATGTTCTACTATCTTCAAACATCCATCAATCGTTTCAACTTCTGAGACAAAAGAAATATCTGCGATTCCAAAAGGATCTGTAGCTATAACTAAGTCTGTATCAGGAGCAGGATTAGCAGAATTACAAGGTAAATTAGTTTCCTCAATAGGTTCTATTATTGGTGCCACATTATCGCATACAATAATTGAAGCAGGGTCATGATCATCTTCATCAGTTAAAGGATCATCTCCACCTGGAGCTCCTGTTCCATTACCATTCGTTTCATTGTCAGCAGGTGAATCAGGGTCTCCTCCTGCATCATTTGCATCATCTCCATCTGGTGTAGAATCAATATCCTCTGAACCTGCTGGATTTGTCGCATCTGAAATCTCAGCGAAATTCACCAATGAAGTTCCATTGAAATTTGCATCTATTGTCAATGTAACATCAACCGTTGTGCATGCTCCAGCAGCCAATGGTCCTACATCAAAGGTACCATCTGCATTCCAGTCTGGATCATTATTGGTCATACCCGCTGGTGCATAATCTGTTAATGTTATGCTTGTAGCATTTGCTGTTCCTTGATTACATACTTCTATTTGATAAGTAACATCATCACCCGGTGAATATGGTCCTTCATCTACTATGGTCTTTGCTAATGCTAAATCAAAGTAAGGCACAAAACCAAAATCCAATGTCATGTTTCCATTATCATCATCTGCATCATCTTGAGTACTTCCTGAACCATCTTCTGCTGAGCCTGTTGGCTCTGCTCCTGGTGTTAAAGTTATTGGGTTTGACCATACACCTGAACCGGATCCTCCAGTTTGTAATCCATTGTCATCAGAATCCGTATCACTATCTGGTGTAGTACTTGTTCCTATATCCGTTGAAGATGTCGGATAGTCTGCATCAGGTGTTGGAATTGATCCATAGTATGTTCCAGGTGTTAAGCCTCCTACAAAGTAATCTCCATTTGAATCTGTTACATCTGAACCTTCAAGTACATCATCTGCTGTCTCAAATAATCCATCAGGACCTGCACTATAAATTTCTACTGTTACACCTTCAATTCCCGGTTCTCCAGGATCTTGAACACCATTATCGTTTTCGTCAACAAAAACTGTTGATCCTATTGAAACAAATTGTTCCACTGTAATATCTTCTGGATCATGATCATCTTCATCTGTTAATGGATTACCATCTCCAGGTGTTCCTGTTCCATCTCCATCAACAGCATCATCTGCTGGTGAATCAGGGTCTCCTCCTGCATCATTTGCATCATCTCCATCTGGTGTAGAATCAATATCCTCTGAACCTGCTGGATTTGTCGCATCTGAAATCTCAGCGAAATTCACCAATGAAGTTCCATTGAAATTTGCATCTATTGTCAATGTAACATCAACCGTTGTGCATGCTCCAGCAGCCAATGGTCCTACATCAAAGGTACCATCTGCATTCCAGTCTGGATCATTATTGGTCATACCCGCTGGTGCATAATCTGTTAATGTTATGCTTGTAGCATTTGCTGTTCCTTGATTACATACTTCTATTTGATAAGTAACATCATCACCCGGTGAATATGGTCCTTCATCTACTATGGTCTTTGCTAATGCTAAATCAAAGTAAGGCACAAAACCAAAATCCAATGTCATGTTTCCATTATCATCATCTGCATCATCTTGAGTACTTCCTGAACCATCTTCTGCTGAGCCTGTTGGCTCTGCTCCTGGTGTTAAAGTTATTGGGTTTGACCATACACCTGAACCGGATCCTCCAGTTTGTAATCCATTGTCATCAGAATCCGTATCACTATCTGGTGTAGTACTTGTTCCTATATCCGTTGAAGATGTCGGATAGTCTGCATCAGGTGTTGGAATTGATCCATAGTATGTTCCAGGTGTTAAGCCTCCTACAAAGTAATCTCCATTTGAATCTGTTACATCTGAACCTTCAAGTACATCATCTGCTGTCTCAAATAATCCATCAGGACCTGCACTATAAATTTCTACTGTTACACCTTCAATTCCCGGTTCTCCAGGATCTTGAACACCATTATCGTTTTCGTCAACAAAAACTGTTGATCCTATTGAAACAAATTGTTCCACTGTAATATCTTCTGGATCATGATCATCTTCATCTGTTAATGGATTACCATCTCCAGGTGTTCCTGTTCCATCTCCATCAACAGCATCATCTGCTGGTGAATTTGGATCTCCTCCTGCATCATTAGTATTATCTGAATCTGGAGTAGAATCTCCATCAGGAATTCCATCTGCATTTTCATCATCAGAGATCTCAGCAAAATTCACAAGGGAAGTTCCATTAAAATCTTCATCTATTCTTAGTCTAATAATACCGCTAATAGAAGCACCTACTGCCAAACCAGCAGTATGCGTATAAGTTGCAGTATTTCCTGAAGCTAACCAAGGTAAAGGGTTAGCAGGATTCAAACTCATTCCTTCAGGAATATAGTCGGTAATTGTAAAAGAAGTTGCATCTATTTCACCTTGGTTAGTAACGGTGATAGTAAAATTCACAACATCTCCAGGTGAATAAGGCCCGCTATTCGCAACTGTCTTGTTTAGAGCCAAATCAAAATCACAAGCTTCTTGAGTTATTTCCTGACTGACAGATGTTGTATTACCACAATCATCAGTTGCAGCCCATGTTCTTATGTATCCGTTAGCAGTAGTAGTTTCCGAGCTCGTTATATCAAGGTCTGTATCACAATTATCCGCAAATGTGGGAGCAGAAATAGGAGCATCTTCACCACAATCTAAAGTCATTGCTGGTGGAACATTTGATGCAACTGGCGCTTCATTATCTTCAAATATTAATTGTTGTTCGCATGAAGAAGAATTACCACAATCGTCTGTTGCTGTCCATGTTCTAACTATTACTACTGGACATACACCAGAAGGTGCCGCATCTGAAAATACTATGGAAAAATCAGAACAATCAGTAGCTGATGCTTCACCTGATTCAGTTGGAGAAGGAACAGCTTCAGCGCAGTCTAAAGTAACATCTGAAGGACAAGAAATTATTGGAGCCTCTGTATCCACGATTGTAATATTCTGAGTACAAACTTCTGTATTTCCACAATGATCTGTTGCTGTCCAAATTCTTATAATTTGTTCTTGAACAGGACAAGTTAGTCCGGTGGTATTGGATTGCTCGTTGAATGTATATGTAATCTCATCACTGCATTCATCTATCGCAACTAATGTTGGTGCAGCTGGAACTGGATCATCACATTGTAAGGTGATATCCGCTGGACATGAAATAAATTCAGGTCCTGTTAAATCCTCGACAGAAATAGTTTGAGAACACATTCCTAAATTACCGCAATCATCAATTGCAGTCCATGTTCTGGTTACTTCATACACGCAATCTGAAGTTGGAAAGTTGGTGCAAGAATTGTCTGTATTTATATCACCAAAACCATCAACAGGTGTAAGTACACCATCTTTAACTACGTTACCAACATAATTATACCATCCACTCATACCGAAGTTGGCGTTTTTATTATTTGCTGCCTGACCTACTTGAAATCCAAAAAATAAACTTGCAGGTTCTTGAAATAATTGAAGGGATGATCCAGCTAATGCTCCTTGTCCTGTTAAGAAGGAAGCAGATTCATCAATGATGTAATAATCCCAGGTTTCCCAGAGATTTCCTCCTGCTGCTGCAAAACCATTTGCATCTTTAAAGGATCTATTAACAATAGGAGGTAAAACGGTAGTACTTGTAGACCACTCGTCCCAATTTTTTCTTTCTTTTAATTTAATTTCAACATCAAAAATATATCCCGGATTTGTCATTGATTCAACTTGACCGGTGATGAAAGCCATATCGTCCATTCTAATAAATGTAGGAGGTGCGGCATTGGTCCAAAGCCATTGATCATCCAGACCACATTCTGCTGGAAAATCCGGGAACCATAGAGCCCAAAATTCACTTGGAGCAAGTCCAGCTGAATTTGATAAAGAACAAGAATCTGCTTGGGCTCCTTCAGCATTAACAATAATCTGCTGGAAACTAGTATCTAATTCCGAGTCACAATTATCTGTGAAAGTCACATTGGCAATAGGCACAAGATCCTCACAATCTGCACTAACGTTTGCTGGGCAACCAGATGGAACAGGACCGTCTACATCCTGAACGGTTATATTCTGGATATGTGTGGCCGTATTCCCACAATCATCCACCGCCAGATAAAATCTTTGGTACGTAGCAACAGTAGGACAATTTGTGGATGGGTTAAAGTTAATGTCATTTGCCGTTACCGTTGGGCTTCCCGTTGGACAGCTGCTTGAAGCTGTAGGAACAAAATCATAAATTTCATCACAAGAAATTGTAATGTTTGCTGGGGCATTATCAAATGTTAATTGAGCTAGTGCTTCAGTGGAAAATGCTGTCAACAGACAACAGGCAAAAAGTGTAAATACAAGCTTTTTCATTTCAGTTCGGTTTTGTAGAAGTTTGACTTTTAATGCGCCTACATAGTTCATAGTTAAAAAGACGCACTTTATCCCCGCAAGATACCAATTAATGGGCTACACATCAACAAATTAGCCTTAAAATATTTTGTTTTTGATTACTTGAAATAAATAAGGTTTGAATGAAATAAAATGGTGGCTGAATGTTTTTTTTTCTTAGACCAATAAAATTTCATTTCACGGTATTAATACGTAAAAAAGGGGAATGGAATAGTCTGAGGAATTGTGTAAAGCCTTGAAAAAATTGATTATAAAAAAAGCCGCTCCGAAAAATCGGAGCGGCTTTAAATTATTTAGTCAGATCTAAATTATCTTTCGATAACAACTCTTCTTGTAAGAACAGTGTCATTTCCAGTTAATCTTACGAAGTAAACTCCGCTTTCAACTGTGCTTAATTCAGCTCTGTAAACATTTGTAGTTAAAGAAACTTCTCTGAAGATAACTTTACCAGTCATATCAAGAATCTCAAGAGCGTACTCATCAAGATCAGTCTCGATAGTGAATTGGCCAATGTTTGGATTAGGATACACAAGCATTGTGTTATCATCTAAATCAACCAATTTACCAGTTGTATTTTCAGTAGAAACTTCAGTTATACTTTCACTCGCACTTGGAGCAGCAGGAGTACAAGGTAATTCAACTGGAGTCCAAGCAGTGAATGCAGTAGCATAATTAGCAAGGTTGTTTGGATTAGACGTTGGGTCTAATAAACATCCAGTGATTACTCTAAACTCATAGTCAAATGCTGGGTCAATAAGACTGTTGTCAACCCATCCTGTATTCTGCTTATTAGGATTCAAGAAAGTAACGCTACCTACAACAGGTCCACCTACTCTTCTCAAGACAACTCTATAACCAGCTGTACCAGCAACTGGGTTCCAAGTTAATCTGAACTGAGATCCGTTACAATCTGAACCTAAGTTAGAAGCTGCTGGGATATTGTCCACAACAACATCTACTGAACAAGTTGAGCTGTTTCCAGCTGCATCTGTTGCAGTCCATGTAACAGTAGTAGTACCTACTGGGTATTCATCACTAGCATCAGCAGTTCCATTGTAATCATTAGTCAAGGTAACACCTGGACAAAGATCATCAACAGTTGGAACTGGAAGAGTTACAAATGCACCACAAGAAGCTGCAGGGTCAAACGCTGCAGTAAATACTGACTGTGGTCCGCAATCGATAACTGGAGCAGAAAGATCCTGAACATCTACGAATGCTTCGCAAGATGCAGAGTTACCTGCTTCATCGATTACAGTTAATGTAACCATATTCAATCCTAGGTTAGAGCAATCCATAGTGATTTCAGACTGGCCATTAACCAAGTATGTTAAATCACTTTGAGCGCAATCACCATTTCCACTGAACGTACAGTTATCGAATGATCCGTTATCAATTGCACAAGCAGGGATGATAACCGTTCCTTCAGAAACAAGCGTAGCAGTAATAAACTCTACACAAATTACATTAGGAGCTTCACAATCAGAAACGTTAACTGTTGTAGAGCAAGTAGAAGAGTTACCTGCAGGATCCACAGCTGTAAATGTTACAGTGTGAGTTCCAACTGGGTAATATCCACTAGCATCTCCACCAGCAGCATCTGCGTAAGGAGAATCATTTGTGATGATTACTGAGCAGTTATCAGTTGCATTAGAACCGAATACTACGAATGCACCACATTCACCTTTAATTGCACATGAATCAACAACTGCAGCATCACAAGTAATTACCGGAGCTAAGTTGTCTTCTACTGTTACAGTAGCAGAACAAGTTGAAGAGTTACCAGAGTTATCAGATACTGTCAACATTACTGTATTCGCACCTAAGTCGTTACAGTTAAATGAATCGTTATCGATAGACAGGTTAACAGCGCAATTATCTGTACTTCCATTGTCAATCATTGCAGCAGTGATTGTTGCTTGACCAGCAGCATCCAATTCTACAGTGATATCTTGAGCAGCACATTCAGGAGCTTCATTTTCAACAACTGTCACGATAGCTTCACAAGTACTTACAAGTCCATGAACATCAGTAACAGTTAATGTTACCGTATTAGCACCTGTATTTGAGCAATCGAATGTAGTAGGAGCAGCAGAGATACTAGCTATTCCACAATTGTCAGTGCTTCCACCGTCAATCATTGCAGCAGTAATCGTTGCATTTCCATCAGCGTCAAGAGCAACTTCTATATCCTGAGCATTACATGTAGGAGCTTCACAATCTTCTACAGTTACTGTAGTAGTGCAAGAAGCAGAGTTACCTGACAAGTCATAAGCTACATACTCAATAGAGTGTGTACCAACTGGGTAGAACCCGTTAGCATCTACAAAGTGAGTATTTGGCTGACCTGTTGAAGTACCAGCAGCAACAGCACCATCTTCAAATGTAATTGTGTAATCGATTCTATCGATATCACAGTTTTCATCAGAAGAAGCGATCATTGATAAAGTAGCACCACATGCACCTAGATCGTTACAAACTGTAACATCAGCAGGACAAGTAATTGCAGGACCTAAGTCATCAATTACTGTAACTGTTGCAGTACAAGATGAAGTGTTTCCATTTACATCTGTTACTACAAATGTTACTGTTGTAGTTCCTACAGGATAGATTCCGCTAGCATCAGCACCTGGTGCATCAGCAAATGGAGAATCGTGAGCAACTGAAGCAATTCCACAGTTATCTGTTGGAGTCGCAGCAAATCCTAATCCTGTGTAAGCACCACAATCGAATCCATCATCAGAAGCATTCAATGTTAAGCTTTCAGGAGCATTACATACTGGAGCCTCATCATCAGTTACTGTTACATCTATTGAACAAGTAGTAGTGTTACCTGCTCCATCAGTAGCAGTGAACGTTACTGTTGTTGTTCCAACAGGATATACACCAGAAGCATCTGCTCCACCAGCGTTGTAATCATTAGTGATAGTCACTGAACAATTATCCGCAGCAGTAGCTAAATCTAATTCAATTGCAGTCTCGCATAATCCAGCATCAGCAGATGCAGTTGCACCAGCAGGACACTCGATAGTTGGAGCTTCATTGTCTTCTACTGTTACAGTAGCAGAACATGTTGAAGTATTACCCCAAGCGTCAACAATTGAGAAAGTAACTGTAGTAGATCCTAAAGGATATGTACCAGAAGCATCTGCTCCACCAGCATTGTAATCATTTGTTACAGAAAGTGGTTCAACACAGTTATCAGCTAATACTAATGTTGCAAAACCTTCGCAGTTAGCGTCAGCATCTACAGTAACATCTGAAGGACATGTGAATGTTCCAGCAGGTTCAACTGTAAATGAATCACAACAAGTAGCAGTAGTTCCGTCAGCAGCAGTTGCTGTCCAACAAACTTCATAAGTACCAGCAGGGTAGAATCCATCAATAGGACCAGCAACACCGTTAACCGTTGTCTCTACTGTCCAAGGACAAGTAGCAAATACAGCGTTATCAGTAAATGTTGGAGCAGTGTAGTTATCTGGAGTAATTTCGAATTCACCAGTTACACAGTCAGCAACACCAGCTGAGATAGATCCACCAGTACACTCGATAGCGATTTCGTCCTTAATAAGAACATCAATCCAGCACTCAGCAGTATTTCCTGAAGCATCTACAGCCGTAACTGTTAATCCTTCATTTAGACCTACCATTGAGCAATCGAATGTGATAGTTGAATTTCCTTCAATCAAGATTGTAGGAGTTCCACAGTTATCAAACACTGCAGCAGCAAACAATTGAGCTGGTACCTCAAGAGTACCTTCGATTGGTAAGTTGAAGTTCAATGTAGAACCACAAGATATAATCGGAGCTTCATCGTCAGTTACTGTAACAGTAGTAGTACATGTAGTTGTATTACCAGCGTCATCAGTAGCAGTGAATGTTACAACAGTTACTCCAACAGGGTACATTCCACTTGCATCAGCACCGTTAGATACTGCGTAAGGAGAATCGTTAGTAATTGTAGGAGCAGAGCAGTTATCATCAGCAGTAGCTAAAGCTAAAGAGATAGGAGCCTCACAATTGAATTGTCCAGAAGATGCAGTTGCATCAGCAGGGCAAGAAATTAAAGGAGCTGTTGTGTCTTCAACTGTGATTTGAGTACCACAATCGATTTCGTTTCCAGCTTCATCTCTTACGATCCAAGTAACAAATGAAGTTCCTAATGGGAAAGTCAATGTCACATCAGAACCAGCAATTGCAGTTCTAGAGATACCACCATCCATTGAATAGAAGAATGACAATGCATCACAATCTATAGCGTTTGGAATAGGTAATGTAAGAGTTGCCTCACAGTTTTCATCAGCAGATACTGTTTGATCAGGAGCACATGCAGACTCGTCTCCACATACTTCCATGTTCCAACCAAATACAACACCACCGTTGTTCGTAGGATCATCAGTAGATACGATTAACGTCCATGTTCCTTGAGAAGGCTCACCGTTAAACGCATTTGTAATTGGGTTTGAAGGATTAACAAGTAATCCATCAGAACCAGGACAATCAGAAGCCGAAGCTCCACCGTCAGCGAAAGTGAACCCTTGGAATAGGAATCCACAAGCAGGGTAATCAGATCCTTCAAAGATTTGAACTGTTGTTCCTGTTGGAGATTGTAAGAACATATCTAATGAACTTACATTATTGTTAAACATACCTGTAATCTCGATGTCATTAAGGTTTGTGATCGTAAGATCCGCTGAAATGTTCAACGGTAACTCAAGAGCAGTACCGAAATTAACTTGACCTCCAGCACCTGGCGCATCATCTGGACTTGCACATGTGTTTGGAGCTGAGAATTCAGGAAGGTTTGTATCATTTATTGTGATAGTCGTTGTACATGGGTCAGAAACGTTTCCGTTTTCATCCGTTACGATCCATTCGATAGTTGATTCACCTACAGGGAATGTTCCATCAAAAGGAGTAACTGTTCCAGTTTCAACTGCACCATCAGGGAATGTAATTGTATATGCTGTAGAGAATGAAGCACCAGTAATTGTATACTGATCGCAAATTTCAAGATCTCCTTGAGACTCACTTAAAATAGTTGCTCCATCTTCACTCGCTTCAACTAATCCACCAACACCTAATCCATCAATATTCAATGTATATGAAGAAGCAGGTAATGTTAATGATTCAGTAGTAGTTGATCCTTCTGTGCCAGCATAAGTGCCAGCAGCAGCAGAAGCAACAACAGCACCTGTTCCATCTACAAGTTCCCAAGCTAACTCATCTGCAATAGTAGCAGGAGTTAAATCAAGGTCTACAGTTACAGTAGGACCAGCAGGAGTCGTGAACTCATAAATATGCGCTTCAGGGTTATTTCCATTAGGGAATAAAGTACCTGTATACGCAGGATCAGTAGCGTTTACAATTACAGTCGTAGTAGTACCACCATCAGTGATATCGTTCAATACAATTGAGTTACCAGCGTCATCTACCATGAACGAGTTACCATTCCATCCGTCACCGAATGAATCGATAGCTGTTAAAGTATATGTTTCACCGAAAGACAATGGCCATGTTTGAACAACATCTCCAGCACCTGTTGGTAATGGATTAACGTCACCTTCCCATGTAGCAATTGTATTTCCATTACTATCAACTAGTTCCCATCCAACTTCGTTGTCAAATGCACCAGCAGTAGCAACTACCATACTGTATTCTAGAACAGGACCTGCACTTAAAGTTGCAGATATTGGTTGAGAAGATAGACCTGAACCTGTTTGGAAAACAGTTCCAGCATCATCTACTACAGACCATGTTCCGAATAGATTAGTTACACATACATCAAATGTACCAGCAACAGAAGGTAATGGGATCAATGTACATTGACCGTCATTTCCAGCTAAGTCACCAGCATCACCAGAAGCAAGAGATACAAATGTATCTGCAGGAACTGTAAATGTATAAGTATGAACCTCATCAGAACCACCTGGTAAAGAGTGAGCTTCAACTGGATCAGTACCTAAGTTAGTGATCACAGTAGTAGTTCCACCACTTGTTACATCATTTAATGTTACTGTATTACCAGCATCATCTAATAAGAATGTATTACCATTCCAACCGTCACCGAATGAATCGATAGCTCTGAATGTGTAAGTTTCACCTGCCATTAAGTTAAATGTAGCAACTGTTTCACCTACAGCACCAAATACTCCAAATCCATCAGAAGCAACGATTGTTCCTTGAGAATCAAGTAACTCGTATCCAACCTCAGTTTGGAAACCTCCAGTAGTATTATAAACTAATTCATATACCAAGTTAGGAGTAGATCCAGAAGATACTTCGTAAGAAGTTAATTCTGAATTCTCATCAGTACATATTTCTAAGAATAGTAATGGAATTTCACAGTTATCTGAAATTTCAACATCTAAACCAGGAATAGTTACTTCACATTCTCCTGTTTCAGTACTAGCAACGATATCCTCTGGGCAATCTACCATTGGAGCATCGCAATCTTCTACAGTTATTACTTGAGTATAAGTAGAAGTATTACCAGCTTCATCAGTTACTGTCCAAGTGATTGTATTCTCTCCTAAGATGTAAAGTGTAGGAGCATCGTTAGAAACGCTTGCAACACCACAGTTATCATCGAAAGAAGGAGCACCTAAATCAACATTAGTTGCGTTACATGTTCCAGGATCGTTACAAACCGTAAGATCAGCAGGAGCAATAATTGCAGTTGGTGCTTCACCGTCAACCACTTCAAATGTGATTTCAGTTACACACGCATTTCCTGACCAATCATTAGCAAAATACTTAACAGTATGCGTACCTACTGGGTAGCATCCTGAAGCGTTCTCTCCAGCTGCATCAGCAAACGTAGAGTTATGACCAGAGAATGCAACACCGCAATTGTCAGCAGATGTAAAGTCAGCTAAAGTAATGCATGCTTCACAAACACCAGGATCTGTAAAGTACACCGCTTGAACAGCAGGAGCATTACAAATTGGGTCTTGATCATCTTCAACTGTTACAGTAGTTGTGCAAGAAGAAGAGTTTCCAGCTGCATCTGTAGCTGTATATTCAATCGTAGTTGTTCCAATAGGGAAGTCAGCAGTAACGTCTCCATCATCTGTAGCTGTGCTACCGTCAGGGAATGTAATTGTACTTACAGTAACCGCATCTGTTGGTAATAACTCGCATGCTGGTAATGTAGCAATTGAGAATTCATATAATCCAACATTTCCTCTAACTGTACTTCCACCAGTCAAGAACTGGTTGAATGAAGTATCATCTGGAGAATTTGTATCGAAATTGTTCGGGAATCCGTTAGTTGTTCCAGGAGCACCACCAATGAAATCAAAAGTAGTTCCAGCTTCAGGTCCATTCGTCTTAGTAACACTAATAACTGAACCATCAGCGTCAAACAATTGAACACCGAATCCATCCCAACCATCACCGAAGTCATCAACTGCAGCGAAAGTATAAGTTACACCTGGAGTTAAAGAAGCAGTTTCTAAAACAGTTCCAGCAGGATCTAATCCTAAACCAAATCCGTTAGCAGTAACCACATTTCCATCTGGATCTAAAACAACATAACCGTGTTCAGCAGGGAAACTGTTATCAGAGTTGCTATCAACGATAGTAATTTCTCTGTCTCCACATGCAGGATCAACACCAGCAAGACAAGGATCTGCATTATCAGTAACTACCGCGAAAGGTACAGTTAAAGAAGCATCGCAATCTCCAAGGTCTGCAGCTACATTGATATCCTCTGGGCAAGTAATTGTTGGATCTTCTTCGTCATTTACAGTAACTGTAGTAGAGCAAGAAGAAGAGTTTCCAGCAAGATCAGTACATACCCATGTAACTGTGCTTGTTCCTAATGGGAAGTCGAAGCTTAACGCATCACCAGGATTAGAGTTAGCAGGAGTAGTGAAACTCCAAACAGCAGCACTCGTATTCGCAGGAGCACTTAAGATATCAGAAGATCCACCTTGAGAAGTATTTTCCCAAACTGTAGTCTCTCCATCAGGACCAATGAATGAAACAGTTTGACCGTTCCAACCATCACCGAATGAATCGAATGCTGAGAAGTTATATTCTGTATTGAAATCTAAATCAAATACTTGAATTGTTCCAGGAGCATCTGGTAAAGCTGCACCAGAAACGATGTTTACACCATTGGTAAC
The DNA here is from genome assembly GCA_964609215.1 of uncultured Flavobacteriales bacterium. GTDB lineage: Bacteria > Bacteroidota > Bacteroidia > Flavobacteriales_D > JABDKJ01 > JABDKJ01. Next base: position 14,526 of record CAZSQZ010000012.1, read on the forward strand.
ATCATCAAAATCCCAAGTATTTTCTTCATTGAAAGTACCAGTTGTTACTAGCGTTAATGTATATGATTCTGTTTGACCTGGGCCTGAATCCAATACATTTCCGTCTTCATCTGTAATTGTATAAATACATGTTACTTCTCCGATACCAGAAGCAGCAGAGAACATAGCAGATGTTACTGGAGTACCACCTGTTCCTGAGTTAGTAACAGCACCAGAAGGATCAGTGATCTCAAATGATGCATCTGCACCACAAAGACCAGTAATGTCTAACTCATACTCGTCACCAGCAACAAAGTTGATTGTGAAACATTGTGAGTCATCATTTCCGAATGTTCCAGCAGGAGCAGAAACTTCAACAACACCAGTTGTAAGGTTAGTTACTGTAGCTGAAACTCCAGCACCTAATACGTCTGTAGTAATACATAATTGACCTGGTCCAGTAACTGAAGGAGTAGTAAACTCATAGTCATGGAATTCAGGGTTAGTACCAGCTGGATTTGTTAAGTTTCCAGTTGGAGTATATGCTGGGTCAGTACCAAATACATTGATTATAGTTGTAGTAGTACCACCGTCTTGAAGATCGAAGATAGATCCGTCAGATGGGTTAGCCAATTGTAATGTATTACCATTCCAACCATCACCGAATGAATCAACCGCTCTAAATGTATGCGTTTCACCACCATTCAAGCAATGTAAACCGTCTGTTACAGGAACTCCGTTAGTTACATTTATTGGCAATAATCCGAATCCATTTGAAGCAACAACGTCTCCGTTAGAGTCAATGATTTCGTAACCCATTTCATTTTCGAATCCACCATCTGCTAACCATTGAACTTCAACACATGATTCTAACATAATAGATTCGTTGAAATCACACTCAGTATTATCAGAAGTGAAAGTATTCGAAACCCCACCGGTTGTTACCGTATAAGATCCGAAGAATCCAGAAACATTTAACGTAAAGTCTCCAGCGTTAACGTCTAGAATTTCACATGCATTTTCTGTATATGTTCCAGCAGGAGCAAATTGCTCAACAATTCCAAATGAATTGATCAATTCCCAAGAAGTAGTTTCTGGAGAATCTGAGAATTCGAAGCAAACTTCAATTGAAGTATCTGCACATTCATCAACAACTTCATTTGTTAATTCAACATTTGCAGAACATAGTCCTGGATCAGTAGGAACTTCTATATCTTCTGGACAAGTAACCATAGGCGCATTAATGTCATTTACAACAACATTGAATGTGCAAGTAGTTTCATTACCAGCTAAGTCTGTTAATAACCAAGATACAGTTGTTGTTCCAACTGGGAATATAGATCCTGAAGGAAGACCAGCTATTAATGTTGGGTTTAAGTTCCCAGCATCACAGTTGTCAAATCCATTAGGAGTTTCATATTCTACAATTGCTCCACAAGCACCAACTTCTGAATCAACTTCTATATCTGCAATAGCAACAGCATTCATACCAACTAGGTAGTCGATTTGTCCATTGAAGTTTCTAGGTTGGAAGAATATTCCGCCAAGAGCAGTTCCACCTAAACCTTCGAATACTGTCAATGTTCCATCTGTAGCCCAAACGTTTCCAACTGTAGCACCATTTGTGTAAGCTACCCCTCCAACAGGAGCGAATACAGCTACACCATAAGTACCAGCAGCAAGAGAAACAGGAGCGTCTAATGGAATTGGCGTTAATGAACCAGTTCCTTGTCCTGTAACACCAGTTGCATCTGCAATCTGTGTCCAAGCAGCAGGATTGTTTTCATTACCCATCCATCCACCATCAATGATGAATATCTCCCAGTTAGTTAAAGCTGTAGAGTTCGTATGTCCGAAGAACTGAGTCAATGTTAAATCTTCTGCTAATTCAATATCGAAAACGTTACCGTTTTGTCCATTTCCAGCAGCAAGAGAAACAAATAATGAACCTGGCTCTTCAACTACAGATCCATCAGGATTAGCACAAAGCGGAGCTTCGTCATCCTCAACAGTAACAGCAGTAGGAACAGGGCATGTTCTTCTATTACCAGCTGCATCAACAGCAGTAAATACAATTGTAGATGTTCCAGTTTCGAAATCACCAGAAGCATCTTGACCAGTACCGAATGTTACGTTACCGTCAGGATCTGTAATAGTAAATTCATAAGAAATTTCACAGTTGTCTGTAGCTTCAAATAATTCTAATTGAGCAAAACCAGTACAATCGTTCAATCCATTGTTAGATGTTTGAACAGTAACATCTGCAGGACAGTTCGTAAGAACTGGAGCAGTATTATCTACAATTGTAATCGTTGTTAAGCATAAAGAGAATTCTCCACTAACAGCATCAGTAACTCTTAAGATAACTTCCGTTACACCTAGGTCGTCACATGTGAACATCTGACCGTCAACGAAAGTAGCATCAGCAGTAGGTCCTCCGAAAGGATCGATATCAGTTGTGAAATCGAAGATCAAGTCAGAACCACAAGCAGAGTTAGATCCTTCATCTAAATCCATAGCATCAACGAACGTTTCACCGTTAGAGTTTAATGCACCTGTTACAGCGTCACAAACAACTAAAGGAGCTTGACCGTGATCTACAGTTACAGTGAAAGAACAAACTGTTGAATTTCCAGCAGCATCTGTATACGTGTACTCAACAGTTGTTGAACCAGCAGCAAACGAAGATCCAGGAGCTGGACCAGCAGTTTGAGTACCAGTAACTGTTCCATCGCAATTGTCAGCAGCGTCTAGCTCTGTCCAAGTAGCAATAGCAGTACATCCAGCAGTAGCAGCTACAGTAATGTCATCATAAGCAGGACATTCAGGAGCTGTTTCATCAACTGGAGTTACAGTAAATGTGCAAGAAGATATGTTTCCACTCCCATCATCAACAGTCATAGTAACTGTTGTAGCAGAAGTAATAGTAGTACCAGCAGCAGGAGATTGAACAGGTGAAAGGGTGTTATTAGGGCCACAAGCATTCAATACCTGTACTAATCCAGTATAATCTCCAAGAGTAGCTTCGCAATTAGCGTCTACTGTTTCTTCAAGATCATCAGGACAAACTATTGTTGTTCCTACGTTATCTACTATAGTAACTGTAAATGAGCAGCTAGAAGTATTTCCAGAAGCGTCAGTTGCAGTTAAAGTGATTAACTGTGTATCGCCATCAGCAGCACCAACTAAAGAAGTACCAGCCGCAGGGCTTTGAGTTAATGTAGTTCCAGGGCAGTTGTCAGACAATGCCAATGGAGCATAACTAGGAATCTGTGGATCGTTACAGTTCAAGTCTACATTAAGATCTTGATCTGCTGGACACTGAATCTCTGGATCCTGATCGTCAGAAACATTTACAGTGAATGTACACTCGTAAGTATTTCCAGAAGCATCAGTTACAAAATAAGAAACAGTTGTTGATCCAACTGGGAAGTTAGCAGTTCTTAAACCACCAGGCTCTCCCAAACATTCTACAGCAGAGATAGGACCTTCGAAAGTCATTCTTCCACAACCATCAGCATCGCAATTGTCTGCAAAGTCTGCTATTGTGAAATCTATCCATGAGAATGAAGTATTACAGTTGTCAGCATCTGCTGATTTTTCAATTACATCACCACAATTCACTTCACCAGCTCTTGCAATTGGAGTTGGAGCTTCGTTATCTGTGATAGTAATTGTTTGCGTGCAAGTTGCAGAGTTTCCTGAACCATCAGTTACTGTCCAAACAATTGTGTGAGGAGAGTCACATGCATCAAACGCTTCACCTGCTATTGAGGCAGTTCCGTTTAAGTCATTTACTAATGTCAGTCCGCAAGCTTCAGCATTATCAGCTATAGAAGGATCATCTCCTTCAGTTGCAGTATAACCACAAGCTAAATCTGTTTCAGTTGTATTCAAAGAAATATCTGAACAAGAAATAGTAGGGTCGATATTGTCTTCAACTGTTACATCAGCCCAGCACTCGAAAGAGTTACCAGCAGCATCTGTTCCAGTTAATGTTACTGTATTTACACCAAGATGTGTACAATCGAAATCTTCTTGAGACACAGCAAGTGTTAAATCACAGTTATCGCTAGAACCACCATCTACATCTGCAGGAGTGATTGAAGCATTACCGTCAGCATCTAACTCTATTGTTGTGTTTGCACAGATAACGATTGGAGCTTCGTTGTCAGACACAGTTACTGTGAATGAGCAAGACCATGGGTTTCCAGCCGCATCTTCTGCATAATAAGATACAGTAGATATACCCACTGGGAAATCTATAGTTTGAGAAGCATCATTTTGTGTAGCTGTAGTAGAAGAAGACCCATCAGGAAGAGTTAATGTGCACTCGTAAAGAGCTAATTCACAATTCTCATCTAAGATAGGTGACTTGAAGTTATATGGAGCATTACAGTTATAAGCTGCAATTCCGTCAACTCCTGTTCCTAATACAACATCTTCAGGACATTCTCCTGATGGAGCTTGGTCATCTGTAATTGTAACTGTTTGAGTACAAGTTCCAGAAGCATTTCCAGCAGCATCGTATGCTGTCCAAGTAATTGTCGTTTCACCAACTGGGAAAGCAATTGTTGGAAGGAAACCAAAAGGAACAAACGTAGTTACGATGTTATCATCGTTGAAGAATACTTCAGCCCACGCTCCAGTTAATTCAGCTTCTATAAATGCACCTGGACAATTGTCACCAAAACCAGGAGCTTGAACTGCAAATTGAGAGTAAGAACACTCATCTTCATCAGCAGAAGCACTCATATTCTGGATATCAGAACAATCAATTGTTGGGTTTGTGTCATCTTCAACTGCAAAGAAGTATAGACATGTAGAAGTGTTTCCACATGGATCTGCAGCCCAGAATTGAACACAGTAGTTACCCGCACCATAGTTATCAGAAGCATCTGCTCCTTGCTTAACACCAGTTATCGCAAGACCAGTATCTGAATCTTTAATTTGGTGAGTATATGTTACTTCTTGACAATCTGTAGCAGTTGCATTTAATGAAACGAATACTTCACAATCTGCACCACCATCTGAATCTGTTCCATAGATAGCGAATTCACCACCATTTGGACAGTCAATTGCAGGAGCAGTATTATCATAAGTAGAAATAACTTGTGTATAGAATGCATTGTTTCCACAAGCATCTGTTGCTTCCCATACTCTTGTTCTTTGCTCATATACATTGCTAACACCGTTGTAAGTGCTGCAACCTGTTTGGTTTTGAGTTTCATCAGAAACTAATTCCATTGTTACGTAACAAAGATCGTTTGGAGTAGGCTCCATCATAAGAGCATAATCTAATTCAGAAGCAAAGTTTGGATTATCACAATCAATAGCTACATCAAGAGCAAATTCAGCTTCTGAGAAGTAAGGATCTTGAGTATCTACAACGGTAATTGTTTGAACACAGTTGTTACCGTCTAAATTGTTATCATTTCCTTCAGCATCAGCAACTGTCCATGTTCTTGTAATTGTATAAGAGTAGTAATCGCAATGAGAAGGATCGTTTCCTCTAGTAGAAACATCTGAGAAAGTAACTTCTCCATTGCAGTTGTCCCATCCTTGAGCATATCCTGTGATACCAGCAGCAGCGTCTTGACCAGCGTCAATAACGTTGTTCCAGTTATCAAAAGCAGTTTGACTAAAAGGAGTAAGAACTGCAAGAGCAGCACCTGGATCAGCAGCTCCACCATTGTCTACGTGACATTCGATTTCGATGTCAGCAGGACATTGGATGAATGGATCTCTCTTATCTTGAATTGTTATTGTAGTAAAGCAAAGGTCTTCATTACCTGAGCAATCTGTTACCTTCAAGCAAACTTCATTGTCTCCAATGTGGCTACAATCGAAAGTAATGCAATCTTGATAAGCTTCACCTACAATATGAATCTCATAAGATAATTCACTGTTTGAACAGTTATCAAATGAATTCTGTCCGAATATATCAGCACATAAATCTACTGTTCCGTCATTTTTCAATCCTAATACCAAAGAACCTTGGCAAACAGCAGTTGGCTCATTTGCTTCATTCAATGGTTCAACAACTGAAACTGTGTTTGAGCAAATCTCAGCAAGGTTACCAGCAGCATCTTGTGCATACCAAGTAACTGTGCTTTCACATGCTTCAAAAGAACCAGTGTATCCATTAGCAGCTGTTAAATCAGGACCTAAGTCAGATCTTGATCCCCAAATAGTAACCGCTCCACAATCAGAAACTGAAGGAGGAGTTAATGTTACGTTAGCAGAGCATCCACCAATTGCAGCTGTAGCCGTTGCAGGATCTGCAGCGCAAACACCTGTTGGATCTACATCATCTTCGAATGTAACTGAGAAGCTACAAGAAGTTTGATTTCCAGCACCATCAGTAGCTGTTAATGTAACAGTTACAACATCATCAGCTGCATAAGTAGAACCAGCTGCAGGAGATTGAGTAACTGTAGGAACTTCATTTCCACAAGAGTTATTCGCTGTAGCTGCACCTGTATAATCAGGTAATTCTAATGCGCAAGCATCTGCAGCAGAAGCAGTCGCAGAAGATAAAGCAGTTTGATCTGCAGGACAAGCAATTGTTGGTCCTGAATTATCTTCAACTGTTATTGTAAATGAACAAGAAACTGATAAACCAGCTCCGTCAGTTGCAGTTACTGTAACAGGAATAGTCATTCCATCTGCTGGAGTGTACGAAGTACCAACCGCAGGAACTTGAGAGATAGATGCTATAGAGCAGTTATCGTCAAATACTGGAAGACCTTTATAGTCACCTAACAATAAAGTTGGGTTACAATCTAAATCTTGATTTATTGTAAAGTCAGAAGGACAAGCAACAGCAGTTGGCGCTTCGTTATCATTAACTGTTACGCTAAAGATGCACCAAGCCATATTACCAGCCTCATCTGTTAATTTATATTTTACATATCTCGTTCCAACTGGGAAAATACCAAAAGCATTTCCGTTAGACTGGATATTTGACATTGTACCCATGTCAAGGTCGTCCATATTTTCTCCACCGTTAGTAGACACGAAAGGTCCTTCTAATGGTTGAAGTGGACATTCTGGAGCACAGTTATCAGAAAAATCTGTAGGCTCTGTCCAAGTTGCTAAAGCAGAACAATCGCCATCAACAGATTCTTTTACGATATCTGAAGGGCAATCATTAATCATTGGAGCATCGTCATCGATAACTGTTACTTTGAAAGAACATGCGTTACCGTTTCCGTTGCAATCCCAAGTTTCAACGTTCACTGTGTTTTCACCTTTAGAGAAAACATAGCCAGAAAGATCAACCATTTGATCTCCATCCGGAGTAGATCCGTTAGAAACATCAAAAGGTCCATCTGCATTTCCATCTGCATCAATAACCGTATAGCTAATGTTAGCAATACAGCAATTGTCTTCAGCAGAAACTTCTAAATCATCTACCGTTGCAGTGCAATCTACAGTTGTTCCTTGGTCTAAAATATCTGCTGGGCAAGTTAAAACTGGCAATTCAGTATCGTTTACAGTTACTGTATACGAACAAGGAGCAGAAGTATTTCCTGCTGCATCTTCAGCAATAAATGTAATTGTTGTAACACCTACATTTAATTCAACAGACATTAGGTCTGGGTGATTACCCATAGCATTAGGTGTAGAAACACCTGAACTAGCTGTAGCACCTGTTAACGTATAATTCAATACATATTCGCAGTTATCTTCAGCGATAGGAGAAATGTCATAAAGTGCAGAACATTCTCCTTCATCGTTATCAACCGTATCGTCTCCAGGGCAAGTAGTAATTGTTGGATCTTCATCATCAACAACCATAAAGTCTACTGTACATTCTGAGATGTTTCCACCACAGTCTTCAACCGTCCAAGTAATAGAGTTCCATCCTGGCCCATAGCACTCCTGTAAATCTGAAGTTACCTGAGGGTTAGGGCAGTTATCTGAAATAGTTGGCATTAAACTAGATATTGGTGTTGTAGCAATAAACATATTTGAGATAGATATCGCATTTCCTGCATCTAAATCACTCCATTGAATAAAGCAGAATTCCTGTCCAGCATTCACAGCTATAGATGCAGTACCAGTGATTATGTCACCAGTAGAACCAGAAAAATCACCGTCTGCATTTGCTAAAGTAACAAATGAACCGTCTAAAGTGTAACCATAAGGATCGAAACCAGAACCAAATGAATCAACAATTTCTACTGAATAGTCAAAAGACAAAATACCAGAAGCAGCTACTGTCGTACAATAAGTAGAATTTGCACTAAAATCAACAAAAGTACCTTGAACATCATCATCTGGTGCAGTTAAAGTAACTGATGTTGGAGTAGTTGCAACTGTTCCATCCACCAAGTTACCAGATAAGGTTGCTGTAGGATCAACGAATTGAGCAAAAGTCCAATTTGAATGATCATAAGCTCCTGAGAAACCAGCTGTCTGTGTAGCACAAACTTCACAATCTCCAGTTCCATCAGAAGATGTCGTTAATGTAGGAGGAACAGCAGGACAAGTTATAGTTGCTGGTTCCTGATCTAAAACAGTTACATCAAAAGAACAAGAGAATTCTTCTCCTGTACAATCTACTATAGTATAAGTAACTGTAGAAGTACCTTTCTGGAATTGCTTCGCTCCTGTATAACCAAAAGCAGAACCAATAGAAGGATTGTTTGTCACCTCAGGAGCAGAAACTGTAGCACCAGAAATTTCTCTTGTAAAAGAAAGAATTGGGCAGTTGTCTGCAAATTCACCAAGGTTGTTTGAATTCACTGTATTAAAAGGAACATAATCCAATCTCAAGTCACTTGATCTTCCAAAGCACTCACCAGCATCTGTTGGAAGAATTACATTTCCTTGACAAGCTATTTGAGCAGGAGTTGCATCTTCAACCATAAAGCTATAGTTATCAGAATTCGAGTTTCCACAATCATCAGTTGCTACACATGTAACAAGATAATCACCTTTTTCTAAATCAAGGTCTATATCATATCCTGAACCTGAAGCGATAACTCCAGTGCTTTGTTCAGCGATTTCCCAAGTAAAGTCAATTTCATCATCACAAGCATCTGTTGCAGTAAATGTTTCAACATAATTATAGATACAATCGTCTCCAACACTAACCGTTTGACCATTTAAGGCAATGTCAGCGCAAACTGGAGCAACAGTATCTATAATGTAAATATTTTGATCTTCAGAACTTTCGTTTCCGCATGCATCTTGTGCAGACCAAACTCTAGTAATGATAGAAACAACACAGTTACCATCAGCGTCTACTGTTCCAGGAGCAGCAGGTGCAGGGTTATCTGTATTGTCAGAAGTTAAAGATACGTTAGCTAAGTAACAGTTATCTGTAGCAGTAACGTTAGCAAGAGCTGGAGCATCTGTTCCACACTCAATACTAAGGTCAGCAGGGATACCAGCAAGCATAGGAGCTTGAGTATCTCTTACTTCAATTAATTGAGTACAAGTAGAAGCATTTCCACTTGCATCTGTAGCGGTCCAAGTTCTTTCGATATCGTAGCTGTGATTGTCACAATCATGCTCTGCAGTTGAATAAGCTGTAGCGAATACATCTGAATACGTTAATGTAAATCCACCACAAGCATCGTTTTCCTCTACATAAGGAAGGCCTGTGTAACCAGCAGCAACATCTGCCTGACTATCAGAACCAGCTGAAGCAGTAGCACAATCTATTGGTGCAGGAAATTGAATTCCAAAAGGACCAGTGACTGTATTAAACGGAGATGTAATTGGGAAATTTCCTAATCCGCTTCCAGCAGGTAGGTCATCACTATGTAACGATCCTGCCCAACCAGCAAATGGTCTAGGGTTTCCATCATTATCTACATCACACTCAATTTGAATAGTGGAAGGGCAACAAATGAAAGGAGCGATTTTATCCTCAATAAGGATATCATTCCAACAAATGTCTGTTCCATCAGCACAAGTCAATTGAGCAGCCAGTTGGTGAGATCCCAATGCATTACAATCATAAGTAATTGTAGGTAAATCAGGGCCATCACCATCAGGATCAATTGTAAATGATCCAGCCGGAGCCGTAGAAGTTAGTTCTCGTGAATCGAAGAAGGCACATCCATCTTCTGTATTCACAAAGTCGAACCAACCTAGGGTAGCAGTACCATCAGAATTTAAACCTAAATTCTGGGCAACGCATCCAACTGTTGGAGCAACCATAACAAAGCTCTGAAAACTCTCACCAGTTTCAATTGACTCTTCAATATCGGAAGCGTCAAAATCAACGGATGAAAAATCTCCAGTCACCTTCACGTGTGCAGCGTTAGTATCTGTAAACAGAAACGAACACAGCACAATCATCAGGAAAGTGCAACACGAGCGCCACAGCTTTCCATCTACCTTATTGCCTATTCTTCCTAGGGAAGATGTCGACAACGAATCGTAGAACTTTTTCATAATTGTTTGATTTTTAATTAACAGTTATTAATAAAATTGTTTAATACAAAACACAGCTCACCCTATTATATAGGGCGAAACACAAAAGTAACTGAGTTTAGCATGAGAAGAAATACCCATTGAAGGGTATTTTTCTGTGAACTAACTCAATCTTTCGCTTAACAGGGCAATAATAAACATGAATGCATTATGAAGCAAGTTAATTGATTGCTAATCACAGCAGAAGGTAAATAAGTCTTAGAAATTAAACTATTAGTCGAATTATAGCCAAAATACTTGACAGCAAGAAATTCAAAAACCTCAAAAAATCTTGATTTAAATGGGTATACAATGGGTAGATTTCATACTGGACTAATCAAAAAAAAATCCAAAACAAGAAGCTGTTCTGGATTTCTATAAAATACTTTGGAAAATGTTAGTTAATTGGGATTCAAATCCACTTCTCATTGAGTGCTTTGATTGCGAGTTTGTGTGTGTCCATACAGCCCGTCTTTTTTATCATATTTTTTCTATGCTTATCTACAGTTTCTCTTGAAATATATAGCTCATCTCCAATCTCTGAAGAACTTTTTCCCTGAGCAATTAGACGCAAAATTTGCGTTTCTCTTTTGGTCAAATTTCCCTTCTTTGACACTTTTCTTTTCTCACGCTCACCCGGAACATTTAATACATAAGAAACTGCATTTTCCTGAACCAAGTTTGAGAGATCATTACAGAGGTGCAATATAATCTTTGGCCTACCCTCTTCATCTACTTCTAGGATAGAGGATGTTCTGCTAATTAAAGAATAGCATCCAGTAGTATTTTTTATTCTGCAATTTGCTATAAGGTTAGCATTTCTCCACTCATCATTATTCACTCCTTTGGAATGAATGAGTTCTCTCTCAATATAAGCTAGAGCTGGTAAGTCTTCTGGATGCAGTAAATCAAAAAACTCATCATAGGCCTTTTCTTTGATCTCAAATCCAAAATACTTTGTAAGTCCTTTTTCGTGAATTATTTTATTCTCACTTAGGTCTACTAAGTAAAAGAAATGAAAGGGCAAAAGATGCAAACATTGGATAAGCATATTGTTATCAAATGCTTGTCCATTTTTAAGGTTTTGATTGTTTTTAAATGCAATAAGCTCTTTTTTCAAGCTTACTAAATCTCCATACATCTTCTCGTGTTCCATATCTATTTGGTTCAACCGTGTTAGGAGATTGTGCACAGAATAGTTCATATTCTAAGTTGAGTTTAAGGTTAAGACTTTCGTCTTAGGTTAGTTAAGATGTTAAATAGTTGAGTGGTTTAAATATAAGAAATTATCTGATTGCAGTCAACAATAGCTATTTATTAATTGCTAACTTGTTATTAACCTCTGGCTTAGTATTGACCTCAAATATCTGTAATGGGCCATTATTATTAGCTATTATTAATTTCTTCGTCTTTCCATTGATTAAAACCATATCCTTGGTGTCTCCTTTGGTCTTCAGCCCTGTCTCAATGCCAAGGGCTTCAAACTCTCCATCCCCTTTATTTATTAAAGTCAGGCCAACTCCAGAATCTATCCTTGGGGTTTCTATTTCCATGTTGAACAAATTACCTGATAAGATAATATCTTGAAGACCGTCTTCATTTAGGTCAATACATTCAATTCCATAAACAGGAAATGCTTGAGCTATAGTAGGCATTTTCTTTGCCTCATATTTACCATTGTTATTATAGAAAATAACATTCTCAAAGGTGTTCACCCTTAGCTTTAAGGCAGATTCAATTTTCCTTTGTCCTAAGATCTCTTCTATCGATGCATTTGCAAATTCGCCATATGTTTCAAACTTATCTTCAATAAATGGCATTTGCTCACTACTGCACTGTCTTCCTCTAACCGGCACAGTTTTCCCTTTATATTCTTTGGTTAGAACTACATCACAGGTTCCATTTCCATCAAAGTCATTTGCAAGTACTTCAAATGGTTTTTTGTCTGAAGCATGGAACTTGGAGTTTAGACCTAAATTTCCAGCAATCAGATCCATATCGCCATCATTATCAATATCTATTTCCTTCAATTTGAACCACCACCCACTTTGCTCTTTATCCATATAAGTTGAAGTGACATTTTCAAATGAGCTACCATTATTTTTATAGAAAGAGATAGGCATCCACTCACCAGCAATGATGAGGTCTTGATTTCCATCTGCATCAAAGTCTGTCCATATAAAGTCATTAATTAAACCTGGCTTAAGCAGATCTGCACTCCATTGTTCTGTAACATCGGTAAATTTACCACCATTGTTTTGCAGTAAATAACTTCTTGGAGCATTTGGATATAAACCTGGTTTTAGTCTTCCTCCAACGAACAAATCTAAATCTCCATCATTGTCAAAATCACATGCTTTAACTCTGAGTCCTGCATCATCAATTTTGGGAAGGTTATAAGATACATCCTTAAACTTTCCTCCTTCATTCAAGTAAAGCTTGTCTTGTAATAACAGAGGTTTTCCTTGATGTTCATTTCCTCCACAAATCACATATAAATCTTGATCTCCGTCTCCATCTGCATCAAAGAAACAGGAGCCTACTTCTTCGCGCTCCGCATTTGCAACAAAATCAGCATAATCGTGCTTAAAGGTTCCGTTTGACTGCTGCATAAATATCGCACCAGTTTTTCCAGTAGCACCACCAATGTAGAAGTCTTCTAAATTATCACCATTTAAATCTGCAACACTTATTCCAGGACCTAATGTAGACTGTCTATAAGGAAGTAAGACTTCTTTTTCAAAGTCATTAAATGGGTTTTCAAGATGTGTGAAAACAGTATTCTCATCTTCAATAAAGTATTGAGGAACAATGTTCTTTTCATTTATCACATTGCTTCCAGCATCTGCATATTTCAATACTATTTCCTGATTAACATCTACATTTTCTAGAATTTGGCCTTTGCCATCTGGCCATTTAATAATGACCTTATCCACTTTTGTATAATCGCCTAAACCAAAGTGCAATAAATTATCTACGGTAGACAAATAACCTCTCACAGGAGAAAATTCTTGAAATTGCTGTTTATCTCCTGTTTGAATGGTCACAGTAGTTCCATGTTTTGGAATTTTGCAGTCTAAACCAAATCTTAGATAATTCTTTTTTCCATCTAGGGTATTTTCATAAACAAATGCTCTGTCATCAATATTGTTAACCACCAAATCAAGATCTCCGTCCTGATCTAAATCGGCATAAGCTGCACCATTGGAATAGGTCTGTTGTCCAAGCCCCCAATCTTTAGAAACTTCATGAAACTGTAAATCACCATTATTGTGATACAACATATTGTTCAGAGGAACCTGCGGAATTTGATCATAAAGTTCTTTCCTGAGATGCTTAGGAACGATGTTATTGTTATTTTTTCTTGCAGCTTCAGTTCTAAGCCTTGAATCGTTATCTCTTACGTACCTTCTAAAACCGGTGGCAACAAAGTAGTCTTTATGGGTGTCATTATCGAAATCTGCAAATAGAGCTGCCCAAGACCATTCGGAATTTTGAACATGAGCCAAACCTGCAATATTACTCCAGGTATTATCCCCGTTGTTTAATTGCAAGGTATTAAACATGTGCTGTCTTTGATTTTTTAAATAATCGACAGAAATGTAAAATAACTCCGGATCCATTGGTGCCATTAAAGTCTTACCTCTGACATGGTCTGTAGCTGCCATATCAACAACTCCAATATCTAATTTCGCATCATTATTTATATCTGCGCAATCGGCTCCCATAGCGAACCAAGAAAGTTGTCTTGTTCTCGTTTTTACTTCATCCTTAAATGTTCCATCTTTCTGATTAATGTACATAAAATCAGGAACGGAATAATCGTTTGCCTGATAGATGTCCATGTACCCATCACCATTTAAATCTGCCAAGAAATTTCCAAGTCCAAAGCCATATCTGAGCATTCCTGCCTCTTCAGTAATTTTAGTGAATTTTCCACCATCATTTCTATAAAGATTAGAACTTGCATCTTCGAGGTTTTTCTTTGTTTCGAGATGCTTAAGAACTGCTCCTATTTCAACTCTTACATATCTAGATGAATTGTGAACGAAACAATCAAGGTCACCATCTTTATCCATATCAAAAAAGACAGATTGAACACTGTGATTACCATCGTCTATACCAAAACGCTTTGCTGATTCTGTAAAGGTTAAATCTCTATTGTTAATGAAAAGCAAATTTCTTCTGGTATCTGGTCCTTTATTAAACTGACTTGCCTGACAGAAATAAATATCTAACCATCCGTCTTGATTCACATCTGCTAAGCTAACACCAGTGACCCAATTTCTATTTTGATTGATATTTGCCTTTGCGGTAACGTCTTCAAACTTTAAATCTCCTTTGTTTATATACAATTTATTTTCAACCTCATTGCCAGAAAAAACGATGTCCTGCAAACCATCGTTATTAAGGTCACCAATAGCTACTCCTCCCCCATTATAATAATGCGGCCAATCCATTACATTTTTGTCTGGATTTAAAGGATCATCTATTAGGACGTTTTCGAAATCAATTCCAGTTTCCGAAGCACTCAATAATTTGAATAATTCATTGTTATGAATGTCCTGAGTATTTGAATGAGAGTGTGAATTGCTTGAAGACGAATTTTGCTTATCTCCACAAGAGATTGCTATAATGATGCAAAACAGTATTGAAAATTTCTTTATCAGTTGCATGTTGTTTAGTTAAAACTAATTTTACTAAAATACAATTGGTTGAGTTTCGAAAATTAAGCAAATATTTGGCTTCGAGCAAGCTTGGAAATAAGTAGTAAATGTTAAAATCGCATTATTTTATAGCTATTAGTACTGTCATTGCTATAAATTACTTGAAAAATATAGGTTCCGGGACTAAATGAACTGAGATCTATTTTCTGTTCTAATTGATCATTTTCAAAGTTGTTTTTTACCAAAACGTGACCATTTATATCCAAAATGGAATATGATTTCACCTCTCCATTATGCTTGACATTAATAAATTCTGCGGTAGGATTTGGATAAATTTGCACATCATTATCCGGTTCAAAAAAGACGGATTTTAAATCACTTTCCCAAGTGGTTCCATCAAAATCTACCTGTGTCAATTTATAATAATTCCAGCCCGAAAAAGGGTTTGAATCCTCTACAGAATAACTTAATAATTGATTACTATTTCCGGCACCATTTACTCTGGTAATTTCTTCAAAATTAACAGCATCTTTTGATCTCCAAATTTGGAAATAATCATTGTCTATTTCACTGGCTGTTTGCCAGTTTAATTGAACTGAATTTTCTTTAGGTTCCGCGCTAAAAGAAATAAGCTCAACAGGTAAGGGATTGGAACCAATATTTCCGAGTGTAAAATCGCTTAATGAAAAAAACTGATTGGATAGAATTGACCCAGTTCCAACACCAACTCCACCGGCACCAACAGATATATTCTCCCATGCTGAATTACCTCCAGTAGGTGCTTTTAGAATTCTTAAATTAGATGGATCTGTTACTCCATCGTCACTTGCAATTTGATCATAATCTAGCCAGATAAATCCGGAATTAAAGTAGGAAGGATCATTTACTTCCACGTTCCAATAATGCACTAAGCTTATGTTGTCAATAAGTTCAGGACTGGTTGGAATAGTATTGTTTAAAGTATAGGCGGATTCATGAAAAACTTCTCCAGTATAAATAACAGGATCTGTTGTTGCGCTGCTAAAAGCAGTGAACAAAATCCTTCTAAATGAAGCATCTTTTCCTACTAAAAATTCAAGAGTTATTGATGGTCTGTTCACCAAAACAAAACTTACCGGACCGTCAATAAAACAAGAATTATTGGCACCAGAAAAACTCTGAGCACCCGGTCCTACTGCAAAGACTCCATCATCCAAAAATAGCTTATGAACAATACTTGGGTCTAGTCTATCTCTAGTCACCAAGTCTCCTGCTGACATGTTAAAAACTCCAGTTACATAATAGTCAATTGTCGTTGCACTATTTGAAACAAAATGGACATCTGCACTACTGTTGTCATCGTTATTTCCGTTATCGTTGGCAATGGTCAAATTCCTAAACACTGTTTTGTCGTTTAGCGTCTCAGCTGCATCTCCTTTTATCTCTTGCCTTCCAGTTCCATTCATCATAATTGAGAAAATTCCCGAACCATTTGTGGCCGAAAAATCACTATAATTTTCGAAGTTACCCTTAACCTGAATAAGCATAGAACCAGCATCTGCTGACGGCTGAAGTTTAGAGGAATACCTACCTATTAGCAAATCATGAAAAATGAATGTCCCAGAACCTGAACTTGATTCAAAAAAGTAATCGTTGTGAAATACATTTTCCCCTCTTAAGCCTATAGAAACCGTGCTTGAAGGGATTGTACTAAAATTGATTGTCCCATTATTATTTAAGGTTCCAAATTGCAATTGTATCTCTGCTGATCCCAAGCCATCTGAAATGAGTTCTGCACCATTATTAAGTGTGATATTTGAGAATCTATATCTGTCTCTGGAAATACTTGTTGACTTTATTTCCGTTGTTCCATCAAAAACAAAATTTAGTCTTCTTAAATCCCAATCTCCACTATTCTGTGACACTTCAGGTGTACAATCTATCCGACCAAAATTATAAATCTCTCCAGAAGACCCATCCATTGTAATTGTAACATCAACAGCACCTGAGCTATTGTCTGCCGGGAAAAGAGCTGAACCCAGCCCTACATAAAGGTTGTTATTAATGGTTATATCGTCATTAATAAGGACTCTATTGGCAATCTGAGCATTGTTGTAAAAATCAAATCCGGGAGAATTATCCGAATTATCTTCACTATTGTCATTTACGGTTAAATCGTAAAGGGTATAACCTCCAAGCTGATAACCCCCAGAAAATTGAGCACTACTGTCCTCGTGATAGGTAAAACTTCGAGCTAAAAATGGTTTGGTCGCGGTATTATTGTCGGTATTAATTACGGAATAATAAAAGGGCACGTATATGTCATTAATTTCTCCAGCAGAGGCATTATTTGGGAAAATAGGATTCCAATCTGGAACAGGATGATATGTCCCATTATCATCGTCTCCATTGTCATACATTTTATACCCAAACCAATTAAAAGAAGTAGGTCTTCCATTGCCATTTGTGATTGTATTCCAAGGTATAATTATCTCAATAGAATTGGTCACATAATTAGCAGCGGATGTAATAACATTTGTTACTGGGGAAGACCAATCGTTAGAACCATTTGAATATCTATATTCATTGTAAGAGTCTTTAAAGTAAAATTTAAAATCGCTTCGAATGGGTTGGACCAATCTGGTTCTATCATAATCATTACTCCAGTTTAAAGATCCATCAGAATCGGTTCCTCCATTTACGGGAATTACCGGATTAACATCTAAATAAACAACTCCACCATCCCAAGGAGCAGAACCTTGAATTGCTAAATAAAGGTTATTTGCATCCCAGGTTAGAAACCAAATTCCACCTGCACTTTCTTGTTGGTTTTGACCATCAACATGTATACCATATTCCCCATTATTAATTGTACCATCTTGAACTGGTGTAGGGCTAACAAACTGAGAAAAACCATTAATATTCAGCAAAATATAAAAAAAGGACAAGAACAAACTTCGTTTATCCAGAGCTGATTTTACTAATATTTTAATTGCCTTGATGAGCATGTTCAGTTTTTTAAGGGCCTTTTAAAAAGCGTTTCATCTTAATGAAGAAAAGCTTCCTAAAAATTGTTGTAAAGTTGGTTATTCAAGTCATCTTAAATATACAATTTTTTCTGCACTTATGTAAGTGATTAAACAGCTTTCTTTACCATAAATATTCACATCCTAAATTTAAGTGTTTGTCATGGACAATGTCAAATTACAAGATTTGAACCAAAAAAAACTTTTCAAGATAAAATTAGATTAACACATGAAATTAAGGGAAAAGTCCACTAATTAACTAGATCTTAATTTTTAAGATTAGGGAGCAAAAACCAAACAAATATTGCATCTTTTTGACGGTATTCCTGGACAGGAAAAAAGGCACAACTATCATTGGGAATTTGAGCACATCATTTTTGTACAACTAGGTAATTTTTAATGAAGATAAAAAAATTAAAATCCCGAATTATTTCCATCTTAGGAATACTATAATAAAAGGCCTGAAACTCCAAAAAAGGAATCTGAAACACTTGATTTTGGACTATCTCTTTGAAATGAAAAGCTTGTGATTAGATTGAAAAACTAAATTATAGAGGATAAGAAATTCGTGTTTTTCAATTTTTGAATGAACTCTAAACTTTTATTCATGAATGGATACATGAGATCATCTTCTTCAATGAAAGGAACTTCTTGGGCGAACATAGCAAGCACTGCTTCTATTATTCCAGAAGTTCGTTTTGGTCTTCTAAATTGAATGGCCTGAGAAGCTGCAAAAAACTCATAAGCCAATACTTTTTCAACGTTATTTAGCACTCTGTACATTTTTGTTGCCGCATTTGCCCCCATACTCACATGATCTTCCTGGCCTTGACTTGAATCAATGGTATCAACTGAAGCCGGCATGCATAGATGTTTATTTTGACTTACAATAGAAGCCGCTGTGTATTGGACAATCATAAAACCAGAATTTAAACCCGGATTAGAAACCAGGAACGAAGGTAAATCGCGTTGTCCGCTTAAGAGTTTGTACATTCTTCTTTCTGAAATAGAACCTAACTCTGCTGCTGCAATACACATATGATCAAGTGATAATGCAAGAGGTTGTCCATGAAAGTTTCCTCCAGAAAGAATAACATCTTTCTCTTCAAATACGATAGGATTGTCAGTTACTGAATTGATTTCATTTTCTATAGTATTCTCTATATATCTTAATGCATCTCTTGAAGCACCATGCACTTGCGGAATACATCTAAAGGAATATGGATCCTGAGTATGTTTTTTTGGAGCTTTGGCTATTTCACTACCGTCAACAAGATACCTAATATTCTGAGCAGACTCTCTTTGTCCTTGATGTTTTCTAACCTCATGTAAAGCTGGGTCGAAGGGCCCTTGTCTTCCATCAAAAGCCTCAAGCGAAATAGCGGATATGAAGTCCGCCAATTTCAACAAGTGTCTTAATTTATTGACGCCCCAAACACCATAAGCTGACATAAATTGTGTTCCATTTAAAAGCGCTAGACCCTCTTTAGCCTGAAGTTTCAAAGGGGACAGTCCTAATTGATCAAGCACTTTATAGCTTTCATGTTTGGCACCTTTAAAATTAACCTCTCCCTCCCCAATTAAAGGCAAGGACAAATGAGCCAAAGGAGCCAAATCTCCTGATGCACCAAGAGAACCTTGTTCATAGATAATCGGAATTACATTTCTATTATAAAATTCTAATAATGTATTTATCGTTTCTTCCCTTATTCCGGAATAACCGTAAGAGAGATTTTGAATTTTAAGTAAAAGAAGCATTTTGGCGATCTCAACAGGAATCTGCTCTCCAACTCCACACGCGTGAGAAATTACCAACTTTTCTTGTAGTTCAGCTTGTTTATCTTTTGGTATTTCAATGTTATGAAGGGCTCCATAACCTGTATTTATACCGTAAATTTTATTGGTAGAGTCTGCTAACTTGGAATTAAGATATTCTCTATTCTTTATGACTGCTGCTAGTGCGTCTTCAGATAATTTTATATCTAAGCCAGAGCCACAAATTCGCTCGATATCTTTACATGTGATTCTATCAGATGAAATAAAATGCGTTTCCAATTAAGAAAAATTTAAGGCAATATAATTGAAAATATTATAGAGCAAGAAGATAAGATTTCAATTCGTCAAAATCATTATTGATTTGGATACTCTTTTTCTCTTTATCTAAACAGTTTAGCAGCCTCTTTGGAATATCAATATTCATTTCTATGGATCGTTCCACTACCTCAGAAAATTTTGCCGGATGCGCGGTTTCCAAAATGATTATCTTTTCATTTTTACCGCTTTCTAAATAATCCTTTGCTGCTATATAACCGACAGCTCCATGTGGATCCATAATATAATTGAATTTATTGTGGATCTCTCTTATTGCTTCTTCTGTATCTTCATCTGAATAGTGAAATGCGGTAATCTCATTTCTCATAGCATTTAAATCTCCAGAATAAAGTGAATTCATCCTTGCAAAGTTTGAAGGATTTCCCACATCCATTGCATTTGAGATTGTAGGGACAGAAGCAACAGGAAGAAATTGGCCATTCGTAAGATAATCAGGAACAACTTTGTTTGCATTGGTAGCAGCAATAAAATGATGAATGGGCAAGCCCATTTTCTTGGCGATCAAACCTGAAGTAATATTCCCAAAATTTCCACTTGGAACACAAAATGTGACTTTCTCATTATTTGAAGCAACCTGAGCAAAAGCATGGCAATAATAGAACGATTGTGGAAACAGCCTAGCAACATTGATCGAATTGGCCGAGGTCAAATACAAACTTTGATTAAGACTCGCATCTAAGAATGCTTGCTTAACCATAGCCTGACAATCATCAAAGACACCATCCACTTCAAGAGCTGTAATATTCTGACCTAAGGTGGTCATTTGTTTCTCTTGTATTTCACTCACTTTCCCTTTGGGATAAAGGATGTGGACTTTAATACCATCTACCCCTAAAAAACCATTGGCCACCGCACTTCCAGTATCTCCGGATGTGGCTACCAAAACATGAACTTCTTGATCTTGATTTCTCAAGAAAAAGCCCAAAGTTCGAGCCATGAATCTTGCTCCAAAATCTTTAAAAGCAAGCGTGGGGCCATGCCACAATTCAAGAACCGAAAGTTGATTATTTAAATCGACAACAGGTGCATCAAAATTGACAGCGTCAAATACAATGTCCTTCAAATTATTCTGTGGAATATCATCACCGAAGTAAAGCTTTGCAGTCTCAAAAGCAATCTCCTGAAAGCTATAGTTCGAAATATTGTCAATAAAATCTTCTGAAAACCGATTAATTTTTGTTGGCATGTAAAGCCCATTATCGGGAGCTAGTCCTTTAATAACGGCCTGTTTTAGAGTAGCTTGTTCTTCAATATTGTTGGTACTGAAATAAATCATGACTATATCACTTTTATTCCATCTGAGTTAATGGTACTTACGTATACGTCACTATTCACATTTTGGGTTGCAAATTGCTCCTTCATTTTCACTGCAATTAGCTCGGCATCTTCTTTACTTCGACAAAACGAAAATAATGTCGGTCCAGCGCCACTAATCGAGCAATTCAGTGCTCCAAGTTTTAGAACTTCAGATTTAACCGTTTCAAAGCCACTAATTAGTTTTTTTCTGTGCGGTTCCACCACATAATCCTTGGTTCCCTTTGAAATTAAATCAAGATCATTTTTTGCCATGCCTGCAACTAAAGTTGCAGTCTGGGCCCATTGCTCAACAGCTAATTTAACAGGTATATAATCTGGAAGAACGGCTCTTGCCTCGGAAGTTAATACTTCTATTTCTGGATGAACACAAGCAATATATAAGTCAGTTGGAAAATCAAGATGAACTATTTCCAGAGGGTTTTGTGATCTTATTAAATTAAAACCACCGTTAAGGCATGCAGCAACATTATCAGATATGGGAGATCCACAAGCAACTCTTTCTCCTTCACGAGCAAAGTTGACCAACTCTTCTTTACTTAGTCCCAGGTTATAAATTCTGTTTAAATAATAGACGCCTGCACAACTACTTGCAGCGCTAGATCCCAATCCAGACCCTGGTCTAATTTTTTCTTTAAAAACAACTCGAAAACCTTGTTCCAGACCCTTCTCTTTCATTAGTAGTTTCATAGGAACTGTACATGCATTTTCATCTGGATTCAAAGGCATTTTCGGAAATGAAACAGCTTCATTGATTATCTGAATATCGTGCTTATCTGTTGGTACAAATTCGATGATATCTCCAGGCACATTTATAGCTATACTAAATATGTCATAACCACTTCCAACATTGGCAATTGTAGCAGGAGCAAATATTTTAAGCGACTCAATATTAGACATTTGCAATTCTGATGATATCGGCAAAGACACCTGCAGCAGTAACATCTGCACCCGCACCAGGGCCTATAACAACTAATGGAATTTGCTTGTATCTTTCTGTTGTAAATGAAACGATATTTCCAGTGCCATTGACATTATAAAAAGGATGAGAAGGATCTATTTCCTGAACAGCAGTTTTGGCTTTTCCATTTTCCAATTTGGCAACATATTTAAGTCGTTTTCCATCGGCCAAAGCTTCTTTTCTTTTCTCCTCAAAAGCAGGATTATCAAAGCTCTCTAAACAATCCCAAAACTCCCCCATATTCTTCGCATTTTGGGTTTCTTCAGAAAGACAATTTTCTACTTGAACATTATCTAAGTTTATTTTCATTCCAGATTCTCTGCTCAAAATCAAAATCTTTCTGGCCACATCCATTCCTGACAAATCTAACCTAGGATCTGGTTCGGTATATCCTAATTTATGGGCTTCTTTAACAACATCAAAAAAGGAATTTTGGTCATCGCACTTACTGAATATAAAATTCAATGAACCTGAAAGCATCGCCTCTATTTTGATGATTTTATCCCCACTTTTTATAAGATCTTTTAAAGTACTTATTATGGGTAATCCAGCTCCTACATTGGTCTCATATAAGAATCGTACTCCATACTTTCCTGCAATTTTGTGAAGCCCTTCATACCTTTCTATTTCACTTGCATTTGCTATTTTATTTGGAGTTACAATGGAAACAGAAGAATTCAAAATATCCTCATATTTATCTGTGACAATTTCATGAGCAGTATTATCAATGAAAATGCTATTCCTCATATTCATTTCAAGCATCTTTTCCGTAAAGGCATTTATATCTGCTTTTACTCCATTTTCTTCTAGCTCATGTTGCCAGTTAGCTGGATCAATAGCTTCTCTTCTAAAGAGCATTTTTCTGCTATTGGTAATTCCAACTATTCGCAAATCAATATTATTTTCATTCAAAAGTTTGGAAGCTTGATTCTTTATTTGGGAAAGCAAAGTTGCTCCAATGGTACCGGTTCCAGCAATAAAAATATTTGCAGTCTTAGTTCCGGACAAAAAGAAAGCTTCATGTATGGCGTTCAATGCTTTTCGGACATCTTTATTGTGAATAACCACAGAAACATTCAATTCTGAAGCTCCTTGAGCAATGGCTTTGACATTGACTCCGTTTCTTCCCAATGCTTCAAAAAATGTAGCGGAGATTCCTGGAATATTTTTCATGTTCTCTCCAACTGCTGCTAGAATTGAAAGATCTTCTTCAATATTAATAGGATCGATCAGCCCGAGTTGTAATTCCAATTGAAACTCAGATTCTATTGCTTTTCTGGCTATATCTGAATCCTTGGGTAATACTGCAAAAGTTATAGAATGCTCTGATGAGCCTTGCGTAATCAGAATGATATTTATGTTTGCTCTAGAAACGGTTTGAAATAAGCGTGAAGCCATTCCACTAACACCTTGCAAACCAGAACCTTGCATACTTATTAAGGCAATTTCATCTATAGATGAAATACCGCTTAACGTTGCACTTCTATCTTGCGGACTAATGCATATTTTCGTCCCAATATCTTCAGGTTTGAATGTATTTTTTATTTGAATAGGAATACCTTTTTGAAGTACCGGAAGAATGGTTGGTGGATAAATGACTTTGGCTCCAAAATGCGATAGCTCCATGGCCTCAGAATAAGATATTTCGCTTACCGCAATAGCTCTTGGAACCTTTCTTGGGTCTGCTGTCATCATTCCACTTACATCTGTCCATATTTCAAGAACATTTGCCTCTAGTGCAGCAGCATAAATGGCAGCTGTATAGTCGGAACCTCCCCTTCCTAAAGTAGTTGGATTTCCCTCAGCATTCCTGGCAATAAAACCAGGAGCAAGATATACCTGATGACCTTTTACTTTAAACTTAACGTTGGCATAGGTCTCTTCAATATCAACTCTTGCATTTCCGTAATTACTATCCGTTTTAATGAGTTCTCTGGAATCTAACCAAATACAATCAATATCGTTTTCCCTTAAATTTCTTGCCAAAACTTTAGAGGAGAGAAGCTCCCCCATACTTACAATTTTATCTTTGGTCTTACTTGAAACATCACCAGTAAGAAAAATTCCGTTAAACAAATCATTGAGTTCATTCAAATGATTTTTTACTTCATCTCTCAAATCATCCACTTCCATATGAGCAAACAGCTCATTTATAGCTTCTTCATGTCTTGATTGAAATGCTGCGAAATCCTCTTTGAAAGATTCATTACCCTGAAATGCTTTTTCAGCTGCTTTGAGTAAAAAATCTGTAGCACCACCCATAGCTGAAACAACAACAATCTGCTCTTCATCAGAATTCTTAATAATTCTGGTAACGCGGCTCATCATTTCCGCGCTTTTTACAGAAGTTCCCCCAAATTTTAAGGCCTTCATTTACGTGTTTGTTAAGTTTGAATAGTAAATCTTACTCAAAAATATAGCCTTTGTTACAATAAAAAGGTCTATTTTAAATAAAATCCATTAGTGCTCTATAGACTAACCTGACTGGTAATCCCATGACATTATAATAGGAACCTACGAGTTTGTTTATTCCAATATATCCAATCCAGTCTTGCGCTCCATAGCTACCAGCCTTATCATAAGGTTCATAGTTGTTCAAATAGTACTCAATTTCACCAATATTTAAGCTGTTAAAATAAACTTCTGTAGTGTCGTTAAATGCTATCCGTTTTTCCTTGGATGCAATACAAACTCCGGTGTTTACCTTATGCATATTCCCTGAGATTCTTTTAATCATGGAGATGGCATTGTCTCTAGATTGCGGTTTATTCAGTATTTCATCGTCTAGAAAAACCGCAGTGTCAGCTGTTATTACAATATCTTTATCTTCTAATAACTCTATCGCTGCTTTAGACTTTAGTTTAGCAAGGTATTCAGGAATTTCTAAAAGTGTTATATCATTAGGCCAGACCTCTTCAACATCTATTTCCAGTAGATCAAAATCTACATCCAAGCCCTTAAGTAAGCTAAGTCTTCTTGGTGATTTAGAAGCTAATTTTAGATTGTAGTGTTTTAACTTTTCCCTTAACATATTAATACATTATTCCAAAAACAACCCAAAACAACAAACCTCCTAGCATACTTAATTTCAGCATTTTAGAAGCCATTTTGTATTTATTCTTGTAGGTAGAAAACATTGCTTGAAAAAGGGGCAGACCAAATAAGAAAAAGGCAATACTTACAAAAATTAAAAATTGGTTGAAAGTGAATAACCAATTGATCTGATAAATCAAATACCAAATGAACATTACCGTTAGTAAAACGCCCAAAGCGATGCTAACTTTAGTCGCTATTCCACTTCCGAACTTAATGGGTAATGTTTTCATGCCTACCCTGCTATCTCCTTTTTGATCCTCAATATCCTTCACAATTTCTCTATGAAGACTTAGAATCAAAATAAAGGATGAAAAGGCCGTAATATGTTTCAAGACAATCTGATAGAACTTTTCACTATACGTTTTTTCTCCATTGCTAAGGAAGTATAAGGGATGATCTGCAAAATATTCTTGAATCAGTGCAGGCATATCAAAAATGAAAACTATCAATGGCAAAACAGCGCAAAGAAAAGCCACGCAAAAATTACCGATTAATGTGGCTCCTTGAAGATATTTCGAATAGTAAAATAAGGAGGCCGCAGCAAATAAATGGATAACCACCAAAATCCAATTTCCAATTATGAACCACGTCATCAAACCTGAAAATAAACCGACAAGTAAAAAAATGAATGCCAGGTTTTCTATCCAATCTTTTTTATCTGGAAAGCGAACCAGAGGCCTGTTTTTTATATTATGTTCATCTGATTTGATATCATATACATCATTCAATAAATAACCAAAAATTGCTACGCATAAAACAGAAAATATGAGTAGGCTATAAGCTGGGAGCGAATGAATCAAATCTAATTTATTGAGCTTGAAAAACGGTAAAATGATAAAGTACCTAGAAAGAATCATTGTTACTGCTATAATCAATAGATTAAGAGGCCTGACCAGCTGTATGTAATCTTTTAAACTCAATTAAATGGGATCTACATTAATTACTATTCTAACGGATTTATAATGTTGTGTTTCATAGAATTTTTCAATAATAGAATTAATAGTATCCCGAACAAATTTCTTAGACGCTTTTCTTTCTATTTTCAGAATCATTTCTTGAATATAAACTCTTTTGACTCGCGCAATAATAGCTGGTTGAGGTCCTAAAACTCTTGAACCAAAAGCACTTTGCATCAACGACATTAGATAACGTGCTGCTTGCTCCACGAGATTTGCATTAGGGTGACGAAGACTTAATTTAATAATCTTAAAAAAAGGAGGATAGCTAAATTCTTTTCTCTCTTGAATTTCAAGTTGAATAAAGTCTTTGAAAGCGTTTTTCTTGAGCAATTTCAGTATTTCCATTTCGGGTCTTCTGGTTTGAATGAGCACCTTTCCTTTCTTATTGCTTCTTCCCGCCCTTCCACTTACTTGAGACATCATTTGAAAAGCTCTTTCACTGGATCTAAAATCTGGCCAATTAACTAGGCTATCTGCACTTAAAATTCCCACGAGTGAAACATTTTCAAAATCCAAACCTTTAGTAACCATTTGCGTGCCTACCAAAATATCAATTTCTCTCTTTTCAAATTGATCAATCAACCTTTGAAAAGCGTACTTTCCTCTAGTTGTATCATAGTCCATTCTTTTAACCCTAGCCTCTGAAAAAAGCAGACTCATTTCATCTTCGATTTTCTCGGTTCCAAAGCCTATCATTTTTATATCTGAACTTGAGCAGGATTCACAGATATGAGGAGGGTCATACTTTGTACCGCAATAATGACAAATTAGCTTATGCTGTATTTTATGATAAGTCAAACTTACATCGCAATTATCACAGCCTGGAGAATGTCCGCAGGATTCGCATTGCCAATAAGGAACATAGCCTCTTCTGTTTTGAAATAAAATAATTTGCTCCTTACGCTCCAAAGCTGCCTTAATTTCTCTTTGTAATTCAAAGGAAAACAGTTGCGATTGGCCTTTATTCTTGAGATCTTTTTTAAGATCAATAATTTTAATTTCTGGCATTTTAGCAGGACCAAATCTGTTTTTGAGTTGCACATAGCCAACTAAGCGCTGTTGTGCCATCCAGTATGATTCAATTGAAGGTGTCGCAGAACCCAATACTACCTTAGCTTGGTGCAAGTTGGCAAGTTTCAAAGCTGCATCTCTTGCATTGTATCTTGGAGCTGGATCATATTGTTTAAAGCTGGCATCATGCTCTTCATCAACGATAATAAGCCCTAAGTTGTCGAAAGGCATAAAAACGGCTGACCTTGCCCCTATGACAATATCATATTTCTTAAATCTCTCGTTTAGAAGATCCTTCCATATCTCATATTTCTCCAAGGATGAAACATTTGAATGAAAGACAGCAAGTCTATCTCCAAAATGTTTTTTGAGTCGCTGAACAAGTTGAGAAGTTAAGGCAATCTCAGGTAAAAGGTAAAGACACTTTTGTCCTTTGTCGATAGCTTGATTGATTAAGTGAACATATACTTCTGTCTTGCCTGAACCTGTTACTCCATGCAATAAGACAGTGTCCTTTGTGTTGAAATTGTCATTTATCTCTTCAAGTGCTTTTTGTTGTTCAAGACTTAGTTCTTTTGGCTTTTCCTCATATAAAATTTGTCCTTTGAATCGACCAACTTCAACTTGGTAGGTTGTTAAAATTTTCTTCTCTATCAAGCCTTTAACAACTGCATCTGAAGACCTCGCTTCTTTTATCAGTTGTTTGCTTGACACTTCTTCTGGTGATAAAGAAAAAGGTCTAGCCAGTTCCAAATACTTCATCAAGGTCAACATTTGCTTAGGAGCTCTTTTCTCAAGACCTAAAAAGACATCTTCTAGCTGTTTTTCGGAAATACTTTTGGAAAGTTTAATTCGTTTTTCAAATTTAGGCACAAACTTTCTCGAGACATTTTCACTTAAATAAACCAAGCCCTTTTCTACCATCTTATTAATAATTGGCTTGGGATTTTTTACCCTAAGAATCTTCCCCATATCCGCAAGAGAAACTTCTTTTTGAATACTTAAACTCTCTATTACCATACGTTCCCTGCTAGTAAGTTGGGAAATATTAATATCCTTTTCGTTCAAAAAGATATGAGACTCACTTTTCAGCAGAAAACTAGAAGGCAGAGCTGCTTGCATCACTTCTCCAATTGAGCACATGTAATAATCGGACATCCATTTCCAAAATTGCAATTGACGATGATCAAGAATGCTCTTTTTATCTAACACTTCAATTACCTTCTTAGGTTCCTTTTCTTGATTATGTTTTTGCTCAATTGAAAAGATGATTCCAGTATAAATTCTGGATGATCCAAATTCAACTAAAACTCGTGCACCTATTTCAATATTCTCAACTGGAATATTGCCCAGGGAATAAGTAAAAATATTTTTTACCGGAAGGGGTATGATTACTTTTAAATACAAATTGACCCACTAATTAAATATTGGCTAAAATAGATATTCCCGATTACAAAAATCACTCTCTCTTTGCTAACAAAAACCGTTAATTTCTTCGTTGAAAAAAAAATTACAGTGCAGGTTATTCCTTTTGCCTTGAATTAAAAAATTCATTAATTGCATCAATCGGTATTTACTAAACAAAATGATTAAAATGCGCTTATATAAGCCCCTCATACTTGCAGCCTGTCTAAGCTTGCTCCTCTTTTCATGTGTTGAAGAAAAGCCTAATGGTTTGGATGGTACCCAGCAGCAAGAAGACAAAAAAGACATTGACAATTCTAAGATGCTAAAGGTGAATAATCAATTATTCAGCATTCCCTCGCCTATTCAAAGCGCGAAATTATTTCAAGAGTTGAGTCTTCCATACAATAATGAAAACCTTCACACACCAGATAAACTTTCAAACTATACCACCTCCTCAAGAAAGGGGCTTAATTTAGGAGTTTATGGAGCAGACTTAGGTTATGTAAGTTTATATGAGCAAGAAAAGGATGCTACTGAACTTCTGGGTGCAATTAATAAGTTAGTTGCAGACTTGGATTTAACTGCTGCAGTCGATGAAAAACTTGTTGAGCGCTTTATTAATAACATGACCAACTCCGATTCTTTGGTTTATATCGTTTCAGATTTTTATGATGCCGGAGACAAATACCTAAAGGAAAATGACAGAGGAGATATAGCTGGTTTGGTTCTGGCCGGAGGCTGGATAGAGGGAATGTATTTAACTACTTCAAATGCCGATAACAATCCAAAAATTAATAATAGAATAGCCGAACAAAAAACAGTCATTGGAAATTTGATCAAGATTTTAGAGCAGAATAAAAATAATGCTGAGACTAACGCTTTAATAGATGATTTGATAAATCTTGAATCGGCTTATGATGGTATTGAATACGACTATATCTATGTTAGACCAGAAACGGATGCAGACAAGAAACTTACAAAAATCAAATGTAGAACAGAAATTATTATGAGCGATGAAGTTCTAAATAATATTAAAAGCATTGTTGAATCTCTTCGGAATAAAATTATATCATAATGAAAAAAACAATCCTCACGTCAATAGTAATTTTATTCGGTGCTTTCGCTTTTGCTCAAGGCCCATGCGGTAGCATAGCATCTAATTGCGAAAAAAATATTGCTAACAATTATATCTCAGATGGACAGGCTTACAGAGCTTTGTTGGTGGAAGAAGAAGTTGCTGAATTCAAAGCAACCTTATATGGAGGTAATACATACAGAATCGCAGGATGCAGTGGAATGGAATCTGGAAATTTGATTTTTTCAATTTATGATCAAGACAGAAGACCCATTTTCTCAAATGCTGATTACGAAAAATCAGGTTACTGGGATTTTGAAATCGAAAATACTTTCGATTGTATAATTGAGGCTAGATTAAATATTGAAAAAGTGGAGTCTGGATGTGCAGTGCTCCTCATAGCATTTGAGAATTAAAAGTTAAGGAAACCTATATGAGTGAAAGGATACTCAAAGCTCTAATGCAATTGTTTGCCATTATCGGTGCTGACGAAGGCAACGAGGGTGGAAAAATTGGAGGAAAAGCGGTAATTGAATCCATGCTCGGTCAGCAACTGAGTAAAAATCTCGTTAACGATTATGTAGGTGTATATCAAGATTTTCAAACTCAACTTAGAACAAACAAGAAAACTGGTGAGATAAGAAGAAAGAGAACTTCTGTAAACTCTGTTAAAGTCCTTCGTATTTGTGATGCTATTAATAAAGAGCTCACCTCTCAGGAAAAGGTAATTGTTATGGTAAAATTATTGGAATTCATAAATTCCAATAAGGATATTACAGAGCAGGAAAACGAATTTGTAACCACTGTTGCAGATACGTTTAATTTGGATCCTGATGAATCCAACGAATTATACAATTTCGTTATCAAAGATAACTCCTTGGATTCTGAAAACTTACTTTACATAAACGGGCACAAACCTTTTTCAAAGAGTACGAAGTATCTGAAAAACACACAGATTGAAGGTGGAATTAAGGTATTGAGAATAGAGAGTATCAATTGGTATTTTCTTAAAGTCAATAAGGACGAAAACCTTCAAATGAATGGCATTCCGTTAAAGCCGAATAATATTTATTCTTTGAATAATGGTGCCTCCATTCGAAATTCTAAGGTAAATCCCATTTACTACAGTGATGTTATTAGCCTTTACCTTCAAGATAATACAACAGATCGGATAAGTTTTATTGCCGATGACATAACGTATAAGTTTAAGAAGGGAAATCTAGGATTGAGAAACGTAGATATCAATGAAGGATCTGGCAAGCTCGTAGGAATAATGGGAGGTTCCGGTTCCGGAAAATCTACTTTGTTAAATGTCCTAAATGGAAATTACAAGCCTGCCAGTGGAACAGTAACTATAAATGGAGTTGATATACATAGTGGTGATCCAGAAGCTGAAGGTCAGATCGGATATGTAGCGCAAGATGATTTACTGATTGAGGAATTAACTGTTTATCAGAATTTATATTTCAATGCACAGCTTTGCTTCAGTAAGTTATCTGATAAGGAGATTGAGGAGAAAGTAGATAAATTGCTGATTTCACTGGGACTTATTCAGACCAAAGAATTAAAGGTTGGAAATCCTTTAGAAAAAACTATTTCCGGTGGACAAAGAAAAAGACTCAATATAGGTCTAGAATTAATAAGAGAACCAGCGGTTTTATTTGTTGATGAACCTACGAGTGGACTTTCCTCAAGAGATTCTGAAAACATTATGGATCTTCTAAAGGAGTTAACTTTAAAAGGTAAATTAATCTTTGTTGTAATTCACCAACCTTCTTCAGATATATTTAAAATGTTCGACAAATTGGTATTGTTGGACATGGGAGGATATCCCATTTATTATGGAGATCCATTGGATAGTGTTCTTTATTTTAAGGAGAAAGCAAATCAAGCTAACTTTAGCCAAAGCGAGTGCGTGACTTGTGGAAATGTAAACCCCGAACAGGTATTTAATATTGTTGAAGCAAAGGTTGTAGATGAGTATGGTAATCTTACCGAAGAAAGAAAAGTAAAACCTAATGAATGGAATGAACATTATAAGGAAGCTAGACAGTTAACTCCTAAAGCGGTCATTAATAAAAGCCCTGTTCCACCATCTACATTTAGCATTCCAAATGCATTAAAGCAATTTAAAATTTTCTTTAAAAGAGATTTTCTTTCCAAGCTAACAAACAGGCAATATGTGCTTATTAATATTTTAGAAGCCCCAGCCTTAGCCGGAATTTTGGCTTTTTTCATTAAATACTTTATTGTTGACGATCACACAAGTCAGGGATATATCTTTTTTGAAAATGAAAATATCCCACAATTCCTTTTTATAAGTGTAATAGTCGCCTTGTTTGTCGGTTTGACTGTTGCTGCAGAAGAAATTATAAGGGATCAAAAAATATTAGCGAGGGAGAAATTCCTTAACCTAAGCTATAATAGTTACATCTTCTCTAAGATTAGCATAATGTTTTTTATTTCTGCTGTGCAAATGTTTCTATATGCGCTTGTAGGAAATTTGATTCTAGAAATAGAGGGAATGACTTTTGCCTATTGGGCGGTTCTCTTTACCACCAGTTGTTTTGCTAATGTTCTTGGGTTAAATGTATCTGCTACTTTTAATTCTGCAAAAGTAATTTACATTTTAGTTCCTTTATTGATCATTCCCCAATTGCTTTTCAGTGGAATAATAGTAAGCTTCGATAAGCTTCATCCCTTATTTTCATCTCAAAAAGGTGTGCCTTGGATTGGAAATATAATGGCGTCAAGATGGGCCTATGAAGGTCTTGCTGTTAAGCAATTCAGAGATAATGCATATGAGGCAAAGTTCTATGAATTTGATAAGGTGAAGAAATATTCCAATTGGAAAAAGGATTCTTGGATCAAGGAGCTAGGGAATCATGTTGCCATGATAGAGCGCAACATGGGTAAAGAGGATAGAAAAGAAGATGTAAAGTATAGTTTACAAGTAATAAAAAACGAATTAACTAAAGAGGCTAAAATAACCGGTAATGCGGTATCCTTTTCCGGAATGGATTTATTAAGTATTACCAATGTAGATAAAGGAGTTTTAAACGGCTTAAATTCCTATTTTGAAGAGCTTACAAGGCACTACAGAAAAGTATTTAATAATGCGGAAAGAGAGAAGGAGAACATTATTTATGAACTAACCAGCACTCCTGAAGCAAAAGAAGAATACAAGAAACTTCTACGAGACCATAAAAATGAAAGCCTTGAACGATTCGTAACTAACAGAAATGACATCAAAGTAATTATCGAACACGATGGTGAACTAATACAGAAAAAAGACTTGATATATACTCAACCCTTTTTCTCTGGTTTTTTTGATGCTCATTTTTATAGTCCGAGCAAAAAGATTTTTGGTAAATATATTGATACCTTTTGGGCAAATATCGGAATGATATGGATAATGATTATTGGTTTAACCATTACCTTATTATTCGATTTTTTCAGGAAATTAATGGAGTTTTCTGAAATTTTAGCTAATCGAAAAAAAGCTAAAACTTAAGATATCTCTTCCATCTCAATCATCTCGAAAGGAAGATCAAGAATCGCTTCATAGTCTTCTCCTGCTTCGAGCATATCTTCATCATCGCACTCGTAATACCATTTTACAACTACCTCTTTTCCATCTTGCTTCAAACCTTCTAATTTTTTGAAAACATCAAGAATGCATTTAGATGAACTCGTATTAAAATATTCCAGTTTAATGAATATTTCTGTATGGGCTAATGCGGTTTTTCCATACTCATCTATCCAATCAATTAAAGGCTTATAAAACTCAATTGAGTTTTCAGGAATAGATCTTCCCTTTAGCATTAATTTTCCAGCTGTTGAATCCATAACCACCTCTGGAGTTTTTGGAGTTCCTTCTATTTTTAACACTTCTACCATTTGATTTAATTAATACTCACATTTAAACTAAAAAAAGAATTTTCTTTGTCGACAGGAACAAAACCATATTTAAGTTTCTGACCAGATCTTCGAGCGATATCTATAATACCAAGTCCTCCGCCACCTTTATCAGAAAAAGTTCCATTATTCAAAATAGATTTATAATAAGCTTTCATTTCTTCTTTGCTCATTTCATTTATCTCATCTATTCTAGATCGTAATTTCGATACGTTCTCATTGAGAACATGATTTCCAGTAATAATACAGTAACCATCTTCTTTCTTTGCTATCATCAAAATTACGGAACAATCTTGTTCATTCAAAGATTTTCTAAGGTCACTATGATGATACAAATTTTGCATGCATTCCACTAGAACATTAAAAACTTTCTTCTTGATTTTAGTCGTCTCTTCAAATTGATCCAACTTCTGTTCGACTATTGTTAGAATTGAATCGAGCAACTGCGAGGTGAGAGCGCCTCTAAAAGACAGCATAACATCTTGCTTCTCCATTTGGTTGTAAAAACCAAAAATCTCTTGCTCATTCAGCATATGATGGTTGTCGAATTTATACATTTGCATAGTTGCATTTTTGATTAATATTTGCAGGTTATGCCATTAATCTAAGCTTTATTACGGTCTGTCTAATAATTTGTTGCATTTTAAAAGCAAAATATGAGCAATTCCTGGTACAAAGACTGGTTTAACACCAAGTACTACCATATCCTCTATAAAAATAGGGACTTTGGAGAGGCCGAAGATTTCATTAAAATTTTATCTACTCATCTAAAAATTCCTAAAAACGCCAAGATTCTGGACTTAGCATGCGGAAAAGGCAGACATTCCATATTTCTTAATAAACTGGGATATGATGTTACGGGTATTGATCTTTCGGCTGAGAGCATAGAAGAAGCAAAAAAAATGGAATCTCAAAACCTGCAATTTATAGAAGGAGATATGAGAGTAGCCCACAAAGAATGTTACTTTGATTACATCTTTAACCTTTTTACAAGTTTTGGTTATTTTAATGAAATGGAAGACAACTATGCCGTTATACATTCCATTGCTAAAGGCCTAAAGCCTCAAGGAGTCGGAGTAATTGATTTTTTGAATGCAGAATTGGTAAGAAAGTCTTTACCTGAACAAAATCAGGTAAGAATAGATGATATTGTTTTTCAAATCAATAAGTTTGAAGCGGATGGAATGGTTCACAAGGAAATTGCATTTGAAGAAGATGATGAAAAGTATACTTTTAAGGAAAGTGTAAAGCTTTTCGGGTTAGAGGATTTTCAATCCTTTCTTTCGCAAGCAGGACTAAAGCTATTAGAGGTATTTGGTTCTTATGACTTAAAGAGTTTTGAAGTTGATCAATCAAAAAGAATGATTCTAGTTTTTAGGAAAAATTAGATTGATTTAGCTCTATCCCAATATTCGTCCATTTCTTCCAAACTCATTTCTCCCATAACTTTACCATCTTTTTTAGATTCCTCTTCTAAATATTGAAAACGCTTGATGAATTTCTTATTTGTTTTTTCCAAAGCATCTTCTGGATTAACATCGATAAAACGGGCGTAATTAATTACAGAAAATAGTACATCTCCTAATTCATCTTCTATTTTATCAGTTCCCTTATCAACTTCAGATTTAAGTTCATTTAACTCTTCTTGTACTTTTTCCCAAACTTGATCTTTATTTTCCCAATCAAAACCGACTCCTCTTGCTTTATCTTGAATCCGAACTGCTTTTACCATAGAAGGCAATGAATTAGGAACTCCTTCTAACACTGACTTTTTACCTTCTTTCAATTTCAGTTTTTCCCAATTTGCTTTTACTTCTTCTTCATTCGTTACTTCCACATCTCCGTATATATGAGGATGGCGATGAACCAATTTATCACAAACACTATGAAGCACATCAGCAATATCAAAATCCTTCGTTTCTGAGGCGATCTTAGCATAGAAAACTAAATGAAGCATAATATCACCTAGTTCCTTTTTCACTTCATTTAAATCATTTTCTAAAATGGCGTCTCCCAGTTCGTAAACTTCCTCAATAGTCAAATGGCGTAAAGATTCCATGGTCTGCTTCATATCCCAAGGACATTTAGCTCTTAACTCATCCATTATGGTGAGAAGCCGTTCAAAAGCATTCAGTTTCTTATTCATGTCCTCGGTTCTAATCTCTTGCATCTATTCTGCTTTCTTTGGTAATTCTCAAAGTTAGATATTTCGTTATTGCTATTGTTTCTTTTTTGAAATTCCTTAAAGTAAAAGTGCTTTTAATTTGATGCTACAGTTGATATGGGTTTCAGAATAAGAGGCAAAACGTGACAGAGTTTTAGATTAATTTATGAGCCTGTATCTATTCTTTATCATTTCCTATAAAAGAACTGGACTCATTCTGCAATAAATCGTTAAATTTGTATATGCAATTGTTTTTACTCACAGTGATTTTATTGGGCCTCGCCTTTGCTGGAATCGCCATTAAAATTCTTTTTAAAAAGAATGGTGAATTTGCGGGTACTTGCGCAAGTAATAATCCTTTACTAAGAGAGGAAGGAGCTTCTTGTTCCGTATGTGGTGCTAGACCAGAAGAACAATGCAAAAAAGATTGATTAGGGCTCTAGGAAAGGCCTGAACCCTTCTGATATATAGGTTTTCAATTCTCCTGATTCTTCATAGATTAGATAAACACCATCAATGAACTTATGCGCTTCTATGAACGCTATCGTTTTCTCCTTTCCCATTACCATAAAAGCGGTAGCATAAGCATCTGCACCTGCACAATCATCCATGATAACCGACACACTTAACAATTGATTTCTGGAAGGATAACCCGTTTCCGGATTCAGGGTATGAGAATATTTTTTTCCATCTATCTCAACATACTTTCTATACGATCCTGAAGTTACCAATGCTTTATTAGTCAAGTAGACGGTATCCTGTGCCGCCCTTTTCGAAAGGTTTTCAATAGGCTTATCGATAGCTACAACCCATTTATTATCTCCATGTTTTAACCCACTGGTTAATGTTTCTCCACCAACTTCAATAAAGAAATCATCGATACCATTATTTTTCAAGAATCTCCCTAATACATCTACTGTATATCCCTGCGCTATGGCATTGAAATCTAATGAACCCTGACCCGTTTTAATTTTATCTTCTTCTTTTCCAGATGACTTTTCTTCATACCTCCAATTCTCAAAATGGGTCAATGACAAAAGAGAATCAATTTGATTTGAATCTGGAATAATTCCCTTTTTTCTGCTAAAGCCCCAAGAACTAATTAATGGGTGTAAAGCTGGATTAAATGCTCCTTGAGTTTTAGCATAAATCTTATCCGAATAATCAAAAACCTCTCGGAAATATCCTTTGCTATCGTTAATCGAATAAAATTGATCTTTCTTGGTATTCATCAACACCAACTCGGAATCATCTCTCCAAAGAGAAAAACAACGATCTATTTCATCCAAGATATTCTTTACGGAGTCAGATACTCCTATTAGTTCTTTATTAAGGTATTTTATATAAAATGTTGTTCCCTGAGTATTCCCCGATAGCTCTGTAATAACCGGTCCAGCATTTTTTGGCTGCCTATCCAAGCATGAACAAAAAAGGGCTACTATCGATAAGAATAGCAGCCCTAGTATAATTTTTTTAATCATGTTTACCCTCCGAAGTCATCAAAAGAAACATTTTCTTCTGGCACTCCCCAATCATCGCACATTTTAAGAACGGCTTGGTTCATCAATGGCGGTCCGCAAAAATAGAATTCTATGTCTTCGGGAGCATCATGTTTGGTGAGGTACTGATCAATAACCGCTTGGTGAACAAAGCCCAAGAAACCATCTCCCTCTTTATCGTTAACATCCTTTTTCTCCTTCCAATTGTCTTCAGGTAAAGGTTCTGAAAGAACCAAATGAAACTGGAAATTTGGAAATTCACGTTCGATACTTTTGAAGTGATCTAAATAGAAAAGCTCTCTTCTAGATCTTCCCCCATACCAGTAGGTTACTTTTCTTCCAGTCTTAACAGTATGGAATAGGTGGAACAGATGAGAGCGCATTGGAGCCATTCCTGCACCTCCACCGATATATAACATCTCAGCATCCGTTTCTTTAATAAAGAACTCGCCATAAGGTCCTGAGATAGTTACTTTGTCTCCAGGCTTACAATCAAAAACGAATGAAGAGCAAATACCAGGATTTACATTCATCCATCTGTTATTCTTTCTATCCCAAGGTGGAGTAGCAATACGAATATTCAACATAACAATATTCCCTTCTGCAGGGTGATTTGCCATTGAATATGCACGGAAAATAGGCTCATCATTCTTCATTTTTAAGTCCCATAATCCATATTTGTCCCATTCTCCTTTGAAGTCATCTGGGCTTCTTCCTTCTTCAACCAATTCTGGATGAGCCGTAATATCCATATTCTTGAAGTCAACTTCACAAACAGGAACATCAATTTGAATATATCCTCCTGCTTCAAAATCTAACTCTTCGCCCTCAGGAAGCTTTACCACAAATTCCTTAATGAAAGATGCTACATTATAGTTTGAAACTACTTCGCATTCCCATTTCTTAATTCCAAAAATCTCCTCTGGAACTTTAATATCCATAGGCTGCTTAACCTTTACTTGACAACCTAATCTCCAGTTTTCCGCAATTTCTTTTCTAGAAAAGTAAGGAGCTTCTGTAGGAAGTATTTCTCCCCCTCCGTCAAATACCTGACACTTACACATAGCGCATGTTCCCCCACCACCGCAAGCAGAAGGAAGAAATATTTTCTGCTCGGAAAGTACGGAAAGTAATGTTCCACCTCCCCCAACTTCTATGGGGTCTTGTCCATTAATCGTTATACTAATACTACCTGAAGGAGATAATTTAGCTTTTGCGAATAATAGCAAAGAAACCAAAAGCAGAACCATGATTAAAAAGACTACTATAGCCGCGATTATTGTTGATGTCATTGCAAAAATTGATAATATCATTCTCCTAAATTATATTTCGATTCCCATGAATGCCATAAAGGCAATTCCCATCAATCCAGTTATTATAAATGTAATTCCTAATCCTCTTAACGGAGCAGGTACGTGAGAGTATCTTATCTTCTCTCTAATAGCTGCTATAGCAACAATTGCCAATAACCAACCAACACCTGATCCCAAACCAAACATGGTAGCATCGCCAATGCTTGCATATTGTCTTTCCTGCATGAAAAGCGAGCCACCCAAAATAGAGCAGTTAACCGCAATCAGTGGTAAGAAAATACCCAATGCACCGTAAAGTGCAGGAGAGAACTTCTCTACTACCATTTCAACCAATTGCACCATTGAAGCAATTACCGCAATAAATAATATAAAACTTAGGAAACTTAGATCCACACTCGCAAGTTCTGGCATCCCTAAAGTTGCCGCTAAAGCTCCTTCTTTAAGAACATAATTTTCTAGTAAATAGTTAATAGGAACTGTAATTCCAAGTACGAAAATTACCGCCATTCCCAAACCAACTGCCGTTTTAACAGTTTTCGAAACGGCCAAATAAGAACACATACCTAGGAAGTATGCGAAAATCATATTCTCTACGAATATTCCTTTTACAAAAATGTTAATACTCTCCATATCTAGTTCGTTTCTATCAGTTTAGTGTTCTTCCATCTTTGCACCCAAATAATTATCCCCACGGTAATTAAAGCCATTGGAGGTAAAATCATTAAGTTATTTGGAATGTAAGCCTCTGGTAAAACTTCATATCCCATCAATTTTCCGGATCCTAACAATTCTCTGAAAAATGACACCACAATCAGTATCCAGGCATAGCCAATTGCATTTCCAACTGCATCTAAAATAGATGGCATTGGTTTATTTGCCATTGCAAATGCTTCAAAACGCCCCATGATTATACAATTGGTGATTATCAAGCCGACAAATACCGAGAGTTTCTCTGAAATATCTGGAGCAAAAGCTCTCAGAACCAAATCTACTATTGTTACTAAGGTTGCAACAACAACCAATTGAACAATTATTCTTATTCTATTTGGAATGACATTTCTCAGAATAGAAATCAGCCAGTTTCCGGCCAACATTACAAAAAGAACTGAACCGGACATATACAATGCCTGTTCCAATTGAACTGTAATTGCCAATGCAGAACAAATACCCAATACCTGAACAGTAATTGGGTTATCATCATTTAAAGGATCGGTTATCAAGCGCTTATTCTTCTTCGAGAACAAAGGTTCTTTAGGTTCCTTTACTGCAATTTCTTTATTTACTTCTTCTACTGCTGTTTCGCTCATTGCTCTTGTGTTTTGAAGTAATTGGTATAAATTTTTATTGTTCTATAAAGCATTTCATCTACTCCATTACTGGTAATGGTTCCACCAGTAATCCCATCTACTTCATGCTTATTTCCAGGCTCCGCTCCCCCTTTCTCAACAGACACAGAAACGTATTCACCCTTCATATTATATATCTGCTGACCTTGAAAAGGTTCTTCGAATTGATCGTATTTTATTTCTGCACCTAAACCAGGAGTTTCTGTTTTGTGGTCAAAAGAAGCTCCGAAGATGGTGTTGAAGTCGCCCCCTACTGAAACATAACCCCAAATTGGCCCCCAAAGACCTGTTCCAACCATTGGCATTACGTAATAGTCCTTACCATCTTTCTCACACCTGAAAAGAGGATAACGCTGATCCTCTAATTTTGCAATCTCAGCTAATAAGGCTGGTCTATCTCCTTTCAAGGATTGCACCAATTTAGATGTACCGGATTTGTATTCTTTTTTGACATCAATTTTAAAACCATCTACTGACTCATCTATTGTTCCGTCAAATTTCAACGCGATGGTTTCTTTCATGTGTTTTGCAAATAAATCAGCTGCATTGTCTCTTGTACTCTCTACATTGATCGCAGCCAAAACATCCATCATTTTCTTATCCGCATCGTTTTTATCAAAGTAGGGCTTCCAACTTAGAAAAAGGAAAGCAAGTAATGCACCTACTACTATTACCATAATGGAGGCGAATAAAAATGTAAAGCCGTTACTGTCTTTGTTTATTGCCATTTTAAGCGGTTTTAACTTTTAATCTTTTCATTCTTCTCTTCACATTCGATTGAATTACATAATGATCAATTGTTGGTGCCATTACATTCATAAACAGAATGGCCAGCATTATTCCTTCCGGATATGCAGGATTAAACACTCGAATCATTATTCCAAAGAATCCACAGAGGAATCCGTATATTATTTTCCCCGTATTGGTTTGAGCTGCTGTTACCGGATCTGTAGCCATAAATACTCCACCAAAAGCAAAGCCACCAATAACCAATTGATGGAATGGTTCAATCGCCATAAATTCATTTGCTGCAAAAGCATTAAAAATACCTGCCATAGCCAATCCTCCAACTAAAAAGGATAACATGATTCTCCAACTCGCGATTCCAGTAAACAATAAAATTGCTGCACCAATTAAACAAGCAACAACAGATGTTTCTCCAATACTTCCTGGAATAAATCCATAGAAGCAATTCCAAACGTCATACATAGCTCCTTCCTTAAAAAGACTAGTGTACTGCGTCATTTCTGGGTTATTCATTCCCTGACCAACGGTGTTTGCCAATTCTCCCATTGCTGAAGCACCAGTATAACCATCAACAAAATCTCCGGTATTACCAGATAACCAAACGAAACCTGAAATATCTTTAGGGTAAGCAAAGAAAATAAATGCTCTTGCTGTTAAGGCAATGTTCAATATGTTCATTCCCGTTCCACCAAAAACTTCTTTTCCAATTAAAACTGCAAATGCCGTTGCCAATGCAACCATCCAAAGTGATATATCCGGTGGCATGCATAAGGGAATTAGCATTCCACTAACCAGAAATCCTTCTTGGATAGCATGCTTCTTGATTATACAAAAGATGAATTCAACACCAAGACCTACTGCATATGAAACCAATACAATAGGTAAAACCTTCATAGAGCCGTAAACTATTTTATCCCAAAAGTCTGCGCTTTCACCCAAGGCGATATAATGCAAATCACCAACATTCCAAATCCCAAAAAGTAAACAAGGAACTAGAGCCAAGATAACCATCATCATGGTTCTCTTTAGATCTATTCCATCTCTAATGTGCGAACCTGAATGTGTAGCATGATTAGGTGTAAACATGAATGTCTCCAAAGCGTCATAAACCGGGAACCATTTTTCCAGTTTTGCTCCTTCTTCGAAATTCGGTCTAATCTTTTTTATAACTAAGTTTTCTAAAAACTTCATATCGATTAATTAAGCCATTTCGGCTCTTAAATTTTCTAAACCGTTTCTAACAATTTCCTGAATATTGATTTTGGAAGTACATACTACTTCACAAAGAGCAAAGTCTTCAGCATCTACTTCATAAATCCCTAACTTCTCCATTTCATCAATATCATTAATCATAATAGATTTGATGAGCTGCATAGGATATATGTCAAAAGGAAATACTTTTTCCAATTGTCCCGTTACAACAAATGCTCTTTCCTCACCATTAATATTGGTATCTAAATCGTATTTCTTATTCGGAAATAGCCAAGATGGATAAGATTTATTCATAGAGAATTTTTTCTTGGAAAGACCCGGTGACAACCATCCTTCTGTCAGGAAAAACTTATGTTTATTTCCCTCTGGTAAAACAGAGATTTGCGAATCATAAAAACCTAAGAATCCCTCTTCAGATTCTCTAGTTCCCGTCAAAACATTTCCGCTAATTACTCTTTTATCACCATCTTTTAATCCATCTACAGAAATAGAAGAAATTTGAGCTCCAGCAACTGTCTTAAAATATTTCGGTGTCTTTACCATTGAACCAGTAAGTGCAACTACTCGTGACATATCTAGCTTACCTTCAGAAAACAATTTTCCAATGGTTACAACCTCCTGAGGATAGCAGTACCAAATAATATCGCCTTTATTTATAGGCTCAATCTTACTTATTTGAACGCCAACATTTGATGCTGGATGAGGACCAGAAAAGAAGTTATTCGTTGCTCCTGCTCCAACAAATGATTGATCAGCACCAGGCTCTGAACTCATATTCAGATGAACTTGACCAGAGGTCAATTTTTTGAGTATATCAACTCCCTTATTGAAATCGTCTTCATTTCCACGAAGAATAAAATTCATATCCGGACCCAGTGGATTTGTATCAAAGCATGAAATATGAATACTTTTAGGAGTATCATCTGGATTTGCGATAACACCATAAGGTCTTTGACGAATAAATGGCCAACAACCACTTTCCAGTAAAGTACTTTTTATTGATTCTGCATCATCCTTATTTCCAGAGAATTGTCTGTAACTAACTGTGCTATCAGCAATTATCTTAACCTCGAGAATTTTACGTTTTGCTCCTCTAACTACTTCTGCAACTTCTCCACTTACAGGAGACGTAAATTTTACCTTTTCGTTATTCTTATCATAAAACAGAATATCACCGGCTTTAACTTCCGATCCTTGTTTCACAATAAGTTTTGGGATAACCCCAACGAAATCAGTAGGTTTAATTGCATATACAGAGGAAACATTGGAGTCTGAAATGACTTTGTCGGCCTCTCCTTCAAGCTTGATATTGAGACCCTTTTTAATCTTAAATGTATTCGACTTCATCCTAGCTGCCGTTTTGCGCGGCAAAATTATAAATTTGTTCTTACGTTAATATTCAAGTTCTCAACATTTTGAGAAAGGAAATGTTTATTTAGAATAATTATAAATAAGAAATATTTGACTACCATTTCATTACGCTTCAGCCCAATCATAGTTACCATATTGTTAACTATTTCGTCTTGTAAAACACAAGATCCAATAACCGAGTTCAATCAGGAAAAAAAAGAAACTTACTCTGAGGAAGAAGAACCAGATGAATTTGTAAGCAATGATCATATATTGCTTGCGGACAAAACCTATAAAGGAAGTATAAAAACTGTTCAGATGTACAATAGCGGTGTAGAGCAATTAAGCACACCAATATTTGAAGTAGGCTCCAATAATCCTTTGGTTTTAGGTTTTGATGACCTGGCCAGTCGTTACAAAAATTACTATTATACACTTATTCATTGCAATTCAGATTGGGAACCAAGTGGATTACTCGAACCTGAATATATGGAAGGTTTTTATCCTGACATAATCAATAATTGGCAACACTCATTCAACACTATTGTAGATTATATTAGATATGAAATAAGTATTCCCAATGATAATCTAAGGATTACAAAATCTGGCAACTATGTTATTTTGGTCTATGAGGATAACAAAGATAATCCCGTAAT
Organism: uncultured Flavobacteriales bacterium; assembly: GCA_964609215.1. Lineage (GTDB taxonomy): Bacteria > Bacteroidota > Bacteroidia > Flavobacteriales_D > JABDKJ01 > JABDKJ01. The sequence goes on from CAZSQZ010000012.1 coordinate 58,751, forward strand.
TACTAGACGCTTCATGGTAAACGAAAACTTTGTGGGCATAGAACCTTTTGTAAGAAAATCCTCTGTGGTTCAGTATAGAAATTATAAACAGGAAATCGATTTCAATGTATTTGTGAAAAATTTTGAGGTTCCAAATCCTTACAGAGATGTATCCGTGGTTATAAGGCAAAACGGTAGGTGGGATAATGCTATTTATGGTTTGAAACCAAGGTTTATAAGAAATGAGGTTCTGGAGTATAATTATGAAAGAGATAATGAATTTTGGGGAGGAAATGAGTTTAGAAAAATTGATTTGAAAAGTGTCAGATACGGTACAGAGGAAGTGAATAATTTCAAAAAAACAGATGATGGAATTCAGGTTTACCTTAATCCCCAAAAAAGCAGAGGCTATAAGCAATACCTTTTTGAGTATGATATAAATGGAAAATATCTTATTAGAAACGATGATGGTTTTGATGACAGATTAGAACCAGAATACATGAATGTTCATTTTATTTTGGATAAATCTGATCCTATAGAAAATGGCGATGTCTACATTTTTGGAGAACTTTCTGAATGGCAGGCCAAACCTGAATTTAAAATGAAATATAATGAAGAGACTCTGCAGTACAGAGCTTCAATATTACTAAAGCAGGGTTACTATAATTATCATTTTGCTGTCTTGGAAGATGGTAAGACAGAACTGGATTTATCTCTATTGGAAGGCACTCATTCAGAAACAATTAATGATTATACGATTTTCGTCTATTACAGGGATCGATCATTAGACTATGATCGACTGATAGGAATCAGACAATTCTCAACTCAAAATTTTTAAAAGCAAAAATTACAGGAGTCGAATTATTAACATAGTGTTAAAACTACATTTTTAGGCTCACCATCTATAAACACAATATTATTTTCTCTTAACACCTATTTCAAAACGCTCAATTTCAATAGTTTAATTCTATCAGAACAAAAAAGAGCAAATACTGTTAATAACATAGGTTTTTGTTAATAAATAGACCTACCCTAATTTAACGCATTGCGTATAATTGAATGATTTTAAGGAATGGTAACGCAGATAACACAGGGAATAAAAATAAGTGTGGAAACACTATTTGAAAAGGATTACTCTAGACCAAACCTAAATGAGTATATCTTTTCGTATTCCATCAATATCGAAAACACCAATTCTTTTGAAGTGCAATTACTTAGACGCAAATGGGTTATAGTTGATGCCAATGGATCGAGAAGAGAGGTAGAAGGTGTGGGAATTGTTGGATTGCAGCCATTCATAGCCCCTGGAGAAACTTACTCATATTCTTCAACCTGCGATTTAAGCACGGAAATTGGAATGATGCAAGGCGCATATTTCATGAAAAACGTTGAAAACGATTCAGACATTAAGGTTAAAGTTCCAAGCTTTAAATTAATTGCTCCGTATAAAATGAATTGATTTAAGATTCGTTATTTTTCTTTTTTACTTTTGGGCAAATTTCTAATTAATCGATAATGCCTAAAGGAATATATAATATCCCATATCCAGAAAATGAACCTGTTTTAAGTTATGCACCAGGTAGCTCTGAAAGAGAATCTCTTTTAAAGGAATATCACAAGATGTATAACCAAAAACCAATTGATATAACCATGCGCATCAATGGTGCCAAGGTAAAAGGCAAAAAGAAGAAAGAATTAAATCCTCCCCATGATCATAAGCATGTAATTGGGCATTATTATGAAGGTGATGCATCACATGTAAGAAAGGCGATTGATTCCGCTTTAAAAGCAAGAGGAAAATGGGCAAATATGTCTTGGGAGCATCGTGCTTCAATATTCCTTAAAGCAGCTGATTTGCTTGCTGGTCCGTTTAGAGACAAAATGAATGCTGCAACCATGCTTGCGCAATCAAAGAATGTATTTCAAGCAGAAATTGATGCCGCATGTGAATTGATAGATTTCTTCAAGTTCAATGCGAAATTTATGCAAGACATTTACTTCGAACAGCCCGATTCTAATCCAGGAATGTGGAACAGAATGGAATATAGAGCTTTAGAAGGATTTGTATTTGCAATTACTCCATTTAACTTCACTTCAATTTGTGCAAATCTTTGCGCTGCACCAGCTATGATGGGTAATGTAGTAGTTTGGAAACCTGCCGATTCTCAAATCTATTCTGCAAAAGTAATCATGGATCTTTTCGAGGCCGCTGGCTTACCGGATGGTGTAATTAATATGATAACTGTTGATGGTCCTGTGGCTGGAAAAGAGATTTTTAGTCATCCAGAATTTGCTGGTTTGCATTTTACGGGTTCCACCAAAGTATTCCAGCATCTATGGAAAGAAATTGGAAATAATATTGATAAGTATAACAGCTATCCTAGAATAGTTGGGGAGACTGGAGGAAAAGATTTTATAGTTGCGCATAAAACTGCAGATTCCAAAGAAGTAGCAACAGCCTTGGCAAGAGGTGCTTTTGAATATCAAGGACAGAAGTGTTCTGCTGCCTCAAGGGCCTATATTCCTAAAAATATTTGGGGAAGAGTTGAAAAGGAATTGGTTAAAATGGTCAACTCCTTTAAAATGGGAAGCCCCGAAGATCCATCTAACTTTATGAACGCGGTTATCGACAAAAAGTCTTTCGATAAAATAAAGTCTTATTTGAGCTATATAAAGAAACAAAAGAATGCTAAAATCATAACGGGCGGCAATTGCGATAGTTCAAAGGGATACTTTGTTGAACCAACAGTAGTCGTGACAACAGATCCAAAATTCAGAACCATGTGTGAAGAAATTTTTGGACCTGTTCTAACTATTTATGTCTATAAAGAAAATGAGTTTGAGAAGACATTAGAATTAGTGGATAAAACTTCTGATTATGCATTAACTGGAGCAATTATGGCTAGAGATAGGTATGCAATAGAATTGGCTACGAAGAAGTTGGAGAATGCTGCAGGAAACTTTTATATTAATGATAAGCCTACAGGTGCGGTCGTTGGTCAACAACCCTTTGGTGGGGCAAGAGGTTCTGGAACAAACGACAAGGCTGGAGCATACATGAATTTGTTAAGATGGGTTTCTCCAAGGACAATTAAAGAGACCTTTGTTCCAGCAAAGGATTATAGATACCCCTTTCTTGGATGAATCAAAAATAACTTGTTAGTGGATTTGTGTTAAGCATTCCCTGGACAGATTTAAGAGTATTAAATTAGATGCATGGCACAGAAGCTTCTCAATATTCTTAAAAATAAGTATGCTTTGACTACTATAATTTTCATCGCATGGATATTCACTTTTGAAAGCACTAATATTTTTCGACTTATTGAGTACAAAAAGACCATCAATAGTTATCAGGATGAAATAGAGTTTTATCAGGAGAAAATACTTAGCACAAAAGAAAGTATTGAAGAGTTAGAAGACCCTATCCTGCTTGAAAAATTTGCAAGAGAACAGTATTATATGAAAAAGGACAATGAGGTAATTTTCGTATATCATCCAACTGAAAATTAGAGCAATTGTCATATCCAATAAATTATAAGGCTTCATGGAAGCCTTTTTTATTTCCTTAAATTTACCTCATTAATGGAGGTATCAACTAATAAAATGATGTTTGAAGAATTTGAGGGGCTTTCCGAAGAGAATTGGAAGGAAAAGATAAAATCCGAGTTGAAGGGCAAGGCCATAGAGGATTTGAATTGGCAAACAGAAGGGATTAATATAAAACCCTTTTACAGAAATGAGCCTAAAAAAAAACATTCCGAGAACCAGAAAGTCCTATCCTATTTGAGAACAGGACTTAGCGAAGATTGGAAAATCAGACAATCTTTTAATCTGGATTCCAGCAGTGTAAACGAATATATTCTGGAAAGTCTTAATACCGGATGTTCTTCACTAAGAATTAATGGAAATACCAGTAATTTTCAAAAGAAACTGGAGGGAGTATTTCCTCAAATGATTCCAATTTATTTGAATTCTCGAATGCTTCAGGACCATTTAAGCTGGGCTGAAAGTTTAGAAGTGGATAATGAAAAATTGCAAGGAGGATTAAATGATTCTCTTTTGGAAGGCTTTGTGGAAAAGGGAGAATGTAATCTGCAATGGGTTGAGGATTTTAAACTTCAATCTGAATTATTTGGTACAAACCCCGCTTTTAAACTACTTAAAATTGACGGCTCTTACTTTGAATCAAGTGGAGCTAGTATTGTTCAGCAATTAGCATATTCAATTGCTTTGGGAAATGAATATTTGGAGCATTTGATTGATGATTTTACAATTGACGATATATCCGCGCGGATATATTTTGAAATATCTGTTGGAAATTCATACTTCCTTGAAATTGCCAAGTTCAGAGCTTTGCGAATTCTTTGGGCAAAAATAATTCAAGCATATAATCCCAAGCATAGTCGCAGTGCACATGCATATGTGATTGCCAAAACTTCTGATTTGATTCTAGGAATTAACGATCCTGAAACGAATTTGATAAGAAACAGTCAAGCAACTATGGCCGCGGCTATTGGTTCTTGCAATGAAATAGAAGTTTTGCCACATGATGGAATTACAAATAAAAATTCATTACGACTTGCCAGAAATATCCAAAACCTTCTGAAAGAAGAATCATATTTAAACAAGGTTAGAGATATGAGCATGGGGTCTCATTATATTGATAAGCTAACCTATGAGTTGGTTCAAGTTGCATGGGATGAATTCATGAAAATTCAGATATCAGGTGGTTTTTTTGGTAATCTAGATAATAATTCGATTCAAGATAAGATTTTCACAAGTGCAAAGAAAAAAGTCAATGCATTTAACGAAGGTTCTCAGACTATGATAGGTGAAAATAAATATCTAAATACTGATCAAGAAAAAAAGAATTGGACAGTGACAAAAGGTCACTTTAATTTTCCTAACATCTTATGTAATGGCTAAAATGGATTTTTCAAATATTAGTTTTCACGACTTTGCGATTGGAAATGAAGAGTCTAAGCAAACCATGGAAACGTTGGAAGAAATTGAACTTCGTTCCCTCTATTTTAAGACTGACAGTAATTTCGAACACACTAAATTTGGAGCCGGAATAGCACCTTATTTGAGTGGCCCATATGCTTCTATGTATACGGTAAGACCCTGGACTATTCGTCAATATGCTGGATTCAGTACCGCTGAAGAATCAAATGCTTTTTATCGAAGAAATCTAGCTGCAGGACAAAAAGGGCTTTCGGTAGCTTTTGATCTAGCAACGCACAGAGGGTACGATAGCGACCACCCAAGAGTTGAAGGTGATGTGGGCAAAGCGGGAGTCGCTATTGATTCCATTTTAGATATGGAAGTTTTATTTGATCAAATTCCGCTTGAAGATATTTCCGTTTCCATGACCATGAATGGTGCGGTGCTTCCTATTATGGCTTTTTATATTGCCGCTGCAGAAGAGCAGGGTGTTGATCCAAAGAGTTTAAAGGGCACCATTCAAAATGACATCCTTAAGGAGTTCATGGTGCGAAACACCTATATATATCCACCCGAACAAAGTATGCGGATTATTGGAGATATTTTCAAATATACTTCAGAAAATATGCCCAAGTTCAATTCTATTTCCGTCTCTGGTTATCACATGCATGAAGCAGGAGCACCAGCAGATCTGGAATTAGCTTATACGCTTGCAGATGGCTTAGAATATATTAAAACAGGAATTGATGCTGGTCTCAAAATAGATGAATTCGCTCCTAGAATCTCATTCTTCTGGGGAATTGGAATGAATCATTTTATGGAAATAGCCAAACTTAGAGCCGGACGTTTGCTTTGGGCCAAGTTGATCAAACAATTCGAACCTGAGAATCCTAAAAGTATGGCATTAAGAACGCACTGTCAGACTAGTGGATGGTCACTCACAGAACAAGACCCTTACAATAATGTTGCAAGAACAACCATAGAAGCAATGGCTGCTGTTCTGGGTGGAACACAATCGCTTCACACCAATTCTTTAGATGAAGCAATTGCCCTACCAACTGATTTCTCAGCGCGAATAGCACGAAACACGCAGTTATTTATTCAGGAAGAAACAGACATTACTAAAGCTATTGATCCTTGGGCTGGTTCTTATTATGTAGAATACTTAACTGAGCAATTGGTCAAAAAAGCCTGGAGTCATATAACTGAAATTGAGAGTTTAGGTGGAATGGCTAAAGCAATTGACTCTGGTTTACCAAAAATGAAGATCGAAGCCGCTGCTGCAAAGAGACAAGCCAGAATAGACTCTGGAAAGGAAATTATAGTTGGTGTAAACAAGTATCAAACTGAAGATGAATACGAATTAGATATTCTGGAAGTGGACAATTCAAAGGTAAGGGAAAGCCAATTAAATCGTCTCGCAAAGTTAAAAGCGGAAAGAAATGATAAAGAAGTACAAACGTGCTTAGCTGAAATTACAGAATCTGCAAAAACTGGTCAGGGCAACCTCTTGGCACTTTCGGTAAAAGCTGCTAAAGCAAGAGCAACACTTGGAGAAATTTCACTGGCCATTGAGAAGGTATTTGGGCGCTATAAAGCGAAAATAAATGCCATTTCAGGTGTATATTCGGCAGAGCTTATGAATAACAAATCTTTCCAAGAAGCATTAAATGCAACCGCAGATTTTAAAGAGAGAAATGGACGAAGGCCGAGAATTTTAGTTGCTAAAATGGGTCAGGATGGTCATGACAGAGGCGCGAAGGTTATTGCAACCTCTTTTGCTGATATTGGTTTCGATGTGGACATAGGACCTCTTTTTCAAACTCCAAAAGAAGTTGCGAAGCAGGCTATTGAGAACGATGTTCATATTCTCGGTGTTTCAAGTTTGGCCGGGGGGCATAAAACCCTTATTCCTCAGGTTATTGAAGAATTGAAAAAATACAAGAGAATTGACATAATGGTGATAGCAGGAGGTGTTATTCCAGAAAAAGATTACACATTCTTATTTGACGCAGGAGTCTCCTTTGTTTTTGGCCCTGGAACGAAAATTCCTAAAGCTGCATTGGAAATAATGAAAAAGCTCAAATAAAAAAAGAGAACCCCAAACGGAATTCTCTTTTTCAAATACATTCTAAACTAATATTTATTGTTCAGCAATAGGTCTTGGAAATTGAACATGAACAACATCCCCAGGTCTATCCGTAGGAATTTGATCCAATCTTCCATATCTTCTCATATCTATCCAACGGTGACCTTCACCGAAAAGAGAATATCTTCTCTGTTGTAAGATTTCATTTTCTAAATCAGCTGGGTCATTAGAACCAGTATAGTTTCCTAAACTAGCAGCATTACGCACAATGTTAATTGCATTAACTGCCTCTCCAGGATTAGAAGCTATATTGGCTTCAGCATAAATCAAAATTAATTCTTCATTTCTGATTAAAGGAACACCATCAATATTAGAATTGTAAAGAGTAATTTGAAAATCGCCCTGTAAATCATCTGCAATAATTGTTGTTCCTAAATCTAGAGTCTTACTTGAAACTCTACTATCTCCGGCTTCTGCATCGTCAAAAAATTCTTGTTGAACTATATATCTATCGTTATCCGGAGTCGGAATATAGAATAATGGGTTTGCCTGATCATTCCCAGAAAGACCGAAAGAATGATAAATACCGTCAAACATATCACCCGTAAGATTCATAAAAGAATCATCCAAAGCTGTAAGCGCTGTTGCATTATCATTTTGATATAAAGCTACTCTTGCTGCCAAAGCCCTATTGAATTGAGCAAATTCAGCAGGTGAATCAGCCAAAGTACTTACAAACGCAAATTCAGCATTTGCCAAGTTTGAATTTGCATCATTCAAAATACTCATTATTCCGGAAAGGCCGTCTTGATAACCATTGGAATATGGACCTAAGTTAAATGGATCAGAAGTATCCAAACGAATTCCGTTTTCATACTGTCTGTTCAATTCCAGAAGCATTTCATATGCCTGAACTGTTTTTGCCATTCCAAGATATCCATTTCTCTGAGCATTTGAAATATCCGCATTGTTAGCAGCATTAATCAATACATGACCATTTCTAATGGATCTGTGACGTGCCGAAAAACTTCTTGTAGTTAAGAAACCATTATTATCTAAAATAGCGCCTTGCGCTCCTAATAACTCTCCAGTATACCTAGGATCGACATTATTTAAATCATAATATTCTCTTCCTACGATATTCACGGTTTCATAGTGAAACTCCATATCATTTCTGATAACAGCTTCTAGACCTGAAACCAATAATTGTAAATCTGATAGAGCAGCTCCAGTCTCAAAGCTCTCTGCAGTAGGTCCGTTAGGATCTGCAATTGGATCCAATTCGCAAGCGTTCAGCCCAAAAACAAGAACTAAAAGCACTGCTATTCTATTCATCATATTCTTCATGATAATTTTCTTTTTATTAATTAAAAATTGGCTTTGATATGGAAATTTAAACGCTTAGAACTTGGGAAAGGTGTTACCTCAATATTGTTAGCTAAAACGTTTCCTCCAAAGTTTGATACCTCTGGGTCGTAACTATTATAATCAAAAATATTGATCAGGTTACTAGCCGAAATACCCAACTTGATTGATGCAGTTCCATCAGACCATCCTAGTGGAAAAGATCTATAAACTCCAATTTGTCTTAACCTTAGGTAACTAGCATCTTCGATCCAAGGAGATGCATTTCCAGCAAACCACTCAGAAGTTCTAAATTCTCCATTACCTAGTACCCCTGCAGGGTCTAGAGTTACATCATCATAATCCCAGGTTGTTCCAGCTAGATCATAAAGAAGTGTGCTTAGATTGATATTATCACCTCCATTTTTCCAATGCCATAAAAAGTCCAAACTCCATTCTTTATAATTTAAAGAGTTTCTCCAGTTCATTTGGAAATCAGGCTCAGCATCACCATATACCGCAAAACCATCTCCGTCAGGATCTAAAGTTGCTGCATCTTCTGGTCTTACTGTACCTACTAGCTGAGTAGCAGGCATTCCTTCTTCAATTCTGAATTGTCCTAAACTCGCAGCAAATCCTCCTGTATTGAAAGGATCAACATTCAATTCAGTAACCTCAGATCTATTCATCCACCAATTAATTCCTGTTGTCCAAGAAAGGTTTTCTTTTCTAATAATATTCGCATCTGCCGTAATCTCAAGGCCTTTATTCTGAAGTGAACCAGCATTTACCCACTGTCTTGTAAATCCAGAAGAAGGCTCAATCTGATCCTGTAGTAATAATTCATCAATTGTTTTGATATAATAGGTAATACCTAATACAACCTTATCATCCGCAACACCTATATCTGCACCAAATTCTAACTCTTTTTGTCTTTCGGGAAGAATATTTGGATTCCCTAAAATACCTGCTGTATTTAAACCAGAGTTAACTCCTATAAATGTTGGAGCTAAAGTGTTAAATCTTGCACTAAATACTGGTGATCTTTGTGATTCACCGTAAGCGATTCTTGGTTTAAGCGTACTGATTTTTTCTGAAGGAGTAATTCCCAATTTAGGAAGGTTGAAAGCAACATTGGCTTTTGGATAAAAGAAAAGTTCATTGGCATCTCCATTATTAGTGGATTTATCTCCTCTAATCCCTAAAGTTACAAACACCTTCTCATCGAAATTAATTTCTTCTTGAATTACAAATCCTTTATTAATAAAAGATCTTCTTGTTTGATTAACTCCAACATTATCTGCTTGATCAACATTCGTTTGAGAACCAATCAAACCAGTTGCAGTAACCAAGTTGTTATCTAGATTTCCATCTTCTCTGGTAGCACCTGCGCTGGTTGTAAATGATATTCCAGAAGGACGATAATGAGACCATACCAAGAACCCTTGCATATTTGTATTCTGGTTTGTTGTATTACCAGCCAACAAAACACCTCTTAAAGATGAAGGATCTTGATAGAATGTCAAAGACTGAGGAAAAATACCTGTATTCTTTAGTGTGTAGGTATCCATACCACCTCTTGCTACGAACTTCACATTATTCTTTTCATCTCGGTATAAATTAAAGTTAGCGGTAACACCTCCAATAAACCTATCAACATTTTCTCTATTGGTAACGGTATTAACGGTCTCTAGAACATTTGATCCTGCGCCTCCTGCCGGAAACACACCATTTTCATCTGGAAATAGGTTTTCCCAAGGTGCAGTAAACGCTAAAGCATAACCTACAGTAGTGTTGGTATTTCCGTTGTTAAAGAACCCTCTGTCAGCTTCAGAATCTATATAGTTCATAGATAAATCCACATCTAACCAATCGGTTACTTTCTGATCTAAGTTTAATCTAAATGAAGCTTTTTCATAACCAGTATTCTCAACGATTCCATCTTCATTTTTATATGTAGCTCCAAACTTATATTGCGTAACATCATTCCCACCTGAAATCTCTAATCTTGAAGTTGTATTGAGTCCAGTGTTATCATATAACTCCGCCTCGTAGTCTGTAATGCCATTTTGATTAAAAGTAGTAACTGCGTCTGGTCCAAAAGAATCTTCAACTCTTTGAGCATTCCAATCTCTTGTACCCAATAATGAAATTGGTCTTATTGTTCCGAATGTTTGAGATAAAGAAACTTTAGTCCTTCCTGCCTGACCTCTTTTTGTTGTTATGATAACAACTCCACCAGCAGCCTGACTTCCATAAATTGCAGCAGCAGATGCTCCTTTTAAAACTTCTATACTCTCAATATCCTCTGGATCAATATCTGCGATTCGATTAGATGAATCATCTTGATTTGTAGAGGTATTTCCACCACCTGCGGCTTCTGATACAACATTTACACCAGAGGAAATGGTTGAATTATTTAAGAAAACACCATCTATTATGTATAGCGGCTGTTGATTACCAAAAACTGAGGTCACACCTCTCATCTTTACAGAGAATCCACCACCAGGAGCACCAGAAGCAGACTTAATCTCCGCACCTGCAAACTGTCCTTGAAGCGCACCTTCCATTGTTTGCTGGTTTACAACTTCTGTTAATTCCTTAGCCGATACTCTTGCAACTGCATTAGCTGAGTTTCTTCTAGTTACAGTGGTCGCAAAACCATTAATAATTACCTCATCTAAACTATTAGAGGATAAATTTAGAGTAACATCCATTGAGCTAGAAGCAGAAGTAACTTCTTTCGTAACTGATTCATATCCAATGAATGAAAAAACTAAAGTAGTTGGTGTGCTAGGTACCTGAATAGAGTACTTACCATCAATATCAGTAACCGTTCCCAACGCAGTTCCCTTAACCAACACAGTTGCGCCAATTAAAGTCTCATTTGTAGAACCGTCTTTTACTGTTCCACTTACTGTAACCTGAGCCATGGAGTAGACCATACTCAAATTAAATACAGCAAGAATGCATAATCGTAATAAAATTTTCATAAGTTGTTTAATTAGAATGTTCAGACAATTCTAATAACAAAAGACTGGAACTACAAGAATTATTTACTTAAAGTCTGTATAAAGCAAATATTTCTTCCTAATTTCTTTGAAAGCTAAAAGATCTTGTTGCCATGAAGCTCTGATTTCTGTTTCATTTAAACCGTTACGAATTTGCACCTGAAGTTGCGCATTACCAGCCAGTTTATTGAAGAAGTTATTTTTATTAAAAAACACCTTATTATCAGGAAAAGATTTGTAAGTCTCAATCATCCAATACAAATACAGCCTTCTAGTATGGCGCAAGTAAAATGATCCAAAATTGCTTAAATCTACCCCTTTGCATTCCGCATCCTGAAGTTTCGGATATTTTGCACCTGGACCACTTCTAGGGGTAAAAACGATATCTCCATTAGTAAGCTCTGGGTGACCAATTTGCTGGAATGGTTTATCTGTGCCTCTTCCTACACTTATTATAGTCCCTTCAAAAAGAGCCAAAGATGGGTAAAGATATATACTGGTCATATTTGGCAAATTAGGTGAGGGCTTTACAGGCAATTTATAAAGGTCTTTATGTGTATAGTTCTCACATGAAATAACTTGCAAATCGCAAACTATTCCATTTTCCAGCCATCCCTCACCATTAATCATTTGTGCATATTCACCAATCGTCATTCCATGAACTAATGGCACTTCATGCATCCCAACAAAAGATTTAAACTGAGGCTTCAAAACTGGGCCATCAACATAAAAACCATTAGGATTAGGGCGGTCTAGCACCAACACCTTAATTCCAGATTCTGCGCAAGCTTCCATTACATAATGCATGGTAGATATATAAGTGTAGAATCTGACTCCAACATCCTGAATATCAAAAACAACTATATCTATACCTTCTAGCTGTTCCTTATTTGGTTTCTTATTTTTTCCGTACAAAGAGATAATTGAAAGACCAGTTTTCTCATCTATATTATCATCTACTTTCTCTCCGGCATCTGCAAAACCACGAAAACCATGTTCTGGAGCAAATACATGCTGAATAGATATGTTATTATCAAGTAAAACATCAATTAGATGTTCATCACCAATAATACTGGATTGATTGGCCACTACAGCAACGGACTGATCTTTTAAAATGGGAAGGTATTGTTCCAATAAATCTGCCCCAACTTTTATGTCCTTTTTGTAAGCAGATTCAGGAATAAAATCATTTTGTGCGCTAATATCTTTTGCAAAAAGACCACAAAAAAGTAGCATATATTTTGCATACTTTGCAAGAGTATTTGAACTCAATAAAAAGTTGAATTTAGAACGATTTATATCCAACAGAATTTTCAAGAAAACTGGAAGAATTTCTAGACCCATAGTTAAGTTAGCTACTCTAGGAATAGTTCTTGGAGTGGCTGTTATGTTTATCTCTTTATCTATTCTCATTGGCTTTCGTGAGGAAATTCAAAATAAAATTATCGGATTCGGATCGCACATACAAATCTCGAAAATTTCTTCTTCTCAAAATACTGAAGCGGAAAAAATTGAATTGAATTCCAAAATAATTTCCGATATACAAAGTCTTGATTATGTAGATCATATCCAAATTTATGCCACAAAAGGTGCTTTAATTGAAAATAATGATGGTCTGGAAGGAATAGTGGTGAAAGGAATTTCAAAGGATTATAACTGGAGATTCTTGGAAGAACACCTCTTGGAAGGCAGAATCATTGAACTCAATGATTCCTCTGCCACAAACGAAATTTTAATTTCTAAAACTTTAGCCAATAAATTAAGCTTTGTTCTTAATGATAAAGCTTCTGTATATTTTATAAACAGTACGGAAGATTTTAGAGTTAGAAAGCTAAAAATTGTTGGCATTTTCTCCACTGATTTAGCAGAATTTGACAACCAACAAATCATTGGTGACATAAAGCATATTCGAAAAATCAATAATTGGGGAATTCGAGCTAATCTAGTGGCCAGGGATTCATTAAACAAGGGAGTTTATTTAAAGGCGGGTGCTTTTGGAGGAGATTTATTCTATAAATATTCATGGAGTAATCAATTGAGTGGTCCGGGACCTCATTTTATTAAGACCACAAAAGATACCTCTATCTATGTTGTTGTCAACGATGATTCAGGGACTATTCCAGATACCGCATTTATTGAAATCGATTCAAATCAAAACTACACCATAAGCACTAGTGGCGGTAGTTATTCTAATTATATTGGTGGGTACGAAGTGCTTCTAAAGGATATTTCTAATCTGGAAGAGAAACAACTGGAAATTGATGATTTCGTCACCTATGATTTGATAAGCAATAATTTTGAGAGCCTAAATAAAGAGCTTTTTTCATGGCTCGAAATGATTGGAGTTAACTCTCAAATAATTATCGTTTTGATGATTGTAGTTGCCATTATAAATATGACATCAACCATTATTATTATAATCCTAGAAAAAACAAAACTTATAGGTTTGCTAAAGGCACTAGGCACTGCAAATTGGAGCATAAGAAAGATATTTCTTTACAATGCCTCAAAAATGATTTTAAAGGGCCTAGTGCTAGGAAATATCATAGCCATTGGGCTTTTATTAATTCAAAAGCATTTTCAAATTATAAAATTAAACCCTGAGAGTTATTCTCTTAGTGAGGTTCCGGTTGGATTAAACTGGACTTATTTTCTATTGCTGGATCTCGGTATTTTCGTGATTTGTATTAGTGTTTTACTTATACCTTCGTGGATAATTACAAAACTAGATCCTGTTAAAGCTTTACGCTTCAATTAATTTCAACACATAGAATTAACACATGAAAGTCTTTGATAATATACTTCAAACTATCGGTAATACTCCACTAATTAAACTGAACAAAATAGCTGCAGATATACCAGGGAAGGTTTATGCAAAAGTTGAGTATTTCAATCCAGGACATAGCACCAAGGATAGAATGGCACTAAAGATGGTAGAGGATGCCGAAGCTTCTGGAAAGCTAAAGCCTGGAGGGACTATCATAGAATGTACTTCAGGAAATACTGGAATGGGCTTGGCATTAGCCGCTATTGTAAAAGGTTATAAGCTTATTTGTACTTTAAGTGATAAACAGAGCAAGGAAAAGATGGATATTCTTCGAGCAATGGGAGCCGAAGTTGTTGTTTGCCCAACCAATGTTTCTCCTGATCATCCTGATTCTTATTATTCTGTAGCAAGCAGATTGAGCGAAGAAATTCCAAACTCATTTTATCCATATCAATACGATAACTTAAGTAATGCAAAAGCCCATTACGAATCCACAGGGCCTGAAATATGGGAACAAACCGAAGGAAAAATTACTCACTTTATTGTTGGGGTTGGAACTGGAGGGACTATTTCAGGAGTTGGAAAATATTTGAAAGAAAAAAATCCAGATGTTAAAATTTGGGGGGTTGACACCTATGGTTCCGTATTTAAAAAATACCATGAAACAGGAGAGTTTGATGAAAACGAAATATACTCCTACATAACAGAAGGTATTGGTGAAGACATTTTACCTAAAAATGTTGATTTTGGGATAATAGATTATTTCGAAAAAGTTACCGATAAGGACGGTGCCCTATTGTCCAGAGAGTTAGCAAGAAAAGAAGGACTTTTGCTAGGTTATTCATGCGGTTCTGCAATGGCTGGATTGAGGCAGTTAAAGGATAAATTAGATGAAAACAGCGTAACTGTGATACTCTTTCACGATCACGGTTCAAGGTATGTAGGTAAAATGTTCAATGACGACTGGATGAAAGATCGTGGTTTTCTTCCAGAGACTAATAAAACTGCACTGGATCTGGTGAACAAGCATGTTGGCAAAAGGCTTATTTCCGTTAGTCAGGAACAACCTGCAAACAATGCGCTCAATCAAATGATTAAGTATAAAATATCTCAAATTCCAGTTAAGAATTTTCAAGGAGAATTCGTTGGTTCTATAGAAGAATCTAAACTTTTAGAGGCTGTATCTCAAGGAAAGGATTTACATAAAGTTCTGATAAAGGAATTAATGAATGAACCGTTCAAAGTTGTTAATCAACAATCGGAATTAAGTGAAATAGCTTCGATGATTAACAGAAACAATCCTGCTGTTCTCGTCCACATTAATGACGGGACCTATCACATCATTACGGGTCAGGACTTAATAGAGGCAATGGCTTAAATTCTCTGTGGCTAGACTTTTTTAGCTGTTTTTAACAAAATACCCAGTCTTTTTAATGGACAAGAGCCAATAATTCCCTTAATTTTAGGGAAACTTTGGTTTATGAGGTTGATTTATATAATAGTTCTTTTTTCGTTTTTCTCTCTTGGCAGCTATGCGCAGGATATAGAAAAGGATGATTCTATTATAAATACAGCGTTTTTCATATCACAATCCAACGTTTCTTTACCTATTCCCAACCCTGTATTGGATAAGTCTATTATCTCATACAAGCTACCTGAAGCCGTAAATAGCGGATTCATTAATATTTACAATTTTACTGGAAGTTTGGTAAGAAAAATTGAACTTTCTAAGAATACAGGAGATATCAAAGTTTATTCTCAAGATTTGGAAAAGGGAGTTTATTTCTATTCTTTGGTGGTTAATGGATATACTCTTCATACCAAAAGAATGATAGTTGCTCAGTAAAAGGGCGTTCAGAAATTTAATTCAATTTATTTATTCCTTGAAAAGAATAAATTAGAATAAAAACAATCAAAACCTAAATACTTTATTTTTGTCAAAAATATCCCATCAGAAAACTCTCTGCCATATTTTCAATGATATTCCTTTTGGGAACTAATCAATTCTTTGCTCAAAAAGTAGGTGTAGTTTTAAGCGGAGGAGGAGCAAGTGGTTTGGCGCACGTTGGTGTCCTGAAAGCTTTAGAGGAAAATAATATTCCCATAGACTATATTACTGGAACATCTATGGGTGCAATTATTGGAGCTATGTATGCTTCCGGTTTGAGCATTGCAGAAATAGAAACATTCTTTAGATCAGAGAAATTTTTAAAAGGTATTGAGGGAGGTGTAGAGGATCAGTATAGTTATTTCTTTAAACAATCTGAAGAAGATGCTTCCTGGATAACACTTAAGTTGGACAAGGATTCATTATTGGGTTATGGATTACCAACAAAAATAATTGACCCTGTTATGATGGATCTGGAGATGTTAAAAATCTTCGGGCCTGTATCTGCCTCTGCTGGCTATAGTTTTGATAGTTTATTTGTTCCTTTTAGGTGTATAGGTGCTGACATTGTAGAAAAAAAAGAACATGTTTTTAGGGGAGGAGAACTTAATGAAGCAGTTCGGGTTTCTTCTTCTTATCCGTTTTATTTTAGACCTATTCGTGTTAATGGCAAACTTTTGTTTGATGGGGGCTTATACAATAATTTTCCAGCTGATGTGCTATACAAAGACTTTATTCCCGATGTTATAATTGGTTCTAATGTTTCCACCAACTCTCCAGAACCTGATGAAAACAATCTTTTCTCCCTATTAGAAAACATGATTGTTTCTAAAACCGATTTCAGTTTACCTTGTGAGAATGGTTTGGTAATTCTTCCAGATGTAAATTCAGGAACTTTTGAATTTAACAAAGCAACTGAAAATGTAGTGATTGGCTATAGAAGCACTTTAAAAAGGATGGACGAAATAAAGGGTATGGTAGTCAGAAGGCAAGACACCAGTGCCTTAGAAGAAAAAAGAAAATTATTTAAATCTAAGTTACCCGAATTGAATTTAAGACACATTACCATTGATGGTGTTGGCCCTTCAATGCGAAGGTATATTGAAAAAGTAATTTACCCACAAGGCATAAAAAGTGCTGATAATTTAATGGATTTTTTACCTACATATTACAGACTTATTGAGGATGACAAAATCCAATATATATACCCTAAACTTAGATACGATAAACAAGCAAATGCCTATGATTTAAACCTAACCGTATATCAGGAAAAAGATATTGAGGTTTCCTTTGGTGGAAATTTCTCTTCAAGACCAGTAAATACTGGGTTCTTAAGATTTAAGTATAACTTCTTTGGAAAGACACCTAAATCCTTCATTGCTAATTCTTATTTCGGAAAGTATTATGGTTCTGTTCTTTTAAAATATAAAATGGATTTCCCAACAGTGGTTCCTTTCAATCTAGAGTTTTTAGGTGGTCTAAACAGATATGATTATTTCGAGAGCTTTGCTACTTTTTTTGAGGATGTTCGTCCTAGTTTCATAGTCGAAAATGAAACCTACGGAGGTTTAAACCTCAATTTTCCAGAATCTAATAAAGGAAAAATAACACTAAGTGCTCGTATTGCAGAAATAGAGTATGATTACTATCAAACGGATAATTTCACCTCTGCTGATACTACCGATAATACTGAGTTTAATACTTGGTCTACTGGTTTCACTTGGCAAAGAAATACTTTAAATAAGAAGCTATTTGCTTCAGAAGGTTATAAAGTCATGTTTCGAGCAAGATATATTAGTGGAATAGAGAATACTATTCCAGGTTCAACTAATGATTCTGAGCTTCCTACTTCGAAAGGACATAATTGGGTAACCGGAGATTTTTTAATTGAGAATTACTATCCTTTGAGAAATCGGATAGTTGTTGGAACGCAGCTCAACGTTTCTATAAGTTCTCAACCGTTTTTTAATAATTATACTGCTTCATTGATAGCCTCGCCTTTTTTCCAACCAATTCCTGAAAGCAAAACCTTATTTCAAGAGGAATTTAGGGCTCATCAATTTGCTTCTGTTGGGGGAAAAATAATATATGGTGTTGCCAATAACATTGAATTAAGAACTGAGCACTATATGTTTCAGCCTTATCAAACCATTTTACAACTTCCAAATGACCAGGCTGAATACAGTGACCCATTTGAAAATAGATTCTACATTGGTTCATTAGGAGGAATTTACCATAGTCCCCTTGGACCATTAAGCGTAAATATCAATTATTATGACCAAAGAGATGATCCATGGACTTGGATTGTCAATTTCGGTTATTTGATTTTCAATAAAAGGGCTTTAGACTAGGTTAGTCTCACTAACCATCTTATAGTTAAACCTTATTTCTTAATTGCTTCAAGATATCTCTTGAGTTGTTTTTTAACCACCGGCATGAGGAAAAATAAGCCTATCATATTTGGGAATACCATTGCAAAAATCATAGCATCAGAGAATGCCCAAATCGAACTCATATTTGCAGCTGCTCCTACTATCACAAATAGGAGAAACAGCATCTTATAAATTAAATCTGACAGCTTTCCTCTTCCAAATAAGAACATCCAAGATTGAAGACCATAATAAGACCAAGAAATCATTGTAGAAACCGCAAATAGAACAACAGCAATCGTTAAGAAAACATTAGAAAATGGAATATATTTTTCAAAAGCACTTGAAGTAATTCCTGCTCCCTCTTTCAATTCTCCATTTATTAATACTTTTCCATCCACATCTTCGTATACCTTTCCATCTATCGTCACATTAAAAGTTCCATCGGCCATTTCAACCCTATCAGGAATATCTCCAAAAGTAAATGCGCCAGAGTCCATATTAAACATTATGATTACCAATGCAGTCATGGTACAAATAACTACTGTATCAATGAATGGCTCCAATAAGGCAACTAAACCTTCAGAAGCAGAAT
Source organism: uncultured Flavobacteriales bacterium (assembly GCA_964609215.1). Taxonomy (GTDB): domain Bacteria; phylum Bacteroidota; class Bacteroidia; order Flavobacteriales_D; family JABDKJ01; genus JABDKJ01. The sequence goes on from CAZSQZ010000012.1 coordinate 77,737, forward strand.
ATTTAGTCTTTACAGCAGAGTGAGCAATTGAAGCCGAACCAGCTCCTGCTTCATTAGAAAATGCCGCTCTTTTAAATCCGACAAGCAGAACCCCTATGATACCCCCTACTCCCATAGCAGTTGGATTGAAAGCTTCCTTAAATATTAAACCAACCGCATCATCAATCAATGAAAAGTTACTAAAAATGATATAGAGACATGCAACTATATAAAGAACTGCCATAAGAGGAACTACTTTCTCTGTTACTGAAGCAATTCTCTTTATTCCACCAATAATTATAATTCCCACAAGGGCGGCTAAGATCACACCAATAATAAATCCAGCACTTGTGCTATCTGTTTGAATCAAATCTTTAATAACGACCGTTGCTTGATTGGATTGTGCCGCATTTCCACCACCGAAAGATCCTCCTATACAGAAAATTGCAAAGAAAATTGCCGCAATTTTACCTAGCATGGCAAAACCCTTTTCTTTCAAACCTTTACTCAAATAATACATTGGGCCTCCATATACAGTTCCATCAGATCCTACATCTCTGTACTGAACACCAAGTGTACATTCTACAAATTTTGTAGACATTCCAATTAAACCACATATAACCATCCAAAAAGTAGCACCTGGGCCACCTAAGGCAATAGCCAATGCCACTCCAGCAATATTACCATTACCTACAGTACCTGAAACAGCCGTGGCCAGAGCTTGAAAATGCGTTACTTCTCCTTCTTTACTTTCATCCTTAATTGTATCCGGAATATCACCATCAACTGCCATATCCGTCTTCTCCACACCAGAACCATCTACATGATCATACTTTCCTCTTACCACATTAATTGCCGTTCTAAAGTGTCTAATATTTACAAATCCAAAATAAATTGTAAAGAACAATGCACTTGCAACAAGTAATAAAATGATAAATGGCGTTCCATCACTAACCTCAAAAAAGATGACGTCACTAAAGAAATCCGAAACCGGTTTAAAGGCTTCATTAATTTTTTCATCAAGGCCTTGCTCGCGAACTTCTTGGCTAAAACTTAAAAAAGGGATAAAAAGAGCTAATAACAGGTTAAGAATTTTCTTCATTTTGTTGTGATTGAGCCAAATATATAAAATTATGCTTTGGCCGAGGGAGAAAGCTGCTCAGCAAGCACTGAAAGCCCCTCTTCTAAAGTTAAAGGATCATAGTCTAAATCAGTTTTTGCTTTATCTAAAACAAACCCTGTGCGAGGTGGTCTTTTAGCTTTTTGATTCAATGAATCCGAGCTGACTGCTTGCACATTACGCGTGTTCCAGCCGAAATAGGTGCCAATTTTCATGATCATTTCCAAAATACTGAAAGTCTCAGGTCCGGATATATGATAAATTCCATTCGCTTTTCTTTTTGCAATTTCAAAACAAGCAACGGCCAAGTCCTCAGCAAATGTTGGAGAACGGAATTGATCATCCACAATTTTTAACATTTCTCCTTTTTGCAAAGCATCCATTGCCCAAAGAACAATATTGCTTCTGCTCATTTGCTCAGCAACTCCATATATTATAATGGTTCGAACTATGCTCCAATTTTTAAGCCCAGAATTTTGAATAAGTAGTTCCGCATCCAATTTGCTTTTTGCATAATATGAAAGTGGATTGGGTTTATCCTCTTCAGAATAAGGCCCATTCTCTCCATCGAAAACAAAATCTGTAGATAACTGTATAAAATGTGCGTTTACTTTTTTACTGGCTGCAATTAAAAAACCAACAGCCCCCACGTTTATCAATCTGCATTTTTCTTTGAGATCTTCACAAAGATCAACTTGCGTCATTGCTGCAGTATTTATGATACAATCTGGCCGAAAATCTTCCACGATTTTCATTACTTCCTCAAGAACAGTTATATCCAATTCTGAATAGGCATAACCCTCTTTATCAGAAATTCTGTTCTCACCCTGGGAGGTAGCTAATAACTCACAATCTCTTCTCCCCTTCAATAAATGAACCAACTTTTGCCCTAAAAGCCCATTTGAACCAGTAATAAGAATTTTCATACGCTCACAAGATACAAATCAGGAAAAGACATTAGAACCAATCAATATCCCAAACTGTACTTTTCTTTCTAAAAGTAAAATAATGTTTATGCTTTAGAATCCATGCAAAAACAAGATAGACGAATATGGGAGACCCGAAGGTTATAAAAGATAAATAAATAAAGGCCAATCGAATATTGCTTGACTTTATGCTCATTCTATTTCCTAGATAAGCACACACTCCAAATGCTCCTTTTTCCCAAATCGCAAGAGCCTTATTGAATAACGTTTTCATTAGTATGAATCAAAGATACACCAATACTACAATTTAAACACTTTTTGTTTTCACACCATTCATTTTTCAATTCAATTAAAGATTGGGAATCTAATGCACTTTTAGCTTCAATACCCAAAGATTTCCATTTTCTTACAATAGAATTGTCTTCTGAACTAATTTCCTGTAAAATATTAAATGCAGCTATTTTCAACTGATCATTACCTAAATACATTCCTCGAACAAACAGAAATCTACTAATCGTATTAATCAATATATTATCAATTGAAGCATCACCTAAAGCTTTGCTTCTATACTTTGTAAGCTTGTCGAATTGGCTATGATCATTCCAATATTCCGAAGCAAATACTTTGAAAGTATTTTTCCAGACTTTTATATCATCGACATCGAGTAAATTCTTTAATCCTTTATTCTTAAATAAAAAAGAAGCAAACTGTGCAAGACGAATAGTTGGAAAATTAGAAGGGCGCAAACGCATAAATTTCCAAGCTGATTTGTTTATTGATTCCAGTTTATATTTTTCTTTTAAAAACATAAATTCTCTAACCAGCTGCTTCGGATAAGCGTCTTTGTAATTCTCTTCCAAAAAGCCTGCTACCCCAAAAACCAATGCCTCAACTTTTATTCGTTCACTACTGTTTTTCTGAATGATATTCAATGGTAATCTTTTCGCTAACTCTTCAAAAGGTGCAGCATTCACCTTAAAACCAAAATTAGAAGCCAACATTTCGTAAAAAACTTTCGCGTAATCATTTTTAGTTCTTTCCAATGCATCAAAGGCGAGTTGTGTTTTTCGTTGCAAGCGATTGACAATCATTCTATCTTTCATTGCCAATATTTTCAATTCACTAATCTCTGGTAAGTATTTTTCGCAAGCTATTATAGTTTTTGAATGAACCAGATTTTGATAAGATGAATAATGTTTTAAATCAATTCTAGATGACAAGGAGAGTGTTGGAAAACAATTCCCTTTAGAGTTTGTAATTTGCTTATCATCTAGCAGTACTACGTGCAAAATTACATTATCATAAGCTGAATCTTTTTGGTGTGAGTGCTTATCCCAATCACTTGCTTTTACATGCAATTCTACATTTCCAACCCACAGTGTTTCGTCAATTTTGATTCGAGCATTTAAGAAATCTGGACCTGCATTTGTATTATGGGTTCCTTTATTAACTATCTCAATAGCTTCACCATTACTGGTTCTTAAATTCTTAAAATCAAATAGAGAAAACTTCCATATGTAATGAAGGTATTCTTCTCTCAATGGTTTTGATTTAATACCAAGTTAAAAATTCCTAGAAATACAGTGCATTCATTTCGTCAGCAATTTTCTTTGCTGATTCCGAAACTGCTTCTTGAAATTGCTTCCCTTCTCCGGAATAAATAATTCCGCGAGATGAATTTACCAGAAGCCCAACATCGTTGGGAATAGAGGCATATTTAACCACCTCTTCTAATGAACCACCTTGAGCACCAACACCAGGTACAAGAAGAAAATGATCTCCTGCTTGTTTTCTGACTTTTTCCAAATCCTCTCCCCTGGTTGCCCCAGCAACAAACATTAAATTTTCTTTGTTTCCCCAAGATTTTGATCTTCGAATAACCGTCTCAAAGAGGTGGTCTCCATTCTCATTTTTTTCGAATTGATAATCTATTGCTCCTTTATTAGAAGTTAACCCTAAAAGAATTACCCACTTGTCTTTAAAGTCCAAAAAAGGAGTCACAGAATCTACTCCCATGTAAGGGGCTACGGTCACCGAATCAAAATCAAGATTTTCGAAAAAAGTCTTTGCATACATGCTAGAAGTATTTCCGATATCTCCCCTCTTAGCATCTGCAATTGAAAAATGTGTTTTCGGAATATATTCTACCGTTTTTCTTAAACTCTCCCACCCTTGAGCTCCTCTAAATTCATAAAAGGCTATATTGGGTTTATAAGCCACACAAAAATCCTTGGTAGCATCTATTATTCTTTTGTTGAATTCAAATATTGGATCTTCAAACTCTTTTAAAAACTCGGGAATTTTCTCAATATCGGTATCCAATCCTACACAAAGAAAACTCTTTTTTGAATGAATATTTTCGATTAGTTCTGCTCGGGTCATACTGTTTCTCCTGCCTTCAGTTTTTCCGTGTTCTCTGCTAATTTTAGTGCATCAATAATCTCTTGAACGTCTCCATCCACAATATTCTGAAGGTTATATAATGTGAGATTTATTCTATGATCTGTAACTCTTCCTTGTGGATAATTATAGGTTCTAATTTTAGCTGAACGATCACCAGAAGAAACCATAGACTTTCTTTTTGTTGCATCTTCTGCTAATTTCTTTTGCAATTCAATCTCATAAATACGAGATCTTAAAACTTTTAAAGCCTTGTCGTAATTCTTCAGTTTAGATTTCTGATCCTGGCATTGCGCAACAACTCCAGTTGGTATATGTGTAATTCTAATTGCTGAATAGGTAGTATTCACGGATTGTCCTCCTGGTCCTGAAGAACAATAAGAATCAACCCTTAAATCCGCTTCCTTAATCTCAACATCAAATTCTTCAGCTTCAGGCAATACAATAACAGTGGCAGCCGAAGTATGAACCCTTCCTTGCGTTTCAGTTTGAGGCACTCTTTGCACTCGATGCACACCAGCTTCAAATTTTAGTTCTCCGTATGCACCTGTTCCGTTCACATTAAAAATAATTTCCTTATAACCTCCAGAAGTTCCTTCATTCGCGTCTACAAGTTCAGTTTTCAACCCTTTTGAAGAAATATACTTTGTGTACATTCTATACAAATCACCTGCAAAAATACTGGCTTCATCACCTCCAGTTCCCGCCCTAATTTCTACAACTGCATTCTTTGCATCTTCAGGATCTTTTGGAATGAGTAAATACTTAATTTCCTCATCCATTTCCTCTTTTTTCTGGCTCAATTCATCTAGCTCCATCTTCGCCATTTCCTTAAATTCAGGATCACTTTCGTTGGCAATAATTTCTTTGGATGATGCTATGTTCTCAACAACATTTTTGTAGTCGTGATAGGCCTTAACGATTTCTTCTAAGTCCTTATATTCCTTAGCAAATTTAGTATAGACCTTTTGATCAGCAATCACCGATGGATCTATAATCTTCTTCCCTACTTCAGTATGTCTGTCCGCTATTGCAGCTAGTTTATTAAGTAAATTATCCATCGGTTAATCTTGGCACAAATTTATCAGAATTTAATCAGCAAACAATTTGAAAAATCTATTGTTTTTGTAGTAAATTAGCCGACCAAATTTTTCAGGAAATTATGAGAACAGTAACATTTAGAGAAGCTGTAGCTGAGGCAATGAGTGAGGAAATGAGAAGAGACGAAAATGTCTTTTTAATGGGAGAAGAAGTTGCTGAGTACAACGGTGCATATAAAGCAAGTAAAGGTATGCTGGACGAGTTTGGTCCAAAAAGAGTTATTGACACTCCTATTTCTGAATTAGGTTTTGCTGGAATTGGTGTTGGTGCTGCAATGAATGGTTTAAGACCAATTGTTGAGTTTATGACCTGGAATTTTGCAATTTTGGCTGCCGATCAAATTATCAATTGTGCAGCTAAAATGTTACAAATGTCCGGGGGGCAATTTGGAGCTCCAATTGTGTTTAGAGCACCAAATGGTCAGGCAGGTCAGTTAGCTGCTACCCATTCCCAAGCTTTTGAGTCTTTTTACGCTCATATACCTGGATTGAAAGTGGTTACACCATCAAACCCCTATGATGCAAAAGGTCTTATAAAGTTTGCTGTAAGAGATGATGATCCAGTATTAATAATGGAATCTGAAAGAATGTATGGAGATACCGCTGAAATTCCCGATGGTGAGTATCTTATCCCAATTGGTGTTGCAGATGTTGTAAAAGAAGGCAGCGATATTACCTTAGTGAGTTTTGGTAAGATTATGAAAACAGTAAACAAGGCTGCCGAAGAATTGCAAAAGGAAGGAATTAATGCTGAAGTTATTGATATAAGAACAATCAGACCTTTAGATATAGACACATTGGTTAATTCTGTTAAGAAAACAAATAGAATGGTAATAATTGAAGAAGATCATCCTGTTTGTTCGGTTTCCTCAGAAATTGCTTATCGAGTTCAAAGACACGCTTTTGACTATTTAGATGCTCCAGTTAGACGAGTAACCATGTCAGATACCCCTTTTGCTTTTTCACCCACTTTGATTGCTGAAGCCTTACCATCATTGGAAAAAGTAGTGAAAGCCGCAAAAGAAGTAAGCTACGCAAGCATCTAAACACCTGGCTAACAATATATTACAAACCTTTTAAATAGCTTAGCAAATTCTTTGCATAAGCCACTCCAAAGCTCTATTTTTGCGCTCCAAAATTTTAAACACAAATTTTAACCAAAATGAGCCAGGAAACTGTTTCATCAATCTTTTTACAAATGGGATTAAGTCAATATGTTATTTATATGGTGCCAGCTCTGGCGATCATCGGGCTGCTTTATATGTTCATTAAAAGGTCATGGGTTTTAAAACAAGACGCTGGCGATGGCAAGATGCAGGAAATTTCAAAATATATTTATGAGGGTGCATTAGCGTTCTTAAAAGCTGAATATAGATTGCTATTAATATTTGTAATTGTTGCTGGTGTAGCATTGGGAATTGTTGCATGGGTTGTTCCTACTACACCATACATGATTATTCCAGCTTTTGTGATTGGAGCTTTCTTTTCAGCGTTTGCAGGAAACATAGGTATGAGAATAGCAACACAATCAAATGTGAGAACAACTCAAGCCGCAAGAACGAGCTTACCAAAAGCCCTTCAGGTAGCATTTGGTGGTGGAACAGTTATGGGATTAGGTGTTGCAGGACTTGCAGTTTTCGGATTAAGTGTCCTATTTATTCTCTTCTTGAATATGATTCCAGAAGATGGAGCAAGTGTTGTAGATAACATGACACATGTACTGGAAGCATTAGCTGGTTTCTCATTAGGTGCAGAATCCATTGCTCTTTTCGCAAGAGTTGGTGGTGGTATATACACCAAGGCAGCAGATGTTGGTGCTGACTTAGTAGGTAAAGTAGAGGCTGGAATCCCGGAAGATGACCCTAGAAACCCCGCAACAATTGCAGATAATGTTGGTGACAATGTTGGTGATGTTGCAGGTATGGGAGCTGATTTATTTGGTTCTTATGTAGCTACTGTTCTAGCAACTATGGTACTGGGAAATTATCTAATTCGAGACAATGGTGGCGATATGTCTGTTCATGGTTTCCATGGTTATGGAACAATCTTACTTCCACTGGTTATAGCCGGTTTGGGAATTATCTTCTCCATTGTGGGAACATTATTAGTAAAAATTAAAGACAATAACGCAAAAGAGCCAGAAGTTCAAAAAGCATTAAATATTGGAAACTGGACATCTATCATACTAACTGCAATTGCTTGTTTTTTCCTAACAAAAAAAATGCTTCCAGAAACAATGAATATGGAATTCTTTGGTGTTGGAATCGTTGGAATTACATCAATTAGAGTATTCGGAGCTGTTTGTGTTGGTCTGATTGTAGGAGGTTTAATTTCTTACTTCACGGAATATTATACTGGGTTAGGTAAAAAACCAATTTTAGGAATTGTACAAAAATCATCTACCGGAGCTGCGACTAATATCATTGCTGGTTTAGGTGTAGGAATGATTTCTACTTTTTCCTCCGTTTTATTGTTCGCAATTGCAATTTGGGCATCTTATGCCTTTGCTGGATTTTATGGTGTGGCTATTGCTGCCTCAGCAATGATGGCCACTACTGCTATGCAATTGGCTATTGATGCTTTTGGCCCTATTGCCGATAACGCTGGTGGTGTTGCGGAAATGAGTGAATTACCAGAAGAGGTAAGAACCAGAACAGATATTTTAGATTCTGTGGGTAATACAACAGCTGCAACTGGAAAGGGTTTTGCAATTGCATCAGCAGCCTTAACCGCTCTTGCTTTATTTGCTGCCTTTGTTACGTTTACAGGTATTGACGGAATTAACATTTTCAAAGCACCTGTTTTGGCAATGCTATTTGTGGGTGGAATGGTTCCGGTTGTGTTTTCGGCATTGGCCATGAATTCGGTCGGAAAAGCAGCCATGGAAATGGTTCAAGAAGTTAGAAGACAGTTCAAGGAAATCCCTGGAATTATGGAAGGAACTGGAACTCCTGAATATGGTAAATGTGTTGACATTTCTACTAAAGCAGCATTGAAAGAAATGATGTTACCAGGAGCATTGACCATTGCTTTCCCTATTGTTATCGCATTCCTACCTCAACTTTTTGGATATAATAATTTAGAAGTTGCGGAAATGTTAGGAGGGTATATGGCTGGTGTTACCGTTTCTGGTGTTTTATGGGCTATTTTTCAAAACAATGCTGGTGGTGCTTGGGACAATGCAAAGAAATCCTTTGAGGCTGGTGTTGAGATTAATGGTGAAATGACCTATAAAGGTTCAGATGCTCACAAAGCTGCAGTAACTGGAGACACTGTGGGTGACCCATTTAAAGATACTTCAGGACCTTCAATGAACATCCTCATTAAATTGACTTGTTTAATTGGATTGGTTCTAGCACCAATTTTAGGAATGGACTCCTCTAAAAAAGCAACTCTTCCACCAAATACAATACCTTCAATTGACATGAATATTGATACACAAAACTTAGTTACAGAAGTTGAACACAGTGATGCTTTTGTTATTGAGTAATAAATAGATTATAAATCCACTTTAAACATAAAAAATGAAAAAGATATTTTTCTTATTAATGGCAGCCGGGATGTTATTTGCATGCCAATCTGCACAAGACAAAATGAACGATGCTGCTGATAAAGCAGGTGATGCTATGGCTGATGCTACTGATAAAGCAGGTGATGCTATGGGTGACATGGCCGATAAAGCAGGCGATGCCATGGGTGACATGGCCGACAAAGCAGGTGATGCTATGGCTAAAGCTATTTCTGGCTCTTACGATGAAATTAAAGGCGCCCTAGGAGCCAATGCGATGACATTGAGTGACAATAGCACAATAAACTGGAAAGGATCTAAAGCGGTTGGTGCTGGTCATGAAGGTACTATTGCTTTTAAAGAAGGTATGTTAAGCATGAGTGAAGGATCTATTAGTGGTGCATTCACTATCGACATGACTAGCATTAAAAATACTGATTTAGATGCTGAAAGTGCAGCAAAATTAGTTGGTCACCTCTCTAGCCCAGATTTCTTTGATATTGCAAATAATCCTATGGCAACATTAGTATTTAATAATATTGCTGTTGGAGATGGCGGATCATTCACAGGAAATGCAAGACTTGATTTAAAAGGCAAGACTACTTACAATGAGGTTTCTGGTAACATTTCTAAAACTGATGCTGGAACTATGGCTATTGTAAATATGAACTTTGACAGAGCAGAACACGATGTTCAATATGGCTCTGGAAAATTCTTCGAGAATTTAGGAGATAAATTAATCAATGATGAAGTTAATTTGAACGGAACATTATTGTTCAACTAAATTACTCTTCGTAAAAGAATTCTGAAATCTCGTTTCATTAAGAAACGAGATTTTTTTTTGCATAAAAAAACCCCGATACACACTATGAAAATGTATCGGGGAAATTATATTGGCTCGTGTTTACCGTATTTTATTTGGCTGTTTCAAACAACCCATTGACCTCTGCATCAACTGCACTAATAATCTTGCCCAAGTCCTCCTTATTATTTCTAAAGTCATTATCGTCCATATCAATAACTAATAGATTTCCTTTATCATAAGAAGATATCCAAGCTTCATATCTTTCGTTTAATCTTTTCAAATAATCTAAACGAATTGCCTCTTCATAATCTCTTCCCCTTTGCTGGATCTGATTGACTAATGTAGGTACTGAAGCCCTTAAATATATCAATAAATCAGGTGCTTCGATAAAATTTTCCAAAGTATTGAATAGCTCACAGTAGTTTTCATAATCCCTAGTAGACATCAGTCCCATAGCATGAAGATTAGGAGCAAATATGTGCGCATCTTCATAAATCGTTCTGTCTTGAATAATTCTCTTTTTCCCATTTAAAAATTCTCTGATTTGATTAAATCTGGAATTCAAAAAATAGATTTGAAGATTGAAAGACCACCTTTGCATATCATCATAAAAATCGTTGATATATGGGTTATCCTCAACATCTTCATAATGCGCTTGCCAATTATAATGTTTTGAAAGTAGTCCTGTAAGTGTGGTTTTGCCGGAACCAATGTTACCAGCTATAGCTACGTACATGTTCGAGTAATTTATAGTTACAACGAAGTTATAAATTTGGACGAAGCCGCCATCAATTGTTTATAACTTCTACTGTTTATCAGGGTTAGCGTGAACGGTAACTCTATTTTTCTTTTGAGTAAAAATCCGATTGGACTGAAAAGTGAAACCATCTAATTCGGTTTCCATAACATCAATTTCATATTCCAAGAAATCTTTCTGGACATACTTAAAAATCTTTCCCTTCTCCAAAAAATAAATAAAATCGTTGTGCACCTCTATTTTAGAATCAATGTTTAAAGGAATAGTTTTAACCCAATTTCCATAAACATCAAAAACATAAATTCCCTTTTCTGAATCTCTCACATAAAGCAAATTTCCCCTTTCAATCATTTGATCAGCCTTAAGTGTTCGACCAAGTAACAGACTTAAATTTCCTGTTTTAGAAATGACCTGCATCTGTCTATTCACCCTAATCAACTCAAAATTATCTCTTTCAAAAATCCAGAAATTATTATCTGCCGAATGGCATGCATTGGTGACGTTAGAAAAATTATGATTAATAGGATAAATAGTACTTCCTTGCTGACTTAAGGTATTATCTAAAAAGACAATTGCTTGAATATCTCTGTAAAACAATAATGGCTTAAGCGATAAGTTCACATCTACTACTGAAATATTACCCAGAGAAATTTCATTAAAAGAATACAAATGTTCTCCTGTTTCGGAGTACAAAAACAAATCAGAATTATTAGAAATATATATCTGATTTAAATTATTAGAATAAATTTCTGTATTGCCTTCTGGAATTTCAAAACTATTTAAGCCAAGGATTAGGGAACATAAGAAAAATACAAATTTCATACATACATCTTTTCTTCCATCATAACGAGAATATCATCTAAATACTTCCTATCATTAGACAATCTTGGCACTTTATTTTGTCCACCTAGTTTGTTTCTTCCTTTCATCCATTCGTAAAAAGTTCCTTTTACAACAGAATGAATTTTTGGAAAAGAAAGATTCCCTTTAAAACTTCGCTTTGCCTCATAATCTGAATTAATTTTTTGCAAACTCAAATCCAAAATATTTGCAAATAAATGCACATCCAAAGGCTCTCTTTCAAATTCAATTATCCACTCATGCCCACCTCCCGAATGATCATCCATAAAAATAGGCCCAGCAGTAAACTCGTTTATAACGGCATTTGTTTTTTCACATGCAATTTTCAGGCCTCTTTCGGCATTTTCTATAATTAATTCCTCACCAAAGGCATTTATAAAATGCTTGGTTCTACCAGTTACCTTAATTTTAAATGGCGACTTACTGGTAAAACTTACTGTATCACCAATTAAATAGCGCCATAAACCCGCATTAGTTGAAATAACAATTGCGTAGTTTTTCCCAATCTCAACCTCATCTATGGTAAGTGTTTTAGGATGTTCTTCATGGATATTCTCCATTGGAATAAACTCATAAAATATTCCGTAATCTAGCATAAGCAGCATGTCTTCCGAATCATTATCAGATTGAATTCCAAAAAATCCTTCAGAAGCATTGTAGGTTTGGTAGTAGTTCATTCCCAACTTGGGAATAATAGAGTTATACTGCTCTCTATACGGTTCAAAATTTACTCCACCATGCATAAACAATTCAAGATTTGGCCAGACATCAGTAATGGAATCTGCTCCTTTAATTTCTATAATCCTCTTCATGGTAATAAGCATCCATGAAGGAACACCACTCAGTACAGAAACATTTTTATTCATGGTAGATTCGGCTAGTTGATCTATTTTCTTTTCCCAATCATCCATTAAAGCAATGGATAAACTTGGAACTCTCCTAGCCTGAACCCACAGGGGTAAATTGCTCATTATTATGGCAGATAAATCACCATAGTAAGCATTTGATCTATACTCGCTTTCTTGTCCACTTCCACCAACAACTAAGGTATTTCCAGCATAAACTTTAGAATTTTCGTTGGATCGAACGTACATAGCCAACAAGTCCTTTCCTCCCTGAAAATGACAATCTTCTAAGGCTTCCTTAGACACTGGAATCAACTTACTTTTACCTGCAGTTGTTCCTGAAGATTTGGCAAAAAAATTAATATCTGTTGGCCACAAAAGATTTTGTTCTCCTTTATAAATCCTGTCAATAATAGGTTTGAAATCCTCATATCTGGAAATGGGAACTCTTTCTTGATAATCTTTTAGAGTATCGATAGATTTGTAATCATATTTTTTCCCCCACTCGGTGTATTGAGCTTTCTGAACTAATTCATGAATCAATTCATCTTGTACTTCAAACGGATGCTTGCAGAACAAATCTATTCTGTGCAAACGTTTCTTCATTATCCAAGAAAAAACGGAATTGAAAGGCATATTGGTCGTGTTTAAAGCTAAGGCAATTTAATAATTATTGGCGAATAGATAGATCAAAGTAATATTAACATGATTTTCAGCTTATTAAAGTGAATAAACAAGCTTTCCGATTGGACAGGAGCATTTCTTTAAATTATCTTCGTTTCTAATTTCATTTTAATGTGCGGTATAGTAAGTGTTTTCGATATCAAAAGCCAGTCTGATGCTTTAAGAAATCAGATTCTTGAAATGTCTAAAAGAATTAGGCACAGAGGGCCAGATTGGTCAGGTATTTTTGCAGATGAAAATTGTATTATGGCCCATGAAAGGTTGGCAATAGTTGACCCAGTCTCAGGTAGGCAGCCATTATTTTCCGAAGATAAATCCATTGTATTAGCTGTTAATGGGGAAATTTATAATCACAAAGCTATTCGTGCAAAATATCCAGACTATCCTTTTCAAACCGAATCGGATTGTGAAGTTATCCTAGCTCTCTATCAAGATAAAGGAGAAGATTTTTTGGAAGAGTTAAACGGAATATTTGCTTTTGCCCTTTACGATAAAAACAAAAATACCTACCTCATTTCCAGAGACCATATGGGTATTGTTCCACTCTATCAGGGCTGGGATGAGTTTGGTCAGCATTATGTAGCCAGCGAGTTAAAAGCTCTTGAGGGCGTTTGCAAAAAAATTGAAGTATTTCTGCCAGGCCACCAATACTCCAGTGTTTCTGGAGAAATAAAAAAATGGTATACACGAGATTGGGAATCTTTTGAAAACGTAGAGAATAATGAAGCAGATATTAGTAAATTAAGAGATGCCTTAATGCAATCCGTTAAGCGTCAATTAATGACAGATGTGCCTTACGGAGTTTTGCTTTCTGGTGGACTGGATTCCTCCGTTGTGTCTGCCATTGCCAAAATGTATTCTGAAAAGAGAATTGAATCCGGTGATGAAAAACAGGCTTGGTGGCCGGCTTTGCATTCATTTGCAATTGGCTTAGAAGGAAGCCCTGATTTAACCGCCTCCAAAAAAGTAGCCGACTTTATAGGAACAGTGCACCATGAAGTAAATTTCACTATTCAAGAAGGTTTAGATGCAATTAGAGATGTAGTGTATCATTTAGAAACCTATGATGTAACTACTATCAGAGCAAGTACACCTATGTATTTATTAGCAAGAGTTATTAAATCCATGGGTGTTAAAATGGTGCTATCCGGAGAAGGAGCTGATGAAATTTTTGGAGGCTACCTATACTTTCATAAAGCCCCAAATGCACAGGCCTTTCATGAAGAAACAGTAAGAAAACTATCAAAGCTTCATTTATATGATTGTTTAAGAGCAAATAAATCTTTGGCAGCTTGGGGAATAGAAGGTCGTGTTCCATTTCTCGATAAAGAATTTATGGATGTTTCTATGCGTTTAAACCCAGAAGCAAAAATGTGTTCGGGAGATAAAATTGAAAAATACATTTTAAGAAAAGCATTCGAAGATATGCTACCAGAAGAAGTGGCATGGCGTCAAAAAGAACAATTCTCGGATGGTGTTGGATACAGTTGGATAGACACCCTTAAAGAAGTTGTAGAGCAGAATGTAAGCGATGATCAATTGGCAAATGCCTCGTTTAAGTTCTCGGTCAACCCTCCAATGAACAAAGAAGAATATTACTACAGAAGTATTTTCGAAGAGCACTTCCCATCTGAGACGGCAGCAGCATGTGTACCATCTGTTCCTTCTGTAGCTTGCAGCTCTCCGGTTGCTCTGGAGTGGGATGAGTCATTCAAAAATGCAAATGAGCCTTCTGGAAGAGCTATTAAAACAGTGCACAAGGATAGTTATTGAAGCAATTGTTATCTTAGTTGAATGAAGAAATATCTAGTTGTTTTTATCATTCTTTTTGCCTCTTTTCAACTTAAGGCTCAGACCGGTTGGACTTGGCAAGAGTTACCATCCATGCCAGAACGTATAGCTAATAATGCGGTATGTGAAGGTTTTGTTGGCGATACAGCTTTTGTTTATAGCTTTTCGGGAATAGATACAACTAAGCTATACTCTGGAATCAATTTGCGCTCCATGAGATATAATACTATAACTCAGGAATGGTCAAACCTTCCTGACTTACCAGACACTCTTGGTAAAATTGCAGCGGGAGCAAATTACGTAAATGGTAAAATCTACATTATTGGAGGCTATCATGTTTTCTCAAACAATAATGAGCTCTCCTCTAACAAGGTTCACATATTTGACCCAGAAACCAATGAATTTTTAGATGATGGTGAAGACATTCCTGTTCCTATAGACGATCAAGTTCAGGCGGTTTGGAGGGACAGTTTAATTTATGTTGTCACTGGTTGGAGTAATAATGGAAATGTCAATAATGTTCAAATCTATAATCCAGCATTAAATGAATGGTCAGTGGGAACTTCTACCCCTAACAATAACATTTATAGAGCCTTCGGAGCTTCAGGAGTTATTATTGGAGATACCATATTCTATAATGGTGGCGCAACTGGTGGGCAATTTGGTTCCACTGCAAGACTGAGAAAAGGAGTTATCAATCCAGATAACCCGACTGAAATAGAATGGTCGGAATTGGGATTAAACCCAGGAAATGCAGGTTATAGAATGGCTGCTGTTTCTGTGGAAGATAAAGCCTTTTGGATAGGTGGCTCTGGTGTTACGTATAATTATAACGGCATAGCATACAATGGCTCCGGTGGTGTTTCTCCGTTGAATAGAATATTAAGGTACAATTCAGAAGAAGGCTCTTGGTTTGAGGGATTGGGCGCTCCATTTAGCATCATGGATTTAAGAGGAGCTGCGCAAATTTCCGATACCGAGTTTATTATTTGCGGTGGAATGGAGGAAGATCAAAAGGTTACCAATAGAGCTTTTCTTTTAACTTTTGACCTATTGAATTCTATACATGAAACGGAGGAATTCCAGATTTCGATTTATCCTAATCCAACGCATGATGAATTGAATTTCGAATTAGAATCATATAACAACAACCTTAAGATTATTGATTCCAAAGGGAGCATTATCTATTCCAATACTCACTCCTCTCAAAAAATCTCACTGAATACTTCTAAGTGGGCTAAAGGCTCTTATATTGCAGAAATAGAAAATGAATTTGGAATTTTTAGGAAGAAAATTCTGGTTGATTAAAGCAGTTCTTTCATCTCCATTAGAAAGCCTCTAACACGCTGTAAACGTTCAATAGCCTCCATATCTTCTAGTGCAGCTTTTTTACCGTTAAGAATACTTGCTTGTGCTCCTTGAAGAGTATATCCTTTCTGTTTAACCAAATGAAAAATGAGCTTTAGATTTTTCACATCATCACGAGAAAACATGCGATTACCCTTTTTATTTTTCTTGGGATTGATAATCTCGAATTCCTTTTCCCAGAAACGAATAAGAGAAGCATTGACATTTAGCATAGTCGCTATCTCGCCAATGGAGTAATATAGTTTCTCTATTTCTTTTTCTTTATAGGGCATTAGGTCTAGTCCAAGGATTGACTTGAATTATTTGATAAATCTATCATTATATCGTATTCCTCGGGCGTTAAATCGTTGAAATAAAAATTTACGGGATTTACCGCATCTCCATTTTTACGTACTTCATAATGTAAATGAGGCCCTTTACTTTTTCCTGTATTCCCTACCAAGCCTATTATATCTCCCCTTTTCACTCTTTGTCCAGGCTTTACTTTTATCTCACTCATGTGCGCATATAGAGTTACATATCCATAACCATGATCTATCCTCACATGATTTCCATATCCTCTTGACTTTCTATCCGCTCGTATTACCTTTCCATCTCCCGTAGCATAAATTGCAGTTCCTGTTGGAGCAGTAAAATCCATTCCCTTATGAAAGGCTGGGGTTTTATAGTGAGGATCTATTCTCATTCCAAAACCGCTTGCCATTCTTTTTAAATTCTTATTGGCTACTGGCTGAATGGCTGGAATAGATGCAAGCATCTCTTCTTTAGCTAATGCCATATCTTTAACATCGTCTAAACTCTTAGACTGGACAACCATTCTTTTAGAAAGATTATCAATTCTTTTCTCCGTTTCTACAACCAAATCAGAATACTCATGTCCGTCCAAATGCCTATATCTATTCACACCACCCACACCAGACAATCTTTCATTTTTGTCAATAGGTTCAGCTTCAAAAATTACACGGTAAATATTATCATCGCGATATTCCATGTCCTTTAAAACTCCTTCTAATTGATCGATTTTTCTTTGTTGAGCATTAAACATTTGCGCATAGAAATCGTTTTCCTGCATTAATGCTTTCTCCTTTGCAGAATCAAATAACTTTGAGTAAGCCCAAATAGAGAATACAGCAAACAAAAATGCCACAGCTAAATACGCCAATACACGATATAAAATTTGAGCCTTTGATAAAGTAACTTTCTCAAAATTTAAGGTATTGGGATTGTATTTATATTGGGTTTTACTCATATTAAGAAAAGAAAGCAATAATATTCAAAATAATCTATTTTTGCAACGCTAAATTGACTTGAGGTAAATAATTGTTTTTTCTTCTTAGAAGATGGAATTAACAGGGGAATATTTGAAATATAAATAAGCATGAACAGTATTGAAATAAGAAGAAAATTTCTAGATTTTTTTAACGCTAAAAAACATGAAATCGTTTCATCTGCGCCAATGGTATTGAAGGATGATCCAACACTAATGTTTACCAATGCTGGAATGAATCAATTTAAAGATATTTTCTTGGGGGATGCTCCTGCTAAATATCCAAGAGTAGCAGACACGCAAAAATGCTTAAGAGTTTCTGGAAAACATAATGATTTGGAGGAGGTTGGAGTAGACACCTATCATCATACTATGTTTGAAATGTTGGGCAATTGGTCTTTTGGAGATTATTTCAAAAAAGAGGCAATTGAATGGGCTTGGGAATTGCTTACCAAGGTATATGGAATAGATAAAGAAAAATTATACATCACCATTTTTGAGGGTGACAAAGGAGATGGTTTGCCTGAAGATACGGAGGCTAAAAATTTCTGGAAGGAGATTGTTCCAGAAGAAAGAATCTTAGCTTGCGATAAAAAAGACAATTTCTGGGAAATGGGAGTTACGGGGCCTTGTGGGCCTTGTTCTGAAATTCATATTGACTTGCGATCTGAGGAAGAAATTGCAAAAGTTCCAGGAAAAGACTTGGTCAATAAAGATCATCCTGAAGTAATAGAAATCTGGAATTTAGTTTTTATGGAGTTCAATAGAATGGAAGATCAATCCTTGGTGCCCTTGCCTGCAAAACATATTGATACAGGAATGGGCTTTGAGCGTCTTGCAACTGTTCTCCAAGGAAAAAAATCAAATTATGACACGGATATCTTCACTCCACTTATTTCCAAAATAGAATCCATTACTCAAAAAAAATATGGTCAGGATGAAAAGTTGGACATTGCATTTAGAGTAATCTCTGATCATGTGAGAGCTGTTGCCTTTTCCATTGCTGACGGTCAACTGCCTTCAAATACAGGGGCTGGTTATGTTATCAGAAGAATATTGAGAAGAGCTATTAGATATGCATACAGTTTCTTAGATTCCAGAGATGCTTTCATTTTTGAATTGGTAGATATTCTAAATGCACAAATGGGTGAATTCTTTCCTGAAATTAAAGCTCAAATCAGTCTGATTAAATCTGTAATTGAAGAAGAAGAAAAATCTTTCTTAAGAACATTAGATAAGGGAATTCAAAAATTACAAGGTAAAATAGATGCTAAGGAAAAACTAGATGGCTCTGCTATTTTTGAATTGTACGACACCTATGGTTTTCCTTTTGACTTAACTGCTCTAATTGCCAGAGAAAATGGAATAGAAATAGACGAGAGTGCTTTTAAGGCTGAGCTTGAAAAACAAAAAGATCGTTCACGCCAAGCCACAAAAGTAAGCGCTGGAGACTGGACAGTTTTAATAGAGGACGAGATGCAAGAATTTGTTGGTTATGATAAACTCGCAGTTCCAGTTAAAATTACTCGTTATAGAAAAGTATCTCAAAAAGGTAAAGACCTCTTTCAGCTCATTTTCAATATAACTCCTTTCTATGCTGAAAGCGGAGGACAGGTTGGTGATAAAGGAATGATTAGCAATGACGATGAAAGAATAAAAATTCTGGATACCAAAAAAGAGAACAATGTGAGTATGCACATTGTAGAAAAATTACCTCAAAATGTTGAATCACTTTTTCAAGCAGAGGTTTATTCAGAGTTACGCTCAGACACCATGAAAAATCACACTGCAACACACTTGATGCATCATGCGCTGAGAAAAATTTTAGGAGATCATGTACAGCAAAAAGGCTCGCTGGTTCATCCAAATCATCTGCGATTTGATTTTAGTCATTTTTCAAAAATGACGGAAGATGAAATCATAGCGATTGAAGACATGGTAAACATGATGATTAGAAATAACTTTTCATTTGAGGAACATAGAGCAATTCCTAAAGAAGAAGCATTAGAAATGGGTGCTATGGCGCTCTTTGGAGAAAAGTATGGAGACTTGGTAAGAGTTGTGAAGTTTGGTGAATCTGTTGAGCTTTGTGGTGGAACACATGTTCCTGCAACTGGAAATATTGGATGGTTCAAGATTGTTTCCGAATCTGCAGTTGCTGCAGGAATAAGAAGAATAGAAGCGTATACTGGATATAAAGCTCAGGAATATGTAAACAATTACCTAAATCAAGCAAAACAGCTTAGCTCAATTCTTAAAAGTAATGATGTTGTAAAATCAGTGAATGATTTGATTGCATCCAAGAACAAATTGCAAAAGGAAATAGAACAAGCAAATAGAACAAAAGCTGGTAATTTGAAAGGAGAACTTATTGATAAAATTGAAAACATCGATGGAGTAAACTTCTTGGCTCAGTCTGTTGAGCTTGATCCAAAATCGGTAAAAGATTTGGCCTTTCAGATAAAAGGTCAAGTGGAAGACTTATTTATGGTTTTGGGGAATGCAAGTGAAGGCAAAGTAGGAATTACTGTTGTAGTGAGCGAAAACCTAGTGGAGTCAAAAAATCTGAATGCAGGCAAAATAGTGGGAGAACTGGCTAAAGAGATTGGTGGTGGTGGTGGTGGTCAAGCACATTTTGCAACAGCCGGAGGAAAAAATTCCTCCGGGTTGCCAAATGTTTTAGTTAAAGCAAGATCGTTTCTAAATTAAGCAAATTGACGAGCAGTTGACGATGCTTCATCGCTTTTCTTACCATATACAGGTCCGTGATAAACGGTATCGTATGAAAGACTGAGATTTAAGATGTAAAGGAAATTAAGCGCAATTACTAATACATAGTCAATTACTGTGCTTTTTCCGAAGCTGTCACACAACTCAATATACACCTTAATCATAAATCCAATTACAAAAATACTGGACAAAGCAAATATTGGGAAAGAAACAGCTACTGTTTCATAACCCGAAAATCCATTACCCATAAAGGCAAAAATATCTCTGAAATCGGCCATTAAAGTTCCTAAAATAATTAGAGAAGGAACAATAATAAAAGCGGCCTGCCATGAAGGACGACCAACAATTTTCAAAAAAGCAGTAACATTCCATACAGGAATAATACTTGCAATACCTGGTTGATTAGCTTTTTCATACAATCTCCATTGCGCCACAACACCGATGAAACCAACTACTATCCCTACTAACCAAATTTGGTTACCAAGTTTATCGTAGAGCGCTTCAAACACATAACTAAAAAAATCCATGGTTGATAAATTAAATTGTTTATACCTAATAGACGATCGTTTTATCCTTGGGTTGCCTATTATGAAGAAAAAAATAGATAATAAGTTGAAACAATTTAAATTTTGTAATTCGTTGTATTACAAATTATTAATCATCTATTATTATTTATTACTGTTTAATTGAAATTAAAATTAGACGAATGGAAATAGTCTTCTGAACTCCTAGACTTCTAGTTCATTTGATAAATTTTACCGAAACTTTTTTCAACTCACCGAAAAAACAAGACTTTCCGTAACTATTCGGCATATATATCAACGCGATACGGACCCTCATCATCATTGATAATTTCTAGATAATTCTTATATCGAGAAAAAGGAATTATTTCAGATTCAAATGCCTCTCTTACAGCACATTGCGGTTCAGATATATGCATGCAATCATTAAATTTACACTGAGGAATAAGGTCTAACATTTCTGGAAAATAATGAGACACTTCTTGTTTTTCAATTTCATAAACACCAAAACTCCTGATTCCGGGTGTGTCAATAATAAAACCACCAAAATCTAATGGAAACATCTCTGCAAACGTGGTAGTATGTTTTCCCTGCTTATACAAATTTGAAATTTCAGCTGTTTTCAAATCCAGATTGGGTTGAATAGCATTCGCAAAAGTACTTTTACCAACTCCGGAATGACCTGCCAACAAAGTGGTTTTACCCTTCATCTTTTCTTTTAATGGCTCAAGGTTTAATTTTTTAAGCGCACTCATCTGAATGCACTCATATCCAGCTAAATCATAGATTTCCATGTAATTGGCCAATATATTGTCAGACTTTTCATCATGCGCATCCAATTTATTAAATAGGATAATCACCGGAATATGATAAGCACCAGCAGTAACTAAAAAACGATCAATAAATCCAGTAGTTGTTAGAGGCTCTCCAAGAGTTACGATTAAAAAAGCCTGATCTATATTTGCCGCTATTATGTGGGACTGTTTTGATAAATTAGTAGATCTCCTTATGATATAGTTGTGCCTTTCCTCTATTCTATCAATTAAACCATTTTCCTGATCCTCCATATTGAAGAACACCCTATCTCCTACTGCTATTGGATTAGTTGACTTAAAACCCTTAAGACGCAACTTTCCTACTGCTCTGCAAGAAATAATTTCTCCTGACTCAGTCATTACCCTATACCAACTGCCCGTACTTTTTATAACTACACCTTTATTCAATTCAATATTTTAGTTCCATAGAAATAGATTTCAAACTTAATGCAAATCATTAGATTTGTCACATGTCGATTCTTGTAGATAAAGTGACGAAATTTTATGGGGAACAAAAAGCACTGGATAATATCTCCTTTGAAATCGGTTCTGGTGAAATTGTAGGATTTCTTGGACCCAATGGTGCAGGAAAATCCACAATGATGAAAATTCTCACAACCTACATAACACCAAGTTATGGAAGTGCAAAAGTTTGCGATTTTGATGTGGTTGAAAAAGCCTTAGATGTTAGAAAGCAGATTGGCTATTTACCCGAACATAATCCACTCTATTTAGATATGTATGTCAAGGAGTATTTGCAATTTGTTGCTGGTATTTACAAGCTCAAGAATAAAAAGGAAAAGGTTTTGAGCATTATTAAGAAAGTTGGTTTGGAGCCTGAGATGAGAAAAAAAATAGGTGAACTTTCAAAAGGGTATCGCCAACGTGTTGGACTTGCACAAGCTATGATTCACGATCCAAAGGTTTTAATTCTAGACGAACCTACAAGTGGACTGGACCCCAACCAACTGGTTGAAATTCGTTCCCTAATAAAGGAAATTGGAAAAGAAAAAACGGTGATGCTTTCCACCCATATCATGCAAGAAGTACAAGCCATTTGTGATAGGATAATCATTATCAATAAAGGTGAAATTGTGGCTGATGACAAAGCAGAAGATCTTCTAAGCAAACACAATACAGATGACCTTGAACTGGTTTTTAAAACTTTGACTAAATAAAAGCGTAAAAGTTTTTTGGTGCTATTTAGCAATTCCTACATTTACAAAATTAAATACTAAGAATGCCTTATTACTTTACATCAGAATCTGTTTCAGAAGGACATCCAGACAAAGTTGCCGATCAAATTTCTGATGCGCTTATTGACCATTTCCTAGCTTTTGACAAAGAGTCAAAAGTAGCCTGTGAAACTTTGGTAACAACAGGACAAGTTGTTCTTGCAGGTGAGGTAAAATCCAATACCTATATAGACGTCCAAAAAGTGGCCAGAGATGTCATTAACAAAATAGGATATACCAAAAGCGAGTATATGTTTGATGGTAATTCTTGTGGTGTTTTTTCGGCTATTCATGAGCAGTCGCCAGACATTAACCAGGGTGTTGAAAGAAAGAAGAAAGAAGAACAAGGCGCTGGTGACCAAGGAATGATGTTCGGCTATGCAACCAATGAAACTTCAAATTATATGCCTCTTGCATTGCAGTTATCTCATGTTATTTTGCAAGAATTAGCAGACCTAAGAAGAGAAGGTAAAAAGATTCCCTATTTAAGGCCAGATTCTAAAAGTCAGGTAACCATTAAATACGATGACCTGAATAAGCCAATAGCCATAGATTCGATTGTGGTTTCTACCCAGCATGATGATTTTGCAAGCGAAGCAAAAATGTTGAAGAAAATTAAAGCGGATATAGTAGATATTCTTATTCCAAGAGTCAAGAAGAAATTTCCAAAGAAGATTCAGGCTTTGTTTACCAACAAGATAAAATATCACATCAACCCGACTGGTATTTTTGTAATAGGAGGACCACATGGTGATACAGGCTTGACGGGAAGAAAGATTATTGTAGATACTTACGGTGGAAAAGGAGCTCACGGTGGTGGAGCATTTTCTGGAAAAGACCCAAGTAAAGTAGATAGATCTGCTGCCTACGCAACAAGACATATTGCAAAAAATGCAGTTGCTGCAGGGCTTTGTGATGAGATTTTAGTTCAGGTAGCTTATGCCATTGGAGTTGCAAAACCCATGGGCTTGTTTGTGGATACCTACGGAACAGCAAAGACCACTTTAAACGATGGACAGATTGCAGCAAAGCTTTTGAAGTTGTTTGACATGCGTCCTTATTCAATAGAAAAACGATTCAATCTTAGAACACCGATCTATTCTGAAACAGCTGCCTATGGACACATGGGGAGGAAAACTAAAGAAGTAAGTAAGACTTTTATTGATGGTTCTGGGAAGACGAAAAAGGTAAAAGTGAAGCTTTTTCCCTGGGAAGAGTTGGACTATGTTAATAAGATTAAGAAGGAGTTTGCGCTTTAGGTTGACAGATAGAATTTAATTCCTTTAATTTGAAGCAGAAATGAAATTGAATAGAACAAATACTTGGTCTTGGTGGTGGACAGATAATCCCTCACTAGCTTAGTATTTGGTCATATATAAAATTGAAAACCCTGCCCATATACGGCAGGGTTTTTTTTATGCAATATTTTGAGAATGAAACTTAAATACAGAGAACAAAAATTATTTGGTGACACGCATAGCCCCGTGAGTCTCTATTTGAAACTAAGAGATCAATTTTCGGATTGTATGCTCCTAGAGAACTCCGACTATTCAGTTCGAGAGAATCATCTGAGCTTTATATGTTGCCATTCCATCGCTTCTTTTAAACTGGCAAATCGTAAAACAGAAACGCGTTTTCTGATGAAGATCAACGTGCAAAGTATTGAAAGTAATGCAGATGTCATTTCACATCTCGCTGCTTTCAACGCTGCTTTTGACCTGGATCAAAAAGGACCTTACCCACATGCGGGCTTGTTTGGCTATACTTCTTTTGAAGCTGCAGAGTATTTCATGGACTTGCCTCTGAGCAATGAACGTAAAGACGATGCCATTCCTGAAATGTATTACAATGTTTATCAATTGGTGATTGCAATCAATCATTTCAATAATGAAATTCTGATTCAAGAGAACCTTCCCGAAGGCGAGCCTTCGTTGATTGACAAAGCCGTGGCTTTGATCAATTTTGAAAGAACCAGCCAGTTCAAATTTCAATTGAAAGGGGAAGAACAAGTGAACATCAGCGATGAAGATTTTTTAAAGAATGCGGAAAAAGCGATAGAACATTGTTTCAGAGGAGATGTCTTCCAACTGGTTCTTTCCAGAAGGTTCTCGCAAGCGTACAAAGGAGATGAATTCAATCTCTATCGCGCCTTGCGAATGATCAATCCTTCGCCCTATTCCTTCTATTTCGACTATGGCAATTTTAAAATATTTGGTTCCTCTCCTGAAGCGAATTTAGTGGTGGACAATGGCAAAGGAGAAATTCACCCAATTGCAGGAACCTACAAAAGAACAGGAGATGATGAAGAGGACTTGAAAGCAGCAAAAGCGCTCTTCAAAGATGAAAAAGAAAATGCGGAGCATACCATGTTGGTGGACTTGGCGCGAAACGATCTCAGTATCGTAGCGGAAAATGTAGAAGTGGAGAAGCTGAAGGAGATTCAATATTTCTCGCATGTCATTCATTTGGTGAGCAAGGTGGTGGGTAAAGTCCAAAACAAAGAAGATGCTTTGCAATTGCTCTCGGGTACTTTCCCTGCCGGAACCTTGAGCGGTGCGCCTAAACACAGAGCCATTCAATTGATTGACAAATATGAAAATGAACGCAGAGAGTTTTATGGTGGAGCAATTGGTTTCATTGGCTTCAATGGAGACTCCAATCAAGCGATCATCATTCGCTCTTTTATGGCCAAGAAAAATACCTTGCATTATCAAGCGGGAGCCGGAATAGTGAGCGAAAGTGTTCCGGCCAGCGAGCTTCAAGAAATCAATAATAAAGTGGCTGCATTGCGCAAGGCGCTAAAAATAGCTGAAGAGATATGAAGATATTACTCATAGATAATTACGACAGCTTTACTTATAACATTGCGCATGCCCTCAAGCAATTGAATGCCCAAATGGAAGTGGTCAAAAACGACAAACTCGATTTCAATCGGGTTGCGGAATTTGATAAAGTGGTTTTATCTCCTGGACCAGGCATTCCAGAAGAAGCGGGCGACTTGAAAAACATTATAGAAAAAACAGCTGGGCAAAAACCCATGTTGGGCATTTGTTTGGGCTTGCAAGCTATTGTTGAAGTCTTTGGTGGTCAAATCAAAAATCTGAACAAGGTCTATCACGGTGTTTCTACTGAAGTGAAAAAGACACAAGAAGATTATCTCCTGGCAAATATTGATCCGCAGTTTGAAGCGGGTCGTTATCATTCTTGGGTGGCGGACACAGACCACATGCCAGCAACATTGGAAGTGATTGCCGAAGATGCCAATGGTGAAATCATGGCGATTAGGCATAAAACAGAAGACATTAGAGCAGTGCAATATCACCCGGAAAGCATTTTAACACCGAGTGGAATGACGCTTTTCAAAAACTTTATTGAAGCATGAAAAATCTAAAAGCAACATTGGCGCGTTTGTTCGAGTTTGAGAAATTGAACCGAGAGGAGGCCTATGCGCTCATGCATGAATTGGCCAAGAACGAATACAACGAAGCACAGGTTTCTGCCCTGCTTACGATTTATCAAATGCGAAGTATTTCAGCAGAAGAATTGGCTGGTTTTAGAGCGGGACTTTTGGACCTCTGTTTGGCCGTTGACCTGAGCGATTTCAATCCCATGGATTTGTGTGGCACGGGTGGCGATGGCAAAGACACCTTTAATATCTCTACCCTTTCTGCGGTGGTCACTGCGGCTTGTGGTGTGTCTGTTGCAAAGCATGGAAACACAGGCGTGAGTTCTGCTTGCGGTTCTTCCAATGTGATGGAAGCCTTGGGTTATTCATTTACCAATGACAAAGACATTTTAAAACGACAAATAGAGGCGGCCAATATCTGCTTTTTGCATGCACCGCTCTTCCACCCTGCGATGAAAAACGTAGCGCCCATTCGCAGGAATTTAGGTTTCAAGACCTTCTTCAACATGTTGGGTCCTTTGGTGAATCCTGCCAAGGTGAAGATTCAATCTACGGGTGTGTTTTCTTTGGAGTTGGGTCGTTTGTACAATTACATTTTACAAAACGAAGAAGGACATCAATACAATATCATTCACTCCATTGATGGCTATGATGAAGTTTCCTTGACGGATTCTTTCAAATGCTTTAGCCATTCTGGAGAAGGCTTGTTTTCTCCTGAAGATTTGAATCAAAAACGCTTGCAGCAATCCGATTTGTTTGGCGGTGATTCTGTGGAATCTTCAGCAAAAATATTTAGCAGCATTTTGGAAGGCGAAGGCAGCGAATCGCAAGTGGCCGCTGTTTCCGTAAATGCTGGACTCGCTATTTCCTGTAGCACAAATAAAGAACTGGGTGATTGCATTGCCTTGGCCAAAGAAGCCATTGAAAGCGGCAAAGCGAAAGACACCTTTAAAACATTATTGAACATATGAATATTCTAGAACGCATAGTCGAACACAAGAAAAAAGAGGTGGCACAAAAGAAAATGCTCTACCCTATTCAACTATTGGAACAAAGCAAATTCTTTGCTTCTGATTGCGTTTCGCTCAAGGCCTATTTGGAAAACCCAGCCAAAAGCGGAGTGATTGCAGAGATCAAATTAAAGTCTCCGAGCAAGGGTATCATCAATGAGTTTGTGGACATAGAACAAGTCTCCATTGGTTATATGCAAGCGGGAGCCAGTGCGCTTTCCATCTTAACGGACCAAGAGTTCTTTATGGGTAAGAATGAAAATTTAAGCATTGCGCGTAAGTTCAATTACTGCCCAATTCTGCGAAAGGATTTCATCATTGATGAATACCAGATACTAGAAGCGAAGAGTATTGGAGCAGATGCGATTTTATTGATTGCTTCCATTCTAACTAAAGAAGAAATTACTGCCTTTACCAAAATGGCGCATGGACATGGAATGGAAGTTTTGTTTGAAGTGCACAGCGAAGAAGAGCTGAACAAGTTGAACGATGATATTGATTGCCTAGGCGTGAACAACAGAAACTTAGAGACTTTTGAAGTGGACATTCGCACTTCGGAAAGTATTGCAAAACAGATAACAGGAGGTTTCACCTTGGTGAGTGAAAGCGGAATAAGCGATGCAGAGAGCATTCACCATTTGCGTGAATTTGGTTATTCCGGATTTTTGATTGGCGAACATTTCATGAAAGACAGTGCCCCTCATTTGGCTTGTGCTTCCTTTATTAAAAAACTAAAAAAGAGAAATGCAGATAAAAGTGTGCGGGCTTAAAGAGCCTGAAAATACTGCGCAAATATTGGCATTGAAACCAGACTATGTCGGGCATATCTTCTATGGCCCTTCTCCAAGGAACATGCCCGAGGAATTCGAAAGCCCTGCTACAGGGCCAACACGAACCGTTGGTGTTTTCGTGAATGCTTCGATCCAAACCATTTCTAAAAAAATTGAGGAATACAACTTGGACATTGTGCAATTGCATGGAAATGAAAGCCCAGCATTCTGTGCAGAAATTCAAAAAAGCAAACCTGTGTTTAAGGCCTTTGGTATAGCACAAGAAGGTGATTTTGAAAACTGCAAAGCCTATGAAGAAAGCTGCAGGGCTTTTCTCTTTGACACCAAAACAAGTGGACATGGCGGAAGTGGAAGAAAATTTCAATGGGATATTTTAAAGAGCTACAGCGGTGAAAAAGGCTTCTTTCTTTCTGGAGGAATTGGCCCCGAAGATGTGGAAGCCCTTCAAAAAATTGAACACCCCAAACTGATGGGAATAGACATTAACAGTGGCTTTGAAGAAAGGCCTGGATTGAAAAACGAATGGCTCGTGGGGCGATTCATTAAAGAAATGAGAAATGAAAATTGAGATAGACGAAAAAGGATATTACGGAGAATTTGGAGGCGCCTTCATTCCCGAAATGCTCTATCCGAACATAGCGGAATTGCAAAGGGCCTTTGGCGAGGTGAAAGGAGATGCCGCATTCAAAGCCGAATTTGATGCCTTGCTCAAGGACTATGTGGGCAGACCCACGCCCTTGTACAAAGCGGGCAATTTGAGCGCAAAATATGGTGCGCAGATTTTTTTGAAAAGAGAAGACCTCTGCCACACGGGAGCGCATAAAATCAACAATACGATTGGACAGATTTTGATTGCACAGCGCTTGGGAAAAACACGGATCATTGCCGAAACGGGAGCCGGACAACACGGAGTAGCCACCGCCACGGTTTGTGCATTGGCGGGCATAGAATGTGTGGTGTACATGGGCGCAAAAGACATTGAACGGCAAGCACCCAATGTGGCGAGAATGCGCATGTTGGGAGCCGAAGTAAGAGCCGAATACAGCAGTAGCCAAAGCCTGAAGGATGCCACCAATGCAGCCATTCGTGATTGGATTAACAATGTGCAAAACACGCATTATATCATTGGCTCTGTGGTGGGACCTCATCCCTATCCGGAAATGGTGGCGCACTTTCAATCTGTGATTAGCGAAGAAATGAAAAGCCAATTGGAGCGCGACCCCGATTACATTATTGCCTGTGTGGGTGGCGGCTCAAATGCAGCTGGTGCTTTCTATCATTATTTGAATGATGAACACGTAAAACTGATTGGTGTAGAAGCAGCCGGTGAAGGTGTGAGCACCGGAAAATCTGCTGCGACTTTGCAGCTAGGTAGCCAAGGCATTTTGCACGCGTCTAAAAGCATTATCATGCAAACGGATGATGGACAGGTGATAGAACCGCACTCCATTTCTGCGGGCTTGGACTATCCCGGAATTGGACCGATGCATGCACATTTATTTGCTTCTGGCAGAGGACAGTTTTATGCTGCAACTGATCAAGAAGCTTTGCAAGCGGCTTTGGAATTGTCGCGAACAGAGGGCATTATTCCCGCATTGGAAACGGCCCATGCTTTGGCGGTTTTGCCGAAGCTAAAATTTGTAAAGGACGATCTCGTGGTCCTTAATTTAAGCGGCCGTGGAGACAAGGACATGAATACCTATATGGAACATTTTATTGAGCAATGATGACGGAGATTAGCAATAGAATTACAGAGCGCATTTCCGATAAAGGAAAGAAGATACTGAGCATTTATTTTACGGCCGGCTATCCAAAATTGGAGGATACACGAACAATCTTAAAAACCTTGGAAGAAGCCGGAGCCGATATGGTGGAATTGGGCATTCCCTACTCCGACCCTTTGGCGGATGGACCGACCATTCAAGAAACGGGTAGCCAAGCCATTGCCAATGGGATGAGTATTCCCAAGCTTTTTGAGCAGTTGGAAGGTTTTAGAAATGAAGTCTCCATTCCGGTGATTTTAATGGGATATCTGAACCCGGTGATGCAATATGGTTTGGAAGCCTTTTGTCATAAATGTGCAGACTTAGGCATTGATGGCTTAATTCTCCCCGACTTACCAATGGACTATTTTCAAAGTCATTTGAAAGGGCTTATGAAAGAAGCACAACTCTCGATGGTCTTTTTGATTTCGCCTTCTACTTCGCTGGAACGCATTCAAGAAATTGACCGCGAAAGCAATGGTTTTATTTATGCGGTTTCTAGCAATAGCACCACAGGCAACCAAAGCAAAAATGCTGCTGAGGATTACCTCAATAGGCTCAAAGCAAAGGAGCTGCACAATGAATTCCTTTTGGGATTCAATATACGGGATAGAGCCAGTTTTGAAAATGCCTGCCATTATGCTGCAGGTGGAATTATAGGAACGGCATTTTTAAAAGCCTTGGAACCGGACAACTTAGAAAACTCTATTCATTCATTCATTAAAAGCATTCGATCATGATTATTCAATTGGAGAAAGCCATAGCGGCAGACAAGCTGCAAAGCATTGAAGCGAAATTGGAAGAAATAAAATTCACTTCACGCAGAGTGACCACCAACGAAGCAGACTATCTCGTTTGCATTGGCAAGGAAGAATTTGACATTAGGCACTTGGGGAATTTGAATGGCGTGAAAGACATTCACCGGGTGAGTGATGCCTATAAATTGGTCTCTAAAAAATGGAAGGTGAATGAAAGTCAAATTGACTTGGGCGATGGCGTGAAAATTGGCAATGGCGCTTTTCAAATGATGGGCGGGCCTTGCAGTATTGAGGGCGAAGAAAACATAAGAAATACGGTTGCGCAATTGGTGAAAAGTGGCGTGAAAATTATGCGCGGTGGCGTCTTTAAGCCCAGAAGTTCTCCTTATGCCTATAGAGGCATTGGAACCGAAGGTTTGAAGCTCTGGCATGCGATCTGTCAGGAACAGGGCATTAAGATCATCTCTGAGATTATGGAGGAAAAGAAGTTGGAAGAGATGTACCCCTATGTAGATATTTTTCAGATTGGCGCGCGTAACTCACAGAACTTTAATTTGCTGGATGCCATGGGTAGAATAGATAAACCCGTGATGATTAAAAGAGGCATGAGCGGAACCATAGATGAACTCCTCTACTCTGCTGAATATGTTTTTTCTGGTGGCAATGAAAAGGTGCTGCTCTGCGAAAGAGGCATACGCAATTATGAAAAAAATTACCGGAATTGTTTTGACATTAATGCCATCCCCATTTTAAAAGAAAAGACGCATTTACCCGTCATTGCCGACCCTTCTCATGGCATTGGTTTGCGCAGACATGTGCCAGCCATTGCCTATGCTTCTGCCGTTGCTGGAGCAGATGGTATTATTGCAGAAATGCACGCCTGCCCTCAAAAGGCATTGACGGATGCGAAGCAGACGATTTCTTTTGAAGCTTTTGATGAGATGGTTAGGAAGGTTGGGGAGTTGAGGGGGGTGATAAGTTGAAAGATTAATAAAATAGTCAAATTGAACTAAGGTTCTATAATGACTACCTCAAAAAAGAGACTAAATTAGCTTTTGAATAATTCGATTAATAACACAAATCGTTTAAATCAAATCGACCAATTCCTTATCAATACCAGAAGATTTTTTAATGTAGTCTTTGCTATATTGTAGATTTTGAATAATGAACTCTGAATATGCCTTAGTAACATTATTGATTCTTTCGTTATCAAAAATTTTAGATATTGCAGGAGTCAACTTTTCTCCAAATAAAAGGACCGATTCAAATTTTCCTGACATCCGTACATTCCTTGGTATCTTCCTTCCATCAGAAATAAAATCAAATCGCATATCTTTAAAGAATTCCCAATTGTCGATTACTGTAGACTCTATTTCATTATACAATTCTTGTGTATAAGGCCGATGAACTATTATCGTTTTGTATACTTTTTCATTAACAAGTACTATAATAAGATCATGAGGTAAATTCGATCTTTTTTTGATCGAAATTTTCTTTGACTCTAGTCTCTTTGGAAAAAAGTCTTCCTCATTGATCCATCTGTCTATATATTCAAATTTGTCATTAAGGCCAATTCCGCTGCAAAGAAATAATATAAAGGCATCTCGAGTTTTAGAAAAATTGGTTTTATGTATATTCTTGTTCAATTCTTCAAGAATAGGCAGTTTGAAATATTTATAGAAGTTGAATCTATCCATTTCTTCCAATAGCGAAAGCAAATTTTCAATTTCACGCAAAGGCCCTCTACTATCAATATACTTTTCTATTATTTTTTCATAAACGCGCACATTTTCATTTTGATTCAGTTCTTTTATAAACCTGCAAGCAAAATACTCCTGAAGAGATCTATGAGCGAACGCTAATACGCCTTCATCATCTGTCCATATTGCAACAGCTGATTTCAAATCTTCGATAAGCCTATTATTCTCAAATTTCAGATCAGGATACTTTTGTTTAATCAACTCAAATTTCTGATAAACATATGCCTTGTCAAAGCTGAAACTATATTCAAAATAAGAGAGATAACTAAATATTTTTAAAACTAATTCGAAATTTTCTTGTGAAAGCCCGCTAGTTTTTTCGCGAACGAATCCTAGCTTCGATTTGGCGTCATGTTCAGAGAACAACGCATTTATTACTCTTCCATAAAAAACATGCTTTTTATCAGGAATCGATGCATAACTTTGAAATGTCAAAATATATAACGAAAGAAGTAATGGATTCTTTAAAAAACTCATTATATATCGGGATTCGCTTGATATAATTGAATGTTCTATCTTTTTTGCCAACTCGATTTCGTTCTGTAATTGTTTATATACAAAACCCCCAATTTCTTTGTCCTCTAGACTCAATTCTTTCATTTTCAGATTAACAAACAATGGAAGATGTTCGATATTAGAATAAGGTCTAGTTGTTAAAATAAATTTGTTCAATTGATTTTGATTAACAAACTCCATCAACTTCTTAGAAACTTTCTTTTTAGTTTCACTATCAAGCTCATCATACCCATCAAGAAAAAAAACAAATTTTCCTTTAGCCATTAACTGATACAATATATCTTTATTGACACTAATATTATATTGATTAATTGTTTCAATAATAAAATCTTCTAAGTCACCTTCTTTT
>CAZSQZ010000013.1:0-99523 GCA_964609215.1 uncultured Flavobacteriales bacterium
TTTTGGCTCATCTTAAATTTCTTGATACAAAGTTATGCTTTGCACTAGAATTTCAGGTATTCAAAAAGTCTAAATCGAATAAGTAATCTGAATAAGTTTTCTTCCCTTTAAATCAATTTTAAACTTAATAGTTTTCTAATTTAAAATCGGTAAAGTGGATTCTTTACTTGAGATAAAGCACATATCCTCAATCTTTTCGGTTATACCATTCACCAAATTGTTCAAATCATTAATAGTAGTTATCAGAAGTTCCTCTGGAATCGAAATACCCTTCTTTAATGTTTTATAACTCTTTTTATACTTGTCATCAGTCCTTCCTAATCTGTGAACTATTAAATGTCTAATTTCATGATACCGTTCTACTTTCGATTTATCCACACCTAAATTTGAGAAGATAACACCAAATTTTCTCTCATAGTACCTTTCAATTTTCTTGTAGCCTCCAGAAGATAAGCTTCTTATTTCACTATTGAGAATTTTGGTTTGAAGACCACTAATTGAATCAAAAGAGAGAAGTTCTGCTTGACTCAAGGAAATTTTTTTCTCAATATTTTTAAATGGGGCTTTATTTATCTTAAATACTTCTTTAATTGTATCGATAAGAAATACTTCAAAAGCCGAAATAATTCTAACAAAAAGTAACTCTCTAAATGTAAATGATAAACCAATCCTATACCCCCTACTTCTATTTTTTCTTGAAATATGTTTAAAATCTAGTTTTTCAGTAATCTCCTTTGATGAGCTTTCTATAGATTCTTCTTTCCAATTTCCTTTAATTTCCAGCTTATCAAAATACGGTCTTAGAGCAATATATAGCTCAATTAACTCACCTACTTCTAGATTAAAAATATATTTGGTTTTAAGTTTCATTGTTATAAAATATTACCATTATGTATAATCACTTATCCCTCATTAAAAATAGATTGCCTCTCCCTATTCACCATAAGTTTGGTCACATCCGGCCTTGAGTAATGTCCAGAAATATCAAAATTTTGTCTTTCCCTAAAAATGGCATTGAGCTCTATTTCATGGACAAATACGCCTTCTTTTTCCAGAATAGGTTCAACGACAAATTCTCCATTTGGACCAGCAATACAAGAACCACCATTAAAAACAATTTCAGGCAGTTGAGGAATAATTTTATCAGAATGCGGGAATTCATCTGTAAAATCACTTTTCCTGAAAACACTTGAAACTGAAATACAATAAGACCTGCTTTCTCTTGCTACAAATCGCGTGATATCTTTGGTATTGTTCAAGTTCCCGGGCCAAACAGCTATATGAACATTCTCGCCTTGTGAAGCAAGCGCAGCTCTGGATAGAGGCATCCAATTTTCCCAGCAATTCAAACCTCCAACATGAAATGCCTTCAAGGGATGAACTCTTAAACCGTTTCCATCTCCAGGAGCCCAGCTTAAACGTTCTTCAAAAGTGGGTTGCAGTTTCCTATGCACAGATTGAATTTCTCCTTCTTGATTAATGTAAACCAAAGAACAATAAAGGCTATGACTTCCTCTATCCGCTGCTCTTTCTATGATACCCAAATAAATGGCCATAGAATATTCCTTAGATAGCTTACAAATTTCATAAAGATCTCCTTTTTCAATTTGCACAGCATTATCAATATACCTTGCGTGAATGTCCTTATTCAGATCATCATCAAACAAGGCTGCATTGGTGTATTGTGACCATAAAGGATAACCGGGTAAAAGTGCTTCACCAAAAACCAATAATTCTACACCAAGATTCTTGGCCTGTCGAATACTATCTATTACTTTTTGAGTTGTCTTCTCCTTGTCTAATAAAACAGGAGAAATTTGCGCCATACCAATCTTGAGTCTTTGATTCATCCCACTAATTTTCGGATTGAATGTAGGATTTATTTATAAACTCAAGACAACGAATTCTGTTCTTCTGTTCTGGGCTTTTCCTTTTTTGGTAGAATTATCGGCAATGGGCTTATCAGGACCGAAACCATTTGCATTCATTCGGCTTGTTGAAACCCCTAACACTTTCAGATATTGCATAACCTTGTTAGCTCTGTCAATGGACAATTTCATATTATCTGAACGCTGCCCTACATCATCTGTATGGCCTCTTATCTCAATTTTTAAGGAATTGTTTTTCTTTAAATAAGCTGCGAATTCACTGAGCAATAATTTCGAATTGGGATCAATGTCAGAGGAAGCTGTTTCGTAGTAAATATCATCTATAGTATAGGGTTTTCCTACTTCTACATCTTCCATTGGAGCATCAATTTTGGCAACGGGTCTTTCATTCGCTTTTTCTTTAGAAAAAACTCTAGCTTGAAAGGCTTTATTCTCTTTCTCAATGGTCATGACCACCGTTTGCTTTTCAACATTGATCATCTTAGCATAGGAACCGTCTTCTTCAATTTCTATTTGTTCTACTTCCTTAGTATCCACGTATTTCAACTCTATGCGTGCATCGGTAATTGCATTTCCCTCTTCATCTTTTGACTCTCCCTTTAATAGCACGACCTTCTCTGGTCTTGCCGCTTCGGGTAACTCAAAGGAATAAATATCCCATCCGCCTTTTCCACCTTGACGCTTTGAACCGTAATAAGCAAGATTTCCATCTGTACTGACAATCAAGCCATGCTCATCTTCGGCTGTATTAATTGGAAAACCTAAGTTCTTGGGTACAGACCATGTTCCATCATCATTGAGTCTGGAAAAATAAAGATCATAACCACCAACTCCGGGAAGTCCATCTGAGGAGAAGTAAAGTGTTTTGCTATCTCCATGCATAAAAGGTGCCTTGTCATTTCCCTTTGTATTCATCTTACCTTCTACTCTCTTTGCAGGTGACCACTCTCCTCCTTTAGTTCTTGTAGATGAATAAATATCAATGCTTGGCTCGCCTTCATCATTTTGAATATTTCCCTCTCTATGCGTTGCGAAATAAAGTGTATTTCCATCTGCTGATAAGGAAGGCTGAGACTCCCAGCTTTTTTTACCATTGATATGCTCTCCCACACTTTCTAAGTCGGACCATTGATACATTTCCTTTCCCTCTGCTTCATTAAAACTTTTAGCAAAGCGAGAAACCATGATATCGCAATTATTATAGTTTTGATTACCCACCCGAGTAGGACGGCAAACCGTTATGTACATTTCCTTATTGTCAATGGATAAACAGGATCCTCCGTAGTTATCTCCTAAGTTGAAAGGTGCATCTAATGGACTTCCATTATCAAATACCGCATTGTATTCCGGTCTTTTACTGTAGGTAAATTCCTCAACACCTTCAGACTTTTTCACGATATCAAACTCACTGGTTTTTATGACTTTCCTGGTGAAAAACATCATCTCATTATCAGGAGAAATCATAGGTAAATATTCATCGGATTTGGAAGAAACACCTTCCACTAATACTGGATTAAAAGGCACCTCATTCTCAAAAATTTCAGCATAAAAACCAATTTCTTTCAAGCTGGCCTTAACATCTTCATACTGCTGATCATACTTTTTAGAAATTCGATCAGGATCATCATCTGGAAACTTTAAGAAGTAATTGAAAAAGTTAAGAGACTTCTTATACTCCTCTTTTGCATAGGCAATTAACCCTAAATGATAGGGTACATCTGAGTGAAACTCTGGACATCTGATATCTATTTCTCTGAAGTGTTTCTCTGCAGTTGAATAGGATACATTGGCGTTATTCTTTGCTCTTCTGTAGTGAATCATTGCCAGTTTATAATGGCAAGTCAAGCAATTGGGTTCTTCTTCTATAGCATCCCTTAGAAAATTTATTCGTTGCCTTAACTCATATTTCTTTCTATTATCTGCTTGCTCCAACAATCTCACAACCTTCTTTCCTTTCTCATCTTCACATTCCTGTGCAAACAGAAACTGAGGATTCAGCAAGAGCATTGTTAGAATAAAAAAGGATGCGAAAAATTTAAACATTCTTTACTGTAATTTGGCATCTGCCTGGGCTTGCGCCTTCTGAAGTAGATCGTCAGATTTATTTTTAGCAGCATCTATCATTTTATTTGCTTTTTTATCTGCTTCCATTCTAATTTTTTTTGCTCCAGTCTCTGCAGCAATCTTAGCAATAGGGTTCTTGGCTTCATCTATCAATTTTTGTGCCTGTTTATCTGCTTCATCTTTTAACAGTTGCGCTCCCTTTCTTGCCTCATCAATTATTTTTTCGGATTGAGTCTTAGCATCCGCCATAATTTTTTCTGCTTCAGCTTTTGCTTTTTCCTTTGCGGGGTCAATCAACTCTTCCGTTACCACTTCCTCTATTTTGTTTTCAATAACATCTTTTACCGATTGGCCTTCCATCCCCTCAAACACAGGTTTAATAACGGGCTCAGTTATTGTTCCTGTAATACCTAAAGTCACATTTATAAACTCACCAACTGAAGCGTTTAAACCGAGGTCATTTACTTTTCCAAGCACAGATCCCATCCATTGATTCAAATCTCCACCTAGTTTCTCTGTTGGCACTTTAAGCTTCATTTTATAATCTAAATCACCTCCAAAACCCGTGCTTCCAGCAACATTGGCATCCATACCATCTATCTTAATATCAAAGGGTTTTACATTTACTCTTCCATTTTCAAATGCAAAATTCACCTTAACATTGTTTATTGCCTTTTCAGCGAACTTATCGAGTTTTAACACTGTCGCTATCTTGGCCAATGGTTCAAAATTTTGAACGACAACAGCCTTGGTAAATGCATTTCCTCCACCATTCATTGTTTCGTAAATGGGTTCCATCTTATCATTGAGCGTGGTTGAGAATGACATTCCAGAATCAAAACTTCCTACACATCTTTTAGCAATGGGTGCAAGGGTATTAACAGTATTAAATGTTGTCGCAGATTCCTTAATTCCCATATCATCGATTTTATAATTAAAATCCACCTTAGGTTTGTTTTTATTTTGTGTATCGTAGGTTCCGTTTAAAATCAAAGTACCGTTTAACAGTTCCATCCTAACATCTTGCATCTGTGCTTTCTTGTCCTTGATATTGATCTTCCCTCTCACATTTTTCATGTCTACATTATCATATCTAATGCCATCCATTTTTGCATTCAATACCACATCTAAATTTCCGGGTACTTCGATTACACCCAATTCTTCTTCACTATCGGCAGCACTACTGGAACTATTATCCTCAGTATCATCCATAAAATCTGCAAGGTCAATTAAACCACTTTCCACATTGAATCTCCCTTTCAATGTTTCGTCATTTAAAAACCATGCGATATAATTATCAATTTTTCCTGTTGCTGAAATATTAGCCTCACCTATTTTCGCATCAAACTTGCTTAAGTCCAAAAGTTTTGGAGAAAAATTTAAATAAGCAGAATTGATTTTGGTTTCATAAGGAATAGAGTCCGATGCATAATCGAAATCAATCAAACTTGCTGTTCCCGTTGCTGAAAAATCTTCGTACTCCTCTTTCTGAATAGCCGAAAGATTACCTTCCAAATCAATATCTGCGGTTAAGAATCCATTCAATTTATCTTTTGCGTCTAAAGGAATAGCATCCCGTACTGAGGAAAAATCAATCTGAGATTTTATTGAACTCTTTAGGTAAGGATCATCTGAAAGGGCTTGCTTGACAAGAAGATTAGCATCAATTGGATTCTCTGCCAAATCCATGTGAAGCCGAGTAATGTCCACTAACATACTACTGAAGTCTCTTCCCTCTGGAGCATTTATATGCGCTTCTATTTGAATATCTTTTACATTACCAGGTAAGTCAGGATACTGTAAAAAACCGTCTGAAATTTTTCCATCCAGAGTAAATCCTGGAAGTGAATTGTCTCCATATTCTCCCTTTACAATCCCAGATAAATTGACCGTTCCATTGGTTTGTATTCCTTCCATAGAAGGCATGTATTCCTCGGGAATGAGAGATAAAATGGTAAGCAAATCCGATTGTGTGGTTTTATAGTTGATATCAATATCAACACCATCCTCGGGCATGTATATTTCTCCATCCGCTTGCAAATGGAGTTGGTTTACACGAATGTCATTCTCCAGTAAATCGAACTGTCTAAACTCATCGGAAATATTGAACTTTGCATCTATTTCGGCATCTGCTTTTTTCAAATAATTAATACCATCATAGACAATATTTGCTGTCGCAACCTTTGTCTCTGTTTCCAGTTCATAGAAAACATCACTTAGTTTTCCATTTCCGGAATGGTTAAGCCCATCTATTTCAATAAATGCATTTAACGCTCTATTATCGTAGACAATCCTAGAATCATTCAATTGATAGTCTTGAAGCAAAACTTTATAGGGATAACTGTCTTCTTGAACTACAGTTGTATCCGAATCAAAATCTTCTTTCATGATGTCGTAATTCGCAGTGCCATCTTCAAGTACAATGGCGTTGAGCAATAGATTATCAATACTTAGACTTTTTATTTTATACTCTTCACCGCCTATAACTGATTTGAGATCTAAAGTTATTTCTGCATGTTCTGCGCTTATCAAGCGAATAGAGTCAAAGGCACCGGCTCCATCAATCTTGAAATCATTCAGTTTAAACGTGAAATCCGGAAAGTTAGCAAAGAGACTTAAAGAGTAATCATCAAAATCTGCAGTAGCATTCAATTGATTGTTCATTTCCGTTTTCACAAAATCTACAATCTTTCCTTGAAATAAATAGGGAATGGCAAATAGCGCAATTATTATTAGAAGGAGCAGTATTCCAAAAATTTTGAATAATTTCTTCATCGTGTTTATCAGTCTTTATTTATTCTATTACAGTTCTGTGTAAATGAGCTAGAAGCGAAATTAAAACTAAAACGATTTTTTATTCAAAAAGTGTCTTGCTTTTATTCAAGAATAATGTTGAAACCGCATTTTAAGATTTATTAACGCTATTTCTTGTAATTATCATCCCAATTTACTGGTCTTGGCTCTCCCAATTTCCCTAAGGACTTTGCAACAATAGTTGAAACAACAGCATCTCCGGTTACGTTCACCATGGTTCTACACATATCTAAAGGTCTATCTACCGCAAATATCAAGGCCAAGCCAATAGCCAATTTTTCAGCGGGAAAACCGATGGATTCCAAAACGATTACCAACATCACCATTCCTGCACCAGGCACAGCTGCTGAACCTATGGAAGCCAATAAAGCGGTTACTACAATGGTCAGTTGATTGGAAAAGACCAAACCTTCCGGCCATAGCACTTGCATAATAAATACGGCAGCAACAGCTTGATAAAGACTTGTTCCGTCCATATTTATAGTAGCTCCAACGGGTAATACAAAAGATGAAACTTCTTTGTCTACTCCAACATGTTCTTCTACTCTCTCCATTGTAACGGGTAAGGTTGCAGCACTGGAGCTGGTGGAAAAAGCAACTAGTTGCGCAGGACTTATTTGCTTCAAGAACCAAAGAGGATTTTTCTTTGCGTAAAAAGAAATGATCAATAAGTGAAAGCCTATCATCAATAGCAAACCTAATACAACCACTCCTGCATATTTCAATAAGGCCAATAAGATGGACGCATCTGGAGAAGATGCTACGACTCCTGCTAAAAGTGCAAAAACAGCATAGGGTGCAGATAACATAATAATATCCACCATTTTCAAAACAACATCATTCAGAGAATCTACAACCTTCTTCATAGGTTCTGCTTTTATAGGATCTATCAGAATAAGGCAGATTCCAAAAAAGATGGCAAAAAAGATGACTTGCAGCATTAGTCCATTACTTGACATGGAATGAAAAATATTGCTTGGAACCATATCAACTAAAAAGCTTAGTGGACCCGTATTTTTTTGTTTCTGAGCCTCATCCATTTTTTTCGCGATATTCGAATTTCCTTCATACTTATCACTCAACATCTCAATCGTTTCTGGTTCTATTCCATTACCCGGTCCCATTAGATTTACTGCGGTAAGACCAATGGTGATTGCAATCAATGTGGTAACGATATAAATTCCAATTGTTCGCAAGCCCATTTTTCTAAACTTAGCAATGTCCTTTAGATCGGAGATTCCTTTAATCAATGATGCGAGTATCAAGGGAATAGCTATAAGCTTCAATAGGTTGATGAATATGGTACCAAATGGTTTTATCCAAAAGCTTATGAACTTTTCTGCTTTCGTCCACATTACGGTCTTCTCAGAAGCTGGAACATAAACCATTTTATGAGTGCCTTGTTCCTCTACGGTTTCCCATTTTGCATCTATTTTCTTAATCTCTTTTACAATTTCTGTCTTTCCCCATGAAACATTGGTAATTGCAATAGCAAACAAAACTCCGGCAATCATTCCAATCAATATTTTCCAATGCAAAGCGAGATTCTTCATAGCTTGAATTTAAGTTCAATTATACCCTTTTTTATGCAAGGCAATAAATGCTTTAATTCGCAATGTGAAAATCTTAATCAAGAATATTAAAGGCTTAGTTCAGGTGAGGAAGAATCATCCCGCTTTTATATCGGGTAAAGAAATGGGCGAACTACCTGTTTTGGAAGATGCCTGGCTTGCCATTGAAAATGGCAAAATCGCAGATTTTGGCAGCATGGCTGCCTGGCCAGGAATAAGTGATTGGTCCAATCTTGAAGTTATTGATGCTGAAGGCAAGTATGTCTTTCCCACTTGGGTTGATTCTCATACACATCTAGTCTATGCCGGAACCAGAGAAAACGAATTTAATGATAGGCTGCACGGTTTAAGCTATGAGGAAATAGCGGCAAAAGGTGGAGGAATTTTAAACTCCGCACTAAAACTTAAGGACGCCTCCGAAGATGAACTTTATCATGCTGCAGAACAAAGGCTAAAAACCATTATTAAAATGGGAACAGGGGCAGTAGAAATGAAGAGCGGTTATGGTTTAAGTCTCGAATCTGAATTAAAAATCCTTAAGGTTATTGCACGCTTAAAAGCAAATTATCCTATCCCGATTAAAGCAACCTTTTTAGGCGCTCATGCTTTTCCAAAAGAATACAAAAAGAATAAGCAGGGATATATAGATATCATTATTAATGAAATGCTTCCAGCAATTGAATCTGAAGGTTTGGCTGATTTTATAGACGTGTTTTGCGAAAGCAATTATTTCTCTGTTGAGCAAAGCTTACAAATCATTCAGGCGGGTAAGAAGCATGGGTTAAAACCAAAAATCCATGTCAATCAATTTACCAGTATTGGAGGGATTAAAGCATCAGTTAATGAAGGCGCGCTTTCTGTAGATCATTTAGAGGTTATGGAAAATGAAGACTTTGAAGCCTTAAAAAATTCTAAGACTATTTCTACCCTTCTTCCCTCATGTTCTTTGTTCATTGATATTCCTTATGCACCTGCACGTAAAATGATAGATATGGGTTTGCCTGTTGCATTGGCTACCGACTATAACCCAGGAAGCTCACCAAATGGAAATATGAACCTGGTGAATTCTTTGGCATCCATTAAAATGAAAATGACACCTGAAGAAACCATTAATGCCTCCACTTTAAATGCGGCTTATGCAATGGAGTCAGAATCTGAAGTAGGTAGTATTACTATTGGAAAAAGAGCCAATTTATTTATTACTAAACAAATTCCATCCTATGGATATCTGAATTACAGTTTTGGTGAGAACTGCATTGAAACGGTAATAATTGACGGAAAAATTTGGGACTAAAGCTTTCGGTAAAGGAGTTTTTGAGGACCTGTGTCTGTTTGATAAACCTCTGGTAATTCATTAAAACCTAGTTTTAAAAAGAAAGCACATATTTCAGGATGAGCAGCAGACCAAAGGACATTACTTCCCGTACCTTTTACAATATCAAAAGATTTTTCTACCAGTGAGACACCTGCTCCCCTATTTCTAAACTCAGGCAAAACGGCTAAACCTCTCAATCTGCTTTGTTTGGGATAATGAAGCCGTTCTGATTTCTCTATGTAAAAAGACGCTACTCCCACCAATTGCTCTCCATAAAACGCCCCCAGATGAAAATCATCATCTTTGTTATCTGATGGGTACTGTGAAAATGACGGGGGGTCATTTGGCCTTAGCACAACATGTCTTATATGATAGCAATCATTGGGAAGTATGAGTTTAATATCAATCACAAATTCACCTTTGTTTCTCTTACTTTTTTGAACCTTCCTTTTTCCTGATTATTTAGACAATAGTTTTGGTATACATTAATCGAGTCACTATCTCCAAGTTCAGCAGAAGTTTTATAATCTGAGCAAGCTCCTTGCCTGTCTTTTAGATAATACTTTGCCTCCGCTCTGAAGAAATAATACTCACCACTGCTTTCATAATCCTTTTCTACTTTTTCAAATTCTATGAGTGCTGCTTCATAATTTTCCAAATCAAAATAGATCATCCCTGAATAATAAACGGCTTCCTCTATCTCAGGATTGATTCTCTGAACAATTTCATAATCACTCAATGCCTGATTCCATTTTTTTAGTTCTGCATAGGCTGCAGCTCTCATAAAGTGAGCCTCATAATATTCCTTTCTATTCTGGATGGCTTTATCAAAATCCTTAACAGCTGCTTTAATTTTATGATAATCAAAGTTCCACAGACCTCTATAATAGTAAGCCTCCCCATTTGAAGGGTTTATTTTAATGGCTTTATTTAAATCCTTTAAGGAAGCGTCATAATTCCCGATCCCCATATAAGCAGCTCCTCTATGAACAAATAATTCGGAATTGTTCTTATCAAAATCTTCTGCCATATTGTAATTATCGATTGCCTTCTGAAAATTCTCTACCTTATGGTAACAATCTCCTTTTAACTTATAAATCTCATATGAGCCTGGATCAAAAATCAAATTATCCATTTTTTCAATAACAGATTCATACTCTCCCTCTTCATACATCGCAACAAAATCGGAAATTCCCTCTTGAGCATTAAGATTAAGTGTAGCTGATAAAAGTGTAAAAAGGAAAAAAAAAGCTCTCATATTCTTAATTTGAGTTAAAACGAACATTTTCAAATGTTTTGTACTCGAGAATAACAATTTATGTTCCATAATTTTAGTTTTGCTAAAAATGATATGAACAGTAAACCTCTTATTCTGGTCACGAATGATGACAGTATCTATGCTAAAGGTATTGAGTCCCTAGTGAAAGTTGCAAAAAAGTTTGGTGAAGTAGTTGTAATTGCGCCTGACAAACCACAAAGTGGAATGGGACATGCCATTACCATAAATGACCCTCTAAGAATAAGTGAGTATCATAAAATGAAAGATGTTAGAGCATATACGTGTACTGGTACTCCTGTGGACTGTGTGAAAATGGGTATATATGGAATCCTAGGGAAAAAGCCCGATCTTTTGCTATCCGGAATAAATCACGGAGCTAATCATTCTATTAATGTCATTTATTCGGGCACGATGTCTGCTGCAGTAGAAGGAGCTGTGGAAAATGTCCCATCTATAGGTTTTTCTTTACTGGAATATGGGCCAGATGCAAATTTTGATGCCGCTGAAATAATCGCTGAAAAAGTGATAAAAGAAAAATTAAAAAACTCACTTGCTGATCATACTTGTTTAAATGTGAATATACCCAAAGGTCCAATTGAAGACATAAAAGGTATAAAAGTATGTAGGCAGGGACTGGGACAATGGCAAGATGATTTTCAAAGAAGAGAAGACACGTTCAACCGACCATATTATTGGTTAGCTGGCTCCTTTAAAAATATGGATCAAGGAGAGGATACAGATATCTGGGCACTTGAAAACAACTATGCTTCTGTTGTCCCCACCCAGTTTGATATGACTGCGCATAAGGAAATTTCAAGCCTTAAAAAATGGGATTTATGAAATCTTTCTCATGGGATAATAAATACATAGGATTGCTTTCAGGCATATTCTTTACTGCTGCGGGATTTGTATTATTTGGGCTTTTTCTGATGATTTACAAAGACATTAGTTTTTCA
This sequence comes from uncultured Flavobacteriales bacterium, assembly GCA_964609215.1. Classification (GTDB taxonomy): domain Bacteria; phylum Bacteroidota; class Bacteroidia; order Flavobacteriales_D; family JABDKJ01; genus JABDKJ01. The sequence goes on from CAZSQZ010000013.1 coordinate 11,889, forward strand.
TTTTATTTGAATGAACTTTTCCTAAAAAGAAATCTTTTCAAATTGAATATCATTACCATTTCCATCATTTTTAATGTTCTGCCTTTTTATATTGCCATGAAAAAAAACTATTCGGAATTTGCAAAAGGTTTAATGGCTGTTTTAATTCTAGGTGTAATTGCTGGCGTTATCTATTATGAGTAAGTTCTTTATTATAGCTGGAGAAGCTTCTGGTGACATGCATGGCGCAAATTTGGTTAAGGAAATTTCCAAACAAAGGGCGGCTTGTGAATTTACCGCCTGGGGTGGAGACCGATTAGAAGCGGAGAACGTCAAAATTCTAAAACACTACAGGGAATTGGCTTTCATGGGCTTTGTCGAAGTGCTAATGAACATCCGAACTATTCTAAAAAACATAAAGTTATGTAAGTCCCAAATCAAAGCATTCAAACCAGATGCTTTAATACTAATAGATTACCCAGGGTTCAATATGAGAATTGCCAAATGGGCTAAAGCTGAAAATATTAAGGTGTTGTATTACATAAGTCCTCAAGTCTGGGCTTGGAAGAAAAAAAGAGTTTTCAAGTTAAAGGAAACGGTCGATCAAATGTACGCCATACTGCCTTTTGAAAAGGATTTCTATGCAAAATATGGAATGAATATAGAGTTTGTAGGCCATCCCCTTTTAGATGAAATAACACAGAAAAAAACAGATAAGATCCAATCAGAAAAACCCATTGTCGCTTTGTTACCTGGAAGCAGAAGACAGGAAATAAAAAGAATACTACCTATTATGCTGGAGGGAATTTCTAATATAGATAGTCATCAAATTACGATTGGTATGGCACCATCAATTCCTTTGGACTTTTATCGAAGCTTGGTAAAAAATCCTTCTATAGAATTGGTAGCCGGTAGAACCTATGACTTACTAAATAGTGCTGATATGGCATTGGTCACATCTGGAACAGCGACTTTGGAAACTGCCCTTTTCTCAGTTCCTCAAGTTGTTTGCTACAAAGGGAATTTCATATCCTATATCATTGCAAAAAATCTAATCGATTTGAAATTCATTTCACTTGTTAACCTGATAATGGACAAGGAGATTGTTACCGAGCTCATTCAAAATGAGTGCAACCCAGAAAATATTTCGAGAGAATTGGAGTTATTAAAAAACGAAGTTCATAGAAAACAACTTCTATCAGATTACGAAGATTTAAAAGTTAAATTGGGTAATTCTGGAGCCTCAAAACTTACTGCTCATTTGATGTTAAAAAGTCTAGATAAGCAAAACTAGCTAGCCCCCTTAAGATTTTATTTTTGATTGGTGAAAAAAGTGTTGGTTCTTATATGTTGTTTATTTTCTCTTCAGTATTCTGCTGAGGAAATAAGAGTCTCTCTTTTCAATTCAAAGAACATCCAATCCATAGATTTCAAAGCGGGAAGTGAAGTTTACTTTGCAAACTCAAACACTATTTCATTTCAAAAAAATAGCTGGAAAAGAATAAAACTTCATGCAGGTAATATCTATATCCAAGGCACCAATTTTGGAAAAAAAGTAAAAATATCTTCCAAAAATTGGAGACGTAATTTCTCTTTAAGAGCAAGCCATTTAAATATAGTAGAGTCAATTTTTGAAGGAGATTTAGAAATCTTAGTTAGGAATGGAGAACTTGTAGTTGTTAACCTTATTGATATTGAGCGTTATCTATCCGGTGTAGTAGAATCGGAATCTGGTAAAGAACAAAATTTAGAATTCTATAAGACTCAGGCTATTATCGCGCGTACTTGGACTTTAAGCAACATGGAAAAACATGCTGGTGAAGGATTTCATCTTTGCAATGAAGTGCATTGCCAAGCTTATAAAGGAATGAGTAGGTTCAATCCGGAAATTCCTCTTGCTGTTGAGGAAACCGAATCAGTGGTAATTGTAGATTCTGAAATAAATTTAATTCATGCTACCTATCACTCAAATTGTGGCGGAAAAACCGTGAACTCTGAAGATGTTTGGTCCAAAAAAGTCAGTTATTTAAGAAGCGTTAGAGATACCTTTTGTTTGGAGTCAAACCATTCCAATTGGGAAAAAACTATAAGTAATTCTAAGTGGAGAAAGCTTTTAGCTGAAAAGTATGGTCTAAACGAGAATGAAACTGATTCGTTAATGGACTATCATCCAAAAGAAAGGGTTTCAGAAATTTTTGTAGCAGACACCTCTCTTCTTACCAAAAAAATTCGAAAGGACTTACAGCTTAAATCTACCTATTTTAAAATTGACTCCAATGAAAGAGAAACACAGTTTATTGGTCGTGGTTTTGGACATGGAGTTGGGCTTTGTCAGGAAGGCGCTATGGAAATGAGTAAGAAAGGATACACTTCCTTTGAGATTCTGCATTTTTACTATAGCAACATTCACTTAGTGCATAGATCCTATATAGCATTCTTCAAAGAAAATTAAAAAGCAAATAAGCTATAAAACCATAAAACCCTCTTAAAGAGGGTTTTATGGGCTATGAAACAGAATAACGTAAGAGACCACGCCTGGTCTCAAGAATTTTAATCCTATTAAGAAATGCTTTCAGTATTTTTCAATACTAATTTAGAAACAGGGTAAAGGCAGTAACACCTTTGATACATTTCAGTTTGGTTAGACTAAAATTCTCGGTTTAAATATATAAAAAAAATACGCAACACGCTAGTGCCCTATTAACAGAATAGGAACACATAAAGGCATACTACATAAACATATGATTACCAATATGTTAAATTGATGATTTCAACTATACGATTAAACTATTATTAGCCAAATCATCTAGTGTATTTTTTTGATTTCCTCAATCTGTCAGAAGATGAGCTTCCCAAATAGTCTCGGTAATAAACTTTTGCAAAGCACAAGAATCTTTATACAATGTCTATTTAAGCAATTATCATTATTTTGCTGCCCAAATTCAATGAATCAATGAAATACCTTCTGAACCTTCTATTTTTATTTTCGACTATTTACGGAGTATCACAAGAGAAATTAAGCAATGAACTAATTTGGTACAGCGGAGAGTTTAGGTCCGGTTTTGTTAGCGGTTTAGAATCCATGAACGATGGATTGCACTATACTCAATTAGATTATGATAGATCTTCTCAATCTGTTAGCATTAATAAGTATGCCTATTCAACTGGAGAAAAAGTGGCTACACTTTTTAATGCCAATGACTTAGAAAAAAAATTAGGAGTAGACGCTTATGAATTTAGTGCTGATGAAAGTCAATTATTACTGGCTACTGAACAGGAGGGAATATACAGACATTCTAGCAAGGCTAATTACTATGTTTATAATATTAAGTCAAAAAGCATTAAACCGCTTTGCGATTTTTCAAAAGGAAAACAAAGACTTGCAGACTTTTCTCCTAAAGGAAATTTAATTGCTTACGTGAGAGACAATAATCTATACTATACAGACTTAAGCTCTAGAGGAGAGGTACAAATTACCAAGGATGGTAAGATTAATGAAATAATAAATGGAGCTACTGATTGGGTAAACGAAGAGGAATTTGGTTTTGACAAAGGTTTTGAATGGGCACCAGATGGTAAGCATATTGCTTTTTACAAATTCAATGAAACAGCTGTCAAAGAATTTCAAATGGCTATGTACGGGGACTTATATCCTGAACAGTATGTGTTTAAGTACCCGAAGGCTGGAGAAGAAAATGCGAGTAATGAAATTCATATTTATAGTTTAGAACGTAAGGAAACAGTTCTTGCAGACTGTTCTACTGGAAACGAATACTACATTCCAAGAATAAAGTGGATGAAAGATCCAAATGATTTATGTGTGATGAGAATGAATAGACATCAAAATCATTTGGAATTTTTAAGATTTGATACCGAACAACATCAAAGAGGAAGTATTAGACCTGAAAAGATATTTGAGGAAAAACATCCTCATTACATTGAGATAAATGACAATCTTATTTTCTTGGAAGATAACCAATGCTTCCTATGGAATAGCGATAGAGATGGTTATAATCATATCTACCAATTTGATATGAAAGGCAATATCAAAAAGCAGGTTACTCAGGGCAATTGGGATGTTATTGAATTTATCGGTTATGACGAAAAAAGCAAGAAAATCTATTATACTTCAGCTGAAAATGGCCCAATCGAAAAGCAAGTATATTCAGTCGGTTTGAATGGAAAAGGAAAGAAAAAATTGTCTTTAAAGGCTGGACAAAATGATGCAAATTTTTCTAAGTCTTATAAGTACTACATTAATTATCACACTGATGCAAATACACCCTACTATATCACATTACATAGTAGCAATGGAAAGCTGATTCGCGTTTTGGAAGATAATAAAGGTCTAAAGGAGACCATCGCTAAATATGATTTTCAACCAAAGGAGTTCTTTGAGTTCAATACCTCAGAAAACGTTAATCTAAAAGGATGGATGATTAAACCACCCAACTTTGACGCCAACAAACAATATCCAGTATTATTAGCTATTTATGGAGGTCCTGGAGTAAATACGGTAACCAATGGATGGGCTGGAAGAAATCTATACTGGCATCAAATGCTTGCACAGCAAGGATATATTGTTGCTTCAGTTGATAATAGAGGTACGCCTAACCGTGGTGCTGAATTTAAAAATTCTACCTACATGAAGTTAGGAGATTTAGAAACCAAAGACCAAATAGAATCTGCAAAATACTTGGCCTCCCTACCCTATGTTGATGGCAACCGAATTGGTGTTCAAGGATGGAGTTATGGAGGATTTATGGCTTCTCATTTAATTACTCAAGGTGCAGATCACTTTAAAATGGCCATTGCGGTAGCTCCGGTTACCAATTGGAAATATTATGACACTATATATACCGAGCGTTTTATGAGAACACCTCAGGAAAACGATTCTGGATACGAAGATAACTCACCAATAAATCACGTTGACAAACTGAAAGGACCTTATCTATTGGTTCATGGCTCAGCTGATGATAATGTGCATTACCAGAATACTATGGAAATGATTAATGCCTTAGTTGCAGCTAATAAAGAATTTGACCTTTTTATCTACCCAGACAGAAATCATGGAATATATGGAGGTCCTACACGCTTGCACCTCTTCAATAAAATGACGAATTTTATTTTGGAGAATTTATAAATATTAAATTCACATCAATTTTAACCTAAAATTATTAATAGATGGCACAGGAAGAAGGCACAATAGATCAAAATTTTATTCGAGTACCTGCTAACGAGAGAAATTTTATGGGACATCCAGTTGGCTTGTTCATATTGTTCTTTACGGAAATGTGGGAGAGATTTAGTTATTACGGGATGCGTGCATTGCTTGTACTTTATTTGGTGGAAGAAATTTCAAGTGAAAATCCTGGATTAGGATGGACTTCTAGTGAAGCTGGAGATTTATATGGTTGGTATACCATGTTTGTATACATAACTCCTATTATTGGTGGAATTTTAGCGGATAAAATATTCGGTTTTAAAAAGGCTATTACGATGGGTGCTGTATTAATGTCTTTAGGTCATTTTGCTTTAGCATTTGAGCCAATGCCAGCGTTTTATTTAGGATTATTATTACTTGTCCTAGGTAACGGCTTATTCAAACCAAATATTAGTTCAATGGTTGGTCAACTATATCCAGATGGAAGTACCAAGAAAGATTCAGGCTATACTATTTTCTATCAAGGTATAAATGTTGGTGCTTTTTTGGGATCTATTCTATGTGGTTATCTTGCTGAAAATATTGGATGGCACTGGGGCTTCGGATTAGCTGGTGTCTTTATGGTCATTGGAATGATTCAATTCCAACTGGCGCAAAAAATATTCGGTGTAATTGGAGCTTCTCCAAAAGAAGGTAACCTTGAGCATAATCAGGACTTGGTCGATTCAGTAAAAAGCGCAGAAAAAAAGCCCTTAACAAAAGTAGAAAGAGACCGATTAATTGTTGTTGGGGTTTTAGCATTCTTCTCAATCTTCTTTTGGGCTGCTTTCGAACAGGCAGGATCTAGCATGAACATTTTCGCCAGTGATTATACTGATAGAACTTTAGATGGCTCTAGTGCAATAACATTTAAAGTCATCAGTTCAATTATCTCAGTTTTGCCAGTAGCTATTCTACTTTACTTATGGATTGGAACAATGAAAAATGTTGGTTCCGAATATAGGTCAGCTACGGGATTTATGGGAATTAGTATATTAATACTTGGCTGCCTTATAGGTTTTGTAATTTATGATCAATTTAAGGCAGAAAATCTTGAAGTTCCTGCTTCATGGTTTCAAAGCTTAAATGCTCTATTTATTTTTACTCTTGCTCCCTTGTTTTCATGGATTTGGGCAACTCTTGCCAAGACCAAAATTAATCCTAACGGGCCGCAAAAATTTGCAATTGGTTTGGTCCTTCTGGGGATAGGTTTTATTCCTTTGGTTTATGGTTCTAGTGGATTTGCAGTTGGAGTAGAAGGTGCAGCGAAAGTAAGTATGATTTTTCTAGTTCTAGCTTATTTATTGCATACGATGGGTGAATTATCCCTTTCCCCGGTAGGTCTTTCTTATGTTAGTAAATTGTCCCCAAAAAGATTGGTTGGGCTCATGTTTGGTATTTGGTTTTTTGCATCTGCAATGGGGAATAAAATTGCAGGATCATTTTCTGGTTATATGGAAAAAATTGCCGAAGAATCATCTATGTCTGATTTCTTTCAAATCTTAGTTACCATGCCAATTGTAGCTGGCATAGTATTATTTCTTTTGAGTTTTCCCTTGAAAAAGTTAATGCACGGCATCAAATAGCATTCAAATAGTATTAGTCAAAAGGCCGATTCAAATCACTTGATTCGGCCTTTTTTTATAGTTATCTTTGATTAACATATAATGGCGCGATATTTGATTTAATTGCACCACAGAATTTTACAACATGAAAAATATATCTCTTTTCCTATTTGCAGCTTTGTTCTTGGTTTCTTCTTTTAAACCAGTAAACGAGACTGTTGTTGAAGACAAAATCAATTGGGTTACTTTAGAAGAAGCTCAAAAACTCAACAAAACAACACCTAAAAAAATCATGATAGATGTTTACACCTCTTGGTGTGGACCTTGTAAAATGATGACTAAAAACACCTTTGGGAGCCCAGATGTTATCAAGTATGTAAATGATAATTTCTATGCAATAAAATTTGATGCAGAGTCTCCTGATCCAGTTACATTCAATGGAAAAACTTTTGAAAACCCTACTTACGACCCCAACAAAAGAGGTAGAAATGGAGTACATCAATTTTCGAGATACATGCAAGTTTCTGCATATCCAACGGTTTTATATTTAGATGAGGATCTAAATTTACTATATGCTGACAAAGGCTATAAGACTCCATCTCAGATAGAATTATACTTGAAATTCTTCAATAATGAAGATTACAAGAAAATCAATACTACTGAGCAATGGACGGAATATCAAAACAATTTCACTCCAAGCTTTAAAGATCCAATAAGAAAATAAGTTTTTAGAAATATTTTTTACTTAGGGCCAAACATTTTTACTCTGCCTGAGTTTGTTATATTTGAGAGTTAAAAATATTTATAGCAAATGGAGACTGCAACAGAAGAGATGGCAAAGGTCACAATTGGTGGCGAAACACATGAATTACCTATAGTAACAGGTAGCGAAAACGAAAAAGCAATAGACATTAGAAAACTAAGAGGCGCTACTGGTTATGTAACATTAGACTCTGGTTTTAAAAATACAGGTGCTACCAAAAGTGCTGTTACCTTTTTAAATGGAGAAAAAGGAATTTTAAGATATAGAGGGTATCCAATTGAACAATTGGCAGAAAAAGCCGACTTTTTAGAAGTTGCCTATCTTCTTATATATGGAGAGTTGCCAAATGAGAAGCAACTTTCTTATTTCAAGAATAGCATTACTCAACATACAATTGTACATGAGGATATGAGAAGGTTTTTTGAAGCCTTTCCTACTGGTTCTCATCCAATGGGAATCTTGAGTACGATGATATCTTCTCTTTCCACTTTCTATCCTGAATCTCAAATTCCGAATAGACCCATTGAAGATATTGAGTTGACTATCTATAGATTGATAGCAAAGCTGCCCACTCTTGCGGCACAAGCATTTAAATTCTCTCAAGGTTTACCTCTTATGTACCCGCAAAACAAACTGAATTATGCAGATAACTTCCTGTATATGATGTTTGCGAATCCGGCAGAGGAATATAACATGAATCCTGTTATATCAGATGCTTTAGATAAATTGTTAATTCTTCATGCAGATCATGAGCAAAACTGCTCTACATCTACGGTAAGAATTGTGGGATCTTCGCAATCCAATCTTTACTCCTCTATTTCGGCAGGTGTTTCAGCCTTATGGGGACCACTTCACGGTGGTGCTAACCAAGCGGTAATAGAAATGCTGGAAACCATTAAGAAAGATGGTGGAGGATTGCAAAAATGGGTTGATAAAGCTAAAGACAAAAATGATTCCTTTAGATTGATGGGCTTTGGGCATAGAGTATATAAGAACTTTGATCCAAGAGCTACTATAATCAAAAAAGCTGCTGATGATGTTTTAAGTGCTTTAGGAGTAAATGATCCAGTCTTAGACATCGCAAAAGAACTAGAAGAAGTAGCTAGAAATGATCAGTATTTTGTGGATAGAGGACTCTACCCTAATGTAGACTTCTACTCTGGAATTATTTACAGAGCACTTGGAATTCCTACAGAAATGTTTACTGTGATGTTTGCAATTGGGAGACTTCCTGGTTGGATTGCGCAATGGAAAGAAATGATTGAGAATAGAGATCCGATTGGCAGACCTAGACAGATATATATTGGCCATAATGAACGTAATTACGTTCCACTTTCAGAGAGATAAATTATTCTTCAATAAAATTTTAAAATTGAGGACAGGCAATTATCTTTGCCATCCTCAATTTTTTTTGAGCAAGATTTTAAACGGTGGTTGTAGCTCAGTTGGTTAGAGCATCGGTTTGTGGTTCCGAGGGCCGTGGGTTCGAATCCCATCTTCCACCCTGAATAAAAGCCTGTAGCAAAGCTGCAGGCTTTTCTATTTCCAAACCGTCAGAAATTTATTTCTGTAAGGGCGTGAAATAGAATAGGCATTCATTGCATAGCGATGAATTTGGCTTTTATTATAGGCGCTCCCGCCATCAGGGATCATTTGCCTTTTTTAATAATCCCATCTTCCACCCTGAATAAAAGCCCGCAGCTTTGCTGCGGGCTTTTGAATTCTTAAATCAGTTCTTTTACTAAATCAGTATCTACAAATAGATCATTAATTATCACAGCTAAAACCTTCAAAAATCAAAGCAAGCTTATCCCAAACGCTATGATCCATTTCCTGATGAGATAGCACATTTAAAACAGCCCATTTCTTTTGCTTCTCACAATAGCTTATTTCGGTTTTTATCTTTAAGGTGATTTTGTCTTTCCTAAAGAAAGCATCGTAAACTGTATACTCTCCCTGATAATTCGTTTTATTGCTTTCTTCATTCAGAAAGCCTATAGTCTTCAAAGAATCTGACCATACTTTAGCACCTACTTTAGACATAAGCCCATCAAAATAGCTAATCCAAGCTTCGTTCAATTCTTTCCCAGTAGGTTCTTCTTCCTGCTCCACAATCCAAAGAATAGTGTAGGTCCAGAACTCTTCATCTTCCTGATTAGGCCATCCTGGAGAAAAGCGAACTTCTGCATTACCTTTCAAAGGAAAGTCAGGCGCAAACTCAGGAGGAAGAACCACTTTTTCTGTTCTCCAGTCTGAGGGTGTGTTAAAAGTATAATCCTTTTCTGATTGAGCCTGAGTAAATACAGGAAGTAAGAGAAAAAGCCAATAAAGCAGGGATTTCATGAGCCAATTTTGATACAAAGTTAAAAGGAAAATCAAATGAATGCTTAGCAAATCAATATTATGAAATTGCTCGAAAAAGCTACATTAGCGCTATGCAAAAGCTAATTGCTTTTATAGAAAATATCAATGAGTATTTAGGAAAACTATTCTCTTGGGCAAGCGTGGCTTTGGTTCTCTTAATATCCATTGAAGTTATTCTGCGTTATATGTTTAACACCTCCATTATATGGTTAGCCGAACTGGAAACCTACTTTTTCGTTTTGATATTTCTAATTGGCGCAGGTTACGCTTTTAAGCACGACACACATGTGCGAGTAGATTTATTCTACTCTAAATTCTCTCCAAAAAGAAAGGCATGGGTCAATCTTATTGGAGGTCTATTTCTACTTATTCCCTGGTCCGGAGTGATTGTATGGTATACAGCCCAATTTGCTTATCGCTCCTTTGAAATAGGAGAAAAATCAGCACAACCCGGAGGCTTGCCGATGCTTTGGTTATTGAAGTTCTTTGTGTTTTTTGGTTTTTGTTTTCTTTTCTTACAGGGTATAGCTTCTGTTCTCAAATCCATTCAAATCATTAAGAATAAATAAATGGGTGTACTGGCAATTATATTATTCGCTGTCATCTTTATTTTAATATTGAAGGGATATCCTGTAGCATTCACCCTGGGTGGAGTTTCATTGCTTTTTGCCATTGGTATCATCTATTTTGAACCCGGACTTATGCGATGGAATGACTTTTATATTCTCGCATCAAGATTCATGGGAACCATAAATAATAAAGTGTTAATGGCGGTTCCTCTATTTATTTTTATGGGAATAATGCTGGAAAAATCAGGGCTTGCTGAAAGTCTTTTAGAAACCATGTCTCTCATCTTTGGGAAAATGAAAGGAGGTTTGGCGATATCAACGGTTGTTGTAGGGGCTTTACTAGCCGCTTCTACTGGTATTGTTGGAGCGACCGTGGTAACTATGGGCTTAATCGCTTTACCAACCATGCTAAAAAGAGGATATAGAGCAGAACTAGCAACTGGAACTATTGCTTCCTCAGGTACTTTGGGACAAATCATTCCTCCTTCTATCGTATTGGTTTTATTAGCAGATACCATTTCAAACAATTCCAAAAGCGGCAATGTAGATGTGGGAAGTATGTTTCAGGCCGCTATTCTACCCGGCATTTTATTGGTTATAGGTTATATCATATACATTGCCATTGTCAGTATTACAAAGAAAGGTTGGGCTCCTAGTATGACCGATGAGGATCTTAATAAATTCAAAGGGGATGGTTTTGGTAAACGCGTGATTCAAGCTTTTCTACTACCATTAATTTTGATAATTGCTGTATTGGGTTCAATATTTTCAGGTATTGCCACTCCCTATGAAGCCGCAGCCATTGGTGCACTTGGAGCAACTATACTTACCATTATCCAAAAGAAATTTTCTATTGGTATCTTAAAACAGGTTGCGCAGCAAACAACCAAGCTGACCTCTATGGTTTTTCTAATTATTCTTGGAGCAACAACCTTTACCCTTGTTTTCAGATTTTTAGGTGGTGATGAATATTTAATCGAACTCATTCAAAATGCTAAACTTTCACCATTAGCTTTCTTGGCCATTGTAATGCTAGTCATTTTTATAGCTGGTTTCTTTATTGACTTTATTGAAATCATATATATTTTCATTCCTGTCATCTGCCCTATTTTCGATGTTATGGGAATTGACTTACTATGGGTTGCCGTTTTGATTGCACTTAATTTGCAAACTTCATTCCTGACGCCTCCTTTTGGCTTTTCGCTCTTCTATTTAAAAGGAGTAGCACCAAAGGAAGTAAGCACGCAACAAATATATAAAGGAGTACTTCCATTCATTCTTATTCAAGTACTCTTTATTGTAACGATAATCTTATTCCCTGAAATTCTAAGTTTTTCCAAATGAAACATGCTTTTCTACTCCTCGCTTTTTTCTTTATTCACCTTTCATGCAACCGTATTGATGAAAGACATCAAGAAATAGATTTCTCCCAAACTTACCACTGGAGAATGGTAACCACATGGCCGCCTAATTTTCCTGTTTTGGGAGAAGCAGCTCAGTTCCTCGCCAATGATATTGAAACAATGTCTGGCGGTCGCATAAAAGTAAAAGTATTTGGAGGAGGAGAACTAGTTCCTGCACTTGAGGCATTTGATGCGGTCTCACAAGGAACAGCGGATTTGGGAAGTGGCGTCTCTTACTATTGGGCAGGTAAGTCTCCTGCTGCACAGTTTTTTGCTGCCGTTCCTTTTGGAATGAATACGCAACAAATGAATTCGTGGATGACCGTTGGAGGAGGTTATGAATTATGGTGCGAAGTTTACGAGCCGTTCAATTTGGTTCCCTTTATGGGGGGAAACACAGGAATGCAAATGGGAGGGTGGTTTAATCGGGAGATCAATAGCCTTGAAGATTTAGATGGGTTGAAAATGCGCATCCCAGGTCTTGGAGGAAAAGTTTTAGAAAAGGCAGGAGGTGCTGCTGTATTGGTTCCCGGATCTGAAGTCTATACCAGCTTGGAAACAGGAGTGATTGATGCTGCCGAATGGATAGGTCCCTATCATGATTATAGAATGGGATTTTATAAAATTACCGACTACTACTATACACCTGGATGGCATGAACCTAGTGCCCAATTAGAGTTCTTTGCCAATAAAACCGCTTTGGGATCTTTACCCGAAGACCTAAGAGAAATTGTCAAAAATGCCACTCACAAAGCACAGACATGGGTGCTGTCAGAATTTGATAAGCAAAATGCAATTACCATGAAAAAGTTGGTCAATGAACATGGTGTTCAGGTACGTTCTTTTCCTCAACCTGTATTAGATCAATTAAAAGTATACACCAAAGAAGCTATTGAAGAAACCATTGGAGATGACCCTCTCGCAAATAAGGTTTACAATGCATACAAAGAATATCAGCAATCTTCTTCCGAATGGCTGAAGAATACAGAAGAGCTATACTATGAGAGGATTAAATGATCTCCAATAATATTTATAGTAGGTATCAGAAATAGAATTAGGAGTTTTAATCACAAGTATCACACTTCCCAATCGCCAAATACGATAACTCATTTATAGAATATCCATCCGGCAGCTTAATCTCTGGTATCTCCACCTCATCTAAGCAAAACGTCTTTTCACATTTCTGACACTTGAAATGTACATGTGAGTCTAAATGATTATGATTCGAGCAATTCTCATGGCATAAAGCATATAAAGTCGCATTCTGATCGCTACGAACGAAATGAATTATTCCCTTTTCCTCAAAGGATTTAAGATTTCTATAAATGGTTACCCGATCAAAATCCGAGGCTAATTTATCTTCTATGTCCTTATGGGAAAGGGCAGCATCACTTTCCATGAACTGAGTGATCATACGTTTTCTCAGTGATGTATTCTTTAGGCGATATTTTTTTAAAATCTCCTCTGCTTTCATTTTTGGTAAATGCAGTAAATCTTTGCAAAGATACAGCTTAGTAACACTATATTAAAACGTAAATTGCTGCGTTTTAATTTTAAGCCAAAACAAACTGAAAGAAAAGATTCTCAAACAAACAGGACTACTCTTCTTTTCTCAGATAGGATTAATCATTCTGGGATTGATAATTAAGTACATCCAAACGGGTGAGCTTGGAGACTTTCTTTACGGTGAATACGCTCTGTTTATTAGTATTACTAGCATTGCTCTCACCATTTTTCGTTTTGGAATTTTCGTATCTCTACAAACATTATTGGCTAACAATACTGATCAAAAAAAAGAAAGCGAGTTACTAGGTGCGGGACTCATTTTAACCTTAGCAATAGGACTCATTTTCTCATTCGCTCTTCTATTTCTAAGTCTTTTTATTAATAATCTGCTTAACACAGAACTGGCTTACGTTTTAAGCTCTTTCGCTTTCCTTGCAATCGTTCTACCCTTTCAAAACTTTGTTTCTGCCGCAAGCACAGGAACGAATAGAATACGAATAGCCGCTCTTTTTAACCTTAGTCCAAAAATTGTCTTTCTTCTTATTCTTATTTATTGGATAAGCAATAAAGAACTCACACTTTCAAAGACCATATTGTTTAATCTGGGTTCTACCCTGCTCGTGCTTATCCCCATTTTAATTGCACTTAAGCCCAAGTTCCAGAATTTAAAAGATAGCATTCAAACTATTTGGAAAAAGAATAAGGAATATGGCATTCATTACTATGTAGGTTCAGTTTTCAATCAAACCACTTATCGTCTGGATGAAATCTTTATCGCCTTTTTTCACAACACGATACTTGTTGGTTACTACAGTCTTGCAAATCTCATTTGCACACCCATGATTTTGATGAGCCAAAGCTTAAGCAAATCTATGTTCAAACGCTTTGCGAGTTCGGATAAAATTCCAAAAAAGGTTTTCCAATACAATACTGCATGGTTACTCATATGTATTATAGCCTTGGGTATTCTGGTTTTAATTTTTCAGAAATTCAATTACATCAATTATAATTTCTCAGAGGTATTGAAATATATTTTACCCCTGAGTGTAGCCTTTTTCTTTCAGGGCTTATGTTATCCTTACTCTTTTCTTGCGGCTAAATCCTTGGGAAAAGAAATTAGAAATGTTGCCTGGTCAGAGGCTGTTTTAAACATAATCGGAAATCTATTCCTAATACCTCCATTTGGGGTAATGGGTGCTATTTATTCGAGCATAGCTGCTAAATTGGTGCATTTCTTAGCTTTGCGATTCTATTATCATAAATATTTAAGAGAACAGGGAATTGCATAAAGATTTTGACAATAACACTTTTCTGGCAGATGTAGAAAAAGTCTATTCTAAACATGGAGAACAGTTTCACCGTGAAAAGTATTTGCCAAAATTTAAGCGGGTAAAAACCCATTTGTCTGAGGGTGCGAAAAGTGCTTTAGATGTAGGTATTGGATATGGATCTTTTATGAAAATGACCCATGAAGAATTAGGTTTAGCTCCAAGTGGAATGGACCCTTTTCCTAAATCTATTGAAATTGCAAAAAGGTATATTGATTTTCCAATTCATCTAGGTGCAATTGAAGATAATCCCTGGCCGGTGGATAGAAAATTTGATTTCATTTCTTGTTTAGATGTTACTGAGCATCTTGAAGATCCTTCTGAGTTTTACAGAAATGCTAAAAATTATCTTAATGATGAGGGTATAATTCTAATGACTACTCCTTTGCGCCTTTTTCCCTATGAAATGCGATCGCTTCCTATTATAGGAATTCCAGATAAAAACACCACTCACATTAATGTGCAAGCTCCAAAATATTGGGATAAGCTCGCCAAAGAAAATGGGTATGAAGTTATAGAGTCTTGGAGAGGTGAACACCTTACGCATGTAAAATACTTATCCGGCCTTTTTAGAAGAATCTCAAAAAGCTTTGGAATCAATCCAAGAACAGCTCCCATTATTAGTGCCTTTCAGCAAGCCTATAATCAAATTCTAAAACTGAAATAATGGAAAAGATCTGCATGTTAGCGGTAGCTCATTCAGCAAAGGATGATCGTATCTTTTTCAAAGAAAGCAAGGCTCTTCATAAAGCAGGTTATGAAGTTATAAATATGGTTGCCAGCTCTTTCAAAGGAGAAATCAAAGATATGAGTGGTGAGATTCTGAATCCCAATGGTGAAGATGAAATAGAAATTGATGGTATTAAAATTATCGGAATTCCCGAAGAAGTGAGTTTTACAGAGAAAATGTTAAAGAAGGCCTTTGCAGGAAAATTTTATCAAAGATATATTGAAAGAGCCCTTTCTCTTAAAGCTGATGTTTATCATGCCCATGAACCACAGTCCTATTATTTAGCGATGGAAATAGCAAAAAAAAATGGAGCCAAGGTAGTATTTGATGCGCATGAATCATGGCTTACTGGTTCTCCTAAGGACATGTTTATCAAAGGTAGATATTTGCGTTATCTTAAATACTTAATTGCAGCAAATCCCTTAACAGTAAAGAGTTTAAAGCAGAAAAACCCTGACATTCAATCTAAAGTTATTTATAATGCCTCTATAATAAATGGTAAAGAATACTCCCCAATAAATGAAATTTCTATGGTTCATGAAGGATCCTTTCCTTTTAACCGTGGTTTAAAATTGATGCTCAATGCACTTAAAATTCTAAAAGAACGCAAGGTCAATTTCAAATTGAAAATTGTAGGTCAGTTTAAAGGGAAGGAAAAAAAATTCTTTGATGATTTCGTTTATGAAAATTCATTATCAACATATATTCAAGTTACAGGTTGGAAGAAATATGAGGAACTGCCATTGGAATTGGAAGGCGCAGCAATTGGATTAATCTTAAACACTCCAACTCCTAACAATTTGTATGGAGGTCCTGCAAATAAACTCTTCAACTATATAGCACAGAACATTTGTGTTGTTTCAGTGGATTTACCTGAAACCAAAAGAATTGTGGAGAAAGAAAATGTCGGTATTATTCTGAAAGACCGAAATCCAGAAACCTTAGCAAATGCTCTACAAAACTTATTTGAAAGTCGGGAGCTTCTAGAAGCTAAGCGAAAAGCTGCATCAATAGCACATAAAAAGCTCAATTGGGAGATGGAGTCGAAAAAGCTTATAAACTTTTATGAAGAGTATATATTTCCTAAACTAATTGCGTAATATCATCAATACCAATTGGACGTTCTGCAGTAAAGCCCTCAGCAAAATCCACATTTATTAGCCTACCATAATCACGCATTCTGGCTTTTATACTTTCCAAAAAAGCCTGCGAAGAAATAGGTGTTTCCGGTTCAGAAGATTCAGGATTATAAAATTGACTGCCATAGGCTTGAATAGCCTCAAACTTCTTGTCTACAAAAGCCCCAACATCAACAACAAAATCTGGATGAATGTACCTGTCCTGAACCCCATAATAAACCGCTTTAGGTCTCCATTCCTCTTGCTTTTCTCCCTTATCTATGGTCTCTATCCTTCTCAGACCGGAATAAAAACAGGAATCTGAAACCAGCTTAGACGATCTACCATGATCAGGGTGTCTATCGTGTATAGCATTTGTGATAACGATTTCTGGCCTGAACTTCCGAATAGATTTAATAATACTCTTTTGATGTTCTGGGTCATTCTGAAAATAACCATCTTCCATACCCAAATTCTCTCTTACGGATAATCCCATAATTTGGGATGCTTTTTCAGCTTCTGCCAGACGAATTGTAGGCGTTCCCCTGCTTCCTAGCTGACCTGAGGTTAGATCCACCATGCCAACCTTTTTACCTAATGAAATATGTTTCATCAATGTTCCCGCACAGCATAGTTCCGCATCATCGGGATGAATAAATATTCCTAGTATATCTAATTTCATTAATATGCTTGACTACGAATATAGTTATTGTTTAGTTTACACAAGATTTAACCCAAATCATGTATTATACTTTCTAGTCCGACTCCAAACTGCTGCAAAATCAATTGCTTTGCTGGATTTATCAAATTAACCGTAGCGGTGCTATGCTGAATTTGATAAACCCTTGATTTTATTGCATTTTGGAGTCTCCTGACAAAACCATAATACATGATTTGGGTTTAAGGAATTTCTGGCAAGCGGATTAAGGCCTAAGTATTTCTTACTCTGATTTAAATTAAATCCACTAATTTGGCCCCAATGAATGAAATAAGGCATTTCATTAAAAAAGAAATTCAGTTAGATTGGAGGAATCGAACACTTTTAGGCAGTATTCTTCTTTATGTAGTTTCATCTATTTATGTAACCAATCTAGCTTTTAATAACTCCATTGATTTACCTACCTGGAATTCTCTCTTTTGGATCATTACACTCTTTACCGCATTTAACGCCACCAGTAAATCTTTTACTGCTGAAGAGAGAAAGTATTTCTACCTCTATACCTTAATATCACCCCAGAAACTATTGTTGGCAAAAATGATCTACAATATTTCCTTAATGATTGTAATTGGAGTACTGAGTTTATTTGGCTTTTATCTGTTCATTTCCGGACAATTCTTAAACGAACAAAACTTCTATCTTTTTCTATTATCTGTTATTACAGGATCCGTGGGTCTTGCGGTCATACTTACTATGATTTCTGCGATTGCTTCTAAAACAGGAAACAATAATGGCATGATGGCTATTTTGGGGTTTCCGGTAATCATTCCCTTTATTCTTGCTACCATAAAATTTTCTGGCGAAACACTACAGGGAAAAGGTATTTCCGCAACAGGAGATTCACTGTTAATGATGGGTGCAATTATTGTGCTCGTTGGCCTGCTCTCCTACCTTTTATTTCCTTACATTTGGCGAGAATAATTTGAGCATAAAACATGCAAAAAAATTGGTGGAAATTTCTCGCCTGCATTTTACTCATTTACACAGTCATTGTTGGTCTAAAAACACCTTTGGAACCAGGCTTAAAAAGTGTTTCTAAATTAATCATTGAAGTTCATAATTCCGGTATAACTGTAGAAGGTTACAATACTTCTTTTTTGGATAATGAGAATGCTAACTCTATAATGCTTAAAAATGATTCGGGGCAGAGTATCTGTGCCAACATTGTTAAAATTCATTCCAATAACAGCTTAGATTTTACCGTTGACTTTCCCCTAAAAGTAAATCAACAAATGTTTAGGCTTTTTATTTCAAATCCAGATGATGGAATAATGGAATACTCGGGATTGAGCTTTAGAGGCGCATCAGTAGACCCTAACTACATTCCAGAAAGTTCTTGCGAAAATTTTCAAGGACACTCCAAAACTGGATTTACTTTTCCATTTGTGAGAAACCTATATGAGAGCATTCGCAATTTATTTTTTCATGTTCCCATGTGGTTTGCCATGATTGTGATCATGTTTATTTCAATGATCTACGGAGTAATGTATCTGTCCAATGGAAAAATAAAGAATGATATACTTTCAGAATCTGCAATAAGTGTA
Source organism: uncultured Flavobacteriales bacterium (assembly GCA_964609215.1). GTDB lineage: Bacteria > Bacteroidota > Bacteroidia > Flavobacteriales_D > JABDKJ01 > JABDKJ01. Next base: position 30,679 of record CAZSQZ010000013.1, read on the forward strand.
GGAATACTTCTCGCCTTTCTTGGATTAGCAACTGGATCTTTATGGGCAAAATTCACATGGACCGAGCATACAGAGTTATTTAGCCTCAAAGGTTGGTGGGTAGATGATCCTAAACTAAACGGATCCGCAATAGCAACTATGATTTATTTGGCCTATTATGTATTAAAAAGAAGTATTAAGGACAAAGAAACTGCGGCAAGAATAGCCGCAGTTTATAACATATTCGCTTTTGTAATGTTCTTTGTACTGATAATGGTTTATCCGAGAATAAAAGGTGGTCTACATCCTGGAATGGAAAATAATCCTGCTTTTAGCAGCTATGATTTAAATGATAATTTGAGAATGGTTTTTTATCCCGCTATTATTGGGTTTATATTACTCAGTGTGTGGATTTGGAAAATAAGAAGCCGAATAGAATGGTTAAAATATAGACAGGAAAATGAATAATAAGATTTTACTTGTGGTCCTTATGTTGCTTTTTGCTTTACAAGCACCAGCAAACGGAATAAGAGAAAGTGTCCAAGAAACAGGATTATTTTGGGTGGCTATTGTGGTTCTTTTATTGGTTCTCTTGGGTATTTTTATCTACCTCTTTAGACTGGAGAGAAAGTTGAAAAATTTGGAAAATAAACAATGAAAAAAACGCATATCATATTAATTGCAATGATTGCTGTGATGATGGGTGTGATTTTCAGCACACTAACAGAGTCCACTGAATCTGTAAACTTTAAAGAAGCCTTTGAGCAACCGGAAAAATCTTTAAAGATTACTGGCTATTTAGACAAGACCCAGGAAATTGTTTTCGAACCGGAAATCAATCCTAGCATTACTCAGTTCTACATGAAGGATAAGGTTGGAAATATTCAAAAAGTAATTCTAAAAGAACCTAAACCTCAGGGCTTAGAAAACTCACAGGAAATAACTTTACACGGTTCTGCAAATGGAGATCATTTTCTTGCTTATGAAATGCAAATGAAGTGCCCCTCTAAATATGATGCCGAAAAACATATCATAGACCCTGTCTCACAAAAATAAGAATGGATATAAGCTACATTGGCGAGCATAGCCTCTTTCAGTCATTTGGAAACTTCTTCGTCTTTCTATCATTTGCTGCAGCAATTTGCTCGGCTATTGCATATCTAAAAAGTAATTCCGATGAATCTTGGAAAAAGTTAGGCCGAATATTTTTCCGAGTTCACACTGCGGGTGTCATAGGGATTGTAGTCCTCATGTTTATCATGCTTTTTAATGCCTGGTATGAATTCAACTACGTCTGGGAACACCGAAACAACGAAATGCCTTTGAGGTATATTCTTAGCTGCTTTTGGGAAGGACAAGAAGGAAGTTTTCTGCTTTGGACATTTTGGAATATCGTCTTAGGAAATATCCTGATAAGGACTGCTAAAAATTGGGAATCTCCAGTAATGACCACATTTTCTGTAGTTCAAATATTCCTATCTTCAATGCTTCTCGGGGTCTATATTTTGGATTATAAAATGGGAAGTAATCCATTCATATTAATGCGTGAGTTACCTGAATATGTTGGTCTCCCCTGGACCAGAATGGAGAATTACCTCAGTGTAATTCCTCAATTTCAAAATGGTAGAGGACTAAATCCCCTATTGCAAAACTACTGGATGGTTATTCATCCACCAATTGTGATGTTAGGCTTTGCCTTAACGGCTGTTCCTTTTTGTTACGCTATCGCTGGACTTCATAGAAATAAGCTTTCGGAATGGATAAAACCTGCCTTGCCTTGGTCTTATGCGGGTATTATGATTCTTGGAGGAGGAATTTTAATGGGAGGAGCTTGGGCTTATGAGGCACTTAGTTTTGGTGGTTTCTGGGCATGGGATCCAGTAGAAAACGCATCTCTTGTGCCTTGGCTTACATTAGTTGGTGGAGCGCATGTAATGATTGTCAATCAAAGAAATCCTAAGTCATTATTCTCAGCTTTCTTTTTGATTTTGAGCACCTTCATTCTTATTGTTTACAGTACCTTTTTGACCAGAAGTGGAGTTTTAGGAGATTCTTCTGTTCATTCATTTACCGGTAATGGTATGATTGAGCAATTAATGGTCTTCCTGGTCTTTTTTATTGCTCTGGCCATTGGTTATTTGATACGGAATAAAACGTGGCGTTTAAGTTATTTTGCATCCACTTTATGTCTATTACTTCTTGGTTTTATTCTGGATAGAGTAATTCTGAATATGCTTCTTTTCGTAGTTGCATCTTTTATAATCCTAATAGCTTCCTATATTAAATTTTTCCCCAAGGCAAAAGAAGAAGAAAGTCTGTGGTCCAGAGAGTTTTGGTTATTTGTTGGTGCTATGGTCTTGCTAATGTCTGCTGGACAGATAATTTTTAAAACTTCTTTACCGGTTCTAACATTAGCCTTTGAGCCGGTTAGTTCTTTTCTTGGAATTGAACCGGAGACCATTAAAATTGACTTTCTAAGAAAACTATTGGGTGGAACAGCAGCTTCAGAATCACAAGAAGCATTGAAAGCTGCTTATAACAAGTATCAAGTACCTTTTGCTATGTTCATTACCATGTTCATTGCATTCACTCAATACTTAAGATACAAAGACACGCCAAAAAAGATATTAAGAAAACAGTTGCTGCTTCCTGCTATACTCTCATTGGGCCTTTTCCTTATTCTGTTTTTTGTTTACGATTGGGGACAATTCTTCTCATCAGAATCATTTGGAAAGAGCTTCTTTGGACTAAGTATGGTGCTGCTGCTCTTCACTTCTATCTTTGCGGTAATTGGAAACCTTCACTATTTCATTAAGATTTTGAAAGGTAAATTCGATCATGCCGGAGCCTCAATAGCGCATATAGGATTTGGAATGGTTATTCTAGGCTCTCTAATTTCAACTGCTCAGAGCGAAAAAATCTCAGTCAATAATTCCAGTCAAGATGTAGCTGCTTTTAATAGTGCTTTTGATAACAATGAAGATCTTTTCATGTTTCAGAACGATACTTTGCTTATGGGTAATCGTTTCATCACATTCTCTAGTAAAGAAAAAGAAGGTATCAACTTTATGTATAATGTGGAGTATTTCAATAGCACTCCTAAATCATATCAAATTGGAGATATTGTTTTCAATCAAAAAACAGGTGGCTTTTTTAAGGCAAAACGCACACATGAAGCAACTGAGAATTTCCTTTTCGAATTTGAAAAGAATTGGGAAGCAGTATTCGATTTAAACCATATACCGAATAATTCGGTAAGAAAATGGGCTCCTTATGAAATTGCGGAAAAGGATTTTTCCCTTAGACCGCGCATTCAATTGAATGAAAAATTTGGAAATGTTCCAGAACCAGACACCAAACACTACCTCCATAAAGACATCTACACCCATGTAAAATATGGCGACTTAACAGTAGACAAAGTAGATTCCGCAGGATATCAAGAGCCTAAATTTCATGAAATATTGATGAAAGACTCCATACAATTGAATAGGGCCTATCTAAAAATTGACTCTCTTAAATTGGGGAAAAATCTTTTAGAATATGGGGTCAAAGATACTGCAGGAGTTATCGTAAATGGCTATGCCTCAATACATTTAGCAGATACTACCTTCATCGCATTTCCAGTCTTGGCATTGTCCGATGAGGGTGTACGTTCTTTCCCTGATGAAATAGAAAGTTTAGGAATTCGCGTTGGTTTGGATAAAATTAACTCAGAAACAGGTAAATTAACGGTCTCAACTGCTCTACACGACTCGGTAAATCCCGATTTCATCATTATGCAGGCTATTGTTTTTCCTTTGATAAACATTTTGTGGCTGGGTAGTATTTTGATGGTTCTGGGAACGCTGATGGCGATTAGGTTCAGGTTGAAAAGAGAAAGAGCCTTAAATGACAAGAAAACCTAAAATCTCAATTATTGGTACTGGACGAATGGCGAATGCATTCGGTGTGGCACTCAAAAATGCTAAATACGAAATTGTATCAGTTCACGGAAGAAATCAGGAAAGAGGAAAAATCTTAGAACGAAAATTAGACAGTTATTTTTTTGATGACTACATCATTCCTATAAAAACAGACATTTGCTTTGTTGCCGTTGCTGATAATGCAATTAGGAGAGTATCAAACAAGCTTCAGGATTTTGAAGGTCTAGTTGTACATTTCTCTGGGCATACACCTTTAAATTTTAGCCAGTTAGAAGATAGAGGTATTTTTTGGCCTGTTTATTCTATTCCAGAGAAAGCATTATCCAACTGGTCAGAAGTTCCTGTTTGTGTTGATGCTACTTCATTTGAGGACGTTGCAGTGCTTAAGAATATTGCAAAGAGTATTCAAGCAATGCCTATTGTAATAGATCAAAACCAGAAAAAGCGTGCGCATTTGGCAGCCGTTTTTGCAAATAACTTCACTTCCCACATGGTAAATATATCTTTGCAATTGCTGAAGAAATTTGACCTTCCAGAAACATTATTATCTTCGATTCTCAAACAAACTGGCAAGGCCATAATGTCTGGAAAAGAAATAGATCAAACAGGACCAGCCTCTAGAAAAGACAGTAAGGTGATAAGAGAACAAAGTGCTATTCTAAAAAATGATCAAAATCTTAGTGCAGTATACAAGGCCATTAGCAGCTCAATAGCAAATAATGTCTGAAGAAAATTACAAGCAGATCCTCAACAGAATCAAAACTTTTATCTTTGATGTAGATGGTGTTTTCACCAATAGTGATATTCATATTACTGAAAATGGTGAAATGCTTCGAGTAATGAATGCCAAAGACGGTTATGCTGTTCATCATGCATTAAAAAAAGGATATCGTATTGTCATTATTACCGGAGGCAATTCTAAAGGTGTAGATTTAAGGTTCAAGTATCTGGGTGTTAAAGATGTTTTCTCTGCTGTGAAAGATAAGGTGAGTGTTTTAAACGAATATTTCAGATCTAACGAACTCAATAAGAACGAGGCGCTCTATATGGGCGATGATATGCCTGATTATGATGTAATGCAAGAAGTTGCTCTACCCTGTTGTCCTGCGGATGCTTCTCCTGAAATAAAATCAATTTCTAAATACATCTCTTCAAAAAAAGGAGGCAAAGGGGCAGTAAGAGATATAATTGAACAGGTCATGAAACTTCATGAAACCTGGACGTAAAAAGTATCCTTTTAATAGTCGCAAATTCATTCTTTTAATAGTTTCTTAAACGAAATATTTGACCGTTTGACGTTTTTTAGCTAAATTTCAACTAAGAAACAAGGCATTTCGTCTTTTTTCGATAAGTGGTGTGTTTAACTCAATCTCAACTAAAATGAAACTTTCTAATCTAAAGTGGATAGCTACGCTATCTCTAATTTTGCTTCTTCAAAATTTTAATGCTCAATGCCCAAATCCCGTCCATCCAGACTTTGATGCTCTAATGGAATTATATAATTCTTTAGATGGTCCAAATTGGAGTCAAAATCAAGGCTGGGAAGATGCTGCTGCCGGAACAAGCTGCGACCCATGTGCGGATAATTGGGAAAACGTAACATGTGAAAATAATAGAGTAACAGAGTTATTCTTTTTTACTCCAGATTTAGCTGGTGATCTACCTACCAATGCTCTGGAAAACCTTTCTGAGCTTAAGAAGTTTACCTTTATCACTATTCAAGTAACTGGAACACTTCCAGATGACTTTTTAGCAAACTCTTCTACTATTGAATTTATATCTTTTAATAATACCAGTATCGGTGGCACAATACCTTCCAGTTTTGGAGCCATTCCAACATTGAAGGAATTTCGCTTTCAATCCACTTTAATAGAAGGTGGACTTCCGGAGTTTGCTTCGAGCTCAAACCTTGAAGTAATTAATCTAAGCCAAAACCTGAATATGACTGGTGACCTTCCTAGTTCTGTTGGCAATCTTACACAACTAAGAGATCTTAAAATTGTAGGTTGTACCAATTTTTCCAGTCCGATACCTTCCAGTTTGGGAGAGTTGGAGAATATTGAAATTATAGATCTAAAATTTTCGGGTTTTACTGGAAGTATACCTTTTACTTTTGGTCCTCATAATACAGACTTAGTACATATTTTTCTGGAAGGAAATAATCTGGAAAGTGTTTTACCTGCGGGAATTGGACTTATTCCCAATCTCAGTAGATTTAGGATTGACCTTAACACCAATATTTACGGTTGTATACCCAATAGTTTTTTAAACTTTCAGAACTACAACCCCTTGAATCCATTCATTAGGTTTGAGCCTAGTAATTTAGATGTGGTATTTGCTGATTTCTTTGCCAATGGTGGGCCAGGATGTCCAAATGAAACATGTGATGGTTTAGATAATGACAACAACGGTTTAATAGATGATGGAGTGGGAACACCTTGGTTTATTGACAGTGATCAAGACGGCTTCGGATCTATTCTCGATACTCAAATAGCTTGTTCTCAACCAGAAGGTTATGTTTCCAACACCTTAGATTGCGATGATAATAATCCCAATGTATTTTTTGGAAACACAGAAGTGTGTGATGGTATTGATAACAATTGTGATGGTTTAATAGATGAAGGCCTTTCAATCTTAACTTGGTATTTTGACAATGATGGAGACGGCCAAGGAGATGATTCAAATACCATATTGAATTGCCAGCCTCCTACTGGATATGTTGCTTCTGGTGGAGATTGTAATGATAATGACCCAGAAATAAATTCCAATACCAATGAACTCTGCGATGGGATTGATAATAATTGCGATGGTCGGATAGACGAAGGTTTTGACACAGATGCAGATGGCATTGCAGATTGCTTTGATAACTGCCCGGAAACACCGAATACAAATCAAATAGATTCTAATGGAGATGGTCAAGGAGATGCCTGTTCAATCATTGGAAACTGCGATAACATTCCCAATAACAGCACAGTTTTTGAGTATATAGATAGAGTTCAATCCGTTGGTTTTGACAATCAAAGTGGCGATGATGGAGGTTATGCAGACTACACAAATTTCCAGGCCATTGTTTATCAAGATGCAAGTACTCCATTTATTTTGACTCCCGGATTCAACGGAAGTGTATTTCCAGAAAACTGGACAATTTGGGTAGACTGGAATCAAGACAATGATTTTGACGATGCAAATGAATTGATCTTTCAAACTAATACTTCTCAATTTGGGTCAGTACAAGCTAATATTCAAGCTCCTGCTGGAACAGGTGGACAGTATGTTATGAGAATTCAAATGGGCTTTTTCAACCCTTCATCTGATCCATGTGAAACTTCTGGTGGAGAGGGTGAAACTGAAGATTACAGCATTTACGTTCTTCCATGTTTCAGTGCTGCGGGAACAACAAACTTTGAATATATAGACGAAGTTACTTTTGGTGGGCAAACAAGTAGTACTGGTGATAATAATGGATGGTACTTTAATGTTGATGATCCATTTGTTATGGACGTTAATAATAGCATTCCTGTTGCTCTGGTTCCAGGGTTTAACGGGCCTGCTTTTGATGAATATTGGAGAGTATGGATTGATCTTAATTTTGATGGACAATATAGTAATGATGAAATTGTTTTTGAAGACAATGGAACGGGCTCTGTTACTGGAGATATAACATTCCCTTCTGGGCAAACTCTTGGATTGACCAGTATGAAAATAATCATGAAATGGAATAGTTTTCAAGGTGACCCTTGCAATAATTTCTTATTCGGAGAAGTTGAAGATTATGTGGTGCATTTGGTTCAATCGCAATCTCTTTCTGTCAACGACAATATAGACCTATCTGCATTTGAAGTCAGGGAAGTAGCACCTTTAGCAAGCCAAAATGAAGTAGAGGATCGCTTAAGATCAAATGCTTTATCTACCTCCAATTTTGAAATTTCTGCCTTTCCTAACCCCTCTGATAACTTATTTATAGTTACATTTAAAGGAGATTACGGTTCTTCAGTTAATTATCAGGTATTTGATTCTTCAGGAAGGCAAATTCTAGATGGCTCAACCAATCAAGATAGACTTGAAATTGATTTGAGCAATTATGCAAGTGGAAACTATATTCTAAAAGTATTTAACGAGAGTGGAATTAAGCATTTAAGCTTATCAAAAAGATAACCTGCAGGAATTAAATTTCCTGAACCCTTGGCCTTTTTTGGCCAGGGGTTTTTTTGTTATGTATTTTAGCAACTTGAAAAAGATGCTCTTCATACTTTTTGCCTTTGCTCTTTCCTGTGGTGGTCATAGTCCAAATACCAATTTAAGTTATCAAAAAGACATAGGGCCAATAATCTGGTCCAATTGCTCCTCTTGTCATAATTCCAATGGAGCTGGTCCTTTTAACCTCATTTCTTACTCTGATGTTAAGAAAAAAGCCAACACCATAAAAGAAGTTATTAATTCAGGATATATGCCTCCTTGGCCTGCGGATACACTTAGTAATACCTTTATAGGTGAGAAGAAGTTAAGCCGGAAACAGATAGCCCTTATTTCCGAATGGATAGAGGCAGGAGCTCCTGAAAATAGCACTTCACCTTACTCTCCAGAATTTAAAGAATGGTCTAACTTACCTGAACCAGATCTTATACTGAAATTGCCTAAAGCAAATATTGAGGGTAATAATCAAGATCAGTTTTTTTTAATGAAAGTTCCTTTTGAACTTAAGGAAGAACGAACAGCAAAGTTGGTTGTTCTTGTAGCGGATAATAAAAAAATCGTTCACCATTGCGATGCACAATTGCTAAACTATCCTGAACAAAAGAAAAGAGAATTGCATTCGGGAAAACAAATTGTAAACGTGGATGATTATCCAGATTACCCAACTGCTTTTCAGGCTATGGATCTTCTAAATGATGATGGCTCTTACCCTCCTTTAACTCCCGGAGTTATGCATTATCTTCCTGGTTCAGAATGGCAAAAATATCCGAAAGAAATTGGAGGCTTTCTTATGAGAAAGAAGGGAGCTTTTCTAATTAATCAAATGCATTATGGACCTAGCTCAAAAACTACGGATGATCAAAGTGAGTTGCATATTTACTTTTCAGAAGAGCCACCTAAGAGATTCGTTAAGGAACTGGTTTTAGGCAGTGGTGGGCAAGGTCAAATTAAGCCAGAGCTGATTATTCCACCTGGAAAAAAGAGCAGTTATAGAATCAAATATCCTATTAATAAAGACATTTCTGTCCTAACCGTAAATCCGCACATGCATTTATTGGGAGAAACAATATCCGCTTTTGTAATTGATTCTAATGGAAATAAAGAGACACTAGTTAAGGTGAATAAATGGGATTTTAGATGGCAGAATTTTTACACCTATGAAAAACCACTTATTATTCGAAAGGGAAGCAGCATATTGGTTGAAGGTTTTTTTGATAATACAGCAGAAAATCCATTCAACCCCAACTCTCCCCCAATAATGGTTGATGGTCTTAAGGGAAGTATGAAATCTACGGACGAAATGTTTCAGTTTTCACTGAACTACTTGGACTATCTGGAAGGTGATGAGAATATTGATTTAAACGTTAATTAGCTTTTTCCATATAGGGTGTTTTAACCCTAAAAAATCCGTTTAAACACTCTTAAGATATTAAAAACTAATTTCTATATTTAAACAGTTTTAAATTTTAATCAAACGGTTTATTTCGATTATTGCTTAACACTAAAACCTATTAAAAAAGCTCCCTAAGGAGCCAGTTTTTGGATGATGAAAATCATTGTTTTTGCATAAAGTATAAACCAAAAAACACTATTCTATGATGCGTAAAATGCTGTGTGCTCTATTGTTGAGCGCCTTTTCTTTTTCAGTCTTAATTGCCCAAATCGACTTCAAATCCCATACCGGCTATTTTGATATGCCAGCATCACCAGAAGCCGCCATGTTGCATAACTTTCAAGAAACCCCGGTAAATTTATCTACAGGCACACCTAATATTTCAGTGCCTTTGGTTTCCAGTGGTTTAGCTCACTATCCTATTAATGTGAGCCTAAACTATCATCCCAATGGCTTGCGTGTAAACCAAGTTCCTGAAGCAGTAGGTTTGGGTTGGAATTTAACTCAAGGAGCTTCCATTTCAAGAATACCAAGAGGTATTTTAGATGAACGCGACAATGGATTTATAGCCTATTCATCCACCAATAACCATAGTGATGTACTGAATGAAATAGCCAATGAAAGCCTGGCTTTTCTGGAACAAGCAAACATCAACTGTATTGACCTATTGCCCGATATCTATCAAGTAAGCCTTCCTGGCAAGAGCTTTAGTTTTACCTTTAACTGGAATGGAGAGATCGTTCATAATGCTCCAGATAGTATCCTCATAGATTTTACCATCAGCAATGAGCTGTTTACCCAATGGAGTATCACCATAGATGATGGACACACCTATATATTCAATGACTCCGATGCAGAAATTACTGACATTAACTTAACTGATTTACCTTTCACTGCAGGTTGTGCTTTTAACCTAAACGGCTACCGATCAACATGGAATGTCAGCAGAATACATAGTCCCCATAATGCAGTCGATCAAGACGACTTGGATATTGTTTTTGCCTATGAAGATTATGTGTTAGCTAGAGATTGGAGTTTTTCAGAAAGCAGAGCCATCAATTTAAGCAACTTCCCTTGTGGTGGACCGCCTTTTTTGGGTAATATTCAATCCAATGCCTCCGCTACGACTATTTATGGAAAAAGAATTGCAAGCATAAGAGGCAATAACCATCAATTTAAAGTCTCCTTTTTCTATTCAAACGACAGAGAAGATACCCAAGACCTTACGATGAATGCCGCCAATTTGGTCAATACCTCTAATTTCAAAAGCTTGGATAGCATTCACTATTTTGTGGAGAACGATGTTTTATACAGCAATCTGCATTTCAACTATGACTACGATAACCGATTGAAACTCCATTCTATTTATTCCATCTCCAACACTAATAGCGATTCTATTCTGGTATCAGCCTTTGAATATGTAAGCGGAGATTTACCCGATTATTCGTCCCGTTCCGTAGATTATTGGGGCTTTTACAATGGAAAGTTTAATACCACTTCAATTCCCCAGTATTATCTGAATCCAACGAGTGGGATGCTAGCAGGAGCCGATAGAACCAGTGACCCCGAAGCCATTAAAACAAGTGTTTTAAAGAAAATAGTTTATCCAACGGGAGGTTTTACCGAGTTTGACTTTGAAGCCAATAGATTCAGGCAAATTGCAGGCCCAGGTGCAAATGCCTATTTGGGTAAAGAAACACTGCATTCAACAGGTATCACCGCAAGTGCCAATGCCAACACCAATGCCACTTTCACCATAGATGTTCCACAAGCAGGAGAAAACCATCTTATTGAAGCGGAAATGAACTTAGAATTTAGGACTTCCATTACAGCTATTGGTCCTGTCCTTGCACCTCGCCTAATCGTTACCAGACCCAATGGCTCCAGCTTTGAGATACAAGCGGATGTTCGTCCTGAAGATAGCACAGATCCCCAAACCCAAGAGATCATTCATCAAAACTCACATTTGAGCACATTAGGAGGAGATGGATTAATATCAGAAGCAGGCACTTATATATTCGAAGTGATCGCTACCGAGGACTCACAAAATTGGTTACCCCCTTCCAGTGACATCTATTACGATTATGCCCAATGCAACATAAGCATCAATAAAGTTATTCATCCCTACTTAGACACCGCTAATGTAGTGACGGACTTAGAAGCTACGGTCTATGGAGGAGGATTGAGAATCACTGCGGTACGTTCCTACTCGGAAGCAGGCGAAATAGCTACACAAAAGAACTATACCTATCACCAATATGCAGATGAACAACTCAGTTATGCATCCAACGAAACAGAAAGTGGTATTCTCTCCTCACCCATCAGTCATGTATATGGGTACATCTTTGCAAGTATAGACGGAAGTTGTTACACGGAAGCGAACATGAGAAGCATTTCCGGAGCCAACAGAATTGCTTCCTCTTCCCGACCCTCAGTCGTATATACCACAGCTCAGGAATTTGAATACAGCACTGAAACCAACGGTTTACGCTGTTACAATTATAATTTTGAATCGGATGATTTTTGGGCGCTACACCCTTTTCCGGACCCTGTTGATTTAAGCTATACCTCCTCCTTGTTAGATTCTATAGTAGAATATAAAATCGATGACGGAACCTTCAAAAAAGTTTCATCTCGTCATAATGAATATACCTTTCATATGGATAGTGTTCCCAGAACCTTTATTGGGCAGGGTATATATGTCAATGGTTTGCAAGCACCTCATGACGGAAATGTGGTACAGAATTATGCATGGCATACCCAGTATCAACATTATGGATTTGCCAAACCCAGCTCTCAAATCAACCGTACCTATTTTGACAATAGTGTCAGTAATACCGATCATTTCTGGCAGAAAGAAGAGATGTTTTACGATGACAACTTATACTATTTGGAAAAAAGTAAAACCTCTGAAAACAATAGCAAAGAATTGGTAACGGAGTACAGCTATTTCTCCATTTACGATTTACCGAACAGTTATCAGTCAACGGAAAATAAATTTCTGATTACTCCAAAAGAATCCATAAGCTACTTTAAAGAAGGAGGACAGTTTAATGTGGTTGGTCACGTTGAAATGCAATATGTCAATCAAAATGATTTTTGGTATTCCACACAAATACGGCATGGAGTAGCAGACAATTACGATGAAACAAATCCCAAGTTAAATCATGGTGCTTTGCCTAATCAAATAACCTTCCATGATTATGACCAATTTGGAAAACCCACATTCTTTGCAGAATTGGATAGAAACAACATTAGAGAAAATAATGATAGAGATTTACTGGTGGTCAACTGTACCAATTGCAATCGGTTCAGCCATTGGGCCTACAGCTCATTTGAACCCGATTATCCTGGAAGGTGGCAATACAATGCTACTAGTGTCTTAGAAACAGATGCCTATATGGGAAGCCATGCCTATCAATTGGATGATAACCCCATCACTTTCAATGAATATTTAAGTCTTTACGATGAAGACATTATTACCTTCACCTTGAGTTATTATACCCTGACAGACGATATCAACATTTCCTTAAACCAAGCTACGGTATACCAGGGAACAGGTCAGGTATATAGCGAGTGGACCTACAAAGAAATAGACCTGGTCTTGGACTTAACAGTTAATCCAGATAAGGAAGTGTTCCTAGAAATTTCAGGAAACGGGAAAATTGATGAGTTGCGTTTTCATGCAGCTGTTGCTGCCATGAGTAGTTTTAGCCATGATGAATATGGGAATATGATTCAGGTCAACGATATCAATAATAACAAGAGTAGCTATGAGTTTGACGACTTTCATCGCTACAGCCTTAGTAGAGATCACAACGCCTACATTAGAGAACACATCGGATATAACTTTAAATTAAACTAAGCCATGAATAGCAAAAGAATCTTATTATCGATCGGTATTTTGGGCTTAGGTGTATTGAATGCTCAAACAACAACAGAAAATTACATTAGCGTAGACCTTCCTAAAATAGCCATTGAAGACGCTGCACTTTTGAACACTCTCCCCACTTATGCAAATTCTAGAGTGATCAACTATAAAGACGGATTAGGACGTAGCAAACAACAGGTTAGTTTGGGAGCTTCTCCAAATGGATTTGATCTTGTTCAACCTATAATCTACGACAGTTTAGGAAGAATCTTAAAAGAACTGAATCCTTATGCTTCCATTACGCAAAACAATGGTTCTTATGCAAGCAATGCCCTAGATGAACAGCAGAACTTTTACCTTACTGGCTCGAGGATAGCCCATACGGATTTTCCTTATAGAGAGCATAGCTATGAAGCTTCTCCCAGAAGACAATTGCTATCATCAGAAAGCGAAGGCGAAGTCTGGCATCAAAATTCTCTACACGCACAAAGACAAAAAACCATTAGCAATGGTAGCAATGACATTGCCAATTTAAGTGTGGCTATAAATGGGGAAATAATAGTCAATGGTTGGCTCAATCCTTTTGAACTTATTGGGACAGAAGTAATAGACGAAAACGGAAGAAAAACCCAAGCCTTTCAAAACAGAATAGGTCAATCAATAGTTACTCGAAAAGAACTAGAAGGTGGATGGGTAGAAACTTATAATGTCTATGATGATAAAGGATTATTGGCTTTTGTAATACAGCCCGAAGGAGCAAAGAAAATAGTTGTGGATTTAAATAATGGGGTGCAACATCCCGCCTCTTTTTCCTATAATACCTATTTGGAAGGGTTTTTCTTTCAATACAGTTATGATTCCAGACATAGGATGATTGCCAAGAAAATACCCGGTGCAGATTGGATTGATTATTATTATAATGAGCTAGAACAAGTCATCTTAACCCAAGATGGAAACCAGCGAGCTTCAAATGAATGTTCTTTTAGCAAATATGATGTAGATGGAAGAGTAATACTTACAGGAATTGTAAATCTCGCCTATCTGCAAAGCGACCCTACTGTTCACTTAAGTAGAGTTGAAATTCAAAATGAAATAGACGCCCATCCCCATCTTTGGGAAAGTCGTTCAGCCAGCAATTTTGCTCAAAATTATGGGTACAGTAATAACACATTCCCCAATCAAAATGTGGACATCTTAACGGTCAATTACTATGACGATTACGATTTTGATAGAGACGGTACAGCAGATGTCGCTTTTGTTGCCAACAGTTTTGATCCTATCTTTTCCACCTATTTAGGAGATACGCATCAAAGCGCTTCCATTAGCAATGTTGCTTCCAATAGAATAAATGATTTTACGACTAAAACTCAAAGCAAAGTTCTAAATGGCCCCAATGCTGGCAATTGGATTACTAACACCATTTTCTACGATGAGTATGGCAGAGAAATACAAATTCAAAACCAGAACTATATCAATGGACAGAACGTTATAGACAATTATTACAATTTTGCTGGAGAACTCTTGCACAGCAATGTCAACCACATTGGCGACCCTGATGGTGTAGGCTTTCATACACAAGTCAACATCAAAACTCGAAACGAATACGACCATGCCAGCAGGCTCGTCAAATCCTATGCTCAGGTCAATCAAGAGAAGCCCGTCTTAATGGTCCGAAACAATTACAATGAAATTGGCCAACTCATTGAAAAGAACATCGGTTCCACCATTTTAGGTTCCTATTTGCAGTCCATAGATTACAGTTATAACCCAAGAGGTTGGCTCACCCACATTAACAATTGTGATTTGAGCAATGACAATATCCTCTCTGAATTTGAAGATACCGACTACAGCAAAACTGCCGTGGCTATAGAAGACCTGAACATGCGTTTTGAAGAAAGAGAAGAAAACGGCAGGCTGCAAATGATGATAGAGATAGAAGATTTGAGAGAGGTTGAACTGCAAGACGATACTAGCGGAGATGAAAGAGAAGTAAACGGAACAGAAAACTACCGAGACATCATCGTCACCAGAGAAGGAAACGATGTAGCTACCTATGATGAAATGGCTGCACTCTATACCGACTCCATCTATCTCTATATGGACCGTTTTGAAATACCCATAGGTTCCAGTACCGCAGCCTATTATGAAGCCGCGGAAGAACTCATGTTGATGGAATTAGCAGCTAAGAACATTACTTCAGCAGACGCCATTGATCGCATGAAAGAACAATTGGCAAAATACATTACAGCCACCTTGGGCAATGTCTTCTATAATGACGATGACGATGACCTTTGGGGGATGTGTATTCAGTACAATACTACTTCAGGGAACTTTGACAATAGCTCGCTTTATAATGGGAATATCTCGGAGATACATTGGAAAAATAAATTTGATGAAGAAAAAAGAGGATACGGTTTTCAATACGATCAGTTAGAACGTATGAAGCAAGCCGAGTATAAAGCCAATCATAATGGAGCTTGGATAGCCGATTTGAATAATTACAATGAATTTGGCATCAGCTATGACGCCAACGGAAATATTCAAAGCTTGCAACGAACGGGTTTCAATCAGAACAATCAATTTGGAATGATAGATGATTTGCTTTATCAGTATCAAGGCAATCAATTGACAAGTGTGCATGATGCAGTAGTAGCTGGAGGTTATGGAGATTTCGACTTTACGGATGGAGCTTTCCTTGCAACAGAATATCTTTATGATGCTAACGGTAATATGATTACTGACCACAATAAGGAAGTAAGCAGCATTACTTACAACCATTTAAATCTACCGGAGCATATTATCTTTACAGATGGGGAAAGCATTCAGTTTATCTATGATGCCAGCGGCAATATGCACCACAAAATTACTGATGATGCCAATGGAAATTTAAGTAATAGTTATTATGATGGTAGTTTCCATTATGGGGAACAAGAGTTGAGTTTCATCAATACCTCAGAAGGAAGAATTGTTCCACCTAACAATGGAGTAAATAATTATCACCGTTACGAATACTATTATAGAGATCATCAAAACAATATGAGATTGGCATACTCTGATTTAGATGGTGATAACAAAATCAATGCTCAAACAGAGGTGTTAGAAATCGGTGATTACTACCCCTTCGGAATGCGCCAAAGAGGGCATCAAGATCCGCAATGGCAACAGATTGGAGCTGCTAATGTCTACACCTTTCAAGGTCAACTCAAACATGAGGACTTTGGGCTCAACTGGAGCCAGTTTAAATGGCGAAATCACATGCCTGATTTGGGTAGGTTTTTTAATGTGGATCCGTTGAGTGAGAGTTATAGTCATAATAGTACATATGCATTTAGTGAGAATGTAATTATTCATGCAATTGAATTAGAAGGTTTAGAAAAATTTGAAATCCATTTAAAAAACAAACTTGAACTTGAAAATTCTAAAGCTCATGAAGTACTAGAAAAATCTGATGAAAATATTCAGCAAGGAACTGAAGAAACGGTTAAGACTATCTCAGGTTTTAATCAAGGAAAAGCAGATGCTGAGCAAATAATTGAGGTTAATGAACAGGCTAAAGAAGAAGGTGCTAGTGATGTTGAAAGATGGCAGGCAATTGCTGGAGTTGTGGCTAATCAAGCAAGACGCGATGCTGCGATGTCATTTGGCTTAGGGAGCAAAGGTAACAACTCAGGCTCGAAAAAGACTACAACTGCTAATAAACCAGTAAATAAAGGAACTTCTGGTGGTGAAAGATCAGGTAAAGACTTCACAGCAAAAGGAAAAGCAGAAGTTATTAGTGCTAATAAGGCTGCAAATGGAGGTGTCGTGGTATGTGAAGGATGTGGAGTCAAAACTGTACCAGCTAAAAAGTCAACAAAGGGAGTTACTCCACCTTCTAACGAGACTCAAATAGATCATATACATCCAAAATCAAAAGGAGGAGATGGCTCACCAGCTAATGGTCAGGTGCTTTGCAGGGGTTGTAATCGAAAGAAAGCAGATAAAATACCATAAGTTGTATTATTTTTATAATTAAAATCTATTATGAAGGAAGATAATTATTTAAAAGTATTATTTACACATGATGCATTCGAAGAAGAAAGTGTTGAAAGTGCTTGGGTAAAAGAAGATGGAGAAAATTTTATTCTAGATAATATTTTATTTTACGCTAAAGAATACTCATTAGGAGATAAAATACTGATAGAAGAGAGATTTGGCGAATTTTATGCATCTGGTCTGGTTTCCGAATCAGGTCATAGCACTGTTAGAATACTTTTTTCTGAAGTTAAATTTAGAGATTCAATTAGAATACAACTTAAGGAAATGGGATGTTCTTCAGAGATAAGTAATTTTGAAAAACTTATCTCTGTTGATATTCCTCCTAATGTTTCTTATCAAAAATTATCTAAATTCTTGAATCTAAAAGAAAATAATGGAGATTTAGAATATCAAGAGGCAAGTATATCTAACTTTCATAGAGAAAATTATAGCCTATAAATGCTTAAAACTAAATATATGAAATTAGTTTTTCTAATGCTAATACTGCTTCCCATTGAACTATTGTCTCAAGAAGCAAATCTTGCTTGTGATAATTATCGACAAGGAAAATTTATAGTAATTGAAGGAGTAAGCACCAATAAAGTGCTAATAAAAAGAAAGAAGAAAAAGCAAATTGAAATATCTGAGTATGAAGGAAGGGTTGTTAAAATTATTTCCAAAATTGTATGGGAAGCAAATAATAGGTACTCTTTAACAACACTTAAAGAAAAGAATTTAAATATTGATTCTGAATATAGTGATATTGGAAATACCGCCTATGTTACAATTACGAAATGTGAGAATGATATTCATATTTGCTCTTATAAGCAAGGAGATATAAGTGGCCAAATTAAGCTTAAGAAAATTAGGTAGTTGTGGTTCGGAAGCTTTATCAAAAGTATGTTAACAAAAAGTTACACTTTTTTTTGAAATACGGATTAGGAAAAGGAGGTTACGGTTTTCAATACGATGAATTGGAAAGAATGAAACAAGCCCAGTTCAAAGCAACAAACCAGACCGGCTCATGGAATCATATGCTCGATCATTACAATGAATCAGGCATAAACTACGATGCCAATGGAAATATACTCAGCTTGCAAAGAACTGGTTTTAACCAAGTCAATGCCTTTAGCAGCATTGATGACTTACTCTACCAATATGAAGGCAACCGTTTGGTGTCTGTTCATGATGCTATAATCAATACCAATGACAACGGTTACGGAAATTTTGACTTTACCGATGGAGCATTTCTAGCAACAGAGTATGTCTATGATGCCAACGGTAATATGATACAGGATTTGAATAAGGGCATTACTAACATCACGTATAATCATCTGAATTTACCTGAACAAATCACCATCAATGGAAACAGCATAGAATTTATTTACGATGCCAATGGTATCAGACATCATAAGATCACCAATGACAATGTAAACATCACAAATGATTACTATGATGGCAATTTCCATTATGGAGAACAGGAACTGGATTTCATTCTAACAAGTGAAGGAAGAATTGTTCCACCGAGTAATAATGTAGAAAATGTTCACCGTTATGAATACCATTACACAGATCACCAGAACAATCTAAGATTGGCTTATTCTGACTTAGATGGTGATAATAAGATAGATGCGAATACAGAGGTTTTACAGTCGCAGGATTACTATCCCTTTGGAATGGAACACCAAGGTTATCAGCCTCCATTAGTTCAAATAGGTGCAGCGCATCAATACACATTCCAAGGGCAATTGAAGCATGAGGATTTTGATTTGAATTGGAGCCAGTTTAAATGGCGTAACCACATGCCTGATTTGGGGAGGTTTTTTAATGTTGATCCTTTGAGTGAGAGTTATACACATAACTCCACGTATGCATTTTCTGAAAACAGATTGCTAGATGGGATCGAACTAGAAGGTAGAGAATTTGATGGAGTTATTGATGATGCATTTAATTGGGTGATAGAGCAAACTAATGAAATAATAAATCATTATATAGATAAAACTGTTGAATCTATTACAGAAGATGTTCAAGAAATCAAAGAACATATTCAAGAAAATACAACTACAAACCTTCAAGTAGGCGAGTTTTCAGCAACGTTTACTTTAGGGGCAAGAAACTCAAATATTGGTTTCAGAGGAGTTTTAGATCAACCAGGCGAAGGCCCAGTTTCAAGTGATATAAATTTGGGCTCAGTTACTTTGGTTACAATTTCAGGTAATCTTTATGACATGAATGATGGTGCTCTCAATTTCAATATCGATTATTTAGGTGAAGACGGAAAAATTATATTTACGCAAGGTGTAGAGATAGATGGGCAAACAGTTGTAGATGGAATTCCTATAGGTGCGTTCTTTGGAGTAAATAAAGAGTCTACCTTTGAAAATGGAAATGTTTCAGAAAGCTCGGTTACAGCATATGCGGGAGCAGCAGCATTTATATTTAATGTTACTGGCCAAGGAACAGTTAATTTTAATTCAAATGATGAATTTAGTGGTGCATCAATAGGAACTAGCATAGGAACTGGATATACAAAAAATATTCCTTTGACCAATGGAATGAATATAGGAGTCGTTCAATCATATAATTTTAATTTAGTCAGTGGTTCCATCAATTACATAACTAATGAAGAGAAGTTAAAAAGAGCGGAAGAAGCACAAAATCCATGAAAACAAAGATTTCAGCAGGTAGTAAATCAATAAGAATTCTATTTATAGGAGCAATTCTTGTAATAGTTATTCTCGTAAGTATTATAATTCCGAGTGAAGAAGAGCAAAGATTAATTGCAATATTTCTAATAGGAATTATTTCTTTGATTTTGTTTTCTCCATTTATTTTTGATTCAGACTTGGTAAAAACAGATACTGAACTTATCGTTCAATCCCTCTTTAAATCCAATAGATATAATCATGATGAGATAATTTATTTGTCAGAAATCAAATACATGGGGCCAATGATGAATTTATTCAAGGTTAGAGTTAGAGATAAGTCCTTTTTTATAAGATATTACTATTCGGAATTGTTGGATAACCACAAGTTAAAGAAATCTAGGAGAGAATTTATTGCTTTGAACAAAACAAGTTTGGTTATTGAAGAATTAGCAAATAAGCATCAACTTAATATGACTAAAACATGAAAATCAATTTCTTTAAATTCATATTTGAATGATTAAAACCATTGCCTTTTTGATGTTTTTTATATCTCCTTTTTTGCAAAGTAGTAATGATTGCAATGTTGCTCCAAAAGGCAATTTTATTTATTACAATAAAGACGGAACTCATACTAAAATTAAAAGGACAAAGAAGAAACAAATAGAAATTTCTTCGGAAGGAGACTCTAAAATAGAATACAATATTTATTGGATAAATGATTGTGAGTATTTGCTTCATTCTCGGAATGTTCTTAAAGGAATAGATGAATATCCTTATTTTAATTCAGATACTCTTCATGTGAAGATTAAAAGTATCGATATTCCTAATAATAAAATCTATATAGAAAGTAGATTTAAAGTTCTTTCTACTCCTTGGTTTGAGGGAGAGCTTATAATTAAAGAATAAGAGAATCATGTCATGTATCAAAAGTGTTGATATTATAGATTCGGAATGATAGATAATTTATTGTACCAGTACGAAGACAATCGTCTGGTATCCGTTCATGATGCCATAGCCAATACTGACAATGGTTATGGGAACTTTGACTTTACAGATGGAACATTTCAAGCCACTGAATATGTTTATGATGCCAATGGCAATATGATTCAAGATTTAAATAAGGGCATTACCAATATCACCTACAATCATTTGAATCTACCCGAACAAATCACCATTAACGGAAATACGGTAGAGTTTATTTACGATGCCAATGGAATAAGACACCATAAGATTACCAATGACAATGTAAACATCAGCAATGATTACTATGATGGGAATTTCCATTATGGAGAACAAGAACTCGACTTCATTCTAACAAGTGAAGGAAGGATAGTCCCACCAAGTAATAGCGTAGACAATTATCACCGTTATGAATACCACTACACAGATCATCAGAACAATTTAAGATTAGCTTATTCTGACTTGGATGGAGACAATAAAATAGACCCTAATACAGAGGTTTTACAGTCGCAGGACTACTACCCCTTTGGAATGGAACATCAAGGATATCAGCCGCCATTGGTTCAAATAGGTGCAGCGCATCAATACACGTTCCAAGGACAATTGAAACATGAGGACTTTGGACTTAATGTATCTCAATACAAATGGAGAAATACAATGCCTGATCTAGGAAGATTTTTCAATGTTGATCCATTAAGTGAACAATATCTACATAACTCAACATATGCATTTAGTGAGAATAGATTGATTGACGGAGTTGAATTGGAGGGGCTTGAGTTTGTAAAATCAAATGAATCTGTGGTTTATTGGGCACCTAGTCCTGATGGGTCATGGAAAAAAAATATACGAACAATAAGCTCAATGTGGTCTCCTGCTACTCAAAGACAATTAAAAGCAGCCACCAGTGATCCAAGAAATTGGCTTCCTATAGAAGATGGTGAACAGACTGATGGTGTAGTTTTTTCAGTATCTCAAGGGAAATTATATATTGACTTATCAAAGCCTAAAAATGATTTAATAGATGTTGAAACAAAGAATATTAAAACTAAATCTGGAGATAGAGAAGCTAGGAGATTAGAAAAAAGAGGCAGATTATTACAATCAACTATCTCTACACAGGATTTTTCAAAATTAAGAGGTAGCAGAGCATCAGCAGCTAGAGGAATAATAATAGTCGAAACAATTTTATTTGGGTTGAAGGAATTTATAAAGTTCTCCAAAAACCAAGACCAAAATTTAATTGAAGCACAAGAAGCTAATGCAGAAAGCGCAATAGCACTAACAAGGTATGCTTTGGACTTTAATCTAATTCCAGACAAATACAAGACTCAAGAAGGCACTTTGGCATTAACAAATTGGTTTCTTTTTGGTGATGATGCAACAGATGATCAAGAATTAAGAGATTTAGCTTTTAAAATATTTTGGGATTTTTATGGGCAAAATCAAAACCTGCCAGATGAAGTAACTGAAGAAGAGGAAGAGAATTAAGTTTAAAATTAAGATGAATGAAGATATTTTTTTCAAATGGATATAAGTTTTGTTTTTTATTGATTGTTTTATTAAGCAATTGCAGCCCGGTTTATTTATATAAAGATTCGGTTACATCAATATATAAGTCAACATATGAAATTAAAGAGATTAATATTTCGAATCAATCTTTGGTTACAGGATGGTACTTAATAGGTGAAAAGGAAACAGAATTTAGTAGGACTTATTTCTTTAACGAAGCCAATTATTTTATAGAACCCGAACCAATGGTTTCAATTTATGATATTGAAAACATGTATCGGACAAGTTATTTGAAGGACAAAAGCGATAAAAATATTCATATTCAAATAAAGTCTGATAGTTGGGATAGATGGTATAGCGAAACAAATAAATCCATTGGTAAGAAAATGGGCTTTGTTTTGAACAATAGCCTTATATATGTATCGCTTATAGGAGGCGGAATTCCGAAAGGAGCTTCACGAATTTATTTGAGTGATCTTGAAGAATCCAAAATCTTAGAAATTGAGAACTCCATATCGAGTTTAAATTTAGATTAGAAACTGTATCAAAAGTGCGTATATGTAAAAGTGAGAGCGTAAATGATTGAAAACCAATTAATACTAAATTAAAATTATAAATAAGAGGCGATGCATTCATCGCCTCTTATTATTTTATGTCCTTAAACACAGTAAAATGACCATCATTCTGCATAGCTGTATCAAAAGTGTGAATGGAAATAATGGAAAACAAGAATATGTGAAAACTGGATATAGAAAATAGAATCTAAAAACGAATAAACTTCAGAAGCCTATTTGAAACTTGAATAAAGTAGATACCCGACTGAAAAGTTGAAATATCAATTGCCTCGTTTCGGGAATACTGAATTGTTTTAACGAGTTGCCCGTGTGCATTGTAAACGGGAAGATTGTTTACATTTCCTAAATTTCTATTTAAATAGATAAAATCATTATTCGTATCCATAACTAGAAATGGAAGGTTCTCCGTTTGTTCAGTTACACTAGTAACAATAGCATTGGCATATAAAGTATAGGTAAAAGAATTCAATGAATCTTCTCTATTGATAAACTCTACCTTCGTTTTTCCAGACCCTATGCTGCCTGGATAGAAATAAACCGAAATGTCATCTGTTGCCATTTCATCTAAAAAGAATACCGCCTCATCAACTTCGGGAGGAAAACAGGCTTCTGTGCATAGCGAAATTTCCCAATCACCAGGTATGTCCTGCTCAAACTTTATCATGTCAACCAGATAGGTACTATCTGTTTGATTAACGGCTTCAAAATGAAATATAATAGGATCCATAGGGTTAGGATCACCAGTTAGAACAGTGTCATCCAACAATTCTAATTCAAAGAACTGTGCTGATAGTTCATTGATAGAGAAAAATAGAAAAAGAACCAGTAGTATATTTTTCATGCTTAAAAATAAATGCTATTCAATAATACTCAAAACTAATTTTCTTGCCCCACCATTATTCCTAAACTCACATAAATAAATTCCCTGCCAGGTTCCAAAGTTCAGTTTTCCATTGCTAATAGGTATAGAAACACTACTCCCTACCATTGCAGATTTAATGTGAGCAGGCATATCATCCGGTCCTTCTAATGTATGTTTATAGAAGGGTTCGTTTTCCTTAACAATATGGTTAAAGCTACTTTCAAAATCTTCTAAAACTGTTGGATCTGCATTTTCATTGATGCACAAACCTGCGGATGTATGTTTTATAAAAACATGCAATAAGCCTGTTTCAGGTAAATCCAAAGCGGATAAAATGTGAGAAGTAATAAGATGAAAACCTCTGGGGTAAGGTTTTAATTGAATTTCTTTTTGTCTAACCAAATTTTACTTTTTCAACTGTTCTTCTCTTAGTTTAAAGACTTCAGTGCAAACATCCATTTCATAGATTCTGCCGCCTTTATTTTTGGCATATTCATCTGTAATTGCCAACATACAGTCATCCACATAAACAACAGCTTCCTTTTGACTTTTAAAGGTGAAGGGAACAAATTCTTTCATCCCTTGATGGAAATTATCTCCGCTAAAGTTTGAAAGATAGTACAAACCTTCTTTTGCTAGTAAAACAACATTCTCACCATTTGGGCTAATATCTGCGGCTCTAATGACTCCTTTTCCGTTGTCATGATCTGTTGTGATTTTCCCAATATAAGTGGCATTATAGCGCCCTTCATCATCTGGCACTTTATACATTTTTGTGTAGCCCTTTGAAGGTTCACTTCTATCTCTGGTAAAAATATAAAGCCATCCATTATGATGGAACATTGCTTCTATATCAAAGTTTCTATCGTCTTTGGAATGGTTATCTGTTTTATTGTCTGGTAGTGTGAATACAATCTCTTTGGCTTGTGGAAAAGCGAATGCATTCTCCGGTAAATTCACTTTCAGAATGGTGAATTTTCTTCTTTCACACTTATTATTCCCAAAATCTCCAATGTACAGATTGCCTTTATCGTCACGAGCAATATCTTCAACATCTTTAACTTCCACATTTTCAATGGTAATGAATTCTTCCATTGAACCGTATTTGTCGATCTTATATAGGTTTAAATCTCCATCCCCATCATTATGCGTGTAAAAAGTTCCATCACCACTAATTTCTATGCCTGAGGACTCCTCAATTCCTGCAGGAAGTGTACCTGTTTTTTTGGGCATCTGCTCATCTTGGGCACAAAAGAATAGGGGAATCATTAAAAATAAAAAGCTGAGTTTTTTTACCATTTCATGAATTTGAATAAAATTAGACAAAAACCGTGCAAGAAGCAAACCCTAAACCTACTGGATAGCCAAAGAAAGAGCTACAAAATTATTCAAGAATGAATTTTTCTCTTAAAATTCCTTTTTCCAAATGAATTTCAAAGGTGTAAACCCCTGAATTTAAACTACTTAAATCAAAGGATTTATTTCTAGAAGTAAATGCCAAATTTCCTAATAAGTCATAAACATTGACGTATAGTAAAATAGCATCAACATCAATATTTACCAAAGCATTGGATGGGTTCGGAAAGATGGAAATGTCAATATCTAAATTTAACTCTTCTACACTTGAAGGAAACCCAAATGCTGGTGAAACTAATTCTGGATTATTTATATAGGGATTATAATTACCCTGTAAATCCTTTATCTTTTCATTTCTCAAAATTTCTTTTGAATCTGGTAAATCCGCCAAATGCCAAGCATGTAATTCGGCTGGATCCGCAACATCAGAGATTACTCCAATACTTGGATACATGGTATAGAAATAGAACACAGCTCTGGCAACATCACCTTTATGATTTTCTTTAGGTTCAAATAAAACGTTCACATCTCTTTCACTGTAACTATCTATATCACTTGAAGGGATAAAAGAAAGAATGAACACATCACTATCATCTCCTATATACCAGTTATCAGTACCCGTATCTTCGCTTTCGCCAAATGGCAAATTTCCTCTTGCTGAATTCACATCTTGATGTGTTGGAAACAAATGATGCACATCTGACCTCATGGGTTCATCGCTATTGAAAAAACTTTGAGGAACCGTATGTTCTGTATTTATTGGGTCAAGAAAGGTAGTAAATGCAGAAGGTTGATTAAATCCAGAGTAGACACAAAATACGTCTCCATTATTATTATCAATATCCGAATACATATTTTGCCTTGCCGAATTGTAACCGACTGAACTGTGAAACGGAGTATACCAATTATCCCTTAACCAAGTTCGCAACTCATTACCAACTAAACCATCTGGTGGAGGTGGGTCTTGTCCCAACAAAAAGCTGGAAATAAACAAAGCACAGATAAAGAATGAGGCTTTCAATTTCATCAGTTAAGATTCACGGTCATGGATTTCAAGCAATCTAACACACTTTTTTCAATACGTGATTGGATATTTTCTGTGTCAGCACGGTCAAAAGAAGTACCTGCCATATTCTCGTATAATTCAATATACCTATCACTCACAGAAGCTACATATTCATCAGTCATTTCAGGCACTACCTGCCCTTCTTTGCCTTGAAATCCATTGGAAATTAACCACTGTCTTACAAACTCCTTGGATAGTTGTTTCTGCGCCTCACCCCTATTTTGTCTTTCCTCATAACCTTCTGCGTAAAAATATCTTGAAGAATCTGGTGTGTGGATTTCATCG
The DNA here is from genome assembly GCA_964609215.1 of uncultured Flavobacteriales bacterium. Classification (GTDB taxonomy): domain Bacteria; phylum Bacteroidota; class Bacteroidia; order Flavobacteriales_D; family JABDKJ01; genus JABDKJ01. The sequence goes on from CAZSQZ010000013.1 coordinate 57,317, forward strand.
ATTAAGTAGATCTGACCTTCTCGCATACCAAACTCATATTTGGTGTCTACCAAAATTAAACCTTGCTTAGCGGCCAATTCAGTGCCTCTTTTAAAAAGCGCACGGGTATACTGCTCCAACTTTTCGTAAATATCTGCATCGACAATTTCCTGCTGAATAATTTCGCGTTTAGAAATATCTTCATCATGACCTTCTTCAGCCTTGGTAGCTGGGGTTATAATTGGCTCTGGAAAAGCATCATTCTCTTTCATTCCATCTGGCATAGCCACACCACAAAGCATACGCTTTCCATCTCTATATTCTCTCCATGCATGACCTGTTAGGTAAGCTCGAATAACCATTTCAATCTTAAAAGGTTCGCACTTATAACCTATGGTAACATTGGGATCAGGTGAAGCCAATTTCCAATTGGGGACAATGTCTTCAGTAGCATCCAGAAATTTAGATGCTAGTTGATTCAAAACTTGTCCTTTAAATGGAATAGCTCTTGGTAATACCACATCAAAAGCGGAAATGCGATCACTTGCTACCATCACCAAAATTTCTTCTCCTATGCTGTAAACATCTCTTACCTTTCCTCTATAAAAAGCAGTTTGCTCCGGAAAATTAAATAGACTTTCTTTAATTGTATCACTCATAGCACCTCAAAAATAAATGTCTTCTCTCAAATGAAATACAATTTAACAGGAAGAAATCCTAAACTAATGAACAAATAACCAGAGTTTACCTGATTTCTTAATTAAAGACCTGATTAGATTTGTTTAATAGTAAAAGCAATTGTGCGAAATTTTAATTTCGTTTCTTCAACATTCATTTTTAAATCAAAATGCCAGAAAAAGTTAAGTTTCTATTTAGATATATTTTCGGTTTTCCAAAAACTCTTTATGTAAACCTAAGACTACTGCCCTTTTCTCAGGCGATAAAACTGCCAATAATTGTTTCCCATAAAACCTGTTTACAATCTCTTTCTGGGAGTGTAATTCTAGAGCATCCAAAATTTGCCATTTTAAAGATTGGTTTTGGTCTTACTCCAGTTTCAGATTTTAGTAAGCACAGAAGTATTCTGAATCTAAAAGGAGAGTTAAAGATTAATGGAAAATGCAGATTTGGGGCAGGATCCAAAATCCATGTTTTTGGGAAATTAGAAATTGGAAATGGCTTTAATATGTCTGGAATGTCTACCATTGTTTGCAATAAGCAAATCACCTTTCAGGAAAGAAGCCTTATTTCCTGGGATGTTCTTATTATGGATACTGATCAGCATACAATTAAGAATAAAGAAGGGCAAATAATCAATGAAGATCAAGCTATATTTATTGGACCCAATGTTTGGCTGTGTTCAGGTGTTAAAGTACTAAAAGGGGTCAATGTTTCCGGAAATGTAATTATTGCTGCAAATACCGTTTTAACTGGAAATTATGAAAACAAAAATGTAATTCTAGCCGGAACTCCTCCTAAACCAGTTAAAGAATATGACAGTTGGAAATAAGCTAGGCATAATAGATAAAGTAAAATTGTCTACATTGAACAAAATTGTCGATTATGAAGCTAGGAGCATTCTCTGTTAGTTTGAGCGTTAAAGACCTTGCAACTTCAAAATCCTTTTATGAAAAACTGGGGTTTTCTGTCTTTGCTGGAGATATGGAAAAAAATTATCTCATTATGAAAAATGAATCTTCTCTGATAGGATTGTTTCAAGGAATGTTTGAAAACAATATTTTAACTTTTAATCCAGGTTGGAATAATGATGCTCAAACACTAGAAAGCTTTGATGATGTTAGAAGTATTCAAAAAGAATTAAAAAGTAAAGGTGTTCAGCTTGTATCTGAGGTGGACGAAAGTACTGAAGGGCCTGGCAGTTTTGTTGTTATTGATCCGGACGGAAATTCAATTTTGGTCGATCAGCATGTTTAAATTCTAAAGCAGGGTTCTATGAAAATTGATTTTGCCAAATACTCCAAACTCATTAAAATTCTAACCATTATTCCAGTATTGGTAGGCTTGCTCACATTTGCTGAAGCAGTTATTCCTGAAAAAACATTGGATACTGAAGTAGTTTCTAAAAAAAGTAATTTCCGATTAAAGACAGGCAATACTACTTATACCATTCAATTTAAAGAACTCGATGATCAGTTTACTGAAGAAATCTATAATAGCTTGATTGAAGGAGATAAGGTGACCTTAAAAATGTCTTTCTTTAATGAACAAATCAGTGAAGTAAAACGCAAAAAAGATAATATCGTTTTTAGCAACGACACATCAGAATCTCTCTTTATGTATTTGTTTGCTGCTGCGTTCCTATTATGCGCTCTGGTTTGGTTCAAAAGTGGAACTATAAAGAATAGTGTTGCTAAATATGTATGTATTGCCATTTTAATTAGTTTAATTCAAGGACTTAGAATGATGTAAATCAACAATTCAATGAGAAACAATATCTATAAAATCATTTTCCTACTAACTATATTTTTCTTTCAGGTAAGCGAGGTTCTTGCTGGACCGGGTGGAAAAATTGCTAAAAAGATGTTTGACACTCCAGCTGGCAGAATCATTATGCTCATTCTGGTAATTATCTTTCTCCCATTGATTATATATGTTCAAACCAAAGAATATTTCGGAATAAAAAAGACTCGGAAAGATCTAAGAGAACTTGGTTTGAAGCATCCAAAAATATTTGATGAGATTCTTCTAAAAAATAGAATCACGGATGTCTTTACAAGAGTGCATAGTGCATGGTCACAACAAGATTTAAGCAAGTGTAAAGATTTTATATCTGAATGGTATTTACTTAATCAACAAACTCAATTCCTTGATAAGTGGAAGGATAGCAATGTTGAGAATATATGTAATGTACGCAGCATTAATAAAATTAAACCCTTGCACCTTAGAGTTAGTGAAGAAGACAATTTTGAAGATTCTCGTATAATGATGAGAGTTGATGCAAATATGGAAGATTATTTATTTGACAAGGATTACAATAAAGTGGTCGAAGGCAAAAAAGGATATGATGATGTTACAACTGTATGGACACTCGCCATGCATGATGGTAAATGGAAGGTAGATAATATAGAACAAGAAGAAGTAACTCTGCTCTACGCGAAAATGCCAAACATAATTCCCGCATCACTCCAAGCTGCTTACGCTTAACCAGATAATTAATCGAGTACAACTATATAAATCACTTTTCTAATATTTTTAAATTCAAAGATATATGGACGACAAGACACCAAAAGTAACGGGTATTGGAGGTATTTTCTTTAAAACACCTAATCCTGAAGCTACTAAGGAATGGTATGGAAAACACCTAGGGCTGGCAGTTGGTGAATATGGTTCTCCATTTGAGTTTAGAAATGCACATAGGCCTGATGAAATAAATTATTTAAACTGGAGTCCATTTGCTCAAGACACTAAATATTTTGCACCTTCTGAGAAGGAATTCATGATTAACTATAGAGTACAAAACATTGTAGCTCTAGTAGGGAAACTAAGGACAGAAGGTGTTATCATTTGCGATGAAATAGAAGAATATGAATATGGGAAATTCGTCCATATTATGGATAATGATGGTAATAAAATTGAACTATGGGAGCCTATAGATTCTGTATTTACAGCTATGGGTGGAGAAACAACTAAATAGTATTATGGAGGGTGATTATGTAACGTTGCGAGTTTTTAATCAGGATTATGAAACACTTCTTTTAGAACCTCTTCTAAAAGCTGAAGAAATCAATTTCTTTTTAAAAGATCAACAAACTGTTGCTATAGACCCTTTGATAAGCCAAGCTATTGGAGGAATAAAACTTCAAGTTCATAAAAATGATGTAGAAAGGGCCTTAAAAGTTCTTGAGCATTTTGATTCTGCTGGAGAAACAGAAGATAGAAAAACGTTTGTAATTGTTAATGGAAAAGAGCTAGAGCGCATTCTAGAAGAATGTATTTTTTGTTCTTCTGAGGATGTATTTAAGGAACCATACAGTTTTATAAAAGGATTGTTTAAACCTTTTGAAAAGAAATTGCTGTATTGTGATAGTTGCAAAAGAGAATGGAATGAATAATAAATAGCATGAAATTTACCTGTAAAGTTGAAATAGCAGAAAATATAGACAAAGTGGTTAGTCTTTGGTCTGATGAAAAGAACCTTAAACATTGGCAGGATGGTTATCTGGGAATGGAACATTTGAGCGGGGAGCTAAATAAAGCGGGCTCAACTTACAAGATCAAATACGCCATGAAAGGAAAACCTTTTGATCTTTTAGAGACTGTTCTTGTTTATAATCTTCCAGAGGAATATACTGCTACATACGAGCATGTGCACATGAACAATACCATGAGCAATTCTTTCAAAGACCTAGGAAATAATAAAACCTTATATGTATCTGAAATTGAATACACGGAGTTCAAATCATTCATGGTAAAAGTCATGAAAACCTTAATGCCGGGTATGTTCAAAAAGCAAGTACAAAAATGGATGAATCAGTTCAAAGACTTTGTAGAAAAAGGCAGTTCTATTGCTTAATGAATCGTTTTATCTCATTATTTATAACCAAGAAATAAATTCCTGCTTTCATCCCATCAAGAGGGATATTTAATGATTTTGTAATCTCAAAAGTATCGGATTGAATCAACTGCATTTGAGCATTGTAAATTCTAAATGCACCTTGCTGAAAGAGATCAAAATTTAATTGCAGTTCTTCCTTTGCAGGATTCGGGTAAATCTGAAAACTTGATTGATTAATTTCAGTTACATCCGTAATTAAATTGCTTTCGTTTGGTGTTGTAGCACCTATGCCAAAGAAAATAAAATTGGGGTTTCCATCTCCCTGCCTTCCGTATGAAAAATCTGTTTGAATTGCTGGAAAAGTAAGAGAGTCTAATACATTCAAGCCATCTTGTGAAGTAATTGAAATGAATTCACCAGCTCCATTCAATCTAAAATTCATATGCAAGGGACCTTGCCCTCCATCTTCATCTGCCCAACATAACAACCATCCGTTTGCTGGAATAATTGTCTCTGAAAATTCCAAATTAAAGCGATCCTTAGTCAGGTTAGTAGGATCATCACTTACATAGTACCCAGCTACATCTACAGGAAAAGTATTTGGATTGTAAATTTCAAACCAATCGTCATGCTGCATTTCCTCATCAACAATATCATTAACATTGCTGGATTGAATCTCATTAATTAGTAATGGAGGTGAGACAAAATCATCATCGGCAATAATAATTAGCAGTGTATCCTTTAAACCAATATTGGCGTTGTTGACCGTTTCTATTTCAATTCTAAAGTACTCCACTCCCTCACTTTCTGTATCGTTAACCAAAGGAATTGAAAGCGTCTGTGACTCAGTTGAAAATGGGTTAAAGGTCATATTTGCTAAGCTCGATGCACCAAGATCTGCCGGGGAATCAGCAGTTCCAGATATAGGAGTAAAACTTACAGTAGAAGGATTTGCATTTGAACCACTTACTGAAATCTCAACAGTTACAACTCCATCTGATTCTAATGCCTCAACTGTATTCTCAAAAAACTGAACTTCTGGAATGATCACTCCAGGCAATGCGCCAGGTGTGGCTAAAACAGGTGAACCATCACTCAATGGAAGTAAGCCATTGGTAGAAGCTACCCAGTTTGCTCCTATAGCATTGTCATTGTCGGGCGAATTTAATTCTGCAGAAGGGCCTAGTCCATCTGCACCAGGTGGCCAAGGCAAGTCTGATTCAAAACGAACAGAATCTATCAAAACTCCCTCTGCATTCACTAACTCAATAAGCTCTCCACTATTAGATAGGCTTCCTCCATAATCTAAAAAAGTCATTCCATAATAATTCTCAGCAGAAATTGCATTTCTTGCTAACAGAACAAATTCTCCTGCACCTAGTTCCTGTTGTGATGGAAAAATAAAATTTATTCCATCTTCCAATTCCAAGCCACCTAACACTGCTACATCAGTTCCATTATTATATATCTCAATAAACTCCAATGAATCAGCAGCAGAAGCATCATTATACATGATTTCTGTTATTACTAAATCGGGTTCGCTATCGTTAAAGAAAAAATTATATTGAAATGCACCTTGCATGGCATTTCCAGCAAGATCTTGAACATTGAAAACTACCAAAGTATAGCCAGTTCCAAGAACAAAATCATTCATATAAGTTAATGTAACCGTATTTCCATCTGGTTGAACAACCGCTGAGGACAAACCAGAAATACCAGTATAGAAAAAAGTGGTGCTTGCATTGCTCCCAACATCTTCTTGAAAGATGATATCAATTGTATTCAAGCCTGTTCTAAAAGCATCAAAAACTTCTAATGGCATAATATCCCCCTCACTTTCTTTCAAACGGAAATTGTCCACTAAGATTTCTTCTGATTCTGCCGTTAATTTAAATATTGCTCTAACGGAAATTGAGTTTCCAGTTCCAGGAATGCTCATTACAAAATCCTTAAAATTTGATTCTACAGGAATATCACCTAGTTCTCCACCGTTCCCATTTTCGTTGATGTCAAAAAATAATTCTGAGTCTCCAGATAAACTATCCGTAGAATTGAATTCACCAATAGTCTGCCATCCTGCATTATCTATGTTTATCTCAAAATCTAAGAAATCTCCATTATCCGCTTCTCTATCATCAAAGGCTGCATCTAAATCATTACATGCAATAGAAACTACTAATTCCAGATCACTCAAGCCGCTTATGGAAATTGGATCTAATTCCAAAGTTACAACTCCATCTAATGGAGATCCCGGTTCTGAAGTAAGTGTGTTTTCTGCACCAATCGCAAAATCCCCATCACCACCTATTATTGGAAAAGACAGTCCCGAAAAACCTGTGCTGGTTAATGAATCTCTTTTGCAAAAATCATTATTGTCATCATCGAAAGTATGGCTCAGTGTCCAACCCAAATTAGTCTCAAAAGATTCTGCGTAAAAAACTTGTGCTTGTAGTCCCAAAAAAAAGACACAAAAAGCAGCAGCGCATAGTAATTTCCTCATATACATTGGAATTTTAACGAAGATAAATCTTCATTCTAAAGAAATTCTGAAATCTTAAAATTTTATGAGAAAACTATTGACTAAAACTGTCAATTTGTGGAATGCTATTTATTCTCTTTCGCCAATCTTTTCCTGGCTTTTTTAGCTCTTTTAGCTTTTTTCTTTTCCAGCCTTTTTTGGGCTTTTTCTGTAATTGGCTTCCTTGGAAAAGGGACCAATTCACCTCTTTCAATAGCTAAAATGACATCTTCAATTATTTCATCTTCGCCATCTGCATCATATTCCTGTTTAAGATTGGAACCAAATAGTTTTGCAACAGACTGCCACATGAATGCGGTAAATGCACCTCTTAACTGCTTAATTAAATCAAAAGAGGTTTTGCCAGTCTCCCTATCAATGAGCTTTATAAGAATGCGTCCTTCGCTAACAGTAAGGTTTTTTATTTCTCCCTCAAATTCTGCTTTGAGTTCATCCTCAGCATTCTTCATATATGCTTTTCGTTCATTCTTACCCTCAATTTCCTTTAACTCAGATTCATAATCTTCTATAAGTTCTTTTGTAATTTGAGAATATGGATAGACCTTAAGTATTTTCTTTTTTATACGCCCATATTTCCTCTGATATCTTTTACTGTTAGACCTTCTCTTAGCACTAATGACAACATCATCTAAATTTATAACAGCTAAGGTATCCTGTCCAGAAACCACAGCCTGATAAACCAAGACATCTTTGTCTTTTGTCTTATCTTTTTGCGCGTTTATAGAAGAAAATAGAAAGGCAAATAATATGATTAATAGATATCTCAACTCTTATTTAAACGTACTTTTCGTTTTATAGTATAGCAAATCATGCAAAATTCTTTCTGTTTTTTCTCCAATCACTTCTTTTTGAAGGCTTTGAGTGAACTAACTTCCCTTTTGTCTCTCCATTTTTCCTATTTAGTAATGCGATGGCAATAGCTTGACATTCCTCCTCTGAAAAACTGTATTCATAGCTACTATTAAAATGATTGGCTATGAAATTGGTATCTATTTCTCCTTTTTTGAAAAGGTCATTATTGCACAGCCATTTTCCAAATTCTAAAGTAGTTTCTATTCCTCCAATATCATATTCGTCAATAGCTCTTTCCAATCTTCTAATACACTCTTCTCTATTTCTTGCATAAACAATTAGCTTGCTTATCATGGAATCATAAAACATGGAAACCTCTTGACCATTTTCAAAACCATCATCAACTCTGACTCCTGGTCCTTTCGGTGGACTGTATCTTGTGATTAAGCCATTTGCAGGTAAAAAATTATTCAAAGGGTCTTCTGCATTTACTCTTAGCTCAATTGAATGTCCTCTTATCTCCAAATCTTCTTGATTAAAAGAAAGCTCTTTTCCTTCGGCTATTTCTATCATTTCTCTTACCAAATCTATGCCAGTAATATATTCGGTTACTGGATGTTCCACCTGCAAGCGTGTATTCATTTCAAGAAAATAGTAGCTCCCATCAATATCGAGAAGATATTCAACTGTTCCAGCACCAGAATAATTACATGCCTCGGCTATTCGAACCGAGCACTCTCCCATTTCTTTTCTCAGTTCTTCAGTTAGAACAACAGACGGAGCTTCTTCAATTACTTTTTGATGTCTTCTTTGAATAGAACATTCACGTTCAAACAAATGGACTGTATTCCCATGTTTATCTGCGATAATCTGAAACTCAATATGTCTGCCAGAGGAAACATATTTCTCTACAAAAACACGTTCATCTCCAAAACTAGTTTTCGCTTCACTCATTGCACGATCCATCTGTGATTCAAATTCCTCTAGTGCATTCACAATTCGCATACCTTTTCCTCCTCCTCCAGATGCTGCTTTAATCAAAACCGGAAAGCCTATTTCAGCAGCAATTTCTTTGGCCTTGGAAATGTCTGTAATTGCCTCTTCTGTTCCAGGGCATAAAGGAATATCATGTTTCTTAGCCAATTCTTTAGCTAGAAGCTTATTCCCCATAGTGTTAATTGCATGCGGTCCTGGACCTATAAAGATTAAACCTTCATCTTCTACTCGTTTAGAAAAAGCGGCATTTTCGGATAAAAATCCATATCCGGGATGAATAGCATCTGCATTGGTATTTTTTGCCGCTTCAATAATTTTATCAATTGATAAATATGATTCTGAAGCAACTGAGCTTCCAATATAAACGGTCTCATCAGCAAATTTAACGAATGGTAAATGTTCATCTGCATCGGAATATACTGCAACACTTATCAGTCCCATTTCTCTGATTGTTCGCATTATTCTTAATGAAATTTCTCCTCTATTCGCAACTAATATTTTTTGAATTTTCCTATGCATTGGGCTAAAATACACATTTGAGATTTGACTTTTATATATAAAAAAAGGCCCCAATAAAATTGAGGCCTTCATCATAGCATTTGGTTATTGTTATTCTAAAATAACTTTTTTAGTTAGTTTGCTTGTCTCTGAAATGACATCAACAAAATAGATTCCTTTTTCTTGTCCTTCCAATGAAATCTGGAAAGTTTCATTTTCAGACTGCATTGAACGGCTAGAATTATAAACAACTGATCCCAGTAGATTATAAATTCTAATTTGTACAAGCCCTTTACCTTCTGCATCAACTTGTAAATTGAAATCTCCAGTATTTGGGTTAGGGTATATAGATGTATTTCTTAATTCTAAATTGTCATTAGTTTGTAACAACTGATTAAATGTAAAGAATGACCATTCACTCCATGGAGTAGCTACTAATGGAGTAGCAGAACAACCGCATCTTACTCTCCATTGATAAGTTGCCCCATCATTTAAATTTAGGTTATTTACAAACCAAGCATCTGGAGCATCTCCTTGCACCAAGAATGTTGGGAAAAATGATGAACCAACAACATTTCCTTGTACCTGACAAGCAGAAGAACCTGGAATCTCGCTCCAAGAAAGAATAGTTACTGGAGAAGTAATTTCCTCATCTAAATTGGTTGGAGCATCTAGGAAAGAAGCAGGCTCACAAGCAACAGGTTCGCAATCACCACAAGTACCATAAACGTCCGTTGCAACAACAGCCATATCCTCTACCTCCAGAAGTCTATTTGCGAATGAGAAGAAGTCAGTAATAGGAGCACAATCTCCACCGTTTACTGCATCATCAATCAAATCTTCTTGGCTCGCGAAATTATCTACTTCATACTTATATTCAACTGATGTAAATTGAGGGAACGGTACTACCGCAGTCCAGATTCCATCTCCGTCATTATCAGCCATTGGAATACAATCTCCACACCATCCTACAAAAGGACCTGTAACATAAGGAGTAGTAAATCCGCTTTCGCAGTTCATATCTACTGTGAAAGTCACATTATACATACATGAACCATCATCTATAGTTGCGTCTGGGTCAAAGTTTGCTGCCCATTCATCTGTACAACCAGGAACAGTTGTTTCACAAGAACCACAGGTTCCATAAGTATCACTTGTTGTTCCATTAGGAACTATATCAATCAATCTGTTTGCGAAGTTCACACCATCTGTAACGGGTGCACAGGTTTCTCCAGCAGCTACATCATCAATCAGTTGCTCTTGTCCGGCAAAAAAGTCGATAGCATACTTATACTCAAATTGACCTCCAGGAACTTGGAATGTTCCTGTCCAAATTCCATCTCCATCATCATCCGCTAAAGGAGCACATCCTCCGCACCATCCAAATACAGGACTCTCAACTGAAACATTGGAGAATGAAGTTAAACCTGAACTCAATTCAATATTAGAGTCATTTCCATCCCAACAATTCATGTCTACTTCAAAGTTGAAATTGAAAAGACAAGATCCGTCATCTATATTCGCTTCTGGGTTAAAGTTTACAGCTGCTTCATCTATACATCCCGGAACATCACCACCACAATCTGTAGAAACACATAGATTGCTAAAGCCAATATTAATATCCGCTGCTTGAGGTGTTCCGCTAAAGTTTGCTATTGCGGCAACAATTGCAGGATTTGGTCCATTTGGATCAAATCCGCCAGAAGCAGGATTTCCTGAAGAAACAATTCCTCCTAAAGTATATGTTCCAGGCTCTGTAACCAGTGTATTGAAATCATTCCATGGACATGGAAAGAATCCACAACCATTATTTTCAATTCTAAATTCTATAGTTGCCGGGAATGCCGCTGGATCTCCAGTTACTGTAAAGTCCATTGATATGCAGAAGTCTGAAGTACTTAAACCAGCAGTATTTAAACTCCATATATATCCAGCGAAATCAAAGTTAGCTCCAGCTAATAATCCCATTCCAGTATTGGATCCGAAAGATAGTCCAGAACCTCCATCAAAACCTCCACTATTCGCAATTCCGAAAAGATTATCAGGATCTTCAGCACAAAGGAATAAACAAGATCCATCTTCCTCTGTAGCTTCAGGATCATAGTTACTTGCCATTGGATCAGTACAACCAGAGATTGCAGCCATTGGACACACATTGTCAAAATCTATCAATGTATTCTCTGTTCCTAACTGCCAATTTCCAGGAAATGATTCTTTTGACCATAGAATATTCAATTCAATTTGAGAAGGAGGTGTTCCTGCCCAAGTCATCGTTTGGCTTATCTGACCTGGCACAGATGTATCAGGAGCAGAAAGACCAGGAGAACCAGTTATAGGTCCACCAAATGCGTTCAATACAATTACATCTACAGGGTCTGAATTAGAAGATGCTATAGTCACTGTTACCGAATTAGGTCCAGAATTTGTAATAGTCAACATTATCTCAGAAGCAGTTTCAGCTGGAATTCCTAAGTGCTGAACTAAAGTATCACAGTATACTATACTTACTGGTTCAGGAACATTACAGCCCTCACATGAACCATAAGTATCCATAGCTGTTCCATTCGGTTCGATAGTAATCTGTCTATTTGCAAATGTTCCAAAATCGGTAATAGGAGCACAAGTAGCCCCTCCAGCAGCATCATCAACTAGGTTTTCTTGTCCAGCAAAACCATCAATAGCATATTTGTACTCGAATGGTCCCAATGGCAATTCAAAAGTTGCAGACCATATTCCATCACCATCATCATCAGCCAAAGGCGCGCAACCTCCACACCATCCAAATAATGGACCTTCTACAGAAACTGCGCTAAAACCAGGGTAGTTAGGAGTAGATTCAATGTTTGGATCATTACCATCCCAACAATTCATATCGACCTCAAATGTGTAGTTATATAAACAAGACCCATCGTCAATTGTAGCCATTGGATCATAGTTATTTGCAACAGGATCAGCGCAACCAAGAGTTCCGGCACCACAATTTGTTGAAACGCATAGGTTAGAAAATGAAACTGTTACATCAGAAGCCAATGGAGTTCCAGAAAAATTAGCTATTGCAGCTACTATTGATGGATTAGCACCATCTGGATCAAAAGCCCCAGCTCCTGAAGGATTTCCAGTGGAAACAATTCCTCCCAAAGTAAATGTTCCTGGTTCTGTTACCACTGTGTTGAAATCTAACCATGGACAAGGAAAACCTCCACACCCATTATTTTCAATTCTGAATTCTAGAGTGATTGGAAAAACAGACGGATCTGCTGTTACTGTATAATCAATCGAAATACAAAAATCCGAATTACTTACACCTGCTGTATTTACATTCCAAATAAATCCAGCAAAGTCATTGTTTGCTCCAGCCAAAAGACCCATAGCATTGGGTGCACCGAATGATAATCCAGAACCGCCATCAAATGCACCAGCATTTGAAACGTCTAATAAATTTGAAGGATCTTCAGTGCATAAGTATAGACAGGACCCATCATCTTCAGTTGCAGAAGCATCGAAATTTGAAGCATTCGCGTCTAGGCAACCACTAATTTGAGAATAACTGCTAATACTGCAACATAACATTGCAGCTAAAGCAAGCAGTGAGTAAAACTTTTTCATAAGTGTAGAAGGTTTGATATAATTCAATAAAAGTTAATTCTATTTAACAATAAATAGTTGTGTTTGAAGAACCGCACCTTGAACTACCTCGGCAATATAATTGCCCTTAGGTAATTCTGAGACATCAATTCTTGTATTGTGATTCTTAGAATTATTTAGATAAGTTGATGTAGAAACTGCTTCTCCAAGCATATTTCTGATGGTCAATGTAACTTGACCTTCGTCAAAGTTAATAAAATCAACGACAAATTCCCCATTATTTGGGTTAGGAAATAATTTTATTGATTTTTCAGTATCCAGATTTTTTAGATTTCCTTGGGTATCATCATTTGGTTGAAGCGGTGTTCCTAAATTCGTGAATGTATCGAATGCAGACCAAGGAGATAGAATTACGTTTGCAGCACCTAATCTATCTGGTAAAGGTAATGTTGGGTCTATTAAGCACCCACATCTAACTTGCCATTTATAAAATGCTCCTGGAACCATACTTCCTGTAGCGCCTGCTGGGAAGGTGTTTGCATTAAATAATGTAAAAGTAGCATCTGGTGCGAGTTGAGCTGAAAAATCATTACCATCGGCATTTCCTGCGACCTGAACTCCTTGAATTAAAACTTGTCCTGGAGCTTGCGTAAATGGTGCTGAAGGGTCTAAAGATCCAATTGTTCCTCCTCTCAGAAGACAAGCGCTTGAAGCATCACTATAGTGATCAAATTTTAGTTGAGTCTTATTTCCATTTGAAACGGTTTGATCTTCAAATAATCCTATTGGAGCATCAGAAAAATTTTCTGGAATACAAGCAGTTGGATCTGTGCAAGAGTCACATGAACCAAAACATACAACTGCTAAAGATTCTTCCATTGTAACGGTTAATTCTCTGTTCACGAAAAAACCTCCATTTCCATCATCAGTTGCAACAGTACAAGTAGCATCCTCGACCATATCCAAAACCTCATCTGCAAAACCTCCCATTGCATCATCAACAGTATACTTAAACTCATAACTCCCTTCAGGAATAGATACTATTGCAGTGTAAACTCCGTCACCATCTGTATCTGTCATTTCAATACAATTTGGGCACCAACCGTTAAATGATCCAAATACGAAAACTGGTCCGCTAAGAGGTAGCTCCTCATTCATGTCTACTTGAAAAGTAATATCATGACTAGGTGTTGCATTACCGCAACTCACACATTCTCCCCAACAAACAGTAGGCAGCATTTCCGGTCCATTAACCTCTAAAACTCTATTGACAAAAAGTGTTCCATCTATATCTGTGGCAATGGTGCAATCTGCATCTCCTATTGGGTCTAATATTTCATCTGTAAACATTCCAGAACCAGCTGTACCCTGAGTATATTTATACTCATAATTTCCTATTGGAATATCAACCGAAGCAGTATAAACATTATCTCCATCTGGATCGGTCATTTCATTACAATCTGGACACCAGCCATTAAATGATCCAAACACGAATATTTGCTCTGTGACAGGTAATTCATTTGATAAATCCACCGAAAAATCAACTGTATACAAACATGAACCATTATCGGTTACAGCATCTGGATCAAAATTACTTGCTAATGGATCAGTACATCCTGGCACCGCACCACAGTTCGTTGAAACACATAAATTATTAAAAGTAACAATAACATCTGCGGGCATTGGAGTACCACTAAAATTTGCAATCGCAGCTACAACAGATGGTGTTTGACCGTCTGGATCGAAAGCACCTGCAGCAGAAGGGCTTCCTGAAGAAACAATTCCACCCAGCGTGAAAGTCCCTGGTCCATTAACAACGGTATTAAAATCATTCCAAGGACATGGGAAACCTCCACATCCATTGTTTTCTATTCTGAATTCAAGGGTTATTGGGAAAACAGAAGGGTCTCCCATAACGGTATAGTCTATAGATATACAAAATTCCGAACTAGAAAGTCCACTTGTACCTACATCCCAAATGAAACCTCCAAAATCATTATTTGCTCCTTGCAAAAGCCCCATAGAGGAGTTATTACCAAAGGACAAACCAGAGCCCCCATCGAATCCTGTATTAGCGCTAACTGTTAATAGATTAGCAGGATCTTCTGAACATAAGTAAAGGCATGAGCCATCGTCTTCAGTAGCACTTGAATCAAAATTAGAAGCAGCAGCATCTGTACAACCAGGCACTTGAGCATTTATACCAAAACAAAGACACAATGCAAATAGTAAAGAAATGGATGAGTTAAAGTATTTCATAATTCAATAATAATTTAAGAGGTTTGATAATATCTAAGTGTCTAATTAACACTTTGCTTAGTGTTTAAAGTACACTAATATATAATAAAATTAACAGAACACAAAGGCTTAATGGACTACAAAAAATTCTTGTTCAACGAAATAAATTCTATTCTGCTAATTTGCTGAACAAATTTATTGGCAACTCGGATCTACAATTCGAACATTGTCTAGGTAAAACTGATAGTTGGTAAAAGAGTTAGGTGCAAAAAGAAATAAGAGATTATTTATATCATCTATTGGAGTTCCAAAATCAGGGCTAAAGTTATATGAGAAAGAAATGGTTTCCCATTGATTTTGGGTAGTGGTGTTTCCTGTTAATACCGTTCTTCTTCCTGATGGAAAAGCAGATAAAGCCAAGGCTTGATTTTCAAATTGAACATTTATACTTGTGCCAATAGGAGCGCTTGAATAAATATCTGCTTCAATAACTAAATCTCCTGATTCAAAATCTGAAGCATCTGTAATTATCTCGGTTAAATATCGTATGAAATCGAATTGAACATCTGGGTTTCGCTGATAAAAAGTACAATGACTTGATGGATTTATAGCAGAGCTATTTGGATTTGGAACGTTTTCATTAAGTGTCCCCTGACGATCTACCCAGTGCAATTCTTTATTACCGTTATCATCTAAAATATTGTGAGAACAATCTAATTCCAATACTTCTATTTCCGTAGAAGTGATTTGCATACCACAACACTTATCCATTTCGATCATTATATTTCCACCCGCAACACCCCAATCTACTAGAATAGTGTTAGTTCCTTGTCCAGAAACTATAGTCGCTCCGTTAGGCAAGGTCCAATCGTAGGTAATACCATCTATCAAGTCTACACTATATTGAACATTCTTTGCTCCCTCGTAAACTGTTTCAGGCCCCTTAATTATTAAGTTATTAGGATTTTGAAATACTCTTACATAATCTACTTCCATTTGTGCTGGAAATGGAGTGTTAGCATTTGGACTTCCAGGAAAATTACCACCAACGGCTACGTTTAGCAAAAAATGGAAATCTCTATCGAAAGGCCAGAAATCATTTGAAATATCGGATTTCTTGATGGTATTATACTTAAAGCCATCAACAAACCAACTCAATTCATCTTCTTTCCATTCAAATTCAAACAAATGAAAATCTTCTGTAAAATTGGGGCTTCCAATTTGATAGGAGGTTCCTGTCATTTGATTATTAGGAGAATACCTTCCATAATGAACTGTGCCATGAACTTTATTTGGCTCTTGCCCTAAAATTTCCAAGATATCTATTTCTCCACTGGCAGGCCAAATACCAAATTCAAAATCTTCCGGAAGCATCCAAAAGGCTGGCCATATTCCTTGTCCCTCTGGAAGTTTAATTCGGGCTTTAACTTTCCCTGAAGAAAATGCAAAATTACCTCTGCTTACTATTCTTGAGGAAGTATAATTAGATCCTGCAAAGGATTGGTTCAATGCCGTAATTTTTAGGACGCCATCTTCTACCTTAACATTCTGAGAATTACTGGTATAATATTGCAACTCATTATTTCCCCATCCATTACTCCCTGTTCCAATATCAAAACCCCATTTGTTTAAATCTAAAGAGGTACCATCAAATTCATCATTCCAAATAAGGTATTCTGATTGCTGAGCTTGAACTGAAATAGTAATTAGAAAAAAGGATAAAAAAAATAGATTGTTGAATAATGTCATTTCTCTAAATATACTTAATTTTCAGTGTTTAAGCAAACCACGATATCTCTATAGAAGAGTTACTAAATCAGCAGTTCTAGCAGAATAGCCTGCCTCATTATCGTACCAACCAACAACTTTTAAAAGCTTACCATTTGATGAAGTCATTAGACTATCAAAAATGCAACTATGCGGATTACCTATAATATCTGCAGAAACAATTGGCTCATCGGTATACTCCAAAATGCCTTTCAGTTCCTTGGATGCAGCTTTTTTGAAGAGTGTATTTACCTCCTCAGCTGAAACATTCTTCTTTAACTGAAATACACAATCGGTTAATGATCCTGTAATTACCGGAACTCTAGTTGCAATTCCAGAAAGCTTTCCTTTTAGTTCTGGAAGCACAAGACCTACTGCATCTGCAGCACCTGTAGTTGTTGGAATTATAGATTGAGCTGCAGCTCTTGCTCTTCTTAAATCGCTGTGCGGTGCGTCTTGTAAACGTTGATCTGAAGTGTAGGCATGAACTGTTGTCATATATCCGGTGCTTATTCCAAAGGCCTTATCTATAAGCTTTGCCATCGGTGCTAAACAGTTCGTTGTGCAAGATGCATTGGAAACTATCTTATCCGATTTTTTAAGTTTCTTTTCATTTACACCTAATACAATAGTTGGGACTCCTCCTCCTTTCGCAGGCGCAGATATGATCACTTTTTTTGCTCCGGCTTGTAAATGCAATCCTGCAGATTCTGCTGTTCTAAATACTCCTGTTGACTCAACGACTACATCTACTCCCAATTCCTTCCATGGTAATTCTGCTGGATTTCTGTTTTCGAAAACAGGAATTCTGACCCCTCCGATAGAAATTGATTTTGAGGTAAATTTTATTGATTTAGGATATTTACCTTGTGCTGTATCATACTTTAATAAATGAGATAAAGTCTTGTTATCGGTTAAATCATTTATCGCTACAACCTGCACTTTTGGGTTGTCCATTAAATTCCTGAAAGTCAGTCTTCCTATTCGTCCAAAGCCATTTATTGCTACCTTAATCATATCTTAGTGTTAAAACGACACTAATGTACGGATTAAAATGAATAAACCTTGTTACTGAAAAGGAATCTTATAAAATTTCTTCGATAATTTTTGAAATTGAATAGCCTTCTGCTTCCGCCTTGTAATTTCTAACCAGTCTATGTCTTAAAACTGGATTAGCGACTGCTTTTACATCTTCGATATCTGGCGAGTATTTCCCCATAACAGCAGCATGGGTTTTCGCTCCAATGATCAAATATTGAGAAGCTCTGGGTCCTGCACCCCAACTTACATAGTCATTAATGATAGAGGCCGCTTTTTCTGAACCAGGTCTAGTTCTTGCTACTAAATTGACCGCATATTCAATTACGTTATCGGTAACTGGAATTTGTCTTATTAGCTTTTGAAATTTTAAAATCTCATCCTTTGACATTATAGGAGAAGCATTCGCAGTTTTTCCAACTGTTGTCGATTTAACCACTGCCAGTTCTTCTTCATAACTTGGATAGTCGACCCAAATATTAAACATAAAACGGTCCAACTGTGCTTCAGGTAAAGGATATGTTCCTTCTTGTTCTATTGGGTTTTGTGTTGCTAATACGAAGAAGGGATTATCTAAAGAGAACCTTTGTCCACCGGTAGTAACAGATTTTTCCTGCATTGCCTCAAGAAGAGCTGCTTGTGTTTTAGGTGGTGTTCTATTGATTTCATCTGCCAATACTATATTGGCAAAAATAGGTCCTTTAACAAATTTAAAATTTCTTTCATTGTCCAAGATTTCACTTCCAGTAATATCCGAAGGCATTAAATCTGGTGTAAATTGAATTCTCTTAAAGCTCAATCCTAAAGCATCTGCTACGGTATTAATTAAAAGAGTTTTTGCCAAACCAGGCACACCCACAAGCAAAGCATGTCCTTGACTAAATATGGCAATTGAAAGATATTTGACAACATCTTCTTGGCCAATAATTACCTTTCCTATTTCCGATTTCAGTTTATTGAAAACTACTCCAAATTCATTGAGTGTTTCTACAGCTGAATTCCCTCCTTGTTCTGACATTTGTGTTTTGTTAGGTTTTAATTTTCTGTGAGATACCAATTGTTCTCAAAAGAACATGTCTTGTATTCATCTCCGATACGAATATACGTTCGTTTTGCGGTTGAGTTCACCCAATCCGTAAGAGATTTTTGACTTGTTTCGTTTCTAGCCATTTCCTGGATGAGCTGATAGTCATCTTTCAAGTTGGCTTGATGGGGTTCTGTTCGTTCAACTAGCTTCAAAATTCTATATGCTTGACTTCCATCTGGATTCTGCATTACAACTGGTTCCGAAATTTCTCCTACATCTAGTTTATCAATGACAAAAAATGTTTGAGGTTCTATATCCTGAACAGCAAATCTAATGGAACGCGTACTAGGATTTAATATGATTCCTCCACTGAACTTAGAGTCTTCATCATCACTAAACCTGCTTGCCGCTTTTTTAAAATCTATACTATCATTTTGAATTAAAGTAGAAATAGAATCCAACTCAGAGATGGCACCTGAAAGGTCCTCACTCGAAATTTTTGGTTTTATAAGGACATGACGGCTTTCATATATATCTCCTCTTCTATCCAATAACTGAAGAAAATGAAAACCATAATCAGTTTCAAAAACTGGTGAAATCTCACCAATGTCCATATTATAGGCCATTGCTTCAAATTCTCCTAGCATCATTCCTTTTCTAGCTTCTCCTAAATTTCCTCCTCTAGGGGCAGAACCGGGATCATCAGAGTAGAGGCTCGCCACTAATTCAAAATCTTTTCCTGCAACAATATCTTTTCTCAATTCGTTTGCTCGAGATTCTGCTCTTCTCATTTCTTCTTTGCTGGGCTCAGGCTTTTTAACTATGTGGGCAATCTCAAATTCTGAACCAATTAAAGGAAGACTATCTTTTGGTATATTATTGAAAAATTCCTCAATATCGGCTGGTGTAACATAAGCAGCTGAAGTAAGTCTCCTTTGCATTCGCTGAACAAGCATTTGATCTTCTAAAAAGCCGCGGAATTCTAATTTAATTTTCTCCAGGGATTTACCATAGAACTCTTCCAACTTTTCTTGACTGCCCAATTGCTGAACAAAATAGTTTATCCTTTGATCTAATTCTAAATCAATTTCTTCATCGCCTATCTCTATACTGTCGATCTTAGCTTGGTTCAACAATAGCTTTTCAAACAGTAAATTTTCCATCACCAAACAACTCGTTTCTCCCGTTGTTCCTCTAGACAACAATTCGCTTGTTTTAACAGTATGATCAGATAGTAAGATTACTTCCTCTCCTACAACACCAATAATCTTATCTATAAGCTGCATATCTCCTTGCGCATTGATATTATGAGTCAATGACAAGATTAAAATCAGTATTGGCAGTCTATTTATTAATTTCAATTTCTCCATTATTCAATGCTTTCTGAAAGAGTTCCTCTCTCATTTTCTCAAGCAATTTTATTTTTCGTGAATTTAAGATTAAGCTTTTAATATTTCTCTTTTCTAAATCTATGGGAGAATAGCTGTCTTTAAGCTTAAAATCATTCACTTTCAACAAATAACGTCTATTCCCCTCTTCAAAGTCTACGAATTTATCTTTTTTCAAAAATCTTTCTTCGTTATAAATTGTTAAAGGCACCTCAGACAAGAGATCTTTAAGATAAATCCAGTCTCTTGTTTTTTGAAAACACATAAAATCTGGAGCATCACATAATGTTGCTAAATCTAAACTGTCTTGAGAACTATAGTTTCGAACTAATTCTTTTAACTCTTTTGTCTCTTCAAAATTAACTGGATGGCTAACATAAATAACTTGCAGGGCGTAGTCTTTTAGCTTAAACATTTCAATGTTCTCGGAATAGTAATCCTCTATTTCCTTTGAATGAATTACGGTGTCTAACTTTTGCTTAATTAATTCCCGTTCAAATTTGTAAATAATGAGGTCGCTTTTATAGGTCTCCAACTCAGCCTCTACATCTTTTTGATAATCACTAAGGTTTAATTCTGCTTGACTGAGAACTACACGTTTACGCACCCAGTTATCAATAAAAATGTTTGCCAACTTAATTGAATCCTCCATACTGGTATTTCGAGGAATACTCTTTTTCAATTGTTCATGTGACAGATAACTATCTTGAACCTTCGCTACAAAATCTATTTCCTCTTTTTGTTTACAGGAGATACACGCAAGGCATATAAGAATGAAGATGAAAGAATAAGAGAGATTTCTCTTTTTAATTTTTAACCTCCTCAACTTCTTATCTTATAGAGTATAAAACTTCCTTATTAAGATTAATTGTGTGCTTATTTCTTAACTGCTTTATCCATTCTTTTTCCAAATGGTTCTGATAAGCAGCAGTTACCAATCCCCTAGCCTCGTTTATAGGCTTCGGTTGCTTAGGAAGTACTTCTTTGACGTTTACAAAAACATACTGATCATTTACAACTTTGCATTTTGAAATTCCTTTTTCAAAATCAATCAGTGAAATTATTTCCTTATCGTCTTTTTCGTAAACATCACTTATGATGGTAATATTTAATTGAGAATCTACGTTGAGGGCCTTATTTATTTCAACGTTTGGAATTCCCTTCTTCACCATTTTCTTTGCGGTTTTCGCAAGCTTTTTATCCTTACAATAGTAAATGGTTCCATCTACTCTTTCTTCGTAAAGAAATTGCTGCTTATTCTCTTCATAAAAATTCACAAGACCAATAGAATCGTTGACCGCTTTTGACCATACCTTCTCATCTGTTAATTCAAATAACAATACCCCATCTCTATACTCTTTCATTAAAGACCTAAATTCTGGATATTTAGCTTCTAATCGATCATCTTCGTAGGCAGTAATTATTTTGTCTTGAAAGGAAAGGTTTTTTCCTTCCATGTAGTCTTCCAAAGTCATATTTGTAGAACGCCTTTGAGACTGAAATAAATAAATTAAATAATCCTTTTGATAAAGTGTTGTATCGCCTAGAATCATTATAGGCTGCTTATATGAATCAAAATCTTTAAACTTCCAGGTCCCCTTTAAAATAGTGGTATCTACTAAAGCTTCAGCTTGCTTTATATTTCCGGGAAAATACTGAAAACCGTATTCTTTTTTGATTCTATCAATAAATGATTTTCTAGTCATCTCAGAACGAACATCCTTGTTAATTTTGGATTTAATCTGACTTCTCATTTCCTCATATGACTTTAAGTCTCTATACTCATGACGTTTAATTATATGCCAACCATGAGAGGTTCTGAAAGGTTCTGAAATCTCACCATCAGTTTTTAAAGCAAACGCAGCTTTTTCAAATTCTGCAACCATTCTACCGGTGCTAAACCAAGGTAAATCTCCTCCTTTTTTAGAGGTAGATTTATCATCGGAATGCTGAGCCGCAAGTGTTCCAAAATCCTCTCCAGACTTAGCTCTTGAATAAATCTCATCAATCTTTAATTTTGCCTGACTTTTTTTATTGTCTGAGTCACTTTCCGGAGATCTTACAAGAATATGTGCAACTCTCATTTCTCCTTGCGATTTTCTTCTATCCAACACCTTAACTATATGATAGCCATGACTAGTTCTAACTGGTTCAGAAATTTCTCCAGTCTCTGTATTGTAAGCCATAGACTCAAAAGGATAAACCATTTGAAGAGAAGAAAAATATCCTAAATCTCCACCATTTTGCTTTGCACTCGGGTCCTCTGACATTTCTCTCGCCACTTTTCCAAAATCTTCTCCTTCAAGAACTCTTTTTCTAAGCTTCATTATTTTATTGTAGGCTTCTAAAGTATCATCATTCTGAGCCATTATTAAAATATGAGAAGCTCTAATTTCTTCTTTCATTCGATCATAAGCCTCTTGTAAAAGTTGCTCCGTCAATTTTGAGTCTACCAAATAAGGTCTCGCAAGTTGCTTTCTGTACCCTGCAAGTTCATTTATTAATTTAGGGATGGTATCGTACTTCAGTTCTTCAGCCTCCATAACCTTAAGCTTAAAGTTGATGAAGAGTTCTGAATATTCATCTAAGGATTCTTTGGTGATAACCGAATCCCTATTATTCTTCTTATAAATATTCTCAAATTCCGTCTTGCTAACTTTTGTATCATCTATGGTAAGAATGATATTATCCTGAGCTTCTGCAGAAATGAATAATAAAGTAACAATAAAGGTTAAACACGCTCTGTACATGAATTCTTATTTAAAAAGATTGCAAAAATAACGATAAAACTTATTTATCTAAAACTATAATTTGGTGCTTCTCTGGTTATGGACACATCATGAGGATGACTTTCTTTTACTCCTGCATTTGTAATTCTAATGAACTTAGCTTTTTGAAGTATTTCTATATTTTCAGCTCCGCAATAGCCCATTCCAGCTTTTAAACCACCCACCACTTGATAAATCACTTCAGACAATTTTCCTTTATAAGGAACTCGACCAGAAATACCCTCGGGAACAAATTTGCTCATATCGTTAGTATTTTCTTGGAAATAACGGTCTTTAGAACCTTTTGCCATTGCTTCTATTGAGCCCATTCCTCTATAAGATTTAAATTTTCTGCCTTCATAAATGATAGTTTCACCTGGTGACTCTTCAGTCCCTGCAAGCATCGAGCCAACCATTACAGAGCTAGCTCCTGCGGCTATCGCTTTCACTATATCACCTGAATATCGTATACCTCCATCAGCAATAACTGGAATAAATTCTCCCTTCAAGGCTTTTGCAACATTATAAACTGCTGTTAATTGAGGAACCCCCACTCCAGCAATGATTCTGGTAGTGCATATAGAACCTGGGCCTATTCCAACTTTTACTGCATCCGCACCATGCTTCATTAGTTCTTTTGCCGCTTCTGCAGTAGCAATATTACCTACTACAACATCGACAGAATCAAATCCCTTCTTAATTTCTTTGAGTAGTTCAATTACTCCTTTAGAATGACCATGAGCTGTATCAATGCAAATGGCATCTACACCAGCTTTAACCAAAGCATCAGCTCTTTCATGGGCATTTGAAGTAACACCAATTCCAGCAGCAACCCTTAATCGTCCAAAAGAATCTTTACAAGAATTTGGATGTTCTTTTAATTTCATAATATCTCTGTAGGTAATCAAACCAATTAGTTTATTGGAATCATTGACCACAGGTAATTTCTCAATTTTATGCTTTTGTAAAACCTGCTCTGCTTTCTTTAAATCAGTATCTGGATTAACTGTTATCAGATTATCCTTTGTCATTATGGAAGTTATAGGTAATGACAAATCACTTTCAAATCTCAAATCTCTATTGGTAATAATACCTACCAGAGTTCTTTCATCATTAACAACTGGTATTCCTCCGATTCTATGTTCCTGCATCAGGTTTAAGGCGTCACCTACAAGCGCAGACTCGGAAAGAGTAACTGGGTCTTGAATCATCCCACTTTCCGATCGTTTTACTTTTCTAACTTCCGCTGCCTGTTTTTCAATGGGCATATTTTTATGCATCACTCCTATTCCTCCTTGTTGTGCCATAGCTATGGCCATTGAAGATTCAGTGACCGTGTCCATTGC
The DNA here is from genome assembly GCA_964609215.1 of uncultured Flavobacteriales bacterium. Taxonomy (GTDB): domain Bacteria; phylum Bacteroidota; class Bacteroidia; order Flavobacteriales_D; family JABDKJ01; genus JABDKJ01. The sequence goes on from CAZSQZ010000013.1 coordinate 81,794, forward strand.
TGCTGAAACTAAAGGAACATTTAATCTAATGTTTCTTGTAAATTGGGTATGCGTGGTAACTTGACTTGGTAAAATTTCCGAAAACTGAGGAATTAATAATACATCGTCAAAGGTGAGACCCTCACCTGCAAATTTATCTTGATCCATAAAAACGTTTTGGGCTACAATTATTGGGGCACAAAGGTACAAAAAAGGCTGAATATCAGAGCTTAGGAAATCCTTTATTATTTAGAGTCATTTATGAAATAAACATCCCCTCTTTGTTCAAAAACGGTTCCATCTCCACCCTGGTATCTTATGTAGTAAAAATAGACTCCTTGAGGTACTGGGCTTCCTTTATAAATTCCTCTCCAACCTGTATCAAAATCTTCAGAAAGAAAAATTTCCTGCCCCCATCTATTAAAGATAATCAAAGAATAATTTTCAATATTCAAGAAGCCACCAACTGGTTTAAATTCTTGATTAATACCTCCAAAAACTATAGCATTCGGAATCCAAAAAATAGGTTTTTGGGTTCCACAATCGCTATTTGAAATACTGTTTTTTGCAAATCCAAAACTATTTGGGTTTTCAATTGCTTCAATGAAATAACAAAACTCTCCTTGAACATCGATGAAGTCATTTACATCATCAATATAATCTGTTCTCCACTGCGGAACTGATGCAATAAGATTAGTAGGTGCTTCTCCTCTTTTCTGACGGTAAATATTATATCCAGCTACATTTCCATCCCAAACTCCATACTTGTTCCAAACTAAGTTATTTGTTCCGTTGCTAGAGTTTGCCACTACATTCAGTAAAACATTCCTAGATTCTTGAGAACTAATATAGTTTACTCCGCAACTATCAATCAAAGAAACTCGGTACCTATTGCTTTGATTTACAGGAGCATTTAAAAAATCTATCATCTCCACATCCTGACCCATAAGTGGGTTATAAGTTACTGTTCCTATTCCGAAGAAATCATTAAAATTTGGATCGTATTTTTCAAAGAAATATTTCATTGAAGTTCCACCACTATGATAAGCTGTTATTCCTATTTCTCTGTCGCCTAAAACACTTACATTAGATAAATATGCAAAGTCCGGACGTTCGGGATACTCAATTGTAACACAGGTAACATTAGAGTGAGAATCTTTTTGATTTCCGTTCGAAATGGCCTTGATAAAGAAACAGTAATTAGAATCAATTTCTAAATTGGAAACTGTAAAGGTATTTGCATTAGGCCCTCTGGTTCCAATTAATTGATAAGCTCCTCCATTTTCGCTTCCCAAAATCTCATACCCTAAAACACCTTCATCCCAATGAATATATCTATTCCAATTTAAGGTTACCGCACGCTCGCATCTGTCCAATTCATTCACAACATGCATCGTTTGAGCCAAGAACGATGAGTTTATATTTCCATTAGTATTTCCAATGGTGTTTCCGCTATGTATGCATGAGTCATATGGAATAACCACGAAATATTCAGTCACTTGAGCAGCATCTGAGACTAAATGCTCGAAAGACAATTCACTAGGCATATTGGTCTGTCCAATTGTAAAATAGTTCGTATCCAATCCATCGATGTCAACCTCTTGAATAATATAGCCTTGAGTATCTTCTTCCGGACTAGGATACCAGCAAATTACCGCATTATTGCTGGCTGTATCCACTGTAACTGTTTCCAAGTCTGGTAAAGAAGGTGGATTAACATCTTGATATCTTCCGGATTTCACGTCACTGGTCGAAACACAACCCGCTGGATTTGGAAGTTGAACCCTGTAAGACACCATTACAGAATCATCCATACCATGGCAAACATTATTCAATTCAGAAAAGAATTCGTCACCAACTTCTGCTGTGCCTGCTGGAATCCATCCAGTACCAAAATTTCTTTCTATGTTGTACGTTCCTTCAGAACTTTCTAATTGTGCCGCAGAAAAAATGGGGTTCCAATTCATTTCTGCTAGTGGTGCTATAAAACTTTGTCCATTCAAATTCAGGAAGATGGTTGATAAAGTATCCGAATTTTCAGAAACTAGTCCATTTGAGTCAACGGATCTCATGAAGAAATATACGGGTTGATTATCTGCAACACCTACATCATAATTGAACAATTCTGTATTATAACCTGCAACCGTTTGAAATTGCACGAAATTTATATTGGTAATTGAAAAACGGATTTCATAATGAGAGAAATTGGCAGGCATTAAATCAGGTTTTGTCCAATGAACATCTACATCATCCCCATCAACAACATTAACACAGTTCAATGTTGGAGGAACCAAATCTTGAGCCACTAATAATGACACACTAAAAATAGAAAACAATATTAGGCACAGTTTTTTCAAAACTTAATCCGTAATTCTTTAAGAGTGTAAATTTATACTATTCTAAACGATATTGAATGACTACTGTTGCCTTTCATATACACAAAAATCTTAATTAATGTTACTCCTTATATATGTACGGAATATCACTTTAAAGCTTTTTACCCTATTTTTTATTTATTCAAGTACATTTGCGAAGCTTAAAATTTCACATAAAAAGTGTCTTTTGTAAAATTTGAATTCGAAATTTGAACCGAGTTATTAATAAGACGAGTAATACTCCACGTTGGCTAATTTTCGCTTTTGATTTATTTCTAAGCTGTCTCTCCATTTTTATGGCTTACCAACTGCGTTTTGAATTTAAAATACCAGAAATTGAAATTCAAATCCTTTTAAGTTCATTTCCATTATATATAGTTGTAAGAGCGGTGAGTTTTTATTTAGGGAAGATTTACGCTGGAATTATTAAATATACTGGCGCCCAAGATGCACTTAGAATATTTGTAACTGTGCTCAGCGGAACAGCATTTTTAATGCTTGCCAACATAGGAAGGTACTATATATATGACCAAAATTATTTCTTTCCATTCTCAATTCTTATTATAGAATTTCTCATTTCCTGTATTGGTTTAATCGCATATAGAATAGCTACCAAGAGGATTTATGAGGAAGCCACAAATCCAAGTCGTACAAAAGAAAAAATTGTCGTTTATGGTGCAGGGGAAGCTGGCCTGATAACAAAAAGGACTTTGGACAAAGATGTTGCCTCTAAACTTCAGGTCATCGCTTTTTTTGATGACGATAAAAAGAAAAACGGAAAGAGAGCTGAAGGTGTAACTATCCACCACAGTACCGAACTAGATTCCTTTTTAAAATCTACTAGTGTCAATCAACTAATTCTGGCAATTCAAAAGCCAAAACCTGAAAACAGACAATATATCATTGATGTTGCATTGGCTAACGGTGCACGAGTTCTCAATGTGCCACCTGTTCAGGATTGGATAAAAGGTAAATTAAGTTTTAATCAGCTAAAACCAATCAAAATTGAGAATCTCCTAGAGAGAAATGAAATTGCCATAGATACGAATGCCATTGAAAAAATGCTTAGTGGTAAAAAGATTTTGGTTACTGGTGCAGCTGGTTCTATAGGTTCTGGTATAGTAAAGCAACTTATTCGATTTAATCCTTTGGAATTAACATTGTTTGAACAAGCCGAATCTCCGCTATACGAATTGGAAATAGAGCTTAGAGACTTAAAACCTAAATGTCCAATAAACTATGTAATAGGTGATATCAGAAATCTAGAGAGGATATCAAATGCAATAAAAACCTTTGAGCCGGAAATTGTTTTTCACGCAGCAGCCTATAAGCATGTTCCTCTAATGGAAGAAAACCCTTCAGAAAGTATTTTAACTAATGTTTTAGGAACCAAAATTTTAGCTGACCTTTCTGATAAATACAAGGTTAAAAGTTTCGTTTTCATTTCGACCGATAAAGCCGTGAACCCCACTAATGTTATGGGAGCATCTAAGAGAATTGCGGAAATGTATTGTCAGTCGTTCAACCAAATATCTAAAACCAATTTTATTACCACCAGATTCGGAAATGTATTGGGGTCAAACGGTTCGGTTATTCCATTATTTAAAAAGCAAATTGAAAATGGAGGGCCCTTAACAATTACTCATGAAAAAATAAATAGGTATTTCATGACTATTTCAGAGGCTTGTCAATTGGTTCTAGAGGCAGGAGCTATGGGCAAGGGAGGAGAGATTTTCATTTTTGACATGGGGCAACCCGTTAAAATAATTGATTTAGCAAAAAACATGATTAGGCTCTCTGGTTTAGTACCAGAAAAGGATATCGAAATTAAGATTATGGGGCTAAGGCCAGGCGAAAAGATCTTTGAAGAATTACTGGCAAATGAGGAAAACACTTTACCAACTCATCATAAAAAAATCATGGTTGCAAAAGTCAGAGAATCTAATTTTGACAAGGTGAAATCAGATGTAGAGGAATTAATTACATTGTTCGGATCGCAGGATAATTTCGAAATGGTAAGAAAAATGAAAGAAATTGTTCCTGAGTTTAAAAGTCAAAATTCTGACTATCAAAAGTTAGACTAAAAGCATCTTCAAGTCTAGAAGTGTTCATGTTAACACTATTATGTTTAGAACACTTTCATGGACGAATCGCGAAAGAACGCATATAAAATAAATTTGTTAAGTAACCATCTTATTTAGCAAACCATGTTCAAAATAATTTCAGTCTTTGCTTGCTTTAACTTCTTTACATTCATCAGTTTCTTTCAAAATAATTCTGTTCAAATCAATCAGGTGACTCCTGTTACATTGGCAGAAGGAGAAAAGCATGAAGTAAAGGTTATTATCAAAAAGAATGATATTTCTGGTTTTGCGAAATTTGAGGTCTCTGTAGACTCAGGTATTGAAGTAAGCGCAGGAGATATTGGTTCGGCATCTTTTACCTTTGAAGATGGAGTAGCAAAATTTATTTGGTTTGCACTTCCCGAAGATCCAGAATTTAGAATTAGTTATTTCATTGAAAATCAAGAATCTGAAATTGGAATGGTTAAGACAGTAGATTCCAAATTTTCATATTTAGATGATAATATCAAGAAGGTTTATCAAGTGCCTCAATACCAATTTACTATTGAAACCTACTCTAACTCCCCTCTAGTTGCTCTTGATGATATAGTGATAGAAAACCCATCTGAGGATGAAGATGAAATAGCATTATCTCCAGAAGAGAAATTAGAAGCAATTAGAAACCATAAGGTAAAAATCAATAGAGAGTTCCAAAGAATTGAAAGTGGTTTGTATAGAATGAATATTACCATTGATAAAGGACCCATCGAAGGATTTGCAAAATTAGAAGATGTTGTCCCTGATGGTTTTGATTATATAGAAGAGGAAACAAGCGGAGCAATATTTACCAAGGTTAAGGGAAAGGCAAAATTTGTATGGTTTAATGTCCCTGAAGATCCTATTGTAAGGGTATCTTACAATCTAAGAGCTGAAGAATCCAATGTTGTTGGTCTGCATAACATTACTGGAGATTTTATTTATTTAGTTGATGACCAAGATGTTCTAAATGCTTCCGTGCCGGCATTTTTTGAAATTAACTCCACAGAATTAGAAGACGCAATAGTTGCCGATAATATTGGAAAATTAAATAATGAAGAGGAAGATGTAAAAGGTGGACTTTGGCAAACAGAAACAATTAATGAGGAAGAAATTCAGGAAGAAGAAGAAATTGCAATGAACGAAAAATCTTCAGATTCATCCAATGACATTACAACTGAAATGCTTCCTGAAATAATGGAACAAACAGAAGAAGTTGGAATAACTGGAATGGGTGAATCGGAAGAAAATTTAGGCTCTGAAATTATAAGTAAAGGAGATGGCAAAGAAGAAGATATGGTTGGTGAACAAAATACAGAAGTTGGAATAAGCCAAAATCTTTCGAACCAAGCAGATGAAGGCATTAACTATCGTGTGCAGATATGTGCTACCAGAAATGCCGCTCCGGCAAATTATTTCAAAACCTATAAGAACTTTAATTATCCAGTGATAATTGAAAACCATCAAGGTTGGGTAAAGTACACGACTGGAAGTTTCGATCAGTATAAAGCAGCAAGAAATAGCAGAGAAGGAATAAATCAAAATTACGATTTTGACGGGCCTTTTATTGCTGCTTATAATGACGGTGTTAGAATCTCAGTTCAAGAAGCTTTAATGATCTCCAATCAAAAGTGGTTTCAATAAAAAATATAACTTAGTCTCCAGTTAATCCTGAAAATGAGGAGTCTAATCAAATATTTATTTGTTCTGTGTGTTTGTTTTCCTTTTTTGTCAATGGCACAAGAAGACTCTACTTGGGTTAAACCTCAGTTCGGAGCTGGTATAGGCACCTTCACATTTATCGGTGATGTCGGATCTAATAATGATGGTTTTGGTTTCACAGTAAGTGATTTTGCATACAGAGCAAGAATTACGCATCCTATCTATGACTTTTTGGACGCTTCTCTTCACTTTACATTAGGAAGACTAACTGGAAATGAAAGAACTTTAGAAAGAAATCTAAATTTTCAATCTGAGATTAGAGGAGGCGGTTTAAACCTCGCTTATAATTTCAATCATTTTCTCAGACCTGATAGAACTGTAAGCCCTTATGTTTCTATTGGAATTGAATCTTTTGAGTTTCTTTCAAAAACAGATTTGTTTGATGCCAATGGTTTTATGTATCACTACTGGAGTGATGGAACAATTAGAAATATTGAGGAAGGCTCTCCTATGGCTGGATCCTCAATACTATTGAACAGAGATTATATATATGAATCTGATCTAAGGGAACTTGATTTGGACGGTTTTGGAAGATACAATGAAAGATCTTTTGCTATTCCAATAGGTGTTGGTGCAAAAGCAAAATTATCAGACAAGGCTCAATTTACTATTGGGACAGAATTGCATTTAACAGGAACAGATCTTATTGATAATTTGTCAAAAGATGGCGAAGGCGTTAGACAAGGAAATAGTGGAAACGATAAGTTCCTATTTACATGGTTTAGCCTTAATTACAATTTCGATTTTAGTAAAGTTGAAAGACCAGAAGAAGCAGAAGACTTTGAACATTTATTAGCAGAACATGATAACATAGATTCTGATAAGGATGGAGTAAGCGATTGGATAGATCAATGCCCAAATACCGAACCTGGAGTTAGAGTAAATGAAAATGGCTGTCCTTTGGATAAAGACAGGGATGGTGTTCCAGATTACAAAGATGAAGAACCAAACACAGTCAAAGGTTCTGTGGTGGATGAGTTTGGTGTTGCAGTAAATGATGATTATTTTCTGAATGCGTATATGACATATATTGATTCAGGAAAAACCGGAAGTGTTCAAAGATCTTCGGTTACTTCTTTAGATAACCCTAATGCAAGGCGTAGAGCTAGAACTGAAAATACGGATAGAGAATACTATGTGCAGATAGGAACGGATATTGAAGAATTAGATGTAGATCTTATAGATCAGATTTTGAGTATTCCAGATGTGAGAACAAAAATAGTTGGTGATTCTACGCTTTATGTGGTTGGGCGTTATGACAATCTTCCTGCTGCAGTAAAAAGAAAATTAAAACTTGAAGAAGAGGGCTATGAAGGTTCTGTTTTTGCAGAAAATAATGGTGATATAATAGATGTTTCTGAAGCCGCAGGTCTCATTGAAAATGAAATAAAGGAAATAGAAACAGAACGTGAAATTCCAGACTTTGACGATATTGTAGAAAGCAGTAATGATCTAACTTGGCGTGTTCAAATTGGCGCATTTCAATTTCCATTATCCCAGAATATTTTTGCGGATATAAAAGATTTGATAGTACTACCAGGCGAGGATGGATTAACGCGTTATATGTCCGGTTCTTTTAGCTCAATGGAATCTGCCGCTGATAGGAAAATAGATCTTTTATTAAAAGGATTTGATGGAGCGTTTCTAACTGTATTTAAAGGAGGCGAAAGAATTTCTATAGAAGAAGCTACTACAGGAGTAAAGCCAAGTTCTTTTGAAAAGGAATTGGAGTCAAATGATATAAATGAATCTTTTGATAAAGAAAAAACATTCTATAGAGTTCAATTAGCTAACTATTCAGAATCTATCCCTACCGAGACTTTGAATACCTTAATGACCATGGAAAATTTCGATAAATTATCCGTTGGCTCTGACAGCTATTACGTTGCCGGTAAGTTTAAAACCAAAACAGAAGCAGAAGAGTATTTAAAGGAAATAGACACTTCTATTTTTCCAAATGCCAAGGTTATTGGAGAGTTCAATGGTAAAATAATTAGCGCAAGCGAGGCTGACCAAATCTTACAAGAATAAGCTAATGTGCTGACAAGCAGCATATTTTTCTGTATTTTCACCTATAATTGAACTACATCAGGGGACTTAAGTACATATTGCTTGCTGCTTTGTTTCTATTCTCTACTCAACTATTTTCTCAGGAATATCCTAAGATTTATAAGAAAATGAGAAAGGGAAAAAAAGGTGGAACTTTGGCCAAATTAAAGCTTCATGACCAACAGAATAAACATGAAAACAGTGGAGAAAAATATGCTGTTGCCCTGAAATACGACTATCGCCTAACAGAGTCTCAATTTCGTTTTGAGGAACTTAGAAATCAAAATAAATTAAGCAACAAAGCAAAGTTTGAATATGCAGGGTTACTCATCAAAACAAGAAATTATCAAAAGGCTAATGATATTCTTCAAGAATTAATTAGTGCAGGCTATGCAAATGAAAGAGTAAATCAAATGGCTTACATATCTCAAAAACTGGAAAATGAGAAATGTATTGAATATAAATCTGGAACGGAAACACAAAGCTCTTACTGTTACACTTTTGATGCGCTAATGTCTGTAAATCCAGTACAACCCAACATTGTTTATACCTGGGATTTTGATTCAAGAGATTTACTAGAAGGTACAAAGGTGGATTACTGTTTTGATGTATCTGGAACGCATCTTATTAAGTTGGGAAGCTACGATAAGGATAAAGGTATTGTTAATGCCGATACCACTTTTACTATCAGTATTCTTCCTCCATTGGATTTTAATTCTATGAAGGAAAACAACATAATAAACAAGGCTATAAGTTTCAATTATAAAGAAGAGCTTATAGGCAATCAGAAGATTCTGTGGCATTTTGGAAACGGGATATTTAAAACGGGAAAATCAGTCAGCTATTTTTTCAATAGGCCAGGAAACTATTTTATTGAGTTTTTTATCATTGAAAGTGACCTGGCACAATCTTCGCTTAAATGCAACAGCTGCCAGCTATTTATTAATCAAAATAAAGCCGAGCAAAAGGAGAACAGGTGAAAAATTTCATTGTACATATTCTATGCATGTTCCCGATATTAATATTGGGGCAAGCCATTCCTTCAGATAGTGAGAATATTGAAAATCTAATTACATTTAGTAAGGATGCTCCTTCGCAGTGGGGTGATGATGACAATGTTCAGACCTTTTTCGCCTTTATTCCCTTCGATTATAATGAACCTTTTTACATCCGCATTTTTGATCCAAATGTGGGAGGATTTTTGGATGCAGCCTACGGAGACAAAGTATTTGATAGTAGCACACAATTTTCCATTTATGGAGGAGAAGGAGCACATAGCGACCCAGACGCTCAAGGAATAGACCCAGTTGGAAATTATAAAAGTGGAACGCTATTAGATTACAAGGTATTTAGTGATGAGAAAAAGTACGATATGCAATGGGTTACTTTTGGTCCATTTAATCCTATAGAGGGCGAATACGATAAAAGCCTAAATGGGTATATATTTAAAATAATTGCAGAAGGTCTGGAAGGTAATGACGGCAACTTGTACTCCTACTATTTAAGCCGACATGATAATTTAAACAAACCTATTGATGGAGCAAACGCATTCACTTATGAATATACATTCCGCTTAAAAAGCAAGGGAAATATAGCCCATGTCTATCCATTCATAGATGAAAATGTAATTGCCATAAAACAATTCAACTTTGATTTGGATGCAGATGGAGACATCAAACTCTATTCGGTAAGCAAAAACGGAGAAGATGCCAAAGTCTCAGGCGATAACTCATGGGATTCTAGCTCTCATACCGTTACTGAAGAAGAAAAATTTAAGTGTGTCGATTTACAGATTCTCAGAAAAGTAAATACTAAAAATGATGTTTCTCTTTATGTCTTAAATCAGTATGATGAAGCCATTCGTTTCTTCTCTTCTCCGCTCGGATCCCATAAATATGTTTACCAGTTTTCTGTCACCCCTAAGGAAAAAGAGTGAAACCAATAAACTGCTTCATTTTATTTCTCTTTGTCGCTTTTGAACATTTCGGACAAGTAAATCAGTTCATTCCATACTCCCATGACCAAGGTCTTCAGTCTAGGTTTATCTATGACATTTGTCAAGATGATAAAGGGAACATTTTACTAGCAACAGAAAATGGGTTGATCAATTATAATGGATATCAATTCAATGAAATATTAGTCAAGGAACAAAAAGAAAGATCCTTTTTTAATAGCTTCTTGCTAGATAGTCAAAACAATATTTGGATTGGGAATAATAGAGGACAAGTATGGAAAAGAGATAGTAAAGGGACCATCAAAAAAATTGAAATCCCTGAATCGTTTAACTCCGCTATCATCAATTTCTATGAAGATTATGATGGTGAAATTTGGATTTCAAGTAAAACCAATGGTATCATAAAACTCAGTCCTACCGGAGCACAAAATCATTACCCATTCAATTCCGAAATAAGAATCCTCAATTCCTTCCAAGGTATCAGTAGAAAATCTTTTTTGATAGGGTCAAATGAAGGCCTTTATCTGTACAGAGAAAACCTGAACAAGAGTCTGGATTTGGTCAAGAAGATTGCGCTTATTCCTCAAACCAAGATTACGTTTATCGGAAAGGAAAATGATTATTTCTGGGTTGGAACAATAGATGAAGGTCTTTACAAAATTGCTTTAAAGAAGCAAGATGAATTGGAGTTTGAGCTTTTTACCTCCTACCCTGAATTGAATAAGTATTCAATAAAATCCGCGATCAGCAGTAAAAATGAGGTGCTTTGGGTAAGCAGCACCGGAGATGGTCTCCTAAGAATAAAAGATAATGAGTTGGTTCATTTTCAAGAATCAGACGGTTTGAGTAGCGAGAGTTTAAGCCAACTATTCAAAGACAAAGAAGAAAATATATGGATTGGAACTCTGGGAAAAGGCCTTATGCGCAAGTACAATTCACCTTTTAAACCTTACTCTATTAATGGAATTGAAGAACAAGAAATAGCAGACATTATCGACTACAATCAAGAGAAATTTCTGGCTGGTTCCGAGGGACTTTATAAATCAAATGGTTTAACTGAATTGGTAGGAGCCAATTCTCTGGCTCAATGGCAAGGCAAACTATTTGTTTCCACTCGCAAAAACGGGATTTACCTTTTTAACGGAAAAGGTTTTAGTCTTTTTGAAAATTCCGTCTTCCAACAAAACAAGATTAATCAGATTTTGATTAAGGAAAACCAACTCTATGTTGCAACCAGCACGCAAGGCTTAATTGTGATGAATTTATTGGATCGGAGCTATGAGCAATTCAATACCACAAATGGACTAACGCACAATGAAGTAAATAGCTGTTATGTAGATTCAAAAGAACGTATTTGGTTGGCAATGAGTGGCGGTGTGCTTAATGCAATAGAGAAAGGCGAAATAAAAATATTTGGCAATGAACAAGGTTTACATGCCTTTGATTTCTCTGAAATAGATGAAGATGAAAATGGGGTCATTTGGATAAGCTCAAATGGCGGAGGCTTATACTCTTACTCGAATAATATATTTAAAAACTATAGTCGTTCAGAAGGACTGCACACCAACTATCTTACCTCTCTTTGTACAGATAAAAAAGGAAATATCTGGTGTGCAGGTAGAGACGGGATTTCTCGTTATTCATTAGACTCAGAAAAATTCTACAGCTACAATAGTAAAACCAATATTTACAACTTCTCTATTAGCCAAAAAGGACTGAAATCCATGGGAGATAGTTTAGTAATTCTAGGTAATAAGGGCGTTTTTCTTCATGATAGGGACAATGACATACAAAACACATCCTCAAATAAGCTCTCATTTACTCAAGTACTAATAAATGACTCTCTGTTTCAATTCGATAAGAAAATTGAGCTAGCGAATGGTAAATACAGCCTAGCTGCTAAATTCCAGAAGATTTCCTTCACCAATCAACAAGAAATTCAATACCGCTTTTATTTAGATGGACAAGAAGATTCATACGGACCTGCATTCAATGATCCAAGTTGCTACTACCCTGGCCTACTTTCAGGAGATCAGAAACTGAAAATAATAAGTTCAGATGGAAATGGAAATTGGGACGAGGAACCTTTGGTACTGGAGCTATCCATTGATATTCCCATTTATCAAAAACCGTATTTTATTCTTTTATGCATCCTGGGTTTGATAGGAATCTTTACATCCTACATTTTATACAAAGAGAAGAGAAACAAAAACATTCAGAACTACTTGAATACGGAATTGGATAATAGAACGGCTGAAGTTCGATCGCAAAAAGAAGAGCTTGCAGAAAAAAACAAGGAAATTGAAGACAGTATCATTTATGCTGAGCGCATTCAAAAATCCATGCTTCCCAACTCAAAATTACTAACTGAGAACACCAAAGATCACTTTATACTATTTAAGCCCAGAGATATTGTCAGTGGAGATTTTTATTGGTTTACAGAAACCAAGGAGCACTTTATTTTTGCGGGAGCAGATTGCACAGGGCATGGTGTTCCCGGTTCTATGATGAGTATGATTTGTATTTCAGAACTCAATAAAACCATTCAAATTCATAAGGAAGTTAACCCAGCCGAAATTCTTAAAAGAGTTGATCATGGAGTAAAAATTGCCCTTCACCAAAATACAGATATGCAGGCCAATGATGGTATGGATATAGGTTTATGTGTTTTGGAAAAAAAGGCAAAACGCATTCTATTCTCAGGAGCAGGCAGGCCATGCTATTTCATTCAAAACGATGAACTCCATGTAATTAAAGGTTCTCGAAATCATATTGGTGGCGCACAAGAAGAAGAAAAAAGTTTTGAGGTACACGAAATTGATGTAAGTAACAAAACCAAAATCTATCTCAGTTCGGATGGTTTTGTGGATCAGTTTGGTGGCCCAAAAGGAAAGAAATACATGCGTAAGCAATTTAGAGAAATGCTTTCGTCTGAGCATACAAAAAGTATGAGCGATCAAAGAGATGCACTAAACCAATCTTTCCAAAATTGGAAAGGCAATCTTGAACAAGTAGATGATGTCTTAGTAATGGGCCTGGAGTTCTAAGCCTATTTCGTGAGAACCAATTTTCGGTTGAAGCTTCTGTTCCCCTCTAAGCTTACCTGCACCACATAAATACCTTCGGCTTCATTTTCTAAATTCAATCGAATTGGTAATGTATTCGGCACAAAATTGCGAATGACTTTTCCTTGAGAATCAAAAACTTTGAGTCCATCAACCTTAAAATCTTCGTTGAGAATTTCAATTACAAAATCACCATTGCCCGGATTTGGGAATACAGAAAAAACACGCTGTGCTTCAATCTCTTGCACACTTACATTTCCGCAAGGGTTTGTACTTCCATCAAAAGTAATTGAGCCCAAGTCTATAGGGTCTAACCATTCACTTAATTTCTCAGAAGCCGGATTAGGATTACTGATAAAATGTCTTTGCATCTTACCAAACAAATCTGGATCATCCGGACCATTTGGAGGGCTTACTCCTTCGCAAAAAGAAGCACCACCAGTTAATGTTCCCATAACATGATGATCTGCGTTAAAAATAGCAGAACCAGATGAACCACCTTCCGTTACTCCCCAGTTTGTTTGTGTCTCTACCCAAAATACTCTCCAATGTGTATTCGTAGTTCCCCAACCAGAGCTTTGAGGTGTGCTAGAGAAAGTGCTTATTTTCTTTGAATCTGCATTTGGGTGATGTATACAAACTCCACCTCCACTAGATGCTGATGAACTCCTTGTCCATCCAGCCCAAAAAGGATTATAACTTTCTGGAATGTCTTCTTGCAATTCTAAAAGCATGAAATCAGAACCACTGGTTCCTCCCCCATCATTACTATCCGCTCTCAAATCACAACCTGTAATGCAAAAACCAGCTGGAGCATTTCCGCTTCCACATCCTGGAGTCTGAAATCTGAAATAGAATTTATACAAGTCATAATCAGCAGTTGAAGACTGTGTTCCATTTAAAGCACAGTGCAATGCCGTTAGAATGTATGGCTTACAATCTAAAGCTGTGTTATTCATTAAAGTACCCGTACACCAAAACATGTTTCCATTTATTCTGGTTCTAACACGCACCGTTGCATTTATTTCATTTGCCCATTCCTCACCTTCGGGACAAGCAACATCTACTTCACAATGCTGAGAACCGCCAAGCGAAGAACGCAAATCTCTATAAGAGTAGGCTAAATCCATTATGGTCATACTTCCCAAACCAGCAACCTCAGCTGGCTCATAGTATTCTAAAATTGCAGTTTCTCCATAAATGGCATCCGTAGCAAAACGATTTCTTGGTTTGTTATTTACACTAGTAAAAGCACCTAAGACCTGTTCCTGATTTTCACTGTAAACAAAAAGTTTAGATCCAATGGGTAAATAAAAATCCTCAAAAAACAGTTCCAAAGAAACGGCTTCAGGAGAATTTATAGCACACTGCCACACACGATCTCCATTCTCTATAGTTGTCCATTTACCGGAATTCTCCAAATTATGACCAACAGGAACAATTACCGCATCCCTGGGTGGATATTTAAAAGCATCTCTATCAATATCATCTGCTATTTCTTCGCTGACATCAGGTTTTTCAACACTAATAACGGGAATAGAAGCCTTTAAGGATTCCATCTCAAAAGCCAATGGAAGACCTTCCTGACTAATTTGTCCGAAGATAGAAGTCGTAAACAAGGCAATAATAACAAGAGATAAAACTTTTTTCATGTATATAAATTCTTTGTTCTAAATTACGTTGTTTTTTTTGAATAGTTGTGTCGAGCTCATTCAATCTTGACAACATATTGCAAAGCAGAAAGGGTAATGAACTTTTCTTTAGACCAATTGTAAAATGTTTAGAGATATTTGTACGTTCTATCGAAACTATGAACTAAGGCATTTCGTTTATGAAAATACCTTAAATGATGGCTGAGGCATGGATTTTGCCTCTATTCACTAAATACTTAAAATAATTTGATGAGATATATTGCAATCATCCTTTTCAGTTTCTTAAGCCTTGGCAGCGCAGCTCAGGTAAATGATTATAATTCTTCAGTAGAAAAATTTAAAGAATTCCTTTACAAACTCAACAAGTATTATGTGGACTCCGTTGATAATGAGCAAGCTACGGAAGATGCTATTAAAGGCATTCTCAATAATTTAGACCCGCATTCCATATATATTCCGGCAGATGAAGTTAGAGCAATGAATGAGCCGCTCAAAGGAAATTTTGAAGGAGTGGGTATTCAATTCAACATTTTGCAGGATACCATTTTTGTCATCACTCCTATTTCTGGAGGCCCTTCTGAAAAAGTAGGTATTATGGCTGGCGATAGAATTGTTGCTGTAGATGGAGAAAATGTCGCTGGAATTGAAATCACAAATAGAGATGTTCAAACCTATCTTAAAGGGCAAAAAGGAACTAAAGTTACCGTAGGTGTAAAAAGAGAAGGCAGCAAGGAGATTCTGGATTTTGAAATTACCAGAGATAAAATTCCAATTTATTCTGTAGATGCCTGGTATATGGCAACACCAAATACAGGATACATAAAATTAAACAGGTTTGCTGCGACTACGAAAGAAGAAATGCAAATTGCATTTGATGATCTTAAAGCCCAGGGAATGAAAAATCTGGTTTTAGATCTAAAAGGAAATGGAGGTGGATATTTAAGAACCGCCATTCAGCTTGCAGACGAATTCCTTTCAGAAGACAAGCTAGTGGTATTTACCGAAGGAAGAAACTATCCTAAAGACGAAACTTTCTCTACTAAAGAAGGAAACTTTGAAGAAGGAAAATTAGCCATTCTAATAGATGAAGGTTCTGCTTCGGCAAGTGAAATTGTAAGTGGCGCTGTTCAAGATTGGGATAGAGGAGTTGTGATTGGAAGAAGGTCATTTGGAAAAGGATTGGTTCAAAAACCTTTAGGTTTAGGAGATGGGTCAGCTGTAAGATTGACCACACAAAAATACTATACTCCTTCAGGCAGGTGTATTCAAAAGCCTTATGATGAAGGAAAAGAAGCTTATAGAAACGAAAGATTAGATCGTTTTGAAAGAGGAGAGCTCACTTCATTGGATAGCATTGACTTTCCAGATTCCTTAAAGTTCATGACCAAGAACAATAGAATCGTTTACGGTGGTGGAGGTATTTTACCAGACATATTTGTGCCTTTAGATACCAATAATACCAGCGAATATTATTCTTCGGCTCTAAGAAAAGGATATATGAATACTTTCAGTCTAAAGTATGCGGATAAGCACAGACAAGAACTGAAAGACAAATACGCATCAGATGATGACTACATCAACAACTTTAAGGTGGAAAAGATAATACCTGAATTTATTAAATACTGCAAAAAGCAAGGTCTGGAGTATGATGAAGAGGATTTCAAAAAATCTGAAATGTTTTTCAATGCCAGAATCAAAGCCTTAATTGGAAGAAGCATTTGGGATAGATCTACATTCTATAAAGTAATTAACCCAATAATTCCAGCGTACCAAAAAGCTTTGCAAGTGATGAATGATGGCACCTTTAGAAGGTTGAACTTAGCACAAACAGAATGATGGAATTAAAATTCTGTTAAGATTTGTAACAAATTAGAGCTTTATATAGTTTTGTAAACAAAATCAAAGAAATGAAAGATTCAGTAAAATATGGAATAATGGGATTATTGGCCGTAGCTCTTTTGGTTAGTGTCGGTTATAATTTCATGAATAAAGATAGTTCAAGCCCAAGCGGTAATGTAACTAAGATTCAGGATGGTGTGCCAAGCAGTAAAACCAATACAACTGCAAGCACTACAAATAATAATGCTGCAACTAACAACAATACTACTACTCCAGCTGCATCAACAGAAGGAACATCTGCTGCATTACCAAAGACGAGTTTAAACTGGTCGAATATGGAGCATGATTTTGGTAGCATTCAGCAGGACACTGAAAATGAACATGTTTTTTCATTTACCAATACAGGAAATGAGCCTTTAATCATTGAAAAAGCAAAAGGAAGTTGTGGGTGTACGGTTCCTGAATATCCTAAGGAACCAATTCCTCCAGGAGAATCAAGCGAAATAAGAGTGGTTTACAAACCTGGAAAGCAAAAGAACAATCAAACGAAGAAGGTAACCGTAACAGCAAATACAGATCCTGTTCAAACCGTTCTTACCATAAAAGCAAATGTTGAAGTACCTGCTGGTATGTAATAAAACAAATTGCTAAAGATAGTGAAGCCCGTTCCTTTTGGTTCGGGCTTTTTTTGTGTTTATTGAGGATAAGGCAAGGCTTAATTAGAGATTTTCGGGTTGTGGTTTACAAACGGGTTTTACTTTTATACGGATGTTGTAAGCAATTTCGCAGATTCGACCGACCGAAATCGATACCAAAATCAATCAATTTCTCCACCGCAAATTAATTTCTCTTGCTAACGAATCAGTATCTTTATGATAATCAAAGCCAAAATCTATAAATTATAGGCATTGATTATCAACTACTTAGCGAACGTTAGTCAGAATTAAACCAAACCAGATAAAAAGAGTCTAAGCTGAAAAATAAATTAAGGAATGA
>CAZSQZ010000014.1:0-87300 GCA_964609215.1 uncultured Flavobacteriales bacterium
GAGTTATCAGACCAACTGACTTAGATAACTTCTAAGATTTATAACCAAAGCTTAAGAAATTAAAAGATGAAAAGATTTTCAATATTAATTATAGCACTGCTAACTCTTGTTACAAGCGATATGTTTGCAGGAAATGAAGATAGAATTGGTTCTGCAGGAGCTTCTCAGCTCCTTATCAATCCATGGTCCAGAAGCACTGGCCTAGCCGGAGCTAACGTCTCTTCAGTTAGAGGGATTCAAGGAAGCTTTTTAAATCCAGCGGGAATAGCTTTTACCAGACAAACTGAAGTTATGTTTTCCAATACAAATTGGTTATCAGGAGCTGATGTAAGTATCAATGCAATAGGTCTTTCTCAAAGATTGGGAGAATCTAGTGTTATTGGTGTTAGTGTAGTTTCAATTGACTGGGGAGATTTAGTGAGATCAACAACTGCTTTGCCTGAAGGTGATGGGACTACATTTTCTCCATCTTTCTCTAACATTAGCCTTTCCTATTCTAAGGAGTTTTCTAATAGTATTTATGGTGGTGTAACCGTAAGATTAATCTCTGAGGGAATAGCAGATGTTTCTGCAAGTGGCTTTGCTATGGATGCAGGTATTCAATATGTAACAGGAGAAAGAGACCAAGTAAAGTTTGGTATTGCTTTAAAAAATGTAGGACCTGGAATGAAATATTCTGGAAGTGGATTGACTACTGGTATTACTACCACTGGTGGTAGTTCTATTAATTTAGAACAAAGATCTGCTTCATTTGAAATTCCTTCTCTAGTAAATATTGGAATTGCTTATGATTTTGTATTAGCCGAAAATCACGGTTTACAGGCAAACGGAAGCTTTATTTCAAATTCATTTACAAGAGACCAATACAAAGTTGGAGTAGAGTATAACTTTAAAAAGAATTTTATGCTAAGAGGTGGTTATACTGCAGAGCCATCAAGCAATTCTACTACCACTACTACTACTGATAGTTCCAATAATGCTCTTTCAGGACCTGCTTTTGGAGCTTCTATAGCTGCAAATATTGGAGAAAATGGAGGGTCTTTAAGCTTCGATTATTCTTATCAATTAACCAATCCTTTTGATGGAGTACATTCAATTGGTTTGCGTATCGATTTATAAGACTTACTAAAAATTTTATTATATTTGAGTATAAATAGAACCCTCCTAGGAGGGTCTATTTTTTTTTGCTTATAACTGAACACCACTAAAACCGATTATTATGTCAAACCAGGTAACATACTATACCGAAGAGGGCTTAAATAATTTAAAAGAAGAGTTAAACCAGCTAAAGTCGGTTGAACGTCCTAAAATTTCACAGCAAATTGCGGATGCAAGAGACAAAGGTGATTTATCCGAAAATGCGGAATATGATGCTGCAAAAGAAGCTCAAGGTCTGTTAGAACTGAGAATTAGTCAAATGGAGGCTTTACTTGCTAATGCAAGACTTATTGACGAATCTCAAATGGATAATTCCAAAGTGCTAATACTATCCAAAGTAAAGTTGAAGAATACTGCAAATGGACAGGAAATGGAATATACCTTGGTAGCTGAAAACGAAGCCAATTTAAAAGAGAAAAAAATATCTATTGACTCTCCTATTGGTAAGGGGTTAGTCGGAAAGACCGTTGGAGAAATTGCAGAAATTCAAATTCCAGCAGGCAAAATAAAGTTCGAGATTCTGGGAATTAGTCGATAAATGTCGAGTATATTTTCCAAAATAGTCAAGGGAGAAATTCCTTGTTATAAAATAGCCGAAAATGATGAATTTTTGGCTTTTTTGGACATTATGCCTTTATCCAAAGGACATACATTAGTCATTCCAAAACAAGAAACAGATTATATATTCGATATAGAAGATGCGGTACTTGGAAGAATGCATATATTCTCTAAGTCCGTTGCGAAAAAAATAGAAAAGGTAATTCCCTGCAATAGAATAGGAGTTTCTGTTATTGGACTTGAAGTACCCCATGCACATATTCATTTAATTCCCATGAATTCCGTTTCGGACATGAATTTTTCTAAGCCTAAGCTCAAATTTTCCAAAGAAGAAATGAATCAAATAGCAGAGGAAATAAGAAAAGCGTAATTATTTCTTTATTACTCTATGTTCTTGTGACTTTACAAAAGCTCCCCATCCAGAGAAACTCTTTCCATTATCACCTAGTTTTCCAGAAGAAAAATGATGGCACAAGGCAACCGCTAGACCATCAGTCGCATCTAAATCCCTTGGCATATCATTTATTTTAAAAATGCTTTGAAGCATTGCCGCAACCTGTTCTTTTGAGGCATTTCCATTTCCAGTTATGGATTGTTTTATTCTTCTTGGGGCATACTCCTGATAAGAAATTTTCGCATTTAAGGCAGCAGCTATTGCAACTCCCTGAGCCTTACCCAATTTCAGCATACTCTGAACATTCTTACCAAAAAATGGTGCTTCAATAGCCATAATCTCTGGTTTATACTCATCTATTATTCCAGAAATTCTAGAAAAAATACGTTCTAATTTTTCAGAATGGGTCTCCAATTTACTTAAGCGTATAACACCCATATTAAGCATATCGGTATTCTTGCCAGTAACCTTAATAATACCATATCCCATAAGACTTGTTCCCGGATCTACCCCCAATATGATTTTATCATTCTTCACTGTGTCTAAATTTCATATTTTAATCTATGCTCCTTACCTAATTCTAGAAAAACTTTCTCACATTTAATCAAATGAATACTTGGGTAAACGAAATATCTATTGTTCTTCACTTCTTCGCATTTACATATTGTCTATATATTTTTGTCCTAATTCTTTCCTGGTTTAAAGTCAAAAACATAAAAAGTATAACTAGCCACAAGGAAGAGTCTTTTTCCATACTTATTCCTTTTAGAAATGAAGAGCATAATTTAAGTAACATCATAGGAGATTTAATGAACCAAGAATTCGGTTCCTCTTTGCAAAACATTTACTTGGTAAACGACCATTCTTTGGATAATTCAATAGAGGAGATCAATAAGTTAGATCATTCATTACCCATTGAAATTATTGAGTTGAAAAGTGGTGAGCAAGGCAAAAAAGCCGCTATTTCAAAAGCATGGAAACTGATCGAATCGGACTGGATTATTCAACTGGACGCAGATGTTCGTCTCACGAAAAACTGGTTTCAAGAGCTCCGAAAAAAATATGATTCAAGCGCCTATATGAATATTCTTCCTATTCAATTCCATGGCAGTAGTATTATCCAAAAACTCTTTGCACTCGAGTTCTATTCAGTCTCTATGATCACCTTCGCAACGCTTGGCATGAAAAAACCAGTTATGGCTAATGCAGCCCACTTAATGTATAGAAAAGATAATTTGGAATCCATCACTCAAACAAAGATTTGGAAGAAAACCCCATCTGGAGATGATATTGCCATATTACAGTATTTTTTTAATCAAGAAAAGAAAATTTCCACATTACTTTTGAATGAAATTGTTGCCACCACAGAAGCAGAACCAACGTTAAGCACAAATTTAAAACAACGATTAAGGTGGGCGGGAAAAACCAAAAGTGAACCCCTATCCTTCTCTGGTATAAATGCTTTATTCTTCCTACTCTCCAACCTTGTGTTTATCTTTTCCTGTTTCCTTCTTTTTGCTGAATCACCAATTATAGCAAAAGCAGCTTGCGTTCTAATGCTTGCAAAAACTATATCAGATCTTTTTTTCTTTTTACCAGTACTCGGTTTTTTCAAAAAATTAAATTGGCTTACTTACTATTTTATTCTCATTCCTATTTATCCAATTTACATTGTCCTTATTGGAATCCTTAGTATTATTGGAAAGGAAAAATGGAAAGGAAGAGAGATAAAGTTAAATTGAAAAAATCGTTTTGAATAGGCCATCAATATTCAGAAAATTACTGAGAGATAAGTCTGCTTTTTTTGGTTTATCCATTATTCTGATTGCTTGTTTAATCTCTATTCTTGGAGCATATATTAGGCCAGACTCTAGCAAAAATGCAGATTTTAAATGTCTTCCCTACGCACAAAAAAAACCAGGTTTTATAGGCAAATTTCTTAAAGTCAAGAAATCAACTGACACCGAAAATACAGGACTTGGATTCTTTTTTGGCGGAATAAATTCGGAATATGACCTCTACCCTTTTCACAATTATCATATAAAAGATGGACAAATTATTATTGAAGAGATAAATGGCATAAATGAAGTAAAGCAAGGAAAAAAAAGAACTTTTTCCTTTGAAGATATTGCTGGAAGTCATTTAGATATCATGGATATAGGTGAAATTGAATCTGAATATATTCTTCACAAAAAATACTATTTAGGAAGCGATAAGTTCGGAAGAGATATGTTGAGCAGATTGCTCGGAGGAACAATTATTTCTCTTTCTGTAGGATTAATTGCAGTCATCATAAGTTTGATTATAGGAATTACTTTAGGAAGCCTTGCGGCCTATTTTGGTGGTTGGGTAGATGCAGTTATAATGTGGTTGATTAATGTTATTTGGTCTATTCCTACCCTTTTAATAGTCATTGCCCTGACACTTCTATTTGGAAAGGGATTCATTCAAGTCTTCATTGCTGTAGGCTTAACCATGTGGGTAGAAGTAGCAAGAATAGTGAGAGGCGAGATTTTAAGCATAAAAGAAAAAGAGTATGTGGAAGCTGCAAAGGCTTTAGGTTTTTCAAACTGGAGGATTATTACTAAACACATATTGCCTAATTCTTTAGATCCAGTAATTGTGATATCCGCAGCAAATTTTGCCACAGCTATTCTACTTGAGGCAGGTTTGAGTTTTTTGGGAATCGGCACTCAAGTTCCTATGCCTTCTTGGGGTTATATGATAAAAGAACACTACGCATACATCACCACAGATTTGGCTTATTTGGCAATACTTCCTGGCTTAAGTATTATGCTATTAGTATTGGCATTTACCCTAGTCGGAAATGCCTTAAGAGATGTTCTAGACGTAAGAGCTGTTTCTTAGAATGGCAAATCGTCATCCTCTTCAGGAAGAACGGGCTCACTCGTTGGTGGAGGAGCCATTTGAGGAGCCGGAGGAGTATTCTCTGTAGCTGGATTGCCTAACCTTTCCATTCTCCACGCATTCAAGGAATTGAAGTATTTTACCTGACCATCTGGAGCCGTCCATTCCCGTCCCCTAATATCAAAATTTACTTTTACCTCTTCACCTTCCTGCATTCCATCTATCAAAGTGCAGTTATCTTGAACCAGTTGAAATGAAATATATTGTGGATATTGACCGGAATCTAAAGTAAGTACAAACTCTCTTTTCTTAAATGAATCCGTAACCTGTTTTGTTTCTTCTATCTTTTTTAATTTACCGTTAATCGTGAACATTGCATTTAATTATTGAATGAAAGTAATGTTTTCCATGCTTCTTCAACCCTGCCTATTTCCAAAAGTTTGTGCGCCTTTTCATGCAGTCTTTTTTCCAATTTTTCCGTATCATCTTGAAGCTCGATAAAGATATCACTTAATTCGCTGAGTTTATAATCATTTACCGAAGTTTCATCTGGAAGTTCTTCAACATTTCCTAACATTCCCAAATCATTTCCGGTTAGTATTTTACTTAGTCGAATATCTTCAGAAATATTGTCAACTCCCATACCCAATGTACTCAAAGGCTTAGCCACCTCAAATAGAGCACTTCCATTTGCTCGACAATAATAATTACCTCCCATTCTACCAACCAAGTCAATTTTGGTTTGATCTATTCTTCCTTCTTCATTTAGAATAGCTTCATCCACATGTATTTTGAGAACCTCACAAATAATAAGATTTCCAGCACCACCGTGATCTCCCATTTCAAGTATCTCTCTTACTTTACACTCAAACTGCACAGGCGATTCTTTTACTCTAAATGATTTTACCATATCAGAAGGTAAAGGTGTAAAACCCGCTTTTTCAAACTCGCTCATTCCTTCAGGATACTCAGTACTGGAAAGAGAGGTTTGTTGCACAATATCATGGGTTACAATATTAATGACGCATTCCTTCGTTTTTTTTGCATTTTCATAGGTATGTTTGGTGGTATTGTCTCTTCCTCTTCTTGCAGGAGAAAAAACCAGAATAGGTGGCCTGGAACTAAAAACATTAAAAAAACTAAAAGGAGCCAAATTCGGATTGCCTTCTGTATCAACAGTACTTGCCAATGCTATAGGTCTAGGGCCAATTGCTCCCAGCATCAAACTGTGAACTTTAGGGAGAGACTCCTCACTCGGTATAAAACTTATCATTATTTAGATTAAGGCTCTAAAGTAGAGATTATCTATTTTTTTATGAGAGAATATTACAAGATATTTAATTGTAAAAAAGATAAAAAAATTATCTTTGCACTCCTTTTTGAGTTATGCATTAACTCAGCTTTGAAATACTAAAGATGCGGATATGGTGAAATTGGTAGACACGCTAGATTTAGGATCTAGTGCCGAGAGGTGTGTGGGTTCGACTCCCTCTATCCGCACTTTTTTTCTTTTAACAAGCCTAAACGCAAACTAATTTCTATTAAAATTTAAATCACTACTTAATGGACATCGTTCAGGAAAATATTGACAAACTAAACGCTAAGCTAAAAATTAAACTAAGTCCTGAAGACTACAAGGAAAAGTACGACTCTGCATTAAAATCGTACAGAAAACAAATGAACTTGCCTGGCTTTAGACCTGGAGCAGTACCTATGGGTGTTGTAAAAAAGAAGGTAGGAAGATACTTGCTTGCGGAAGAAATCAATAAAGTACTTAGTGATAGTATTTACAAGTATATCAATGAGAACAAAATTGATGTATTAGGTACCCCACTTCCACTTGCTGAGGGAGAAAAGGGAGATTGGGAAAATCCAGAAAGCTTCGAGTTTGAATATGAACTTGGCTTGGCTCCAGATTTTGATATTGAGGTTGGTTCTAAGGATAAGATTAAATACTACATTATAAAAGTAGATGATAAACTCATAAAAGGAGAAGTGGAGCGCATGCAGAAAATGTACGGTTCCATGATAGATGCTGAAAAAGCTTCCGAAGGTGATGTCATAAAAGGAGATTTTAAAGAATTACAGGAAGATGGTCTAGTTAAAGAAGATGGAATTCAAAATGCCTCTTCCGTAGCCCTTAACTATATTGAAGGAGAGAAGCTGAAAAAACAATTGACTGGAATCAAAAAAGGAGAAGTTTTAAATATCAATCCTTTTGAGATAACAGAAAATCACGGAGAGTTAGGAAGAATTTTGAATATTACTCATGATCAAGTACATGAATTAAAATCAAACTTTCAATTTTTGATTACTGAAATTAAGCATATAGAACCAGCCGAGATAAATCAAGAATTTTTTGACAAGGTTTACGGTAAGGATAATGTGAGCAGTCAGGAAGAAATGAACGATAAAATAAAGACTCAACTTGAAGGTTCATATGTTCAAGAAAGTGATAGAATGTTCATGCGAGACGCTTCCGACCATTTTCTTGCTAAATATAAATTAGAGTTACCTGATGAATTTTTGAAAAGATGGATTCAAAAGTCATCTGAAGAACCGGTTACTCCAGAACAAGTTGAACAAGATTATACCAATTACTCTAACAGTCTTAAATGGCAACTGATAACGAATGAAATGATAAAAAAATTCGATATCAAAATGGAGGAGGGAGAATTGGTAAATGAAGCGAAGAATCTACTTGTTAGAAATTACACCTCCTATGGCTATCCTGTTCCTGCAGATGAAGAATTGCAAGAAACTGCTATGAGGGTTCTACAAAACAATGATGAACGTAAGAAATTGGTCGATTCCATTTTCGACCGTAAAATTTTAGCCCATCTTAATGAGAACATGAAGATTTCTGAAAAGGAAATTAGCTTTGACAAATTTGTTGAGCTAGCTAAAAAATAATTGTTCAAATACCACTTATCATAACTTAATGTTTCCATGAATTTCATGCATGGAAAAAATGTATATTTCGAACTGAACAGTGTTCTGTTCCTGAAATTATATTAACATTAAAAGACGAAAATGGACGCGAACGAATTTAGAAAGTACGCTATTAAACATGCTGGAATAAGCAGTTTAACTCTTGACCAATACACTTCAATTTCCAATAACTATATATCTCCCACAATTATTGAGGAAAGACAGCTAAATGTGGCCTCAATGGATGTATTCTCTCGTTTGATGATGGACAGAATCATCTTTTTGGGTGTCCCAATAAATGATTATGTAGCCAATATTATTCAAGCACAATTACTCTTTTTGGAATCTTCTGATGCGAAAAAAGATATTCAAATTTATCTGAATACTCCGGGAGGAGGAGTTTATGCTGGATTGGGAATTTATGATACCATGCAATACATTAACCCAGATGTTGCAACAATCTGCACAGGAATGGCAGCTTCCATGGGAGCAGTTCTACTATGCGCTGGAGCAAAAGGCAAAAGAACCGCATTGACCCATAGTCGTGTAATGATACATCAACCGCTTGGTGGTGCACAAGGTCAAGCATCTGATATCGAAATTACTGCCAGAGAAATTCAAAAACTCAAAAAAGAGTTGTATGAAATTATAGCTCAGCATTCTGGAAATAGTTTCGATAAAGTTTGGGAAGATGGTGATAGAGATTATTGGATGATCAGTTCCGAAGCTAAGGAATATGGAATGATAGACGAGGTTCTCACCAAAGGAGGAGACAAGTAATTTTTTGATTTCAATACCTTTATTTAGTATTTTCAACATTTAGTAGAATCTTATGGGGAAAAGTGAAATAAACTGCTCTTTTTGTGGGCGCAAAAAGAATGAAGTAAACGTTCTTATTGCAGGGATCTCTGGACATATATGCGATAACTGTATAGGTCAGGCGAGTTCTATCATGAGAGAGGAAATGGATCAAAAGTCCAAGGGATTAGATTCAGGCTTCACACTACAAAAACCTCAGGAAATAAAGGAATATTTAGATGAATTTGTAATCGGACAGGAAGAAGCCAAAAGGGTTCTTTCTGTCGCGGTTTACAATCATTATAAAAGACTGTTGCACAACCCAAATATTACGGATGATATAGAGATTGAGAAATCAAATATTGTAATGGTTGGGGAGACAGGAACCGGTAAGACTTTGCTAGCTAGAACGATAGCAAAAATGCTAAATGTTCCTTTTTGTATTGCAGATGCTACCATTCTTACCGAGGCCGGTTATGTTGGAGAAGATGTAGAAAGTATTTTATCCAAACTTTTACAAGCAGCAGATTTTGATGTAGCATTAGCAGAAAGGGGAATTGTATTTATTGATGAAATAGATAAAATTTCAAGAAAAAGTGACAATGCATCTATAACAAGAGATGTTTCTGGAGAAGGTGTTCAGCAAGCATTGCTAAAATTATTGGAAGGTTCCGAAATAAATGTACCTCCACAAGGAGGAAGAAAGCATCCAGAACAAAAGTTAATCCAGGTAAATACCAGAAATATACTTTTCATAACTGGAGGTGCTTTTGATGGAATTGACAGAATCATTAAAAGAAGGGTCAATACAAGCAGTATGGGATATGCTGCAAGTATGGAAAATATTGAAATGAGTGATAATATCCTTGAATATGTTGCTCCTCAGGATCTAAAAACCTATGGTTTAATTCCTGAATTAATAGGTAGATTTCCTGTACTTACGCACCTTCAACCCTTGACTAAAGAAATACTCAGAAGGATATTGACAGATCCCAAAAATGCCCTTATCAAACAATACATTAAGTTATTTGACATTGATGATGTCAAGCTATCCTTTGAAGATGATGTGTTGGATTATATTGTTGAAAAAGCATTGGACTTCAAACTAGGGGCCAGAGGATTAAGATCTATTTGTGAAGCTATCTTAAGAGATGCTATGTACGAACTTCCTAGTGACGATACTATTAAGGAATTGAATGTCACACTAAAATATGCAAGAGAGAAATTTTCTAGCTCCAAGATTTCTAAATTAAAAGTGGCTTAATACACTTCCCTTGAAGTAAACATTCTTCATCCATTCCATTTTTAGACAAACTGCGTGATTTTCACGCCCTATTCAATAATTCACCACCTAAACAGTAACTTATGAAAGGATAGTGCGTAATACTGAGCGTTACATTAAGTGAAGAATTAAAAAAGAGATGATGAGAAAGATGTACCTTCTAGCAATAATCACAATGCTATTTAGCTTTGACAGTTACGCAACTGTTAAAAACCCCACAGCACTCCATAGTTTTAGCCTTGAAGAAACTGCACAAACAATAAGAGTATCATTTATTACCGATAGAGAAATCAATTGTGAAATACTATTCGTTGAAAAATCGCTCGATGATGATCAATGGATTAGAATACACAAATTTACTCCAAAAGGAGATTCAAATAATGGAGCCGCTTATACCATGTTTGACGAAAAGTCAAGTAGTAAAGACCAGATCTATTATAGAATAAGCTTTAAAGACACCCAAGGTGTTGAACGTATTCTAGGTACTAAGTCCATTACCATAACCAATAATGTTTGGGATTCTGATGTTGTTCTCGGAGAAACGAACGAATCTGACGACACAGAAGTTTGGGGTACGGATGAAATTTTTAGTGATGTTGAAACTTCAAGTGAAGAAGAAGTTTGGGGAACTGATCAAATTTTTAGTGACACAGGAATTTCAGACGAAAATGAAGTTTGGGGAACGGATAGAATGGTTAATACTGAAGCTTCAGGTCAAGTGGTAGAAACTTATATTAGTAAAGATGCATCAAGAATAAATTTCGATGCAACGTGTGAGCTCAAGAAATTTACAGCTAACAAACTGAATGGAACTATAGAACTAAAATGGCTAACTTCTTCAGAGATAAACTGTAAGCATTTCATTTTAGAGAAAAGAGAGTCAACAGAAACATGGACAAATCTTGCATTCTTGAATGCAAATGGCTCAGAAAATGCAGTTACGCAATACTCATTTATTGATCAAAACCCAATGGGTCAAACTACCATATCTTACAGACTTTCGGTTACAGATTTTGAAGGAGATTTTCAAATTCTAGGTTCGGTAAGCATAAAGAACGTAAACCTAGATGAAACAACAGAAGATGAAAACAGTGCTAATGCAAAGAGCAGAAGTCTGCCATTTGCATTAATCAACTCTTTTGTTGTAGATCAGGACAAAGAAAAAGTGAATATCAATTTCAATACAGAATTAGAACAAAATTGTACGTATTTCTTAGTTCAGAAAAGTGTTGATCAGTTTAACTGGCAAAGAGTAGCGAAATTGGAAGCGGTTGGTGGAATTAGTGAAACAGCTTATTCAGAAATCGATTTTAGAAAAGTATCAAAAGATACCTACTTCAGAATTTTAGCTTTGGATCAACAAGGAATTCAAAATGAAATAGGCTCTGCGCTTCTGGATGTTTCAAGTGTTGACGATATAGAAACCTTTCCAAATCCAGCAGATTCACAATTTTTCATTCAATCTGGAAATGATATGAATGATATTAAAATTACCCTTAGTGATCTTGAAGGCAACGTCTTGATAGTAAAAGAAAATAATCTAACTAGAAATCTAGTATTGGAATTATCTGACCTTGAAAAAGGTTTTTATATCCTTACCATTACCGATGGTAAAAAGATAAGAACAGAAAAGATTCTAGTTGATAGATAAAAAGAAATAAATCATTCATTTATGGGCCTCAACTCATTAGAGTTGGGGCTTTTTTTGTCTCAACACGTTCAGACTTCCTTGTCCATGGTATCAGTAACTACAAAATACCTTGGATCTTCTATGGATGTCTGAATGATCGTATCGAATTTCTTATTTGCTTTTAGCAATAGTCTCTTGCAATCAGGACTCAAATGTGCCAACTTAACATTTTTATTAGCAGCCAGGTATTTGTTAACCACAGATCGCAATGCCTCAACTCCAGAATGATCAGAAACTCGTGATTCCATAAAATCTATAACCACATTTTCCGGATCCTTGACTGAATCAAATTTTGAATTAAATGCTTGGACTGAGCCAAAAAATAAAGGTCCAAAAATCTCATAAACCTTGGTTCCATCTTCCTTAATTTTTCTTCTAGCCCTAATCATTGTAGCATTCTTCCATGCAAAAACTAGCGCAGACATTATCACCCCACAAATCACAGCAATAGCCAAATCCGCAATAACGGTAATCACAGAAACTGCAATTAAAACGATAGCATCGGCTAAAGGAATTTTATGTAAGATTCTAAAACTACTCCAGGCAAAAGTTCCAATAACCACCATAAACATTACACCTACTAAAGCAGCAATTGGAATTTTCTCGATAGCAGCAGCTCCAAATACTATAAATAACAATAGGGCTATAGCCGCGGTAATTCCAGATAGTCTTCCTCTCCCACCAGATTTTACATTTATTATCGATTGGCCAATCATAGCGCAACCTCCCATTCCTCCAAAAAGACCATTTAAAATGTTTGCTCCTCCTTGGGCTAAACATTCTCTATTTCCACTACCTCTGGTATCCGTTAAATCATCAACGAGATTCAAGGTTAAAAGTGATTCAATCAAACCAACAGCTGCCAAGATAACAGCGGTCGGTATAATGATACTTGTCCAATGTCCCTCTAAAGTTGAAATAAACCCAAATAGACCGCCTTGAAACTCAGGTAGCTTTTCCAAGGTGCTCATATCAGATAAATCTGCACCTCCTTTAATTCGTATAAAGTCCTCAACATTTTCCAAACCTAAACCTCCAAAAACAGAAATTAATGCAACTACTATGATTGCGACCAATGCAGATGGTATAGCCTTGGTTAATTTTGGCAGAAAATGCATGATTGCCATGGTAATTAAAATGAATAATAACATCATGGCTATTTTTCCATCACTTATCCAAGTGATCGTATCTTGAATGGGATTATCCCAGAAAGAACCAGACAGCTCTACCTCTGGAAACATTTTTAATTGCGAGAGAAAAATCACAATAGCCAAACCATTTACAAAACCCATCATAACAGGATGCGGAATAAGACGGACAAATTTTCCCAATCGAAAAACGCCAGCACATATTTGAATAGATCCGGCAATCAAAAGTGCAATAAAAAGCCACTGAACTCCCAATGTTTCAAATCCAGCTCCCAGGCTTTCTCCCACTTCATTGCCCTTTTGCACTAAGTCTACCATAACCACCGCCATAGCACCAGTTGCTCCAGATATCATTGCTGGTCTTCCACCAAAAACGGCTGTTATTAATCCCATAATAAAGGCCCCATACAAGCCAATTAAAGGATCTAAACCTGCAACAAAAGCAAAAGCAACTGCCTCAGGAACTAGTGCCAAAGCAACCGTTAACCCAGATAAAACATCATCTTTAGGATTAAATGTGAAGTTTTTAAATAGTGTTTTTGTACCCATTTCTGCTAAAAGCTCGCGAAGATAGATTTACTATTCTGATATTCCAGTTTTTAAACAAAAGTATTGATAAAGGAAAATCATTAAAAAGAACCACTCTTATTGCCTTCTGCCCCATCTATCCGTTAAAAGCCCATTTTTTCAATAGAAATTATACATTTGTTGAGAAGGCAAACATATTTAAGGTTCACCACTTTGTATTGTCTTGAAAAATGTTGGATTATAACCTTTCCCAATCTCCTTTCAAAGACACACTAATTAGGTGAATTATAACTTAAAAACCGATTTTAATATGAGCGACATCAACGATTTATTTGATGAAATAAAAGATAGTAATTCAAGTGCCAGTGATCTTGCGAGCAGGGTTAAGAAGACTTTAGATGAAACGGAAATTGGCGTTGAAAATGTAATGAGTAAAACTAAAGAGCAGCTCGAAAACATTGAAAGTGCTGTGGATGCAGATGCAATTGTAAATGCAACATCCGATTCTGTTTTACAAAATGAGAAAAAATTTGGGTCAAATTTGGCTAAGGTCATGTCTGCCCTACAAAATCTTTTAGATGAAATCGGAGTTGGGTTTGAGGATATTAGAGACTTAAACTCGGAAGAGCAAGGTTGGATAGACAAAGCTCAACGTGCTTTGGAAGCTGCCAAGAAGGAACTTGCAGATAAAGAAGCTATTAAAGACAGTTGGTGGAATAACCTGTGGGGGAGAAAAAACAAAATCATTAAAGCAAAAGAAGCGCTAACTCAAGCAGAGAAATTTGTAGAATCTGAAAATACGAGAGCAAAAAGCCATCACCAAGAGCGATTAGAAAATGAGCCTTTAGAAAAGCATTTGGAGAGAATGATAACCATTGTTACCATGATCACCAATTTCGTTCAAGGTAAAATGTCTAATGTAGATCAGGAATTACAAGCTGTTACTGTCTCTCAAAAAGAAGCATTTGAATTACAGGAAAAAGCAGCTGAAGCAATGAAAACCATTGAAGCTAACTTAGAAGGATTAAAAGCAAAGCTTCAATCCAAGTTAGAAGAGTTAGCGGAATTGACTCCAGGAACACCTGAACATACCACCAAGCAACAAGAAGTTGAAGATGTTCAAAAGACCATAACTGAGCAGCAAGGAGACTTTGAAGTTGCCCGTTCAATTTATAACTCTAAGGAACGATTTGTTGAACTCCACTCCATTGCAATAGAAGCTTTAGAAACACAGAAGAAAAATCTAAAGGCCGATTTAGCTGCACTAAAATCTGATACTAAAGAAAGAGAATCTTTCTATGCTGCTACTATTACATCGTTAAGAGCTGCTGCTTATCAAAAAGTGACCAGCACATTTGAAAAAGCCGGTGTAAGAACAGATGAAAGAAGTGCTGAAATGTTGGCTCAGGCAACAGTTGGTTCTCAAAGAGCTCGTCTGGAAAGAGTAGAGTCTCAAGGAAGAAGAGTTCAAACCTTAGATGAAGTAGCAAAATTACTTATGGAGAAGCAAAGAGAATTTGCTGCTAGAAGTAAAGAAGCGAATGAAAAATTAAAAGAACACTACGGAATTGATTCAGATGGAAACTACATAACTGATAAGCCAAGTGGATCTGCAGAAGGTTCAGGAGAGTCTTCCGGAGATGAGAAAAGCACCAATGAAGAGTTGAGCGATATGCTCGGATAATAATGAATATTCAAAAGAAAAAATATGGATAAGAACCTGCAAGAATTAATGGGCGAAGCCGGTTTTGGCGAACTGGACAGCCTTCAATTTGAGCAAAAAGATGACTATCTTGAATATTTCATTTATGTAAAAAAAGCTTTCAAAGCACTTAACGAACACTTCATTTCCAAACTGGAAGAATCCAGAACCAAGAGTGTTGAGAAATCGGTTATCTCTTACTTCATTACGCGTTTACAAAGAAGTATAGAGCTCCTTAATCTCAAGTATCAATACGATCAATCTCATAGTGTTAGAGTAGATCTTACCGATTCTTCGTTTCCCAATCATGCAGAGCTAAGGCAAATGAAAGCCGATTTCAACTTGAAAGATTCTTTTATTGAAGGTTTGCCCAATGCATTAATTCTAAAAGATAAGCTTATCGCGAAATTGAGAGTCCAGGATGAAGAGCCCTTCGAAATATTAGATGCGCTCTCGAAGCGAAAATATTTTAATAATCTAATTCCTTCTGCTATCTATCTCATGTTCAATACCGGAAAATTGATTGAAGGGAGCAAAAGGAAAAATGGCAGACGTTCTTTTATTCATTCTTTTTCTACTTATGACATGGCAACGAATAGACCAATTGTCTATGTCATAGACTTTGAATACAGCAATTCCGAAGCAAAGTTTAACAAACACAATGAGGATTTTGTGAAATACTCAAATATGCTTGAGAACGTTTCAATGAGCTCAAAGAGCCCCAGAGAAATGCTTGCTTTCATGGACCAGGAAATGGAATTTTTTCATCCAAAATTACTGAAGAAATACGATATCGGACCTTTGTATGGAGCTTATTCAAAAGACAAACACGCTTTCACAGAGTTTCACAAAAGACATAAGATGGACAATAAGCATTTCATCATTTACTATGAAGAAGAAGTGGTAGCTTCTGTTGGTGAAGAAATGTATAAGTCGCAATGGTTAAAGTCCAAGATTCCTTTGCAAGAATTTTATATAAAAAAGGAAGACCCTGAATGTGCTAAGCGCAAAATATCAGATTTGAATAAGTATTTAATCGCTCCTCACGAAGTAGTTCAACTGCTTTTAGATGATCCCAAAATGACAAAAATCATTACTCCTTTGAGAGATAATTTAGTTGCAATTTAAGATGGCAGAACAATCATATATACCCATAACCGAAGCAGACCTCAGTCAAATAAAACAGGTGGTAGGTTCGCTCCTGCATGAAGTAAAATGGACGGATGTAGCAAAGGCTGCTCAAACAGTAAGCAATGCTGATGATATTGGAAGCAGCATTCTGGCAAGAAGAAAAGTTTTTGGCGGGACAGGTTCAATTGGGCAAGCCTCTCTCTCACTTATCGGGATTGGAAAGACATTAAGTCAAAACACCAATCTTTTAAATGAAGATGCAAATGCAGTCTTAAACGCCATTCAAAATGGCTTGGCTTTGGGA
Organism: uncultured Flavobacteriales bacterium; assembly: GCA_964609215.1. GTDB lineage: Bacteria > Bacteroidota > Bacteroidia > Flavobacteriales_D > JABDKJ01 > JABDKJ01. The sequence goes on from CAZSQZ010000014.1 coordinate 16,493, forward strand.
ACCTATGTTGCGAAGCAATTTAGAAAGTCGTCAGGGCTACTAAAAATTGAGGCCAAAGACGAAGAAGGCTTGAGCGAAGATGACAAAACCGAATTAGAAGAAAAGAAAATTACACAAGCAAGAATCCTCTTGCACGTGTCTGCAAACTATATCGTTTGGAAGTTGGATCAGTTCAAAAACGATGACGTTGCCGCTTTGGTAATGAGCTTAGATGAAAATCCAGCTATCTCTTTAAATGGTTCTGTCAACGCAATGAATTCCAGTACTTATTTCTTTGCTAAATTTTGCAAGGAATCAAATAAGGTTGCCGGTACAATTGCTTTTATTAAAGCAGCTTTGATATACTATGAGCGTATCATGGATATCATTGAGTCCGAAATTGAGGTCAGCCAATATGCGGAGTTTTTTACCACCAAAAAATACAAGTACGACAAGAGCGAATTTGTTATAGAAGGCTTTGAAAGAGCTTCATTTGGCAGCCATTCCGAAATCGAAGTCAAGAATATCAAAATGACTGATATTGTTGCCAACTCGGAGGGTAGAAAAAGTAATATGCGTCAAATAGATCGTTTGCTTTGCTATGATGTTGAATTGAAGAAAAACCCATGGATGGAGTTAGGAGGCTTACCCGGATTTACTATGAAATATGGACCTCCAGGTACGGGTAAATCAATGCTCATTGCAGCATCTTTCAATTACGGAAAAGAAAAAGCAGATAATATTGGAGTGCCCTTCGTAATGCTTCCATTACCCAGAACAGTAATTTCCAGTTTGCAAGGTGAGACAGCCAAAAAGATGGAGGTCTTTGATCGCAGATTAAAAAACCCAAATGTAATTACCTACTCCCCTTGGGACGATTGCGAAAACCTTCTTGGAGATAGAGCAAGACAAGGATCATCAGAGGGACAAGGACATGTGGTAAGTTCCGTTTTAACCATGACCGAAGGCGCAACTGCCGTAAATAATGGAAACTATTTCATTCAAATATTCACCAATTTACCTGAGGTTTTAGATGCAGCCATTCTATCCAGAGTTCAAAGTAGAGTGCTTTTGGGAGGGCCAAAAACCTATGAAGATTTTCTTGCTTTAGATTATCTCTGGTGGAAATCTCATGAAGAACAAGTTCCAGGAATTTTAGGAAAGAAATTACCCGAAAGAAAAGAGTATGCAAACTCAATGGATATACCGGAATATCTGGCAGAAATAAAATTTGATGAGTCTATTGTTAGACCTGAGGTTAAAGAAATCATCTCTAAAACTGATGAGAAATTTGACAAAAATAGTGACCCACGTTGGTTCGCTATGTTTCAGGATTTAATGAGTAATAAATTTGAATATTGGACAGCTCGTGAGGACAGAAATGTGCACACAGCAGTAGATTTCATTTTAATGGACTTTGACATCCCTCAAGATTTCTTCAATGACCGAAAACACTTCTTTGACAAAAGCTATGAAGACCGTTTAGGAATTTTAACCCAGTTAAAAAGAGAAAGAGCAAAAGAAGTTAACCTCTATAAAATTTGGTATCAGGAAATGGTTAAGCAAGCTTCCTCATTAATCAGTATTAAAAATTCTGAGGTGGATAGAAAAATAAAGGAACAAACACAGCAATATATTGTAAACCGAAAAGCAATACAAAAAGCTGAAGAAGCTGAACCTAGTTTATTTCAATAGAATCTAAATGGAGCTACTGAAAAAACATAATCTTTACGGGAGAGGTCTGATAGAAATCAAGACCAAAACGCTAATCAATAGGTACAATGAAGCCTTGAACATGTTAGGAATTGAACCTACACAACTCAAGAACTTTACCATTGATGGTTGGGGTTGGTCTCCGGAGATTGCTATTGAAAAAGACAATGACTATTACCTTTCTCATGGCCTTGCCAATCCCTATTCAATTATCCTAACTCCTGAACAAAAGAAGGTATCTGTTTACCTTCCTTATCATTCATTTGACAAATACATTGTTCAAAGCATTTTTGAGCAAATGAGAGATCAAATTCATGAGTTAACAATGCGAACAGCCATCATTGTTGAGTGCGATCAAGAAGTCTCTTCCTATCGTTCTCCAGAGGATTTGTTGGGAATTGAATACTTCACACTGCGCTTTACCAGTGTAGATAAACTCTCTGAAGCAAAGGAATTTCAATTGGCTTTGGAAAGAAAATTCTATGATGACGAGTATGCATGGGCAGATAAGGAGCTGCGTGATCAATTGAGAAGAAGTTATCGAAAACATGGCGTTCTTTCTAACAAGAAGTTTCTAATGCCACCGCTTGCCTTTAAGGAAATTGACAATTTCTATACACGAGCATTTGATGGTGTATTTTTACTTAGAAAAATTGGAGGCCTCACCAAACCATTGCTGATTTACAATAAGGAAAATGAAAAAGGAAAAGAAGTAAGTGGTCAGACTGCAACGCGGCACATGGAATACAATTTGAGCGATCCTAAACTATTGGATTATCTCCTAGAAAAAAATGTGGTAGGTGTCTATGGAGATGTCATTTTCCAACAAGTAGAGGATATTGAGCGTGTCATGTTCTTAGAGTTAGCAGAATTGATATTCAAAGATGAACCAGATACCGATTTAAATGGCTTATCAGACCCCCAGATGAGACAGCGTATCAATAAATATGCACAGTCAGGAGAACTCAGCGACACTTATTTTGAATTAGAAACTGTTGTAAATGATTTGAAGAGAGGGCAAATAATTAAGTTGGGAAGATTACCAAAAGATGCCTTCAACAAACTTATACGCCCCAACCCTGAATTGTCTTATATGGACACCAGACTCATTTGGAGGATTCTATTGAAGATAGACTCATTTGATTTTTTCAGATTATACGTTTACGACAAAGAAGAATTTTTTAAGCACTATACAACATGGTCTCAAGCAAAGAAAGAATGGACAGTAAATTACATTCATCCTCGTTATAAGACCTTTTTAGAAATGAAAAAAACACAATAATATGAACTTTAACGCCCTCATTGAATTTATCATTTTAGCTGGTGGATCCTTTTTTATTTTCATGTTCTTGGCCTATAGAGACGCAATAAGAACCAAAAAACCAAAGGGACCTTTAGCCTCATTGTTAAATAATTTTAAAGGTTGGGAATATGAAGATGAAAATGGAGTGAAAGGAATTTTATTCAGGCAACCATTTTGGATTAAATTATTGATTGCTCTAATTTCTGCATTATTAATAAGAATTGTATTTGACATTTTCTTTGACTTTAAATCTACCAGCGGAAACTGGGGCATTCTTACAGGATATACTGGATGGCTTCTTATGTCTGTGGTCATATACTTTGGAATGTTTATGTCCTACCTATGGCCCAACGTTAAAAGCAAAATTGTCACTATTAAAGATGACACATTAAAAAAAGGAAACGAGGCTATTGAAAATAGCAAGGCAGGTTTAGAAAAAATTCATGAAGAAGCAGTCTCTAAAAAAGACCAAATCGTGGAGGAAGTAAAAGAGGTGAAAGAAAAAATAGTAGAACCCAAAGAAACTCCAAAGCCAAAGAAAAAAGACGATCCTGATGACATTATCAACGAATATTTAGGATAATATGAAAGTGACTATTAACTCCGAAGAAGAGGTAAAAAAGAAACGTTCTTATAATCCTTTAAAGTGGTATAAAGCTCAATTTAAAAAGAGAGGTCCATTAGTTAAATTATTGCTTATTCTGCTTCCTTTTCTTTTCATTTATTTCCTGATAACAGGGAGAGGTGACTATCAGCCCTTACTTATTTATGTTCGCATTTATTGGCCACTAATCATTATTAGCCTCTTAATCATCTATCTCTTTTACAGAAGATTTGCAAAGGCACATCAATGGTATTTCAGAGCCATGTGGATAGGAATATTTCTTCTTTTTTGCGGCTTTCTATATCTCTGGGGAAATAGCATTTATGACTACGTAAGTTCTTACTACGTCTATAAAAAAAAGATTACGGTAGTAGAATTGGATAGACCTCCCATCTCTATTCACCCCAAGTTACAACCACAATTTGTAGTTGAATCTTATTTCAAAGAGACCATGAACAACAACCGCCAACCTACGCCTCCGAGAACATGGTTAGATCCTGTTTCCGGAGAGCAATACTGGACAGGTTGGACGGAATCAGGAAATTATTTTTGGCAGAGATTAGATGGGAATGTCTCTGAGTTTATCCAAAGCAATGTGCAAAATCCCTCCCCTGTTCTGGATGACAAGGAAAGGTTTGAAGTAGACTTTCAAGTGGGTAGAAACCTCATCTTTTCTCGAAATATTCAGAGAGCTGCAAGAAAAAAATTATCGCTCTTACAGATGTTCAATTCTGAGGTGTCTGATATGGTCATTGGCATGAAGGATAATAATGGCAATCTCTATCAAGTCGTTCCCATTCTTACTTGGAAGGGCATTCTCTTTCCCCAACCTGCCTTTGGCGGAGTGATGCTTTTTGATAGTTCGGACACACCTTATTTTGAATTGTTATTTTCAGGAAAGGGAAAATTCCTTTCAGCAGAAGAAGTTAAAAATACTCCTTGGCTAAAGCATCAAGCACTTTTGGATGACAAAACAGTAAACTACTTTGGAGAATCCTTGCGGTTTAAATATGGCTTCACTTCTGGGCTTCCTGGTAACCATGAAAACGATCACCGCATTCCACAATTGAAAAGAGAATTTTCAAGTCTACCAGTAATCGAACAGTTCGATTTTAAGAATACCAATGCGAATGATGCAGGTTCTGGATTATTCTATTGGTTGGAACTAGAACCCTACGATTCAACAAAGTATGGACTCTCCATGGAGGTCTTTATACCTGGCTCCAATACAGATACGATCTATGTGTATGATCGCGTAGGAAATATAGAAAGAAGTGGTTATAAAGGCATGAGTGTTATTGCTGAAAAAATCATGGAGGATGACAAGAGTTATAATTGGGTTGGTCGAGAAGGAGGAACATTTATTCCGGGAGGAGAAAGGCCCTATTACACCTATGTTTTTCCAGAAGATGAAGAACCCGAGATGTTTTACTTAACCAACATTTTAACCTTAAGAGGTGAGAATAGAGAAAGCACTTCAACAAAGGCAGAGCTCTATCTCATTCATGCCAAATTTGATGACATTATCATTCTGTTAAAAGACGATGATGTATATCCTGAAAATTGGTCCAAGAAAATTCAAGAACGCGTTTTAACGCAACGCAGACTTATGCGAAGAGATCAGGTTCAGGACACCAGTATTATCCATGACGAACCAGATGGCCTTGGTGAATCAACTATGGATAGTCTCAAAATCCCTAATGATTCTATTCCATTAAATGACAGTATTCAATGAGTGTTTTGCAACACAGCAAGTTTAGCAGCGAAGATTTAGATATCATAAGAGAGGCCAAAGAACGTATTGTAAAAATGAGTTTGGCGGCCAGAATATCCAGCTTCATTGGAACTCCCGTGGAGGCGGTTATGGATAACCTTCCAGATAAATGGTCGGATAAAGTTATGACCGCTACAACCACTGCTTTAACTAAAGCAGCTGATGTTGCAATCTTTACCATGAAGGATAAGGAAGCATCAAAATCCTCAGATTTTTTACACAAAATTGGTGTTGCTGTTACTGGTGGCGTGGGCGGTGCAATTGGCATAGGAGCGCTCTTGGTTGAATTACCCATTTCCACTACTTTAATGGTTCGGTCTATTGCTGATATTGCCAGAAGTGAAGGAGAAAAAATTGAAGAAGTAGAAACGCGTTTAGCTTGCATGGAAGTTTTCGCTTTGGGCGGCCCGGGAATGGGTGATGACGGATCCGAATCTGGTTATTTTGCAGTAAGAGCCTCGCTTAATGCGGCCATGGTTTCTCTTGCAAAATCTATTGCAGAACATGGAATAAAAGGCTCAGGTGCTCCCTTGGTTGTAAAATTCATTACCAGTGTTGCAGAACGCTTTAGTATCGTTATTACTCAAAAAGCTGCAGCTCAGGCTATACCTGTAGTTGGAGCAGTTGGAGGAGCAGCGGTAAACACTATTTTCATTTCACACTTTCAAGATATCGCCAGAGGACACTTTACGATAAGAAGGTTAGAAAGGAAATATGGAAAGGAATTGGTGAAAGAAGTTTATGATTCTATTGTTGTTAAATGAGTTTTGCCCCTCGGCTACGCTTGGGGTGAAAGTTTTGAATGTTTGTTTAATTTATCTTTTGAGTCCTATTAACATTATTTACTTATCAACTATAACCGAGAAAACTTGCTGAAATTTTACTTAAAAGTATCTCGTCCCGGATTATGGTTTGCTGCCATTTGGCTCTATCTGCTTCCAACTGGGCAGATGCCTGAGCTTTTGCATTCATGGGAATTTTGGTACGGCTTATTTTATGTTACTTTCCCTTTAAATTTTATTGTCTATGGCTGGAATGATAGTGTAGACTTTGAAACCGACCGACATAATGAACGAAAAGATTCATTTTGGTTTGGCGCAAGAGGAACAAAAGAACAATTACAAAAACTATGGAAACCCATTGTCATTTCTCAAGTCATTTTCTTTACCCCTCTTCTCTTTTTTGCTTCATGGAAAATAATATTGGTCTATGCGGGTTTCATTTTAATCAATGGTTTATATAACCTTCCCAAACATGGTTTACGATCCATACCTCCTTTAGAATTAATTGCACAAGTTGGTTATCTCTTGATTGTCCCATTGAGCATTTTCATCAATGATGTTGAGCAGATTCTTTGGTTAACCTATATCTATCTTTTGCTCTTTGCCTGGCAATCTCACTTAATTGGTGAAGTCATGGATATTGAACCCGACCGCAAGGCAGGCCGCAGAACTACGGCTACCCTTCTAGGAATGAAAGGAAGCAAAACACTCATCATCTTTATTGTTGCAATTGAAGTGGCACTCATGTATTTTGTCTATCAAGAATTTATTTTTGGTTCCATTCTGGCTTGTGGTCTTCTCTGGTTAATGATTGATTTGTTCTTTGTATTTAAAACGGAGAACTACACCTATACTCAAATGAAACTATTTGCTATTCTATCCAACTTAGTTGCTTTGGCAAGTATGATTTATGTCTGGTATTCTGGGTGTTTGATTTAATCCCGTTAAACGCTTATTTTAATCCCAAATTCACCAAAATGTCAAAAAGCTACGAGGAACTCTTGGACTACTCCAAAAAAATCATTGAAAGAGGTGATGGATATCGCGCCTTGAAGTCCTATCTGGCTGCAAATTGCAATAACTTAAAATGGCGAGAGGAAATTCTTAGTGAAACAAAAAAGTTTGACAATCAAATGAATCAAAAAATGGGCTTGTTAAGTCGCTTTGAAAATAGAAATAGAGAGAAATCATTAAAAGTTTATTTAAGCCTAATAGCCTTGTTTATTATCTTAATTTGGTTGCTAAGAGTTTTGGAAACACCATCAGCAAAATTCATAGCAACTTCAATAATAATTGCTGGAGCATATTTGCTTTTTAAAAAGAAAAAATAATAACCTCATAATCAATAACCTTATCAAGATGAATAACTCGCACTTAATTAAAAGAATACTCGCATTTTCTATTCTGTTTCTTTCTTTCTCTTCCCATGCTCAAGTTGAAAATTTTGAAGGCCATTGGGTTTTTGACAAAATGGGAGAAGAAAAAGAATTAGATGAAATAGGGAAAATGATGCTCGATAGTATCTTTTCAAAAATGACAATTACCATAGTCGATAATAAAATAGAAACTTATTTCTTCGAAAAGACGGATCAGGGAACAATTAAACACAAAGAAGGTGACATCTATTCTGTAGAATCTATACATGGTGAAAACTACACTATTTCACTTAGCAAGGTTGGAAAAAATAAAATAATCTACTCTATGTCACGTATGGTCGTTCAAATGAAAAAATCAAAGCTGGAAGCTAAAATAGAGCTTCAAAAAGGTCCACTGGATTTAGTTAAGGGTCTGGTCATTGATAAATCCATGTTATGTAAAAAATGGTTTCATAATGGAATGATTAAAGACGGTGTGGACAAGGGTATCATTTTAAAACACAACGAAAAAGAAAGAGTCAGTTATACCTTTGAAGAAAACGGGAATTTCACCAATAGAATGATTTTCGAGTCAACCATCGAGGGAACTTGGAGTGCAGAGGATGATGGAAAAATACTCCTTATTACAACTGAAGATTTTGGAGATAAATTCAAGGTAATAAAACTCACCGATTCTGAATTACATTTGGTAAAAGGAACTACTGGGGACACTTTAAAATTTGTACTTGAATATTAATTTTCTGAAATGGAAAAAGTAGCCAAAACCCAAATGCTCATTAGAAAACCCATAACCGAGGTTTTCAATGCATTCATAGATCCTGAAATAACATCTAAGTTTTGGTTTACTCTTGGTTCAGGAAAACTAGAAAAAGGTAAAAAACTCATCTGGAGGTGGGAAATGTATCAACTCAACGTACCTCTTATAGTTAAAGACATTGTAGAGAATGAAAAAATTCTAATAGAATGGGGAGAAGGTGATATGATTTCAAAAGTAGAATGGAAATTTCAGGAGTTATCAAAAAATCGAACTTTCGTTGAAATTATCAATTCAGATTTCAAAGGAATGGAAGAAGAAAAAATTTCCAAAGTCATGGATTCAGTTGAAGGCTTCACTCTTGTATTAGCCGGAGTCAAAGCATGGCTGGAACATGGTGTACAACTAAATTTAATTGAAGATAAATTCCCGAAAGAACTGATGTAAATTGTTCTTAGAATTTCTAAAATCTTTAAATGTCATTCTATCAAAAAATAGCAGATACTGGATCAAAATTCATTTCCAAACCCAAGTTATTCAAATATGGTTTCAATCTTTCTCCCATGTATAGAAGATCAACAGCGCGAATAATTTCTGTTTCAGATGATTTGTTAAATGTTAGGATAAAACTCCCTATCAATTACAAGAATAGAAACTATGTCAATTCCATTTTTGGTGGCAGTATGTTTTCTGCGGTTGACCCTATTCCAATGGTTCAATTGATCAATATTTTGGGAAAAGATTTTGTGGTCTGGGACAAGGCTGCTGAGGTATTTTTTAAAAGACCCGCCAAAGAAGATTTATATGCAGATTTCTCCTTCGATCAAAAGACCATTGAAGAGATAAAAGAAAGAGCTTTAAAGGAAAATGAGTTTGAAATGGTGAAAAACACAAAGCTCACTAATAAGGATGGCAGCACGGTTTTCTGCGAAGTGAACAAAACCATTTATATAGCGACAAAATCTTATTTTAAGGAAAAGAGAAAGCAAAAAAAGGCAGCTGGAAAATAACTAACTTCCTTTACTAAAATTTAAAGACCAGCCATATTTAATAGAAAGTGCTCTTATAATGAATACCGTCAGAAAAGCTAGAGAGATATTCAAATTGCGAAATTCTGAAATTTCTGCAAGTAAAATATAGACTAACCCACCTGCAAAACAAGCGGTAGCGTAAATTTCCTTTCTAAAAATTAAGGGAATTTCATTGGTTAACACATCCCGAATCACTCCACCGAAACAAGCAGAAATTACTCCCATAATCAGACAAATCTCAACATTTAGACCTTTTGAAATAGCTACCTCAATTCCTAAAACAGTAAATAATGCAATTCCAATAGTATCAAACAAGAACATGCTTTTTTTGAATGCCAAAACCTTATTCTTAAACAGGTAGGCAATAACATATCCTAAAATAACCACTAAAAAATAATAGCGATCATTCAACCAACTCACAGGAAATTCTCCAATCAATAAATCCCTGAGTGTACCACCTCCTACTGCGGTAATAAAACCAATGACCAAAGTACCCACCAAATCAAACTTTTTCTGCAACGCAGTTATTACTCCAGAAATGGCAAAGACACAAGTTCCAAATAAATCAAGCGCGTAAATCCAAGTCATTCGCTAATCTCATTTTGACATGCAAAATAATCTATTTCCCAGCAATTCTCTGCCATAAACATTCCTTTCTTATCTTCGCAATAATGCAAAACAACGCGGTTCTTAAAAGCCTTCGATTCACTTTCCAATACAACGATACCAAGATGGTACAAATACTTAATCATGTTGGGTACCAATTGGAAAAAGAAGAAGTACGTGCCTGGTTAAGTCCATTGGAAGACAAAATACATAAGGAGATGAGTGATACAGAATTGGCACTTTTCTTAAATGCATTTATCATAGAAAAAAGAGGAAAGAAAGAAGGGCCGCAACCAGAACCTGAGAACAGCATTAACAATAATATCATCCTTAAAAAAATAAAGATAGCCTTGGCCCTGCGTTCTGAAGATATGCTGGAAATTTTTCGCCTTTCTAAAAAACCCATCAGTGCGCATGAGTTAGGAGATATGTTACGCAATCCCAAACAAAACAAATACAAGGCTTGCGGTGATCAGTACCTACGTAATTTCATGACCGGACTTCAGATAAAATACAGGGATCATGAGGGTGTGAAAGACGAAATGAAGCATTCAGCTATTTTTAAGAAGTTGAAGATTAAGAGGGTGGATAAGTAATGTTTTATTAATTTAAGACCTCACTATTTAAAACAAAACATGAAAAAAATAATACTGCTTTTTACAATTATTTTGAGCACAAACTTTACACAAGCGCAAAAAATAAAATTAAGCAAAGGAGATGTTCTCTCTGATGGAGAAAAAATAATGACTTATGAAAGAGAAGATTGGGGAACTCAGAAAATTCATCTCTTTGCTCTAGGCGATGGGGAAGAACAAATCTTAATGATTAAAAACCAAAATGAAACTCCCACCTATTACGATGATGATTATCTGCAAATAAAATTCCTGCCCTTTGGTAAAGAAGCAGAAATGAAATCTGTGAAAAGTTGGAAAGGCATTATTGCCTGGCTTCAAAAGCAAAATCTCTTTGACGAAAACGGAAAACTAATCGAAGAAAAAGTGGATCTTTTTGTCAAAAATTATGATGAGAATATAACTAATCGCACCATTCGATACTAAAAAGTTCAGTTATCGATAAAAGGAATTCGCTGAGTTAAATGCGTGGCTTTTTCCTAGCTTTCTAATAAGAAATAGATGCTGTGAACATGTGAAAGACAAAATGAAGCAATTTTTCAGAACTTATATCGCACTTGCTTTACTGTGTCTTGTCATTTCTTGCTCAGGACAAACATTTCCAGAAGCCAATGGATTTATAAATGACTATGAGCAGCTTTTTAGCCAATCAGAAATTATACTATTAGACTCAATTGTTAGAGACTACGAAAACAAAACTACTGCGCAAATTGCAGTAGTAACGTTAAACGAAAAGCATACCAATAGTGAGGAATTTGACGATTATGTTTTGCAACTATTCAATCACTGGGGAGTGGGACAAAAAGATAAAAACAATGGCATTGTAATAGCTATTTCAGAGCAGTTTAGAAAGATTAGAATTACAAATGGATTTGGAATTGAAGAGATACTTAGCGATGAGGAAACCAAAGTAATTGTTGACACTATTTTTATCCCTCATCTAAAAAAAGGAGCCTACTTCAAAAGCTGCGAAGAAGGAATTCTTGCAATAATTGAAAAACTGGAATTGAATACGAGGAAGGCTAAGAATTAATTTTTGTAAGAACCAATTTTCTAAATCAAGACTTTATTTTTTCACTCCTGCTTCATAAACTTACCTACAAAACTTTGCTTATGATTGGATTGAATATGAACGGTATAAAGCCCTGATGGAATTTCAAGAATATCCAATTCGTATTGGTTGTCTGAATTTTTAAATGGAACCATTACTCTTCTTCCCAATTTATCATAAACCTGAATTTGGGCATTTTGAAGATTTGGGATTTCGAAATAGACTTTCTCGCTTGATGGGTTGGGGTATAGCAAAATTGATTCTACCGAATTATCATTTTCTGTTATAGAAGAAATAGGATTGGGACTGAAACAATCGGGATTTTGTCTAAAATTAATATGACCAACTATACTGTCTTCATAGCAATTTATGGATTCATAGTTACTTCCTTCAATTGTAAAATTCTCGCATTCGTAAAGGTTATCTGGAACAAAACCAAAGTCTCCAATGTATTTAATTATGGAACCTTGCATTTGAATAAGACTAGAAGATTCTCTTGTATAGAGCATTATTTCTAACTCTATATCAGATATGACTGTGGTAAAAACGCTATCAATGGTATAATGATAAGTGCAGGTATCGAGCTGGTTAGCCCATGTGTCTCCAGCTTCTGCCGTGAAGTCGAACCATATTTCGAATTGATTTAATACTTCGTTATAGAAATAGGCTGTGTCGTTTTGTTCGTAGGTGTAATAATGTGAGATTGGATTTAAAGCTACTGGATCACTAATTCTTTCAATTTTTCGTACTTCCCTGCCTTGAATGATTGAATCGGAAGTGACTTGCCATTGCTCAAACTCGGGTGTTCCTGGTGGAAGTATAAAAACACTTACATCATAAATCCAGTTTGCTCCCATTGGTGCCCATTCTTGGGCATAGAGATTGGGAAAGAAATAGATTAGTGTTAACAAAAATAAAATATGCTTTTTCATTTTTTATTCTTTCACAATTTTCACTGAATCTAACCAATCATTTTTGTTAAGCCAGTGCAGAGTATAAATTCCAGATGGTAGTTGTTTTAGTTGAATGGTAGATATGGGATTACTGCCTATTTTCTTTTTGTAAATTTCTCTGCCTAAAGCATCTAAAATAACTATTTGAGAATTTTTTGTTGTGTTTAGGTAATTGATAGCTTGTAACGACCATTCTATGCTTAGTGCATCTTTAATTGGATTAGGAAAGATTTTTATGCTGTTTTGCAATCCTGCATGAATAGTTCCTAAACCATCTATTAAGTGACAGCCGGGTTCTAAACAACCAAATTCATCTACCTTTAATGCTATGGCTGTTTGGATGCCATTGGGAAAGACTGTTGAGGGGTCGGAATAGTACTGACCTGAAGCCATAAATCCTCCGTCATTTGTTGGTATTGTATTGCGAAGGTGTGTGTATTGGACAATAGCATCTTCATTATTGTTTTCATCATATAATGCATGAGTGCGTCTCCAAATTAATTCGCCATTTGGAGAGAGTTTAATCATTAGCCCGTCATAACCGTCTGTTCCTGAAAGAAGATAATTTCCGTCATTTAATTTTTGAACCTGAAACACTTCGTATTCGTATTGAGGAAAATCAATATTATGTGGTATTTCTTCGTATAAGGTGTATTGTTCGATTAAATTTCCATCAAAATCATATTTTTCGGCATGGATACTATTATCAAAATTAAAGTGCCACTCTCCATCTGTATCATAGTATTTGGGGTTGGAATAAAAAATTAATATTCCATCATTTTCCTCAATAATTCCTCCTGGATTAATCCAAAAATTCTCATGGTTTCCAATGGAAATTTTCCATTGTTGTTCGCCTACTTCATTGGTTTTTATAAGAACGGTTGAAAGTCTTTCATGAAATGTTGGAAAACCGACATCAAATTCTTCGGCCAAAACAAAAATATCGGAAGTAGCACTCTTAATAATTTGTTGTGGTAAGTTTGCACATGAAAAACCACATTGTGTAGAGTATAGCAGGGATGAATTTCCACTTAAGTCTATTTCGGCTATTTGAAGTCTTGGTTGAAATGTTCCGTCCGTATAATGCCCTGCAACTACAATATTGTTCTGATTTGTTATATCTAAACAATAAAATTGATTGTAGGGGAATGGATTGTAGGTAGTAATTAATTCAAACTCATCAGTTGAAACATTATATTTTACAAGGGTTCCGAAAGAATTATCTGCTCCTTCGTATTCCAATGTTCCACAAATTAATAGTTCGTTTTCATTTAACCAATCTGCCATAGAAGCTGATAGACGGGTTGTAGTAGTGGTTGTAGAATCAATAAAAAATGTGCTGTTACCAACTACATTTCCAGAATTATCTAAATGATTGTATAGGTATTGGTGTTGCCAACTTAATCCCACAACATCCAAACCTAAATAGGTGTATTGGTTTTGATTTTCAAAGCAATAATTATTAACCCAACCCTCTACAAAGGTAAAAAAACGATCTTGTGCAGTGATTAAACCACTGCACAAGATCATTACTATAAATATGGAAAATATCTTTTTATTCACGTAATACTATTTTCTCTGTTTTATAGGTGTTTCCATCTAGTAATATACGAATTGTATAAGCTCCAGATGCAAAATTGTTATTGACTATTATTTGATTCTCATCTCTAACCAATTCGCGTGCATATACAACTACTCCAATGTTGTTTATTACCTGAACTTCGGCAAGGGAATGATTTTTTTCGATTTTAAAATCTACTGTAAAATACTCCTTAGCAGGGTTTGGAAATACTGATAGTAAACCGTTTTCAGATATTTCATTTACCTGTAAGGAACGGGGAACTCCACCATTGGGAAGATAAAGAGGCTCGTTTATTTCCCATTGACCGTTTAATTGAAGTAGTGAAATGGCCTTGTTTGCTGCTCGGTCATTGTATTGCGCATATACTTCCAATTCGGCAATATCTGCTGCGTCTATATTTGTCCAATTCTTTTCGTTTGAAGCCCAGTTTTGCATCAAGTTACGATAATCAATATAGCGTTCCAGTTTGTTGGATTCTTGAGTTGATAATCCAGCATAATTTTGCATAACATTTAATAAACTGGATGCTAAAACTTCTTCTTCGTAAGCATCATAAATTTCTACTAACTTATAGTCGAAAGAAAGGTCTCCACTTCCCGAGAGAGCGTCTATGAATAGTATAATGGAATCTGGAGGTAGTGTATCTTGAATGAGTATTTGTACCAATTCATGTGTGGCTTTATCATAAGCTGCTTTGTGTTGGTCTTTTTGCATTTGAATAAACTCTGATGGAGCCATATTTTCTAAACCTAAAGCAATTTGGTCTCGCATATACTGTGGTAGTGGATTACTTCTATCATCCAGTTCTTCTTGCACATTTTCAGATTTTGCAGCTAAGGGATTGGCTACCAATATATCTCGAATCATAGCTTGGGTAAAGCCTGTTTCTTTTCGGCTTACTTCTACCAATACTTCTTCTGATAAGTAGCCTGATTCGTTCATCAACTGAACATATCTTAACCAAGCATCATTGTTGTTAGTAAGGACTACATCTGTTGTTAATTGTTCTGTGTCTCCTCCATCTACTAATGCATTTAAAAGATTTTCTTTATCTGCCATGTCATTGAAGTTTGATTCCTGCGCAGATTTTTTCTGTCCTTTTTCTCCTTTAGGGATAGATGTTGGGCATTTATTAATTGCAGGATCCAAATTTATCATTCCATCCTCATCTATAGGGCCGAATGTGATTACTGGTTCTTCATTTGGTTCATCTTCATCATATCTATATGCGTAGAACTCCGCTTCATTATCTAACGCAGTATTGCCTAAATAAATATCTTGATTGAATACATTATTTGCCCATAGTGCTGGATTTGAACTTGCAAATCCTTGATCTCTTGCAATACCTACTTGACCAATAGTATTTGCATCTGTGGAGAATATATCAGCATCATCATGCAGGAAAGTATTGCATTTTACTCGAAGGCCAGAGCTTATTTGTCCTTGATCGAATTTATTTTGAGCAAATGCTTCTACTCCCACATTTAGATGACGAAAATCGTTTCTATAGATTTCGGTATTGTCTCCATGTGCATTGTTTACGACTATACCAAAGGCATTTCCAGTTAAGACTTCGGTACTGTTTTCAATAGGATAAAACTCATTTTCTTCGATATGATAATTTCTATTGAGTGAAGCCATATATATCCCAACTGCTCCTTCAAGTGTTTCGGGATTCTGACCGATATAAGGGGTTACTTCAAAATCGTTTTTCCATATTTCTACATTTTCTGTTCCTCTTATATAAATACCTCTCATGTTTGAAATAAAATCATTGTCTTGAATAGTTGAGTTAAACAAATCATTTCCATGACCATAGAGATGTATTCCTTGATATAGGTTGGTAAATAAATTGGGTTCGATATCAGTTGGGTTGCATGGTTCTCCAATTGGAGGAGGATTGGTACAGTCTCCAGAAGCTTGTAAGGATGATTCTCCAGCAAAAATACCAATGCGCCTTTGAAATGGGTTTAAGGAGAGCCTTTCATCTTTAAAGGTACATCCCTTTATTTTAATGCCGTTACATTGCCATGTGCTTATACTAGGAAAATCATCATCTGAGTGAATAGAGAAATCATCATTGATGGTAAATTCAGTATTGGTAATAGTAGATACATCAGGTATTTGTGCATTACTGCTTGACACATTTTGGTAGGTCAAAAATTCTATATCCCTTTTATTATTCACGAAATAAGAATCGGACACATCAATAATACCTCCTGTTGTTGACCAGCTAGGGGTACTTCCGTTTGCAGCCAAAACATAGTTGTGAATTGCAGTATTTGCTCCTGTTATAAGTGAGCCATTTTTAATTTCTACCACTCCCATTGTTGTATTGTTTAAGGAGCCTTGAAATGCGTTTGCATCTCCTTCTACATAAATTCCTCTCCAAGTGTGTTGCGGCCACCAATTAGAAATACTTCCTTCATCTACAACCAATCTTGCGCCTTGTTCTACTATAATTTCTGCGTCTTTTAACATTCGAAGGTTACAGGAAATAGTAAGCACGGCTGGTGCTTTTACTCGAATGTTTTGATAGCATTTATAATCCCAATCGATTTCAAAGTCATCATCTATTACTAAGTAGTTTTCGGCTTCTATGTTGGTAGCATACCTTCTAACCGCAGTATTGGAAAGAGCCCAATGAGAATGCCTTAGATTTGCATTCGACAAATAGGTTCTGTCAACATTTCCTTCATTATTCATTACATGAGGGTTATTCAAGTCCTCATTATCAGGTTCTTGGGCTACAATATCAAAACAATCATTACAATGCCTTAAATCAAAATTATGTCCTACTTCGTGGATGATGCCGAAACGAAAGTCTTCTATTCTATTGGCAATGCCCTCAACTTCCCAAGTTTGACCTGATTGTGCCTGTATCCAGAAATTCTTAACCCAGTAGAACTTTAATAGTGCTTCGTTAGTATTTATTCTTAGATTCTCATCAAAGTCACTAAAACTAGGGAAATCGGAACACCAATAATCAAAAACGGTATTAAAATCATTTTCATTGGGACCACTTATTCCATTGATTACCATTTCATCAAAAAGATATTCGGACATAGTGAAATATATATTTATTCCATTTGGAATACTTGGATATTCTTGTTCTAGGACATCATCTATCGAATTGTGATAAATGAATATTGGATGTGAAGGGTTATCAATATTTGAAGGGCACATTTGATTTGGAAAAGCTGCCAATCCATTATCTACTTGGTCATTATTCCAAAGAGTTGGATGATATACATAATAAACATCATAGGTATATTGAATTCGTGAATCTGGTTGAAAATCGTTATCGGATTGGAAGCAGGAAGTCCCAAGAAGACAGCTATTAAAATTAGGTGTAGCAGGATTTGGGAAAAAGTTTAGGCTTTCCATATCTTCATTGGTTTCATTTATAGCTGCATCAATTATGCCTGAAAATTCGTCTATTTCATTTTGTGTTTGAATAAATGCTGTTCCATTATCTGGTTGAACAATGACGAAATTAAGATGAACAGTTTTTACGGGTGTTGAAGCATCAACAGGAAAAGAAGATAAACTCACGTTAGATTGAAACCCATTGCAAGCAATTGAAGGAAGGTTTAATTTCATAGGAGACGAAGGGGGTTCATTTTCTTCCTGAATATGGCAGTCAGTAAATGGGATTTGAGAACTTAGTTTTAGGCTGAAAAGGAATAATAAAAAAAGGATACTTGATTTAAGCAATAACTGATGCTTACTTGTTTGATAGGTTTTAGAATTTTTCATGTTTTATTATTTAAGATGTTAATTAATTGTGTAATTCTTGATTTACTTTTTTGACACCTTTTATTAGAAAAAGGTGTGTACAATGACTATAGTCATCAAGCAGGTTCCGCAAAGACCCCGATAAAAACAAATAGCAAAGACACACCCAGAACAGGTGTATTCCCTACTGTGCTTTTATCAGTTAAATTTTGCGGATTTGCTTGATAGCAACAGTAATCAATACAATATTTTACATGAATATTTAAGTTAAATATTCAAAGTCTTGAAGTTAGGATTTTTTTTGAAAGGTTCAAATGCTTTGGAATTGTTTATAGCTTAAGAATGAAAAACTGTACCTGAAATTTCTGATTAATGTGCAAGGGTGTTTTCACCCTTTTTATTGGGGGATTTTATTTTCCATGATTATTTATTTACCAATATTTTTATGAAATTCTTAATATTCAACTGGAGTTACATTGTATAGCGTACTTATTTCAAAAAAAAAATCAACATTTAAGCTAAAAAAATGATGAAAACATTTTTTTCAAAAAAAAATCAAGTAATCTCAGTTAATATATTTGTATCAGGTCTTAGGCTAAATGGGTAAAAAAAAAACTTATATAGATCTTTTTGCTGGTTGTGGAGGGTTATCGTTAGGTCTTTTCAATACCGGTTGCTGGAAAGCAAAGTTTGCAATTGAAAAAAGTCCAGATGCTTTTGAAACACTAAGATACAATTTGATTGAAAAGAAAAATCATTTTGATTGGCCTAATTGGTTTCCAAAATCACATCACGACATTAACCAAGTTATAAAAAATTATTCGAAAGAATTAAAGTCACTTAGAAATCAGATTGACCTTGTTAGTGGAGGACCGCCATGTCAAGGATTTTCTGTGGCTGGAAGAAGAGTCGAAAATGACATTCGAAATAAGCTAATCATTTCCTATATAAAGTTTATTCGTTTGGTACAACCAAAGATGATTTTCTTTGAGAATGTAAAAGGGTTTACTCAACAATTTAACCGCAACAAAATTAGAGGACGTGTTTATTCCAAGTACGTTCAAAAAGAACTAAAGAAAAGCTCTAAAGTGAATGACTTTAAAGGCTATAATGTTTATGGCGAATTAGTTGATTTTTCAGAATTCGGTATTCCACAAAAAAGAACTAGGTATATACTTATAGGGATTAGGAAAGATCTTACTAATGATAAATCTCCTAAGGATTTTTTCAATCTAATTAAGAATAACCGAGCTGAATTCTTGGCTGAGAAAGGGATAAGTTTAACAAACTCTCTTGAAGATGCGATTTCTGATTTGCTAAGAGAAAATGAAATACAATCACCTGAATTCAAAAACTTCAATGAAGGGTTATACAATCCTATTCAGTCATCCTACCAAAAATTATTAAAAGGGCAATTAAATGGCATCATGCCTGATAGTCATCGTTTCCCAAACCATTCTAAAGTAACAAAAGAGCGATTTGAGTTTATCTTAAAATATGCTGAGCGGAACAAAACTATCTCAAAAGAAATTAAACAAAGGTTTAATCTTAAAAAACGTACAGTTATTCCTTTGGATGGAAAATTACCAACTCCTACCATTACAACTCTTCCTGATGACTATGTACATTATTGTGAGCCTAGAATATTTACTGTTCGAGAATATGCTAGAATTCAATCTTTCAATGACTGGTACGAATTCAAAGGAAAATATACAACAGGCGGAAAACGGAGAACTAAGGAGGTTCCTAGGTATTCACAAATCGGAAATGCAATTCCTCCCCTTTTTGGAGAACAAAGTGGTCATACCCTGAACAAATTAATTGAATAGCATGTCCGAGAACTTAGAATTTAAAATAAGCTCCGGTCTTAAAAACATAATTGGAAAAGATCTTATCACAGATGATTTTATCGCTGTATTTGAATTAGTAAAAAATTCATTTGATGCCAGAGCTAAAAATGTTGAAATAACCATAGAAGAAGACAAAATAACTGTTGCCGATAATGGCAAAGGAATGTCCCTAGATGAACTTAAAAACAAATGGTTATTCGTTGCATATTCTGCTAAGAAGGATAATACTGAAGATCAGGAATTTAAAAAGCAAGAGTCCTACAGAGATAAAATTCAAGAGCGAAGACACTATGCTGGTGCTAAGGGCATCGGTAGATTTTCAAGTGATCGATTAGGAAAATATTTGACCATAAAGTCAAAAAAAAAGAATCTTCAAAACATTCAGGAACTTCAGGTTGATTGGAGTAAATTTGAGAGGGATCAAAATGAGATTTTTGAAAAAGTAAAAGTTCAGCATAATGAACTTCCAACATCCATTGCTAAATTCCCTAAGAATTCGCCTCATGGAACAATCCTTGAAATCACTGCTTTGCATAGTAGTTGGAGTAGAGAAAGATTAATTGAACTCAAGCATTCATTGGAAAAATTAATTAATCCTTTTTCTGAAAACAATGATTTTAATATCGATATGATTTGTGAACGGGAATTGAATGAGGATAAAAATGGCCTTTATAAAAAAGGACCTAATAAGGGAAAGAAGTATACTCTTCGTGATAAAGTTAATGGCCCAATAAAAAACGCCATTCTTGATATTCTAGAACTAAAAACATCTCAGTTCATTTTAAATATTTCCGATAACCAAATTGAGAGTAAAATTATAGATAGAGGCGAATTAATTTACCATATTCTTGAAAATTCTAAATTTCAGATCATTGAAGATCTGCGAATTGACCTCTTCTTTTTAAATAGAGTTGCTAAAAGAAACTTCACTATAAAAATGGGAATCCAACCTGTCAATTTTGGTTCCATATTTCTTTTCAAAAATGGCTTCAGAGTGCAGCCATTTGGTAATACTGGTGACGATAGTTGGGGAATTGACTTTAGATCACAGCAAGGATACAATAGGTTTTTAGGAACAAGAGATTTATTTGGTAGAGTTGAAGTTACTTCTGATAATTCTGATCAATTCAAAGAAGTATCTAGCCGTGACGGTGGACTGGTTGAAACTCAAGGATATTATGAATTAGTTAAAGCCTTTGAATTAGCACATAGGCGTCTTGAAAGATACGTTGTTGGAGTTTTATGGGGAGAAGGATTTAAACGAAGAAAATATTTTGGCAGCAATGATGAAGGTAAATCAAAAGCCGAAGAATATAGAAAAAGCCTGTCCGAAGATAAAGATTCCGAAAATCTTGAAATTGCCAAATCAAATTTAGGAAGCAAACTTGATTTTATCCAAATAATCAAAAGCCTATCGAATGATAAGAACATCAAAATCCTAGATTTCAATAAGGACTTTATCAATCTTGTAAATGAAAAAATTGACGAAGTACAAACTCAGTTCATTGACGATCTTGACACTATCGCGAAGAAAATCAATGATAAGGACCTAAAGAAGAAAATTTATGAGATTGAAAAAGCTTATGAGAAATTAAAGAAGGAAAAAAAAGAAGCAGAACGAAAGGCTGAGGAAGAAGAAAAGAGAAGAAAAGAGGCAGAAGAAAAAGCTCGTAAGGAAGAAGAGGCTAGATTAGAAGCCGAAAAAAACCAGAAGAAAGAGGAAGAAAAAAGACACAAAGCTGAATTAGCGACTTTAAAGAAAGAAAAGGAACGAGCTGAAGCTGAATTAGCTAAACTCAAAGCCGAAAAGAAAGCTCAGGAAGAACAAGAAAAGAGACAAAAAGAAGAAGAGGCTAGAATTAAAGCTGAAAATGAAGCAGCTAGACGCAAGGAACAACTTACAAGACATAAGGCTGCTGAGACTATAGAGTATAAAGACCTTAGGGATTCAAATCACATAATAGGCGTTTATTCAGATGATATTTCAAAAAAGATCCTGCTCTTAAAACGTAAACTAGATAAAGGAAAGAAGCTTAATGACAAGGAGCTTTTCTCCTTCCTTCAAGGAATAAGTTTAGCAAATGAAAAAATTGCTACTCTTACAAGGTTCACAACAAAATCCAATTTTCTCAAAGCATCTCTAGAGACCAAAGAAGATATAGTAGAGTACATCATAAACTATATTGAGAAAACATATCTCGTATTGCATAAAATCAACATTGAAATACTAAATAGAGATGTTTCTTTCATTAAAAAGTTTCAGCCCATAGAACTAAGTGTTGTCATTGACAATATTTTAAGCAATTCGAGAAAGAAAAGTGCTAAAAAAGTGATTTTTGATTTTAAAGAAGACAAGGGAAACTTGATTATTAGTATTAAAGATGTTGGTCTTCCTCTATCAGAAACTATGGACTCAAAGCTAATCTTTGAAGAAGGAATGACAACTACAAGAGGTTCGGGATTGGGACTTAATCATGTAAAGAGAATTGTTGAAGATGATTTAGGAGGTAAAATAGAACACAACCCAGATTACGCAAAGGGATTTGAGCTTAAAATAACATTGAACAAATGAGAATAGAATACAAGGTACTTTGGGTTGAGGACGTGAAATCTTGGTATGAGGGAAGCAGAGATCTAGCCAGCGATTACTTGGATGAACTTGGGTTTAAATTATCATCCAAATTGTGTAAAAACTTCAATGAAGTAAAAGACGAGCTTGAACTTAATCAACTCAAAGAATACGACCTGCTTTTAGTAGATTATACTTTAGCAGGATCTCCCAACGGGGATGAAATCATAAAGTTTATAAGAGATCAAAAAGAAAATCCAATTCTTACAGACGTCATTTTTTACTCTAATGATATTGAATCCGTAAGGGATAGTATAAAGAAATATGAACTCGAAGGAGTTTACACAGCTCATAGAAAGGATTTCATTGACAAACTTGAGTTAGTCGTTGATACAACCATCAAGAAAGTTCAAGAGATTAATCCCATGAGAGGTCTTATAATGGCTGAAACAAGTGATTTAGATGATTTGATGTTGGAAATCATAATGAAGCTTTTAAACTCTGACTTAGCGGAAACTTTCAAAAAATACATTGAAGAGTCAATCAAAGAATCAATTGATAACGTTTCCAAGGAAGCTCTGGGCTCTTCTCCTACATCTGACAAAATAAGTAATTCAAGAATTTTCACTTCATTTCATAGAGCTAAATGTATTAATAAACTATACAAAGAAACTGCTAAAAAAGGTTCTGCTGTGGGAATTGACAAATTCTTTGATTCTTATAATAAGGAAGTGATTTCAACAAGGAACAATTTTGCTCATGTCAAAGAATCTGTTGAAGATGGAGAGAAAGTTCTTATAAGTCATGCTACCGGAAAGAAAGAAGTATTCAATGAAAAGAGGTGCGTTGAAATACGGCAAAGCCTAATTAAATATAGGGAGACCTTGGAAAAAATTTATGAAAAGGTTGATAGCGTGGTGTTGACAGCTAAAACATAACCTTCTTAAATACTAAAGAATGTAGTATTTATAGCATAAGCAATAGCTCATTTTCCCCTACCTTCACCCCATGAGCAATTACAAAGATCAAGCAGCTATTCTCTCTAAATTAGGCATTGAGCGGCTCAACCCAATGCAGCTAGAAGCGCATGAAGCTATCTTATCGCATTCTGAAGTGATCTTGCTCTCCCCTACTGGAACGGGGAAAACATTGGCTTTTCTATTGCCAATCATCGAGCAGATGGATAGGCATTCGAAGGATATTCAAGTACTCGTTTTAGTGCCCTCTCGTGAATTGGCTATTCAGATAGAATCGGTGACCCGAGAAATGGGTAGCGGTTTTAAGGCCAATGCTGTTTATGGCGGAAAGTCAGGAACCAAGGACAAAATAGAACTCAAACATGCTCCCTCAATTTTAATTGGTACTCCGGGTAGAGTTGCAGATCATATTAGAAGAGGGAATATTGACCCTACACATATTCACACTTTGGTGCTAGACGAGTTTGATAAATCTCTGGAGGTAGGTTTTGAAAAGGAGATGATGGAGATCACCGACAAACTGCGTTTCCTCAAAAAGAAAATAATGACATCGGCTACGCAAAAAGCTGAAATACCTCGTTTTGTCCGTTTGAAAGATCCCATAAAAATTGACCTTTTAAAAGACAAGTTGGCCGGGCTGAAACTTAAAGTTGTTGAAAGTAAGACGGACAGTAAGTTGACTACTCTGGTAAAATTGCTTGGACATATTGGCGACAAAAGCGGAATCGTTTTTTGCAATTTCAAAGATTCCATAGAGGTATTGAGTGAATATTTAGATAGAAACAATATTGGCCATGAAGTTTTTTATGGTGGTTTAGAACAAATAGACCGAGAAAGGGCCTTAATCAAGTTTAGGAACAAAACCAGTAAACTACTCATTGCGACAGATTTGGCTGCTCGAGGAATTGATGTTCCGGAATTGGATTTCATCATTCATTATGAAATGCCACCACGTGTGGATGAATTTACACATAGGAATGGTAGAACGGCTAGAATGCACAGTAGCGGTTCGGCATATATTATCAAAGGGAAATTTGAAAGCCTGAAAGCATTTGCCAGTCATGCGGAGGAAGTTATTCTTTCTAAAGATACTAGACCCGTTTCTAGTTCTTGGGAAACACTCTATATCTCGGGTGGCAGAAAGGATAAAATCTCAAAAGGAGACATTGCAGGTTTATTCTTTAAGGAAGGCGGTTTGCAAAAGGAAGAATTAGGCGTGATTGAACTCAAACAGGAACATGCTTTTGTTGCGGTACCCAAAGACAAAGCCGAAGAACTCATTCAAAAATTGAACAATAGCCGCATTAAAAAAAGAAAGGTGAGAATTACTCTTTTAGCGTAAAATATTCCATTCGAGATTATGTACACTCTTCATTCTATCGGTTCAATTAAAAAACCTAGTTTTGAGCGCTGAACATGCTTTGCTTTAAATCTAAATTGATTCCCATTGAAAAAAGTTCTGGTAATAAGCGATTATAGTAAGCTACATTCCACAAGACCCGAGGCCAGCATATTTATTGAACTCGCTAAAAAAGGTTACGAGATTCATATCATGACCTATGAAAATTCTCCGCTAGAGAAACAATTTTTGGAGGTTGGTATTTCTGTAATCCCATTTCATCCAAGCAAGAAATTTGATGAAAAGGAAACAGAACGTATTAGAGAATACCTCATCAAGCATTCTATTGAAATTTTGCAATTGTACAATAGCAATGCAATTATTCAGGGCTTGAAGGCAGCAAAAGGACTTGATGTGAAAATTGTATTGTACCGTGGCTTTGCTGGAAACATTTATTGGTACGACCCTTCTTCATACTTTAAGTTTTTGCATCCGAGAGTAGATGCTGTTGTTTGCAATTCAAAAGGAGTTGAGTCTTATTTAAGAAAGCAATTGATATTTAACAAGAGCAAGGCTATTACCATAAATAAGGGCCATAATATAGAGTGGTATCAAAACTGTGAAGCACATGATATTCGTAAGGAATTGGGCTTGAGTAAAGATGCTTTCCTTCTGGTAAACGTGTGCAACAATAGAAAAATGAAAGGCATTCCTTATTTAATCAAAGCTATGAGCATGATAGATTCCAATCTGGATATTCATTTGTTACTGATTGGCAGGAATATGGAGGATAAAGAAAACAAAGCAGAACTGGATGGAAATAAGAACAGAGATAAAATTCACATCCTGGGCTTCAGGAATGACACATTGTCTATTGTTAAAGCATGTGATTGCTTTGTTTTACCTTCAATAATGGGAGAATCTATTACCAAATCCGTAATTGAAGCTATGTCTTTGGGGATAGCTCCTATTATCACAGATATTCCAGGGAATGAGGAGTTGGTAGTGGATGGTAAAAGCGGCCTGGTAGTTCCTTCAAAAAATTCCACTGCATTATATGAGGTTATACTAAAGCTATACACTAAGCATGAACTAAAATCCAAAATTTCAATACAGGCAAAAGAGCATATTGAGAAAAATCTAAACTACAAAAAGACTGCTGAAGAGATGGCCTTGCTATATGAAGGTCTTTAATTTTTAATGATCGTATTGTCCTCATTAAAGAATTAGATCTGTTTCAAAAAAGGAGGCTTAGGAATGCATTTTTACAGTTAATTATTGATTAAATGGCCTAACAATTAAGCAACAGTTACAATGGATAAATCGTTTAATAAAAGTTGGAAACAAACATGATGTAGATTACATCAGTAGAATTTTAAATGCATATGAAAATCTACTTGAACTAAGTAATATCAAGGCCTAGAAAAACCATTCAAAGCTATTTTAGAAGACCAATTTAAAATGAACAATATCCATTTTGTGCATGTTAAGTTATGTATATTTTAGCATTTGGGGACATTTACGTGATACTTAAGCCCTACATTTGAACCATCAGATAAATTAAAATTTAAAATAAAGATATGAAACGAAATATTTTAACACCGATAGTCATCTTTAGCATAGCTATAATTGGCTTCTCATCATGCGAGTTGGTTGAGTTGGAGGAAATGCAACAAACAGTTACAATGCCAGACCCTGATGATCCAGACGATCCTCCAATCATGGTTCCTACTTCTATTCCTAGTAACACAGATACTTTAATTCAGTATTTGACAAACGGAAGTTCTAAAACATGGAATGCATTGGCATTTACCATTGAAGATATTTCAGGTCTTCAGGAATGTCGTTTAGACGATGTTATTGAACTTAACATTGATGGCACTTATTCCTATGATGGAGGTAACGTTTTATGCGGAGCAGAAGACGATGCTCAATTTCAACAGGGAACATGGACATTTTCTGCACAAAATGCGCAATTCGTATTTGATGCCGGCACTTCAAATGAGGCTGTTATGGAATTAACAGGACTTGACAAAAGTACTGCTGCAATTGAAAGCAGTTATTTTGGATTGGAAGTTTTGGGTGTGTATAACAACATGGAATAGGAAAAATGAAAAAGCTAGCCTTAATCCCAATTTTCTGTTTTGTTAGCATATTCAGTTTTGCGCAAAAACAGGCAGAGCTTAACCAATTTTTGGATAAGACGGACATCTTCCTTGGTAAGTATGTTATTAACGATAAAGTTGACTACGATCAAATTATCAAGAGCCCTAAATTGTTAGATGAGTTGGTGTCTGAAATCGCAGATTTCAATGTCCCTTCTCTAGACATGGAACAAAAGAAAGCTTTTTACATCAATGCGTATAACATTTTAGTTATTGATGGAATAGTAGATAATTACCCTACCAAATCTCCACAGGAAATAAAAGGTTTTTTTGATCAAAAGAAACATTCTGTTGGGACTAAGAGATTTACTTTAAATGAGTTGGAAAAAAAGGAGCTTATTCCAGATACTGAAGATGCGCGTTTGCATTTTGTATTGGTTTGCGGAGCCTTAGGTTGCCCTCCAATTGCTGGTGAAGCATATAGACCTGAAACATTGGATCAGCAAATGGATAAGAGAACAAAAATGGCTCTTAACGATCCTAACTTTATAAGGGTGAATACTGCGAAGCGAACGGTTGGGCTTTCTCAAATATTTGATTGGTATAAGTCTGATTTCACAAAAACGGGTAATACGGTTCTTGAATACATTAATAATTACCGTACCAAATCTATTCCTAAAAGTTATAAGAAGAGTTTCTACACTTATGACTGGTCTTTGAATGATATTTCAAGTACTTCTTCAACAGGAATAGAGTCAAGTCAGCTTTCTAATGTGCAAGCTTTTACACCTAGTGTGTTGCTTAAGAAGGGACAATTTGAGGTGAATAATTTGAACAACCTTTATACGCAGACGGCTATTCGCGATAGAGCAGGAGATGAGGTTGCTTTACCAGAAACCCAAACTTTCTTAACCAATTTATTCCAGATTTCTTACGGTATTTCTGAGAATTCACGAATTAATGTGGGCTTGGATTTCATGATTAACTCTGCTTACTATGACAGCGAACAAAATTCTCCATTGAATTTATTTTCTCCTGGTGATGGTTTTTCAAGAGTTGCATTGAGCGGAATAGGACCGAGAATTAAATTTACCCCTTTTCCTAAAATAACGGGATTATCTGTACAAAGTACATTTTTCTTTCCGGTAGCTGGGAATTTAGAATCTCCGAGATTTACAGCTCATGATCGGTTTACTTGGATGACGCAGTTTTTTTATGACCATGCGTTTAGCAGTAAGTTTAGATTATTTTTGGAGGCTGATTTCCTATACAGAATCAAAAGAAATGAGAATCAATTAAACTTTTTCAGGACCCCTGTAACAGGTGTATTGAGTTACTTCCCTGAAGAAAATACTACCTTGTTTTTCTTACTGCAACATTCGCCTGCTTTTGGTAATGCTACCAACGGGTTTGATACGGCTTTTGGACAGTTAAGATGGTTTACTCAATATGGTATTGGTGGTAAATATCAGCTGAGCTCAAAATTGGGACTTGAAATCTCTTATTCAGATTTCTTCCTTTCAAGAGGTGATGGTGCGGGTAATGCCTATAACCTTGGGTTCAGGTATATATACTAAATTGAATTTCAAAAAATTGTGAAGTTGGTTGAGGAGAGAAAGTTTGACAGTTAGGGATTAATAGTTTCTGGTTAGGTGTTGGTAATCGAGTTAGAAATCAGAAACTATAAACTCCTAACTTTTCAATTATAAACCAAGAACTAACTCCAAACTATAAACCAGGAACTAGAAATTCTTAACCAGGAACTTAAAACTCTTAACCAGGAACTTAAAACTCTTAACCAGGAATTAGAAATCAGGAACTAGAAACCCCCAACCATAGCAAATCCATTTACAGGCTAGATTTAATAATGGGCATTCTTGCTCTTGCTGTTCCCTGAATAACTACTAAATGGTATAATCCAGCAGGTAAGCCATCGGAATCAAGATCTAAATAATTTTCTTCAGCAACTTGATTAAGCGTTCCTTTTTTGACCAATCTTCCCTGTACATCAAATAGGTTCCAGGAAATGTTTTCAGGACAAGAGGAGAGAATCTTAGAGGTGAATGACTCACTATGCGGGTTCGGATAAACGCTTAAATCTAAACATCCATTATCTTCTATTTCTGGAATATCGGAGATGATTGCATCTTCTACGCCTATTCTCAACTCTGAAAACCCAACGCAGTCCCCTCCATGATTAGACAGCGCAGTAATGATCATATATTTTGCAGTAAGTCCTGTAAAGTCAGGCCCCTGAAATCCTTCATAGGTGCTTATGCCTGGAGCTTCCGGAAAATTAAAATTTCCCCATTCCGTCCATGTTACACCATCTACAGAATAATCTATTACCACTTCGTTCATTCCATTTTCTGTACTACCCGGAATATTTAAATTCCAAATTGTACTCACGCCCAAAGAATAGGTATGGTGAAAATCATAGAATATCCAATGTCCATTTCCTCTTGCCGAATTTGGATTCATAGAAGCTTCACAAGAAATCCATGAGTCAAACCAGTTTCCATTATGTCTATCCTCAAAACATTGAGCTATGCTTGCTTGTGCAAGAATTAAAATCACGAAAATTATGCTAATCTTTTTCATTCTTGTTCGATTAAATGTTCATGAAACCTATAGGTTGACCAGCACTCAAGTCTGAGAAGTTGGCAACGTTAGGAAATATTGAATTCAAGTCTGAATTGGAAACTCCAAACCACTGACCTAATTCAGAAAAATATTGATCTGCTGAAAGGGTAGGAATTAAAACTCCACCACCAACCTCAAGCGGATTTCCCAATTCGAGAGATGGAAACTGTCCATAAATATCTCCACCATTTACAGCGCCTCCCATAACCATTACATTTCCACCCCAGGCATGATCGGTTCCATTTCCATTAGAGGTCAATGTCCTTCCAAAATCAGAAATGCTAAAGGTGGTCACTTCATTCTGTAAATTAATTTCTGTCATAGCAGCATTGAATTCACCTAAGGCAATATCCACTTCCGTTAACATCGCCTCTTGAGACATTGTCAGCTCATCATGATGATCCCAACCATCATAATTCACAAAGAAAATTTGTCTACAAAAACCGAGACCCTCTCTGGCCTGCATAGTCTTTGCGATCATTCTAAACTGCTGAGACAATTGATTATCTGAGAAGTTGGTTTGCAAAGCTGGAGTATTCGATAAGGCTTCATTAAATTCTAATGTTGCATCCCTTGAATTTCTGATGGTATTTACATAGGTCTTTTTATAAATATCTTGATAAGTAGCATCCAACATATTATCCAATGCCTGCGTTCTCAATTGTTCATAGATCCAACCATCGGGATTATAGCCTTCTATTCCCAAAGCTCCATCCTGACTGATAGCATATTCAATTGTACCATCGCTTTGCTGAAACACATTGGTTCCAGAAAGGGAGATATTCATGGAAATATTTTGATTGGCATTCATGCTCTGAACCAAATCTGCCATTCTTCCACCCCATCCTGTTGACGCTCTTTCGTGAGGTCTTCCTGTCATCCATTGCTGGGTTTGATCTGAGTGTGAAAATAAGCCCAAAGGTAAAGGGTGAATTCCGCTGAAATACTGGTTTTTTGTGGTGGGCTCAACCAGATTACCAATGTTTGTAATAAAGGCTAAATTCTGATTAGAGAACATGGATTGCACCTGTGTCATAGCAGGGTGAATACCATATAATTGACCATCGGGATTTAGAGCCGAAATAGGGAGAATATCCGTTTGAGGAATAGCCAGATTAGAACGGGTTATCGCATATTGACCGTATTCATCATTTCCTCTTGGGATAAGCATATTAAAGGAATCATTTCCACCTCCCATTAGTAAACAAACCAATGCTTTATAGTTTGAATTGAGCATTGAATTATCAATAGCTGCTGCATTCAAAGCCTTTAAGTTTATAAGCGAAGAAAACAAGGTTGTTGTTCCTAATGCAGCACAACTTGCTTGTCCTAGAAATTTTCTTCTTGAAATATCTTTGCGATCTTTACTCATGGCTGTTCTTATTTTAAAATTGCATAATCTGGACTAACCATAATTAAGTATAAGGCTAAGCGAACTCTAAGTTCTAAAAAACTCTGGCCTGTATTACTTCCGGTAATCTCAGAAATCGTCTCCTTAATAATTCCTCTTGTCTCTTCTGTTAGTTGTCCATTGGTGTAAACAACATCCAAGTGATTTATAAGAACTTCTGGTTCCTGCGCCAAAGTTTCCAATTCATTATAATTGATAAATACGTTTTCAACACCTTCTTCAAAATTCCACATCAAAGCCCAGTTATTAAAAACATAAATACTATTCATGAATCCAACGCTGGTTCTGGAATTGTGTATTTGAAATTCTGGTGCAACTAAACCCGCGTTTGCAATATCTCCAGCGGGTTGGTAACTAGGTGTGAAAAAATTGAATACGGATGGAGCAGCTAATGGTCCTTGTCCTGTTAATTGCAAAAATTCTATACCTGAGTTCCAATATAAATCATCTGGAGCCAACTTATCGTTTGCTCTTGCATATTGGAAATACCTCAACATGGGCTCTCTTAATTTCCCATGAAAGGATTCATTCAACCATGCACAGCTTCTGGCTTCTTCATCCAATAAAATAGCTTTGATAACAGCTTTCATATCTCCTCTGACACCATTACCATTGTCTTCAAAAGCCAGTGCAACTTTTTCTATGTATTCTGGTGAAGGATTGGATTTAACCAGATTTTGAATTAATCTTAATGCTAGAAATGGCCCTACATTATTATGATTGAATAAATGATTAACAGTCATTTCTATATCGAGCATTCCATCTTGCCCCGCTGGTATTACAAATCCATTTAATAATTCTTTGGAACTTTGATCGTGCCATTCATCATACATTGCCATGGGCTCTGAACGCACGGTCAAATAGAAGATCTCACCAAACATAGGTTCATCAACCCAGGGGTTTTCTATTATCGCACCAGGTCCCAAACCAGTAAAAACCTGTGCAAATTCCTTTATATCATCATTATCATAAGTTGGAATGAGATTATCCTCAGCATCCAATACTTCAGATCCGTCCATATTTAATTCATGCAATCCAATGGAAAATAATTGCATAATCTCCCGAGCATAATTTTCATCTGGATGGATATTAAGTGAAGGGATTTCCAATGGGTTATTAAAATGACTTAAATACCTTCCCATCATTGGGTTCAGCGTTACATCAAGTAATAAATCTTCATAATTACCAAAGGCATTATCTAAAAGGATATCATAATAGGCCCCCAAACCATAACCGTAATCATATAATTCCGATCGAGCAGAAATAACCAATATTTCGCTTAGTGCCAGAGCTACTCTTTGTCTTAGCAAATCTTCATTGAACATATTATTATGCCAAAGCCCATAATAAAAATGGTGTCCAAATGGCCCGAAGAAATCATCAGGATCTCCACCATTTTGAACGAATATTCCCTTGGCTAAATTAAATGCAGAATCTGTTGCCTGAAACATAGACGCATAAGGCTTGGTAAATTGATCATCTATCCAGGCTTCAAAATCCATTTCTGCTACCTGCTCAATATATTCTCTATTGGCGCCTAATGTAGCTTGGCTCAAAAAACGAGCCGTTTCAAATAACCTGGCATCCATTCCACTTCCATTCAGTGTTTGTTCACCAGATGCTACTTCATCCCAGGCATTAGGTGAAAAACTGCTGCTGGTAATGAAATTTATACCTTGGCTATTACCTCCGCCTATATAATCTTCATACACCTGAGCGCTGAGATTTGAGAATAACGAAATTGATAGGGATAAAAGGGCGAGTTTTAGTGTGGCTTTAAAAAGCATATACATCCATTTAAATTTAAAAAAGCATGTAAATAGTTTATTTCTTAAAAATAATAGGAATAACTAAGCATATAACGGAATTTTCAAAAATTGTATCACATTACATGAATCTAGAATTCCCGTATTTGACCACTCCGACAAAGAATGGTTTAAGCTAAAAGACGAACAATAAGATAAAAAAGTTACTTTTTCTACTATACTTCTTCAAATTTAGGAACCACAACTTTTACTTTTTCAGCGCATTCATTTGCTTTTTTTCGCAGTTCAAGCATATCGCAATTCAGATCATCATAACAAAGAATTACTGCCATTCTTCTATTTTCTCTTGTGGATGGCTTTCCAAAAATTCTGATGTCCGTTTTTTGTTTAGATAAAGCTTCTTCAACACCCTGATAACTTGGCCAACCATAATACTCGCTATCTGCCAATATAACTGAACTTACTCCTGCCCTGTTCAAGGTTATTTCCGGTATTGGCAGTCCTAAGATTGCACGTGCGTGCAATTCGAATTCATTTAAGTTCTGTGTACCTGCAAGTGTTGCCATACCTGTATCATGAGGTCTTGGCGAAAGTTCTGAAAAGTAAACACCGTCTGCGGAAATAAAAAATTCTACTCCCCAAATTCCGGCTCCACCTAAAGCCTTTGTCACTTTTTCTGCCATCTCTTCGGCCTCTTTTATATCCTCATCTCGTAAAATACATGGCTGCCAGCTTTCTTGATAATCACCTCTCTCCTGACGGTGCCCTATTGGAGGACAAAACAAAGTATTGCCATTTTTTTGACTTACTGTGAGCAATGTAATCTCCGTATGAAACGCTATAAACTCTTCAATAATTACTTCCTTCAAATCTCCACGACTTCCTTCGATTGCATAATTCCAACAGGTTTGAATATCATCTTCACTCTTTACTATGGATTGTCCCTTACCAGAAGAAGACATCAATGGTTTAACGACACAGGGAATTCCAATTTCCTTAACTGCAATTTTAAAATCCTCCATATTATCAGCATAGAGATATTTTGCCGTTTTCAAACCTAAGTCTTTTGCTGCAAGGTCTCTGATCAACTTTCGGTTCATGGTAAAGTTTGCCGCCTTTGCGCTAGGTACAACATTAAATCCTTGTTCCTCATACGCAAAGAAACGCTCTGTCCGAATGGATTCTACTTCTGGAACAATTAAGATAGGATTGTGTTTTACTACTACTCTATCCAGATCCTGAGCATTGAGCATATTAATGACCTCAAACTCATCTGCAACTTGCATTGCAGGAGCATTTTCATAATTATCGCAAGCAACAACATATTTTCCCAATCTCTTTAACGCAATGACTAATTCCTTTCCCAACTCTCCTGAACCCAGTAGAAGTATTTTTTCCTTTGACATATTCTGTTATATCTTTAAGAGTCAAAATTAACCCAATAAGCAAGAAAACATGAAATTGAAATATCTTTTATTCACGCATTTTGCTTTTATGAGTTTCCTGCTTTCTGCTCAACATACATTTAGTATTGTAGCTGTAGATTCAATAACAGGAGAAATTGGAAGTGCTGGTGCAACTTGTGGAGATAGCATAATATGGCCAGGTACTCTTGGTGCTCTTCTCATTAGTGATGTAATTCCAGGTGTAGGAGCAATTCATACACAATCTTATCATTCTTTCGATAATCAAGCAGAAGCTCATTTAAAAATGGAACAGGGACTTTCACCTCAGGAAATAATTACTTGGATGGAAAACAATGATGTTCAAGATAACCCATTAATACGACAGTACGGTATTGTAGATTACAATAACGGTTCCCCTCGTTCTGCAGCTTATACTGGAAGCAACTGCTTTGATTATAAAAACCATATTCTAGGCCCCAATTATGCCATTCAAGGAAATATTCTTTTAGGCCAGGAAGTATTGGATAATATGGAGAGCAATTTCCTAAATACCAATGGAAGTTTAGCGGATAAATTAATGGCTGCTATGCAAGGTGCTAAAATAATTGGCGCAGATACTAGGTGTTTTGAAGATAGCACAAGTTCTCTTTCCGCTTTCATTCGAGTTGCTTTACCTAATGACCATCCCGATTCTTTGTATTTAGATTGTAATATTGCTGGTACTCCTCAATGGGTTGAGCCCATAGATGTGCTTCAATCAAAATACAACCAATGGCTTTTGACTACTTCGATTGAAAATGCAGAAGACGAATTTAGTTTTAGTATTCAACCCAACCCAGCAGAGAATAGATTCATATTAAATTGGGGCTTAGATAGTTCAGAGAAGCAAATAAACATCTATAATAACGCTGGACAAAAAATATGGACTAAGAAATCAACAGATGCCCAAGAAGAAATTCTTATAGATGGTTGGTCAAAAGGCATTTACAATATTGTCATAGAAAGTGAGAAAGGTTCCAGAATAAAACAGCTTGTCGTAAAATAAAAAAAGTCCTCCCGAATAAACGAGAGGACTTTATTTCATTTAAACTCTTATCGATTAGAAACCTAAAGCGTCTTTATACTTTAAGAATTCCGCATCTTTCATTGCACGATCTTTCATAGAAGAATCCATAGCAATTGACTTTGCAAGGTGTCCTGCAATTGCAGCTGAATTTCCTGTTCTAGCAGCTATAATAGCTCTTAAATAATGTCCTGTTGCGCTATCTCCGTCAACAGCATTATCTAGAATAGAAGTAGCTCCTGAAGCGTCTCCATTTAAGATTCTAGCTAAAGCAGCATTACAACTGTTTACACCCTGAAGGTTTCTAACAGCATCAGCATAATTTCCATCTTGAATTTCAACTATAGCCATGTTCGCTTTAACTTCTGGTCCTGCAGAAACTGCATCTTTATACATTTTATATGCTGTTTCTCTATCTCCACCTAAACGAGTATGAGTCGCAACATTATTTGTTACTTCAGCACTAGCAGGTGCTAATTCATCTGCTTTCATGAATGCATTTTTTGCTTCAGACATTTTATTTTGAAGCATTAATACATAACCTTCATTATTCCATGTTCTATAATCTTCTGGAAATCCTTTTCTGGCAGCAGTATACATTGCTAATTTCTGATCTAAATCTTCTGTTAAAGTTGCTGCTTTAAGCAATTCTTCAACATTTAAAGTTCCAGGTTCAGTAGTTCCCAACTTCAACAACTCTTCATCAGAATAACCCGTAATTTCATAATTTACGGTAGGAGCTGTTCTTCTTAACTGAGGAAGAACATCCTTCTTAATCTCGTTATAAGTAACCGTTAAGTTTCTGATATCTTTTTCTCTCTTGTCCAGATCTTTTTCCTGTTCAAGGATTCTAATGATTAAGTCCTTATCTTCTATGTTACTCGCTAACATAGCTTGCTTGAAACCATCCCAATCTTCACCTTTACCCATACTATTGAAAACATTTTCAACTTCTGGCAAACCAGCTTTATTCATTAGCTTGGTTAAAGTCTTTACACCAGCAGTTGCTCTTCTTGTAGCAAGAGCATCATTCTTGTCTATTTCTCCTTCAGGAGAAGCAAACGCTGGATTATCTATTTGCTTAATATCCCATCTTGGGTTGGAAGCTACATCCTGAAAAAATGTTTCCAGATTCTTAATATCCTCTTGACTAAGCTCAGATCTTCTCACCGTTGATTGATTCACCAAGAAATTAATTTCTGCTTTTGTATCGTGCTTAGTTATTCTTTCAAATTTATCCATAGAAGAAATAGGTTGTTCATCAGAAACCACTAAATATGGAGTAGCAACAACACCATCGGCAATTTTCACTTCATCCAAAACTTTATCTGCAACCCCTTTACCAGCTTTCACCTTTAGGTAAACCTCAGACTGCATCATATCAGATGTAAAATCTATTTGATCAGAGTAATCAAAAGTTCCTCCCGTTTTGCTATTGATTACAATACCATTACCAGGAGCGTTTTCCCCCTGAACAGTAATTGTTTTAAATGCAACTTCAGATCCATCTGTTTTTCTTAGCACAGGTGTAATTTCGACAACTGCGTTTTTGTGCATTTTCTTTTCCGGTACCGTTGCTTTCGCATTTAAGGTAACCATATCTCCATGCGCCTCCAAAGGATCAGGCGTTACTTCATAAGTCACACCGTCAAATAAGGCGCAACTCGAAAACATTCCACTCATTAGAATAGCGAATGCAAGTGTTTTGATAGAATTCAATTTCATCATAAAATATTTTATAAGAGCTCTTATTTAAATGAACCGCAAAAGTAATTATTGTTTTGAGATAAAAAAAAGCCTGTTAAAAAAACTAAAAGCCTGATAATGAATAATTTTCCTGTGGAATATTTAAGCCTTTAGCCCAATCCTTCTCAAGGATATTTTTCATATAGGCATAATCTTCTTCTTTATTCAAGAAATCAAGTTCCGAAATATCGATCAATACAACTGGAAAATCGCGCTGAGTTTTAAGGTAATTAAGGTACTCTTTCTGTAAATTTAACAGATATGAAGAGTTAATTCTTTTTTCAAATTCTCTGCCCCGATTTGCAATATTCCTGAAAAGCTGCTCAATGTTTAAATGCAAATAAATCAAAAGGTCAGGTTTTGGCAGATTTGCGTTCATTATCTGAAATAAATTCTGAAAGAGTTTTAGTTCGTCTTCCTTCAAATTTATTTGAGCAAAAACAAGTGATTTAAAAAGAGCAAAATCAGAAATTATTTTTTCCCTAAAAAGATCGGATTGAGCTAAAATTTGGCTGAGTTGTCTGTATCTGTCCGCTAAAAATGAAAGCTCTACTGAAAAGGCATAACGTTCTTTATGGTTATAAAACTTTTCTAAAAAAGGGTTGGCTTCAAATTCCTCATGCAATGTTCTAGCCTTAAATTCATCGCAAAACAAATTGCACAAAGTGGTTTTACCCGCTCCAATATTCCCTTCTATTGCAACATAAGAATAGTTCATTCCGCAAAAAGTCTCAAATCATTTTTATCTTTTAACTTCTTATACAATTGAGCAATTGTTTGGGCAAACATAGGGTGTTTTTTATTCGGACAAATATCCATTAAAGGAATAAGCACGAATCTTCTCTCCACTATTCCCAAATGGGGTACGACAAGATCATCTTCCTCTATAATTTCCTCATTGAAAAACAAAATATCTAAATCCAAGGTACGATCCTCATAGTGGTCTTTAGATTTCTTCCTAAGCAATTTCGCTTCAATATTCTGGTTCTTTTCCAACAACTTCTTTGGCTCTAAATCTGTTATAAACTCTACAACTAAATTCAAATAAGCACTACTAGAAGCATAACCAAAAGGATGGCTTTCATAGATTGGAGACACGCTCAAAATCCGCCCTATTTTTTCAAGTTCTAATTTGGCCTTTTCAATGAAGTTTGTTCTTTCGCCCAAATTACTTCCAATCCCAATATAAACGGTATTAATCAGTTCCATTTTATCTATAGCCGCTTGTCCTATTCAACCACCTTTAATGTAAAATATAGGACTCTGCCTATTTAGATTCGTACATTTGATCAGCTTAATAACAAATTAAATAATTTAATAATGAAAAGCTTTTTAAAATTTGTATTTGCTTCCTGTCTGGGAATAACAATTTTCTTTGGGCTGATATTCGCTATTTTTTCCATTATAGGCTTGGCTTCGGGAGGTTCAGATTCAAAAGAAGTTAAAAACGGTTCTGTACTGTTTCTAGAATTTGATGAAAGCATTGTAGATCGCGATTCTGAAAATGAGTTCAACATTGACTTTACTGGATTCGGTGGTGATTCTAAGGAAGGCTTAAACAACATACTCACGCAAATAGAAAGAGCAAAAACAGATGATAATATTGAAGGTATATATATGGAAATCGTATCTGTACCTGCTGGTGGAACTACTGCCGAAGAAATAAGAGATAAGCTAAATGAATTTAAAGAAGAATCCGGAAAATGGATTTATACCTATTCTGAAAATATGACACAGAATGCATATTACATGGCTTCTGTTTCAGATAGTCTGTTCCTATATCCTGAAGGTGGAATGGAATTCAAAGGCTTGGCTTCCGAACTTCTCTTCATGAAAGGCTTTTTTGAAAAAATAGGAGTTGAATTTCAAGTTATTCGTCCTAAGAACAATTATTTTAAGAGTGCGGTAGAACCATTTACTTTGGATAAAATGAGTGAGTCTAATCGTAAACAAATGAACATTCTCTTAAATGGAATTTGGGATGATATGCTTGCTAACGTTTCTCGAGACCGAAATATTTCCAAAGATGAATTAAATAGAATAGCAGATGGGATGCTGGCTACCAATCCAGATAAAGCTCTTCAACTGAAAATGATTGATGGATTATGGTACGAGGATCAAGTAATGGATTTATTGAGAAGCAAGTTGAATAT
The DNA here is from genome assembly GCA_964609215.1 of uncultured Flavobacteriales bacterium. Classification (GTDB taxonomy): domain Bacteria; phylum Bacteroidota; class Bacteroidia; order Flavobacteriales_D; family JABDKJ01; genus JABDKJ01. The sequence goes on from CAZSQZ010000014.1 coordinate 55,399, forward strand.
TGAAGCTGATAAAAGAATTCCTTTGGTAGACCTTAATGAATATTCAAAAAAATCCAAGTCTGCAAAGGGAATGATTAAAAGGGAAAAGATAGGAGTCGTATATGCAGTTGGTGGAATAGAAAGTGGTGAAGGCGATGATGAAACTATTGGTTCGGAGAGAATTGCCAGAGGAATTAGAAAAGCGAGATCCGATTCTTCCATTAAAGCAATTGTTTTAAGAGTAAATAGTCCTGGTGGAAGTGCCTTGGCAAGTGATGTCATTTTAAGAGAAATGAGTTTAACTAAAGGAGTGAAGCCAATTGTTGTATCAATGGGCGACTTAGCAGCTTCTGGTGGATATTATATCTCCTGTGAAGCAGATAGAATATTTGCTTCTGAGAATACGATTACCGGTAGTATTGGAGCTTTCGGTTTGGTTCCAAATACTCAAAAAATGTTGAATGAAAAATTAGGCCTTACTACAGATACGGTAAAGACTAACGAAATGGCTGATTTTTATTTTGGGACACGACCTTTTAAACCTGAGGAAGAAGAACTTCTTCAAAAAATGATTGATGATGTGTATGGAACTTTTGTTGGGAAGGTTGCTAATGGAAGAGGTTTAGATAGCACCATGGTCGCAAATGACATTGGACAGGGAAGAGTATGGACTGGTCTGCAAGCTATGGAACTTGGATTAGTAGATGAGATTGGCGGATTGGAAAAAGCAATGTCCTATGCAGCAGAACAAGCTGGTTTAGAAGAGTATAGAGTAAAAGAATTTCCAAAGCAAGAAGACCCATTACAAAAAATGCTTGAAGATTTTGGAGCGAATGCTTCTTTAGAAGTTCTCTTGGAAAAGGAATTAGGAACTGAGCATTTTGAGCTTTATCAGCAAATAAAAGAATTGAAAAAGGTAGCAAATACTAAAGGTATTCAAATGAGAATGCCATACGATATTTACATTCGATAGGTGTAAATTTTAAATATACATAGCACAAAAAAAGCCACGCAATTGCGTGGCTTTTTTGCATTTAGAATCTATCTTCTTAATATCTATATGTATCAGGCTTATAAGGTCCTTCCTTAGGAATGCTTATATAATCCGATTGTTTATCTGAAAGAACTTCCAAATCAACACCAATTTTCGCAAGGTGCAATCTTGCTACTTTTTCATCTAAGTGTTTCGGAAGTGTATACACCTTGTTCTCATAAGTATCAGAATTATTCCATAATTCCAATTGAGCCAAAGTTTGATTAGTAAATGAATTAGACATTACAAATGATGGGTGACCAGTTGCACATCCTAAATTTACCAATCTACCTTCTGCAAGTAGAATAATATCTTTTCCATTGATCGTATACTTATCTACCTGAGGCTTAATCTCTACTTTAGAAGCTCCATGGTTCTCATTTAACCAAGCAACATTAATTTCATTATCGAAGTGACCAATATTACAAACGATTGTTTTGTCTTTCATTTTCTCAAAATGAATACCATCAATAATGTCACAGTTTCCGGTTGCAGTTACCACAATGTCAACTTCCTCAACAGCATCTACCATTTTCTTCACTTCAAAGCCATCCATAGCCGCTTGCAATGCACAAATCGGATCAATCTCAGTAACAATAACTCTTGCTCCTGCTCCACGAAGTGATTCTGCTGAACCTTTCCCTACATCTCCATACCCTGCAACAACAGCTACTTTACCTGCCATCATAACATCCGTTGCTCTTCTAATCGCATCTACCAGAGATTCTTTACAGCCATATTTATTATCAAACTTAGACTTGGTAACAGAATCATTTACATTGATAGCTGGAAGAGTTAAAGTCCCTGCTTTTTCTCTATCGTATAATCTATGAACACCTGTCGTAGTTTCTTCGGAAAGTCCTTTAATTCCATCAACTAATTCTGGGTATTTATCCAGAACCATATTGGTTAAATCTCCACCATCATCTAAAATCAAATTTAGTGGACGGTCTTCAGAACCAAAGAACAAAGTTTGTTCTATACACCAATCAAACTCTTCTTCTGTCATTCCTTTCCATGCATAAACCGGAATTCCAGCTGCCGCAATTGCTGCTGCTGCATGATCTTGCGTACTAAAAATATTGCATGATGACCAAGTAACATCTGCTCCTAACTCAACTAACGTTTCTATTAGCACAGCAGTTTGAATGGTCATGTGCAAGCAACCAGCAATCCTTGCACCTTTAAGTGGCTTACTATCTCCAAATTCTTCTCTTAGCGACATTAATCCAGGCATTTCTGCTTCTGCCAATTCTATTTCTTTTCTACCCCAGTCAGCGAGGTTGATGTCTTTTACCTTATATGGTAATACTTTTGTTTCTGTACTCATATTCAAAATTTCAGGCCAAAGATAGCTAAAATGCACCTTTTAGAGCCTCATATATTACTGTAGTTTAACAAAGTATGTTTAATTTGGTTCTTCAAAAGTCAGAAAATATTTGCCCATTGACCTAAACATACAAGTAAATGATTATCAGCACGTTTCTGTTTGGACCATCACAGAATCCATTAAAGAACTGAGAAATGGTCTTGATTTAAATGATCAAGAAGAAATGGAACTGCAGAGAATAAAACATGAAAAGGGAAGAAAACAATGGCTTGCAGTCAGACAATTAGCAAAAAAAGTATTGAAAACCGGAGACCAAATTATTTATAATGACTTTGGTGTCCCGCATTTAAAAGGTCATGATTTTCATATTTCACTGAGTCATTCGGAAGAAAAAGTTGCCTTGAGTTTCAACAGAAATTATGAAACAGGGATAGACATTCAATATGAAAATGAAAAGATTCTTAATATCAAAAAGAAGTTTTCTTCTGACTTTGAATTAGACTGGATTCCTTCAGAAAAGGAGAGTGATTTTCTTCACATTCTTTGGGGAGCAAAAGAAGCCATGTTTAAGTATTACACTTGTGAAATGCCTTTTAAAATGGCAGAAGTCCAAGCTTTTGAATTGAGAAATCAAGGAGTCATAAATGCTGTTAGAAAAAGAGCAGATAAAAAGGACATTTTTCAATTGACATATCGTATTTTTGAAGGGTACTATTTAGTTTACTTAAGCGACTTAATCTCAATTGAAATCGGTACTAGAACAAATAAAGGAGCGGAAACGGAGCGGTGATAAAATGTTAGCGGTTTTATTAGACCCTGACTCTTATCAAGATCCCAAAAAACTAATTGAAGCGACTAGTCTATGTAACATCAATCAAATTGATTTTATTTTTATTGGAGGCAGTTTAGTCACGCACAATAGATTTGATGAATTTGTTACGGAGGTAAAAGAATACACTAATATCCCCATTGTTCTTTTTCCAGGCGATAATACACAAGTTAGCTCTCATGCTGATGCTATATTGCTGTTATCGTTAATATCTGGAAGGAACCCCGAATATCTGATTGGGCAACATGTTAAAGCTGCTGTCAAATTAAAAAAGTCCAACTTAGAAATTATTCCTACTGGATATATGTTGGTAGATGGGCATTCTAATACATCGGTTTCCTATGTCAGTCAAACTATACCAATTCCTAGACAAAAGCATCAAATAGCAGTATCAACTGCTTTAGCTGGAGAACAGTTAGGAATGCAACTTATTTACCTTGATACAGGAAGTGGAGCAAAACTCACCGTTGAAAAGGGCATGATTACCGAGATAAAGAAACATATTAAAGCTCCAATCGTAATAGGAGGAGGAGTTAAGGATACAATTCACCTTAATAACTTGTTCGATTCTGGTGCGGATATTGTTGTTGTAGGTAATATATTTGAACAAAACGCAAGGTTAATTGAAGAATTTGGCAAATTAACTAAAAAGTACCGTCAAAATGAAGTTGAGCGTAGTATCATCAAAAAGGAAGGTTGATGGAGAGATTGGAATTATTGTAAATCTTTTCGAGAAAGGTCTGGAAACATTCCACCTACGAAAAAACCACTACTCAAAATCAAAGTTTAGAAAATTCTTAAAAGCTATTCCTAAACAGTATCACCCAAGAATTGTTTTACATTCCCATCAAATTTTAGCTTTGAGCTTTAAGGTTAAAGGAGTCCATTTTTCATCCAGACAGGTAGAGAAAAGTACTTATTTAGCAAAGGTTAAATTTCTTTGTAAGATAATGGGAAGAAAGGTAAAATTCTCACGAGGATATGATAACCTTTCAGACTTAATAACTGAAAAAAAATATTGGGATTTTGTTGTTCTAAATCCTGTTTTTGATTCTGTTTCTAAAGACCCGTTAGCTACTGCTTTTAGTGGAAGAGCCATCAGTTCTTCACTTGATCAATCAGGACTTAAAGTTGCTGGACTTGGAGGCGTCTGTGCCGATAATCTGGAGCTAATGAAAAGTTTCGGATTTGAAGAGGCTATTTTGAATGGTAAAATCTGGAGTTCTAGTAAAAGCGTAACATCCTTTTTGGAGGCTCAAAGTGTTTTAGAAAGAATCAACAGTCCTGAAAATGTTCGTTTAAGAAAGGTTGCTAATTAACGATCTCGTAAGATCGATCCCAATCTTTCCAAACGGCTTCTTTTCCTTGTTTTCTAATTGTAGTTTCTATGGTTTCAGGACTTCTTATATCGTCTATTTCGAATTGCTCAAGAGACATTGGTTCAACAATATAACCCCCAGGATTGGTCTTTGAACCAGCACTCATTGTAGTAATACCCAGATGGATGATATTGTCTCGGAATCTTTGAGATTCTCTTGTAGAAATAGATAATTCCAGTTCCTGATTGAACAATCTAAATGCGCAAATAACCTGTGTTAAATCCCGTTCGCTCATTAATTTTGCATCAACTTCACCACCAGAAAAAGGCCTCAGTCGAGGGAACGAAATAGCATATTTAGATTCCCAATATCTCTTTTCTAAATAATTCAAATGAAGTGCAGTAAAGAACGTATCTACTCTCCAATCTGCCAGACCTAGTAAAGCACCAATTCCAATCTTATGTATTTTAGACCTTCCAATTCTGTCTGGTGTTGCTAGGCGATAATCAAAGTTGGATTTTTTTCCTTTTGGGTGGAATTCTTTATACGCTTTCTCATTATATGTTTCTTGATAGACCAGAATGGAATGAACTCCAGCATCTTTTAGCTGAACATATTCTTCTTCATCTAACGGTTGCACCTCCATTGAAACATTGGCAAAAAACGGACGGATAATTTTAATTGCATTTAGAAAATAATCCATACCAACACTTTTGTTGGCCTCTCCAGTCACCAGAAGCACATGTTCAAACCCTAAAGATTTTATTGCTTCACACTCCTTTTTTATTTCCGTATCGCTAAGCGTCTTTCTTCTAATTTTATTGTTGAGGCTAAAGCCGCAATAGGTGCATATATTTTGACATTCATTGCTTAAATAAAAAGGAGCAAATAGGGATATTGTTTTTCCAAACCTTTCTTCGGTCAATCGCTTGCTTTTTAAAGCCATTTTTTCCAAAAAGCTTTGTCCAGCGGGAGAAATTAATGCAGCAAAATCTTGAAGAGTTAATTTTTCTTTTTGCAAAGCAAACTCAACATCATTCTCTGTTCTGGAGTAAATCAGATCGCTTACCTCATCCCATTGATATTTTCCAAAATGATCTTTAAACATTTTCGTATAGAAATGCAGTTAGAGGGCTACTTGCCTCAGCATGTTCCAACTTCATTCCTAGTTTCGCTTCATAAGCCATTCTCCCAGCCATTACTCCTAACTTAAAAGCCTTAGCCATTTCAACTGGATTTTCAGCAACTGCAATGGCTGTATTAACCAATACTGCATCTGCTCCTATTTCCATTGCCAAAGATGCATCTGATGGTGCCCCAATTCCAGCATCAACGACAACGGGGATATTGCTTTGATCAATAATGATTTTTAAAAAATCCAACGTTCTAAGACCTTTATTGGTACCAATACAGGAACCTAAAGGCATTACTGCTGCCGTTCCCACTTCTTCCAACCTCTTGCACAAAACTGGATCCGCATGCACATAAGGTAAAACTTTAAAGCCTAATTTAACCAGCTCCTCAGCTGCATTTAAAGTCTCAATGGGATCTGGCATTAAATATTTGGGGTCTGGGTGAATTTCCAGTTTAAGCCAATCTGTTTCTAATGCCTCTCGTGCGACTTGAGCTGCAAAAACTGCCTCCTTGGCAGTTCGCACCCCACTAGTGTTAGGTAATAGTTGAACTTCCTTTTGATTAATATGAGAGAGTAAGTCATCCTCACCATTTTCCATATCAACTCTTCTTAAGGCAACGGTCACCATTTCAGTTCCAGAAGCTTTAATGCTTTCTCCCATTAACCGATTTGAGCTAAACTTTCCAGTTCCCAAAAAAAGTCTAGAGCTGAAATCCTCACCCGCTAATTTCAAATTTTGCATAGTCCAATTCTTCTTGAGTAAAACGATCTACTTGATTTAGTAGACCTTGAATATTTTCTTCTTGTTCAATTAAAGCACTTGCTGCCACTCCAGAAATTCCAGTTTGATAAAGTGCTTCAAGATCATTTTTTGTTATTCCACCCACCGCAATAGTTGGAAGGTCAATTCCATTCAACTGCATTTTATCTTTTAATTCCTTTAAGCCTTCTAATCCTAAAACTGGACTTAGCTTTTCCTTTGTTTTCGTGAAGCGAAATGGCCCTAAACCAATATAATCTGACTTTCCCTCTTTATGAACATGCAGAATATCTGTCCAAGAATTGCAGGTACTTCCAATGATTTGATAATCGAAAAGCAAACTTTTCGCTTCACTAGCTGAGACATCATTTTTTCCTAAATGAACTCCATAGGCGTTCACACTTCTTGCAATTTCAGGATAATCATTTATGATCAATTTAGCATTGAACTGAGCAGTTATTGCCTTAGCCTGAACAGCCGCCTCTACGACTTCTTTAAACGAAGCTTCCTTCATTCGCAATTGCACCCATTGCCCTCCTGCTCTGCAATAATTCCGTATTCTCCTTAACAATGTTTCTCCAGACCCCTTACCTGTAATGTATTGAAAATTAGCAATCATGTGTTTAGTGTTCCTATTAAGTTAGTGTTACTCGATAAATATTTTTCAATGGTATTTTTTGCCATTGAACAAGCCACATCTATAGATTCTCCCATAGATAAAAAGCCAGCCAGTGAAGAAGAATAAACACATCCAGAACCGTGTTTCTCACTTCCCTTTTTACTCATGGCAAACAAGGTTTTCTCTCCTGTTTTTTTGATTAGCATATCCGTCCCTTCAGCATGTCCTTCAACTGACTTATAATAGATATGAGATTCTTGTGTTTTAGCATCAACTTCAAATCCTAGTCTTATGAATTCATCTCTATTTGGTGTAATTAGATAGATCTTACTTAAAACCTCATCTCTTAAATGCTCATCTGGAACTGGACAGATTGAATATCCACTACTGGAAACCAGAACTGGGTCAAGAACGATTTTGATCTTGGGATTTTTGGCGAGAAGAAAATCAACTAATTCATTCAACATTTGCCAATTCTCAACGATTCCAATTTTACAGACTGAAATATGATAAGAAGAAAATAAAGGTTCTAGTTGATTAACAATTTCCTGCAACGAAAACCATTTTATGCCTAAAAGTTCCTCATGGTTTTGATAGCTTAGACATGTACTAACAGCCAAACCATTCAAAGACAAATGCTCAAAAGTTTTGATGTCAGAAAAAACACCAGCTCCAGCAGAAGGGTCAATCCCTCCTATGCTTAAGACAAATGAATCTGTTGCTCGCATATATCCTTTAAATGCTGATAATTTTCTATTGGATCACCTTCCAACCAAATAGCTCCCATTGCCCCACAAGAATTAAATTTCATTGGAGCAATTATTGGGATTGTATCCGAAGATATTCCTCCAATGGCCATTACCTTGCTCAGGTCTTTTCCTTTTAAGAGACTCAACCAATCTATTTCAGAACGATAACCCGGCTTGGTTAAAGATTCGAAAACAGGACTCACCGTTAACAAATTGAAATGATCGTGATACTTTTCAAATTCCTCCATATTGTGAATTGCCGTGCTCACTTTACAACCTCTCTCTTTCCATTCAGAAATCCATTCTGCTAATTGTTCCTCTCCTTTTTGGTCTCTTTCCGTACTTTTTAAATGAACACCTCCTAAGCCGAAATCCTTTCCCATTTCATGCATTTGATGAAAGATCACTTTGTCATGATAATATTCATGTACTTCTTCCAAAAGTCCCATGATCTGATCATAAGTCCACTTTGGTTTTCTGATATGTATGGCAGATAAACCTTCTTTTAATAAAGCATTGATTTTCTCAGCTTCATCTTGAACATATTCTGGGTGTGTGATAACTCTTAGTTCCATGGTTTATAGATAAATTTCACTTCCTTTTTCTGCAAACTCTGCTGACTTTTCTTGCATACCCTCCAGCACAGCTTCGCTCTCATCTAACTCCTTTTGCGCTGCATATTCTCTTACTTCCTGGGTTATTTTCATTGAACAGAATTTTGGTCCACACATTGAACAGAAATGAGCAACTTTTGCACCATCTGCTGGCAAAGTTTCATCGTGAAAGCTCTTTGCGGTTTCTGGGTCTAACGCTAAGTTAAATTGATCTTCCCATCTAAACTCAAAACGGGCTTTACTTAATGCATCGTCTCTATGTTGGCAACCGGGATGGCCTTTCGCAAGGTCAGCAGCGTGAGCCGCTATCTTATAGGTTATTACACCTTGTCGTACATCTTCTCTATTAGGCAAGCCTAAATGTTCTTTCGGTGTTACATAACATAACATTGCAGTTCCAAACCATCCAATCATAGCAGCACCTATACCACTTGTAATATGATCGTAACCAGGTGCAATATCAGTAGTTAACGGGCCCAATGTATAGAATGGAGCTTCCTTACAAATATCCAATTGCTTATCCATATTTTCCTTAATCATATGCATGGGCACATGGCCTGGTCCTTCTATCATGGTTTGCACATCGTGTTTCCAAGCAATCTGTGTTAATTCTCCCAGTGTTTCCAACTCAGCAAACTGAGCTTCATCATTTGCATCTGCAATACTTCCAGGACGCAATCCATCTCCCAAAGAAAAAGCAACATCATAAGCTTTCATGATTTCACAAATTTCTTCAAAGTGAGTATACAAGAAACTTTCTTTGTGATGAGCTAAACACCATTTAGCCATTATAGAACCTCCTCTGCTTACAATACCCGTAACTCTTTTCGCGGTCATTGGAACATATCTTAAAAGAACGCCTGCATGAATGGTGAAATAATCCACACCTTGTTCAGCTTGTTCTATTAGGGTATCTCTAAACAATTCCCAGGTAAGATCTTCAGCTTTTCCATTTACCTTTTCCAATGCTTGATAAATAGGAACCGTTCCAATAGGAACCGGAGAGTTTCTAATAATCCACTCTCTTGTTTCATGAATATTGTTTCCAGTAGACAAATCCATGATATTATCTGCTCCCCATCTGCACGCCCAAACCGCTTTTTCAACTTCTTCTTCTATGCTCGAAGTCACCGCAGAATTTCCAATATTGGCATTTATCTTCACCAAGAAGTTTCTACCAATAATCATTGGCTCGCTTTCTGGATGATTGATATTATTGGGAATAATAGCTCTGCCCTTAGCTACCTCGTCTCTTACAAATTCTGGAGTAATAATTTTTGGAATGGAGGCACCAAATGAATTGCCCGGATGTTGTTCCCAAATTTTTTCCTGAGCTTCTCTTTTCTGATTCTCTCTTATAGCTATAAATTCCATTTCCGGGGTAATAATCCCTTTTCGAGCATAATGCATTTGAGTTACATTTTTTCCAGCTTTTGCTCTTAGCGGCTTACGAATATGTTCGAAGCGCATAAAATCCAAATCAGGATTGTTCTTTCTCATACGACCATAGTTGGAGCTAATGTCGTCTAGCTGTTCAACATCTCCCCTATCCATAATCCATTTCTCTCGCATTGGGGTCAATCCCTTTCTGATATCTATTTCAATAGCTGGGTCTGTATAAGGACCAGAGGTATCATAGACCACAACAGGCGCATTAGACTCTGCTTTTCCATTGATCTTTGTATCACTTAATGAGATTTCTCTCATCGGGACAGCTACGCCTTCCATTTGCCCTTTGACATATATTTTCTTAGAAGCTGGAAAAGGCTCCCTGGTAATTTTGCTCGATGCCGATGGCACAATTTCTTTCTTCATAATCTATCCTCCTGCCGAAGCTTTTATTATTAAAATTTTATCTCCTTCATCAATTTGATGACTATTCCAGTTTTGCTTTGGCACAACATTGTTGTTCACTGCCACAGCAATTCCTTTGGCATCCAATAAGCCATTTGAGACTATAACATCTTGTAAATTTGCCCAAGTCTCATTGGACTTCGGCTCATCATTTATAAAAACCTGCATAGCAGATATATCTATTTTAGAATTCATACTCCCTTCCCAGAATTACCTGAGCAGGTTCAATGGGTTTATTCTCAGCCTGATACTCAAATAATAAGCAGAAGGCACCCCAAATCGTCTGGTAAATGTATCATTTTTTATTCCTGAATATTGATTTTGAAAGGCCTTTAATTGGCATTTTTTTAACGATTGTGAAAAACCTTTTTCCTTTTTTTATGATACCTTTATTTTTAAGGTGCGGTAACTAAGAACAACTATATGAAAGCATATCTAATTTCAATACTCCTCTTTTTTTTTCTCAGTTGTCCATCAAATTCTCAATCTCTATCATCTGAAAATATAAAGAAGGGATGGAAATTATTTTTTGATGAAGATTTTGAAAAATCCAAAATTCATTTTGAACGACTTCACCAACTTGACTCGAATAATATTGAAATTAACGAAGGTTTATTCTATTCTACATCTCTTTTTCAAAATGAATATAAGTTTGACATATTAACCAAACTCTTAGGTAATACTGAAGAGAATTTTTATAAATATGGCATGATAGCTGCCATGCTATTAGAATTTTATTCCACTCCTAAAACAGAAAGAAAAAAGCTCATTGACTTTGGCATAGAGGAATTTAAAGCTTATCACACAGACGGATATCTTACAACTAAACAAGTAGAAGGGCAATTCAGAAATCAAAAAAAAGTGGGGCTATGGAAATACAATAATCTCGGAGGGGAACTATATAAAACAATTGATTATTGTGACTCTTCAAATATTCATCTGGTGACATTCTTTAACAAAACCAAGAAAATCAAAGAAGAACTAGCTAAGATAGAGGAGAATAATAGCGATGCCTCATATTATGTTCTTAAAAGAGTGGTTTACTATCAAGAACTTCCGGATAAAATAGGAGAGTACTTATTTGTTTCGAATGACGGCTTCTGCGTTTTTGATAAAAACAACCCTTTTGACCTAGACGAAAACACTCCCGATAATGTAATTGAAGAAGTAGTTTCGCTAAATGCCACCAAATACTACATATGGAAAGACGGTAAACGTATGATGTACTTAGAAAATAAATATTAAGTAATCTGCAACACCATATAAAATGCCTTTAAACGTATATTATACTAAATTAAAAAGACACATGAAAAATCTAACCATTCTCTTGATTACTATTCTATCATTAAATGGCTTGGCAAGCCCTTTAGACTTTAACCAAGAAGCGAAACTTATTAGCCACATGACCGAAGTAAATGCCGAATGGACAAATTGGTATAATCAGGACTTTGGCTTTTCATTGAAATTCAACTCTGAAGAAGAACGTATCAAGATGCACTTACTACTGGTTATTAACACTTTGGAGAAAGCAGATTTGTCTCACTTAAATAAAAATCAAATCAAAAAAAGAAATTCGGCATTAGCTAACTTAAAGGAATATGCTAATGCAATGCGTTTTCCCATGAATACCAATCACGCCAGCAGAATACCTTATTTCATTGATCAAAATAATATAGCATGTGCCGTTGGTCAAATGATTAGAAATAGTGGGTATGAACGAATTGGACAATGGGTTAAATCCGAAATGAACAATGCCTATATCACAGAAATTCCATTTGGAAAACTTGATGATTGGGCAGATGAACATGGTTTTTCTAGAAAAGAATTAGCATGGATTCAACCTGGATATCCCCCATCACTAGATGGATGGACAACTATGAATCAAGGATTAAATGGAGCAGCAAGAACACTTATTGAGTACGATGGAAAATTAATTATTGCCGGTGAATTTACTGATGCATCTGGGCTCGCAGCTAATAATGTTGTTGCATGGAATGGAAGCAATTTTGAAGCAATGGGACAAGGTGTAAACGGATGGGTAAATTGCTCAATCATTTATCAAGGCAAACTGACTTTAGGCGGATCATTTAATGGAGGTTTTGCAGACATTGCCGTTTGGGATGGTGAATCATGGGAATATCAGGCAGCATTTGCAAGTAAATTTAGTGAAACGCATAGTCTTGGAATTTACCTTGAAAAACTATATGCAGGAGGAGTAGCAAGTGGTTTTGCGGGTCAGGATTTTTTACTTGCCATTTGGGAAAATCCGAATTGGAGTTGGGCAGCAGAATTTGAAGGCGGGCCTATATATTCTATTGAGCAAATTGGAAATGAGATGTTAGTTGGAGGCGATTTTAATTCCATAAATATTCTTGGCGAAATTACTGAGGCAGATAACATTGCTAAATTCACTAATCAGGGAGTTTGGGAGGAATTCAATGGTGGCTTGGATGGCTTTGTTAAGGATATTCAAATTGACAATGGAAATGTTATTGTAGCCGGAAAAATAAAAGAGGGGGATGAAAATTACTTTGGATTGGTATACTCCGATGGAAATGAATGGCAAAGCATAATAGATGAAAATGCATTTTTTGCTAACTTTCTTTCCAACGAGGAAACGGCTTATTTTAACAAAGCACATTTTGCGGAAGGAGACTCTACTGTTTGCGGGATGTTTTCTACTGTTTTTGGCATGACAAATGGTCAAAGCTTGGCAAAAATTGCTAGTCAGGGAGGATGGACCTCTGGTCAACCCGCATTTTCAACAGGTGGTGAAATAAATGACTTTTTACAATTTCAGGATCATTTATACGTAGCTGGAGATTTTGAATTGTTGACAGGAGTAGAATTTAATAATGTAGCTTTCTTTGACTCTCCTAACTCCATAGAAGAAATAGCGGACAAAATCATAAATGTCTTCCCTAACCCCGTTGAAGACAACTTTATTTTGGATTTACAAACTGACATTAAATTGCAAGCGGTACAACTATATAATATCGAAGGTAAAAAGGTAAATCTTGTTTTAAATGAAAGCTCAAGTCCTTACCGATTTAATATTGAAAATCTTCCAAAGGGAGTGTATACCATGCAACTGGAAACATCACTGGGAATTTTTAGCAAACAACTGATTAAGAACTAATTACAATTACAAGGAGGTGACATTTTTAAATCCACATTAGGAAACATTTCTCTAAATTCAGCTTGTTGATGTCTGTTCAAATCCATACTCCTTAAATCCAACATCTTCAAATTTGACATCGTAGCCATCTCTGCAGGTAAATCCTCAATAGCATTTGCCCATAGATCAATTTTCTCTAGCTTTTCAAGACTCGCTATTTCCTTTGGAATATTCAGTAAATAATTATGTCCAAAATACAACGAGCGCAAATCCTTAAGCTCTAATATCACCTTAGGAAATTCTTTGATTCTATTCTTTGTAAGAACTAACTCTTCAATAGGCAGTTCAGACAGCCATTCGGGTAAAGATTCCAGTCCCGCTCGCCTTAGACTCAAATGTTTTAGATTTTTGAATGCTCTAATTTCATTTGGAAAATGCGAATATTTCTTTCCTTTTAAATCCAAATATTGGACTTCCAATTCTCTACCATGTGTGCTTTCAATATCTCGAAACACTTCTTGCGCGGAAAGGAAAAATGGACATACCAGAAATATGAGCAAGCCTAACCTCATCGTAAAAAAATCTCCCTTGATTTTAATTTATCTTCTGCCATCTTTGCCTTAAGCGTATCTAAATCATCAAACTTCTCTTCATCCCTTATTCTATCAATCAGCTCCACTTTTATTTCTCGACCATAAATATCTTCATTAAAGTCAAAAATATTAACCTCAATATGTCTTTCTCCAGATTGATTTTCAACCGTTGGATTGAATCCAATGCTCATCATACCCCGATATTTGGAACCATTCAGGAAGACATTTACCGCATAAACACCATCCATTGGAATCAATTTCAAATTCTCCTCTAAAGAGATATTTGCGGTAGGATAGCCCAGTTCTCTTCCTAGTTTTTTCCCCTCAATTACCTTTCCATTTAGTTGATAATTATATCCTAAATAGGAATTGGCGGCAACAATATTTCCCTCGCATAAAGCTTTCCTAATTTTAGTAGAACTAATATTGACATCATCAATTTCCTGAGCGGAAATCTCTTCAACCTCAAAATCATAAAGAGGAGCTAATTCATGAAGGGTTTCTAAATTGCCCTCTCTATTTCTTGCGAAATGATGGTCATAGCCAACTACAATTTTTCTAGCCTTTATTCTATTTACCAATAAATCCCTAACGAAATTGACAGCAGGCAAACGTGAAAACTCCTTTGTAAAAGGGTGAATAATTAGATGCTCAAGCCCAATTTCCTCGAGTTTCTCAATTTTCTCTGAAAGTGTGCTTAGCATCATTGGGCCATCCTGATCTGGAAATAAGACATGCCTGGGATGCGGATGAAAGGTTAAAAGAACCGATTCCCCACCTTCATTTTTCGCAGTCTCAATGATTCTTTTCAAAATTTGTCTATGCCCTAAATGCACACCATCAAAAGTGCCTTGCGTTAATATGGCATGCTCAACTGCATATTCTTCTAAGTCTCGGTAAATTCTCAATGCTTTTCTGGAAAAATTGATTTGATAAGCGCTCAAAGATAATTGAAATCAGGTCCAAAAAAAATTATCAAAAATTGCTCCTTTTTTATTCAATCGATTTCTTTTATAACCCAAATTATGCATTAGGGTTTTGTCAGGAGATTCCAAAATGCAATAAAATAAAGGGTTTATCAAATTCAGCGTAGCACCGTTACGGTTAATTTGAAAAATCCAGCAAAGCAATTGATTTTGCAGCAGTTTGGAATCGGACTAGAAAGTCTAATACATAATTTGGGTTTAACCTTTAAAATACTACTTTTGCGCTCGAATTTTAACACCTATTAATAAATAGCAAAAATGGCTGACAATATTGGTAAAATCACACAGGTAATCGGACCGGTAATTGACGTATGTTTTGAAAACGAAAACAAGCTTCCAAATATTTTAGATTCTTTGGAGATTACAAGAGAAGATGGAACTGTTCTAGTTTTAGAAACACAACAGCATGTTGGAGAGGATACGGTAAGAACCATTTCAATGGAAGCAACCGATGGATTGAAAAGAGGAATGCCAGTTGTTGCAACAGGAACTCCAATTACAATGCCCACGGGAGATAAGGTAAGAGGAAGGCTCTTTAATGTTGTTGGCCAAGCAATTGATGGTATCGATGATTTATCTGGTGAAGGCGGCTCTCCTATTCACAGAGATGCACCTAAATTCGAGGATTTATCTACTGCAGATGAAATTCTATTCACAGGTATTAAGGTAATCGACTTGATTGAGCCTTATGCAAAAGGTGGTAAAATTGGATTATTTGGTGGTGCCGGTGTAGGTAAAACCGTATTGATCATGGAGTTGATCAACAATATTGCGAAAGGATATTCTGGATTCTCAGTTTTTGCCGGTGTTGGTGAAAGAACAAGAGAAGGAAATGACCTTTTGAGAGAGATGATTGAGTCTGGAGTAATTAAGTACGGTGAAGATTTCCTTCATAGCATGGAAAAAGGAGAATGGGATCTTTCTAAAGTTGATAAAGAAGAATTAAAGAAATCTCAAGCAACATTGGTTTTTGGACAGATGAATGAGCCTCCTGGAGCGCGAGCAAGAGTTGCTCTTTCCGGATTAACAATGGCAGAATATTATAGAGATGGAGGTGGTTCCGATGGTGGAGGAAATGATATTCTTTTCTTCATAGATAATATTTTCAGATTTACACAAGCTGGTTCTGAAGTATCAGCACTTCTCGGTCGTATGCCATCTGCGGTAGGGTACCAACCAACTTTAGCCACTGAGATGGGACAAATGCAAGAGCGCATTACTTCAACAAAGAAAGGGTCTATTACATCTGTTCAAGCAGTATATGTGCCAGCGGATGATTTAACAGATCCAGCTCCTGCAACTACTTTCTCTCACTTGGATGCGACAACGGTACTTTCTAGAAAGATTGCATCTTTAGGTATCTATCCAGCGGTAGATCCCTTAGATTCTACTTCTAGAATCTTGACACCTCAAATTGTAGGTGATTTGCATTATAATACTGCTCAAAGAGTAAAAGAAACACTTCAGAGATATAATGAATTACAAGACATTATTGCCATCCTAGGTATGGATGAATTGAGTGAAGAAGATAAGATGACGGTTTATCGTGCTAGAAAAGTATCTCGTTTCTTATCTCAACCTTTCCACGTAGCAGAGCAGTTTACTGGAACTCCTGGTGTTTTGGTTTCAATTGAAGATACGATCAAAGGATTCAATATGATTTTGGATGGTGAGGTTGATCAATACCCAGAAGCAGCTTTCAACTTGAAAGGAACAATTGAAGAGGTAATTGAAGCAGGTCAGAAAATGTTGGATGACGTAGCAAACAAATAAGAATGACTGTAGAGATTATCACCCCAGACAAGAACATCTATAACGGAGAAGCAAAATATGTTTCTGTACCTGGTATTGATGGAAGTTTAGGAATATTAAACAATCACGCTCCACTTATTACAACCTTGATAAAAGGTGAAATTCTGGTGAGAAAGGAAGACGGTTCAGAAGAAAACATTCCAGTTGCTGGAGGTGTTTTGGAAGTTTTGAAAAATAAAGTGATTATTCTGGCGGAGTAATTTCTTTTGTAAAATATATGTTTTAAACGCTGCTCTTTTGGGTGGCGTTTTTTATTTGCCTTCTAATTCTTCTATCCTATTGATTAAGTTTTGAATTAACTCATTTTGCGCTTCCACTTCTTTATTCTGTTCCTGAATAGCCATAATTAAAACCGGAATCAAATCTGAATAATACACACCCAAAACATCAACTTCTTTTTTAACCCTGTTATTTCTGTCTTCACTAAGATACTCCCATTCCCAGTCTTTAACTACTTCTGGAATTACTTCTTGCAGATCTTGAGCAATTAGTCCAATTTTAGTTCCTTCCTCCGGAAAGGACTTCCATTGAAAACTAACGGGTTTCAGTTTCATAACCTCATCCAGACCATAAGAAATTTGACGAATATTTTGTTTTTCATTTCTATCGGAAGTGTTGATGATACCATTTGTTGCAAAAACGGTACTCCACCTGTTAGCTGCTGCACCTAATGCGTCTAAACCATTCGTTTGGGGTCGCCATGTTGCATCTACTTCTAGGATAAAAGCACCCTCATCATCTATATCTTCTGAACCTATTGTAACACCATCACCTGTGCCCATTCCAATATGTAGATCATTAGTAGGAGCATTGTTTTTTATCCCAACATTACCAAGAGAAATTGTTGTACCTGTAGCACTCATGTCAGTTCCATATATCAAATTGCCAATTACCAATTGATTACTTATAGTTGGAACAGTAGATGTAATATTATTTCCCAAAATGATATTATTTGACCCCGTGCTAATCGTAGCACCTGCCTCATACCCAATAGCAATATTATTATTTCCAGTACTTAGGTTACTTAAGGTACTATAACCTATGCCTAAATTAGCATCTCCTTCAACCTCTGGCAAAGCAAAATCTCCAATAGCGATATTATCATTAGCAACTAGTGCATCACTCATTGCGAAGTATCCCAAAGCAATATTACTATCTGACAAATCTGCATTTTCCATTGCACGCATTCCAATAGCAATATTTTGATCTCCCCTACCATCAAACATAGCACCTCTTCCAACTACAACATTTCGGTCTCCAATACCACCGTTAAAAGCTTGATGACCTATAAGAACATTATCTTCAGTACCATTCGTATTCTGGCCAGCTCCAAAACCAATTGCAACATCCCTCAAAGAAGAATTGAGCAAGGAACTATGTCCAATAGCAACTGATTCATTTTTTATAGAAGAGCCATTCATAGCTGCAAAACCAATTGCAACAGAATTATTTGCTGATGCTTGTTGCATAGCTTCCGCACCAATTCCTACACTTTCAATTCCCACCATTTGATTGCCACTCAAGGAACCTATTGTTACATTATGTGTTCCGTTTCCTTGGCGAAAAGCATTAGCTCCAAGCATTACATTATCAGAAGAGTTGACTACTGATAAACCAGCAAAATATCCTATAGCTACATCAAAACCAGAGCCTCCATCTGAGTCCAATGCACGATCACCTATTGCAACATTATTTGTTGAACTGGTTTCTGCCCCCATTGCTCTTCGACCTATTCCAATGTTACTCGAGCTTTGCGTATTAAATCTTAGCGCTTGAGACCCGATCGCCACATTATGACTGCCCAAAATATTTTCCTCAAGAGAATTATTCCCAATTGCCACATTTCTAGAACCAGAAGTAATAGATCCTGCAGCTAACTCACCCATCGCAACATTTTCAAAACCATCGGTTAATGATTGCAAAACCCAAACACCAACTCCTGTATTTCTTCGTCCCGTGGTAACAGATCCCATGGCTCTATACCCTATGGCACTATTATGAAACCCACTAGAATTTGCCCCCAATGCCTCTCTACCTATCGCAACGTTTAAAGATCCAGAAGAATTGCTTGTAAGCGCATGTCTTCCTATTGCAATGTTATAATCTCCAGTGTTAAGGAAATCCAAGGCATTTTCTCCTATGGCTATATTGAATTCACCATCATTGTTATCTACCATTGCAAAATTTCCTATGGCTATATTGTTTCCTCCAAATTCACTATTTCGCATAGCCTGATATCCAATTCCTATATTTCCAGTGGTAACATTATCCATTAAAGACTGATAACCTATTCCAATATTATTATTACCACCGAAGTTGGAAAACAAACTCTCTTGGCCAATTGCTATGTTACTGCTTCCAAAGCTCATATTTAACAAACTTGAATTCCCCAGTGCTATATTGTTATTTCCAACAGAATTTGAAGCCATAGCCTCATTTCCAATTGCTAGGTTATCATCCCCAACATTATACATTAAGCTACTATTCCCCAAAGAAATATTTCTAAGAGCTCCATTTCCTGTTGTCTGAGAATTAATACCTATTGCTAAGTTATCAGAACTGCTTCCAACTAAATTTCTTCCCGCTCCTTCTCCTATAAAAAGACTTGTAGCATTTGAAGAATTTTCTCCTGCTTCATAACCAATTTTAAGAGGCGAATTAGATGGGTTTTCAAATTGCCCATTTGTTGAAATACGAAATCTTTCCACTCCATTGGTTCTAAAAACCAAATCTTGCGCATCTGTTGTTCCAACATAATCTGTTGAAGACAATGTACCTTCATTACCATCTCTGCGCCAAAAGCCTGTACCCTCTCTTCCGATCGGCAACCACCCTTCAATTGTATTTTTATAATAGTAGAATATTTCTTCAATTGAATCATAAACCATCAGCCCATCAGCAGGGTTTGAAATAGCCAATCGTTGAGTGCTTGTCATTCTCGGAATAAGCAATCCTTTATCATCTGCGACAACATCCAAAATAGCTGAAGGATCTGGGTTACTGCCATCCTCATTAATTCCAATATTTTGACCTATTAAATCAACGTTAAAAAGCAATGCAAAAATGTAGATGAAATGTTTAATACAAGATGAAGACATAGGCTAGATTTAATTCCATTTGTTTTTCAGATTAAATTTAAAGCCAAACGGAAAAGTTTACCAGATTTCTGAACAGCAATGAGAATGTGGCACACTTCATCAAGAATTCGGCACTTTTTCAAAACTATTGAGCATTCTTTTGGTTAATTTTAAAGCGTGTTAGGCTTTAAATTCACAGAATATAAACCAGAAAAAGACTTAAGAACGCCTTTTGAAAGGCTATTAGACATTTTTTTGGAGTTAGTCACCTACACTTCTGGAGATGTAGATGAAGCTTTAGATTGGCTCAAAGAAGTGGATAAAGCGCATAACTTAACAGATGATGACTACACCATTGACGACTTCATTAATGAATTAAAGGAAAAAGGTTTTATTAGAGATGAAGATAGACAAGGGGGAAATGGTGGAGTTAAGATTACAGCCAAAACAGAGCAAAGTATTCGACAAAGAGCCTTAGATCAAATTTTTGGAAAATTAAAGAAAGGAGATTCTGGAAATCACAAAACCAAGTTTACTGGAAAAGGTGATGAACTACTTCCAGACCTTCGTCCTTATCAATTTGGAGATAAACAAGAGCAAATTTCTTTCAACGATTCTCTCAGAAATGCGCAAATCAATCACGGTATTGATGACTTCAAATTAACCGAAAATGATTTAGAGGTAAGAGAAACAGAATATAAGTCTTTAAGCTCTACGGTCTTAATGATAGATATTTCCCACTCCATGATATTATACGGTGAGGATAGAATCACCCCTGCCAAGAAAGTAGCAATGGCCTTGGCTGAAATGATCAATAGAAGATATCCAAAAGATACTTTGGACATTGTTGTTTTTGGAAATGATGCCTGGCAAATTCAGGTGAAAGATCTTCCTTACTTAAAGGTTGGTCCTTACCATACAAATACAATAGCAGGATTAGAGTTAGCAATGGATATTTTGCGAAGAAAGAAAAATGCAAATAGACAAATCTTCATGGTAACGGATGGAAAACCATCTTGCATGAAAGAGAATGGCCAATACTATAAAAACAGTTTTGGTCTGGATCCTAAGATTGTAGCAAAGACCACTAATCTAGCTAGACAATGCAGAAAAGTTAATATTCCAATTACCACATTCATGATTGCTAGAGACCCATACCTTCAAAAATTTGTAGAAGATTTTACAGAAGCGAACCAGGGCAAGGCGTTCTATAGCAGTTTAGATGGTTTAGGAGAATTTATATTTGAAGATTACGAAAGAAATAGAAGAAAAAGAGTAAGATGAGTAATGAGCTTTTGAAGATAAAAACACTAGGAGAACTCAAGAAAAGTAAATGGGTTTCTAAATCAGTGAAGGATGAAATGAGAGATAATCTCATTGAAAAACTAAAAAATGAAGCAGTTGTTTTTGAAGGAATTTTAGGATATGAAGACACGGTAATTCCACAAATAGAAAGAGCTATCCTAAGCAAGCATAATATGATCTTATTGGGACTAAGAGGGCAAGCAAAAACCCGAATGGCAAGACTAATGACCCAACTTCTTGATGAATATATTCCAGTGATTACGGGCACCGATTTAAACGAAGACCCATTTAATCCCTTGAGCTTACAAGCCCAAAGTATTCTAGAAGAGAATGGAGAAAATACTTCTATCTCTTGGTGGCACCGATCAGAACGTTATACCGAAAAATTAGCAACTCCAGATGTTTCCGTTGCAGATTTAATTGGCGATGTTGATCCTATAAAAGCAGCCAATCTAAAATTAGATTATACAGATGAGCGAGTAATTCATTTTGGTTTGATTCCTCGTTCTCATCGTTCTCTGTTTGTGATTAATGAACTTCCAGATTTACAACCTAGACTTCAAGTTGCTCTTTTTAATATGTTGCAAGAAGGAGATGTTCAAATCAGAGGATTTAAAATGCGAATGGATTTAGATACGCAGTTTATTTTTACCGCCAATCCTGAAGATTACACCAATAGGGGAGCAATTATTACTCCATTAAAAGATAGAATAGAATCACAAATTATTACGCACTATCCAAAAAGTATTGCCATTTCAAAAGAGATTACCAAACAGGAAGCTGGTCTCACAGATGCACAAAAAAAGAACATTGAAGTCCATCCCTTAATTGAAGACCTGATCGAACAAATCGCTTTCGAAGCAAGAGAAAGTGAATACATTGATCAAAAAAGTGGAGTTTCAGCACGGTTAACAATATCAGCATATGAGAGTTTAATTTCTGCTATTGAGAGGAGAATGCTCATTAACAACGAAAAGAAAGGAATTGCAAGGTTGGGCGATGTCTATAACGTAATTCCAGCAATCACAGGAAAAGTAGAGCTCCTCTATGAAGGCGAACAAGAAGGCGCTGCACAAATTGCTCAGCATCTGATAGGAAAAGCGATCAGAACTTTGTTCCCAACCTATTTTCCTGATCCTGAGATTTTCAAAAAGCGAAAAGAGATGGACAATATCTATAGACCTTTGGTTGATTTCTTTTCTGTAAATGAAGTAGAACTCTTAAGTGATGATACGCAAAAGGAGTACAAAGAGACATTGAATTCTATTCCCGGATTGAATACAATTGTAAAAAAGTACATTCCTAAAGCAGATGATACAACAAAACTACTCATGCAGGAATTTATCATTCATGGACTGACAGAATTCTCCATTTTAAGTAAGCATGTTCTTGACACTGGATTGTCCTTTAGTGATCTATTTAGCACTGTATTCTCAAGTGGAAATGATGAGGACGAGTATAGTGGAGGTTATTATGAAAACTAAATGTTCCTAATAATTTTTGAAGCTAAACATTAGAATACTAGCTCTAATAACCTTATTTGGTTTCCCTTTTCTAGCTTGGATCATTTGGTATTTCTTTGGAAAAACAGACTTTTGGTTACTCTTAGAAAACAAGAGGAATCCGTTTCTTCAAATTCTGGTGGGTTTACTTTTTGGAGGAATCTCTGCTTTAATAGCAATTCAAATAATTAGAGTTCCAGCTATCGAAAAAGCATCTAGAAAATATTCACAATTAATGGCTCGCTTAAAATTGACTATGCCATTAATTATACTAATTTCAATTGCCGCAGGAGTTGGAGAAGAAATACTGTTTAGAGCAGTGATTCAAAATCTCATAGGCTTATGGCCAGCTGCTGTTATTTTCGTTGCCATTCATGGTTACCTCAATCCAATGAACTGGGGTATTTCTCTTTATGGTATTTATTTAGTCATTATTGCAGCTTGCTTCGGTTATCTTTACAATAATCTGGGAATTTGGTCTGCAGCAATGGCCCACGCAATATTCGACTTTGTACTTTTGTATTATGTTAAAAATGACTTACTATATCCAAAAACTGATCATCATCATGAAGAAGAATAATTTCAATTGGCTTGGAGCTGTTATAATAGCCTTACTTATTTCTTCATGCGCAGCAAAAAGCTTAAAGGACGAAGTTTCTACTTCCGAATCAATTGAACAAAATAAGGAATTCAATTCCTATTGGTATTCAGGAAAAGCTGAGGTAAATGTTTACAATTTGGAGCAGGCTCGTTATGGTGAAATTCATAAGGGAAAAGCAATAAGAATATTTGTCACAGAAGATTTCTTAGTTGACAAACAGGTCAAAAAAGAATCAATGACCCAAGAAGAGCATGCTCCCATATTAAAAATGAATTTCATTAAGAAATTTCCTACTGGGATATATGATTATTCTATGATGTCATCTGTTTTTACCCCTATCAATATTGCCAGACACAAAAAAACTCTTAAGACAACAATGTCTTCTCAAGAATGGTGTGGTCATGTTTTTAGTCAATTGAACTTGGAGGGAGATGAATATCAATTCACTGGACATTCATACTTTGAAAGCGAAGGCGAAGAAAACTATAAAATGAACTATGCTTTTCTGGAAGATGAAATTTGGAATAGAATTAGACTGAATCCATTGGCTCTTCCTCAAGGAGAAATAAAAATGATTCCATCTAGCATGAATGCGAGGTTGAAACATTATTCTTTAAAACCTGAAAATGCAACAACAGGATTAAGTTTAAAGGTTGATGATAATCAGCAAGAATTTTTCGTTTATACGGTAAAATATGAATCCGGCAGAGAGCTGACAATTCATGCACATAGTCAATTCCCATATAGAATTACTTACTGGGAAGATTCTTATGTTAGTGGTTTCGGTTCAAATAAGAAAAGATTGACAACCAAGGCAACTTTAGATCAATCAGTTAAAGAAGCATACTGGGGTCAAAACTCCAATAATTTTGAAGAAAAGAGAAAAAAATTGGGATTGCAGTAAACAAAATCGGCAGTTCAATCAGGACTAAGAATGCAATACCAAAACTATAAATGAATAACTTTTTCAGGACGAGACATCCAAGAATCCGTAGCACCTTGATTCTTTGAAACCCTATGAAAACGGACTTCTATGAACATCACCCATTTCATGTTCTATTTGTTCAACATAGGCAGCCAAAAGATGTCCTAAATAAATAAATTCTCTATGGCCATGATGCTGCAACCAAAGTTCAGCACTAGAATTCCTTCTGGCTAACTGAGCCAAACGGATAAGAACATCATATGAATGTTGAGCAAGCCACTCTCCTGCTTTTTCGTCACCATCCATAAACTGAGTACATGCCAACCAATGAGGATTTTTACTCTTCATTAACCATTTACGTGCCCCATTATCATTTGCAATAGCATATTTAAAAGCAATGAGTTCTGGAAATCCATTCTCCATTAACCATTTTTCAATTTTTTCATTGCCCTTGATAGCTTCACCAAATGCCAATAAAACTTTAGCAGGATACTGAACCATAACCTAAAATTAATTTAATGTATATATCTAGCAATTATCAATAAGGAACTATTAATTTAAAATCAATGATGATACTTCTCTCCTTTGATAATAGTCATTGCTCTATAAAATTGTTCCATAGCAATCAAGCGAACCAATTGATGGGAAAATGTTAGCTGTGACAGCGCTATTTGGTCAATAGCATTGTCATAAAGTTCCTTTGAAAAACCAAATGCTCCGCCAATTAAAAAGTTCAAACGTTTACCTCCTTTATTAAACTCTTTTTGTAAAAATTTTGCAAATCCGATAGATGTAAACTCTTTGCCCTTCTCATCAAGTAATATAAAAGGTTCTTTCCCCAATCTTCCTTTAAATATTTCCGCCTCGGCATTTTTTACATCATCCCAATCAACATTTCCTTTCAATTTAGGGTGCGGTAGGTAAAGAACAGAGAATTTGACATAATGTTTGAGTCTCTTCTGATACATTTCCACTCCAAGGTCAACGTGCTTCTCATTTGTTTTTCCCAAACAGATCAATCTCAATTCCATTAATCAAATTTAAGAAAGAGAAAATACTTAACTCAAGTTCTTGATTTTGTTTGAAATGATTGCATCAATTTTCATATTATTGAAGAATGACAGTTGATGATTTTATAAAAGCTGCTTTACAAGAAGATTTAGGTGATGGAGATCACACTTCCTTGTCTACAATCCCAAAAGAAGCAGTTGGAAAAGCAAGATTATTAGTTAAACAAGACGGTGTTCTTGCTGGCGTAGAAATAGCTAAAAAAGTATTTTCTCATGTAGATGAAAACTTAGAAATTGATATTAGAATAAATGATGGAGCTCGGATAAAATATGGAGACGAAGCATTTTACGTATCTGGTTCATCTCAATCAATTGTAATCGCAGAACGCCTTGTACTTAATATAATGCAAAGAATGAGCGGGATTGCGACCCATGCACGAGAACTCGTTAATTTAGTCAAAGGAACCAATGCAAAAATTCTGGATACACGAAAAACTACTCCTAATTTCAGATACTTCGAGAAATTGGCAGTTAAAATAGGTGGTGGCCATAACCATAGAATGGGGCTTTATGATCGAGTAATGATAAAAGATAATCATATCGATTTTGCTGGGAGTATAGAAGCCGCTATTAGAAAAGTGATAGCTTATTTAAATAAAAAAAATAAGGATATTCCAATAGAAGTAGAAGCAAGAGATATGGAGGAAATTGCGGAAATAATAAGAATTGGAGGAATACATAGGATTCTTATTGACAACTTTACACCCGAAGAAACAAAAAAAGCAGTTGCTCTAATAAACGGTAAGTTTGAAACTGAATCAAGTGGTGGAATAACAAAAGATAATATCCGCAGTTATGCAGAAGCCGGAGTAGATTTCATTTCTATAGGAGCCTTAACGCATCAAATCAAGAGTCTTGATCTTAGCCTCAAAGCAATGAAATGATCCAAAAATTACTAAATAAGGTATTGCATTGGGGACCATTTTTGGCATTCATTAAGCTAACCAAAAGAATAAAACCACCTGGCTTTGAAGGAATGAGTATTCATTATGTCGCAAAGTTTTTTTGGGACTCAATAGCAAAAGGTGGTCTCGTCACCAGAGCATCAGCAATTTCATTTAAGCTAATTATGGCATCTATTCCAGGCATGATTGTTCTAATAAGCGCAATTCCCTTATTGTTTCCAGATTTTATAGATCAAATTCACCAAGCCATGTCTGCTTTCTTACCAACCGAAACTATGGAGATACTAAGCCCCTACTTAGATCAACTATTCGATAAAGGAGGAGCTATAATTTCTGTAGGTTTTCTATTAGCAATTTATTATGCAAGCAGCGCTTTTCAGTCTATACTTGGAGCTTTTTCTAGGTCGGTTCATATTCAGGAAAGAAGAAATATTTTCAGACAAAGGCTAGTTTCTTTAGCCGTTTTAGGAATAATTGCCTTGTTTATAATTAGTGCTTTGGCCTCTATCACAGGAATGCAATGGCTAGTAAAGTTTTTAAAAGAAAAGGAAATTCTAAGCTCCGAAACATGGACATTTATAATATATGTGATTAATTATCTGTTAATCTTTTTCCTATTTATGTTTGTCATATCCACGCTTTACAATATTGGAAATCCTGAGCGAAAATATTGGCAATTCACTTCTATTGGCTCAACAGTAAGTAGCATTTTAATGATACTTGTTAGTGTAGGTTTCGCATATTACGTAAACAACTTCGGGAATTACAATAAACTCTATGGAAGTATTGGAGCCATTCTGGTCTTCTTCTTTTGGATATACTATAACTCACTGATACTCCTAATAGGTTTTGAACTTAACCTAAGCATAGAAACAGCTAAAGAAAAAATTGGCTTAAAATCTTAATTACTTATTGTAGACAATGTTCAAATCAACTGCTCCTTGGTCCAAGTAAATTGAATTTACCACGGAATTTGATTGTAAGCTATAATATACCAATTGACCTCCTGATAAAAGAATTAATATATCATTAACCTCATCATACTCAATTGCCGAAACTTCAGGATAAGAACTAACTAAATAAATCGAATTAGCATCTTCATTATAAATATATACCCCCGTTGAATGAGCGACAGCAACATTACCGTTATCTGTTATTTCAATATCGAAAATTTGTCCAACATCAAATGATTCCGGGCTAAAAAAAGCATTGCTTTCCGAATAATAGATTTGCATTTGAAATTCTGAACCACCAATAGCTTCTCCGGCAATTAAATACTGCCCCTCTTCTATTTTAACAATATTATTAACTCCCATCAAAATTGGAGTCTGATGCAATATCTCCCCAGTTGAGACAGCATACACCTTAAGTTTACTCTCAATCTCGGAAACTCCAACTTCGCAAATCAATTTATTATTATCAATAACAAACTGTCCCACCCCTAAACCGGAATTATCAACCTCAATTAAATTAATTACATCTCCAAATTCGTTAAATCCTAATATTTGACCTTTATTATTTGAGAAATAAACTGTTCGATCATCTTCATAAACCTGTGCATCATTGTAAAAAGTAAGATTAACAGGGTCACTGTCATTGTACTCCCATAACAACTCATTGGTAATTTTGTCATAGGCAAAAATATCTCCACTACTTTTAGCAATAATATTTTGACCAAAGAAATTATTTACAATAGCCAAATCCGTTTCCTGAGAACCAAATGAACCACTATGCAATTCAATCTCAAGTGAATCCAATGTTCCTTGGATAATAGTAACATCTCCACTCGAATGAGGAATGAAAAGCCCTTCATACTCCCTTGGAAATTCATTTATGTTAATTGACCTATATTTTCTTTTAGTTTCTCCCTGGGAAGTAGCAACAACCTCTATGAAATAAGAACCACTTTCTAAATAGATATCCTCAACTGAAATAAACTCATTCAATTCGAAAACGCTTGAATTGGGATTCAAAGTTGATTGAGCAGTCTGAGGAACAAAATTTGCATCTACTATTCTAACCGATACAGTCTCAATAATACTTTCCGCGCTAATGTCTGCCATTACATGAATTGAGCTAGGCACGTTGAAAAATGCATTTTCCAGAGGAGAAGTATAATTTACACTTGGCGGTAAAACATCCTCCTGCTTCGCGCAACCGGCAAAAACAACTATAAACACTATATATATTAGCCTGTTCAAACTCTAGTGATACTACAATTTAACTCAAAAATACACTAAAAGTTATAGCTCTTTTAACAAATGTTGAAAATTGAATGGTATAAAATGTGAATCATTATTGTATCACAAAAGCACAGACAAACTGCATTAAGAATATATTTGAACAATGGATTCAATTGCAAGTTTCAATCAAAATACAAATAATTCAAATTTAAAAGCTCTGAAAAACGACCTTCAGCAAAACATTACTCCTCAGGCAATTCCTGTGGAAAAAGCGGTTTTAGGAGCTCTCTTAACTGATAGTCGTTCTTTGAATGATTGCATTGATATTCTGCACCCAAAAGTATTTTATCATCCTAAACATCAATTGATTTTTAAAGCAGTCACTCAACTTTTTGACAATTCTAAACCAATTGATTTAATAACGGTTGCAGAAAGGTTGAGATCAAATGGAGAACTAGAATTAGCTGGCGGCCCCATCTATTTGACCGAAATAACCAATAACATTGGCTCTACCGCAAATATTGAAACGCACGCAAGGTTTATTCTTGAAAAGTACATTTTACGGGAATTAATTCGAATCTCAAACGAGACTATGTCCACAGCTTTCGATGAAACAACAGACGTATTTGAATTACTTGATGCAACTGAGAAATCTCTTTATGAAGTAACCGAAGGAAATATAAAAAAGAACTTCGAAGAGATGCATATTTTAATGGGGCAGGCTATTAAAGAAATTGAAGAATTAAAAGCCAGAGATACTGGCTTGAGTGGAGTTCCTACAGGATTTACAGCTTTAGACAGAATGACATCAGGTTGGCAAAAGTCGGACATGATAATTGTTGCTGCTCGTCCAGGAATGGGGAAAACCTCCTTCGTACTTTCTATGGCCCGAAATACAGCAGTAAAATTCAATAGACCAGTAGGAATATTTTCTCTAGAAATGTCAAATATTCAATTGGTAAATAGATTAATTTCAGCTGAATGTGAAATACCAGGAGATGTTCTCAGAAAAGGAGAATTAAAAGAACATGAGTTCGTAATGATGAACACAAAAATCAAAGAACTCTCTCAAGCTCCTATTTTTATTGATGACACACCAGCGATTTCTATCTTCGAATTAAGAGCAAAATGCAGAAGGCTTAAGCAAAAACATAATGTCGAACTCATTATCATTGACTACTTACAATTAATGACCGGTGGTAGTGATAAAAAAGGAAATAGAGAACAGGAAATTAGTACAATTTCAAGATCAATTAAGAGTATTGCAAAGGAATTAGAAGTTCCGATTATAGCATTGTCTCAATTGAGTAGAGCTGTAGAACAGAGAGGTGGAGATAAAAAACCACAACTTTCTGACTTAAGGGATTCAGGTGCTATTGAACAAGATGCTGATATTGTGACCTTTATTTACAGACCTGATTATTACGGTCTAACAGGAGCAGAAGGAGAAGAATTCCTAGATCCAGATTTAGCGCAAATAATTTTAGCAAAACACAGAAACGGATCTACTGGTCATGTTAACTTAAAATTTATTGGTAAATACGCGAAATTTGACAATCTAGAAGAAAGTAGCTTTTCCGACTTTAGTCCAAATGAAGATTTCGATTCTTCTCCCTCAACAATGACGGTATCTTCAAGTATGAATGATGACTTTATTGGAGATGAACAATTCCTTGAGTAATTTGGAATTATTTTTGATGTAAAGTATACCAATACGTCCTTACTTTCGTAATACATAAGGACTTTCAACGTAATTAAATGAAAAATATCATTCTAACTCTTCTTTTGCTATGTAGTTTAAATGCATTTGCATCTAAAATTTTAATCCAAATGGATGAATCTCAGAAAAACCATTTAAAAGCATACGGTGTTTCTTTTTGGGTTCTACAGAATGAAATTGAGGTAGAATGGCTTTTGAATTATAAAGGAGGAAGTTTCGTTATGGATTTTTATGAAGATATTGAAAAAGAATGCATAGTAAGGAATGTTTCATATAATGTAATTGCCAATGCTCAATATGAAAACATCATAAGGGAAATTGCAGATCCTGAGGTTAATATGGAATTGGTTAAGCTAGAAAAAGCGCCTAAAATTGCGGTATACTCTCCAAAATCCAAACTCCCATGGGATGATGCCGTTACCTTGGTAATGACTTATGCAGAAATTCCGTATGAAATAATCTACGATGAAGAAATCGTAAATGGAAAACTTACCACATACGACTGGCTTCATTTGCATCACGAAGACTTTACAGGACAATACGGTAAATTTTATGCCAGCTATAAAAATGCCAAATGGTATCAAGATCAAGTAAAAGATATGGAGTCTCTTGCCTCAAGTTTAGGTTTTGAAAAAGTCTCAGATCTGAAACGAGCGGTTTCAACAACTATAAGAGAGTATGTAGCTGGAGGAGGGTACCTATTTACTATGTGCTCAGGAACAGATTCTTTCGATATATCTTTGGCCGCTGAACACACAGACATATGCGAATCAATGTATGATGGTGATCCTGCAGATCCCGCTGCTCAATCAAAATTAAATTTTGAAGGCACTTTTGCTTTTGATAATTTTCTTCTGGAAAAAAACCCTTTGAAGTATGAGTTTTCTACAATAGACGCGACAGATATTCATAGTAAAATTGGACAAATGAAGGACTTTTTTACCCTGTTCGAATTCTCGGCAAAATGGGATGTTATTCCCACTATGCTCACCCAAAATCATGAACAGGTTATTAAAGGCTTCATGGGGCAAACAACATCCTTCAAAAATCAATACCTTAAATCTGATATTATTGTAATGGGAGAATCAGCAGCTCATAACACTGCTAAATATATTCATGGAGAATATGGTATAGGGCAATGGACATTCTATGGCGGTCATGATCCTGAAGACTATCGACATTTAGTTTCTGACCCTCCAACTGACCTAAATTTATTTCCTAATTCGCCAGGTTATAGATTAATTTTAAATAATATTCTATTTCCTGCAGCCAAGAAAAAGAAACAAAAAACTTAACCTTAAATCTCTTCCTTAACTCTTAGTGGAAAAGTAAAAAACCATTCTCTAACAAATCCAATCCCAAAAGAACGGATACAAAAAAAACCCTGCTCAACAAAGAACAGGGTTTAAAATAAAATTGGCAACGACTTACTCTCCCAGGGCGAACCCAGTACCATCAGCGCTGTTGGGCTTAACTTCTCTGTTCGGAATGGTAAGAGGTGAACACCAACGCTATAATCACCAAAAAATTTTCAATATTTTGCATTCTAAAAAACCATTTATAGATAAAACTCTTTCCAAAGCCTACGGGTAATTAGTATTGCTCAGCTTTGACATCACTGCCTTTACACTTGCAACCTATCAACGTCATCGTCTTTAACGACCCTTAATGATATCTCATCTTGAGGTGAGTTTCGCACTTAGATGCTTTCAGCGCTTATCTCATCCGAACATAGCTACCCTGCGATGCAGCTGGCGCCACAACAGGTACACTAGAGGTTCGTCCACCACGGTCCTCTCGTACTAGAGGTAGGTCCTCTCAAATATCAAACGCCCACAACAGATAGAGACCGAACTGTCTCACGACGTTCTGAACCCAGCTCGC
>CAZSQZ010000015.1:0-84387 GCA_964609215.1 uncultured Flavobacteriales bacterium
TTATCAATAACTCCGAGGGCAGAATCGTTCCTCCCAACAGTAATAATTTAGACAACTATCACCGCTACGAGTATCACTACAAAGACCACCAGAATAACTTGAGGTTAGCATATTCAGATTTGGACGGGGACAATAACATAGATGCGCAAACTGAAGTACTTCAAATAGAAGACCATTATCCCTTTGGTCTTAAACATCAGGGGCATCAAAACCCACAATGGCAACAAATTGGAGCAGCACATCAATACACCTTTCAAAATCAGTTGAAGCATGAAGATTTTGGCTTGAATTGGAGTCAGTTTAAGTGGAGAAACCACATGCCTGATTTAGGAAGGTTCTTTAATGTGGATCCGCTTTCCGAACAGTACGCATATAACTCAACTTATGCATTTTCCGAAAACAGATTAATAGATGGAATTGAATTGGAAGGGTTAGAAGTAGTAACTATTCATGGTGACGCTAGAGCTATTGCTATAGTAGGTTTGACTATATCAGCTGGCTTTGCTATTGGTCCTGACGGGTTAGGGTTTTATGCTACTGGTGGAGGAAGTCTTGGAGTTGCTCTTGGAGCTGGTGCTGGAGGTGGAGTGAGTTTTTATGATACACCAAGTGTATTTGATTTGGCAGGGCCAGGAGGATCATTTGCAGTTTTTGGAGGAGCTTTGGGAATGTTTGAAGGTGCTGTGGAGGTAATTGTTATGATGAAGATGATCCGCATGCTGAGGCTAATTATGGAGGCACTGTTACAGTTGGAGTTGGAGTAGGCGGAGGAGCATTATGGGATTTTACCAATACTGGAACAGCAATGTGGACATATGGATAGATAGCTGAATCCTTAGGTTTTTCAAGTGCTGAAGAAGCCTTTAACAATTTTAAATCGGAAGCAATATCAATAGTCGATAATAGAATTAATGAAGTAACAACAAGCTTATCTCTAATAGGCGAAGAATTTGACAACGTTGATGTTAATGATTCTAATGCTGTTGAAGGTTTAATAAACAAACTTCTAGTTGCTGAGCAAACTTTAAATTCATTAATAGAGGCGAGGGATCAATTAGTTAATTTGCAAATGACTCAAGAATAACTACATATGATTAAACAAGGTATTTTAATTTTCTTACTAATTTCTTTAGCTATTTATGGGCTAAGGCAAGTGATTTTGCTAAACTCTTCAGATTTAGCTAAGAAATATAATGGATTAACTGTATTTACCAGTAAGAAATCCTCTAGTGAAAAAATAGAGTTGAGAAATTTTACAAAAAGAATAATAGTTGCTTGCTTGATTACATTTTTCTTGATGTCATTGGTTGTTTTGTTGTTGTAATCTGGATTATTCTGTCGTGTATCAAAAGTGTTGATATTACAGATTCGGAATGATGGATGATTTATTGTATCAATACGAGGGCAATCGCTTGGTAGCGGTTCACGATGCCATAGCCAATACTGACAATGGTTATGGAAACTTTGACTTCACAGATGGCATATTTGCAGCAACCGAATATACTTATGATGCCAATGGCAATATGATTCAAGATTTGAATAAAGGCATAACCAATATCACCTACAATCATCTAAATCTACCTGAACAAATCACCATCAATGAAAATACCGTAGAGTTCATATACGATGCCAATGGAATCAGACATCATAAGATTACCAATGACAATGTAAACATCAGTAATGATTATTACGATGGGAATTTCCATTATGCAGAACAGGAACTGGATTTCATTCTAACAAGTGAAGGAAGAATTGTTCCACCAAGTAACAGTGTAAACAATTATCACCGTTATGAATACCACTACACAGATCATCAAAACAATTTGAGATTGGCTTATTCTGACTTGGATGGTGATAATAAGATAGATGCAAATACAGAGGTTTTACAGTCTCAGGATTACTATCCCTTTGGAATGGAACATCAGGGTTATCAACCGCCTTTGGTTCAAATAGGTGCAGCGCATCAATACACGTTCCAAGGACAATTGAAACATGAGGACTTTGGCTTGAACTGGTCACAGTTTAAATGGAGAAACCATATGCCTGATCTTGGGCGTTTTTTCAATGTTGATCCGCTTTCAGAGAAGTACAGTCATAACTCTACTTACGCTTTTAGTGAGAACAAATTAATTCATGGAGTTGAATTAGAAGGATTGGAATTTATTATTTCAACTTCCCCTGGGCTTTTGAAGCAATCATTAGAAAAAACAGGAGAAGATCTAAAGGGTGAGAAAAATGTTACTACATCCACATTAGTAGGAACTACGGCTAAAAATTCTATTCTAGAAACGGGAAAAACTGCACTCATAGCAGCTGGAGTGGCTTTGGGAAGTTATTACGGTGGATCACTGTTATTAAGTGCATTTGCAACAAATCCAGTAGGAACAGGTACATTTGTGCTAGATTTAGCAGCAGGAGCTTTCTTGGGAGCAGAACGATTTGGAGGAGTGCCTGGAATTGATGATTTTTTCAGTGCGACCAATACAAAAAAAGTAGTAGATCTTATGGGAGGAGAAACTTCATCTATAAAAGGAGCCCTCAACGTTGATCAACAGGCTACTTCGGGAATCAAAGGAACCGTGGCTGATTTCTTAGATTTTGTGAAAAAAAATGATGCATTAGGCGAAATTGATGAAATAGTCGCAAATAACCCTCAAGCTACTTTTTTATCCGAATCTGCAGAACTTTTAAAAGAAGGTGGAACCATAACAGTTAGAGGAAATACCAAGAATAAATTTTTTCAATCTGTTTTCGATGGAACCGCAGAAGGATTTGATAATTTTGAAATAATTAGCACAACTCTTGATGTATCGAAAGAAGGAATGAAAAGAACTGATGGGTCTGCTATTCAAGGTCAGGTTAATGAAATTATTTTAAAAAGGAAGGCTCCATAACAAATGCATAAAACAGTAATCAGAGATAATCATGCCCATACTTCAGAATCATATCATAGAAATATTCTGTTTAAGGATAATTTAATTGTTGTGCCTTACATAAATTTTGGATTATGGGAACACGAGTTAAATCCATCGAATAAAACCATGAAGTATATAGATCGAAGCTATCTTGTAATGAAAGGAATAAACCGTTTAAGTTTATATAAACAACCAGATATAATTACAAGTGATGATGACCCTGCTCCAATTGAGATTTTCGTGGGTGGAGGTAATTTAGATTTTGACAAATGGATAGATATAGATGTTCGTTGTGAGGAAGCATATCTTTTACTTCCTGATGACTATGAGATAAGCGAAGAAATGTGGATACCTATTCCGACTCCTAATTTACCGCAGAATATGGATACTCGAAAAGTAGAGGAACTGTTTTCGTATAAGCTTGCTCCAGATGAAATAAGAGAGTTAAGAAGTATGAATTAGAACCATTTTGGTTCCAAATTGCAATGAATTGACAGAATCACATTTAGACGAACAGATTAATTTCCCAATAAGACCTACCAAGGATAAAGACAATAATTGGCTTATAAAGTCTCTAATGAGTTTAATTTTATTTATTGGAGCGTTTTACTTGTTTTTTAATAAGGGTTTGAAGTTTGTTTTAATCTTGGTTTTGGTGATTTTCATACATGAATTGGGTCACTTCTTTGCAATGAAGTTTTTCAAGTACAAAGACGTCAAGATGTTTTTTATTCCATTGTTAGGAGCTTTAGTGACTGGAGAAAAAGAGAAGATATCACAGAAACAAAGGTCTATCATACTCCTAGCTGGCCCAGTACCAGGAATTTGTATTGGTTTGATATTGTATGCTTTGGGGTTATCTACAGGAAATTATGACCTTACCGTTATAGCTAACATTTTTATTTTCCTTAATGTTTTCAATTTATTGCCAGTTGTCCCATTGGATGGAGGGAATCTATTTAATGTGTTGTTCATCAAAAAGAAAGAAGTATTTCAATATGTATTTCTAATACTATCAATCATCGGTTTCTTAGCTATAGTTTATTATACAAAGTCTTATTTCCCATTGATTATTCCCTTATTCCTTTTAATGAGATTGATAGCTAGTATAAAGATGAAGAAGGTTAAAGCTTCTCTTGATATTGCCAACATAGACTATAATAAGCCATTTGATAAACTTTCAGACAAGGAATATTGGTTAATTCGGGATCAAATAGTTTCCGAATTCAAATTTAGAGATGCAAAACCAAAAGTGTATGAAGTTTCTCGCCAGGAAAAACAAATTGGAAATACAATGAAGTCTTTATCATTTGAAGAACCTGTTCAAGATTTATCTTCAATAGGGAAGGCAATTTTCTTTTTGATATGGCTTGTTTTTTTAATTGGGCCAATCCTTTTAAGGATAGTATAGATTTTTTAAGTAAGCATCGTTGGTCATCATCATCTGTTTCATGGTCAAGATGATAAATTTTAAAAGGAATGATTTTTCTTAACACTAATTAATAATGGGTATCTTGTAATAAAATCCTAGATTGAAAAAACTCTTCCTATCACCTGTTTTCATTTTGTTTTTTTGTTCAATCCTAAATGGACAACAAGGACCTAAAATATATGGACATTTGAAAGCATATAAAACTCGAACACTTTTGTGTGGGGCAGAAGTTAATATTTATAGTAATGGTGAATTGATCGGAAATATGGTGACGAAGTCAGATGGAGAATTTGGATTTGTTTTAGAACCCGGTTTTTGCTACACGATTTCATTCAATAAAAATCAGTTTTATTCAAAATGCGTAGAGATTGATATGTCAAATTACGTAAGTAATATAGGTTGGTTCGAAATGTCTACAGATGTTGATTTAATCTATGCATACGATCCTAATATAGATTCTTTATTCTTAGAGCCTATAGGAATCAGTCAGTATAATTATAAGACTGATATGATGGATTGGAATTATGATTATATCGAAGCAATTCGCGGAAAGTATGATTCTTTAGCACAAATTTTTGACGAGCAATATGTTCTTAATAACCTATTTAATAGAGAAGATTCAGTCGCAAGAAGCTGTATAGAAAGTAACAAAAACGATTTCGGAATTTATTCCCGAATGCACGAATATTGCTTGGAACGCTCAAAAAAAAAGAGAGAAGTTGTTGATTTTAAAGGAATTTCGGAATCTACAGAACCCATATATAGAAACGAATCAACATCACTAACAAATAGTGCATTCGACAATATTATGAAAACAGGTGATGCTTTAATCAAGGAACAAAAGTATATGGAAGCCTTAGAGCTATTTGAATATGCATTGAAGAAAGTTCCGGAGAACTCATTACTTAAAAAGAAAATCAAAAGACTAATGAAGTTGCTTGATAAGGAATAAAGGAAAATCATAGTACTTTTCAAGGGCAAGATAATACTACTGTAATAATACTATATCAAGCTCCACAAATAATAATTAATGATTAATATGAAAATGAAAGGAGAAAGAATTTTGTTCTTAGGACTCTTAATTTGAAGCTGTATCAAAAGTGTTGATCTCAAAAAGCAAGAGTGTAAATGATTGAAAATCAATCTATACAAACTATAAATTTTAAAATGAGGGGCGATGTATGCATCGCCTCTTGTTATTTTATAGCCTTAAAATCAATAAAATGAAACCTATTCTTTATAAGTGTATAAAAAGTGTGGATGACAAAAATGGAGTAAAGATTGCAAGAGCAATAGGGTTAGTTTTTATTTTCTAAATTCTTTTCGTTTTGCTTAAGGTTATCCATGTCTTTCGTAGCATATAAGTTTGTCATAAAATCAAGAATACCAACCTTGCTGCACTCCTTAAACATTGAATATCCAATTAATAAGGATATCACCATCGTAACTATGCCAACAATTATCATTAATACAGAAGGATGAGCAATATAAAGCAGATAAGATAAAACAAATGCAACAATAACAGGACACATCCCGACCAGAATTCCTGAAACATATTTGAAGAACTGATGCATTTTGAATTTGAAGAAACTTCTATGAAAGATGCGCTAAGTTTACCTATATCTTCCCATGCAAACTCAACTGCAATTGCTGTTTAGTCCAGGCATCAGTTGATTGTCTCATAATTGCTAATTGAACTTTTAGTTTTGAATTCAAAATATATCCCAGTCCAGAATAGAAACGATTTCTATCAAAAATTTCTACTGTTCTCTCATCACCAATCTCCCTTTGTCCGTTTATGAATAGCTCATTATAAAGTGCTAGGTAGATCGTCTTTTCTGAGAGTTCTTTATTGTTCAGAGGTACGTTTAAGAATAGGTTATAGCGATAACGGGTTCTAAAATCTTGATTTTCTACAAATCTCTGCTCATATCTAAATCTGTGATTCAAATAGAAACGACTCCCAATTTGTTGAGGAATTAATGCTTCTTGATATATTCTACTTTCAAAAGTCTTTGCATCAGAATCACCAAAGGCACCTGTACTGATATGACCATAACCCAAAGTAAATTTTACTCCTGCATCTTTTGGGGAGTAGGTAATACCACCTCTTAAAAGCAATTGTTCAAGATCACCACCTAAATTCCAGTTTCTATGCTGAATATCTCCTTGCGCTCCCCATGGTGATTCACCAAATTGGGTATTCCAGAAAAGCATATACCATGCACCCAGTTCATCTTCGAACTCTCCATCATCTATTAACTGAGCATAATAAAAGGCGGGGATGAGAAACAAAATACTTAAAAGCGACTTTTTCATTTTGAAAACAAATTAAAGTCAGGAGCTAATATTAGCTCCTGACTTTATTATGTACTAAACTTCTTGGGAAATTTTTAAAAGCTCTACTTTTCCACTAGCAACATGATACATGGCTCCCACAATATCAATTTCACCATTCTCATACATTTCGTTTAAAACCGAACTTTGGGATTTAATATTCTCAATGGTATGATGTACGTTAAGCTCTGAGGCTTTATTCACATATGCCTTATTGGAGGAATTGTACTCGCCATCAACATGTGACTTTGCAGATTCAACTGGAGCTTTCAATTTGTCCAGCATTTGAGTTAAATTACCAAGCTCTGCATTGTCGCAAGCTCCTTTAATTGCACCGCATGAGGTATGTCCCATAACGACAATAACTTTCGATCCAGCCAATTTGCAGGCAAACTCTAAGCTACCCAGGATGTCTTCATTAACGAAGTTACCTGCGACTCGAGCATTAAAAATATCTCCAACACCTTGATCAAAAACGATCTCTGTTGGAATTCTTGAATCAATACAACTTAAAACAGAAGCAAATGGGTATTGACCATTTTCCGTTTGATTAACTTGATTTAAATAGTCTCTTGTTATACCTTCTTTATTTATAAATCTTTCATTTCCTTTCATTAATTCTGCTAGAGCAGATGAAGGAGTATATTGTGCTTGACTTTCTTTTGTTTGTGCATTCATAATAATAAATTTATATTTTAGGAAACAGCCGCTAATTTAGCAGCAATCATTTCAGGATTTGGGTTCGTTAATTCTTCAGTTGCGGATATGATTTTAAAATCAATATTGCTCACTTTAGCATGATCAGCAAAGTCTTCAAGAATTTCAATAATGTCGTAATCCAAGAATTTGGTTGCTGACATATCAATTTCTAATGAGGAGTTGTCCTCAATTTTATTGAGCTCTTTCAGAATGGCTCCTTTATTAATAAAGGTTACCTCTTCCGCTAATCTCATTTTAATCTTATTTGAATCATCACTTACATCTTTTATATGTAAAAAGTGCGAATTCTTATAGCTCTTCCAAAGTATTACCATAATTCCAACAACTAAACCAAGGCCTATTCCTTTCAATAAATCAAGTGCAACTATACCAACAACTGTTACTATGAACGGTATAAATTGTTTCCAACCGTTTCTGTACATATCTGCGAAAACTTTGGGCTTGGCTAACTTGAACCCTACAATAAATAGGATAGCAGCAAGTACTGAAAATGGAATTAAATTTAACAGGCTAGGTATTGCAATTACAGAAATGAGCAATAAAAAACCATGAATAATAGCTGACATTTTAGTTTTTCCACCTGATTGAATATTTGCTGAACTTCGAACAATTACCTGAGTAATTGGCAAACCTCCAATAAGCCCTGACAAAGAATTTCCAATTCCCTGAGCAAATAATTCTCTGTTAGTTGGCGTAATTCTTTTTTGTACGTCCAATTTGTCGGTTGCTTCTACACATAGAAGAGTTTCTAAGCTGGCCACCAGGGCTATAGTAAAGGCAACAATCCAAACATCTTTATTCCATATCGCTGAGAAATCAGGAAAGGTAAATTGGCCAAGAAACTCATCAACGCTTCCAGGAACAGGAACGTTAACTAAATTAAATTTAGAAATTCCGACAGATGAACCTGTTGTCATAAGATAAAATAAAACTCCCATCACCACAACTGCTAAAGGCCCTTGAATGAGTTTAAAAATCTTTGCTT
Organism: uncultured Flavobacteriales bacterium; assembly: GCA_964609215.1. Taxonomy (GTDB): domain Bacteria; phylum Bacteroidota; class Bacteroidia; order Flavobacteriales_D; family JABDKJ01; genus JABDKJ01. The sequence continues at coordinate 8,390 of CAZSQZ010000015.1, forward strand.
TCTTCGCCAGAAAAGAGCTCCAAAAAATGAGAACAAAAATGGAAAGCGTTCCAATTAGAAGTGAACCCAATTCTATATTGGCGAACATTCCTCCAAAATCGAAACTTCCAAGTTCATCCCATGTAGCTTTTTTTATTCCTAAGAAGTAAGGAATTTGCTTGATAATAATAATTATACCTATTCCAGTAAGCATTCCTTTAATAACAGAAGATGGAAAATAGTATCCAATAATACCTAAGCGAAGAAGACCAAATAAAATTTGAATTAATCCACCCAGGACTACTGCAACTAAGAATACTTCAAAGCCTCCTAAATCCTTAATAGCGCCCAAAACTATTGCAGCTAATCCTGCTGCAGGGCCACTGACACCAATTTGAGAACCACTAATTAGGCCAACTACAATACCACCAATTATACCTGCAATCAATCCTGAAAACAGATTAAATTCTACCCCACTGGCCAAAGCAATACCTAGACATAAAGGAATAGCTACAAAGAACACGACAACACTCGCAGGAATGTCTTGTTTTAAATTTTTAAACATTGATTGATTTGTGTTAGAACTCATTACTAAAAATTTTTTAGAAAAAATAAACCTCGATAAAATATCGATTATTGAAAAAAAAACAGTGATAAAGAAATGTACCTTAAGATTGATCTGGGGGAGGAGAAACTATTTCCCTGATATGCAAGTCCTCTAGATTATACTCACTTAGCAAATTAGATTCCTTACGCCAAATAAAAGATTGAGAAGAGAAGATATAAGTATTTATAAAGTCTTCCTCTTCTTCTGACTCAGACTCATTTTCAGAATTGGTTTCTCCAGGCACTTCGCATTCGGCAACCCAACATTCAGAATTACCCAAATATTGTGTGATTTCATTTGTAGAAATGCTTAGAAAACAGATAAGAACATAAAATATGTTGTACTTAAAATTCAAGCGCTAAATATAATAAACAATTTTAAAAATGACAGTTATACTGTCAGTAAATAATGTTTTATTGACTTCATTGATAGTTAACGTTTAATTCGCATATTTGTTCAAATTTTGGTCAATGATACTTGGGATAAAATTTAAGATGAACAAAAGCCTCTATTCTAGGGACCCTCAGGACACGGAATTAGGTAGAAAAATTTTAAAAAACACCATTCTTCTATTAGATGAAATTGGTTTTGAAGAATTTACTTTCAAGAAGTTAGCTCAAAAAATTGCTTCCACTGAAAAGTCTATTTATCGATATTTTCCCAATAAACATTTCTTGTTATTGTTTCTTACATCCTGGTATTGGGAATGGGTTCATTATTTGATTCAGACCAATATTCAGAATATAGATGATACGAATAGAAAAATGGAATTGGCAATAAGTTGCATTGTTAGGGCAACTGCTGAGAATTCTATGACAGAATACATCAATGAGAACATTCTGCATAAGGTGATTATTAATGAAGGCGCAAAGTCCTATCATACTTTCAAAGTAGATGAAGAAAGTAAGGTGGGTTTATTTGTGAGTTATGAGAATCTGGTTCAAACGATTGTAAATATCATCAATGAGATAAATCCAGATTTTAGGTATCCAGAAAGCTTGGCTAGCAATTTAGTTGAAATGGCCAATAACCAATTTTACTTTGCACAACATTTACCGCGTTTAAGTAGTCTTTGTTCTAAGGGAAAAGCCTGTGAAGAAGAATTGATTCAAATGCTTACCTTTTTTACCAAAAGAGTTTTGTTGGACTAGTTTTAAGGTTTGTAAACGAACTTGGATTGTCTTTTACCTTTAGCGAAGAAGGTGACAATATTCAATAATATTTGTAAAAATAAGTGAATTTTGAGTCCTTGAATCCGACTTAGGATCACCAAAAAATCGGAATAGGCTAGTTTAAGGACCTGCTTTATTGAAATTAGAGTTCTATTATCATAGATAAATCCAATACTTTCATAGGCATTAGATAAGAATGAAAAAACCAAGTTTCGAATTTGGCCTTGGATGAAATGAATGATAAAATGAGAATTCTTTACTTCCCGAAAGATTTCTTTTCCTTGATTCTAGCAGATTTACCAGAACGTTCTCTCAAGTAGAAAATTCTTGCTCTTCTAACGGCTCCTTGCTTGTTCAAATCAATCTTATCGATAAATGGACTCTGAACTGGGAAGATTCTTTCAACACCAATGTTTCCAGACATTTTTCTAACTGTAAAAGTTTCTGTAATGCCACTTCCTCTTCTCTGAAGAACAACACCCTGGAATTGCTGAACTCTTTCTTTGTTACCCTCTTTAATTTTATAGTGAACCGTCACAGTATCACCAGCATTAAAGTTTGGTAAATCAGCGTTTGCTTTGATTGATTGTTCTATTTCTTTTACCCGGTTCATGACCATTTAATTTTGGGGCTGCAATATTACGACAAAATATTATAAAAGGGAAGCGTTTTTTGGCATTTAATCCTCGTCTAATAACTCGGGCCTACGAGCTTTTGTCCTTTCCAATGCCTTGTTCATCCTCCATTCTTCAATTTTAGGAAAATTCCCGGACAACAATATATCTGGAACCTTCAAGCCATTGAAATCTGCTGGCCTCGTATAAACAGGCGGTGCAAGCAATTTATCTTGAAACGAATCACTCAGTGCAGAAGTTTCATCATTGAGCACTCCAGGTAACAATCTAATAAGGCTATCTGCCAGCACAGCAGCTGCTAATTCACCACCAGAAAGCACATAATTACCAATAGATATTTCTTTAGTAATAAAATGCTCCCTTACTCTTTCATCTATTCCCTTATAATGACCACATAGAACCAAAAGGTTTTTGTAAGAAGACATTTGATTGCACAGATTTTGATTCAATAGTTCTCCATCTGGGCTCATGTAAATGATTTCATCGTAATTTGTTTTTTCCTTTAGAGCTTCAATACAATTAACAATGGGTTCAATACACATGACCATGCCTGCACCTCCTCCAAAAGCATAATCATCAATGCTTTTGTTTTTATTGGTTGCATAAGCTCTTAAATCGTGAATTTGTATCTGAGCCAAGCCCTTGTTTTGTGCTCTTTTCAGAATAGAATCATCAAATGGTCCCTTTAATAAATTGGGTAAAGCGGTTATAATATCAATACGCATATCTTGACAAATCTAAAGATTGAATTGAAATCAATTGTTTCTTTGATTATTTTTCGGAAATTTGACAGAAGCAGTGTTTAAAATATGCTAATAACCAGCACTTTACAATTTTAGGCACTAAATTTGTTTTTAATCAGTTCAAAATAGCATCATATGAATTTGAAAGTATTACTAGCCATAATTTTTTACGGAATTTCTATTTCTGCTTATGGTCAAAAAGATAATGAGGGAGAGGAGCCAGATTACACTAAATTATGGAATCTATTTATTGATGAGAAATATGAGCAGCTGCTTATAAAAGCTGAGGCCATTACTCAAAATGATAAAAGAAGAAAGGAGCCGATGCCATACATGTTTATGTCTATGGCAAGTTATGAGTTGTCAAAAGATGAAAAATATGAGGAGGATTATCCCAAAGCCTTTAAGGATGCTTTAAAGAGTGCTGGAAAATATAGAAAGAAGGATAAGGCATATAAATACGAAAGTGAGTTTCAGGAACATCTGCAAAATTTAAGATCAGATGCAATGGAAGTCGGGGAGAATTTTGTGGAAGAAGAAAAATATTCAAAAGCCAAAACCTATTACAAATATTTAACTCAGATGGATCCAACTTGTCAATCTTCCTGGCTTATGTATGGATATTGTTTAACAAAGATGAATGATATAGGAGGAGCCAAAGAAGCACTGAAAAAGGTGAGTTTTAGATCAGAATCTGATTTTGATGAATTAACTTCAGAACAGGTAAGAATGGCTAAATATGCATTAATATCTTATGCAGAACATCTTTATCAAAACGGTATGAGAGACTCAGCTCAAGTAACCATTAACTTGGGAAAAGAGTTTTACATGGATGATAAAGAATATCAGCTGGTTACAGAGGATATGCAAAAGTGAAAATAGTAAACAAGACTTAAAGGGTAATTCTTTCAAAAGAGTTACCCTTTTTTTATAGAGAATTATATTTTGGGATATTCATGAAAAGGATTGTTTTAATCGCTACACTTCTATCGCTTTCTTTTGCTCCTGGCAAGAGAAAACTCGACAAAGCCTTTGAGGCACTCGCCATTTATGATTATTTCAAAGCAAAGCACTTGTTTGAAAAGACTATAGACAAAGAGCCTGTTGCAAGTGCCTATGGTTTAGGCAAAATTTTTTACGAAGAAAGAAATCACTTTTTTCAATTAGATAGTTCAGAAAAATATTTGAACTATGCCATTAACTATTTCAAAATAATTGATGAAAAGGAGAGGCTCAAACTAACCAGATGGAATGTAGATTCTCTTCAATTAGCTTTAGCTAAGAATGATTTAGCTAAGAAGATTTTTAGCAGATATCTGGATAGAAAAAATCAATCTTCTGTAGAGTCATTTTTAGATAGATTTCCAGATTTCACAAATAAAGAAGAGGCAATTGACCTAAGGAACAATCTGGCCTTTGCAAAAGCAAAAAATGATGGGTCTCTTTTCGCACTTAGGTCTTTTATGGATAATTACCCAAGCGCAAAGGAAGTTTCAAAAGCACAAGAACTCTACGATCGAATTCAGTTTGAACAAAATACCTCTGCTGGAACAGAAGAAGATTTGGTGAAGTTTATTAAGGAGCACCCAGATAGTCCATACCTAAGGCAAAGTCAGGATAAACTCTACAATATATATCGATCAAAAGATCGTTTTGAAGATTACGGATTATTTATTCAAAGCTATCCTGACAATCCCAATTTTATTGATGCTTCAGAACAACTTATTGAGTTAGCACTTTATGATTTTAACCTGGAATCTTTACAGGAATTGAATCTTAGGTTTCCGAAAATAAAATCTATTGATAGATACCAAAAATATGTTCAATTCTTTAACCAGCTAGGAGAGGAGGCCCGTTTAAAAAAAGGTGATTTGTATGAAAATACGGAAGAAGGATTTAGAACTGTTTTTCTGGAGGAAAAAGTAAATTTCATCAATCCCTTATTTGAAGAAATATCCAATGAATATTTTGAAGATGCCCTTGGATTTAGTCAAGGACTATGTGTAGTATTTAAAGACGGTAAGTATGGATTAATTGATAGAAGGGGAAAGTTTATATTACCGATAACCTATGATGAAATTGGCGAATTTTCTTCAGGTTTAATAATGGCCTATAAAGGGGATGAATATTTATATTTTGATCAATATGGAGAAGAAAAATTATCCATTGATGTTTTGCCTGTAGGAGACTTTAAAGAAGAATTTCTATTAGTTAAAGATGGGGAAGGATATGGTATGATAGATCGGGAAAAGAACTACATACTAGAACCAAATTTTGAATGGCTAGAACATTTTAATGAAGACAGTATTGCCCGTTTTAGAATGAATGGAAAATATGGACTAATCAATGCCAGCAGGGATACGCTCATTAAACCAGATTTTGATTTTATTTCATTGCCCAATGAGGGAATACGGTTTTTGGAAAAGGACGATGAACTTCAATTTTTAAAAGACACTTTATTCAGTGATGCTTTTGACTTGTATGATAGAAGATTGTCTAAATTTAGAAATGGATATGCTGTTGTTCTGGGAAATGCAAAATTTGGGATCATTGATTCTAACTTTAATGAGCTGCTTCCATTAAAATACCCGGAAATTCGTAATCTCGGTAGTGGTCATTTCTCTATAAAGGAAAAAAACAAGTTCAAATACTTTAATTCGGAAACAATAAAGGTAGGTAAGGCCACATACAACCAATTACGAAGTGGAAATGAGCAGCATCTAATATTTACTAATCAAGATTTTGTAGGTTTAATTGATCGTTTTGAAAATGTTGTATTTAAAAGAGAGAAGGGTAACCTAAACCCTATTGGTAATTACTTTACCATCCAAAACGAGGAAGGGAAATTTGGTTTATTAGATCCGAATGGCCTAGAAATTATTCCAATGGAATTTGAAAGAATTGAAAAACTATCCTCGAATAGTTTCAAGTTGAAGAATGGAACAAAAACCATTTTTTATAATGCCGAAACTGGAGAGGAAATTTTATTGAATTGAAAAGTACTTAGCTTTCGTTATCAACCAATTCACCCTTATACCCAAACAATCTGTTCTTTTTAATAATTACATCCACATAGGAAGGAACCATTTCTTCCCAACCTTTTTCTCCTGAACGAATCATTTCTAAAACCTTTTTTGAGAAAATGCCCAATACATCTGGGTTGTAACCTTCCAAATCAATTATTCTTTTGTTAAAAGCCAGGTAATCGTACAAGGGAGATAGTCTGGGGTGAATTTCTACATTTTGGCTATTTATAATACCATCCCCATTTTTAAATGGATAAAGATAAATTTTCACATCTCTAGTAAAAAGTATTCCAAATGCTTCTAATAGACCTCCGTTAAGGTTGTGATAGTACTTTTCAGTGAAGACTTCCTGAAGGTGATCAACCCCCATAATAAAGCCCATTCTTTCTTTAGTGAAACTAGAAAGATACTCGCAAAGCTTATAGTATTTTTTATAGTTGGAGATCATAACCGTTTGACCTAAAGAGCATAAAATATCTGCTCGATCTAGAAAGTCTTTTTCATTCACTTCACCATCAGAGCGTAGATTATTCAAGGTAATTTCAAACAATACCTGCATTTTATCTTTGTCTACCTTTTCATCTTTTACAAAAGCATCATAGCCATTCAAAATCATGTCTATGTTTACTTTGGTAACAGGTCTAAAACTTCCCCTAATTGCTAGAATATTCTTCTTATAAAGCAGATCACTAGGTTGTAAGTTTCTTCCATCTGGACTGAAGATTACCGCTTGAGTCATTTGCTTTCTTACTAGCTTCAGACTCATTAATCTATTATCAATGTATTCAAAGTCTGGTCCGGTAAAGTTGATAGAATCAATTTCCAACTGATCCCTTTCTAAATGATCATAAAGCGAATCCAGGAAAACATCAGGGTCATTATTATAAAAATATGCAGCGTAAATTAAGTTTACACCTAATAAACCAATAGTTTCCTGTTGCAGACGAGCATCATTCTCTAAAGGTTTGATATGCAGAATGACATCGTTGGGCTCTTTGTCACAATCTGTTTGAAACCGAATACCAACCCAACCATGACCCTTATATCTTTTCTTATAATCTATGGTAGCAACAGTATTTGCAAAAGCAAAGTATTTTTTTGTTGGATGATCCTTCCTATCCAATCGTTCCTCCATTAAATCGTATTCGTATTCCAGCATCTTTAACAATCTGGGCTTACAGACATATCTATTTTTTTCTTCAGGGCCATAAACCGCATCACTAAATGCTTTGTCATAAGCACTCATTGCCTTTGCAATGGTTCCAGAAGCTCCTCCAGCTCTAAAAAAATGTCTTACAGATTCTTGTCCCGCGCCAATTTCAGCAAAGTTGCCATAGATGTCAGGGTCTAAGTTTATGCGCAGTGCCTTTTGTTTTGAAGAAGGTATTATACGTTCCACCTTAATAATTTGGGTCAAAAATAAACTTTCAAATTGAATGGGATAAATATCTTATATTTTCACCATCCTTTGTTTCTACGATAAAAAATTATGAAAGTCACATTCTTAGGTACTGGAACATCACAGGGAGTGCCTGTCATTGCATGTAATTGCGATGTGTGTAAAAGTACAGATCCAAGAGATAAAAGACTAAGAAGCTCCGTATTGGTGGAAACGGATAACAATACCTTTGTTATTGATACAGGGCCTGACTTTAGATATCAAATGCTAAGAGAGAATGTGCAAAAAGTAGACGCATACCTTTTTACACATGAACACAAAGATCACATTGCAGGTCTGGATGATGTAAGAGCCTTTAACTTTAAACATAAAAAAGATGCTGAGGTTTTTGGCACCAAACAAGTATTAGCCGCTATTAAGAATGATTTTCATTATGCCTTTAACGACAATCCATATCCGGGTATTCCGAAAATCAATCTAAATCAAATAGAGAACAAAGCATTTGAAATTAATGGAGACATTATAACCCCTGTTTTGGTTTGGCATCATAAATTACCAGTTTTCGGATTTAGAATTAATGATTTCACCTATATAACAGATGCAAAAAGTATTGATGAAGTAGAGAAGAAAAAAATTGAAGGCTCTAAGGTGCTTGTTCTAAATGCATTACGAAAGGAGAGTCACGTATCTCATTTAACCTTAGATGAAGCAATAACATTAGCAAAGGAAATAGGAGCAGACAAAACCTATTTCACTCACATAAGTCATTTAATGGGAAAACATCAAGAAACAGAAGCTTTTTTGAGCAAAAAAGTCGAAATTGCATACGATAAACTCTCATTTGAGATTTTTTAGCTTTTCAAGATAATTGAACATTATTTGATTCATAATGTCATATTTATTCACGATTATTAAACCTAATATTAAAAAGAAAGAATGAAAAGATACTTACTACTGATTGTGGCCCTCTGTGGATTCTTCAATATTCAAGCACAGGATATTGGTATACATTTTAATTCGGATCCCTACGAAGTGAGGTTTATAGACAGACCTATCGTTGATGATTTAACCCAGCAAGCCTTTCTAAGAAACGGTGAAGCATGGCAAGATTTTAGATCTGAAAATGGAATTTGGAATGTAAAATTTAATGAAGCATCTGCAATGCCTCATCGTGCATTTGGACAACCTATTCAAATGAATGCACAAAATGAGCAAGAAGCAGCTGAGCTTTTTATGGCTGAGCACCTAAATGCTTTCGGAATCAATGATCTAGAATTAGTTCTTGCTTCCAATATTTCAAATGGAAAACACGCTTGGGTAAATTTTAAACAGTTTCACCAAGGTTTGGAAGTATTATGGTCAAGAATGGTTGTTAAAGTAACACCAGAAATGAAGGTTATTATGTTTGGAGCGGATGTCTTTACAGATATTGATTTGGATGTTACTCCTGCATTATCAGCAAGTGAAGCTTTAGCTTTAGCGAAAGCAGATTTTACTGAAACAACCTTTGAAAGTATTGATGATAATTTGGCGGTTCTACCAATTATGAAAGATGGTGATTACAATTTTCATTTGGTATATACAGCGAATGTTCACATGATGGGAGACTTCCAGATTCCTGGTAAGTACTTTACTGTAATAGATGCAAATAGTGGTGAGATTCTATATCGCCAAAATGAGGTTCACGCCTGCGGACCAGGTTGTACTCATGATTCTGAGAATGAAGAAATAGTGACGGTAAACGCAAATGTAAGAGGTACCGGATTTATAGAAGACCCTACCATTCCTTTGGAAGTTCTTAATATGCCTCACATAGATGTGAATTTAAATGGAACTGCTTTTACTGCAGATGAAAATGGAAATTTGGTAACCAATGAAACTGGACCTATTGACGCAACCATTCCTATGGAAGGTTTATTTTCAAGAGTAATTAATCAAACTACTGGAATTACCCCAGAACTAAGCGTGGTGTTGATGGAAGGAGATAATGAGGTGACGTTTGACATGGATGCTAATGTTAATGAAATCTCTGCATATCATTCAACTAATGTAATTCATGATTACATGAAAACCATTTTACCTACCTATACAGGATTGGATTTTCCACTTCCAACCAATGTAGATATTAATGAACAAACATGTAATGCATTTTACGATGGGTCATCCATCAATTTTTATGTGGATTTAAACGATGGTACCTGTGTTGCATTGTCAAAAGTTGCAGATGTGGTTTATCATGAATACGGTCATGGAATAAATGGTATGTTTTATGGTAGTTTAGGATCCGTTTTCCAGAATGGAGGAATGAATGAAGGATACGCAGATGTTTGGGGCTTTGCACCAAATATTGACCCTGTTTTAGGAAATGGTCTAAACCCTCAAAACCCAGATGACTTCGTGAGAAGATACGATCTTGATCCAAAAGTTTTCCCAGAAGATTTGGTAGGTCAAGTTCATGCAGACGGAGAAATTATTGCTGGTGCTTGGTGGGATTTATATGAAGATTTAGGAAACGACATGCCTGCTACAATGGCATTGTTTGCGCTTGCATACCCAGGTTTACAGGCAAATACACCTAATGGAAATGAAGGAGAAGCTTTCTTTGATGTGTTAGTAGATGCACTTCAGGCAGACGATGATGATGGAGACCTAACCAATGGTACTCCAAATTCAGGAGCAATAACAGCTGCTTTTGCAGAGCATGGAATAACGCTTATTTCTAATGCAGAACTATCACATACTGATATTTTGTTTGCTGAACAAGATGAAGATATCTTAATTGAGGCAAGCTTAAATATAGATGCAGATTTCATTGAATTTCTTCAGGCTGCAAGACTTTATTACAAAATCAATGATGATGCAGATTTTACCATTGTTGATATGGCAAATGTAGGAGGTGATGACTATGAAGCTACAATTCCTTCTCAGCCTTTAGGTACAGTAATTCAATATTATATTACCGCTATAGATATTAACGATATTGAGGCAAGCGCGTTGCCTTTAGCAGCTAATAAGCCAAGCAATCCAAATATTCCTTATTTTATAATGGTAGGATATGAAGAATTAATGTCTCACGATTCAGATAATAATTCAGATTGGGGAGACTGGGAGACGGGTCTTGCCAGTGATAATGCAACTACTGGTATTTGGGAAGAAAATGTTCCTGTCGGATCTTCAAATGGAACGGTAGCACCAGACCAACAAAATACTCCAGGTGGAGAATTGTGCTTTTTAACAGGACAATCTGCTGCGCCAGGAGATGGAATTGGAGCAAATGATGTAGATGCTGGAACAACTACCTTACAATCTCCAATGATTGATTTAACAGGTTTAGAAAATCCAACATTCTCTTATTTTAGATGGTATACGAATAGCCCTCCAACTGGAGCCAACCCTGGAGCAGATTGGTGGCAAGGATACATCTCTGATGATGGAGGAACTACATGGGTTAGATTAGATGAAACGCAACAATCAGATGCAAGCTGGAGAAGATATGCATTTAGAGTGCAGGACTATGTGGATATTACCAGTGAATTCATGATGCGTTTCAATGTTTCTGATAGTATTCGTCCAGGACAAAACCTAGATGGTGGAAGTTTGGTTGAAGGAGCTTTAGATGACATCATTCTTTGGGATAATGCAACTGGAATAGGTATAGATGAAACAGAACTGGATGCGGAAGTTTCATTATTCCCAGTTCCTGCAAATGAAACATTAAACCTTACAGTAGAATTAGCCACTTCTGGAGACTTAGATGTAGAGATTATCAATTCATTAGGACAGATAATAGAAAGAAGAAATTTCTCAGATATTGTTGGAACACGAAATTTCCAATTTAATATTTCAGATTTAGCCAATGGGCAATATCAATTGCGATTGATAAGTCAAGGAAAAACACTGACCAGATCCTTTAATAAGCGATAGACTAGGTCAAATAAATTTGAAGCCCCCGAGTCTCGACTTCGCTCGATGATCGGGGGCTTTTTATTTCTGTATTTTTACCTATTATTTAAATTCATTAAATAATTTTTACGCATTAATGCTAACGATATAAACGTCAGAATCTAAATCTCAATTTTAAATGTAATAACAGGTACAGAATTTATGGGAGACTGTTTACATTACAAAACACCCACTTTCTTGACCTATAGGAGCTGAAAATGCCTTTTCATCTATGGTAGAATGGCTACTTCTATCACCATGTTTATGCCATTCTCTCAACCCTTGTTTTATTGCTTTTGCATGTTCATGGGCTATTGGTTGCCCTATAGTCAAACCATTTCTACTGTAATAGTCTCTAACATATGCTTCGCTCATAGCGCTATACCTAGGATGAGTAAAGCCTTTAGATCCAATATGTCTATAACCCCTTGCCGGTTCAGCAGCAGAACTGAAAATTGGAAAACTAGCTGCCCAGGGATGCCTTTCTCGTTTCGCTTTTTTGTAGGCACCTGAGGTATCTGTTCCTTTTCCTCCTCTTCCTGCAAGCAACATTTTTCCGTTATCCTCGCAATTGATTTCGCTATAAGGCCATCTTAAGACTGTGGTTGCAAAAGTTGAGGTAACGAGATGCTGCGCTTCTTGAGAGGTTCCGTCTGCTTGATGTCCTTTCCAATCATCAAAACTTACTTTTTTAATTTTTGAAGCTTCGGCCAGAACTTGTTCTACCGTGTGAGTTGCTTTAAAATCCTCAGGAACATCTTTTGCAAATCGTGTCATCGCTAGCCATAAAGCATCACCATCTAATCTAGCATGCCCGACCTTGTGAGACTCATAATGTGCTTTTTGAGTTAACCAGGGTTGTTTTATAGCAACCATTTGTACGGTTCTGTTCTCCGAAATATTTTGGCCAATTGTTGCTTTTAACAGCGGTGCATGTTCGTTTTTACGAGCTATTTTTCGAAGTCTTCTTTGACTTGTGGTTTCGGGTCTGTTATCTTTAAGTTGAAAGTTAGACTTATCACTTGCCTGCATTTGAAAAACAGAATCTTTAGACGAATAATTAAGGTTTTTTTTCGATTTGATGAGATGTGTGGGCAATTTTTAGAACTATAAATTCTATCTAAAATAACGTTAAAACCTTTTAAATCCAAAATCCATTTTTCAAAAAAAGAATGATAATTATAAGAGAAATCAATAATTTGCACATATATGCGAAAAATGTGTATATTTACTGTGCAAATCAAAACTACCAGTTTTAAAACAAATTGAAGTACCGCCAGAAAAAGGTTATAAACATTAAAAAGCATTAGCGGGAATTCGAATATCGTAAATTCAATAAGGGGAATTTACTTATTTGATTCAAGTACAGATAAAGGTGGGGTATAGCTCTTCAACTTTTGTGTTGAAGAAACTCCAATTGGTTCAGGGAAAATTATTTTGAATAAATAGTCCCTATTATATATTGTTAAAGCCTCCATCTCGACTTCGCTCGATGATCGGAGGCTTTTTCTTTCCATACTTTTTTTAAGAAACCAGCGTTTCTATTCTGTAATTTCCCTCCCCAATCAAATTCGCTAGTTATCACCAAAAAAATTAAAAAATGGGCGAAAAGGCTATTGTACAGCCTGATCATTTGCACACTTATTTTCGTAGTGTTAAATCTGCTTTTTCCCTTTAAAGTGAATCTTAGTTTCAGTAAGTCTATCTACGATAAAGATGGAGAACTCATTCATGCCTATTTATCAGATGATGAACAATGGAGAATGTTTATTGAGCTTAATGAAATTACTCCAGAATTAAAAAAAGCCATTATAGAGAAAGAAGATAAGTATTTCTATTCACATCCAGGAGTCAATCCCATTGCTATAGTTAGAGCACTCTTTAATAATATAAAAGAGGGTAGGAGAACGAGTGGAGCATCAACCATTACTATGCAAGTGGCGAGAATGCTTAATAGAAAAGAAAGAACCTATTGGAATAAACTGGTGGAAATGTTTAATGCCTTGCAGTTAGAATTGAATTATTCAAAGGAGGAAATCCTGCAACTGTATTTAAATAAGGTACCCTATGGTGGAAACATAGAAGGAGTTAAAGCCGCTTCCATTCTCTATTTTCAAAAACAACCAGATCATCTCAGTTTAGCAGAATGTGTTGCATTATCCGTCATTCCGAATGATCCGGTGCGTTTAAGACCTGGTAAGAATAATGTGGCTATCGTAGAGAATAGAAATGAGTGGCTCAATTATTATCTGGAAAATGAAATTTTTGACAAGGATGATTTAGAAAGTGCGCTAAATGAACCATTTGAATATAAAAGAAATCCAGCTCCAAGATTGGCTCCGCATTTTTCCAGAAGAATGCGAAATGATCCTAGAAACAATATCAGAACACATTTAGATTTAAAGATGCAAAGCCATTTAGAGCAAATGCTGCTTACCTATAGCAATCGTTTAAAAGTTTTCGATATCAATAATGTTTCCGCAATTGTCATTCAGAATGATTCTAATAAAGTAGTTTCTTATTTGGGTTCTGCAGATTTTCATGATAATTTGAATGCTGGACAGGTAGATGGTATAAGAGCAATAAGATCTCCTGGGAGCACCCTAAAACCCTATTTATATGCCCTTGCTTTTGATCAGGGATTTTTAACGCCCCAATCTATTTTAAATGATGTTCCAACCAGTTTTGCGCAATATGAACCAGAAAATTATGATGGAGATTATAAAGGCGCGGTAAGCACTCATTTGGCACTGGCTCAATCATTAAATGTACCTGCGGTTAAAACGTTAGATCGTTTGGGAGAGGAGTATTTCAAGGATAAATTAGTTGCTGCTCAGTTTGATAATATTCAAAGAAATAGAAAGCATTTAGGACTTTCAATGATTTTGGGAGGTTGTGGAGTAAGTTTAGAGGAGTTGGTAGGAATGTATGCCTCATTTGCCAGAAATGGTATGTATCAAGATTTGAATTATACCGACTATCAAATGAATCAAGATAGTGTTCAGCTGATATCATCTTCCGCTTCATTTATGTTAAGTGAGATTTTAATGGACGTAGTTAGACCAGATCTGCCTGGAGAATGGCAAAATACGGTAGATCTTCCAGCAGTAGCCTGGAAAACAGGAACGTCTTATGGAAGAAAAGATGCATGGAGTGTCGGTTACAATAAAGACTATACCGTGGGAGTTTGGGTAGGAAATTTTTCTGGAAAAGGAGTTCCAGAATTAAGCGGAGCCCAAATGGCTTCACCTATCTTTTTCGATATCTTTAATTATATAACTAAACATAAAGATATTCATTGGCACGTGCCAGATGATAATCTGAACTATAGATCGGTATGTTCAGTTTCTGGGAAAGTGCCCGGAAAATATTGCGCTGATATTACCGATGATTTATTTTTACCAGGAGTTTCTCATTATAGTGAATGCACCCATTTACAAGAAATTCTTATCAGTTCAGATTCTACATTGTCTTATTGTTCAAATTGCTTGCCAGATGCGGGTTTTATAAGAGCTCTATATCCCAACATTGATCCTGAAATACTGAATTGGAAAAAGAGTAATAAGATAAAATTTAGGTCCGTTCCAACGCATAACCCAGATTGTGATAAATTTCATACCGGAACGGCTCCTAAAATTGTTCATCCAGTAGATGGATTAGAATATTTTGTAAGCAAAGGAGATTCAACAGAACTTATGCTTCAGGCCCAGTCTTCTAATAATGTTCAAAAGGTTTATTGGTATTTGAATAATCGCTTTGTAGGTTCAGCTAATGCAAATGAAAAGCTCTATGTGTTTCCGCCAGAAGGAGAACTTAAAATTTCGTGTTCAGATGATAAAGGCAGAAACAGCAATATTGAAATAGATGTCAAAATGGTGAATTTCTAGTCAGTTATGTACAAAATATTAAATTTGAGGCTCAAAAATTAAATGAGCATGACACGAGTTTATTCTTACCTATTAGTATTCGCTTTTTTTCTTTCTGCCTGTTCTGGAGATAACTCAACTGCATCTGAATCAAAAATTAGGATTGAGGAAAATTCCTCAGAAAATTTCAATTATAAGGTTGAAGAATTTTCGGATGTTAAAATTTTGAAGTACAAAATTGAAGGATGGGATAAGCTGAGTGATAGACAGCAAAAATTATGTTACTATTTAACCCAGGCAGGATTGGCCGGTAGGGACATTACCTATGATCAAAACAATAAGTATAACTTAAGAATTAGAAGAGCATTTGAAAACATTTACCAAAACTATGGTGGAGATAGAGAAGTACCAGAATGGAAAGCTGTAGAAACCTATTTAAAAAGAATATGGTTCTCAAATGGAATTCACCATCATTATAGTTATAAGAAATTTACTCCTCGTTTTACCAAGGAATTTTTGATGTCCGCAGCGGAAGGAACAGGAACGGAAATTTCAGATGAGATTTACAATGTGATTTTCGATAGCAATATTCAAGCTAAAAAAGTGAACAAGTCTGCAGGAGCCGATTTGGTAGCGGAATCTGCAAATAATTTCTATGAAGGCGTTAATATGAGTGAAGTTAAGGCCTTCTACGGTTCTATGAAATATCCAAATCCAGATAAACCTACATCATTAGGATTAAACTCAAAAGTGGTCAAGGAGAATGGTCAGTTGGTAGAAAAGGTTTACAAGATGGGTGGAATGTATTCCGCAGCTATTGAACAAATTGTGTATTGGTTAGAAAAAGCAAAAGGTGTAGCGGAAAATGAATCACAGGCGAAAGGTTTTGAGTTATTAATTGAATACTACAAAACAGGAGATTTAACTGTTTGGGATGAGTATAACGTAGAATGGATTAAGGATACGGAAGGCGCAATTGATTATATCAATGGTTTTATAGAAGTCTATGATGATGCATTAGGAAAGAAAGCAACTTTTGAATCAGTTGTTCAACTAACGGATTTTGATGCTAGTGAGAGAATGGCCGTTTTAGACAAAAACATCCAGTGGTTTGAAGATAATGCACCTATTATGGAGCAGCATAAAAAACCAAGTGTTACAGGAGTTTCTTATAAAGTAGTGCAGGTTGCTGGTGAGGCAGGAGCAACATCTCCAAGTTCTCCCATTGGAATAAACTTACCCAATAGTTCTTGGATTAGAAAAATCGGGTCTAAATCTGTTTCATTAGGTAGTATAATTTCTGCATACGATCAAGCAGCGGGAAGCGGTATGCTAGAAGAATTTTGCTACACTCCAGAATTAGTGGAAAGATATAAGAAGCATGGAGCTTTGGCAGGAAAATTACATACTGCATTGCATGAAGTGGTTGGGCATGCATCTGGACAAGAAGAACCACATGTAAAAGACTACAAGTCTATACTTGGAAATTATGCATCTACAATGGAAGAGGCTAGAGCAGATTTAGTTGCACTTTATTATATCACGGATCCAAAAATGTTAGAGTTAGGTTTGGTTGAAACAATGGAGGTAGGAAAAGCAGAGTACGATAGTTTTATAAGGAATGGTCTGCAAATGCAAATGAGAAGACTGGAGTTGGGTGATGATATTGAAGAAGATCACATGAGAAATAGACAACTTATTGCAAAATGGGTTTACGAAAAAGGAATGGAAGATAATGTGATAGAAAAGAAAATTAAAGAGGGCAAAACGTATTTCGTGATTAATGACTATGACAAACTTCGAACGCTTTTTGGTGAATTATTGATGGAAATGCAAAGGGTAAAATCGCAGGGAGATCTCGAGGCTTGTAAAAATCTTGTTGAAAACTATGGCGTAAAGGTTGAACAAAACTTGCATGCAGAAGTACTTGAAAGAGTGGCACCATTAGCATCTGCTCCCTACAGTGGTTTTTTGAATCCTGTTTTGAATGGTGAGCTAGATAGTAATGGTAACGTATCGGATGTTCGCATAGAATATATGAATGACTTTGCAGAGCAGATGTTATTCTACTCTAAGAATTATTCATTTTTACCGGATGTGAACTAAAACCATTCATCGAATGTTAATAATTATGATAAACTTATATTAAATGATGTCGTTTATATAAATGTTTTTAATATATTAGTAACAGATTTAAAAGGTTAATTCCTTTAAAATTGGTTTAAGTATTTCCCGGAGGGTTAGAAGGAGGTTTTTTTGGTATTGAAGCATAGAATAGTTTTTACTCCTTCTCCTCTTCTGGGATTTTTTATTTCCCTATATTTCCGAAAATTTTCAATGAAGAAACTACTTCTCTTCCTGTTAATATTCGAATGCTTTTCCTGCAATAGATCCATTGTTCAAGAAATAAGTCCGACAAGTGCGAAACCTATTAAACATAGCGTTTTGTCTAATGTTTTGGAGAAATATGTGGACAAAGATGGAAATGTAGATTACAAAAATATAGCAAAAGACGATCAGTTTTTTGAATACTTAGAAACCCTAAAAAAGACTCATCCAGACTCTAGTTGGACACAAGATGAAAGAATGGCTTATTGGATAAATGCTTACAATGCATTCACAATAAAGCTGATTATAGACCACTATCCAGTTAAGAGTATTAAGGACATTCCTAATAGATGGGCTAACAAATTTATTAGTATAGAAGGCAAAAAATATAGTCTCGAAGAGATTGAACATCAGATTTTAAGAAAACTATATAAAGAGCCCAGAATTCATTTTGCGATTAATTGCGCTTCTTACTCTTGTCCTAAATTACTGAATAAATCTTTTGAGGCAGAATCTCTTGATAAACAGTTAGATAGTGTAGCTAGAGACTTTGTCAATGATAAAAGAAGAAACATTATTAGTGCTGACCGTGCTCAGGTTTCGCAAATTTTTAAATGGTTCAAAGAAGATTTTACAAGTACAAGTTCTCTTAAAGAATATATTCAAAAATATTCTGAGGTAACTATGGACCAGGCAACAAAAATTGAATATTTGGAGTATAAATGGGAGTTAAATGAATTTTCTCCTTAATAAACGCTTTAAATTATGAATTCGAATCTACTCATCATATTCGCCAAAAAGCCCGAGCTAGGAACAGTTAAAACAAGACTTGCAAAGAGTATTGGTGATGAGAATGCGTTAAAAGTTTATCTGAAACTTTTAGAACACACGCATAGAGTAGCGGACAAGGTAAATGCAAGCAAGAAAGTATATTTCAATAAAATTTCTCAAATAGACTTACTGGATTACTATAAATTTCAGAAAGAAGTTCAAGTTGGTGAGGACCTTGGAGAGAAAATGAGGAATGCATTTCTTGAAAATTTCGAATTTGAAAAAATCGTTTTAATTGGTAGCGATTGCTATGATATTAATGAGGATATTATTGAAGATGCGTTTCTTGCATTAGAAGATAATGACTGTGTCATAGGACCTGCCAAGGATGGCGGTTACTACTTAATTGGATCAAGAGGAGAACGCTTATTACCAGTGTTTAGAGATAAAGAGTGGAGTACTGAGAATGTGCTTTTAGACACTATTTTAGATTTAAAGAAACACGAGTTAAGTTACTGTTTATTGGATGAACTTAGCGATGTTGACGTTGAAGCAGACCTCCCCGAAAAATGGGCAAAGTCTATGCTTCAGAAATGACAAGGATAAGTATTATCATTCCAGTATATAATGAAGGAGAATATATTTCCAAACTCCTAAATCACATTTCTTGCAAACGCAGTGGTCAAGTAGAAATGGAAGTAATTGTTGTGGATTACAATCATTCAACACCATTAAATAATCCTGAAATTATTTACATCAATTCTCCTTTGAAAGGAAGATCAGAACAAATGAATTTTGGAGCTGCTAATGCAAAAGGGGAGATTTTATACTTTCTACATGCAGACTCTTATCCACCCCAAAACTTTGACCAGCTTATTGCTTTGGAAATAGATAATAACAAGGACTTTGGTTGCTTCAAAATGCAATTTGACAATGAGCACTTTTTTCTGAAATTCTTTGCATGGTTTACCAGATTTAAATCAAATTGGTGTAGGGGAGGAGATCAATCTTTATTTGTTAGAAAAGAAATCTTTGATAGAATTAACGGTTTCGATACTTCGCTGATTTTAATGGAAGATTTGGAAATAATAAAACGTTTAAAGAAAAGTGCTGAATTTACCGTTATAACAAAAGAGCCCATCATTACATCATCGCGAAAGTATGAAGCAAATGGAGTTTGTAAACTTCAGTTATTATTTGGTTTTATTCATTTGCAGTATCGTATGGGCTTTTCCCAACGGAGTATGATGCGTTTTTACAATAGATTTATTACCACACATTAAAGGGTGAATTTTTTATTTAGTATTCCTTTATTTCCTTGAGGATCGGATATTTCAAATATCAATTCATGTTCGCCCTTTTCCAATTCTAAATCACTAGGATTGCAATAAAATTTCTTAGCCTTAGCATCAAAGTATAGCTTTAACCATCTATTATCTATTTTCGCTTCATAATTGGAAAATTGATTGAAATTATCGCTGACCTTAAATGTTGTTTTTGAATTTCCTATTGATTTTGAAAGGAGTTCTACCCTAGGCGCGATAGTATCCAGTACTACTTGAAATTTACCAAATTCTTTTGTTCTGCAACTCAGCCATCCATTATCGTAACTGGTATATTCAGGTCTACGGTATGAATTTCCTCTATCTTTTGCGATTATCAGTTTATCTCTTAAATCCTCAGGATAATTTGGGCACTTTATTTTTAAAGTATACCAATCCTTTAATGCGGTATGTTCAGGACCCACATTCACCGTGTTTTTTTCTTCTGAAAAATCAACAATTAAATTAATGTCCTTATACAATCGGTTTTCTGGAAAATAAAGACTAACCCCTTCTTCGAAATAAGAGTTTTCTTTGTCATAGTTCAGCTTCTTGTCATATTCTTTTCTATCAATATTTCTAACTTCATCAGATCGCCCATGTAATTTGAAAACAATTTTACTTTTATTGTTTTCCAGGTCTTTTACTTGAATTTCAATTTCCTTTTTCTCTCCTTCAAATAACTCTAGAACGCCATTGTTTTCAGCGATGGAATAAAATGCTAGTCGACTATCCGGCTCTTTAAAACACTTTGTGATTTTTTTCTTTTCGGTGATTTTTCTCTCTAAATCCATGTGGCTATTCACATCTCTTAATGTCTTAAAATCAAGCTCACTATATTTAAACTTGTAGAAGTCTTGGCCGTCAACTTTCATGAGAAGTTCATTAAAAGTATGCTTGTATTTTCCATTTTTAAAGCGATCCAAAGAATAAAGACCAATCCCAATTTTTCCACTTACCTCTATGCGATCATTGATATGTAAAACACCATTAAACTTAAAAGCATTAAAGGATTGAACTTTGTTCTTTCCATTTATGGAACTCCAATCATCGAGGGGGTAAACATAAATGCTGTAAATTTCAGGTAATACATCATCTGGTATGTTAAAACCAAACATTATTGGGTTTAGCGGATGTTCCGTTTTGGTGTCTCTTATTTCAAAATGAAGGTGAGGACCTGAAGAACTACCACTATTTCCACCAAAAGCAATAATGTCGCCCTGTTCAACTTTTAATTCTCCGGGCTCCAGATAATAGTCAATGGTATTAAGTTCAAGTTCATATTGTTTTTTGAAAATATACTCGCTTATGCTTTTATTGAATTTGTTAAGGTGGCCATATAAAGTTGTATATCCATTTGGGTGTTCAATGTAAAGCGCATTGCCGTATCCATATGGGGAAATTCTTATTCTGGATATAAAACCTTCAGCACTTGCATATATTTTCTTTCCTATCACTCCTTGAGTTCGAATATCAATTCCAGAATGAAAGTGATTCGTTCTAAAATCACCAAAATTTCCACTAAGAGAAATGGTGAAATCTATTGGTGAAGTAAAATAGTCTTGCGGATAATTTTCTGCATTCTTTGCCGAAACAAAAAGAAGGAAAACTAAAGAAATACAAATTCTAATGTTCATTAAAAATAAATGCTTGTCTCAAAGAAAAATCAAATAATTATAAAATTGTAATGTATTGAGAATGATGTATTCACAAGGAACACCTGAAAATTTTGTTTATGTGGTGTATCTTTTTACTTTTGAATACGTCCTAAGTCCAAACAATGACCGAAACAGAATTCATTCATAAGGAAATTATAGATAAGCTCGAAAGAGCTAAAGGACAGAAAAAAGAGTTTTCAGAGACTATCGAAAATTTGAAAACTTATAATCAAAGGCTGGAAACAGAAATCCAGAATAAGAATAAAGAAATTGAACGCTTACTTGAAAGAATAAAAATTATCAAGTCAGCAAAGAGTTTAGCTGATGCCGGTGGTGGATCAGCTGATGTTAAGTATAAGATAAACGAAATGGTCAAGGAAATAGATCGATGTATATCTTATTTGAATAAATAAGCAAATTGAAAGACATATCCATAGATATAAACATTGGAGGAAAGAATTATCCTCTTCAGGTTAATGAAAAAGAGAAAGAGCTTGTTGAAATGGCAGCTCAAAAGATAAATGAAACCTTTTCCCATCTTAATGATAAATATGCGGTGAAAGATTCCCGAGACTTAATGGCAATGACAGCTTTAAGAGTAGTTTCGGAATTGTTAGATTCTAAACCCATTATTCAGAACAATAAGGATGAGGAATTTCTCTCAGAAATAAACAGCAGTTTAGATAGTCTTATCAATTAATACATTTTTCTTTTCCTGACACAATATAGATAAGTGTTATGGAGAATTTAGGTCCGATAGTTTGGATAATTATAGGCTTAGTGCTGGGTGTAGTTATAGGTTATTTACTATTTAATAATGTCTTAAAGAGTAAGAAACAAGCGCTCATAAAAGAAGCCGAGGTTAAAGCCGAGGGAATCAAGAAAGAGAAAATCCTTCAAGCCAAGGAAAAATTCTTAGGTCTTAAGCAGAAGCATGAAGCTTCTATAAAAGAAAGAAACAAGAAAATACAATCTGCAGAAGATCGTATCAAGAACAAGGAAAAATCCCTTACCAAGAAGTTGGAGGATACGAATAAGAAGCTCAAGAAGAATGAAAAGCTTCAGGGAGATTTGCAAAGACAGGCTGCTGCTGCAGAAAAGAAAAAGGAAGAACTTGCTGCTAATAACGAGAAGATTGTAAGCAAGTTGGAAAAGATTGCTGGCCTCTCTGCCACTGAAGCAAAGAAGGAAATAATGGAAGCTTTAAAGGCAGAGGCAAAAACGGAAGCCATGTCTCATATCAAGGATATTGTTGATGAGGCAAAACTAACCGCTAATAAGGAAGCAAAAAAGATTGTCATTGGTTCCATTCAAAGAGTAGCTGCCGAACACGCAATAGAAAATGCTGTTTCCGTCTTTAACATAGAAAGTGATGAAATCAAGGGAAGAATAATAGGAAGAGAAGGCAGAAATATTCGAGCTTTAGAATCGGCAACAGGAGTGGAGATTATCGTGGACGATACCCCAGAAGCAATAATCCTTTCTTGCTTTGATCCATTTAGAAGAGAAATTGCCAGACTATCCATTCATCAATTAGTTACCGATGGGAGAATTCATCCTGCAAGAATAGAAGAAGTAGTTAAAAAGACCCGAAAGAACTTAGAAGAGGAAATTGCAGAGATTGGTAAAAGAACTTGCATAGATTTAGGTATTCATGGCCTTCACCCACAGTTGACTAGAATGGTGGGTAAAATGAGATACCGATCTTCTTATGGACAAAACCTATTACAACACAGTCGTGAAGTGGCTAACCTTTGTGCAATAATGGCTGCGGAGTTAGGTTTAAATGTAAAACTAGCTAAGAGAGCAGGTTTATTACATGATATTGGAAAAGTGCCAGATGAAGAGCAAGATTTACCTCACGCACTATATGGAATGAAGCTGGCTGAGAAATTCAAAGAGAAGAAAGAAGTATGCAATGCCATTGGTGCCCATCATGATGAAATAGAAATGACCAGTTTGATTTCTCCAATTGTTCAAGTTTGTGATGCCATTTCAGGAGCAAGACCAGGCGCAAGGCGAGAAGTCGTGGAAAGCTATATTAAAAGGTTAAAAGACCTTGAGGAGTTGGCTTTAGGCTATCCAGGAGTGCTTAAGAGTTATGCGATTCAAGCAGGAAGGGAATTGAGGGTTTTAGTGGAAAGTGAAAAAGTATCAGACAAAGAAGCAGATACCTTGGCCTTTGATATTTCTCAGAAAATACAAACTGAAATGACCTATCCTGGGCAAATCAAGGTCACAGTAATTAGAGAGAAAAGAGCCGTTTCATTTGCAAAATAATGACTGAAAAAATTACGGGAAAAAATATTCTGGTTACCGGAGGTGCGGGATTTATCGGCTCCAACTTGTGTGAGTATTTTCTTGATAATGGAAATAAAGTTACTTGTTTAGATGATTTAAGTACTGGCTTTCTTCATAATATTAGCCATTTGGAAGCAAGTGAAAACTTCCACTTTATCAAAGGAGATATATGCGATTTAGGCACTTGTGAGAAGGTGGTTGAGCATATAGATTTTGTTTTTCATCAAGCAGCTTTAGGCTCCATACCAAGATCCATTGATAACCCTATTCGGAGCAATGAAGTTAATGTAAGTGGTTTTTTGAATATGCTGGTGGCGGCTAAAAATGCTAAAGTCAAACGCTTTATTTTTGCTGCGAGTTCTTCTACCTATGGAGACCATAAAGGTCTTCCTAAAGTTGAAGATAGGATTGGAAACCCGCTTTCGCCCTATGCTGTCACAAAATATACGAATGAATTATATGCCAAGGTCTTTTCCGATTTGTATGGTATTGAAGTAATCGGACTAAGATATTTTAATGTCTTTGGGAAAAATCAAACACCCGATGGCCCTTATGCTGCTGCTATTCCAAAATTTGTGGCTGCTTTTATCAAACACGATGCGCCAACAATAAATGGAGATGGTGAACAGTCAAGAGATTTTACCTACATTAAAAATGTCCTTCACGCAAATGAGGTGGCGGCTTTGGCCCCAAGAGAAAGTGCTATAGGTGAAATCTATAATGTCGCTTATGGCGCTAAGTGCACCATAAATGAACTCATAGATTATTTGAAAATGGATCTTTCAAATTTTGATCCTGAGATTGCAAATTTGAACGCGAGTTATGGCCCAGAAAGACCAGGAGATGTCAAGCATTCTCTAGCAGATATTTCAAAGGCAAGAACAAAGCTTAATTATAACCCACAATATGATTTGAAAGCTGGAATAAAAGAGGCGATTCAGTGGTACTGGAATTCCTTATCTTCCGCTACTAATTAAATTTATGGGAATAGTCATTCGCCAAAGTTTTTGGTCTTCTATTTTCTTGTTTCTAGGTGTATTTCTGGGAGCTTTAAATGTATTAGTACTTTTCAAACTGATACTGGGAGATGAGATTTTTGGTTTAACCAGAATACTGCTCAGCTTCTCATTCATTGCAGCGGAGTTTGCAGTTTTAGGAACCCCAACTATGCTTTTAAAGTATTTTCCCTTTTTTAAAGAGGAAAAAAACAAAGGAGTAATTTTATTTGGGTTCTGTATTTTACTCGTAGGAACTTTGCTAACCGTCTTTGTTCTGTGGTTTTTTAAAGAACCCATAATTCTGTCTAAAGAAGGAAATCCAGACTTGGTTCGATCCTATTACTTTGTAACACTTGTCAGTTTAATTGGAGTTGCTCTTTACAAGTTTTTTCAAGCGTATTTTAAGGCTATCCTTGTCACCGTTCTCCCTGTTTTCCTGAACGATTTTATGCTTAGGCTTTATATAACACTTTGGCTTCTAGCTTATTCCTTTTTCCAAATAGATCTATATACTTGGATGTTAGGTTATGCTTTAATCTATCTAATCAATCCGCTAATAATGATTCTTTATCTTCAGATAAAAGGTCGATTAGATTTCTCATGGAACCGTAAATTTACACCAAAGCTGAGAAAGGAAGCATTTTCATTTGGCCTTTGGAATCTGATGGCAGGAGCATCTACTTCACTGGTTAATAATGTAGATATTTTTATGCTTTGGCAATTTTTGATTCAAGCCGAGGAAAAAATTGCAGTTTATTCTCGAGCACTCTACATAAGTGCCCTTATTATCATTCCAGTAAGAGCTATTGCTAATATCGTGCAACCCTTAGTTTCGCAGATGTTTAAAGACAAAAATTATGCAGGACTTGCAAGGATTTATAAGCAATCCTCAATTAATCAACTGATCGTTAGTGGTTTTGTTTTTCTGGTTATCTGGATAAACATAGATGCTATTTTAATGCTCTTGGGAGACGATGCCACACAAGCCAAATGGGTGGTTTTATTTATTGGTCTTTCCAAAGTGTTCTCCGTGGCAACTGGTATTAATGGTCTCTTAATTAATCATTCAGAGCATTATAGATATACAACCTACTTTATTCTTACACTTTCCATTTTGACTATTGTTTTCAATATCATTTTTATTCCTAAGTATCAATTATTAGGAGCAGCTATTGCAACCTCCTTTTCTGTGTTTATGTTTAACTTCCTAAAATGGTGGTTTGTCTTTAAGAAATTAAAAATGCAACCTTTTGATTGGAATAGTGCCAAAGTGGTTTTGGCTGCAGGTTTAGCCATACTCGTTTGCCATTTCATTCCAAATTTTTTCGGTACTGAAATCATTCATCTGTTATTAGATATGACTATTAAAGGCATTGTTGCAGGAGGTATCTTTGTTTTCATTATTCTAAAAGCCGGTTTGTCAAAAGAAATTACTGGGATCTTTCAGACGTTCATAAATAAGCTTGGAAATGGCTAGGACAAAAGTTTGTCATATTTCTACTGTTCATCAAACAAAGGATGTAAGAATCTATTTTAAGCAGTGTACAAGCTTGTCCAAATTCTATGATTTAACATTACTAATTCGAGAAGAAAAGAAGGGAGATCATTTATTTAAGGTTGTTCCTTTGCCGGGATTTAACAATCGTATTGCCCGAATTATTATTGGATCTTGGATAGCTTTTTTTAAAGCCATTGGACAAAAAACAAAACTGGTACATTTTCATGATCCAGAGCTTTTGGTTTTAGCTCCATTTTTTAAATTATTTGGGAAGAAGGTGATCTTTGATAAGCATGAGAATGTGAAAGAACAGATCCTTGCCAAAGAATGGATAGGACCAGTTTTTTTTCGAAGCATATTGTCGGGAATTTATGCTTTACTAGAAAAGACTTTAATTCCTTTTTGTGATAAAGTAGTCATAGTTGTACCCGAAATGGCAACGGATTTTCGAGAGGGAAAAACAACACTGGTTCGCAACTATCCAATAGCAAAAGGGTTTGAATCATATTCAGCATCTCCAAAATATAACATGCCAACATTTGTGTATGCTGGTGATTTAAGTGAAGAAAGAGGAGCTCAGTTAATGGTAGAATTGTTTCAGGAGATAAAAGCACATTGTCAACTTCTTCTGATAGGCAGATGGTCTTCCGAAGAATTTAAGAAGAAGTGTTTAGACTTAGACAAAAAACAAAGAGTCAATAGTCTAGGATTTTTGCCTATTGATGAAGTCTACCAAATTTTAATGAAATCACATGTTGGCCTTGGCTTACTTCATCCAACCAATAATTACAAGCAAAGTATCCCTACAAAAGTATTTGAATATTTGTTTGCAGGGCTTTCTGTGATTATCACCGATATAGCATATTGGAAGGACATATTTGGCAATAAAGCAATGTATGTAGATCCCTTTAATCAAGAAGAATTAAAAAGAAGTATTAGCAAGAAGATAGAAAGCATCAATGACAATAATGATGAAAATCATAGAGATTGGGCGATAGAACAATTTTCATGGGAAAGAGAATTTCATAAATTGCACGAGACATACAAAGAATTACTTGAAGCTTAGGAAAGTAAATAGAACCCAATCAGAAAAAATCTATAAGCAAAGGGAATGGTTAGATTCCTTAGGCAATGCAGTTGATATTATTGAAGTACTTAATAACAATAATGAGCTAATCGGAAGTTTTGTCATTCAAGAATCAAGCATTAAGAGATTCAAAGCTTTGCATACTCCCATTTTTCAAAGCAATATTGCTTTGGATTTTTTGGTCGGCTCGGATAAAACTACTTCCAAAATTTCCAATGAGAAAAAACTTTTTGAAGCACTTGTAAATTTCATCAATGAATCTAAAGCAAAAATTGTAGATGTTTCTTTCCCTTATGAATTTGCAGATATGCAAGCATTTCAATGGGCAGGATTTGATGTAAAACCCAAATACACATACACCATAGATTTGAACTTGTCCGAAGAAGAGTTGCTTTCGAATTTAGATAGCAGTACACGATCAAATTTGAAAAAAGCACAGAAAGATTTGACCTGTATTGCTGACTATAATGCTTCTGAATCATTGCGTATTTGCGACCTTACTTTTTCTAGACAAGATAAATCCTATCATAGAGATATTTTAAAGGGAATTCTTGAAAAACCCAATTTAGCAGAAAATAGAAAATCCTATTTTGTTAGTGATGGTAAGAAGAATATCGCAGTGGTAGAAATTGTTTATGATGCGCATTCAGCTTATTACCTGATAGGTGGTTACGATAGCAATTCAAAGCATAGAGGAGCAAATACCTTAGCTATGTGGAATGCTATTCTGGACGTGAAAAAACAAGGTGTCAAATTATTTGACTTTCAAGGCTCAATGATTCCGAAAGTGGAAAAATTCGTACGGGGATTTGGTGGTGAAAAAAGAACCTATTTCTCAGTTCAAAAAATGCCCTGGTATTATAAACTAGGTAAATCTATTTTAAAGAGCTAATTGTTTTAATTCTTTCAGTAAGCTTAAACTCTTGTCATAATAAGGAGAATCACTTTTAATACGCTCTAAAACCATTATGCAACTTTGATAATCTTCCATCTTAAGATAAGATAGAGCCTTGTACCATTGAGCTTTACCTTCAAAAACGCTATTCTTAAATAGTTCTGAATCGAAAATTTCCAAAGCTTTTTGTTCCTGATTCATTTCTAAGTGGCAAATTCCCAAGGCAAAATAGGCTTCCTTATCTTGTGCATTTTCCTTTAAGTAATTTTCAAAATGTGAGCAAGCCGTCTTATAATCTTTAGCGTTAAATGCTTTAGCCGCGGAAATTAAATCATTAAACGAATCTCCTTTTTGTTGGAATGAATAAGGTGCATGCATAGCATATTGTTCATACATAGAACTTGATGGCCATAGAAGAGTTCCCAGAATAAACAAAGCAGCAATACTTGCCGCAATTGCAATGTATCTTTTAATTGGAATAATGGTGTTCTTTTTGGGTTTTTCGAAATACCTTCCACCTATTTCATCCAAAGACTTTTTGAGTGTTTCTCTCTTATCTTCATTTTGAATTCCTTCAGAGAGAAGCGAAATATTTTCTTTGAAAAATTTCACTTCCTTTTGCAATTCCGGGTTGTTCTCTAAGTCCTTTTCAAAAGCCTCAAGTTCATTACCTTTTAGTTGCCCATTACAATATGCTTCAATCAATTCATAATCCATAGTCATGCTGTAATTGGTTGAACTTAGGATCGGATTGAATATTCTTGCTCAATTGAGCAATGCATTCAGATTTTTTCTTTCTGGCATAAGCGTAGCTTAAATTCAATTTGTCAGCAACTTCTTGCATGGATAATAATTTCCAGGAGAGCTTTAAAATGTTTTGACAAGACTCTCCCAGTTTGCTCAGATGAAAATATAAAATTCTCATCCGCTCCTCATGTAAAATCGCCTCATTTGACAATTCAGCTGCCTTTTCATTCATAAATCCGCTTTCATCCTGAATTGTTACCCTTTTCTCTTTCTTCAAAACATTGAGCCATTTCCTCTTACAGATTAAAAGCAAATAGGCTTCAAAAGGACAGGTAAGCACAAAATCCTTGCGTTGAGCATTTTCATATATAGATATTAAGCTTTCTTGAAATATGTCCTTGGCTTGGCTTGAATCTCCATTATTCCTTTCAACCATAGCAATAACTTTTCCGGAAAACTTAGAATAAATCTCCTCTATTATCTGGTGGTCATTTTTTAATAATCCAACTATAAACCTTTGGTCAGCGTGCATTATGATAGCAAGTTAAAAAATAAATCGACTAAGAACAGGTAACAAGTTTAAGACTCTTTTGATATAGAGATAGCCAACTATGAAAAGGCGAGGGTGTTACCTGAAAAACCCATAAAGAGTAAGGATTTTTAAACTAAATTTTTTATGTCACATAAAGATAAAATATGTAAGACGGCACTGGCAAGTCACATTGAAGAATGCCATGAACAATGCACCTATACTCCATTGGTTGTTTCAAAGAGTATTCTAACAGCGGTACCTAAACATCAAGGTGTTAAAGCTATTCTGGAATCTGAAATGGAAGAAAAGCTGCAAAACGAATCGCGGGAATTAGATACTACTTTTGGAAAACTAAAAAAATCTATTCAAAGCAACCTAAGCAAAGCGATTAGAAAATCTAAGGATGAATTCAGTGAAGAGTTGAATGAAGCTGAAGCTTTGGATACTGATGTTTTGAAGTTGGTAGATGATCATGTAGATAAATTAAAGCAAGATACTATCTTGGCTAAGAAAGAGGAATTTCTTAATTCCAGTGAGTTAAGCGAAGAGTTCTCTAACCCAGAACTTGCAATTGAACGAAGAGAAGCAGCGGTAGTTGGCGATTTTGATATAGATAAGGAGGTAATTGACATACAACCTATCCCACTGTCACGAATGTGTGAATATGACGGTTTAGGAATTTTTACTAAGGACTCTATTTGTCAACGAATAGAGGGTAAAACCTATTCTCCATGTGGTGAAGAAATAACATTGCTTCCCGGTGAATCTATCAAGGAAAGCAATGTATTAAAATCTTCAACGGTAGATAAGGAAACAAATGAGGAAACAATAGAAGAGCGTTTTACTGATAAAAATAGCTTAGAGGAATCAGAAACATTTAAGGAGAGTTACGAGGAAAGATTAAAAAAAGAAACGGATATCAAATATTCCAGAGAGTCAAGCCTAAAAGCAGACATTGGATTTAAATTGGGTAAGATTAAAATTGGTTTTGGTGGAAGTAGCTCTAGTAGTGCATCTATTGGTTTCAGTAAACTAATGGAGGAAATAAGCAAGAATAGTTTTGAAAATACACGAAAAAGGTTTTCAGAAGTATTTAGATCTTATTCAAAATCAAGAAGCAATTCTTCTAGCCGAACAGTTTCTTTTTCAAAAGAACTTAAATACACTAGAAATTGGAAGAATACTTCTGATCAACCAGAAATTTACATTAAAAGGGCGTCTTTTTGCAAAACAAGTGTGTTGCACAGAAGACACAACGTGCAATTAGCATGGTCCGGTTGTATAGAAAATCCCGCAAAAGATTTATGTAGACCAGATAATCTAGAGACGAAATATTCATCGGAAATTCAAGCAATAAGAGACAAGTGGAATCAACAATCTCCTCCAGGTGATTTTGGTAACAGACCATCTGGAAAAAAGATGTGTACTAATGTTCATTCTGCTAACAATAGTATTTTCAATACAGGAACTCCAGATTTTACTCAACCTTTCCAAGCAACAATTCCAAACGGTTGGAGCTATGAAGCAAACAGTGCTTCTATTAGCATAATTGAACACTCCACTCAAGTTGATACCAAACGAATATTGCAACAACCCAATGGAGGGGATACTGGTGGAGTATCCTTTTTAGCTCAGGTAATATTGAAGAATAGAGGCTTTAAGGTAGAAAAAGTAAAATTCAAAGTATGTTTCAACATTATACCAGAAGCGGCAGCAACCTGGGACACCAGAGTTGCTCAGTGGAGAAAAGAACAAGCTCAAAAGGAGATTGATCAATTCTTGGCTGAAAAACTTGAATCATTGAATGAGTTTCTTTTATCCGATCAGGCAAGAGCAAGTATTGAGCGAAGCATCATGGAGAAATATTTTGGAGTGCAAAATGCTGACGATTGTTGTCATTTAATTTCAAGGCTTAGAAAGCTATTTGATTTTGATCATATATGCTATACTTTGCTTCCTTCATGGAATGATGCAGGAGAAGGATGCCAAAGAAGCAATCCTGTAACACTATATACAGCTAAGTGCCTACATTTTTATGTTCCTATGCACGAAGGAAGAGAATTGGAAGCTGTTAGATTGCTGGTTTCAATAAATGCTATTCCTTGGAACGGTAATTTGGCCAGCCAGATTATAGCTTATATTAGTCAAATACAAAACTTACGTGCCACAGTTTACAATAGAGTTTTTGATCCTACAGGTTGGGATGTTAAGCTAGACCAACCCAATAGTTACGAACTCACCCCCTATGACGCAGCAGGACCTAATTGGAGCGCAGATTTTGAATCTGGACTTAATTATGAACTCCTCGGAGCTTTTACTATGAATATTCCTTGCGGGGAACGAATAGAAAAACGTCCTCTGCTTTGCGAGTAGTAAATCAAGGTCATGCATCATCCTGATTTTCAGGATGGTGCTTTTATTAAAAAAATAGTATCCATTACCGAGTGATAGCTCAGGTAATCAATTTAAATCAATTATCATGAAACTAAGTAAATTAATTATTCCAATTGGCATAGCAGCCGGAGCTATTGCAACAATAACTTATGTGTCTGAACCAGAATTAGATATAGGCACATTTGAATTAGAAACAGAAGATTGTGAGAGTACTTTAACCACACGCTCTTCTACCGAACATTGTAATTTTATCATAGGTGAATCTTCTAATCCAGTTTTGTTTGATTGGTGTTCAGGATTAGATGGAGGAACTGTTTACCCTAACCCAGATCCAACAATAAGAAAACCATATTATGGCGGTTCAGGCTGGGGACATTGGACCTTTTTTGGAGACGGAAGATACTCTTGGGATGAGGAACCTCTTCATACTTATGAATCAAGCGGTACTTATAGTCACGTTTATACAGAAAAGACACCCATAAAAAATGGTGGAGGCCCTCCTCCTGCAATAAATGAATTAGATCAAGATGAAATCATTGTCTGCATGGATGGAAGAAGATATCCCGATGAGAATAATCATTTTGATGGGGAGGAACAAGGAATTGCTTTTGACGAAAGTCGTCCACCATATTGTGGATATACTTTTGTTCAGATAATTCGATTCAAAATAAACGAGCGCAGCAGCGCCAATGAATTAAGAATTAGATATAACTCAAGGTATTTTGGACCACCTGATGGAATGTTTGAACCATTTGTTCTTCCTTATAAAAATCAGCCTTACGAATTCGTTAGAATAGATTCTAGAGGAGAAGAAAAAGAAATTATTCTAGATGTTACCCGGACTCCTAGAGATAAGGAATATCCAATTTGTATTCAGTTTCAAACAAAGTGTGATTACTTTGAAGATGAATATGAGTCTGAAATTTGTGCTGAACTAATAAATGAACATGATGAAGTGGAAATGGAATCCTGTACGAGAAAATTAGTTGATTCAAGATTAAGACCATTCGATCCCAATTGGATAGAACCTAGAGATCCCTTTGGATTTAATCAAAACAATTGCAGAAGCATACCCGCTTTAGCTTACTTTTATTACCAGGATAAAGGAAGATGTACTGATAGAGGAGTAAAACTTAGTATTACTGCCGGAAGAAATGTTGTTGAGTTAAGGGCAACTAAAAATCGTTCGGTCAATTCAAATTACAGTTTAATAGGAAGTAATAAAGGAACAACATTAGAATATAAATCTAAATCCAAATTTTTAAAAGGTGTAGAATGTATTCGCGAGGATTATTCAAAAATGAAATTAAGTGATGTTCTAGATTCTTTACATTTCAATTTTGTAGTTAACCCGATTGGTGTGAATGATAAAGTCAGCCTAATATTGACAAGTGAGTTTGATGACATTGAGCCTTATTCAAAAGAGATTTTTCTTAATGTTCAAAGTTATCCCGATCCTTTGTGTGTTGTGAAGTGTCCACGTGTTAAGGTTGATGCAAACACAGAGGTTACTTCTTATTCTGAATAAGAAATCGGCCCTTAGTATCTATGCCAAATAGCTATAAAAATTGCTATCCATTTATCTTAAATACATCACTAATGTATTATCCTGATTCTTTTGGATGCTGCTTTTATTAAAACCATTAAATAAAAATCAAATGAAAAGTAGAATAACTTTATTTTTAATACTAATAACATCAGTGATTTCGTGTAACCTGCTTAAGCATGGTCCGAAATGTTCAAGTACCTTAACTCCAAGAACTAACAATTCTAATTGCAATTTTACAATAGGCCAATCTTCTAACCCTATTCAATTTGATTGGTGTCAAAATTACCATGCGGGATTATCATATAGACCTCCAGTCAATGGACGTCCAAATTATAATAATGTTGGTCATGGGCATTGGATATCTTTTGGGGATGGTGAATATTCATGGGGTGCAACACCAACTCATGAATATGAACAAGCAAAAACGTACAGTTATATATATACAGAAAGGACAAGTATTCCACATAAAAATGGTGGAGGGCCTCCACCTGCTATATATAACCCTTTGGAAATTGACGAAATTGATGTATGTGTCCCAGGTAATAAAACAGATCATGGAAATGATATAATTTCTGGACCGCGAGGAATAGAAATGGATGTTAGTAGGGATGCTTATTGTAACTATACCTTTGTGCAAATAATTAAATATAAAATTGATAATAGTTGGAATTCATCTAACTTAAAGTTACGCGTTTTATATGATTCTCATGAGTTTGAGTTTGTGCAAGACTTGAAATATGATGGAATTACCTATTCAAATAATGTAAGCCCGTCAAATAATGTAAGCTCTTCAAATAATAAAGATATGGCTTTGAATTTTGATTTATCACCAAATAGAGTTAGAGTGGGAGAAGAAGAGGTTGTAATGATTCAATTCAAAACAATTTGCAAAAATTGCGAAACGGATACCTGCATTGCACAAATTTGCACTGAACTATATGATAAATCTACACTACTTGAGACCAAATGCTACGATCATAATAAAATGAAAAGAAAGCCTTTTGATCCAAATGGAATAGTAAATGATAATACCGTCTGTTTCCAATTCGATCAATGCACAGAATACCCTTTAGAAGCGTTTTGTTATTTTTTTGATAATGGTTCTGGTGCAGAACTTCGATTAAAGGATTTACAAATTGAGGGAATGTCAAGTAATATTTTGGACATTAACTATATTAATCCTCAATCATCAGACTATGCGATTACAAAAACTAATGGAATTTTGCATTACAACACAATGACTAGTAATAAGAAATTTAAAGGACTAGGAAACAATACTAGTACATTAGATGAAAGAGCAACAATTCAATTTTTGGTGAAGGTTATAAAATCTTCGCAAAATCAAGGGTTAGATTACTTGGAGTTTAGAATAAAATCCGAATTTGATAGTATCCCTTTTGATGAAAATATTTTTAAAGTGCAAATGGATTCTTGTGAATATCCAAATAATAGTTCTTATATCATTAATTGCCCAGAAAATAATGGTTCTCAAACAGTTCCAGGTGATGTGCTTCAAGAAAAATAGAAATTGATGAAAACAAATATAAAATAGCGAGAAAATTTTTCTCGCTATTTTTATGAGATGCGAACAACAGTTCTTTTCTATTTTTTTGTTTTCATCTCAGTTCATTTATTGGGTCAAGAAGCAGATACTTTGCTTTTCAATGAAATAGAAAGAATTGAAGGTGCTTTGAGTAATGATGGTATGACAGCTCAAAAGGACTTTCAACTAAAGAAAGAGCTAAGCAGTCTGTATGATACTTTATCCGTTTTTTATTTAAAAAATAATGACCTGGAAAACTGGCAAAAGACATCTAAAAAAAACTATGACCTTTTTATCTATTCTCATATTTCAGCTGCAAATGAGCAAATACAAAGAGATATTGATTTAGCACTGAAATATGATTTACAAGACAATCTAGTTGTCCCATTTTATACTCGTTTAGCTTACACAGAAAAAGAACTGCGCTTATTTAGCTCTGCTATTGATTCATATGAAAAGGCATTAGGTAGAATAGATAAAGAGAAAAAGAAAGAGTATATCGCAAAATATATCGACTTACCCATTTCAACTGCTTACGGAAAACTGAATGACTTGGAATCCGCAATTAAGTTTCAGAAAAGGAGTATTGAAATATTAGAGAATACACCCCTCTCAAAGGAATTATATTTTGGGTATAACAATTTAGGTGAGTATTACTTTATGAATAAAGAGTATGATAAAGGACTTATTCAACATCGTAAAATCAGGGAGAATAATGTGCTTGATCAAATGCATTATCATTTTGCCAATGCATACTCTGGAATTTCCAAAATTCATATGGAACTGGATAATCTGGATTCAGCCAGATATTATTTAGATCAGGCAAAAACTAGGATAGATCTGGAAGAAATTAAAGATTCAAACTTACAGGAGTTAGAATTGGAAGTTCTTAAAACAGAAGCAGAACTATTTGAGTCAAACGCTAATTTAGATATGGCTGAATCGTCCTATCTAGAATACTTAAGGAAAGGGCTTTCTTTTTTCACAGAAGAGCAGCGTGAACGTGCAAGAACCTATAATGTATTGGCTGGTTTTTATTACCGCAATGAACACTACGAAAAAGCAAAAAAATATTATGAAAAAGCATTAAATGAATTTAAAGTTGAGCTGATAGATCCGCAGTTGCTGGATGCTAAAATGGGAATTGTACAAAGTATTTACAATGGATCAAAAACGATTAATAAGGCCCATTTATATGAAAGGATTAATGAATGTTTAGAAATCTATGTTGAACTAAATACGCAATATAATTTTGATGAATCCAAGCAAGAACTAAGTGAAAGTATAAAGCGTTTAACGGATATTGCAATTGAACTTCTTTTTGAGGAGTATAGGGAAAACCCCAGTGATGAAATTGCACTAAAAGCGCTGGAATACTTCGAAAAAGCCAAAGCCAATATTTTGTTCGATGCTCAGTCAAATAATATTCTTCTGGCTGAGGACAACTCGGATAAATCTATTCTTATAAAACAATGGAAAAAACAACTCAGTTTAATTGAAGATCAATTATATAAAGTCTTAGAAAATGGAGATGTGGTTAAGGAAGAATTTTTTAGAAAAGAAAAGGAAAACATTGAAACAGAACTAGCTTCCATTTCTTTGGATCAAAAAGCAAGCTCAAAAATCTACAACTTTAGAATAGAAGACCTAATCGAGCGTTTTTCTTTTGATGCTTTGCTTGCCTTTCAAAGACAGAATCAATATCTCTATAGCATCGCTTATCAAAATGGTGAATTTGAATTTCGAAGAATAATATTAGAAAGTGAATTAAAAATGGCTTTAGAATCTTATCAAAAGCAATTAACATTTGAGCATAGACATAATTTTGATAAGGAAAATGCATCTTATCTTTTTCAAGCTTTATGGCCTCAGCAATTCTTTTCAGAAAATCAAAAAGTACTTACTATACCTGATGAGGGGCTCTATACTATTCCTTTCGAAGCGTTTTATACTTCGGATAGCTATTTGGTGGAAGATTATACACTTTCCTACTCGAATTCTATTCGTTTATCTCTTGCAGCAAAGAACGACAATACCAATAATAAAATTATTGCTTTTGCACCACAGTATGAAGGAGAAAAACAACTGGAGAAATCGGAGGAGGAACTATTGGCCATTGAGAAAATCTTTGAAGCAGAAACATATTCAAAACAAAATAATTTAAAAAAGATCTTTAAAAGCAAGGTTAAAGATTATTCCATTATTCATATTTCCTCCCATGCAAAATTAGATACATCCATTGATCAGTCTTATATAATGTTTGATCATGAAAAATTATATCTAGATGAATTGTATTCCATGCAAATCAACTCGAACTTGGTTTTTCTTGGAGCCTGTGAAACCAATCTCGGAGAGATGCATGAAGGAGAGGGGCTTATCAGTCTGTCTCGCGGTTTCAATTATACAGGAGTACCTGCCTGTATATCTAGTTTGTGGAAAATTAATGAACGCTCAAGCTTGGAAATCAGCTCAATGTTTTATCAAAATTTAAATAAAGCTTATACTATATCAGAAGCCTTGTCAGCTGCAAAAAGAGATTACTTAAAAAACACCACTTTAAGTCAAGAGTATAAAACACCCTATTATTGGGCAGGACTTAATCATTATGGAAGTAATTATACATTGGATATAAAGAAGAGTAAAAAAGTAAGCACCACAACAAAATGGATTTTAATATTGCTGGGATTAATTGGAATAACTTCAATTTGTTATTGGAGAAAGAGATAATCTTCTCATATTGAGCAGGTGAATAATTCGGATGAATATCAACTAAGTAAAGGCCAAAGAATATTTGCAATTATTTCAGTTGTTTTGGCTGCGGAGTCATTGTTTCTTCTGCCTTATGTTGTTCCCAGAGTTTTTAGGCCTACCATTCTTGAAGTCTTTCAGGTAGATAACTTTACCTGGAATTCTTATGTATCTATTTATGGTACGGTTGCAATTTTTGCTTATCTCTTCGGTGGACCACTTGCAGATCGATTTGCTCCTTCTAAATTATTGGCAAGCGCTTTAGCTCTGACTGCATTAGGTGGTTTGGTGGTTTACTTTGAAACGGATAAATGGATAATGCCATATGTTTATGCTTTTTGGGGCATTGCTAATATTTTTCTGGGTTGGGCTGCTTTGTTTAAGACCATAAGAATTCTTTCTGGTCGTTTTCAAGCCTTGGGCTTTGGTTTTTTGGAAGGAGGAAGAGGCTTAGTTTCAGTACTCGTTAGTACTGCTGCGGTATTTGTTTTTAGTCTTTTTATTATTACCGAACTAGATTTGATTGAAGTAACAGATCGCTTGGCAGCTTATCAAAACATAGTTCTTTTTTGCACCCTTTTTATTTTTTTCGTTGCTCTCTTGGTTTTCTTCAGCTTAAAACCATTAGATGGGATCAAAGTATTTCGAGACAATAAAATCGAAGTAAAACATATCAAAGAACTGGTGGGAATGCCCGTAGTATGGTTACAAGCTTTCATTATACTCTGCGGATATTCTGCATATAAGGTAAGTGATTATTATTCTCAGTTGGCAAATGATGTTTTAGGTTATTCGGAAATTGAAGCAGCGTCTTTGGCAAATTTAATATTATGGATTAGGCCTATTTCAGCAATAGTTTTTGGAATCCTTGGAGATTTGATAAAGCCTTCAAAAATGATACTCTTTAGTTTTGTTTTGGTAATTATCGGTTGTGTCAACTTAAGTTTCGAGGTAACAGAACAACATTTGCATTCTCTGGTAATGATTACAATTTGTTCAACTGCTATAGCTGTCTATGCGCTTCGAGGGTTATATTTTTCAATTATGGATGAAGCTTACATACCCTTAAGGGTAACAGGAACAGCTGTAGGTTTAGCTTCTGTAATTGGCTATTTGCCCGATATTTTTATGGGGCCCGTTCAGGGATATATTATGGATTCATTCCAAGGTATTTTACGTTATCAGTATTTGTTTTTACTCACCGCAGCAATCTCTGTTCTTGGACTCATTTGTACCTTCTTTTTCCGAAGAGCAGTGAAAAATCAGAATTTTCAGAATAGCTAACTGAGTTTTTATCAAATAGGTTAACAGATAGATTTATTTACTCATGTTTTTTCACCCTTTTAAAAGGGTGTTTTCACCATTGTATTTTTTTTAGAAAAAATAATCTTGCAATGCTATACTCACACCACACCTTGGATATATTTATTAGACCCCGGGCAAGGCTATGAACAGTGTTTGCTCGGGGTTTATTTAGCAAATCAGTTTTATTCCTCTTAATATTTTTTCATCTAAGTAGTGATTTGAATTCATCAGCCCAAATCAATTAGCTCATAAAATCAATTTATTTATTGAATCTTTTGTGATGTTTAAACCATTCACAAATGGTGATTTCAACATCCGTATTTAAATTTTTATTGCGTGATTGCAATCGAAAAATCTTGAGGGTGTATTTACAAAAAGACTGAGATTTTTGTGATACAGATAAAGAAAATTTTCATACGAAAAATCTCTTCATCCTACCGAAAGATTTGGACACAGATACACACCAAAATAATGATGGTTTAAGGTTAAACTATATTATTTGAATATTATCAGTGAGTAGTCCCGGGCGATATTGTGAAATGGTTATTGTCCGGGACTTTATTAAATTTGAATCATGCCCATATTTGACTTACACGCACATTTTTCTTTCAAACCCGCTAATTCCAAAAACTACTCTACCCAAAGATTACCAGACCCTGATCATTGGTCCGAAAGGTTTAAAAAGAAGAAAGACTATAGAGATATAGTCAATTTGCTGGATAAAACCGTAGTTAAATCCTCGCAGCTAAATGGAAATGCAGCAACAAAGGGAAGCTATAGGATTATTTGCAATGGTCTTTATCCTCTGGAAAGAGACTTTATTGTTAATGCGTTTAAGCAACCTCTTTCTATGCTTACTGGTTATTCTGTTGAAACGCTTAATGAGTTAAAGAAAAAAGAAAGATCCTACTTTTTCATTTTGGAAAGGGAGTACCTGAATCTTTTGCAAAATCAGAAAAGACCCCTCTCGGAAAAAGGAAATTTCTACCATTTAGTAGATTCCTTTGATCATATTAAAACAGTGTTAAAAAAGAAGAAAAATGACCTGTGTATTCTCAATTCAATTGAAGGTATTCACTGTTTAGCAGAAGATGTTTTTAAAAGCAATGGTAAGCCTGAAAATATTTTAATAGCCGAGGAGAAATTTAGACTTAAAAAAGAAACCCGAACAGGGGATTCCGTATTTGAAAGATATATAGACAAATTATCCGAGGGAATAGATCGCATTAAATTTGAATGGAAGCACACTCCTTTATTCATAACCTTTTCTCACCATTATTATAATCACGTTGCTGGACATTCTCCCTCCATTAGTGGTTTTGTGAAATTGGTAGCTCCTCAAAATGGGAAAATCACTTTAGAGAAAAATGAAAATCTGACCAGAACCCAGGAGTTCTTTCATATCGGAATTCACAAATGGGGTTATAAACTATTGAGAGATCTTTTAGCCAGAAGAAAAGAAGGAAAGGGAACTTGTAGAAGAGTCTTAATTGACATCAAACATATGTCTCCAAGAGCTAGGCTGGAATATTATCAGTTTCTCCGCCAGTTTAATATAGAAAGAGAAGATCACGTTCCAATTATGTGCAGTCATGCTGGAGTTTCTGGTAGACGGGAAATCGCAAAGCTGAATGCCAAATTTGATTTGCAAAGTGGAGAAAAAACCAGAAGTCAGTATTTCTACAATGGAGTTATTAATCTTTTTGATGATGAAATAGAAGAAATCATAAACTCAGATGGAATCATTGGTTTAATGGTAGATGAACGAAGAATGATAGGGGAGAAGTTGCCACCGGAGGCCAATATGAACAAGAAGCAATTCAATGATTTTACCAAAGAAATAAGTAGATGTTTGAACGCGGCCAATAAGTTAAAACATAAACAGAAATGGGAAGAGGATAAGTACCTTTTGAGGAAAGAAGAAATTGAAGATGCTGGCGGGAGAGGAAAAACTAAAAAACTGGAGCGCCTAAAGAAAAAATATGATAAGGCATTAGAGAAAATTCGTAAAGATTTAGAAGGGGTTGAAAAAGATAGATTGAAAAATAAACAGTTATTGATCAATGCCTATATGTCTGTTTTGTTCAGGCATATTTTTCATGTTTTAAATACAGTAGGCGAGAGAGGTTGGAACCACATTAGTTTGGGAACAGATTATGACGGTGTCATTAACCCTATGGATCTTTATCCAACCTCTGCTGAGATGAGTAGCATTGCACATGACATGGAATTGTTTTGGAATATTAACCTGAATAACCCCAATACGGCTATCAAAAAAGAATACAAAAAACATTGTTATGGTAAAAAACCAGAGCATTGGATTAAGTGCTTTCTCATTTTAAATGGAGCCAATTTCTTGAAAAAATATTTTAACGATGACTATCTGAAAAAGGGTCTTATTCCTGAGAAAGGTTGGGTGCTAAATAAGACAGAAGAGAAGTTGCTTTTCTAATTGGTATTAAGATATAATAGCCATAACTGATGGCTTAGAAATAAACGGAGATAGGCCATATATGTTTTAATTAGCTTTAAATATTAAACGTCTCATTACTAGCTGCCAAAAGCCTGAATACTTTAAGAAATGCTATATTAAAATGATAAAAAATCGTTTTTGATAAGCGTGTGCGATATTGAAAAAAAATTAGAGACCCTTTAAGAAAACAAACAATAGATTCGAACTACAAAGTTCAAATTTTCAGACCTCTAATTTTTAAATGTGTTTAAAACCATCAAATGGAACATAGTTTTTATACCACAATATCTGTTTAATCTCGGATACTCCCATAGTTAAATTACCCTATTTAAATGGGTGTTTTCACGGTCTTAGAAGGGTGTATTGAATTGATCTTTTACACTAAGAATAGTGTAATTGACAGGTATTAATTAAACACTATAAATCAATTTCAATGACACTTTACGAAAAAGACAAGATGGTTGATGCTACCATGAATTATTGCAACAGAGTAACTCAAATCTCAAATTTGAACTTACAGAACGAGACTTTGTCTCTGGAATTTGAAAAATCAGACTTAGAAACTCTACTCCAGCTTCCAGAGACGGAAAAAATAATGGGGGTTTGGGGGACTGATCCAAATGATGGAAAACAAAGTATCTATTTAATACCTTTGGACAGAGATGGCCGAGCAGTTAGGATTGATAATGAAGTAAAAGGTGCGGAACTTTGGGGAGGCAAACCACCTTTAGCAACCATTATTGGCCCAAACCAGGCCGCTACTTTGGCTAACGTAGAAGCTTTTTATAATAGTTTATAATGAAAACCAGACTCAACTGAGCTTAGAATTCGCTATTTATATTGCTCTAATTTTCGCTGCCTTAATAATGTACATTGTTAACTGGCGGAAATTAAAATTTATATCTCATTTAATGGTTCCACTGCTTGTAACAACA
Source organism: uncultured Flavobacteriales bacterium (assembly GCA_964609215.1). Taxonomy (GTDB): domain Bacteria; phylum Bacteroidota; class Bacteroidia; order Flavobacteriales_D; family JABDKJ01; genus JABDKJ01. The sequence goes on from CAZSQZ010000015.1 coordinate 50,843, forward strand.
CTAGTTGTTGAGCTCTTGGATTTGGAAAACATAGTTAATCGATCATTAAAGGAGAATGGGTATATTTTTATTGAATTCTATCTACTTATTTCATTATATTTTATAGTCTTTAAGGAAAAAATAGTTCGCTATACGCTTATTTTGGCAGCTATTTTTTTCCTTATTGTTTTTGGAACAGTTTATTATTATTCAGGTTTGGAACATAATAATACCATCTTTTTTTCAATCTCCAATTTGATAATGGTAAGTTGCTCCTTGTACTTTTTTTATTTACTTTATAAACCACCATTCCATTATAAATCTGTTTTTGCCATTCCATTATTCTGGATAAGTACAGGACATCTTTTCTATTTTGTTGGAATATTTGTGAACCTGGGGTCAAGATATTTGGTTAGCCCTGAAATTTGGAGCGATCAGACTGTTTTGGATTGGTTAAATTTTATTTCTAACTATATTCTATATGGGGCTTATTTATTAGCGGCAATATGTCAAGGGATATTCAAATAATAATAGTAGCTGTTTTTGCGGCATTCATGCTTTTGGCTGTAATTTCATTTTTGGTTTTTGCTGTAGTAAAGTATAGAAGGGCTAAAATAGACCATAGAAATGAGTTGTTAAGAACACAGATTAAGGTAAGAAACGAAGCAATGAAATACGTTTCCGAAGAATTACATGATGATGTTGGTCAATTATTATCACTTTCAAGAATTCATGCCTTTCAATTAAATGAAAACCATCCAGAAGATGAATCGGCCATTGAACTCTTAAGTCTTATCACAAGTTCCTTAGAAAAAGTGAGGAATATTTCTCATGTTCTAATAAACGGAGATCGGGGGCAATTAAACTTATCTGAAATAATAAAAGAAGAAAAAAGAAAAATTAATGCATTAGGTGATATTGAGATTCTTATGAATGGAGACTTGGAGAATATAGATGTAGAGTCAGAGAAAGTTCCATTTATTCATAGGATAATTCAAGAAGCTTTGAATAATATAGTGAAACACTCAGAAGCAAGTGAAATTGAACTGGATGTTTCGCAGAATGAACACAAAAAGATTATTCGTATCAGAGATAACGGAAAGGGCTTTGATTCTTCCAAAGGGGGTTTAAAAGGGATAGGATTAAAGAATATGCAAGAAAGAGCAGATTTGATAGGAGCTGAAATAATTATAAATTCAGCGCAGGGAAAAGGTTCTTCAATAGAACTTATCCTCTGAAAAAAAGAATATGAGCTCTACACACCTACACAAATTGCGATGGCAAAGACTACGCAATGAAACTGAATTTATGGCCAGTCAAGAAAAAATTAATATAGCTTTAATAGATGATCATACCTTGTTTAGGAAGGGTATTCGCACCATTTTATCTTCGGTAAAAAACTTTAACGTTGTATTGGATACAGAAAATCCAGATGAACTTTTTACTGCATTGGAGAACGATGATATACACATTATCATTGCGGATATTAAGTTACCCGAAATTTCAGGTTTTGATATCACCAAAAGAGTTTCCAAAGAATTTCCAAATGTTAAGGTTATTGCCCTATCTATGTTTAATGATGAAACACCCATTATTCAAATGTTAAGAGCAGGAGCAAAGGGATATTTGGTTAAAGGATGTGAACCTTGGGAATTAAAAGAAGCGGTAAAAGCAGTTTATGAAAAAGGCTATTATAATGGAGATGTAATGACCAGAACTTTAATGAATAGGGTAAGTTCTAAGGAAGATTTAATTCTGAAAGAATTAGAAGTTGAGTTTCTTAATTATTGTTGTACTGAATTGACTTATAAGGAAATTGCAGATGCAATGAAGGTTTCTCCCAGGACAGTTGATGGATATAGAGATAGACTATTCGAAAAGTTGAATGTAAAAAGCAGAACTGGACTTGTAGTTTATGCAATTAAAAATGGCATTTGCATTATTTAATCCTCCCTTCTATGTTCTTCTAAATGATCAATATAAAGTATGCCATTTAGATGGTCAATCTCGTGCTGAAAAATAACTGCAGTAAAATCTTCCACCATTTCCGTTTTGTGTTCACCATCTAAGCTATCGTAATCTAACAGTATGGCGTAAGCCCTATTCTTTGTTGTATCTCTTCTTTCTGGAATAGACAAGCATCCTTCCAAACAAGGTTGTTTCAGCTTTGTATACTGAAGAATTTTGGGATTTAGATAAGTTTCAAAAGGAAAACCCTCCTTGTCAAATCTCTGAACACAAATGATATTTCTCAATATTCCAACTTGAGGAGCGGCAATACCAACCCCCATTGAAATACTGTCAATTACTGTTCGGTGTAATCTTTTTGCAAATAATTGTAAGGTTTTATCCTTCGGATCGGGAATAACATCAATGCTTTGAGTCCTCAACAGAATAGAGTCTCTTTTATCCGTAATCTTAAAGACACGCATTGGAGTTTCTTCAGTTCCAGAATGGATGAGATTAGATTGGTTTACATCAAATGATAATGACTTGTCAAGGGTAAATCTGCTGCAAGCAACTAAAAAGACAAATAACCATATATAATTGACCAACTTGATGATCCAAAATTAACAATCTCCTTGAAGCCACTTAAATTTTGGCCAAATATTGTTCTAAGCTTTCTTCACTAGTTAAGCTCAGTTTCTTTCTCAATCTGTAACGTGCCTTTTTCACACCCATATCAGAAATATTAAGGATGGATGCTATTTCTTTAGAACCCAGATTCATACTTAACAGCGCAGATAACCTCAAATCACTTTTACCAACCTCAGGATGCTTAGAGCTTAAGCTCTTAAAAAAATCCTGTTTAGATTCCTTAAAAGCCATTAGAAATTGTTCCCAGTTCTGATTCATTTGTTCATCAAAGCGAATCTTGTTAGAAAGCACTTTCACTTCAGATTCATTTTCTTCCGTTTTTAGAGACTTTAGATCATTTTTCAATGAACTCAATAATTCATTTTTTTGAGCAAGGTGTAAAGCTTTTTCAGTAAGCTCTCTTTTCTTATGATCAAGCACTTCTTCAAGCCTACGATTCTCAGAATCTTTTAGCTCTATTGCGGTTTGATGCAATCTTTTATCCTTCTTTCTTTTAATTGCAATAGAGTAAATAATAGCGATTGCCGCTAGTGTCAAGCCAACCAAGCTAAGGATTAGCCATTTTTTTCTGGAAGCATCAAGTAGAGCTTCAGATTCCAAATGTTGAATTTCCTGTTCTTTTTTCTTAGTCTCAAATTCCGTTTGCAATCGGTCTATTTCTGCAGTCTTCTTTATTCCGTATATAGAATCTTGCATGATTTGATACTGTTCCAGAGATTTAATTGCCAGATCATTTTTCCCCATGGCCTTGTAAATAGAATATTCCGTTTTCCATGCTTGCCACTCTTTTTCTAACGAATGAGATTCTTGAGCATATTTTACTGCGTTTTTAATAGTATCTGCAGCAATTTGATAGTGCTTCAATCCCATATGAGATTTTGCTATTTCATTTAATATGTCACTAACCGCAATCAGATCTTTAGTTTGATAGGCTAGGGGATAAGCCTTTATCATATTATCCAGAGCAGAACTATATTTTTCCTCAATATTATCCAGTATTCCAATGTTAATGATGAAACTCATTTCAAGAGGTGGATAACCAATAGTTTTGGCAATGTCAAAACCCTCTTCATAAAGAGCTCTTGATCTTTCATAATCCTTAATGTCTTTATATAAAATCCCCAGGTTATTTAATTCAGTAGCACTGGACCAATCGCTTTTAATTTGCCTATAAATTCTTAATGATTCTTCTGATAATTCAATGGCCTTTGGAAGATTTTTTTGCTTCTTGTGGACGATGGACATACCACTTAAACAGGAAGCATAATTGTTTTGATTATTGATTGCCTGACAATACTTGCACCCATTTAGAAATGCATTGATTGATTTCGAATGTTCATCAATGGCGGAAAGCGCTTGCGCAAATTTTAAATAAGAGAAACAAAGTTGATTGGTATCCTTTAGTTCTTTCCAAAGATCAATTCCTTGAAGGTAATAGGATTTAGATTCTTCAATTTTATTTCTGTATCTATCAATTGAAGCCAAAGCAATTAATGTATGTCCCTCCTCTCTTTTATCATTTGTGCTTTTTGCTAGGTCATTTGCCTTGGAATACATTAAATGCGCATTGCCAAAGTCGCTTTGATGGATATAATATTCACCCATTCCTTGATTCCCATTGACGCTAGCCTTATAATGATTATGCTGCTTTCCAATTTCAATAAGTTCTTCGGATATAGTCTTGAAAGCGTTCGTTTGATTAACATCTAAATTCCATAGAGAGTCCACCAGATGGTCTACTCGGTTATTTATGTCCGATAAATCTTGTGCAGACCATGCCGAATTTAGGACAAAACAAAAGGTAAAAAGAGATGCTATTATATATGTGCGCATATGCAATAATAAATAAATATAGACGCATTTCATTCTTAATGCATATTTGATTTAAGCGTGAATAAGCTTATATTTATATAAGGAAAATTTACTTATGAAACTCAAACTCACTTTACTGACCGCCTGTCTGTTCTGCACTTTTAGCTTTTTTGGTCAAATTAATTGGACATCTACTGATCAGACTAAGCGTAATGCAATTAATTATCCTTCTGATTATCAAGTTGTTCAAACTGAATTTGAATTACTAAAGAGCTATATGGAAACCGCTCCACATGAAGATGAAATCGATTTGAGAAATTCCAATTTTGTTCTCAATATACCGGTTGATGGGGCGGAGTTGGCATTTAAGATTGTCAAAACAGACGTGATGCATCCCAAATTAGCGGCCAAATTTCCAGAAATCGCTACCTATATAGGATCCGAAGTAAATGGTAATGGATACGCTCGTATAGATTATACCAGCAAAGGATTTCACGCCTGGATAAAAAAGGATGGAGAAACATTTTTTATTGATCCTGCAGAGTCGGGAAATAAAGATGTCTATTTGGCGTATAGTCGAACAGCATTTTATAGTAATTATTCTGGTGAAAGTTTTTCGTGCTCAACAGAAGATATTATACAATCCATAGAACCAGAGGTAAAATCCAAAACCAAAGATTTAAACTATAGTCAGGGTGGAATGAAAGCTTCCGGTGACGAGTTAAGAACCTACAGGTTGGCATTGGCATGTACAGGGGAGTATGCTAATTTTCATGGAGGAACGGTAAGCTCAGTTATGGATGAGTTTGTGGTTGCAATGAATAGGATAAATGGAATCTATGAAACAGAGGTTTCTATACGAATGGTTTTAGTTCCCAATAATGATCAATTGATTTTCTTGGATGGGAGCACGGATCCCTATACAAATAATAATGGAGGAACAATGTTAGGAGAAAACATTGCTACCTGTAATTCAGTTATTGGTTCAGCCAATTATGACGTTGGACATGTATTTTCTACTGGAGGAGGAGGAGTTGCCTTTTTAAATGCCCCGTGCGGGGGAAATAAAGCGGGTGGAGTTACAGGATTAGGATCTCCAGTTAATGATCCTTTCTATGTAGATTTTGCGTCTCACGAGTTTGGTCATCAATTTGGTGGGAGACATACACAAAATAATTCCTGTCAAAGATCATCTTCAGCTGCCTATGAGCCAGGTTCTGCCTCAACTATAATGGGATATGCAGGAATATGTTCTCCAAACCTTCAGAGCAATAGCGATGATCATTTTCATGTTCATTCTTACGATGAAATAATAACATTCTCGCAAAGTGGAAATGGTAATACCTGCGCAACAGTTTCAACCACTGGAAATTCGGCACCTACGGTAAGCGTTCCTGCAAGTGGTTTTTCTATACCAAGAGGTACTCCATTTAAATTGGAAGGTTCTGCTATAGACCCAGATGGAGATGTGCTAATGTATAGGTGGGATGAACATGATTTGGGACCTGCAACAGCTTCTGGAGATAACACCTTAACCAATCCATCAGGTAATCAGCCTGTATTTCGGTCATGGCCTGCTGCATCGGAACCTGTTCGTTATTGTCCGCAATTATCCGATTTGGTAAACGGAACTGCAACTATAGGTGAGCATCTACCCGATTACGAAAGAGAACTTTCATTTAGATTAGTAGCTCTAGATTTCCTTTCTGGTGGCGGTGGTGTAGAGTATGGAGAAGTTACTTTTCAAATGACAGATAATGCTGGACCGTTTCAGGTAAATTTTCCAAATGGAGGTGAATCGCTTAGTGGTGGAAACATGGAAACCGTTACTTGGGATGTTTCTAATTCCAATTTAGCTCCTGTTAATTGCGCTGAAGTAGACATTCTACTTTCTACAGATGGAGGGTTTACCTATCCTTTTACCCTGTCTTCAAATACAGCAAATGATGGAATTCACATGGTTGTATTGCCTAATATAGATGTTACTACTGCTCGAATTATGGTTAGGGCATCTGATAATATTTTCTTTGATATTTCGAATGAAGACTTTGAGATAAGCCAACAAGTAGTCAGCCTCTCTCTGGATGCAGGTGTAAACGAACTTAGTGCACCCAATGGACTATTTTCTTGTGGAGAGACAGTAAATGCTTCTTTTGAATTTATAAATCTTGGTTCTGATCCGATTAGTTCAATAGAATATGAATATCAAATAGGAACAGATGCTCCCGTAACAGATACGTGGACAGGAAATTTGTTTACCGCTCAGACAGCCCTTATATCCATTCCCGAGCTTACGTTCTCAGGAGAAGGCGCGCTTGATTTTAACTTAAATATCATAAATGTAAATGGATTAGGATTGGATGAAAATAGTTTGAACGATTCAGCAAGCTCTAGCTTCAACTATAGCATTGGAGATAATGAAATAGAGGTGGAGATATTAACAGATTGTTGGGGCAATGAAGTGACATGGGAATTGCGTAATGATGCAGATGATGTCATTGCAAGTGGAGGACCATATGCTAATCAACAAACGTTTACTTCATTAACCGAGTGCTTGCCTGATGGATGTTATACCTTTGAAATATTTGATTCTTTTGGAGATGGGCTAAGTGGAGCTAGTTTTGCGAGTTGTGGTGTAGATGGTAATTATACGGTCACCGATGGTTTTGGAAATATTTTAGCCCAAATGGGAGATCCTGATTATGGTAGTGGAATCTCTCATACTTTTTGCTTGCCTGTTGTAACGATTGTCGAGTCCAATTTTGAAATGAGTGCAACGGAGATATGCCAAGGAGAAACAGTAGACTTTACAGATTTAAGTATTGGTGCAATTAATTCCTGGGAATGGACTTTTGATCAAGGAGATCCTGTCAGTTCAAGCGACCAAAACAGCAGTTCTACTTTTAATGATCCAGGAGTTTATGCCATTTCTTTGATTGTTAGTGATGGTCAAAACAGTGATACAAGTATGCAATCAATAACAGTTTTGGCTACAAGCCCGTGGTATCTGGATAATGATGGTGATGGTTTTGGAGATATAAATGAAAGCTTATCCTCATGCGCTCAACCTTCGGGATACGTGGAAAATGCAGATGATTGTGATGACGACAATAATCAAGTGTTTCCAAATGCAACGGAGCTTTGTGATGGTATAGATAATAATTGTGATGGTTTAGTAGACGAAGGTTTGTTGACTACCTATTATATAGATAATGACGGTGATGGTTATGGAGATGTAAATGAAAGTGTGGAGGCATGCACTGCTCCAATTGGATTTGTGGAGAATAGTTTAGATTGTCATGATGGGAATATCGATATCAACCCAGATGCAGTAGAGATTTGCGATGGTTTAGATAATAATTGTGATGGACAAATAGATGAAGGTCTATTAAATACCTATTATGTGGATAATGATAATGACGGCTTTGGAAACCCTAATCAGTCCGTTGTTGCTTGCTCTCTTCCACCTGGTTTTGTAGAGAATGCAGATGATTGTGATGATTCAAACAATACCGTCTATTTAGGTGCAGAGGAGATTTGTGGAGACGGAATAGATAATGATTGTGATGGTTTAATAGAAGAAGATTGTTCAGGTTGTTTCCCGGGGTCAGTTCCGGCACCATCAGGTTTACAAAATCAATTTGCACCGGGCGGTTATTTATTAAGTTGGGATCCTGTTCCTGGTTCCATTGCTTGTCAAATTAATGGAGGTGCAGTATCAGGGCCTCAAGTGAGTATTAATATTTTTCAGAATGAGCCCAGCCAGAGATTTGTATCGTCCTCTATACTCAATCCAGGAACGACTTATCAATGGAGAATTAGATGCGCATGTCAGCTAAACCCTGATATTATTGCTGGTCCTTTTTCTGGTTATAACTTTTTTACTGTTCCTCAAAACCTTGCTTTGCAGGATTCTGAACTCAGAACCATTGGTAATGAATCCATAAAGGTTTATCCGAACCCGGCTAAAGATGAATTATTTATTGATGGCTTGGACGAGCAAGCTAATTATAGAATATATAATCAATTAGGAGAGTTGGTAAAACAAGATAATTATGAAAGCAATTCCAGAATACAATTAAATCTAAGCAATGGAATCTACTTTATTCATATTTCTTCTAGAAATGGAATGTTAATTAAGAATGAGAAATTCTTAATCAGTAATAACTAATTTATCTGGAGGATTGAACACCTCCAGGTTTTTTCCCAAACAAAAGAAAAATAGCGCCCTTTATATATCCCCAACCATAGGAAAGGTGAATGGTGAGAAAGCTAAACGGAATTAGGGATAAGGCCTTAATATCCTTGTTTTCAGTAGAATATTTTACTGAGATTATTAACGAAATAAGGATGTACAAGGCCCAGGAGAACAAAACAAGTGAAAGAAAGGGTTTAAAGAAAAAGGAAATTGCCAATCCTACTGCAGTACCAATAATCATAAGCGCGGGGAATAGTTGTCTAAGCGTACTCAACTGTCCAAGTTTTTTGTTTACCAGAGGTTTGAATAATCCATACTGATAAAACATTTTAGCCATGGTTCCAAAATTCGGGCGTGCAAAGTATTTTATTCTGATAGATGGAATTAGGAATATCTTACCGCCATTTTTTTTAAGCCTTGCATTTAGTTCATCGTCTTGATTCCTTGAAAGGTCTTCATCAAAAAGGCCAATTTCATCGAAGACCTCTTTTTTATAACAACCAAATGGGACGGTATCTACAACACGAATATCCTTTTCTGCATATCTGTATTGTGCATTTCCAATTCCGAAAATATGACCATTGGTAAAAGCAATTGCTCTAGCGGTAGCCGTATCATCACCAGGGTGAATATCCCAAACACCTCCTACATTATCGGCATCTAAATCATATAAGTGCTTACTTAGAGCAGAAATATAATTTGTAGGGTAAATACTATGCGCATCCATACGAATAATAATATCTCCCTTTGATTTTTTGATGGCCTTATTAAGCCCTTGAGGAACAAACTTTCTAGGGTTCAATATTAATTTAAGGTGGGAGTGTTCATTTACGTACTTCTTAATTATTTCCTCAGTATTATCAGTACTTAGGCCATCAATGAAGAAAACTTCCATTAAATCTTTGGGGTAATCTTGAGCGAGAATATTTTCGATTACAGCTGCTATGAAACCTTCCTCATTCCGACAAGGAACCAAAACACTTATAAAGCGTTTATTTTGACTTGTTTCTTTCAATGTTCTTATCAAGTGCAAATTAACAAATCATTGCTATTCAAATTTCTTAATCGTTTAAAGAATTATCTTTCCGTTTTGAAATGAGCTTTTTCAAAGTAAAGGACATAAGTAATTTTCTTTTGATGTTGGTTTTTGCCTGCATTCCCTTTGGTGGCAAGTTTGCTCCATACATTAGCGGTCTTTGGGGTTTGTCATTATTAATAGTGAGTTTTATCAAACCCAAAGAGCTCAACTTTAAAAGGGATTTTGCTTTTTTGATAAAGCCATTCGATATTAAGTTCTTACTTGTTTTGTTTTGGTTAATCTATGCTATCAGCGGAATATGGGCTGAAGACAAAAGCCTTATTTCGTCTCGTTTGGAAATCAAACTTGTCTTTTTACTAGCCCCGTTCTTTTTTGCATTGGCTAAACTAAATGTAAAATGGATAAAAAGAATTTTACTTGCTTTCATTTTTGGAAATTTAGCTGCTGTGGCTCTTAACTTTGGGGATTCTCTAAACTCATATTTGAACAGTAAAAAGGTAAGTGAGTTCATAATGCAACAATTTTCAGAACTCGTTCATCCTAGTTATTGGGGTATGTATTTGGTTTTCTGTATAATGATATGTGGCTATTTCATTGTTTGGAAAAGCATAAAAGAAAAGAGGAATTTAGTTTTACTCTATGCACTAATGCTTGTTTTTTTCTTAAGCATTTGCATGGTTCAGTCTAAAAGTGCTTTGGTCGCGATATTCTTTATTCCTTTGGTTCTTATTTTTTGGATAGTCATTAAAAAAGGAAAGTGGAAGCAAGGTTTAAGTGCTTTAATAGTATTGTTATTTACTGTTGGCCTTTCCTTTTACCTGACTCCCAATTTACAGTTGCGTTTTGCAAATGTGTACAATGGTATTACTCAAAAAACCATAGCAACCGATTCTAAGGAAAGTACCAATGCACGCTTAGCTGCTTGGAAAGCCTCATCTCAATTGATAAAAGAGAAACCGATTATGGGTTATGGTGTAGGGCAAGAGAAAAATAATCTGGTTATGAAGTATGTTAAAATGGATTATCAGAATGCTGCACAACAACAATTAGACTCGCATAGTCAGTTTTTATATTCATGGATTTCTGCTGGCCTATTAGGTTTATTCTCATTATTCTCGCTCTTTGTTGCTCTCATTTACCACGGTTACAAAAAGAAAAATGGCTTAATAATCTTGTTTTCATTTCTTGTGTTTTTTTCCTGTTTAACAGAGAGTATGTTTGAAGCCCAATCAGGGGTTCTATTTTTTGTTTTCTTTACATTATTATTAAGCTCTATGCCAGATGGACGAAAGCAAAGTGCATAAAAAACCTATTCCTTTTTCTCCTCCTCGGATAGATGAAGAATCTATTGCCGAGGTAGTTGATACCCTAAAATCAGGTTGGATAACTACTGGACCTAAGACCAAAGAATTTGAGAAAAGGATAACAGCTTATTGTGGTGCCAAAAAAACCATCTGCTTGAATTCTGCAACAGCAGCAATGGAAATGGCGCTTAGATGGTATGGAATAGGAGAGGGAGATGAGGTCATTATTCCAGCCTATACCTATTGTGCAACCGCAAATGTGGTATTACACTCTGGTGCTAAGCCGGTTATGGTAGATGTAAATGAAGACGATTTCAATATATCAATTAACGCTATAAAAGCTGCAATCACCGATAAAACCAAGGCAATTGTACCTGTAGATATAGCTGGTTATCCTTGCGATTATGATGAGCTATATGACCTAGTTAATAGCGCAGAAATAAGAGATAAGTTTCAAGCTAAAAATGATTTAGAAAGGAAGCTAGGACGAATAATGATTTTGGCAGATGCGGCACATTCTTTTGGTGCAGTTTATAAAGGAAGAACTTCAGGATCATTAGCAGATGCATCTGCCTTCTCTTTTCACGCAGTGAAGAATTTAACTACCGCAGAAGGAGGAGCATTAGTATTCAACTTAGATGATTCTTTTAATCTGGAGGAAATCTATTCAGAGATCAATACTATGTCTTTGCATGGTCAAAGTAAAGATGCACTCTCTAAGATGCAGATAGGAGCTTGGCGTTATGATGTTAAGCAAGCTGGTTATAAATGCAATATGACAGATATTCACGCTTCTCTGGGCTTGGTTGAGTTAGGCAGATACGGTGAAAACCTTACAAGAAGAGAAGAGATTGTGAAAAGCTATTCTAATGCTTTTGGTAAAAGAGAGCATTTTCAATTGCCTCTATTTGAAAGTGATGATAAAAAATCTTCTTTTCATCTTTACTTACTGCGCATTAAGAATATTTCAGAGACTCAAAGAGATGAGATCATTCAAAAAATATCTGAGGATAAAATTGCAGTAAATGTTCATTTTATTCCTCTTCCAGAACTATCACAATACAAAGACTTGGGATATAGCATATCTGACTATCCAATAGCTTATCGGAATTATTCCTGTGAAATATCTCTTCCAGTCTACTATGATTTAAGCGATGATGATGTGGATAGAATAACCAATTCCGTTAACAATGCCGTTGATACCATTCTATGAAACGACTTTTTGATTTCTTATTCGCTTTCATTTTTTTGCTATTGCTTCTACCTCTGTTTTTAGTTCTAATAATCGCAATCTCCTTAGGTTCAAAAGGTGGAGCTTTCTTTAGCCAAGATCGTGTAGGCAAGAATGAAAAGATATTTACCCTCTATAAGTTTAGGTCCATGCGCCAAACAAGTAATGATAAGCTTCAATTAACGGTAGAGGGAGATAATAGAATTACAGGAATTGGAAAATTCATTCGTAAAACTAAACTAGATGAGCTTCCGCAGTTATGGAATATCCTTATTGGTGATATGAGTTTCATTGGCCCAAGGCCAGAAGTTCCCAAATATGTTAAACGCTATAATAGTGAGCAGAAAAAAGTCTTATCCGTAAGACCTGGTCTTTCAGACCCTGCATCATTGGCTTTTATGAATGAAGCAGAACTTCTTGCTCAATCTAAAGATCCTGAGTCCTATTACATAAATGACATCATGCCAAAAAAACTTCAAATGAACTTAGATTATATCCAAAATAGAACATTGCTTTCTGACTTTGGAATGATCTTTAAGACTATAGGGAAAATATTCTCTTAGCTTGGGTTTTTCAGAACGGAAGCAATCTTTATTACTTCGTCTACTTTTTCAATATAACCTAGCTTTTGATAAGCGTAAACCAAATTATTAAATAATCGCCTTACAATTTCTTTATTCGAACAAGGTTTAAAATGCCTTTCTTCCGGCTCTATCTTTAAATGCTTTAAGAAATTATCAATTTGCGATTTGTGCAGAATAGAACCATTCCCAAAGGGATTAATGTAAAAAAGCACATCTTCCTTATGTTCAATATCTGGTGAAAACTCTCGCAACTCTTCAATAATGTGATTCTCATCTTTATAGGCAAGAATGAAATGATTGGGCAAGTTTATTCCATGCACGGGAATGTCCAAACTTTGAGCAGTAATGAGGTAAATAATAGAAAGAGAAAGCGGATTTCCAGATTTGGTTTCTAGAACCGCATTGATAAAGCTGTTCTTTGGTGCGTGAAAATTCTTTTTATTCCCTGCAAACCCATAAACCTCAAATAAGATGTGGTTAACCACATTTATTTTCTCAAAGGCTGTAAGATTTTCACTTAGTTCCAACCAAATATCTTGTCGGATTTTGGAGAGTTCTCTTCTTACTTCTTCTTCGTTTAATTCTGGATATTGATATTTTGCTACTAAAAGAACACCTTCAAGAAGATCATCTTCATTATTATCCAACCATTGGTTTAGTTCCTTTTCAATACCAATAGACTGAATTTCAGATTTGAGTTCATCCGTTCTTAAATTAATAAGATCACTTTCCGGATTATCCAGTTTATATTCAGCAAGGTAAGGAATAGCAGAGAGCCCAAGGCTTAGTATTTTTTGTTTTACTTGTTCATAGATTTCTTGGTCAGGATCTTCAAGTAAACTAACTAATGCTAGGATTTCGTCTGCTTTCATAGATTTTTAATTGGTTGCCCTCTAAATAAGGCATAAAGAAAACGAAGGGGGAAAGGAATTTATTCAATTTTCACCACTAGGCTGTTAATCGCTCTAGAACCTTTTCAATCATTAATTGGACGGTCTTTTTATGGTCTTTAGATTTTTCTTTTCTCAGTCTGTTGGCAACAACAGCACAGATTGTAGCAGCTTTATGTCCCATTGCAGAGGACAATCCGAAAAGTGCAGATGTTTCCATCTCATAATTCAACACTTTTTTGTCTTTCCATTCAAAAGAAGTAAGCAATTCATTAAAATTTGAATGGTATTTTTTAATTCTTAATTCTCTTCCTTGTGGAGCATAAAATCCACTTGCCGTTGCAGTAATGCCTGAGACCATATCATAGGCAAGTTTTAATCTTAGATCTTGATCTCCTTCAACAATGTAAGGTTTTGACCATTGTATAGGGTAGGAGCAATGTGCTATGAATGCGTCTCTAATGGAAATTTCGTCTTTAGAATATTGATTTTTATAATAGTTAAGCAAGCCATCAAAACCTAAACCGTATTGGCTTGCCACAAAGGAATCAACAGGAAGGTCTTCCTGAACTGCACCACAAGTGCCTAAACGAATAATGTTGATGCTGGTTTTGTTCTCTTTTATCTGACGTTCTTTAAGATCTATGTTAAATAGCGCATCCAACTCATTTAAAGCGATGTCAATATTATCGGTTCCTATACCCGTGCTCATGGCCGTAAGTCTATTGCCGTTCAACTCACCAGTATATGTACAAAACTCTCTATTGCTTTTTTGAATTTCTAATTTATCAAAGTAAGTAGAGATAAATTGAGCTCTTGCAGGATCTCCTGCAATAATAATAGTATCCGAAACTTCATGAGGATGAAGAGCCAAGTGATAAATTGAACCGTCCTTATTTAAAGGTAATTCTGAGGCTTCAAGTAATTTCATAACATTAAGCTAGGCTTACTGCTGCGAAAATACCTTTTTCAATAAATCTGTTACTCTTGCAGCTGGGTTTTCTCGAATCTTATCCTCTTCCTTAGTTACCATAGTAAATAAACCGTCAATGGCTTTGTCAGTAACATATGCGTTTAAATCTGGATTGATTTCTTCATTATTTCCAAAAGGATTCAATGAACTGACAGAATTATACTTTGTAATGAGAGGTTCCCAATATTTTGTGAGTTCCACGGATTCTATTGCAGTTTGTACTTTAGGAGAAAATTTCTCAACCAATTGAGCACGCGTGCTCTCCTTTAAATATGCTGTAGCTGCACCTTTTCCTCCTTTTAATATCTTGAATCCATCTTCAACAGACATACTGGTAATTGCATTTACAAAGATTGGAATAGCCTCTTTGGTCGCTTCTTCTGCTGCTCGATTTAAGGTCATTTCAAATTTTTCAACCTGATTTCCCAACCCTACATCCATTGCCGTATTTTTCACCTTAATGGCTTCTTCCGGAAATGGGATAAAGATTTCTGGATTCTTATAAAATCCATCCAGTTTAGAAGTAAGTCCAGCGGAATTTTTAGCACCTATGGTTAGGGCTTCTTTAAGACCTTTAATGACTTCTCCATTAGTTAGCGAAGTAGTTTCTGGTTCTTGTAGTGTTTCGAGAGCACCTAATATCTCTTGAGAAGTGCATGAATAAAGAGAAATACTAAAGACCAATAAAAATGCAATTTTTTTCATGTTTTAAATAAAACACATTTGGTGCCAAATATTTATTTACACGAAAAAATTATTTCACAACTATTCTCTTCATATGAGAATTACCCTGGTCTGAGATGTTTACAAAGTAAATTCCACTTTCTACAGAACTCAAGTCGATTTGCGTTGAAAGTCCATTAATAGTGTATTGAATCGGAATTCTTGAGCCTTTACTATCGAAAAGTTTAATTTCAAAAGAATGATCGCTGTCAAATACCACATTTAGCACATTTTCTGTGGGATTAGGATATATTTGAATTCCATCAAAAACACCAATGTTTACCGACTTTGGGGGATAAATGGTTTCTGTCCCATCAAAATCAATTTGCTTTAATCGGTAATAACTTTTACCAAAATAAGGTTCTAAATCTAATGACTGATAATTAATTGCCCCACTAAACGTACCATTGCCTTCTATTCTTTCTACGAATGTCCAGTCAATTCCATTTTTGGAGTTTTCTATAATAAAGAAGTCATTATTAATTTCACTTAGAGTTGTCCATTCTGAGGTAACGACACCATTCATTTCATTAACATCAAATGACAAAAGTTCTACCGGTAATGGGCCAGAAGCCTCATCAATAATTCCATCACCAGCTGATCCAGTTCCGCTTTCCGCCAATTCATTGCATGGGTTTGAATTATTACCACAACCACCACTTCCAGGTGTTGTTGTGACAGTAGTATTCACATTTGGCTCCAGAATTGAAAAGATAATTGTGCCTTGGCCACCACCACCGCCTCCACCATGAATTGAGCCACTGAGAGATGAACCACCGTCACCACCATTAGATTCTAAATTCACAGTGCAACCGCTATTAATATTCCAGATATTTGTTTCTATAACAATAGATCCTCCAGCGCCAGCTCCGCCAGCCCCGTCATTTCCAATGTTTTGTGTGGTTTCTCCGTTTGCAGATATTGTTATTCCTCCGCAAGATCCACTTGTTGCTATTTCATTAGCTTTCAATAGTATTATTCCACCACCGTTTCCACCTGCTGTTGGGTGTCCATTATTTCTTTCTCCGGCACCACCGCCTCCTCCCATGAAAATACGATCTTCAGAAATATAAGTGGACATATCCATGCCTCCAATTCCTCCAGAGCTTCTATTGGTTTGATTTCTACACCCAAAACCAATACCGCCTTCGCCTCCGGCAGAGAAATTTCCTCCTCCTCCACCTCCGCCATTGTGAGCGCTACCTCCACCACCAGCATTGATTAATTTTCCTCTGGCAGCTTCAATAGTTGCAATGGAATGTTTGTAAAGTCCTTCTCCTTTTTTAGCTCTTGATGTCCATCTGGATTTCCACACATTATCTTCGCATGCATTACCGGGACCTGTTGAGTTTTTATCGTTTTCAGCACCTCTAAAGCCTGCTTCATCTGCACTTATATCATGCGCTAAAGTTAAAGTTCCAGCAACTTGAAAAGCAATAATGCCTCCAGTTGTACCATCCCAGGCTTTTGCAGCCATATCAGAAGTAGTGGTGTAATTTGGACTTCCCAATTCGGGAAACGAGACTATTTGAACGGATGAAGCTGAACCTGTATTAAAAGTAACTGAAGGAAATCCATTTAGAATTATTGAAGTAGGAGTACCAGCGGATTCATTAAGGGTTTCTATTATGAATGTTTCGTACTCTCCAGCAGATTGTATGGAACCTAAATCCCCAAAAGCTGATGTGTTTGTGGTATCTCCCACAACATCATCTTGCATTTGCATAACTACGACAAAATCACCTTCTTCAAAGGTATCATTACTTTCATCTACATTGTCCAGAGTGAGTAGTCTTCCTGATACACTATTCACATTAGCATATGCATTTACTATAGTTTGACCATTTACATAAATTGTCGAAAACAGGACAATATATAATCCAACAAGCCATTTGCTCGTGTTCTTGAAGCACATTAAGTTTTGTTTTTGACTAACATTTACGATTTTGTCCATAAAAAGTTCTATTTAGTATTAGTAAAAAACAAGTTGAGCGAAAATGATAATCAGGTTTTAGGATTTACGTTCCTCATTATTGCTTAAGTCTGATATTCTTCTTTTAGCAATTTTTGACTGCTCAAAAGCAAGTATTTCTTGATGAATGGGAAAAGAAAGATTTAATATCTTTCGCAGATGAGTTCAAGTCTAATACTAACAGCAATTATTGCGTATTTCCTAGTCTTGATAGCAATTTCCTTTTTCACTTCAAAGAGAGATGATAATGATGCTTTTTTTCTAGGGAACAGGAAATCGCCCTGGTATGTTGTTGCTTTTGGAATGATAGGTGCAAGTCTCAGCGGAGTTACCTTTATTTCCGTTCCTGGTTGGGTTGAGTCCAGTCAGTTTTCTTATATGCAAATGGTGTTGGGCTATTTGCTGGGCTATGCGATCATTTCCTTTGTGCTTTTGCCTTTGTATTATAGACTGCAGCTTACCAGTATCTACACCTATTTAAAGCAGCGTTTTGGTCAAGAATCCTATAAGGCAGGCTCTAGCTTATTTTTGCTTTCCAGAATCATTGGAGCTTCTTTTCGACTTTATTTGGTGGCGATCGTTATAAAAGGATTTGTATTCCCAGACCTTAATTTCATTTGGATAGTTTTAATCACTATTGTTCTTATATGGATTTATACTTTTCGGGGAGGGATAAAGACCATTATATGGACGGATACTTTGCAAACGGCATGCATGCTTATTGCTGCTATTATAGCTGTTTATACCATTTCAGATGCATTAAATCTAAAAGGTTTTGAACTTATTCAAACCATAAGAGAATCGGAGTTTTCAAAGACTTTTTTCTTTGAGAATTTCTCGGACAATAAGCATTTTCTAAAGCAGTTTCTTTCTGGAGCTGCAATTGCTGTGGTGATGACAGGACTAGATCAAGATATGATGCAGAAAAACCTGTCTTGCAGAAATCTAAAAGATGCCCAAAAGAATATGGTATCTTTTTCTATTGTTCTCGTATTTGTAAACTTATTGTTTTTGGGTTTAGGTGCTTTACTTTATATCTATGCTCACAAAAATGGAATAGCGATTCCAGAAAAAAGAGATCAACTATTTCCTCTCATAGCCCTACAATCTGGATTAGGCATAGGTTTAGGTTTGTTCTTTATTTTGGGATTAATTGCTTCCGCTTATTCAAGCGCAGATTCTGCTTTAACGGCTTTAACCACTTCTTTTTATGTAGACATTCTGGAATTGGATGAACAGGATAAAGGCAAGCAGAAAAACAAGAGAATGCTTATTCATTTAGGAATGAGCATAGCATTATTTATAACCATTCTTGTATTTCATATCATCAATGATGATAGTGTAATATCCAGTCTATTTAAAGCAGCTGGATACACTTACGGACCGCTGCTTGGTATGTATGCTTTTGGTCTTTTTTCAAATAGGAGTGTTAAGGATTCCTGGGTACCTGATATTTGCATTATTTCAATAATCCTTTCGGTAATCCTAGGTTTTGGAGGCAAGTACTTTGGTTGGTCAATTGGTTTTGAACTATTGATCTATAACGGACTCATTACCTTTTTTGGAATGCTATTGATTTCTAAAAGAACTGCAAAGCAGGTTTAAGCATTTCTTGATGTATTTTGGGTGTTGAAGAAATAATAGAAGCCCCAAATATGTAATCATCAGCACCTTTGAAATCGCTGACTATTCCTCCGGCTTCTTTAACTATAATTGCCCCAGCTGCCACATCCCAAGGATTGAGACCATATTCATAGAAAGCATCAAAACGCCCGCATGCGGTATAGGCCAAGTCTATTGCAGCTGAGCCAATTCTTCTTATGCCTCTGGATTCGTGCATATAATGATTAAACAATTTCATGTAAGCTTTAGAAAAATCGAAATTGGTATAAGGGAAACCAGTTGCTAACAAACATGATTTTAAGGATGTCGAACTTGAAACCTTTATGGGATGACCATTTAAGAATGCACCACCATTTTTCCAGGCATAAAAGCATTCATTTGTATGAGGTATGTGTACTACACCAAGTAGTAGTTCATTCTCTTTCATCAATGCCACACTGGTGCAATAAAAAGGAATGTTGTGTACAAAATTCGTTGTTCCATCAAGTGGGTCTACTATCCAGTTTACTTTCTTTTGGCCTGTTTTAATTTCTCCTTCTTCTCCAATAAAACCTGTTTCGGGAAGAAGCTTTAACAAGTCCTTTCCAAACATTTTTTCGGCTTCTTTATCTACGTAAGAGACAAAGTCATTTCGTCCTTTAATTTCTATTTTTTCTTTTTGAAAACCCGATTGTTCTTGCTTTAGAAAAGCACCGACCTTTTTGCTAATCTCAACTACTTCTTTGCTGAGTTTTTCTAGGTTCATGAAATGCTGACTTCTTTTTTATTTCTGTTCTTGAGATAGATAAAACCAGCAATACCCAAGATGAACAGTAGGACAGATATGAGCTCTGCTTGAGTGATATTTCCCCAAAATGCCTCGTTTACTCTTATTTTTTCAATCCAGAACCGTTCAAAACCATTGATTATCAGGTAAACACAGAATAGGGTTCCTGGAATAGTGAAGCGTCTTCTAAACTTCCATAGAATTGCAAAAACAATGAATGAGAAAATGGCCTCATAAACAGGAGTAGGGTAGACTCCAGGGTCTAGAAAAGTTCCATATCCATCGTGAATGTAATATCCCATATCTTCTGTTAGTGCTTTACCGACATAACCACCTTTTTCGCTCTCCCCGATAACGCCCAGAACATTGTTTGGGTATGGATATGACCATAACCAATCGGGTAACCATGAAAAAGGCTTTGGATTAGCATTGGCAATACCCCAATCACCATCACCGCTAAAATGACATCCTAATCTACCAATACAATAGGCCAACCAAAGTCCTGGTGCGTTTGCATCTGCGCCATTCAAAGGATGAATTTTGTTTTTCTTCATGTAAATTAATACCGCTGCACCGCCTATAATTAAACCTCCATAAATGGTCAAACCACTTAGAAAATTTTGTGCATCGAATGAAGTAAAGAAAGAGGTTAGCTCCTTGGGATTTTCCAATAGATGAAACAACTTTGCCCCTAAAATTCCGAAGATTGCGGCAACAATAGTAATGTTACCCGACATATGTTCTGGCAAAAACTTTGTTTTAACCGTCTTCTTTTCAGGATATTGTTTTCTCTCTTTTAGATAATCTCGGTATTGAAATACAGCAAACACAGTGGCCAAAGCAATACCACCCCACCAAGAGCCTGTTCCTGAAAGGAAAAAAGCTGGCGGATCTACGGTAGCCGTTTCTTGATTTAAAAGAAGATAAACCAGCTTAAAACCAATAATGAAACCAATTAGAATATTAATTGCGAAGTTGAGAATGTTTAAAGACTTACCTCTTACAACATCTTTTTCCTGTGCAGGAATTTTACCTTCCTTATGTTTTCTAGCTAATTCCTTCGATTGAAAATAGCTTGCTGCAATAAAGGCCATAGCAACAAAAAACCCAAAGCTATTAATGACCTTTAAGACGGTTATTTCTATTCCAAAAGTTTCTAAAAGAAAATGATATAAACTAGGATACATTGCAGGGTTTAATGGTTTTCAAATATGCTCATTAATTTCGAATAGAAGAAAAGGAATTAAGCAGTGGTTAAAACTTCAATATTGTGTTTGAATTTTCCACTTGCATCTAGGTCTGTGAGCAGAATGCTATCAATCATATTTGTTTTTTCCTTATTAAATCTTCTACTCACTTTAAGGTAATTATCGGTAAAACCGTTCATTAAACCGTCTACTTCTGAGCTTTCCCAAAGTACCGATCTTTTTTGTCCTACTTGTGTTTCATAAAATGCGCGTTTCTTTTTCTGTGATAGAATACGCAGCATTTTACTTCGTTCATTCCTAACACTCATATCTACGCTTTCATCCATTCTAACAGCAGTTGTATTTGTTCTTTCAGAATAGGTAAATACGTGCAAATAGGAGATAGGCAATTCATTTAAGAAAGTATATGTTTCTTGGAATAACTCATCCGTTTCTCCGGGAAAACCTACAATGACATCAACTCCAATGCAGCAATCGGGAATAAGTTCTTTTATTTTTTGAATGCGCTCTTGATATAACTTCTTGTCGTACCTTCTTCGCATCTTTTCAAGCAGAATATCGGAACCGGATTGTAAAGGAATGTGAAAATGAGGCATGAAACGCTTGGATTTTGAAACAAATTCAATGATTTCATTGCTCAATAAGTTAGGTTCAATAGAGGAAATTCTGAAACGATCTACATCTTCAATTTTTTCCAATTCTTTAACTAGATCAAAAAATGTTTCTTCTGTTCCTGAGCCAAAATCTCCAATATTCACCCCCGTTAAAACAATTTCTCTTGTACCCGTTGCAGCTGCTTTCTTTGCCTCTAATAGAGTAGATGCAACATTGGCGCTTCTGCTTCTTCCTCTTGCCAGAGGAATCGTGCAGAACGAGCAAAAATAATCGCAACCGTCCTGTACTTTTAAGAAGGTTCTGGTTCTGTCCGCAGAAGAGAACCCTGGAATAAATTCTTTGGTTTCCTTAATGTGCTCATTTTTGATGATTACAGAGTCATTTTCCTCTTTAAGAAATTCCCCGATATTGAATTTTTCATTCGCTCCTAAAACCATGTCCACGCCTTCAATAGAAGCAATGTCATTCGGTTTTAACTGTGCATAACAGCCAATGACAATAACTTTAGAATTTGGATTGGTATTTTTTGCCTTTCGGATGATGTTTCTGCACTTGCGATCTGCATTTTCAGTTACTGAACAGGTATTGATGACATAAACATCGGCTCTTTCATCAAAATCTACTCTTGCCAGGCCTTCTTCTGAAAGCTGTCTGGCAATGGTGGAGGATTCGGCAAAATTAAGTTTACACCCTAGTGTATAATATGCAGCTGTTCTGTAGGGAATCACTTTGCAAATTTAGCTTTTGTATTTGTCTTTTATTTGTATTCTGGAATAAATAAAAAAGGGCCGAAGCCCTTTAATTATTTATCAGTAAAATTCATTTTTTGCTTATCTATTGCTAAGTCATCTCTGGTATTCTTCTGCACTGCTATTGCTCCAAATATGGAGAGAACAAAAGCAAATGCATAAAAACCTTTTTCACTTGGCTCTAGACTTGCATTCCAGAGCCCGATAACCAGTAACACCATTGAGAGAATAGTCCCAAACCAACAAATGGAGTGGTAGATACTAGTTACGGGTATTTTCTCCATTTTATCTCTTACCGCTTTTTGAAGCGAGACCACTCCGAACATACCGAACATTAGAATGGTGAAATAATAGCCTTTTTCATTGAGCATCATATCAGATCTCCACAATCCTATAATGTACCCAATCATTCCGATAGCCATTGCTGACCATGATGCAGCCACGAAGGCGCTTGATGTCTTTTGTACCATAATATATTTGTTTGTGATTTAAATTTTATGAGTAGAACACTCTTTCATTTGACTTTTATAAAAGTCTATTGATTCTAAATTCAAGGCTAATCTATGGGCAGAATATCGCCAGGTTCTTCTTTTTGTTATGAGCGGTAGAAATTGATTATGGTATCAGCTAATAATTTGGTCTATGGATAAGCGGTTTAAAGCTTGGATAAACGCTTATATCGTGTTAAAATGTTTTAAATCAGATGTTTGAATCTGTTGATTACAGGGCTTTACTTTTTACTGCAGCAATTACAGCAATTATTATTACAATAATTAAGTAAATCAGAAGTATCAATAAAAGTACACCTATAAACTTCAAAAACTTGAGTAGAATTTGCTGAAAATTGTGTTTATAGAAGCGCGCAAAAGCATAGAGATAATAGATGATAGTAAGTGGGTAGAACAACCAGAAAAGAGAAGGCTTGATTAATAGACTCAAGCCTATTAGAAATAAGTTTGCAATGATCATGGTGCCTTGCAAATACCCATTGAAAACCAGATGTTCTGCAAAGTTATAGGGCTTTCGGTACACAATTTTTGAAATCAGTGTATAGAAAGGAAGAAAGAGAAAAGAGATGAGATAGAAGTGTTGAAGCATAAAAAGATTGACTTGTCTTTGCCCTTCTACTTGATCATCGGAAGTGGGATCTTTAAAAGGATTATCATCATCATAAATTTCTTCAGCATCGCCTGCATATGAAGTCATTCCTTCAATTAGACTCATGGTTTGTTCTTGCAGCACTTCCAGATATGGATCTTTTAAAATATTAAGCATTAAAGCGCCAATTGCAGCGCAAATAGCTAAAAAGGAAAGAGGATTGGTAAACTTTTTTCTTACACCACTTATATAGGAACCAAGAACTAATTCAGGTTTAATAAGCAAATTCTTTAGAGTAACGAAAAAACGATTATCCCAGGAAAAGATATTAGTGGAAAGTTCTTTTAGTAAGCCTTTAAAAGTTAAACGCGCATTTACAATTTTGCCACCACAATTTGAACAGAACTTATCCTGTTCGGCAAGGTGAGTATTGCAATTTTTGCAGTTCATGAATAACTTTGGCTATTCAATTATACCGATTTTTACCGAGAACTTAAATCTTGAGTTAATCCGGTGATTTCCTGAATTTTTAGGTTGTATTCAGCTTTGGTATATACCTGATAATTGTCAATCTTATAGTCCCTAGCTCCGCTAATGGTTTTTAATAGCCAAGTTCAATATGATCTTCATCAAGATCTTTTGAACTTATAAGGATAATACTTTGATCAATTGGAATATTGTCGAATTTGTATTTCGTTTCGTTATGCACACCTGATAACAAAACGAGTTTATCTGTGAAAAACAACTTTACACTATGGTCTTTCTCAAATGAAACAAAGAGCTGTTGCCTCGGTTTATTAATCTTATATATGAAGTCAATATTATACATTCCGAAACTTTGAACGGGGTAATTGTAGAAACCTGTAATGTTTGATCGAGTTTTTATAATCGTATCTAGATGCCATGCAAATTTTGCGTCTCCAAGAATCATTTTGGCATTGCGCTTCAAATACTTTTCTTTTTCAGGATAAGCTGCTACTGCTTTCCTTCGGTTTTTTCTATGTTTCCTATGAACATATTTTCTGGATTTTTTAAGTTTCTTCTTTATCAAGCTAGGAGATTTTCCAGATCCTTTCATTGCTAGAATTCGGATTTCTTTAGATCTTTCATTTCTTGCCAATTCTTCATTACTCATTCTTGACCAAATTAAACGAGAACCGTCAAGGCCAGAATATCTGAAACTCAAGGGAATTTCGTCTTCAAGTATCCATTCGCTATTTTCCTCTTCAAGACTTGATCTGAAAATTTCGAACCCTTCCGTATCTTCTTTCTGTTGTGGAACACTAATTTCAATTTCTTGGTGCGCTTCAATGAATAGAGGTTCGTCATTTTCCTTAAAACACTCAATTTTTAACATGCCTCTAGATTCTAGAAATTCTTCTCCATAATTGGTTGTTGTGCCTGATAGTATAGCATCTTTGGTAGTCATGATTTCAAGAGTCTCAAGTCGCACAGTTTTGAGGTAGAGCTTACCGTTTTCATCAATCAAAGAGAATGCGGGAATTTTAATAATGGTGCCTTGGTCAAGAACTATTGCATTGTTCTCAGTTGGGTCAATTTTATGTTTTTGGGTATTGTCTGAAATGTAATCTTGAACATGCGAGGCCTGACTGGCTTTTTCATTTTGAATGACCTCGGGATCAACTACTTTTAAAACCACATCTTGATCTCGAAGTCTTAAAAGAATATGATTTTCTCTAATTTCCAGTTTCGAATTTGGATGATAAATACTAAAGTCAATCTTGGACCCTTTTGCATTTAACCATTGTTGTAATGCAATGATGTTCTGCTCAGAATATTGGTCTTTTGAATTTCTAATTGCTAAAAAATCTTTCCCAGAACAGTTATTTTCTTTAAAGAATAACTCCAACTGTTCAAGTGAAGATGCTTGGATATTAAGGTCTTTAAAACTTACATTGATTTCATCGGTTTGAGCTTGAACTGAATAAATAAGAAATATGAGAATGATGTTAAGGTATAAGGCTTTCATTTCTAAGGTTTTAAATTGAACGCAGAGTTCCAGCAATTTATTACCCGGATGAAATTATGCCAATCAAATACAGTTAAAAAATATTAATTTTAAGCCTTATACTAACTCTTCGTAACTTAAAATTTGAGAGGAAATTCCTTGACCATTTTCAACTACGTAGCTATTCATTTGCTTCTTGTCTATTTTTCTTGCCTTTACTTTATCCTCTATTTGTAAGTCAACAGCTTTTCTGAGTTTGTTGAAATTATCTTTATCCAATATTGGAGTTAGCACTTCTATTCTATGATCTAGGTTTCGTGTCATCCAATCTGCCGAACCCATGTACATTTTTTCTTTCCCTCCACTACAGAAAATATAGACTCTTGCATGTTCTAGAAACTGACCAACAATACTTGTAACAAATATATTTTCTGATTGCCCCTTCACTCCGGGAATTAAACAACAGATTCCACGAATTATTAAGCGCACACAGACACCTGCATTACTTGCTTCATAAAGCTTCTCAATAAGCTTCTTGTCTTGCAAGCTATTCATTTTTAAAATAATATATGCCTCATTGACTTTTTTTGCTTGTTCAATTTCAGCATCTACCAAAGCAGTCATTTCTTTTCTGCTGTTAAAAGGAGAAATAAGTAAACGTTTTGATTTAGGCACTATTAACTTTCCTTCCAAGACTTTGAATACTTGTAATAGGTCTGAACAAATTTTCTTTCTAGCAGTCATTAAACCGAAGTCGGTATATATTTTGGAAGTTTTTTCGTTGAAATTTCCACTTCCAATATATCCATAGCCTTTCATTACACCTTCTTCTTCTCTGCAGATATAGAGTATTTTTGAATGGACCTTTATGCCTGGATAGCTATACATAACCCTGGCACCAGCATCGCTTAATTTTTGTCCCCAATAGATATTATTCTCTTCATCAAAACGAGCTTTTGTTTCAATGAAGACATAAACATCTATACCATTTTTAACAGCTTCCAATAATGCTTTTGCTACTGCAGAATCTTTTGAAACTCTGTACAGCGTCATCTTAATTTGAGCAACACTGGAATCTTTTGATGCTTCTTCAATAAGCCTTACTACATCGGAAAAGGACTCGTAAGGAAAATAAAACAATCTATCCTTAACACTTATCGCGTCAAACATGTTTTCAAAGTTGGCAAGATCCTTTTGCCGCTTCGGTTCCAAATCTTTTGCAGATAAATCTTTTTCGGTAGGGTTGGGGAAGGCAAAGAAGTCCTTTAAATTATGGTAATTCCCTCCGCAAACAATATCTGTTTCATTGATATCCAAAAAAGTTTTGAAGGCTTCTTGAATTTCCTCTGGCATCTCTTTTTCGATAAGCGCTCGTGTGACCTGCCCACTATCTCTATTTGGAAGGGACGAGATAATTTTTTCCAAAAGGTTTCCAGAGTATTCATCTTCAATATAGAGTTCAGCATCTCTGGATATCTTAATACTATAAAATGGGCAATTGTATTGACTTTCCAGAGCGTATTTCAATATATCATCTACATAAACGATTCTGTGATTTTGGGTTTTAGGTAATTTTACAAAACGATTTGAACCTCCCGGTATTTCAACCGAAACTAAACCATCATTTGGGCTAAGACCAAAAAGATAAAGTGATTCACTTTCAAAAGATAGGCGGTCTTCTTCACTCTTTAATTGGGTTCTAACAACAAGTTGACTCTCCAAATTTGATTTGTAAAAGTCCAGAGCAAATGTTTTTAATTCATCATTAAAGTCAGAAAAATGGATCAGTTCAATACCTTCTTCTAAAAGCAGAGGACAGATTTGCTTACTGTATATTTCTCCGAGTTCATCCCCCTGTTTGTTCACCTCTTTTTTAATGGCTTTGAGTAATCGATTAGGTTTGGAAATCAGTTTCTTTCTAAAATTCTTTTTTAAGCCTCTAATCTTTCTGATATCTGAAACTCTTACTTTGAAAAATTCATCCAAATTTGCCGAATAAATAGCCAGAAACTTGATGCGTTCATACAAAGGGTTTCTGTTATCCCGTGCTTCCTGCAATACACGATGATTAAATCTAAGCCAAGAGAGATCTCTATCAAAATAAGTGTGTTCCATTGCGGAAAATTAACACAGTTTTTTCAAGGAAAATAGGAAATCGAAAGATTTATAAACGATTGTCGGATAAAGTATTTAAATCGTATAAATGATCTTTTTTAGAAGCGCTACTTGACCTAGGTGATAATGCATGTGCTCAATAATCCCCAAAATGTTTCTGAAGTAATTACCGTATTTCTCATCTTCGAAATTTTTCAAAAGTAGGTTTTCATCCATTTTTTCAAGAAGCACGGCAGTCTCTTCTGCATTCTTCCAAAAACTGCTTTGAAGCTCTTCCCAGTCCTTTTGATTTGAAATATTGGGAAGCATGAAACTTTCTTTGTCTTTTCCATTCAATCCTTTTTTCTCTAAAACTTCTTTGAGAACATTTACATAATAGCTTATATGGTATGAAAGCGTTGCGATACTATTTTCATTGTCCTTTTGTTTTATGGCAATATCCCAAGGTACATTACTCAGCTGATCTCTTAGATTAGAACATGACCAATTTCCACCAAAATGTACCTCTCTTAAATGTTTTGCCAATTGCTTTGTTATACTCATGCCTCTTGTTTTTTAGTTTAATGAATGATTCACAAATGTGGTAAACAAATACTATGTGTGCAGTACTCAAGTGAAATTAATTGTTTTTTATTGCAAACAGAATTACCTTGCGTTAATCTCTATATTTAACAGTATAATATTGCTATGACTACTCAAATCAAAGACCTACAGCACTATAAAGAAGTTTATCAGGAATCTATAAGTAATCCGGAAGCTTTTTGGAAAAAGGAAGCGGAAACCTTTGAATGGTTTAAGCCATTCGATACCGTATGCAAATGGAATTTTAAGGAACCGGATGTAAAATGGTTTTTGAATGGGAAGACCAATATAACTTACAATTGCTTAGATAGACATTTAGAAACAAGAGCTGATGAGACGGCTATTATTTGGGAGCCCAATAATCCTAATGCAGAGGTTAGAAACATTAGTTATCGGGAATTACATGCCGAAGTTTGCAAATGCGCGAATGGACTGAAAGCTCTTGGAGTTAGTAAAGGAGATAGAGTAGTGTTCTATATGCCAATGGTTCCAGAATTGGCAATTGCTGTTTTAGCATGTGCAAGAATAGGAGCTGTTCACTCTGTGGTTTTTGCTGGATTCTCTGCTCAAGCATTAGCAGACAGAGTTGATGATGCTTCTGCGAAAATGATTATTTGCTCGGATTATAATAGGAGAGGTGCCAAGAATATTCCTGTGAAAGAAGTGGTTGATGAGGCCATGAATATTGGTTGCAATAGCGTAGAAAAAGTAATCGTTCATAAGAATACTGGAGCGGAAGTGAACTGGTCAGATGATTGCGATATGTGGTGGGATGATATGCTCAACGGGCAAAGTACAGAGTGTCCGGCTGAGGAGATGGATAGTGAAGATTTGTTGTTCATTCTATATACTTCGGGTTCAACAGGAAAGCCAAAGGGAGTAGTGCACACAGTCGGAGGTTATATGGTTTACGCTTGTTTCAGCTTTAGAAATGTATTTCAATACAAAGAAGGAGATGTCTACTGGTGTACAGCGGACATTGGTTGGATAACAGGACATTCCTATATCATTTACGGTCCACTCTTGGCAGGAGCGAAGAGCATTATGTTTGAAGGTGTTCCTACTTTTCCAGACGCTGGTCGCTTTTGGCAAATTTGTGAAAAACATAAGGTCAATCAATTTTATACTGCACCAACAGCTATTCGGGCTTTAATGGCAAAAGGAGATGAATGGCCTGCTAAATATGATCTTTCATCTATAAAAGTGTTAGGTTCGGTTGGTGAACCTATTAATGAAGAGGCTTGGCATTGGTATGATAAACATATTGGAAAGGGAAATGCGCCCATTGTAGATACCTGGTGGCAAACGGAAACAGGAGGTATAATGTTAACTCCATTGCCTGGAATTACAGATACAAAACCTACTTACGCCTCCTATCCAATGCCGGGTGTTCAACCTGTGTTAGTGGATTCAGAGGGTAATGTACTAGAAGGAAATGAGGTAGAAGGATTGCTTTGTATAAAGCACCCTTGGCCATCAATGATAAGAACTACTTATGGCGATCACGAGCGATGCAGACAGGTTTATTTTTCTGCTTTTGAAAATATGTATTTCACCGGTGATGGAGCGAGAAAAGATGCAGATGGCAGAATTAGAGTAATAGGAAGAGTAGATGATGTAATCAACGTTTCAGGACATAGAATGGGAACTGCTGAAGTGGAGAATGCCATTAATGAGCACCCAGATGTTATTGAGTCCGCGGTGGTAGGTTTTCCTCATGATATTAAAGGACAAGGCATCTATGCTTATGTCATCAGTCAGGGTAAGGAATTGGATGATGCCTTTCGAAAAGAAATAATAGCTGTGGTAAGTAAGGAGATTGGACCAATCGCAAAACCGGATTGTATTCAATTTACCAATGGATTACCCAAAACACGTTCTGGCAAAATAATGCGAAGAATATTGAGAAAGATTGCTTCCAATGATACCAGCAATTTGGGTGATGTTTCTACGCTTTTAAATCCGGAAGTGGTTGAACAACTTATTGAAGGTGCTAAGGAAGTGCAGGGTGAGATTTTGAGTTAATGGTGAAAATAGTTGGCTGGCTTATAGTTTGTTAGTTAGTTGGGTGATTTGATAATTTGGACTTGTTACCCTTATTTAGACTGTCCGATTTGCCAGGTTGGAGGCTTTCAATTCATGGCCTCCTTTTTTCTTTGAGGACACTTTTGCCAGCAAAAAAGTCTAATCCCTTTTTACCAATAACAATTCTTGTTTCAACCATTTATCTTCAATCCTGCCATAAACATGTACAAGATTTGTATCAATTGATTTACTTGGAGCTAAGTAAAATTGATTGGCTTGCATTACCGTGTCAAACTGCATAATTTGATCAGTGGATTTTGTAATGTAATAGGGGATTTGATAAGCTAGTAAGGGTGCTGAAGTAATGTTTACTTCTTCTAATTGAATACTTCCTATGGAGGCATTAGTAGAAAAAGTATAAGGACGTTTCCCATACCAAAATATGGGTTCTTGTTGTGTAATGGCTAGTAATTTATTGACCTCTTTTTCGTATTGCTTGCTTGAATTTTCTTGGGCTAGGGGTAAATACAAAACATTGAATGTCAATCGACAAAAAACAATGAATAAAACAAAAGCTGAAATTCTCATGGTTTTGAACTTCCAATACACAGCTCCTATTCCAATAGACATCACGAGTAAGAGAACAATTTTGAGCTGGAAATAATCAATCAATTCAAAATAGGAGGGCAAAAATAAGGTGGAGATTAACCCTAAAAAGATTATTGATATGATACCCAGAAATAGTTTTTGCCAAACTTTATCCAATAGCGTATCCCTTTTTCTATGCGCAAAAAAGTAAGCAAGATACATGCAGAAAAAGGGAAAAAACATATACAGATATCTTGATCTATAATCAGAGGTAAACCAATATATAAGTATATTACTCAAGATGAAAATTCCGGCAAAAAGCAATAGCTTTTGGTGCTTTACTTTTTGTATAAAATCTGTTCTAAAGAAAAAAAGCGAAAACAGACTCCAAGGCAATAGTAATTGCAGAAAATAAAAAGGAAAGCGAAGACTGCTCATAAATACATTTGAGGATTGTGCATCAAGTCCAGTTTTCATGGAAGCCTCTTGAAATAATCTAACCGCAAAACCAAGCCCATCATTATGCTGATCGTAAACGAAGAAATACCCTCCAACAATTCCCAGGAATAAGCATCCACTTAAGATATGTTTCCAGCCAAAAAATAATTTAAATTCTCTTTTGTAGAACAGCCAACAAATCAAGGTGATTCCCTGAAAAGCGATAGATGGAGGACCTTTGGTCAGTGTTCCTATTGCGGCCAGAAAGTAGGAGATCAAAAACATCTTTAAGAAATCCCCTCGGCTGTAAAAGAAGAATATTGAAATCACCTGTAAATAGGAAACCAAGCTGAAAAACAAGTCAATTTCTCCAGCATTAACGGAGCCATAAAATAGAATGTCAGCAGAGGTGAAAAAGAACAATGAAGACAAGAGTGCTACTTCTTTGGATATGAATTTTTTAACGAAAAAGTAATTCATACAGCCCATCAATAAAAAAGATAAGATGGAGGGAATCCTTAAAACCCATTCTTCAAAAGAGTTGAAAATTTGAGAAGCCCCAGCCAATAACCAATTAAAAACAGGAGGCTTGTTGTAATATGCCCAGCCATTGATTTGCGGGGCGATATACTCGCCCGAAAGAACCATCTCCATTGCAACTATAGCTCTTCTCGGCTCTTCAGCTCTGAGGTTTAAAACATCATTCCAAAAAAATAAAACAACGAACAAGAGTAACAGACTAAGTATGATTATGGATTTATTGGAAAGGTATTTCTTCAACAGAAAATTTTGAACCAAATATAGACAGTGTATGCCTAATCTCGTTATGAGATTATATAAATTCTAAAAATGGGAAATATTTAGAATGTAAAATACGAAGCGTCATGGTATCTAGGGAAAATTAACGTTTTCAAAATGAGAGAAAGTTGGTTATGCCCTTTGGATTATATCTTCTTAGTTTTCCATTTTATTCTGATTTTTGATTCCAAGGTATCCGTAATTTTTCAATGATGTAATTCTTGTAGCCAATGTCAATACTGAAATAGTCTTTTAAGAAATTCTTTAATCTATCCTTCAATGTTTTTCGATTAAACGAAATGTCATAATCAAAGGCCCAATTCTTTTCACTTATCCTTTTCTTCATCACCTGTGGATGTTCTCCTGAAAAAAGGGTCAATTCTTTAATGTCTTTATGGTAATCAAACTTTTCAACTATTGGAACATTGTCTTTGATCCATTTATCATCATGCCAATACTTGTTGAAATTCTCTTGTTTCTTTTGCATTGACCTAGGGTCTTTCACCCACCCATAATGATATACATAAGCTCCAATGGGATGCACACTTAATTTCTTATCATCCTCTTTTCTAAAACCTTGTGCATCTCTATAGGAATAGATGGATTTGTTATTTCGGATCACTCTAATTTCATGCTTGTACCAATTGGAAGATGTGCCGATATAGTCATAGGAACCATAAAAATGAGCATAATTGAACAATAAGCCGTCAATGTATTCCTCGTCTTTAAGCGCTTTCATTGCTTCATAAATTTGATCAAGATACTTTTCATGAATCACCTCGTCTCCCTGAATGTAGAAAGCCCAATCAGAATCTTCAGAAATATGCGCAAAAGCTTTATCCGTCTCCAACGCTAATACCTGTCCTCCTTGTCGTTTGTTTTCATCCCATTCGGTCTCAATGATTCTAACTTTGTCCTTATCAATTTGTTCAATGAGCTTCAAGGTATCGTCATCAGATTTTCCAACAGCTACTACAAATTCATCACAAATAGGCAATATTGATTTTATCGCCTCCTCTATGGGATAGTCGAAGATTAAAGCGTTTTTAATAAATGTAAATCCTGAAACTTTCATTGTTATTTTAAATCAATTTCAAAATTCAAATTTAATTTTTGGTCAAAGTGCATTTGTTGAATCTTATTTATTACTTGCCCCATTAAAAATTCAATATTTGATTTTTCTAATTCTAGTTCATTCAAATTATCATAAATGGTGTCTTCATGATCCAACAGTTCTCCCTTACTGTTATCTAACTCCGTGACATCAAAAACAGAAATTTTTCCTGTGGATAAAATCTTTACATCATAGTAGGCTATGATTTTTGCAGGTTTTTCAGAAATCAAGTCGTTTCCCTTCCATTTTTTGATAATGTAAGGTTCACGTTGCTCATTTTTGTTTATTTGAAAATCTAAAATCATTTTTAATTACCACCAGCAAAAACGATTAGTGTATGTGGCGTAGCTGCGTTTAGCAGCTATGAACATCATTGTTGTAAGCAGTTATCTTTTAATTAACTTGTATGTTGTCTGATTGGTATTTTTTAGGATGGTCAAATAGTATATCCCAGAGTTTATTTCAGGTATTTTTATAGTTCTTAAACATTTTCCTTCAATAATATTTCGCCCTAAAAAGTCATAAATGATGAAGTATTCATCACCAAGCAGATT
>CAZSQZ010000016.1:0-81838 GCA_964609215.1 uncultured Flavobacteriales bacterium
CGGTACCTACGGTTAAATCGGATGGACAGGTGATCGTTGGGTCTTCATTGTCTTCAACCGTAACTGTGAATGAACATACATTCGTATTTCCAGTCGCATCGCTTACTGTATATTCTATTGTTGTTGTTCCAATAGGAAAGAAAGCTCCAGGAGCTAGACCAGAATCATCAGTTTGAGTCAAAATTGCTCCTGGACAGTTATCTGAAAAGTTGGGAACAGAAAAATCTACATTAGCTCCGCACTGTCCAATATTATTCGATACCAAAATATCTTGTGGGCAAGTAATTTCCGGATTTTCATTATCCATAACAGTAATAGTGAACACACATGTTTCAATAGTTCCATCAGAATCCGTCAACGTGTATTCAACTGTTGATACTCCAACAGGAAAAGCAGAACCAGATTGAAGGCCAGATGTCAGTTCTACTGTATATCCTAAACAATTATCCACTGGTAAAGGGGCAGGAAATGATACGATTGCCGTACAAAGTCCCGCATCGTTTTCAACGCTTATATTGCTTGGGCAAACAATTTTATCTTGGCAAACAGAGATTGTTTCTTCATCGTGATCATCTTCATCATTATTCGCATTGTCAACTTCATCGTTCCCGCCAAAAATATCATTCGTAGAATCCGAATCTTGCATTGAATCGATATCTGATAATCCCAAGGCATTTGAAGAGGAAGATATTTCCGCAGCGTTAGATAAACTCGTACCCTGAAAACTACCATCAATATCAAAGGTAATCCCAACTGTAACAGATTGTCCTGGCTGAATTAGTGCTATTCCTGAATTTAATGTAGCAATACCTCCAGAGAAGGTCCAATTTGGATCATTTAATAATAAGCCATTTGGAACATAATCTACCAAAATGATATTGGTCGCATCAATTGTTCCTTGATTAATAACTTCTAGGTTATATGTTACCGATCCTCCTGGAATAAAATTTCCACTTGCTCCATTTTTCTTTAGCGCCAAATCAAAAGTTTGGGTAATTGGGGTTACTTCCAGATCATGATCATCCTCGTCATTATTGGTATTATTTATTTCATCATTAGCACCAAAAAAGTCATTAAAAGAATCACTGTCTTCATTAGAGTCTATATCTGATAGACCCAAATCATTAGAAGAGGAAGAAATTTCACCAGCATTCGTTATTGAAGCACCTTGAAAATTTGAATCTATATCAAAATTGATACTTACCGTTGTTACTTGGTTTTGAGCTAGGTCGATAGGATTTAACAGGGTTGCAATACCTCCAGCAAAAGACCAATTTGCATCATTTAAGGTTAATCCATTCGGAACATAATCTACCAAAACGATGTCTGTCGCATCTACATTTCCTTGATTTGCAATTGTAAAGGTAAAAGAGACATTGCCACCAGGAACTAAATTTCCAACAGCACTAGATTTTGTTAATGCAAGATCATAGGTATATCCTAAACAATTGCAGTCTGCTTGTATTTCATCAAATGAACTATTGGGGTCTCCATCATCACAACTTGTTCCAGGTTCAGGGTTTCCACAACCACATATTCCTGCTAGAATTTTATTTGGATCTGTTGGACATTCATCTGCACAATCAATTACACCATCATTATCAGTATCTAAAGCACCTGTAATACAACAGTCTGGATCTGCATCATCAATGAGTCCATCATCATCGTCATCTGTTCCATTTCCGCAAATCTCGATTGGTGGAGGACAATTTAAAGGGCCAGTTGCATCCGTAATAAATTGTGGAACTGTATGTGTAGTTCCCAATGAATTTCCATTAGTAAGGTCTAATTCAAAAATGGTTCCACTCCCTTGAAAAGCTCCGAATATTTGTCCCGCAGAGTTAGAAAATAATTGCCATGGTGGATTATTTGGTGGATTATCATTTATCATGATAAAATCACTTGTCGCAGTATTGAACTTCCAGAAATTGTCTCCTGAAGTTCCATAAATAGTAACATCACCGTTCTCTACTATAGTAATGATATCCCCAAAGCCTCCTAAAAATTCCGCGGTAAAATTAGGGTCATCCAAAAGAGCTGCGGCAACAATTCCCAAAGGAGTTACTGAAAGAACTGATTGACCATCACTGCTAAGTTGTAAAGCATAAATATCGTCTATATCTCCTCCCGTAGGATCTTGCTCAGCTGCCAGATAATAAACATTATCAAGATATGAGCCACCACTGCTTTGCAATCCATTTCCAGTAAACACTGGAAAAGCAGATAAATCTGATAAAATTTGATGTGAGGAAGCTCCTGTTCCTAGCTGCGGATCCCAAATATAAACTGTTGTTCCTGAACCATAGTAGACAAGTATATTATCTGCATTAGAAGCCATGGAGTTAATATTCCCGGTAACAAATGGAGAGTTTGTGATTAATTGTTCGCTGCCGTTGACGAGAACATCCACAGAATAAATTCCTCCATTGGTAGAGCCATAATAAGCGAGGTTCGGATTTTGACAGGAGCAATCTAAATCGAAAATATCAATAAGATTATCTCCATCATTATCTATTCCATCATTGCATATTTCTACTTGCGCATGAAATGTAAGTCCATACAATAAACAAAAACAAAGTACAGCCTGCTTTGGCAAGTTCAGGGTGAGTGAGTTCATGAGTAACAATTTAGTTTAGGCACCAATAATTTGGTGTTACAAAAATACTGTTTTAAAGGCAAAAATTAAGTATTCATCGACATAATTCGGGCAAATCGCCTATTAAAACAGCTTTTTTCTATCCAAATAAGCATAACTCAGAATAAGCCTAATGCTAATTTCTCTTCTTTTTAGGAATAAAGATTTTGTATAAAATAGATTGTGCTATGGATAATCCAATGCTAAATGCAAGTGCCCATAACCATCCATTAACTGAAAATCCATCAATGAAATGATCAGCTAACTTAACCATGGCAGCGTTAATTACCAGCAGAAACAAGCCTAAAGTCAAGATTGTTATTGGTATGGTCAAGAACTTTAAAATGGGTGCTACTATATTATTGAGTAAAGCTAAAATTAGCGCAACTAAAATAGCAGTCTTCTAATGGTCAACAGAAATATTTGGCATTAAATACGAAAGCGCTATAACCGCTAAAGTGGAAAGTAATATTTTACCAATTAACTTCATTCTTTAGGTCTTTTAAAGATTTGGAGAAAGCCATTGTTATTAGCTACAAAAATAAGTTCTTCTTTTTTTGAAACATGCATTATCTCAATAATAGACTTAACATCACCTGGCGTATAAAATCCATTTACAAGTGAATTCTTAGATATCAATTGACCGGATTTATTAGTATAAACTATACCTCCAACACCGGCATCAGCTCTACCTGTTTCAATCTCTGATTGAAATAGATTACCAGTATATATTATATCAAGGCCGCCATTTTTATCTGTATCTTTTAGAATGAGGCCATTAATAGGCGCCAATTGTGCTTCTTTTGGTAAAAGTCTCTTTTCAAACCCTTTTTTCTTACCGTATAAAACAATATTTGCAAATTCATTGACTTCAAATTTTTGAGCTTCATTGAGTCCTTCTCCATATATCTCTTCCAAGCTTGCTCTTGCAAATAGATCAAATTTTGGAAAGTTATTCTTAATACTTGGTATTTGTTCAGCAGAACATGCTCTTCCTCTTACGGGATAGAGTTCATCACCTTCAAATTTTGCGAGTGCAATGTCACTTGAACCACTTTTATCAAAATCATTGGCATACATTATAAAGGGTTTTTCATCTGAAGCATGGAACTTATAGTTTAAGCCTAAGTTTCCGAGTACGATATCATCGAAACCATCATTATCTAGATCGGCTATTTCTAATGTATTCCACCAACCTACTTGAGGGGTATTAAAATAATCTTTGGTTTTATTAATGAGTTTTCCGTTTTCCGTTATTAAGAATGTAATAGGCATCCACTCTCCAACTACTACTAAATCTTTGAATCCATCCCTATTGACATCATGCCAGGTTGCATCAGTCACCATTCCAATGCTCTCCAATTGGGGGCAAATGTCTTTTATACGATTGGTGAAATTTCCATTTCCATCGTTCAGAAATAATCCGCTTGTTCCTGAAAAGGGATATTTTCCTGGGTTCTGTCTAGCTCCAATAAATAAATCTATATCACCATCGTTATCAAAATCATGTGTTTCCACACATGAAGAACTGGCGGACCAAATTCCGAGTGCGGCTGGTTTCTCTTTATAATTTCCCAATCCGTCATTAAGGTATAAGCGAGGGCGATAGGCAATATTATCTTTGTATTCATAACCACCACTTGCAATTAATAAATCTTGATCACCATCTCCATCTGCATCAAAAAAGACACTGCCTGCATCTTCGTGAAAACGATCTTTGATAAAGTTTTCCTGAATTTTCAATTCAAATCCATCTTCTGTTTGAATATAAAGATGTGCGGGTTGCCCTAAAGATCCTCCAATTAAAAGATCTTCTTTTCCATCACCATTAGCATCGCCTTTGGACATAAAAGGGCCAAGTTCTGACATTTTGTGTGGTAAGAGAATTTGAACAGAGTAATCATTAAAGGCATTCTCATAGTGACGATAATCGCAACCGTAGGATTTTGGATTAACTTCCGTAAACAAGTAATTATTCTCATTGAAGGGAGTTTTTTTGGGATTGCTGTTATCTATTCTTAATTCTGACAAATCAACTTCAATAGTTGAATTGATCAGCTTTGATAAATATTCCTCTCCTAGAGTGAGAACTTCCTGATTAGGTTGTGTTATAGTTATGGAAGAGACTCTATTCTCATCTGCCAATCCAAAATGAACTACAGGTTCTGATGATGATTGAAAGCCTCTTTGATTTAGTAGTTCTCGATAGTATTTTTTTCCGGATTTTGTTTCCAATATTATTTTAGTTCCATAAGTGGTCCTTCCCTTTTCATCTTTTAGCTTAAGCCTAAGCCAATTTCCTACTTTGCTTTTGTTTTCATAGATAAATGAATAATCACCAAGATTGTTAATTACCAAATCTAAGTCACCATCATTGTCCAAATCACCATAAGCAGAACCATTAGAGATACTTTCCTGATCCGTTTTCGATTCTTTTTTGATATCTCTAAAAGTTAGGTCTCCTTCATTTTGAAAGAGAAAATTTGGCAACTTGGTTTGCGGGCAATTTCTTGCATAAAATGATGCTGCAGCATTTATTCTGCGCATATCTTTACCCATAGTGGTTAATGTAGAATCTAATTCTCTTTTTCGATCTCTGTTGATAATATCTCTAAAATATCCATTGGTAATATGAAGGTCTTGAAGACCATCATTGTTTACGTCAATAAACAATGGTGACCATGACCAGTCTGTTTTCTCCATTCCCGCATATCTTGAGATATCACTAAAGTGGTTTTTACTTCCCATAGAAGTGTTAAGGT
Organism: uncultured Flavobacteriales bacterium; assembly: GCA_964609215.1. GTDB lineage: Bacteria > Bacteroidota > Bacteroidia > Flavobacteriales_D > JABDKJ01 > JABDKJ01. Next base: position 5,398 of record CAZSQZ010000016.1, read on the forward strand.
GCAAAAAATTGCGCATGTGAAAGTTGGTATATTTCATGGAATCAACGAGAAAATTGAAGTCATTTATAGACATCATTGCCATTTCGGCTTTCTCTCTAAAGTGTGTAGAGTTTAGCATTTCACTTACCACATAGTCTGTTTTTCCATCGTTGTTGATATCACCTGCATCCACTCCCATTGAAAACCTTGAGGTGCTATTCATAAGTCCACTGATTACATCTGTGAAAGTTCCATCTCCATTGTTTCGCAAAAAAACATCCGGTTCATCAAAGTCCACTGAAATGAATAGATCAGGATCTCCATCTTGATCGTAGTCTGCAGTTGATGCTCCAAGACTAAATGAATAGTCTAAAAGACCCGCTTCTACTGTAACATTTGAAAATGTGTTATCTCCATTGTTTCTGAATAGATTATTAGAGAAATTCCTTACTGGATTTTTTCTATAGTTTGCGTGTACTGAAAAAGGTACTAATTGATATCGAGGATGATTGGAAACAAATAAATCCAAATCACCGTCCAAATCATAGTCAAAAAAGGAAGCTATATTACTGTAATTGGAATCATTAATTCCATATTCCTTTGCCTTTTCTGAAAATGTGCCATCTTGATTATTTATAAATAACAGATTTTCTCTATCACTTGATTGATCATGATAGGATCGGCAAACGTATATATCTAACCAGCCATCATCATTTATATCAACCATGCTCGTTGCTGTACACCATCCAGTAGTTTCTACATTTGCACTTGAAGAAATATCTTCGAATTGCATGTTTCCTTTATTCAAAAAAAGTTTACTGGAAGACATGTTGGCCGTCATGTAAATATCCAAGTAGCCATCATTATTAATATCGCCAATAGCTACTCCTCCTCCATTATAGGAATAAACATAGTTGAATGGGTTCTTTAGTTTTTCTTCATTTAAGGTATTCTTAAAGATAAAACCAGATTTTTGAGGGTCCAATAATTCAAACTGAATTTCCTGTGAAGAAAATGTGAATGGCAAAAAGAGTAAAATAATTATTGTTCCTACAACTCTTGTGAACATTGAATAATGTTTATGCACTAAGATAGTTCATTTTATGATGACAATGAAGAATTTTAACTTTGAGCAAAATATAATTGAACATGAAAATTCTGAAGGAATTTAAGGAGTTTGCGGTAAAGGGTAACATGATTGATATTGCAATTGGTGTAATCATTGGTGCTGCTTTTAATAAGGTAATTGATTCTTTGGTAAAAGATGTTTTCACTCCTATTATGGAAATAGCTGTCGGAGTAATTGACTTCAGTTATTTAAGTTTTTCAATTAGCGATTCTCATACTATTGTCTACGGTCGATTTATTCAATCAATGATTGACTTTCTAATTATAGCAGTTACGGTTTTTATCGTGGTCAAGATTATGAACAGAGTCCGAAGAAAAGCACAGGATGTTGAGGACCAAAGTGTCGCTACTCCAAAAGATATTGAGTTATTGACTGATTTAAGATCTTTATTACAACAACAAAATGAGATTTTAAAAAAACCTAAATGATTCTATCCAATAATTATTTCACATAAAAAAGCCCCGCATTAAGCGAGGCTTCTTTAAAAATATTCTTACCAAATCTTAACTCTATCTTCCGGAGCTAGATACATGGCATCTCCTGGCTTAGTTTCAAACACAGCATGAAACTCATCCATATTCAATATGGGAACATATCCTCTATACTGGCCTGGTGAATGTGGATCTGTCTTGATTCTATTAATCAAAGCTTCATCTCTTATTAACTGTCTCCATACTGTTGCCCAAGACATGAAGAATCTTTGTTCTTGAGAAAAGCCATCTATATCACCAGGATTTCCGCTTTCAGCTAAGTGTAATTTCAAACCATCATAGGCTGAAAAAACACCTCCTAAATCTCCAATGTTTTCTCCTAAAGTAAACTCTCCATTTACAAATATTCCTTCAAGAGGTTCTAAAGCGCTATACTGATCTATTAGTCTCTGACCCAATGCTTTGAACTGTGCAGCGTCTTCTTCTGTCCACCAATTATTTAGATTTCCTTCCGCATCATATCTAGAGCCTTGATCATCAAAACCATGAGAAACTTCATGACCGATTACTGCTCCAATTCCTCCATAATTTACAGCCATATCTGCCTGGTAGTTATAGAATGGTGGTTGTAAGATGGCAGCGGGAAAAACAATCTCATTGTACATTGGATTGTAATAGGCATTAACTGTTTGAGGTGACATAAACCACTCAGTTTTATCAACTGGCTTGCCCATTTTGTTTATCATATCGTTAAAGTTCCATTCAGAAACACTTAACATATTTGAGAAATACGTTCCTCCTTCTTCAGTGGATGTAACTTCAATTTCACTGTAGTCTTTCCATGTATCTGGATAACCAATTTTGATCTGAAGCTTATCAATCTTTTCCTTTGCTTTAGTCTTTGTTTCAGCAGACATCCATTCCAGTGCATCTATTCTTGTTTGATATGCGCTCAACACGTTTGCCACCATCTTTTCTGCTTTAGCTTTAGCCTCTGGTGGAAATTTTTGATCAACGTACAATTTTCCAATTGCTTCGCCCATTGTTCCATTAATAGTTGACAAAGCTCTTTCTTCTAATGGTCTTTGTGTTTCAGCTCCTCTTAATTCCTTTCCGTAAAATTCCCAATTTGCTTTATCCAATTCCATTGAAAGTAATCCAGCAGAATTGTTTAGCATAGACCAACGCATATAATTTTTCCAATCATCAATTCTGCTTTCAGTAAAAATCTCATTTAAAGCAGTGATGTATTTTGGTTGTGTTACAATGATAGTTTCCAATCCCTGTAAGCCTACTTGATTTGAAAATTTATTCCAATCCACAGCAGTGCACATTTCAGATAACTCTGCAAATGATTTTGGATTATACATCAAAGTCGGATTTCTGCTTTCTTCTTTGGTAAGCATAGGAATTGCCAATTCAGTTTCATAAGCCAAAATACTTTTTGCATTCATCATTGCCTTTTCATCTGAATCTCCTAAGTATTTCAACATTCGGGCAATGTGCATAACATACTTCTCTCTCTTCTCTTTGGAATCATCGTCTTCTCCTACGTAATAATCTCTTTCAGGTAAACCTAAAGATCCTGCACCCAAGTATGCTGCATTCATATTTGAGTTCATCATATCACCAAATACGAACATTCCAAATAGACCACTTGCTCCAAATCTGGACATATCTGTCATGAATTCTTGCGCTCCGGCTATATCATTTACTTTATCTAACTTCCCTAAAAAATTCATAAGAGGCTTAAGCCCTTGAGCATTTCTATTTTCTGTATCCAAAATAGATTTATAGATATTAATAGCCTTCCATTGGTCTGTTCCTTTCTCGTATTTTCCACTTGCCGCTGCATTCTTAAGAATGGCAAGTGCATCATCATCTACTGCTTTACCTAGTTCGTCAAAAGATCCCCATCTTGTCCTATCATCTGGGATGCTATTATTTTTCATCCAGGTTCCATTCACCCATTGATAAAAATCATCCTGAGCTCTTACACTTTTATCCATATATGCCAAGTTTATTCCAGGATTCTTCTGCATTTCCTTAATAGGAATTTCTTTCTTCATTGAAGCTTCTTTCATCATTTCATCTACCTTGACAGAAGCATCTGCAACAACCTTTTTCTCTTTACAAGCCATTAATAGACCAAGGGCCAATAAAACAAGTAATACTTTTTTCATTTCGATTTGATTAGAATTGATAGTACAATAATAATAGCAAGCTCGCAATAAACCTTAATTACTCATGAAATTACCTTAAAAAAATAAATGGAAGGTTTTATTCTTGTTTGTACGGTTAACCTCCAAATTCTCATATATCAAATGAAGAGACAATTACAGTGGACATTCTTTTCGTTTGGAAACATAGACTATTTGGAAGAAAAAATAGCATAAGACCATGGATCAAGACTAATCCTTGTCCCTTTATTATCAATGGTAATAGAACTTCCAACCATTTTTTCTTGCTTCCATTCGGAAACGGTAAGTTGATCAGAACTTGCAACCTGTCTTCCATTAGAGAAATTCATTAAAACATGAATTGCATCGTTTTCTGCATTTCTAGAGAAGAATGCAACGCTTGGGTTATCGGTTTCATGAATAGTAAAATCTCCTCCGAAGTCTCCATTCCAAAGGGCGGAATGGTCGTGCTTTAATTTAAGCATTTCCTTATAGAAATCGGACTTTGATAGGTTTGACCAATCAATATTGTCTTTTTCATATAATTCCAATCTCTTGTTTAGCCCTGCTTCCTGCCCCGAATAAAGCATAGGAATGCCAGGACTGGTCAAAGCCATAATAAAACAAACATCACTTGCTTTACCCATTCTTTCTTTTATCGTTCCATTATTAGAGTTCTCATTAGCGTTCGTTATAAACTGTATGCGAAAATCCTTTCTATTGAATTGATTTAAATTCTTCTCATAGTTGTCCAATAAACCTTTTGTTGAAACTCTCCCTTTGGCAATTTCATTAAGAGAATTATAAAGTCCTGTGTTATATGTTCCATCAAATGCTTCATGCAAAAAATTACTATCCCCCTCTGCCAAAAAAAAGATGTCTTTTTCTTCATCTAATTGTTTTCTGCAATCAATCCAAAAACCTTTTGGAACTTTACTAGCAGCAACACATTTAAATCCATCAATATTTGTTTCTGATAACCAAAAATGCATCGCATCAATCATTGCTTGATGCATTTCCTTATTCGAATAATCTAAGTCAATAACATCTGAAGTAATAATTTCTGGAGATGATTGAAAATTTACTTCTCTCCTTTTCAAATACCACTCTTTATTTTCTGCCCAGGGATTATCTGATGATGTTTGATTTGGAACCCAATCAATAATAACCTTCATATCCAAAGTATGAATCTTCTCCACTAGGTTTTTAAAATCATCCATATTCCCGAATTCCGGATTTACTGCGCGATAGTCTTTAATTGAATAAGGGTTTCCAAGACTCCCTTTTCTATTCTTCTCACCTATTGACTGTATAGGCATGAAACATATAATATCAACACCCATTTTTGCCAATCTATCCATGTGCGGAAGTAAAGCTCTAAAGGTTCCTTCTGGGGTATGTTGGCGTATATTTACCTGGTATATATTTGATCTTTTCGTCCATATTGGTGGATTCTTGACCCATGTTTTAATTTTTTCATCAGCTGCTTCCTCTGCTTGTGTTTCTTCTGACTCACCGCATTGTATTATGAACCAGGATAGAATAAAAATGCTGATGTAATATTTCATTGTTCGATTTTTGATCTTTAAGAAACTAGGTTTTAATACTACATATCCGAATTTGCCTAAACTAAATAAACCGCTAATAGAAACTCCATTAACTGATGAACTATTCGTACAATTCAAAGTTAATGCAGAATTAACTGCAAGATATTTATTTAAAAAAGCTTAGAAAGTAAAAAAACAAGAAAAGTCTGACTTTTAGAAACGCAACTTTTCATTCATGTACTTAAAGTGGAAATCAACAAGGCCGTCAATAGGCTTTTTTATAATATTTCCAACTTCAACACCAGCATCTTCACAGACTTTTTTCAATTGGTCTTGAAAATGATAGGCTACCGAGCCCACAAAATGAGAAGGAACTTCCCTATGCTTATCGAAACACTTAATATGTGTATTAACAAAGTTCTTAAATCCTTCATCAATCATTTCTTTCACATACTGATGTTCTTTAAAACGAGCAATGAACTTCATAAATGAAGCTAGATAAACATTGGCATGCGGTTTCTGATAAACATTTTCAAAAATTGAAGCCTTTGTTATTTTCATCTCATCTTTTAACTGATCATATATTTCCTGAGGTAATCTTTTGTATAAAAAATCAGTAAGCAGTTTCTTTCCATGATAAGAGCCACTAGCTTCATCACCAAGAATATATCCCAGTGCCGGAACTTTTTCAGCTAAATTATTACCATCAAAATAGCAGGAATTAGACCCTGTTCCTATGATACATGTAATTCCGGGCTTACCATTCCATGTAGAATAAGCTGCACCGTTTAGGTCATGATCTACAATGATTTCCGAATTGGTAAATATTCTGCTAAGACCTCTTTGAACTATGCTTTTATAATAATCTGAGGAACTTCCAGCACCATAAAAGAAAACACTTAGAACATCGCTATGATATTCAAGTACCTCTTGGCTTCTTCGCAATTCAGTTTCGATAATGATTTCATCATGAAAAAATGGATTTATTCCCATGGTATGAAAATCGAGTTCTGTCTTGTCGTGTTTTACAAGTCTCCAGTCGCATTTTGTTGAACCGCTATCTGCTACTAGTAACATATATCTTGGATTATATTGATAGAATTTCTGCCAAATCTAGCAGCTTTCTATCAATTTTTAGTTTATCTGTAATTGCTTCTTTTATTGGTGTAAAAACAATATTATTATTTATTTCACCACACATTACTTGAGATTTCCCTTCCATTAAAGCTTCAATAGATGCTGCTCCTAATTTACAAGCTAATATCCTATCTTTAACAGAGGGATTTCCACCTCTCTGAATATGGCCCAATACGGTAACTTTAGTATCATAACCTTCTCCTTGCTCTTGCACTTCACGGGCAATCTCATATGCATTTCCACTCTTTCCTCCCTCTGCAACAATAACAATACTTGATGACTTTCCACTCTCTTGGCTGGCTTTTAACTTCTGCATTAAGTCATTCATGGTTATTCTCTGTTCAGGCACCATAACGGCAGTAGCCCCAGATGCTAAAGCTGCACTTGCAGCGATAAATCCACTATCTCTTCCCATAACTTCTACAAAGAACAGACGATTATGGCTCAAGGCAGTATCTCGTATTTTATCTACAGCATCTATCACGGTATTAGTTGCAGTATCAAAACCTAGGGTGTAATCTGTTCCCCCTAAATCATTATCTATTGTACCTGGAATGCCTACAACTGGAAAATTATATTTTTCAGAAAATCTAAGGCCTCCGGTGAAAGTTCCATCTCCACCAATTACGACTAAAGCATCTATCCTAAGATTCATGAGATTCTCGTAAGCTCTTTGCATACCTTCTTCTGTCTTGAACTCAAGACATCTAGCAGACTTCAGCATAGTTCCACCTTTGTGAAGTATATTTCCAACCTTTCGAGGATTTAACTGAACAATATCATTCTCTATCATTCCTTGATAGCCTCTATAAATCCCATAGGAATCTATATTTCTATACGCACTAGATCTTACTACGGCTCTTATCGCTGCATTCATACCGGGAGCATCTCCACCGGATGTTAAAACTCCTATTCTCTTTATCTCAGCCATGTTTTTTGATGGTAGTGTAAAATTAACACTTAGCTTTACAAAACCAAATAATTCAATTACTTAGTGTCAAAGTGGGCCTAAGGGTATTTTTCTTAGTTTTACCCTAACAAAACCCAATTTTATTGAGCTCATATAGATTAAATCCCAATGTATCAGTTGATTGCGTCATTTTTGGTTTCGATGGCGAAAAACTGAACATCTTGCTAATTGATAGAAAAAGAAAGGGTCTTCTTGGGCAAGATCCAGCTATTCCAGGAGATTTGATCCGTGAAAGTGAAAATTTAGATAGAGCTGCCGGGAGAATTTTGAAAGAGCTCACCAGTCTTGAAAATATCTTTCTTGAACAATTTCATTCTTTTGGAGATCCGAATAGAATTTCCAGGGAAAAGGATATTGAATGGTTAAAGTCTATTAGAGCAGAGCCCGATGCAAGGGTTATAACGGTAGCTTATTACTCTCTGGTTCGTTCAGATAGTTATGAAGTTGCTGCTTCTTCTTTTGCAACAAGAGCTTATTGGCAGCCCATTGATAGTGTTCCAGAACTGGCTTTTGATCATAATCAAATTATCGAAAGAGCTCTGGAAAATTTGAAATTCCGAATCAAATATCAACCTATAGGTTTTGAGTTATTACCTGAAAAATTTACGTTAAGGCAATTGAGAAAACTCTATGAGTCTATTCTAGGAATTGAAATAGACAAGAGGAATTTTAGAAGAAAAATTTTGAAAACAAAGTATTTATTGGCGTTGGAAGAAAAACAATGCGGTGTTCCTCACAAACCTGCTCAATTCTATAGGTTTGATCGCCATCTTTATGATCAGGTAAAGCAAAGTGATTTCTATTTCAAACTTTAATTTTGAATAACAACCTTTCCTCTTCTTAACAATTTTTCTGTTTTAAGTTCTAAGATATAAACACCTGTTTTCAGCCCTTCAATTTTTCTTTGTCCTTCTTTAATTTCTTTGACTATTTTTCCATTCATATCGAATAAAATAGCGGATTGGAAATCTATATGTATTTCAAATGTTCCAGAATTAGGGTTAGGGCTTATAACAAACTCGTTTGGCTCTAGATCGTATAAACCAATTACTCCAGTTAAAAACTCTTGAACATCAATTTGACGTAACTGATTGGAAAAGGCTATAGGGCCAATTTCGAAGTATTCATTTCCGATATACCATTTTCCAAGTTGATCGTAACATATGGATTCAACTTGATGATTTGGCCAGTTTAAATCTAAACGTCTTTTGTTTCCATTTTCGAAATCATCATTCTGAAAATCCCATAACATATAAGAGAAGGGAACAATACCAAGTCCAATTTCATAACCTACCAGCATTATTATATCGTGTGATTCATCATAATCTGCACCTGTAATCATTCCATTAACAGGAAGAGTTCCTATTAATTCAGCAGAATAATCACCAGAAGCTATTGGCAATTTGTAAATACTGGATTCCATGCTTTGCCACTCTTTGAGGAATAAATAAATATTATCCTCTTTCACGATCATTGCTTCACAATCGAAATTGTGGTTTTGATTTTGATTGGAAAAATCGGTTTGTTCTGGATAGGAAAAACTAATTTCCTCTGGAGCTATATTTTCTGGATCCGCATCAAAAAATTCCGACTTAGCAATTTTCCAGATTTTCAAATCTGTTCTATTACCATTGTTATTTCCAAAATCACCAATGTAAAAATGCGTTTCATCTTCAGCAATATCTTCCCAATCAGTATTACTAATGTTTTGAAAATTTAATTCCTGCTCAATACTCAGGTTATCCAGATTGAAAATGAAGAATTTCTCACCATTACCGCTATCTAGGTGAATCCAAATTTGATTCCCTTCCTTTATCATTCCAGATTGTTCTGACAAAGAAATTGGAAGTGGATTTACAATAGAAGTTGCTTCTATAGATGTTTGATTATATAAGCAAGAACCATCATTTTGAGTAGCATCGCTTTCAAAATTTATTGCCAAAGGATCCGTGCAGCCTGGTTGAGAAAAACAGCTAACGGAAATAAAAACAAATAATATAATTAGGATTTTTTTCAAGGAATAATAATGATTCCCTAAAGATATCTATTTCTGATTAACCCAGTCGTTATAGGCAGCTACAACCTGATCCAGTTCATCAAAAGAACATTCGCCTTTTTCTATAGATTCCATGATTTCCGTATTGTCTCCCAAAAATGGAAAAACATCTTCTTCTATCTTTTTTTTGAAAATTCTCTGCACATTTCCATTTCTTTCCAAAAGTACTGTAATCATTTTACCTCCAACACCAATATCATCGGTTTTGGTTGCATATTGAGTATTGTAATTACTTGCAAAGGCATATTCAAAAAAGTACATGTTGACTGTTCCGGAAACTACTTTTCTTGCAAAATATTTATACCCATCAAGCTTTACTGTAGTATAGTAGGCTCTATCATTATAAAAACCGCTAACCTGATTGGCTAAAAATTTATTCTTTTTTCCCTCTTCATCAAATAAAACGATTTTACTTAATCTGGAACCGAGAATATGGTTTCCATATCTTATTTCTCCCCATATTGTATCGTTCTCAAGACCTACAACATAATCCATTCTCTCTTTGGAATGTTTAATTTTCATTTGAGAATATGCCGGAAGAGCAAAAAGGCATATTAGAAGAATACCACTTAATTTTTTCATATCAACACTAAATTTTCCTATCGTCACATTTTTAAAAGAGCCATAAAATAGATTCTAAGACTCTTAATTTTCAGGGCTTCTATTATGATATCGTAAATTCGATAAATCATATAAGCACAGAAAAAACATTGCTCTCTTTTACGAAAACTTCGCTAAATTGTTTCGGACTATTTATTGATTGTTGCTAAGCGCAAATTCTACCAAATTCGCACCCATTTTAAGTGCATTCACTCTTGTTTCTTGAGAGTCATTATGAACTGAAGTGTCTTCCCACCCATCCCCTAAATCGGACTCATAGGAATAGAAACAAACCAGACGATCATTATGAAATAAGCCAAAACCTTGTGGGGGATTTCCATCATGTTCGTGAACTTTTGGTAATCCTTGATTGAAATCATACGTCTGATGGTATAAAGGATGGCTAAAAGGTAGCTCAATGAACTCTCCCTCAGGAAATACTTTTTTCATTTGTGGACGAATAAAAACATCCATTCCATAATTATCATCTATATGCAGAAAACCTCCTCCTTCTAAATAGGTCCTTAAATTTTCCGCTTCGTCAGGAGAAAAAATAACATTTCCATGGCCTGTTAAATGAACAAACGGATAATTGAATATTTCGACACTTCCCACTTCTACATAAGGCACGTCTTTATCAATATTCATTTTCAATTCTTGATTACAAAAAGCAACCAAATTTGGAACTGAGGTTGGGTTTGAATACCAATCTCCGCCACCTCTGTATTTCACCACAGCAAATTGATAAGTTCCCTTTGTGGTAAAGGAAAAATAAAGTGTAGCCAAAAAAAGAATAATTAAAGCTCTTCTCATAATCTGTTCACAAAGTTAAAAGATTGGCAGACAATTATGCCAGCTGTTTCTGTTCTTAATCTATACTTTCCCAATGAAACTGGCTGGAAACCCTCAATTACACTCATTTCTATTTCATTTTTGGTGAAATCTCCTTCAGGACCAATTAAGATTGTTAAGTCCGATGCAGGCATCAAATTATCATATAAGCTAATTCTTTTGGTCTCTTCACAATGGGCGATAAACCTCTGTCCATTTAAATTCCTCTTCAAGAATTCTTCAATTGAAATGGGGTCTAAAAGTTCAGGAAGATAATATCTATTGCTTTGTTTAATAGCCGAAAGAATTATCTTTTCTTGTCGTTCTTTTTTAAAGTTTTGTTTTTCCGTTCGAGTGCATATTATAGGTTGAATTTTATCAATTCCCAGCTCGGTTGCTTTTTCCAAAAACCACTCCCAACGTGAGGGAGATTTAATCGGAGAAATAGCAATAGTCAGATTAGGCCCTTCTTTATGCACTTCCTTAACTTCATTGACCAAAACAAATGCCTTGCTCTTAGACCTAAAGCTTAACTTTGCTGTTGCTAATCGCCCCTTTCCATCCGTTAATTGAACAAGGTCTCCATCTTTTGCTCTTTTCACTTTTATCAAATGACGACATTCATCATCTGACAGCTGATAGCTTTCATTTACACTTATTTCTGGAAGAAAAAAGAGGTTCATTTTCTATAAATTAAACTAAGATAATTGCTTAAACATTTCAATATACTTTAAGCCATTGGGAACATAGTTTGCGTGATAAGTTCTTGGTTTTCCATTTCTTGGATATTTCTGACCGGTGTTATGTAAATGAAAAGCATCTTTATACTTGGCTTTCCTTAGATAATTTCCATACTCATCATTTATCCATTTCACTCCCCAGTATAAGGATTTTTCTCCTCTAATATCAGCAACCTTAACACCAAGTTGAACGCATTTATATCCCATTATTTGAAATGCTCCCCAAGAAGTTGCAAGATTTCTAAGTGCATCATCGCTAGCATCTGCAATGGTCTTCTTTTTAAGTAATTCGTACCTTTTAATTTCTCCCTTCTTTAACTTCTTCAGTTTTGAATAAACGCCTTTTTCGTACCTTGTTGGAGCTGGCTTTCTGCCTCCAACCTCTAAAATGATAAGCGCCTTTAAATATTCTGAGGGCAATTTAAACTCCTTCGCCAATTTATCAATTTCACTTCCGTAGTTTTTCTGAGTTTGCTTAACAATTTGAGCAACGGTCAATGGCTTGGAGGGTGCTGAAGGCCTTCGTGTTAAGTAACGATAAATTCTTCCAATATTAGAAAAAAGTAGAAACGCACATACTCCGAAAAATCCTAAAAGGCCTATTCGCTTAATGAAATCTCTTCTCTTAACTTTATCCAAACGGGGCATTACCTTAAATAACGTAATTGTGCATTTCTATTTTGTATTGTTTTCATTTTTTAATAGTCATCAAATTGTGAATAGTATCTTTTGTTAATACATGTTAAGCGGTATAGATTAATTGTAATATTTTCGGGGCACAGGTGTTAAATTATTGAAACCATAGAGATGTAAATCTCATTTTTTAACCTAAAACCACCCTTATATGTTGATTAAAAGAATCGCTCTCTTTTGCCTCATCGCTGGCAGCCTTTTTTCCTGTACCAATACATCTGATGATGAAAGCATTGAAATCATCGAAACAAATTTTAATGAAGAAGTTCCTTTAGGTTTTTCTTTTGAGTTTGTATTCAATCAAAATATTGTCAGTGATACACTTCTGAATAATTGGAAAGAAAGCTCCATTATAGAATTTGAGCCCATTATTGAAGGACGTTATTTTTGGAAACATACTAACGTTTTGGTGTTCTCTCCAAATGCCTATTTACAACCTGCAACAAGTTATAAAGCATTGCTTAAGAAAGACCTATTTAATGATGGTCTTAAAGTTAAAGAAAGGTCATTTGACTTTCATACGCCCTGGTTAAAAATTGAAAAAACTGAAAACTATTGGGATACTAGAGATGGAAGCAATCAAGCTCAGTTGCATGGAATCATACACTTTAACTACAACGTAGAAGCAAAGAGTCTTGAGGGAAAATTAGACGCAATTGTAGATGAAGAAAAGCAAACAGCGGAAATTATTAGTATTGGTAGTTCCAAGTCAATAACCTATGTCTTACCTAACGTTAGCTTGGAAGATAAGGATAGAACAGGTGAAATAAAAATTGCCAAGTCCATTATGCCCGCAGTTGGTGGCAGCTCATGGAAAGAAGATAAGGTTCATCAAATTACAGTAAGTTCTCCTTTCAAACTTTCTATCACTGATATAGAATCCAACCATGACGGAACAAATGGAACTATTACCGTTGCTACTTCGCAAAATGTTAACCTAAGTGGTATTAAGGACTTTATAGAAATAAGCCCTAAAATCAAGTATGAGGTGCAATCAGGAAATAATAATTTCAGTATTCGATCCTCCGATTTTGACATCAAGAAAAAATATACCATTGTTTTAAAAAAGGGAATAAAAGGCCTTTTAGGCGGTGAACTCAAAAATGATGAACAAAGAGATTTATCCTTTGGAGAACTTGAACCATCCATAAAATTCTTGAACAAAAAGAACTTGTATTTAAGTGCAAATGGAAATAGAAATATTGAGGTTTCCATTATCAATGTGGACAAGGTTAAGCTTGAAATTTTCAAGGTTTATGAAAACAATCTACTCGACTATATGGCGGGTGGAAACTATTATTACGATGACTATTATTATGATGACTACTACAGAGGTGATAATAGTTATCTAGGAAATAAAGGAGACAAAATATTTGAAGAAAGCATTCAAACCAAATCTCTAGAGATAAAAGGAAATAAACGCATCCTAAACTTTAAGTTTAAGGATAAGATAAAGGATTATGATGGCCTTTATTTAGTTAAACTTTCCTCTGATGAACAGCAGTGGATTAATGCGGCAAAAATGGTTGCACTCTCCGACCTAGGACTCATTGTTAAGGAAGGAAAAGAAAGTGTAAGTGTATTTGTAAATTCATTAGAAACAGCTCAACCTATTGGAGGAGTAGAACTAAATTTAATAGGGCGCAACAATCAGGTTATTAAAACTAAGAAAACTGATGCAAATGGAGTTGCTGTTATTTCCCGTTATAAAAAAGATTTATCCGGCTTTAGGCCTCAATTGATTTCAGCAAGGTATAATGATGATTTCAACTTTATCCATTTAGGGAAGACTGAAATTGATAAGAGTCGCTTTGATGTGGGAGGTATGCGATCAAATGAAACAGGTTGGATGGCTTATATCTATCAAGAAAGAGATCTTTATAGACCGGGTGAAAAAGCTCATCTATCTGCAATAGTTAGAGATTTTAATTGGAATACTCCAGAACCGGTGCCAATGATCATGAAAATATATTCACCAGACGGTCAAGAGTATAAAACCATTAAAAAAACCTTAGATAAAGAAGGAGCATTGGAAGCCTCTATAGATTTTCCTGTTGATGCAATGACAGGAGGATACAGTGTGAACCTATTAACTAGTAATGAAGTTCATTTGCAGTCCTCGTATATTAAAGTTGAGGAATTTGTTCCCGACAGAATTAAGGTAAATACGAGCATCAATGCCGAAGAATTTCAACAAGGTGATACTATAGGAGTAAATATTTACGCAGAAAATATGTTTGGACCTCCAGCATCGGACAGAAACTATGAAGTTCAAATGAATTTGAATAGATCTTATTTTCATTCGGAAGATTATAGAGGATATAATTTTTCTCTTTCCAATAACAATAATTCTTTCGATAATAGAATAGAAAAAGGCAAAACAGATGCTGAGGGAAAAGCTAAAGCAACCTTTGCTATTCCATCCATTTATAAAAACATGGGTAAACTCAGAGCTACCCTCAATACAACCGTATTCGATGAAACGGGAAGACCTGTGAACCGAATAAATTCAGCTACTATATACACTCAAGATGTTTTCTTTGGAATTGATGGGGGCAGTTACTATCGAAAGGTTAATAGAGAAAGTTCGGTCTCAATTGTGGGAGTGGATAAAGAAGGAAAAATTAAACCTGGTTCAAAAGCAGAAGTGAAATTTATAAGGCATGAGTATAGAACCGTATTATCAAAATCTGGAAGATATTTTCGCTATCGTTCTCAACATCAGGAAAAGTTGATCGATACTAAAACGATTGAGATAGGAAATAGCCCTAAAGATTATCGTTTTACACCAGATATTTCTGGAAGGTATGAAATAAGAGTATCTATTCCCGGTTCAAATATGTACGTGAGTCGTAACTTCTATTGCTATGGATACGGCAGAACCAACAGTAATTCCTTTCAAGTAAACAACGAGGGCAAAATAGATATCGTTCCAGATAAGGAGAACTATACTGTTGGCGAAAGCGCAAAGATATTAATGAAAACTCCTTTTTCAGGTAAGGTACTGGTGACCGTAGAAAGTGATGAACTGGTTCAATATTTTTATCAAAACACGGATAGTAAAGCACTCGCATTTGACTTAGACATTACAAAAGACATGCTACCAAATGTTTACATCACCGCTACCCTATTTAGACCACATGAACAATCTGAACTACCCTTAACTGTGGCACATGGTTTTGTTCCAATAAAGGTAGATGATCCTAAAAGAGAAATCAAAGTGCTAATAGAAGCTCCTGAAAAGTCCAGATCTAATTCAAAACAAACAATAAAAGTTAAAGGAGCTCCAAATAGTCAAATGACTATTGCCGCTGTTGATGAAGGAATATTGCAAGTAAGCGGTTTTGAAACACCAAAACCTTATCAATACTTCTATCAAAAAAGGGCATTAGAAGTAAACTCTTATAATATCTATCCCTTTCTATTTCCAGAAGTGGCATTGTCTAGCGGAAGACCAGGTGGTGGCGGTGCACTTAAGAAAAGAATAAATCCAATGACCAATAAAAGATTTGAGCTGGTCTCTTTTTGGAGTGGAATTCTTAAAACAAATAGTGAGGGGTATGCTGAAATGGAAATAAATATTCCTCAATTTTCTGGGGAGATTAGGATAATGGCTGTTGATTATAAAAGTAATAGCTTTGGAAGCGCTTCTAAATCAATGAAGATTGCAGATCCGGTAGTTATCAGTCCGGGAATCCCGCGTTTTCTTAGCCCCAGAGATACAGTCGAAGCTATTTTTACGCTTAGCAATACGACAGAGGACATTGCAAATGCAAAGGCTAATTTAGCGCTAACAGGACCAATGAAAGTTATAGGAAGCTCCCGAATTGACACCAAAATTGATGGCAAAAAGGAGGCTAGAATAAAATACCAAATTGCTGTTGAACCTTCTATTGGCACAGGAACAATTGCATTGAATGTGGATGCGTTAGGAGAATCATTTAGTAATAAAACCAATATTAGCATTCGACCAGCTTCCCCCTTACAGAAACGATCCGGTTCAGGCATAATAGAAGCTAACAAGACCACTACAATATCCTTAGAAACTCATAATTTCATGGAAAAAAGTGTAGGACGTAAACTAATTTTAGGAACCTCTCCTCTCATAGAATTCAGAAAAGATTTAGATTATTTGATTCAGTATCCTCATGGATGCTTGGAACAAACAACATCTAGAGCTTTCCCTCAAATTTATTTAGATGATATTTTAAAAGAGGTCATGGGAGATGAATTTGAAGAAAGTCAGGCCAGAAGAAATGTACAGGCTGCCATTGAAAAACTTAAAACCATGCAATTATATAATGGTGGGTTTACTTATTGGTCAGGTATGGGTAGAGAAAATTGGTGGGCCTCCACTTACGCTACTCATTTCTTAGTTGAAGCTAAAAAGGCAGGTTATCAAGTTGAAGATGATTTTTTGAACCCTGCGCTGGAATACTTAAACTCTAGACTAAAAAGCAAAGAAAAAGTAGACTATTGGTACAATGGAAATTTAAATCGCAAAATTGCACCAAAAACAGTTGCATATGCTTTGTATGTTTTGGCTATGGCTGAGCAACCCAATAAGTCTACCATGAATTATTATAAAGCACATAGGGAAGATCTATCTTTAGATTCCCATTATCTTCTTGCTGCAGCTTACAGAATGATTGGTGATGAAAAAAGCTATCGCGATCTTTTACCTGGAACTTTTGAAGGGGAAATTGCCAATAGTGTTTTTGGAGGAACATTTCACTCTTATATCCGAGATGAGGCCATCGCACTAAATGCGTTGTTGGAAGCAGATGACAGTGACCCTCAAATACCAAATATGGCAAGGCATATTGCACAACAATTGAAAGATAAAAGATGGTTAAATACACAGGAAAGGAGTTTTTCCCTGCTTGCATTGGGTAAAATAAGTAAGGCGAATGCCAACAATAATATTAGTGCTGAGATCTCTGTGAATGGCATTAGAATAGATCAGTTTAATAAGCGAACAAAGATTCTAAAGGATGGACAACTGAATGAAGATGCCATTCAAATTTCTACTGAAGGAAGCGGAAATTTATACTACTTCTGGGAGACCGAGGGCATTGATAAAACAGGAGCATATAAAGAAGAAGATAATTTCCTTGCGGTAAGGAAAACAATGTACACCAGAGAGGGAAGGGAAATTCGAAATAATAAGGTGAAGCAGAATGATATGGTTATTGTGAAAATATCTATCAGATCATTACAGAATAATACCGTTGAAAACGTAGCCATTACCGACATCCTTCCTGCTGGTTTAGAAATAGAGAACCCAAGGCTAAAAAATGTTCCCGGTGTAAATTGGATAAAGAAAAAATCTTACCCCGAGTATATGGATATTAGGGATGACCGTATTACCTACTTTGTAACAGCCAATGGAGCATATAAGCACTATTATTATATGGCCAGAGCGGTTAGCCCAGGCACTTATCAAATGGGACCGGTTGGTGCGGATGCTATGTATAACGGAGAGTACCATTCCTATTCTGGAGGTGGAACTTTAATTGTTGAGGAATGAAAGTAGCAGGCTTTTTCATTTCAACTTGTTTAGCTTTTTTATTGTTGGGAAAGTATACCACTAACAATAGTGAAAAGCAATATGCTACTTCACTCCCACTAAAAGAAAAATGGGGTGAAAAAGTTGCTTCTGCAGCAGAGTCCATTATTGATTCAGATATTGTTTATGATCCAGCCTATGTTAGAATTCCATTCCCTAATGGAGATGTAGATCCCAAAACCGGAGTCTGCACAGATGTTGTTATTAGAACCTACAGAAAGCTAAATATTGATTTACAAGAACTGGTTCATGAGGACATGAAGAAGAATTTTCAGGAATATCCAAATAACTGGGGATTAATATCTACGGATAAAAATATTGACCATAGACGTGTTCCAAATCTCACAACTTTCTTCAAGAGGCATGGAAAGGCAAAAGCAATTACCAAAAATGCACAGGATTATTCAGCTGGAGATATTGTGACATGGAACTTGGGAAATGGAATTTTACACATAGGAATAGTTTCAAATCGCGAAGAAAATGGAAGTCCAAGAAAAAAAGTTATTCACAACATAGGAAATGGACAGGTATCTGAGGATATTTTGTTCAATTGGACTATTACAGGGCATTTTAGCTATTAATTAAACCAATAATTTTAATTAGTTTAATGTTCTTTCTATTTTTAAACTAAATCATAAACACGAGTTCGATGTAAAATATTTTTCAACACACGAAAATCGTTTATTCTTTGACCAAATTTTATTTATAGTTCAAACATACTATCTTTATACTATTCTATGCTTTTCCATTTACGGGAAATGCGAACCAATTGGAGAGAGACTTAGGTCTCTCTTTTTTTATAAACTAATCAATTTGGGGTTATTCCTTTCCAGAAAAAGAGAGACTATTCCATTTGCTGTGGTAGAATTACTTCCAAACTGAATAAAGTCTTCTATTTGCTCCCTATTTACTATTTGTTCATCTATTGAAATATACCCAAATCCTTTTAGCGCATTATTCTCCACCACAACAATGCATTTTTCATTTCTATCTCTTCCTTCTTCAATAAAAGCAAAGGTGCTTTCGAGTTCATGCTTTTCCTTTTTTATTTTTTCTATTCCAATCTCATGTTTCTTGGAATTAGATTTTACATTCCAAAAGGCTGGAAGACCGCATTTCTCCGGCATTAAATTATATTCCTTTACCAAATGAGTAAGGTGATCCTTTGCTTGCCACTCAGAATGAAATTTTTCAATAGGTCTAGAATTTGAAGAACACTTTTGAATTCCCAGTCTCGTAACATTGGATTGATCTTTATATTCAAAAATTCCAAAATGCGTTACCCTTTTCTTCTGAGCTTTATTGTATTTCGGCCAATGCTTCCTTATTAACTGATCTTCTCTAAGAGCTGCTAGCATTTCACTTCCGGCTAATTCAAAATCTATCTTATAAATCTCAGTGTGAAAATGATGCCTTCTTCTATTATCTGGGCTTCCACTAAAATGGCTACTCACTCTTTTCTTTAAGTTTTTAGCCTTTCCTATGTAAATTATCTTTCCTTTTTCATCTAAGAAAAAATAAACTCCAGGCCTGTGAGGTAGGTTGACAAAATCATCTTTTCGGACATTTAAAGGCAGTATAGTTTCATGACTGTTACTTTTCAGATATGAATCTATAACACCATTCTCATCTCTTTTCACCAATTCGTGAAACAAGTTTACTGTTGCCCTTGCATCTCCCATTGCACGGTGTGGAGAATCATTTTCTATTCCAAAAAATTTTGTGATTTTCCCCAAGCTATATCCTACTGCTTCTGGAATAAGTTTACGAGCTAGCCGAACAGTACATAACCTCTTGGAATTGTATTCCACACCCTGCTTCTCAAATGAATTGCGAATAAAATTATAATCGAATTGTACATTATGTGCTACAAATATTTGCCCTTCCAGAAAGTTGAATAAATCTTTTTGAATTTCTTCGAAATATGGAGCGTCTACCAACATTTCATTTGTAATACCCGTCAGAGAAACTATAAAGTCTGGAATGCTATGCCCAGGATTTATAAGGGTTTGGTACTCATCTAAAATTTTTGATCCATCCGTTATTATAGCACCTATTTCAGTAATGCCATCATTCTTGGAGAAAGAACCTGTTGTTTCTATGTCTACTACTGCATACAATTAATTGGATAAATATAATTGGATTGAAAGCCATAAACAATCAAAAGAAAAGATTAAATTATTTTCCCATGAATGACGAGAATATTGACGGCAGCAAGCTTAAAAAAGGGCGCGGAGCACAGCATAATCCACACAATAAATTTCTTCAGAATAGTTATGAGATGGAGGATGAATTTAAGAACTATTGCCATCTCGAAAATGAAAACATAAACCCTATTCGCACAGAATACCTTGAGATTTTCCCAAAGACTATCGTCAATAAGGTTACCAGTCCAGATATAGGGTTTGTCTATTCCTTAAATCCTTATCAAGGTTGCGAGCACGGCTGTGTATATTGCTATGCAAGAAACACCCATGAATATTACGGATATAGTGCGGGTGAGGATTTTGAAAGGAAAATTTTAGTGAAAAAAAATGCGGCAGCTTTATTGGATAAAGAGTTACAAAAGAAAAATTGGAAGCCAGAGCTAATAATGCTTTCAGGGAATACGGATTGCTATCAACCCATTGAAAGAAAATTGAGAATAACAAGAAGCATTCTTGAAGTGATGAACAAGAGAAAACACCCTGTAGGTATCATTACAAAAAACAGCTTAATAAAAAGAGATCTAGACATTCTAAAAGAATTAAACGCTGACAATCTTTTAAGAGTAACCCTTTCCATCACCACTTTAAATGAAGCAACCAAATGCATTTTAGAGCCAAGAACAGCTTCGATAAAACAGAGGCTTAATACACTTGAACTACTTGCTAAAAATAACATTTCGGTAAACGTCAATATGGCTCCAATAATACCGTCAATTAATAGTGATGAAATTTTGGAATTGGCTAAAGCAGTTTCTGATAAGGGCGCTAAATCAATATCTTATATAATGGTTCGTTTAAACGGTCAGGTAGGAGCTGTATTTGAAAACTGGATAAGGAAAGCAATGCCACTGCGTGCCGAAAAAGTCTTAAATCTTATTAAAGAAACACATGATGGGAAGTTAAATGATTCAAGATGGAAAAAGAGAATGTCTGGAGATGGTGTGATAGCGCAACAGGTTAAGGATCTCTTTAGGATTGCTCGTTTAAAATACTTCAAAAATCAAGAAAAACGTCTAGTAAACACCGAACTTTTCCATCAGTTTAAAAGCGATCAAATGAAATTGTTTTAGAGCTAATCACAAAAGCCTTAAAAGCTTAAGTAAAATGGTTTACATTTTCATTAGATTTTACGTTCTTAGCCCAATAGGAATAAGGTCTTGTTCACAATAGAGCAGAATTAGATAAAATGGAGTATTACAGATATTTTGAGAGGGAATCTAGCTGGCTATCTTTTAATGAAAGAGTTCTACAAGAGGCTATGGACAAAAAAGTTCCTCTTTTTGAGCGCCTAAAATTTTTGGCTATATATTCCTCAAATCTGGATGAATTCTATAGAGTAAGAGTATCTCATCATCAATCTCTACTGAAACTAAAGAAAAATTTAAAACATGAATTTGCTTTAAATCCAAAGCGAATCTTAGACTCCATTTACAGGAGAGTCTATGAAAACCAAGGCATTTTTCGAAAAATATTCAAGACACAAATTCTTCCAGAGTTAGCAAAGAATAATATTCATCTCTGCAATATAGGCGACCTTAACAAGGAGCAAAGAGAATTTGTTTACAATTTTTACAGAAAAAAAGTTCAACCTCAATTGAGGCTTGAACAAATATTACCAGGCAATCCTCCATTTATTGAAAACAGAGTTATTTACTTTATTATCAGCACCTTAGTAAAAGGATTCCTTAGAAAAATTTACCTTCTTAAAATACCTCACGATAAATTCGGAAGGTTTATTGAAATTCCATCAAACGATGGTTTGGTTATTATTCAGTTGGAAGATATTGTACGCTACTATTGTGCGACTTTAATTGCCAAGGGAGAAATTGTTTCTATCAATGTCATTAAAATGTCTAGAGATGCCGACCTTCATTTAGATGATGAGTTTGGTGAAAATATCTTAGAAAAAATTAAGAAGAGTTTGGACAAAAGGCTTACTGGAGTTCCAACACGTTTTCAATACGATGAAGAAATGCCTGCTTCCACTCTAAATAGGATAATAGATTGCTATAACATAAAGAAACAGGAATTACTACCCGGTGGCAGATACCATAATTTTCATGACTTTATGGAATTCCCTTTTCCGGATATACCAAAACGCAAATACAAAGCTCTTGAGGAATTAAAGTCCAAAAGGTTGGCTGGAAAAAAAGACTATTTCAAGGTTATTGATGAAAAAGATGTGCTACTTCATTTTCCATATCAGAACTATAAATACGTAATTAATTTCTTAGATAAGGCCGTATTAGACAAGTCGGTAAAAGCAATTAGCATCACCATTTACAGAGTAGCAAGAGATTCAAAGATTTGTTTGGCATTGGAAAATGCTGCTAAAGCGGGAATAAGGGTTACTGTGTTTGACGAGGTACAGGCGAGATTTGATGAAGCTTCCAATATTTACTGGGGAAATAGATTGACCCAAGCTGGTGCGCGAGTAATTTATAGTATTCGTAAATTAAAAGTGCATACAAAACTTCTGCTCATTGAAAGGAAAGAAAAAGAGAAGATGCGATATTACTCCTTTCTAAGCACAGGTAATTTTAATGAGAAAACTGCACGTTTTTATACAGATCAAGGGCTCTTAACTGCGAATCAGGAAATGGGCAGCGAAGTAAAAAAGGTTTTCGAATTCCTTGAGAATCAGGATAAAAGATTTACTTACCAGCATTTAATGGTAGCACCTGAGTTTTTGAGAACGCAATTAGAAAATTTAATTGACCGAGAAATAAAAAATGCTCAAGACGGAAAAAAGGCAGAACTGTTTTTTAAAATGAATAGTCTAGAAGACAAAATCATGATTAGAAAGCTGTATGAAGCAAGTGAAGCTGGAGTTAGAATAAAACTGATTGTGAGAGGTTTATGTTGTTTAATCCCGGGAGTAAAAGGAATGAGCAAAAACATAAAAATAATTAGCATTGTCGATCGTTTTCTTGAGCATTCCAGAATATTTGAATTTCACAATAATGGCAAACCGGAAATTTTTCTTTCCTCTGCTGACTTAATGACAAGAAATTTAACCCGTAGGGTTGAAGTCGCTTTTCCAATTTATGACAAGGAGGCTAAAAAAGTTTTACGTGATTATCTTAGAATACAATGGAAAGACAATGTAAAAGCTAGAATTATAGACGCTGAGCAAAGTAATAAATACAAAAAATCTAAAGCATCGCACAAAATCAGGTCTCAATATGAGTTTCACACTTACTTAAAAAATTTACAAAAAAAATGAGGTATAAATTACTTTTCCTTCTAGCCCTTTCTTGCACGCATACTCCTAACATTGAAACGATTCAATTCAATGCCGATCAAGAAAAAGAGATAATCCATTCTTTTTTAAATGACTGGCATCAAGCGGCCGCTGTAGCAGATGAAGATGTTTTCTTCAGTTCTATAAAAGATGGAGGAATTTATTTGGGTACAGATAAAACTGAAAGGTGGACAAAAGAAGAGTTCATGGATTGGGGAATGAAATACTTTACCGAACGAGATACTGCATGGGCTTTCACCCCATTTGATAGAGAGATTTACTTCTCAGAAAATGGAAAAACCGCTTGGTTTGAGGAACAACTAGACACTTGGATGGGCAATTGTAGAGGATCTGGAGTACTAGAAAAAGATAGCCTTGAGTGGAAAATAGCTCATTACAATTTGGCAGTTACTATAGACAATGATTTGATTAATGGCTTCATAGAATTAACAGGTGCAAGAGGCAAGTAAGTTTATTTTTCACGTGCTGTTTCATTGTGCAGAATTTGATACTATATTTGCGCCTTGATGAAATTTCTATATCCTGAATTTCTGTGGGCTCTTCTTGCGATCGCAATTCCGATCATAATTCATCTTTTTAGTTTTAGACGATTTAAGAAAGTTAAATTTTCTAATGTTAGAATGATAAAGGAGGTTAAGGAGGAAACTCAATCCAAAAGAAATCTAAAGCACCTTCTCATTTTACTTTCTAGAATTTTGGCTATTGCTGCTTTGGTTTTTGCTTTTGCCCAACCTTTCATCCCAGCAAAGAATGTCGAGAATATAGCAGGACAAAAAGCAGTTTCCATTTTCATTGACAACTCTTTTAGCATGGATGCCAATAATGAAGAAGGAAATCTTTTGCAGCAAGCTAAAGATCAAGCCATAACTATTGCAAATAGCTATGAACAAAGTGACTTGTTTCAATTATTAACCAATGATTTTGAAGGCAGACATCAGAGATTATTAAATAGAGAAGATTTCCTAAAGCTTATAGATGAAGTAGATATAAGCCCCAATTCCAAGAAACTTTCTGAAGTCATTGCCAGACAACAAGATTTGCTTCTTGACTCTGATGCACAAGGTAAAAGAGCCTTCTTAATTTCAGACTTCCAAAAATCTTTTATCGGAAATGAGAGCATTGCTTCCGACACATTAATTCGCTATAATTTCAAGCCACTAGCTGTGAATGAGAGCCCCAATATTTACATTGATAGTATTTGGTTTGAATCACCTGTTAGGCAATTAAATCAGAATGAGCAGTTAACGGTTAGAGTAGTAAATAATTCATCGGAAAACTACGAAAACCTTCAACTTAATCTAGATATCAACGGAGTTCAAAAAGCCATTAGCAGTATAGACCTGGAACCAGGAACAGTGGCGGATACTTCTTTGTATTTTAGAAATAATGAAGCAGGCTCTATGTCTGCTGTTGTTTCAGTTGAAGACTACCCTATTGTCTATGATGACAAAATGTATTTCAGCTATGATGTTGCAGAAAAAGTAAATGTTTTGGTCATCAATGAAAATGGTCAGAACGATTTGCCCTCTAGGGTTTTTGGAAACGATGAAATTTTCGATCTCAGCATTTTCGATTCTAAAAGAATTGATTTCAACGAATTTGAAAAAGCCAGTTTTATTGTTCTTAATGGATTAAATACCATATCCAGTGGTTTGGGTCAAGAGATAAGAAAGTTCTTAGATAATGGCGGTTCTATTGTTCATTTTCCCGGAGTCAATTGTGATCTAAACAACACCAATGAATTTCTTCTGAGTTTAGGTGTAAATACTTTAAATAAAAAAGTAAGTAACAGTCTTAAGGTCAACGATATTCTCTTAGAACATCCATTGTTTAAAGATGTTTTCGAAAGAATCCCCCGAAATGTCAACCTGCCTGAAGTAGCTCAATTCTACCCTATCAGCAGAAGGTCTTTAAGCACTGAACAAAAATTGTTGAGCCTTCAAGATGGTTCAAGTTTTCTCTCTGCCTATAATTCTGGCAAAGGTCAGGTATATTCATTTGCAGTACCTGCATCCACTGACTACAGCAATCTGCCTAAACACGCCTTGTTTGTGACATGTTTATTGAGAATGGCAGAGTTAAGTCAAAATACTGGAACCCTTTATTTCACCATTGGAAATGAAACCATGACCGATGAAATAAAAGCTTCTATTTCCGGTGATCAGGTTGTTCATTTTTTTAATCCAAATACCAATTACGACATCATTCCTGAAAAGGGAATGAATGGAAATAAAACCGCATTCTTTTTTCAAAATCAAATTAGCGAAGCGGACAATTATGAAATTCGATTAAGCGAACAGCAAATTGGTGCGATTTCATTTAACTATCCAAGAAATGAGTCTGAGTTAAATTATTTCAGTTCAGATGAATTAGAGCAATCTCTTAAAGAAAGCGGAATTAAAAACTTTCAAGTACTGAATAAAAATGTAAAAGATCTTAGCAGAAGTATTGAAAGTTTAAGTGAAGGCACCCAATATTGGAAATACTTTATTGTTCTCGCTTTGATTTTATTAGCAGTAGAAATCATCTTAATACGCATTCATATTTAAATGGAGCTTCTTATCAAATCCGTAGAAATTGTTGACCCTCAATCACCTTACAACGGTAAGAAAAAAGACATTTTAGTTAAGAACGGTATTATAGATAAAATTGCATCTTCCATAAACTCCAAAGTAAAAGTCATCGAAGCAAAAGATCTTTCCGTGTCTCCGGGATGGTTTGATTTAAAGGTGAATTTTTGCGAGCCGGGATTTGAGTACAAAGAAGATTTAAAATCTGGAATAAGTGCTGCCAAGTCTGGTGGTTTTACTGGAGCCGCTCAAAGCCCATATCTAAAACCTATAACCTCAAATAGAAGTCAGGTCGAATACCTTAGGAAATGCGCAGAAGCACATTCTTTCAATTTGTTTCCTATAGGCTCACTTACTCAAAATGCTGAAGGAAAAGTAATTTCTGAAATGTACGATATGCATCTGGGAGGTGCTGTATGTTTTAGTGATTTTGATAAGGAAATAGAATCGGGAATTTTGCTTAAGGCGTTGCAGTATGCAAAACCTTTTAAGGGTATTATTATTTCAATGCCAATAGATTTTTCAATAGCTGGTTCCTCCTATGTTCACGAAAGTGCATTTAGCACATCTTTGGGTTTAAAAGGTTGTCCAACAATTGCAGAAGAAATAAGAATTAAAAGAGATTTAGATTTATTAGAATATTCGGATGGCCAACTTCATTTTAGCGGAGTAAGCAGTGCCAAAGGAGTAGACCTTATTAAAAAAGCAAAGAAAGAAGGTTTAAAAGTTAGTGCAGATGTGTATTTGCATAATCTCGTATTTAATGATGAAACTATTCTCGAATTTGATACCAACAAAAAAGCTTTCCCTCCTGCCCGATCCGAGAAAGATAGAAAAGCACTTGTAAAAGGATTAAAGGATGGTACTATAGATGCTATTTGCTCTAATCATCAGCCTGAAAATATTGAAAACAAAAACGTTGAGTTTGAATATGCATCCTATGGAATTGCAGCAATTGAGTGTATGTTTCCTGTTTTACAAAGTTTAGATCTGGAACCCGAACTCATCATTGAAAAACTAGCAATTGGTCCAAGAAGAATCTTAGGAATAAATGAGCTTAAAATTGATGAAGGAAATAAAGCAAGCCTAACTCTTTTTCAAAAGAATCAATCATTCAAACTCGAGGAAGAAAAAATAAAGTCTAAATCTGCTAATAATCCTTTTCTAGATATTGAGTTGAAAGGTAATGTACTAGGAGTTATAACAGAAGATAAATTTGAGCTCTTTACCTAGTCCATCTTTATAAACCGCTTGGTTTCATTATCTATTAGAACAGTATAAATTCCACTATTCAGCTTAGATATATCAACGGTGAATTGATTATCATAATGGTCGTTTTTGATCACAGTAACTACCTTTCCACTTGAGTCATAAATGGTTCCTTTTGTAAAATCTTTAGAAGATTCAATTGAAATAAACTGCTCTGCTGGATTTGGATATAGGTTAAACTCAGTGCTTTTTTCTATGCTTTTAAAACTGTGCTGGATAGAATTGACCGCGCTACTCTCCGATGGATTATTACAATTACAATAGCTAAGTAGTTTGTTCAAATTATTTGCAACATGAAAATCATCACTGACACAATTGCCATTTCCATCTGGGCCAACGAGATAATTTACGGGTACTTCTGACTGAACAAAATCTTGACAATTAATATTCTCTGGAAAAAAGCCTCTAACATAAGTTCCTCCATCCCCACCATTTCTTAGAAACTTAAATGCATTAACTAATTTTTTAATTACTTCATCCGAAACATTAAAGCCGCATGTTTCGTCTGGAAGGCATGGTGAATCTTGTCTAAAATATCCATGAACTCCTTTTTTAATGCTGATTAATCCAAAATCAATTTGTTCGTTAATTAGCTTACAGGCAACATCCTCTGAGCCATGTGTCCAAAATTTTGAAGAATCCGAATACTGACCAAAACCAATATAATTGCTTTGATAAGGTACTATTTCATCCCAAGTTCCATGAATTAGAAATGGACTTGGATCATTTGCATCTATCCAATCTAAATTATGAACTGATCCCCAAAGGCCACCAACACCTTTAAACTCAAAATCATTTGGAATATGATTAAAAGTGCTTGTACTAGTAAAATCTCCATATAAGCTGGTTATGAGACTTCCAACAGAATCAGAAAAATCAGATGCATCAATAAAAGCATTTGCCATGGCTATTTGTCCACCATTACTAAGGCCTGCGGTAAAAATATTATTCACATCAATATTTAACCCCAAACCTTGTGGGTCTTCTAATGCATAATTGATAGCTGCAAAAATATCTTGGCGATGGTTATAAGACAATAACCTAAAAAAAGCATCCGCTTCTTCTGGTTCACCGGCATTGACCATACAACTATAACAACGATAAAAATTATTGGTATCTGTGGAAGATCCATTCACAAAAGCCATCACAGCACAAGAATCTAAGGTATTTCCATTATTCTCAAATGGACTAATATCAAAGTAAAAGCCAGTATTGTAAGTAGGTGTGTAAACCCGGTATTCATAAGTTATTGCCACATAACCACGTTCGGCCAGTTCATTCAATAAATATCTATACTTTCCATTGTTATCCAGTCCTACCTTGCCGAACTCAGAAGTATATCCATGCGCTTGAGGAACCAATACCAATGGCCTATCTTGCACATTATTGCATGGCAAGTAAATATCCAAAAGCAAATCTGTTCTAGCAATTTCAGAATAATCATTTACATCCTTACCAAACTTTATTACATCCGTTGCAAAGGTATCTCTTGCTATTACATAAGAATAGTATTCACTCTTATAGTCGGGAACTACAGAACTAAACTCACAATCTCCAATGCTTTCAGGCTCAGAACAAATCTGTATAAATTGCTGGCTCCTTACCTCAGTAAGCAAAATGAAAATGGTTAAAAAGAATACTATATTAGTTTTTAAATTCATGAGTATAGGTCTTATCTTGGACCTGAAAAAAATGGAATCTTAATGAATTGATTAAGAAACCAAATAGTGAATTAGACTATTAATAGTATAAAAGTAGTGACTTATTTGGAATTTTTAGGTCTTTATAGAAAATATATCTTCTTATGATGGATACTGGTTATATGATTATTGCAGGTGTTTTTGCAGTAATTAGCACTTTAGTTGGAAGCAAACTCAAATCAAAATTTAAACATTATTCACAAATACGACTTCAAAATGGATTAAGCGGTAAACAGATTGCAGAGCAAATGTTGGCTGATCATGGTATTACAGATGTTGAAGTAAAATCGGTTAGAGGACAACTTACTGATCATTATAATCCAACTGATAAAACCGTGAATTTGAGTGAAGTAGTTTATGGAAATATAAACGCATCTGCTGCTGCTGTGGCGGCACATGAAGTTGGACATGCCATACAACATGCAACTGCCTATAAGTGGCTAACCATGCGCTCCCGATTGGTTCCAGTTGTGAACATCAGTTCTAAAATATTGAATATTGCTTTGATTGCTGGTCTCGTTATTTTGGCTCAGTTTCAAAACCCTACGGTGATGTATTTTGCAATTCTACTTTTTGCGGTAACTACCCTGTTTTCAGTAATAACGCTACCCGTTGAATATGATGCCAGTAATAGGGCACTTGCCTGGATGACCGAAAGAAATATGGTCACTCAAGAAGAATATGGAGGTGCTAAGGATGCATTGAAATGGGCAGCTAGAACTTATTTAGTCGCGGCCATTGGTTCAATAGCCACGCTTTTATACTTTATTATGAGAGCTAGGAGTTCAAATTAAATTGCACATAAATGGGCAGGTGATCTGAATAACCACCGTAATAATTTGGTCCACCATAAGTTTTATTCGGTCTCCAATCATTGTACTTTTCATTCTTGTAAAGAAGCCATTCAGGCTTGAAAATATTGACGTCCTTACTCTTAAGTTCAAAGATTGGAGATTTCATCATTTCATTAGAAATAATAATTTGATCTAACATTCCCCAATCACCTCTATAGTTATAGGTTCCCTCATCATTCATGTGCGCCTTCAAAGCGGTGTTAAAGAAATGATGCTCATCTGAAGTATTATCTGCTTCAATTACCTCAGTAATACTTTTATTATCCGGGTAATCATTAAAGTCTCCCATGAGAATTATATTGGCCTCAGAATCATCTTTCTGAATCTCAAGTATCTTCTTTTTAGCAACCTCAGCGCAAGCCAATCGTTTGTACTCCGATTCCTTTTGTCCCTTTCTTCTAGATGACCAGTGATTTACAAAAACGTGAATGGATGCTCCATTGACCAAACCATGTACATAAAGAATATCTCTAGTCTTAACCTCAGGTGATTGCTCAAAATAAACCCTTAAACTCTCATGTGAAACATATTGAAATACTTCAGAGTTGTAAACTAAACCAACATCAATTCCCCTTTCATCAGGACTTTCCTCATGTACAATTTTATAATCGGTCTTAGCTAAGTCACCTTCCTTAATTAAATCTTCAATTACAACACGGTTCTCCACTTCAACCAAACCAATTAGATCTACCTCATCACTTGCCTCTTCGCTCAAAGCATTAATTACTTTCGATAAATCCTTTAACTTTTTTGAATAGCGTTCTGCATTCCATTCCTTTTCAGAGCTCGGTAAAAATTGGTTGTCATTCGTCTTTTTATCATCATAAATATCAAAGAGGTTTTCAACATTATAGAATGCTACCGTAAGTTTTTTAGCCTTTTCTAATAAGAAATTTTGTGTCTGAGATTGATCAGAAACCAAAAGATCTTCTCCTTCAACTTGCTTATTACCTTGCACAGAATTACAAGATGCAG
This sequence comes from uncultured Flavobacteriales bacterium, assembly GCA_964609215.1. Classification (GTDB taxonomy): domain Bacteria; phylum Bacteroidota; class Bacteroidia; order Flavobacteriales_D; family JABDKJ01; genus JABDKJ01. Next base: position 36,100 of record CAZSQZ010000016.1, read on the forward strand.
ATAACAGAACTAATACAATGGGTAGTGCAGAAAAGAGAAATAAAAACTTTTTAAACATGTGAATAAATTATTGGTGGCTAAAATAAGCAGCTCAAGCTAAACATATTGATTTTTAAGGTTTTTTATTTAAATTCACAAGAGCTACTACTCCTTAAATGACTGGAAAATCTGTATTTGTCATATTACTTTTTCTGCTTTGGTGTGTCTTTTCAACTTGGTACTACAATTGCAAAATCAAAGGGCTTTGTGGAGATACAATAAGCACCACTCAAGAAATTGAAAAACAAGATAATGAAGCAATGCAGGAAGCTATGAAAGCAGACAGCTTGCAAAAACCTACTGACACTCCCGTATATAATGGGGTTAGGTTTCTTTGGAATAGTGATTCATCTCAAGTTGTAAATATCAGCTCTTACCTGCAAGAGAATATAATAGGGAATTTAGGTTCAGAGGAAAAGGTTTTAATTACTGGAAAGTATTTCACCACTGAAAATTATTCTGGAGAATATGAAAATTTAGGATTTGCCCGGGCGCGTGATGTAAAAAAATACCTTGAGGAATTTATTGGTGAAGATAGAATGGAGTTTTCTAGTGAAATAGAAGAAAATGATTCTAGCCTTACCGAAACGATGAATCTAGTTTCCATTAAAACCATTTTACCCGAAAAAGAATTGGAAGTCGCCAAAAGAGATGGCAAAGTGCTCATTTATTTTGACTCGAATTCTGATAATCCAATTTTCGGTGATGGTGTAATTCGTTTTTTAGATGAAATTGCACAAACACTTTTAAATGATAAGTATAAAAGCATTAGAGCAACAGGTTATACGGATGAAATTGGCAATCCTAAAAACAATTATTATATGGGATTGCACAGAGCAACTGCCGTGAAGGATTATTTGATATCAAAAGGCTGCAATCCTAACCAAATTGAATTAAAATCGTATGGTGAGTATAGACCAGTTGCTGAAAATAGCACAGAGGAAGGAAGAGCGAAGAATAGAAGAGTAGAAATAAAATTGAATTATTAAAATAATATAAGCGTTATGATAGACCAATCTACACTTGCGGGATCTACCTTGGAAATACTGTCTTTACTGGCCGTAGCATTTCTTTTAGGGTATCTTCTAAAATTGTTAATGGGTAACAAGTGGAAGTCTTTGTACAAAAGTCAGGAAGAAGAAAACCTTAAGCTCACTAATGTTTGTGCATCAAATAATTCAAAGATTAAAAGCTTAGAGGACAGTAATAATTTCTTGAGATCTGAACTTGAAAAGTCCAAGAAAACAAAACCGGCATTTACTGCTCCTATTGCACCAAAAGTTAATACTCCAGCTTCAACATCAAACGGCAAAGTAGAGGTTAAAGCTCCACAAACTATTGCTAAAGTAAAAGCTCCTGCTGTTTCTGTTCCAGACAAAAAAGTAGTTACTCAGACTTTGAAAAGCAGTACGAACAGTTCTATTAAAAAGACGAGTTCCAAAACAGCAGCAAGCAAGGCAAGTGCTAAACCGAAAGCCGCTCCTAAAAAGTCAACTAAAAAAGACGACTTAAAGAAAATTGAAGGAATAGGCCCTAAAATTGAGCAAATCTTTAATAAAGCTGGTTTAAAATCTTTTGAAGATGTTGCAGGATCAACTCCGACAAAGTTGAAAAAGATTCTTAGCGAAGCAGGACCACGTTATAAAATGCATGATCCTAAGACTTGGCCAAGACAGGCTAAGTTAGCATCAAGTGGCAACTGGAAAAGGTTAAAAACACTTCAAGATTCATTAAAAGGAGGAAGAGCTTAGTTCCAAACTCTTCTTAAGTTTTATCTTATTTTTCTGACTATTCGACAGGTAAAATCTGTTCAGCATGTCAATTTTTCACTCCTTGCAAAATCAGTTAACCATCCTATATAACTGATTAACAGTTGTTTAATTCATTTTTCATTTTCTAGTCTCCATTCGGCTTCTTTTTTGATGCTATGCTAACGAAAGCAAAAAAGATGGATTTAAGCAAGTTAACAATACGCAGTCAGCAAGCTCTTCAGGAAGCGCAGCAATTGGCAATGAGTAAAGGTCAACAGCAAGTGGCAAATGCTCATATCCTTTCTGGAATTTTTACAGTAGATGAAAATGTATTGCCCTTTATATTAAATAAGCTCAACTTAAATGATGATCTCATTAGAAAAACCACTCAAAAGGTGGTAGAATCTTTTCCTAAGGTAAGTGGAGCCCAAGTTCAAATGTCTAGAAAAGCCTCAGAGACTTTGCAAAGAGCATTTATCAGAGCAAAGGAAATGAAAGATGAATATGTCTCCATAGAACATCTCCTTCTAGGTCTATTTGATGTGAAAGATGAAATAAGCCAAATGCTTAAAGATGCTGGCATGAACGGTAAAGATCTAATGAATGCCATAAATGATTTAAGAAATGGCACAAACGTTACTTCAAGCAATCAGGAAGAAACCTATAATGCTCTTAAAAAATATGGTATTGATTTAGTTGACCAAGCCACCAAAGGAAAACTGGATCCAGTAATTGGTAGAGATGAAGAAATTAGACGTGTACTTCAAATCCTAACTAGAAGAACAAAAAACAACCCTATACTTATTGGTGAACCTGGAGTGGGAAAAACGGCTATAGCAGAAGGCTTGGCACACAGAATTTTGAATGGAGACGTTCCTGATAATCTTAAAAATAAACGTCTTTTTGCTTTAGATATGGGAGCTCTTATTGCAGGAGCAAAATTTAAGGGAGAATTTGAAGAAAGGTTGAAGGCGGTAATCAAAGAAGTGGTTTCTGCTGATGGAAATATCATTTTGTTCATTGATGAAATTCACACCTTGGTGGGTGCAGGCGGAGGACAAGGCGCAATGGATGCTGCAAATATTTTAAAGCCCGCATTAGCAAGAGGAGAACTTCGCGCAATTGGTGCTACTACCCTAAACGAGTATCAAAAATACTTTGAAAAAGACAAAGCGTTAGAAAGACGTTTTCAAAAAGTATTGATAGATGAACCAGACCGGGAATCTGCTATTTCCATACTTAGAGGATTAAAGGAAAAGTATGAAACGCATCATAAAGTTCAAATTAAAGATGAAGCTATCATTGCTTCCGTAGATCTTTCACAGAGGTATATTACCGAGCGTTTCCTTCCAGATAAAGCAATTGACCTAATAGATGAGGCTGCGAGTAAATTAAGAATGGAAATCAATTCAAAGCCTGTTGAATTGGATGAGATAGAAAGAAAAATCATGCAATTGGAAATCGAGAGAGAAGCCATCAAAAGAGAAAATGATGAAGAGAAGATGGAATCTCTCAATAAATCACTCGGAGAACTATCCGATGAAAGAGCAGATTTAAGAGCCAAATGGGAAAGTGAGAAAAGTGTTATTGAATCTATTCAATCTGCAAAAGAAGAAATAGAGCAATTGAAGTTTGAAGCAGAACAAGCCGAGAGAACAGGAGATTTTGGAAGAGTTGCTGAAATAAGATACGGTCTGATAAAAGAATTGGAAAGCAAATTAGACACCAACAAAATAGAACTTGCTGAAATGCAAAGCAAAAGCAAGATGATAAAGGAAGAAGTAGATACCAATGAAATAGCTGAAGTAGTTGCGAGTTGGACCGGTATTCCTGTGTCTAAAATGATAGAGAGTGAAAAGGCTAAGTTGCTAAGAATAGAAGAAGAACTTCATAAAAAAATAGTGGGTCAAGAAGCAGCTGTTACAGCAGTTGCAGATGCGGTGAGAAGAACTCGAGCTGGCTTACAAGATGCGGAAAAACCCATTGGATCTTTCATTTTCATGGGAACCACAGGTGTAGGAAAAACAGAATTAGCAAAGGCATTAAGTGCTTATCTATTCAACGATGAAAATGCAATGACCAGAATAGATATGAGTGAGTATCAAGAACAGCATGCGGTAAGTAGATTGGTTGGTGCTCCTCCAGGATATGTCGGTTATGAGGAAGGTGGACAATTGACCGAAGCGGTCAGAAGAAAACCTTATTCCGTAATTCTTCTTGACGAAATTGAAAAAGCTCATCCTGATGTTTACAACATTCTCTTGCAAGTCTTAGACGATGGTATCTTGACAGATAACAAAGGAAGAACAGTCAACTTCAAAAACACCATCATCATTATGACCAGCAATATTGGTTCGGATCTTATTCAGGCCAATTTCGAAAAAATAGGGAGTGATTTTGACAAAGAAAAATTCATCACCAAAACCAATTATGAGATCAATGAATTGTTGAAGAGGGCAGTAAAACCTGAATTCTATAATAGAATTGATGAAGTTATCATGTTCAATCCTCTAGGGAAAAAAGAAATAGAAGAAATCTTACATCTGCAAATTGGGCAGTTGAATCAAAGATTGGCTTCCAACCAGTTGAAGCTAATCGCTTCAGATGAAGCCATTGATCATCTTGCTGAAATTGGCTTTGAACCACAGTTTGGTGCTAGACCCATCAAGAGGGTTATTCAAAAAGAAATAATGAACGAACTCTCCAAGAAACTACTTTCTGGAGAAGTTGAAAAAGGACAGAATCTGGTACTAGATGTTTTCGATGGAAAAATAGTTTTTCGAAAACCTGTTAAAGAAGAAGAAGTAGAAAAACTGAAACGGTAGTTTGGGTTAATAGTTGATAATTAGGAACTAGGAACCAGGAACTACTAACTATTAACTAACAACTAGTATTTTGTTTAAATTCGAGAAAAAATAAGATTATGAAATTTTTACTCAACTTTCTTTTTATGGCTCTAAGTGCATTGCCTTTATTTTCACAAACTTCCATTTGGCAGGTTGAAGGTAATGGCACAACACTTTATATCGGAGGCACGGTTCATGTTCTCAGTAAGGCAGACTATCCTCTTCCTAAAGAATACGATGAGGTATATTCAAAAGCTGAGGAATTGGTGTTTGAAGCAGATATTGCAGCAATGTCAGATCCAACATTAGCGGGGCAAATCATGATGAGTAGTATGTATACTGATGATAGAACTTTGAGCTCAGTATTAAATGAAGAATCCTATTCGAAACTTTCAAAAGAATGCAAAAAGGCGGGAATAGATATTAAAAAGATGGAGAAGCTTAAACCATCTATGGTTATTCTTACACTAACTATGATGAGTCTTCAAGATATGGGGATTGGCGAAGAAGGAGTAGATCAAAAATTCTATTCAAAAGCTAAAGAAGATGGTAAAGACCTAGACTTTTTTGAAACGGTTAAAGAACAGGTGAATATGATTACCAGTATGGGGGAAGGAAATGAAAGTGAGTATGTACTGCATTCACTTAATGACCTTAAAGATACGGAAGACATGATGACGGAGATCTTGGCAGACTGGAAAAAAGGCACTTCTGGAATCATTAATGAGACATTGGATGAAATGAAAAAGGATTATCCAAACATATATAAGACCCTTGTTTTGGATAGAAATAATGCCTGGATGCCTAAGATAGATAGCTTTCTTGAAGATAAAGATGTGGAATTCATTCTTGTGGGAACCCTTCACTTACATGGAAGTGATGGACTTATAACGCAACTTAAGAATAAAGGCTATAACGTTGTTCAATACCAAGCCCCATAAACCTCAAAAGTGAATGAATATCTCTTAATTTAGCGATCAATTATGAGAATAAACGGACATTCACATTTATTGCCTTATCCTGAAGACATTCCTTCTTTCATGAAGGATAAGGAAATTTTCTGGGTAGATCAAGAGCGAAAGCATATGCTACAAAAAGGCTGGAAAAGGCCTGTAACAGACTCTAGTTTTTTCTTGACCGAAAAACTGGAATGGATGGAGAAAAACAAAATAGATCACGCAGTAGTTCTAAATCTTTCTCAGTTATATGGCAATGGCCTTCGCTTGGAGGAAATGAAAAAAGTACTTCGTTTCCAAAACGATTTCAATGCTAAGGTCCAACAAGATCATCCCGAAAAATTTACTTGCGGTTTTGTTTTGCACTGTGGTTTTGTTCAAGGTGCACTCTGGGAAATGGAAAGATGTGTGGAAGAACTGGGCTTGAAAGTGCTCTGTCTACCTACGCACTTTATGGACTCCATTGGAACCTGGCGTTGTATTTTTGATGAGGATATAGAACCCATTCTCGAACTTGCGAATAAATATAAATTAGCCGTTGAAATTCATCCTTACGATGGAGATAAGTTCATTCAATTAGAAAATACAGCATGGCGTTTTCATTTGGTGTGGATGCTCGCTCAATGTGCAGATGCTTATCACTTTTATACACTCAAAGGCTATCAGGAAAAATATCCTGAACTGAGAGTCTGTTTTGCACATGGTGGACAATTGGCGCAAATGAATCTGGGAAGAAGAATTCAAGGCTTTGATGGCCGTCCAGATCTTTTTGAAGGAATGACTCACCCCAGAAAAGCAGTAGGTCACCAAAACATCTATTTTGATACGCTTGTGCATGACACCTTTTCCCTTGAGTTGATGGTTAAGAGATTGAACGGTACGGATCAAATCATTGTAGGATTAGATGATCCCTACCCTTTGGGCGAAATGGAAAGCGAACCACAATCCTCCTACCCCGGAAAGTTAATAGACTTAGCTGTAGATGAAGAAATTTTAAGCAGTTCTCAAAGGGATGAACTTTGGTACGATAATGTTCTCAGGTGGATGGGAGCAGATAGAGATGAGAGCTTGAGAAAAAGGCTGGGCATAGAAAGCCTTAGCCAAGCATAACAAGATTTTTAATCTTATTAAAACAGCATTTCTCTGAAAATCATTGACCTCAATAAGCCAAAATGGAAAGGCTTCTTTACCTATAGTGAAGGTCCACTCGTTTATGATCCTGCTGATAAAGTAGCATTTGAAATGGAAATTGTTTTTGACCAAAATTCATTTCAAGGATATCATAAAGATGAAGAATCAAAAGACCTTTTTACGGAGGCTGTTATTGTAAATGGTTTCATTGAAGAGGATAGAATAAGTTTCATTGTCAAGTACCCTTATGAATATTATGAAGATGAGGAAACAGGAGAATTGAGGGTAAACTATGAAAAGGAGCATCCGGGTGGTGAATATATAGGCAAATATGATCCAATAAGCAAAAAATATAAAGGCCATTGGAGCCTATTATTAGAGGAAGAAGAAAAGGGCTTGTTTCAAGATGATTATTTTGAAGTATATATAAAAGGCTATTGGGAAATGTGGAGGGTTTAGAATAATGTAGCTTCACCATTTTTTGGGACAGTTATAACTCAGCATGAGCATAAATTAAGTTCGTAAACGGTATAATGAAAAAACCAATTTCAATAGTATTATCCTTTCTAATCACCATATTACTTCTAAGGGAATTATTGAGATTTCTATGCGGAGATTATGCAACTAGCCTAATTCCAGGATATAGCTTAAGCATTTACCCCAATGAATGGATGCTGACAATAACTACTTTAGCAATTCTGTTCATTTCATTATTGATTATTGGATTATTTAAATTAATTCAAAAGACAATAGATAAGTTAATTTGTAAGCTTAAAAGAAATGATACTTCAACAAGAACTGGAGATGATTAGAAGATTAGTAAGGTATTTCAATTTAATAATACCGATATGAGTCTTTAGCGAAAACAAGTAAATTATGATAAGATTGATTATTGACAAACTTGGAAATGGACACAATGATCTCTTTTTAAAAATTGACTTGGTACCAAGTTATTTAAAAATAGCAGACAGCTACTATTTATTTGACTTTTTAGAAATTAATGATTCACAAATTGAAAAACAGAGAACCAGTGCAGATTCAATTTTGCCTTTTGGTGTAATAAAACTTATCGACTATTGGACTGAAAGAATAAAATCCATTGAAAAAGGACAAATAAAATTTATTCCATTTGACCTATGGGATGAATATATAGGTGGGTTATTATTTGAGAAAGTAAAAAACGGATATAAAGTAAAACTTACCTCCACCGACAAAATTCACGGATATGAAATTTGCAAGTCAAATCTTGACAAGCAAATTCAAGAAAAAGAATTGACTTTTAAAGAAGTTGAAAAAACAGAATGGCAAATAAGTGAACAAGCACTATTTGATGGGTTTGAATGGAGTAAAAGTGAGCTAGGCCCCAAACACTTTAAATAGTTATATGAAAAACTGGTTTAAAATACTTATACCACTTGTAATTATTGACTTCTTAATCATAAGATATTGTTTTTTATATAATGATCCAGATCCTAGTTCAGCTATTGTTATTATTATTTTGGTACCAGGTGCATTAATTACAAACCTTATTATTGCTGCAGTTTTTTATTTCTTTAAAAGAATACAATTCTCTAAAATATTCTTTGCTAACTCGTTAATTGCATCAATAATGATGTATATATTATTCAATATTGGTAGTCAGCGATACTTGGACAAACGATACGAATCATGGTCATTCAAACTATCGAAAAACACATATCGTATCACAAGGCAAAAAATGAATAATCAATTCTATATCTTAGAGAGTACTAACCCAGGGTCATCATGGAGTTATATGGATGGAACTTATAAAAAGTCTAGTAATGATTGGGTATTAAACGCTGACACTCTAATTATGAAAATCACTGAAAACAACTATTTAATAGGGTTTCCGAACTCAATAGATTCAATTAAAATGACAAAAATACGATAAACAGACTAATGATGATTAAGTTATATATTTTCTGGATGCATGGACACTTGATATACCATGTGCGCTAGATCTAACAATTGAAAACACCAACAATGAACCACCAACCCAAAGACGGATTTCCTTACTATTTTGAATTGGTAAAAAGTAATTCATTGCTATCACTATTTCAGGAAATGCCCACTGTAGCAACCTTGAAAAACATAGATGAGGAAAAAGCAAGATTTAGGTATGAACCCAATAAATGGAGTATCAAACAAATAGTCGGGCATATCGCAGATCATGAAAGAATTAAAATATTTAGAGCTTTTCAATTAAGCAGAAATGAATATGTACAGCTTTGGGGATACGATCAAGAAGCTTTGATAAAAAATAGTCGCTTTGAGGAGCTTTCTCTACAGACATTGTTAACTGACTTTTCCAATGTAAGAAAGGCATCTATTAGTTTTGTTGAAGGGCTATCTCAGGATCAATTGAAATTAAAATCTATGGCTCGACAATATGAAATTACCCTTGAAGAATTTCTAAGATCAATTATTGGGCACGAAAGACATCATGTAAATGTAATTCAAGAAAAATATCTAATGAAATAAAACAGCAATACCAAAATGCAGCACAGCATAAAATATATACCTTAATATTGTATGAAAGCACAATAAATGGAAGCAAACTATCTAAATAGCGTCAACAAGCAGTTCGAATATTATAAAATACTTGGGGAAAAAACATTTGCTCAACTCAACGAAGAAGAAGTGCTATGGCAGTTTAATGAAGAAAGTAACTCCATTGCAGTAACTGTAAATCATCTTTGGGGAAATATGAAATCTCGTTGGACCAATTTTTTAAACTCTGATGGGGAAAAGGAATGGAGAAATAGAGATTTGGAATTTGAATCTCTTATTCAATCTAAAGCAGAATTATTGGATAAATGGAACGAAGGTTGGACCTGTCTGTTTGAGGCACTAAACACGGTAAACACGGATAATTTTGCAACGGAGATTTTTATTCGAAATCAAAGTCATTCAATAATAGAGGCGGTCAATAGACAGATGATGCATTACGCATATCACATAGGTCAAATAGTATATATAGGAAGGATGATTAAAGGAAATAAATGGCAGAGTCTATCCATTCCAAAAGGAAAATCTAAAGCATTTAATGAAAAGAAATTTTCCAAAGGAAAGCATAAAGGACATTTTACTGATGAATTAAAATAAACTCAACCTATAAAATGAAGGTATTGCCATCTATCAATAAACTACACATAATGTACAGGATGGTTCTCTTCAATTAGAAAAATATAAATGGATAAATACACTAACATACTTAACAATGTGGCACGTTATGTTGAGTTATCTGAAGAAGAAAAGCATCAATTCACATCAATCATAAAAACCACAAGGGTGAAAAAGAGACAGTTTATTGTACAGCCCGGTTATGTTTGTGAATATCGAAACTATATTTCCAAAGGAGCTATTCGTGTTTTTTACTTGGATGACAGCGGAAAAGAACATACCGTAAGCATAGGGATTGAAGATTACTTTTTTGCTGACTTTTCAAGTTTAATAACTCAGGAGCCCGCAACGCACTATGCTGAAGCTCTTGAGGACAGCACTATTTTTCAAATGAAGTACAAAGATGTTGAAGAACTGTGTTCAAAGATTCATGGCTTGAGTGAATACTTTAGGTTGATAACCGAAAAAGCATTTGCCCATTCAAGAAAAAGAATCGTTTCCAATATTGGCAAATCTTCAACTCAACGATATCAAGAGTATGCAAGAAAATATCCAAAGATTATCAATCGAGTACCACAGTATGTAATAGCTTCTTATCTAGGAATTTCAGCAGAATTCTTAAGTAAAATTCGCTCTCGTCCTGACATAAAATCTTGAACTAGTTCAAGAGAATTTATTGTTTTGGTTCATTTTTATTCTTTTCCATTTGATTGAATTTTGTGATGTAAATAATTACATAATCATTAAAATTTATTAAAATGGACAATTCAAAAATTCCTTCTTATAAAGAAGGCTTAGAAGCACTAAAAGGAAATTTATCAAATATGCTTCCTCCAGAAGCACTTCAAGTATTTGAAGAAGATGCACAAGCTTTGCAACAAGAACATAGCTCTATTATTAAACTCCAAGTTGGAGACAAAGCTCCTGATTTTACTTTATCAAATGCCATCAATGAAAGTGTCAATCTGTATGATGTTCTGAAGAAGAATAAAGTTGTTCTTACATTCTACAGGGGTACTTGGTGTCCTTATTGTAATCTGGTTCTCAATCAATATCAAGCTGTTCTTCCGGAAATGAAAAAAGCAGGAGCTACGTTAATGGCAATTTCGCCACAAACTCCAGATGAATCATTAAATATCAAAGAGAAAAATACATTGCAGTTTGAGGTATTAAGTGACAATGGAAATATTGTATCCAAACAATTTACTGCAGTCCATAAAAATCCTGAAAAATCATTATCAAAAATGAAAGAACTAGGTTTTGAATATGACAGTTTTTATGCGGATGAAGGAAGCGAAATTCCAGTTCCAGCTACATTCATTATCGAACAAGATGGAACAATTTCTTTTGCGCAATCTGAAGGTGGAGATTATAGAAATCGAGTAGAAGCTGCTGATATTATTAACTCATTAAATAAATAATCATGAAATCAATATTCAATAAAATCATTACACTATCCATCATTCTAATTGTTTCGGTAAGTGTTGTTGCACAAAATGCAACTGACAACAAATCAAAGGAGCTTTTAAATGCTCTTTCCAAAGTAAATGGAGGTTGGCAGAAATTAGCAGCCAAAAAGGACGTGCAATTTACTTATGTATACAAGGATTATACAAAGGGTACAGATATATCTAAGGAAAGATACATCTTCAATGGAGAATCTTCCTGGGGTGAATATCAACAACATGAAGTTAATGTTATGCCTGGAACAGAAGGTTTGGTTAAGCAAAGTCTTATTAGTGGAGTGCCTAAAATCACTTTAGATGGTAAAACCATTACTGATCAAATGGCAATTGGAGGAACTCAATTCTTAAGGAGTGTCAATTTCTATTGGTTTACTATGATGTATAAGTTAAATGATCCTGGCACTATATATAAGTACTTAGGACAAGAAACGGTCAATGGAATCATTTATGAAAAAGTAAGTCTGACCTATAATCCTGAGAAAGTAGGAAAAGAAGTAAATGATGAGTATGTATTATACTTTAATCCCAACACTCATTTAATTGACCAATTCTATTTTTCCCTTCCTTCAATGGGGATCAAGCAGCCTGTGATGAAAATGACATTAGAGTACACTACTATAGATGGGATTTTTGTAGCTACTAAAAGAAAGGCCTTCGCTCCTAATGAAAAAGGAGAGTACAATCTGTTTATTGAATTCACAACTAAAGAAGTTGAATTTAACAATGGCTTTAAAACATCTGACTTAAAAATTTAATTGCCATTAAATACTGGAAACAAAATGTATAAGCATGGCGGTTTATCCGTAGTATGAAATTGAGAATATATTATTGTTATGTATCTTACCACTTATAATAACAGCAGAAGTATAACCCGCTAATGCTTATACATAAATACCAGTCACCAACCGAATAATTAATCATGGCAGGTCTAGTAACGAAAGAATGCAATAGAAATGTTCAAGCCTTTATTGAAGGAATTGACAGTATTTCGAAACAAGAAGATAGTCAAGTTATTCTAGCTTTAATTGAAGAGGTTACTGGTTTAGAGCCTAAAGTTTGGGGAAATGAAAAACAACCTGATTTCCTCATTGGCTTTGGCAAATACATCTACCAACGTAAAAGATCTACCCAAGAATTTGAGTGGTTTAATGTTGGTTTTGCTCCAAGAAAATCCAGACTAACCATCTATTTGACTTTTGATATTAATGAGGAAAAAGAACTATTGAATAAACTGGGAAAATGCAAATGGGGAAAGGGGTGTTTATACATTAATAAATTGACTGATATTAACTTAGATGTTCTAAGGCAATTAATTGAGAAAAGTAAAAATACCAAATGGCATTAGGATTAACAAAACAGCAAACCATAACAAAAGCCTCTCACCTCTTCTTCCTTAAATTTTGATTCTTGTCTCCCCTGCTTTTTGGTTTTTTATACTTCTTGGCAATATCTCTTCGCCAACTATTTCCCATGTTCACCTTTTTGTTTTTCTCTTTCTTCTCATGAAAAGCCGCACCTGATTCTTGTTCTTTATTATTTCTATTGTGATTCTTTCTCAATTCTCCCTCTGCTCTTTCTTCTGGAGCTCTTTGATGAGAGATTTCAAGGTCTTTGGGTAATTTTATAATCGGAATTTCAGAATCCATCAACGCTTCAATTGAGCTTTTCAAGTCTTCTTCTTTTTCGGTAAATAACAAGATAGAATTCCCTTCTCTTTCGGCTCTCCCTGTCCTTCCAATTCGGTGTATATAGTTCTCTGGAAAATGAGGAACATCCAAGTTGATTACATGAGAAACATCGCTTATATCCAAACCACGGGCGATAACATCAGTTGCTATGAGTATACCAATCTGACCATTAGCAAAAGATTCTACCGCATTGAAACGTGCGTTTTGAGATTTATTGGAATGAATTATACCCAAACGAGAAGCAAAGCGTTCACTTAAATTTTCATAGAGGCGATCAGCTATTTTCTTTGAAGCAACAAAAATGATGATCTTCTTAAACTTGTCCTTATCCCTTAACAAAAGCTTCAATAAATTGACCTTTGTATAATAATTAGGAACCGCATAAGCACTTTGATTAATGTTTTCTAAAGGAGCTCCGCTTGGTGAAATCGAAATGTAGATAGGGTCAAAGAAGAAATCCTTAATCAAACTCTCCACATCTTTCGTCATAGTAGCAGAAAACATGAGGTTTTGCCTTTTTGCAGGTAACAAATCAAATATATTGGTTAATTGAAAGCGAAAACCCAAATCCAACATCACATCCACCTCATCAATAACCAATTTTTGAATGGACTTTAGCTTTAATGCGCCATTTAGTGCTAAATCATAAAGACGACCTGGTGTTGAAACTAAAATACTGCAACCCTGCGCTATCTGCTGTGCTTGAGTATTGATATTTGCACCTCCATAAACCCCCAAAACTTTGTGACTCATATATTTCATAAGTCTTTGAATTTCTTCAACTACTTGTACCACCAACTCACGCGTAGGTAAAAGAACAAGAACTCTAGGAGGAACTTGATTAGAAAATTTTAAATCTTGCAACAAGGGTAACATAAAGGCAATGGTCTTACCCGTTCCTGTTTGAGAGACACCAACAACATTCTTTCCAGAGCGCACAATGGGGAAAGCCTCAGCTTGAATCGCAGTTGCTTTTTCAAAACCCAAATCCTCTATAGCATTAACTAAAAAGCGATTTAGGCCAAAATCTTGAAATGATGCATCATTCATTATTGACAAAACTAAAACTTAATTTATTGCTAAAATCTTAATTATAGAAAATAAAAAAGCACCTCAAATGAGGTGCTTTTTGAAATTCGTTAAGGGATTTATTTAATTACTAAAAATTATCCTGCTAATCTTAGGCCGTAAAGAATTCCGCCCATTAAAGCAAAAATTGCTAAAATATATAGCGCATCAATTAAATAAAGCTTTATGGATTTCTTTTGATATAAATAATGAATAGCCATTACTGGCAAAGCATATTTAAGACAAGCCTGACCTGCATGAAATGCACCATGAAGAAAATTCTTATCCTCATCCGGGTGTAATTCTGCATACTTACTTAAGAAAAAAGCAATAGCTACCATCATTAAAAAAGCCAACCCATGTGTTAAAGCGATTCCTTTTTTAGCTACTTCATCAGTAATACCTGTTTCAGCCTGCCATATCTTACCGAATAAAGCGGTATACCAAAGGAATCCAAGTAAAAAAGCGGCTACCGCTGCAATTAAAATTTCTAAATAGACCATATTATAATTGGTTTTGGTTAATAATATTTCAATGTAAGGATATCCATCGAAATTCAAAACAATCATTGTTTTTGATTTATCTTAATCGCTTATTTCCTATCTTTAAAAAACAATGAAAAAAGCCACTTATATTCTTCTGACATTTACGCTATCCCTTCAGTTTTTATTGGCCCAGACCCCCAATGAAGACAAAAATGGAAACTTGGAAATCAAAGGAGAAATATTGGTTTCTCAAGATAATTTTGAATTGTGTTCGTGTATCTCAAAAGCACATGCGCTTAATGGCGTAAAAACATTTACCCAAAATGAAGAAGCGGCAAAAATCTCTGCCTTTGTTTTAGGTGATTGGTCATCTGCTTATTATGTCAATGACTATTCAAAGCTAGCCGGAAATATTCTATTCAAGTATGAGTTCATCATAAAAGACGGAATAATTAACTATCGATTCTATCAGTTTACACATGAACAAAAGGATTCTGAATTTGAATCGATTGGTCAACTGCCTTCTTCATGGAATAGTAATGTTGGAGCGCAATTCAACAAGGGACAGTATTGGGAAATAATCAATGCTATTCAAACAAATATAGCTGAGAAAGTTCAACTCATAAGCAAACAATGTTTGCAAGGGTAAATGCCCAACACTTGACACGTGTTTCATTTTACTTTATTTTTCCATTGAAAATCATCTTTATGAAATTTAAAGCATCTCTCATATTTGCTTTTTGTCTTATTACAATTTTGACTTCCTCTCTTTTCGTTGAGGATGATCAAAAAAGCTCAGCCCAAACCTCTGAGCTAATAATGGAAACAGACAGCAAAGCATTAGAATCTGATTTGGTGCTTAAGTAATTTAAAAGATATTCTTAAATATGACATGCAAGGAAAATTATTGAACCTCAACTGTTCTATCGTGAGGGGCCTACGTAATGGCCTTCATTTAGAACCAGGCTCAATAATGAATGCATTTTTACTGTGCTGAATGCGATGGATGGGTGAGTAATACGGGATTTGAGTCTGGTTCTTTTTTTACTTCTCAATTTCATCAAGCTCTTTGCTTGCCGCCTCCCAATCTTTCATTATCGTATCTAATTGCCCCTTCAATTGCTCAAATTCACTTAATGCCAATGTAGATTTCTCTTTATCCGAAAAATCAAGGTTTGCTATTTCTATTTCCTTCTCTCTAACCTTAGACTCTAGATCTTCAATTTGTGTTTCGCAACGACTTATTTTATTCTTGAGTTTTCGAATGGCTTTCTCTTGATCTTTTCTGGCTTTATAATCCTGTTTCTGTCCCGTATCTTCTTTCTTATTTTCCTTTTTGGACTCTCCAGCTCTCTCAAATTGCGCGATACTTTCTGTCTTCTTATCCTTTAAGAAATCATAAATATCTCCAATATATTGACTGATACCGTCCTTCTTTAATTCATAAATATTTTCTGCTAAACCATGTAAGAAATTTCTATCGTGAGATACAATAATAACCGTACCCTTGAAATTCTTTATAGCCTCCTTCAAAACATTTTTTGAGGCAAGGTCTAAGTGGTTTGTTGGCTCATCAAGAATAATAAGATTATTGGATTCAAGCATCAATTTGCACAAAGCCAATCGGGTTCTTTCTCCACCAGAAAGTACCGAAACCTTCTTATCTATATCATCACCTCCAAACAAAAATGCTCCCAGAATACCTCTTAATTGTGTCCTTATATCTCCAATGGCAACCTCGTCTATGGTTTCAAAAACGGTTTTTGAAGTATCCAGTTTTTCCGCTTCATTTTGGGCGAAATAACCAATACTTACATTATGCCCAATTTTGTATTCACCAGTATGTTCCAGGTTCTGAGTAAGGATTTTTAACAAAGTTGTTTTACCAACTCCATTCTTTCCAACAAGAGCTACCTTTTCCCCTTTTCTTATATAAAATTCTACGCCTGAGAAAATATGTTTATCTCCATAGTTCTTACTTAGATCATGAGCCTCAACCACTACTTTTCCCGAATGTGGTGGGTCTGGAAAGACAATTTTTATCTTAGAATTATCAAATTCGTCAACCTCTATTTTTTCCAGCTTATCTAGCTTCTTAATCAAAGATTGCGCGAAAGCTGCTTTGTTCTTCTTGGCTCTAAATTTATTAATGAGCACTTCCGTATCCGCAATATACTTTTGTTGGCTCTTATAGGCTTCCTTCTGTCTTTCCAACTCCTCTTTACGCTGAACAATGTACTTGCTATAAGAAAATTTATAGTCATAGGTCCGACCATTCATTATCTCAATAGTGCGATTGGTAATATTATCTAGGAAATCTCTATCGTGCGAAATCAAAATAATAGAACCAGAATGGCCTACTAAAAAAGATTCCAGCCATTCAATACTATCTAAGTCCAAGTGATTTGTGGGCTCATCCAGTAAGATAGCATCTGGAGCTTGTAATAATATCTTGGCCAGTTCCACCCGCATTTTCCAACCACCGGAAAATTCAGACATTTTCCTATCCATGTCCTCCTGCATAAAACCAAGTCCCTTCAAAACACGCTCTATACTTTCCTGCATACTACCACCGCTGATAACAGTGAGACGGTCGTTTAAGGTATTCAACTCTTCAATGAGATAGGTATATTCCTGACTTTCATAATCCGTTCTGATTTCTAACTCCTTTGTTATTTCCAGAATGCGTTCATCAATTTGATTTTCCTCTTCAAATGCTAATGAAGCTTCTTCTAATATGGTATTTCCTTCATTGTGAACCATTTGCTGAGGTAAATAACCTATCTTAAAATCTTTGGGAAAGGAAACCGCTCCTTTGGTCGGATTAATTTGGCCTTTGATAATCTTTAGCATAGTAGATTTACCTGCCCCGTTCTTACCTACTAAGCCTATTTTATCCTTTGGGCTTAAATGAAAGGAAACACCATCAAATAGTTTACGCTCCCCATAAATTACCGATAAATCACTCACTGAAATCATGCGCTCGCGAAATTAGAGCTTTCTATTCAAAACAATCTCTGAAATTAAAATTCATTCAAAAATAAATTTAAGAATTCATTTTATTGTATATCAACATATTAGCACAAGAAAGCCCTACTTTCTCTCAGATTTAACCCAATAATTTATTCCTCTTTGGAAAATTCATATACCTTCGATTATTCTTTTCAATTATGAGCTGGTACAAGAGAATAAAAGAGGGAATAACCACATCCACCAAGGATAAAAAGGAAACCCCAGAAGGATTATGGCATAAATGCCCGAAATGTCAGACATTAACGGCTAAAGAGGAATTTGCCGCAAATATTTGGGTGTGTCCCAAATGCGAACGTCACGATCGTATTGGTTCCGAAGAATATTTCAACATCATTTACAATGATGGTCGCTGTAAGGAACTTTTCCCAAAAATTGCCTCTGGAGATCCACTTAATTTTGTCGATACCAAAAAGTATACTGATCGTTTAAAAGCGGCTCAAAAGAAAACGGGCTTAACAGATGCTGTCAGAGTAGCATGTGGAAGAATTGAAGACGAAGACTTGGTTATAGCTGCAATGGATTTCTCCTTTATTGGCGGCTCAATGGGTTCTGCTGTTGGTGAAAAAATTGCTCGTGCGGTAGATTATTGTGTGAAGTATGAAATACCCTTAATGATTATCTCAAAATCCGGTGGAGCAAGAATGATGGAAGCCAGTTTCTCCTTGATGCAATTGGCGAAAATTTCCGCAAAACTCACCTTGCTTGCTAAAGCAAAGGTTCCTTATATCTCTTTCTTAACAGATCCAACTACAGGTGGAGTTACCGCTTCTTATGCTATGTTGGGAGATGTAAATATTGCAGAACCTGGTGCCTTAATTGGTTTTGCGGGACCAAGAGTTGTTAAGGAGACCATTGGTAGAGACCTACCAAAAGGTTTTCAAACATCAGAATTCGTTTTGGAACATGGTTTCCTAGATCTAATAGTCCAGAGATCTGAGCTTAGAAATACGCTCTTGAGATTAATAAAAATGTTTAAGGATTGATCTAAAAGGACAATCTAACAGACAGACTAACATTTCTTCCTAAATCATCAGAAAAATACCTCAAACGATTAAGGTAATCGCGATACCTTGTATTCAATAGATTTTCAACTTTCAATACAAACCTCCATCTTTTCTTTCTTGACTGTAGCTCACCAGAAATTTTCATTCCCAGCAAAGCATAAGGATCCGGAACATCTTGAAAGTCAAATTCATTCAAATCTGTATCCTGTCTAAATACGTATCGGTAATTGAAATTAATTTCTGGGTTTTCAAGGCCTCTCTTATCTGATTTGGATCTGGAATGGAATCGATACGTAAGTGCTCCATTTAAAGCGTTCGCTGGTATGAATTGAAATGGACGATTTAAATCTAGGTTCCTTGCTTTTAGATAAGAATAATTTCCTGATATATGAATGGACTCATTGAGTGCATGTTTAGCCCTGAGTTCAAAGCCCGTCATAGTTGCGTTATTCTGAGCATAATTAAATACAGGGAAGGAACCTCTAATCGTCAAACGTATTTCTCCAGTGCTATTGAGATGGATAAAATTTTCAATAAAATTTGCGAAAACCAAAGCTTCTAAAGAGGTACGTTCCGATATTTCCCATTGGTTTCTAAGTGCAAATTTAAAGGCATTTTCCATTGTTAAGGTGGTGTCACCTTCCTCTATTCCACTCACACCTTGATGTAATCCACCACTATATAACTCATTGATTCCAGGATTTCTCTGAACAAAGCCAGCATTTACTTCCACTTTTAATTTCTCTAAGTATTCTCTACTCAGATTTATGCTAGCTGCCAACTTGTGATAAGGGTTTTTGAAGTCAACAAAACGTCTGGGTAAATCTGAACTCACTGCAAGCACATCCTGGTATAAAAAATCATATCTTAAACCCAAACCATAAGTCCAATTATCTGATTTTTTTTCCGTTAAAATGAATGCCCCAATTTCAGTTTGAAGATAATTTGGAATAAGTGGAAGAATTCCAGTTGTAAAATCATTATTGTTATCCGTAACCGTAAATTGAGCACCTGTTTTTATATTATGCTTGCCTATACGCTTTGCGTATTTCAACCCCGTAAAAAAAGTATATTGCTCTATACTAAGAGCTGGTATCTTACTTCGTCCACCTCTTCTAATATCAAATTCTTTTCTATCATTTAATTGGAATGCCGTAGTAAAGTCAATTGAGCTCCCCCTAACAAAAAAATGCTTCCAATTTAACTTTGCCAAATGATGACTCACTGTTTGTCTTGGCGCTTCAATACCATATGAAAATTCTTCTTCTGTGAAAAAGGGTTCATCTTTAGCAAAAGCCATTTGAAGATTGGTCAGGTTACTTATATGGGATCCACGCAAAACACCTAATTCAGCATTGAATGTAGATAGATATATTTTGAGAAAGCTCGAATCGCTAATCGCTTTCTCAAGTTGCAAAGCCAGATTAAGCTCTTCATTTCCAGTATTATTCAAAAAATAATCTGGAGCATGTCGATCCCCGGATTTTTTAATAGTTCCACTAAGCCCCCACGCTAGGAAATTAGAGAATTTTCGCATTCTAAAATTAAGTCCTGCTCCTCGCCCATTACTCTCTAGGAACGAAATGACACGACCATGCAAATGAGGTTCATTCTTAATTTGTTCAGGTTCAACCACAACCAAGGCCCCTAAATTGGAAGCCTGATGTTCTATTGTACCAACCCCCTTAACCACCCTAATAGAGCCAGAGTTTAATGGGTCTATTTCAGGACTGTGATCATTGCCCCATTGTTGCCCACTTTGTGGAATTCCATTGTTAATTATACTTAATCTATTTCCGGTAAGTCCCTGAACTACGGGCTTTGCAATTGCACCTCCATTTCGCATCACACTCACACCCGTTAAACCTTCTAAGATGGTTGCCAAATCCTTATTGGATTGGTCTTGAATATTTTGTCTGGAAATGGTCTGCGATATATCCAAAGATGGATCTCGTTCATCCTCAATAACCACATCTTCTAAAGTATGACCATGATCCATCACAATGGTTAGTGTCGTATCCGAAGCCAATCTTATAAATAATTCCACTGGCTCACATGCAATATGACTCACCACTAAATGAAAATCACCAGGACAAAGCCCGGTGATTTTATACTTGCCATTTTGATCGGAGACCACTCCCCGATCGACATCCTTAATATAAACATTGGCATAAGCCAAGGGCTCGTCATCGTGCACATCAATGACTCGCCCTTCTATAACTAATTTACATTCTTGGGCAGTCAGCCCAGAAAAAAGAAAAATAAAAAGTACTGAATATAAATTCTTATTCAACAATAACATCAAAGGTCACTTCAATATCTACTTCTCCTTCAGCGTTTGTAATATCTCCATCGGAAACACCAGCTGCATCTTTCATTGGTTCGTGAATTAATGTAACGGTCAATGTTCCGTTTCCGGCAGCCCCAGTTTGAACTTGATTGATTAAGCCAAGTGGGTTTCCATCAGCATCAGTATCTCCATAAGTAATTGCCATATTTGGAACGGTACTTTGAAAAAAGACCTGATGTTCAAGAGCTTCTTCCTCTACCTCTAAGGTAATGTCCTCAGCCGGAGTCTCAGCTTCATTTAAAAATGTCATTACCGCAGTGTATTCTGTATTTTCAGCTAAGATGGTTAAAATACTGTCGGTAACAATAGGTGTATTACCACCATCTCCATCCAGATCCTGGAACTGAAAAACAACATTGTCACCGCCTGCCGTTGGAGTTAGGGTCATTCTTAGTGTAGTAATTACTTCTTCTTCGTTTGGAGGATCGGGTGGAGTCATTTCATCATCATCACATCCTTGAATCAAAACAAGGAATGCAACAAATAAAATCGAGTTTCTTAAAAATTTCATTTAAATATATTTTACTAATGTGAGGCGAATATATAATTTAAATGCAACAATGTTGCGTTTAGAGGATTTTTTTTCTCTTGTTCTTTGTTTTTAGGTTTCCATTATTTAAATGAATCCAAATATTCTATGGATGAAAAACAAGTTAGACTTCCATAGTTACTTGATCAGATTGGATAACATTAATGTATAATCTATCTAAAAACTCTGTTAATTTTATAGACTTAAAGAATGCAACTCAAAAACAAATGAAAAAAAATTGCCTTTTTATTCTAGTTTTCGTCTTCCATACTTTTTGTCCGTTCGCCCAAGTTCCAAGCCCTGAGTTAACTAAAGAAGTAAAATTTAGCGAACACAATTTTATTCCCTTCTATAACCTAAAGAAAAAAAACAATAGCACTTTTTTTCAAGGCAATAAAAAGAAGAAAAAGTATTTTGAAGGGTGGTATTATAAAATGGTCGCAGAAGATGGTAAATCAATAATCAGTGTAATACCAGGTATCTCTTTGTCCACAACAGGAGAAGAACAACACGCATTTATTCAGATAATAAATGGTTTAACCGCTCAAACAAGTTATCATTCATTTCCAATAGAATCCTTTTCATTCTCAAAAAAAGAGTTCGCAATTAAAATTGGTGAAAATTATTTTTCAAAGGAAAATCTTGTTTTGAACATAAACGAAGATTCTACCAATATATCGGCTAAGGTAGCTATGTCCAATATTACAGAATATTCAAAGCGGAAATTTGTAAAGAGAAATATTATGGGCTGGTATCGTAGGGTTCCTTTCATGCAATGCTATCATGGTGTTGTTAGCTTAACACATGATCTCAATGGACAAGTAATCATTAACGGTGATGCACATAATTTTAATTCTGGAAAGGGTTATATAGAAAAAGATTGGGGCGCCAGTATGCCTTCATCCTGGATTTGGATGCAGTGCAATAATTTTCAAAAATCTAATAGTTCATTTATGATTTCTATTGCAGATGTGCCTTTTTTAAAAAAATCCTTCAATGGCTTTCTAGGTTTTCTTTATCATAATGAAAAGGTTTACAGGTTTGCTACCTATCGCAACTCAAAACTTAAGCTTATAATTCTAAATGAAAACACTGTTAAGATTCAAATTAATAACCGAAAGGAAACAATTGAAATCGAAGCCAAAAGAAACAATACTGGTTTATTAAAAGCACCTGTTGAGGGAAGTATGGATAGACGCATTGCTGAAAGCATTGATACTGAAATACGCCTTAAATTATTTGACAAAAGAGGCAATCTATTGTATTCTGATCAATCAAAAATTGCTGGATTTGAATTGGTAGGAGATATCAAAAGCCTTATAGATAAAGTAAATTAGATGAACAGCTGGTATGAAATTAAGGGATGAAGTGCTAGCCTAAAACAATACTGGATTCATAATATTAAGGAAGGTCAATAAATTAATTTATCAAAAACCGCATTATAGCTGCTACAAACATTTATCCTCTTTTAAACCTACCAAGGCGAGAATTCAATACTTATGGTCAATAGGGCATTTATAATTTATTCAAATCTAAGCCAACCTATTTTTTTGTTTATTTAAGCATGAAAGCCAAATTCAAGGAAAAGCTGCGTTACAGATTTGAGAAGTATTTAAACAAGGGAGGCTTCTCTATTTTCACTAGTCTATTCGTACTCTTTATTTTACTTTTTCTATTCATGATTTTTGTGAGGTGGATAATGACTTCCATCTGGCCTTCTCTTGCATATACTGATAATTTCTTTGATGACATTTGGTTTACTTGGCTACAAATGACCGATCCTGGGAATATGAATCAGGATAATTTAGCTCCTACCTGGCTTAAAATCACAACGGTTTTATCAGGTGTAATTGGTGTTGTCATTCTTTCCATGCTTATTGCTTTTATTACGACTACCTTAGAATCTGTTTTTTACAATTTCAGAAAAGGTAGAGGAAAAGTTATTGAAGGTGAACACACACTCATATTAGGTTGGAATGAACGAGTTGTTGATATTATTAAAGAGCTGATTTTGGCCAATGAAAGCGAATCTTATGCGTCTGTGGTTATTCTCTCTCATGAAGACAAGGAAATTATGGATGACTTGCTTGCCAAAAGAATCCCCAAACGAATGTCAACAACTATTATCACTACTACAGGTGATTATGCCAACATAAATGAACTAAACAGGGTAAGTGTGCAGGATGCTAAGTCTGTTATTCTATTGGCCAATTGTTCTGAAAGTGCTGCACATGAAGAAAAAGTAGCCTCAGATGTTCAGTCCATAAAAGCCATTATGGCTATTATCTCGTGCCAGAATGGAAATAATGAACTCCCCATAATTGCGGAGATATTTAATGAGGACAAGCGGCAACTCATTTCCTATTTTCAGGATGAAAACATTATCGCCTTAGACTCCTGGGAAATCATGGGTAAACTATTGGTACAGACTTCACTTACCAGTGGTTTGGAAATGGTCTATAATGAGATCTTATCTTTTGATGGTGGAGAAATTTACTTCTATGAAGCCAATTGGAATAGTGTTTTGTTTGGGCAACTCCCCTATCATTTTGAGGATGGAATTCCCTTAGGAGTTTACAGTGAAGATGAGGGTTTAAGATTGAGACCAGGGCGTGAATATTTGCTTAAGTCAGAAGATCAAATTGTGATTCTGGCTGAAGATGATTCAACGATTAATTTTCAAGAGAACGCCATTCATGCTCCCAAGGAAATTAGGTTTATAGCAAATGCAAAAGAACCTGTGCAAAAATCGGTTTTGATTTTAGGATGGCACAGTGTGGCTGAGATTTTTATTAGTGAGTCTTCTGATTACCTAAAAGAAGGTTCAACTTTTAATATTTGCTTTAATCAACCGCATGAAGAGCTAATAAATCGTATAGAAGAATTAAAAGAGCTATACTCAGATTTTGAAATAAATCTCATTAATCAGAATCCTTTGGTAATGGAGGAATTACTGGAACTGAAACCTTTCGAACACGACAATGTCATTATCCTTTCTCAGGAAGCTGTTTTAAAAAGCGCGGATAAAATTGATTCCGACACTTTAATTATTCTTTTGCTTCTCAGAAAAATTAAGGAAACACAACTGAACGTGGATACAAAAATTATCACTCAGGTATTGAATTCAGATAATCAGGAAATTATCACTCAAACAGACGTAGATGATTTTATAATCAGTAATAAATTGATCACCATGATTCTTGCACAGTTGAGTGAAGAGCCTTTAATTATGAATTTTTATGAAGACATTTTCTCTGAGGATGGAAGTGAGATTTATGTTAAATCTATAGCCTTATATACAGATAAGTTTCCGTTGAACGTTCGTTTTGGAGATGTTTTGGGCTTGGCAAATCAAAGGGATGAAATTTGCCTTGGAATTCGAAAGGGAAGTGAAAGCAAGAATTCCAGCAAGAATTTTGGAGTAACCTTGAATTTGCCTAAAGATGAGATGGTGACTTTAGAAAAGGAAGATTTTTTGGTGGTGCTGTCTGAAGATGAACTTTAACTATATTTACTGGAAAAAGAAAAGAATTGAGACCAAAGATATTGTATGACGGGCCAGCTGCAAAGCCAAAGAATGGGCTAAGCGAAAGTGATTTTTTTGCCATCTTAACGTTTCTAATTCCTTCATGCATTTTTGCTGTATTATTTACTTTTACAGCAATGGTTGTCTTTTTTTTCTTCAATGTTTTTCTTTGGTAGCAATTGCTAGCATCAGTTATTTAAAATTTGGTCTTACTACTATTTCTTTAAAATTTAAAACTAGACTTCAACGAAAATGAAAAAATCAGTTCATATGAAAACAAAACTTATTCTCGCTGTTATTTTAATATGCCAAAGTATATATGGGCAAGACGATAGCTACAAAAAGGAACTAGTAGAGATTACAAAAATATATAGAAACTTTCATTTCCGAAGCGAACCCCCTGAAAGTGTATTCCAGCAACTAAATTCTTACAGTTCAAAAGATCTGGCCTCGAGCAGAGACTTTATAGCTGAGTTAATTAAATCCAACAATCAAATTGCTACGAAAAAATATCTGGCAAAACCGGATACTGTAACATTAAAAAGCTTATACATTATACGTGGAGTAAATTGGAATATGCATGATGCTGATGGAAAAGACAACTTTGCAGTAATCGACTCCCTGATGAATGAGAAAACCAATTATTACGAGTTATTATCGTGCTACTACGGAATGCTTTTTACCGCTGTTGGCAATAAGAATAGGCCTTTTGATATGTCTTCTACTAATTTCACCTTGTGGGATTATAACTTGGAAAATGATACAGAAAAAGGAATTTTCTTTTTAGAAAGCATGGAAACTTTTGGAAGTTTAATTTGGGGTTATATGAATATTCCTAAACCTCCAAACTACAAAAAGGCTTTAGAATTCATTGAATTATACCCTACTTATAATAGTCAAGCATATTATAAATATCTAGATTTAAATTTTCCTGACTTCAAGGTTACTACAGATAAGAACAAACCTAAAAAGAGCTTTAAAAAACACTACTTAAATAAATTCATGAACACTATTATTTACCATTCTTCATGCCTGTCCCAGAAAAAAAGGAAAAAGGATAAAGAAAAAAGATATGAAGTATTGTTAAGTTCTATTGTCAAAAATAAATCTTATTGGAAATACTCTGATACTCCGAAAGTTTTTGAGCAAATATTTAATAAAGTTGCTGAATAAGAAGACAATCGGATTTGGCTTAAAAACACAACCCTCTCATATGATTTTCGTATCATTCGAAATAATTGCTTCGAATAGTGCATTATATAAAGAATACACTATCTTTGCGGCTTGAAATTTTTATCGCATAACAATCATTAAATAATATTGGAATGTATTTAAGTACTGAAAAGAAAAAAGAAATATTCGCGAAGCACGGTAAAGGTGAAGCGGACACGGGTTCTCCAGAAGGGCAAATTGCCTTATTCACACACAGAATTAATCATCTGACAGAACATTTAAAAACAAACAGAAAAGATTACAACACAGAGCGATCTCTTGTGAAATTGGTAGGTAAGCGAAGAAGATTATTGGATTACCTCAAGAAAATTGAGATTGATAGATACAGAAGTATCATTAAAGAGTTGGGCATCAGAAAGTAAATTGATTTCCAACAGATACATATAGATAAGATTTTTAGAGGCGGCCGTATAAAGCTGCCTCTTTTTCTATCATCGCATCTTATTTAGAAACAAATTATAATTAGATATATATTAAAATGAATGTAGTTAATAAGACCATTAACTTAGGAGATGGAAAGGCCATTTCCCTTGAAACTGGAAAATTAGCCAAACTGGCTGATGGTTCAGTTGTAGTTAGGTTGGGAGACACAATGCTCTTGGCCACAGTCGTTGCTGCCAAAGAGGCAAACGATGACATCGATTTTTTACCCCTGACAGTAGAGTATAGAGAAAAGTATGCTTCTTCAGGGAAGATTCCGGGTGGTTTCTTTAAAAGAGAAGCAAGACCATCTGAGGATGAAATTTTAACGGCTCGTTTAATTGACAGAGCTTTAAGACCATTGTTCCCAGACGATTTTCATGCTAGTACGCAAGTAGTAGTGAATCTAATCTCTGCAGATAAAGTGCACAATCCAGATGCGATAGCTTGTTTAGCTGCCTCAGCCGCGATTAGTGTTTCTAACATTCCCTTTAACGGACCTGTTTCTGAGGTACGTGTTGCCCGAATAGACGGGAAATTTGTAATTAACCCTACACTTGAAGAAATTCCTACTGCTGATATCGACCTTATGGTTGCTGGAACCGAGGAAAGCATAATGATGGTGGAAGGTGAAATGAGCGAAGTTTCGGAAGCTGAAATGGTGGAAGGAATCAATGCTGCTCACATGGCAATTAAAGTGCATTGCCAAGCTCAAAAAGAATTTGCTGCTCAGGTTGAGAAGTCTAAAGTGAAGAGAGAGTATGAGCACGAAACGCATGATGAAGATCTGAAAAAAGAAATTCACGCTTATGCTTTTGAAAAGTATAAAGAGATCGCCCGTGAAGCTAGTTCTAAGGAAGTGAGAGGAGAAAAATTTGGTGCAGTTAAGGATGCTTGGAAAGAAACAAAAACGGAAGAAGAACTGGAAGGAAAGTCTTTCATGATCGGTCAGTATTTCGGGAAAACGAAGAAAGAAGCGGTTAGAGACGTAATGCTTAATGAAGGCAAACGTTTGGATGGAAGAAAGAACGATGAAGTTAGGGATATCTGGTGTGAAGTGGATTACCTTCCCGGAACACATGGTTCTGCCATCTTTACCAGAGGTGAAACACAATCATTGACTACCTTAACGCTTGGCTCCAAAATGGACGAGCAAAAAATTGACGGGGCCATCTTTGAAGAAACGAGAACTTTCATGTTACATTATAACTTCCCTCCTTACTCTGTAGGTGACGCACGTCCAATGAGAGGAACGAGTAGAAGAGAAATAGGACATGGAAACTTGGCATTAAGGGCTTTGAAACCTGTTCTTCCAGGTGCTCCAGAAAACCCGTATACAGTACGTTTGGTTTCTGAGATTTTAGAATCTAATGGTTCATCTTCAATGGCAACGGTTTGTGCTGGATGTCTTGCATTGATGGATGGTGGTATTCAAATTAAAGCCCCCGTTTCTGGTATTGCAATGGGATTGATCCAAGATCCAGAAACAAAGAAGTACATGATTCTTTCGGATATCCTTGGAGATGAAGATCACTTAGGTGACATGGACTTTAAGGTAACAGGAACCTCAAAAGGAATCACAGCATGTCAAATGGACATTAAAGTAGATGGTCTTTCTTCTGAATTGTTGATGGAAGCTTTAACTCAAGCGAAAGCGGGTAGAGAGCACATCTTGGCCGAAATGATGAAAACCATGGACGCTCCAAATTCTGATTACAAAGATCACGCTCCTAGAATTGTATCATTTGATATTCCTAAGGAAATGATTGGACCAGTAATTGGACCCGGTGGAAAAATCATTCAAGAGATTCAAGAAGTTACTGGTGCTACTTTAGTATTGGAAGAGATTGATGGAAAAGGGCGTGTAGACGTTATTTCTGACAATAAGGAATCTTTAGAAGCCGCAATAGGAAGAGTTAAAGCAATTGCTTTCCCTCCTACTCCAGAAGTAGGCGAAACCTATGATGGAAAAGTTAAATCGATTATGCCTTATGGTGCATTCGTTGAGATTATGCCAGGAGTTGATGGATTATTACATGTTTCTGAAATTGATTGGAAGCGCGTAGAAAATGTTGCTGATTACTATAAGGAAGGAGATCAAGTGCAAGTGAAGTTAGTAAGCATTGAAGAGAAGAGCGGAAAATTAAAACTTTCTAGAAAGGTTTTGATTGAACGTCCAGCGAAGGAACCAGCTAAGTAATTAGCGTTCTTGTATAAAATTGAAAATCCCTGCCAGGTTTCTGGCAGGGACTTTTTGTGTTGAAAATTGTTGTTTTCCGCAGAGAATAATATGCAGACATCAATAAAAAACATTGAGAAAAAGACTAGTCCTTTTCACTCAGTTCTTTCACTTTATTTGCCCAATTATTTAGAATACTCTTTTGTATTTCAAAATCGTCATCATAAGGACCACAAACTATTTTCAACTCTGTAGTTTGATTGTCTTTATTTCTTAATAGAAGGAATTTTTCACTATAGTTTAATTGCTCATAGTCATTTTGGATATAGTAACTTCCAAACAGTTTTTGAGCAAAAGAAGCCGTTGAAGCCCCTGAATCTGAATATTTAAAGTTCACATTCGTTTCATTCCTCCAGTTAATATCAAGTTGATTTCCAACATTAAAAGCAGGTAAAAATGCTTCAGCATTTTCAGCTTTTGTCAAGACCTCCCAAACTACTTCATCTATTGCATTGATATCTATGTCTATTGCAACAAAGTGCGATTCTCGTATTAATTGAATTTCATTATCATGTAATAATTTTATTTCATCTAAGCGTGCGCTGCCATTCCCTCCGTTTAAATATCTGAACCCCACAATAGAGTCATTATCTATATTGAGTGCTTGTATAACAATGATTAATTCATCTCTACCTGTACTTCGCGTATGATAGGTTGCTAATTTGGGCATTTCTATATCTAAAGGTTTGGCGTTTGGATATTTTTCAGCATCCACAAATATTAACGAGGTACCATTTTGAGTTTCTTCTTTTGTTGCCATTCTATTGTTTACCACTGGCACATCTTTCCAATCTCTAATATCTACTGCAGGAAAACCATTCAAATTGTCAGGGCAGTACCAACCGCCATATCTATGCGGCTCCCTTTTCACCTCATCAACAATTTGACAAGATTTTGAGGTATTGGGAATCTCCACTGTATTATTGTTTTGTGAACAAGACATTATCACGGTCAGACCTACAACCATTAGCACATTAAACTTTCTATTTCTCATTTTCAATATTTATTTGATTACCTCACAAAACTACGCTGGGTGCAACTCTAGGTGATTTAAAAAGTGTAAATTAATGTAAATCAAGCGTAAATAAACTCAAAACAATTTCAAGTACGTTTTTATTCGAATAAGTTTGCCAAATGTCTAATCTATTTAAGAAGGTCATTCTAAGTATAGTGTTTATTGCTTTGATTATGCCAAAAGCCAAAGCTGAAACGAATGATCAACATACTAAAGTTGTAATGCGCACAATAGGTCATGAATTCTTACTTCAAATGAATGACAGTACAACTCGTATTCTTGCTATAGAAAAAACTGATGGTAGATATCGAATGAAATTTGAAAAAAATATTTCTTTCGATCCTGGCTCTCTTTCTTTTGCTACCATCAAAATTCTAGAAGAAAAGAAAATAACAGAAAGTTATATTGTAGAAGTACAAAACTGTTCAGGAAATGAGGTTATCTATAGTTTTAAAGCGAGTTTAAATGAGTTGGGAGATTTACTTCCTTGTGTAGGTCGAATTTTGCCAATGGAATGCTATAGCATTTATTTTACAGAGATTGGAAATACAGAAGCAACCTCTTCAGAGAAGCACACGAAAAGTTCTCTATTCAATTATTTACTCGGTATTCTTTTAATTATTGGGATAAGCCTGCTTGTCTATCTTCGGAAAAAGAGAGATTCAAGACAAAGTTCGAATTTAATTCAATTGGGTCAATATGAATTCAATCAAAAAAAGATGTTGCTCACTTTAAAAGAGCAATCGACAGAATTGTCTAGCAAAGAAGCTGATTTGCTTTTTCTGCTTTGTTCGAATGAAAACAAAACACTTGAAAGAAAATATATTCTAAATGTAGTTTGGGGAGATGAAGGTGATTATATTGGCAGAACCTTGGATGTATTCATCTCAAAGTTGCGTAAAAAGTTAGAGGGAGATCTAAGTTTAAAAATTATAAATGTTAGAGGTGTTGGCTACAAGTTTGTGATTTATTAAAACTTTGTGCTTTTGATTTAGAAGCTCTTTTCAAAATTAGTGCATTAGCCGTAGTCCTGTAATTTCTCATTAATCACTCCTCCTCAATAAGGCGATTACTGCTAAAAGTTATCCCTGGAAAATAAGAATATTCCTTATACATGGATTTTTTTTCAAGGAATTCCTCATTCCATGGATTAAATATATAAACAGTATAACTCACTTTGATTTTACCATAAGTTTCTCGTCCTGAGTCATTAGGTTTTGGGACAAGCAAATAATACTTCCAATTGCCATTGAAAACACTCGAACTTTCATCCTCTTCCTGAACCCATACCATGGAGCCTCGAGCATTTTGACTATTACTCGGACGAAGGCCATATTCAAAAGCGGTCAAAATCGCTTTTTCCCTAGAAATTCTTAAGTTCTTCTGAGAATCGAAATCCAATTTTTCTAATCCTTTATTATAAACTGTCCATTGAGAATTCCATCGGTGATAATTTAAAATATTTCCTTTCAGATCAATAAGAAGTCTTACTGCATTTTCATATTTCCTACCTTCTAATAAGATGTCATAACTCAAATAGAATTCAGTAGGGTTATATTTATGAGAATCTTTTTTAACCCAACTAATAGTTAAATTGGGTTCCTCATAAGTTTTGTCCCAATAATTAGATCCCGAAATCGACCATTTAAGATGATTATTTATGAAGTCAATAGAAAACATACCTTCAAGAATTGAATCTGCTTTTGATTTCATTTTTTTTAATAGATCATAGTGAGGATAATCTGATTTCACAGCAGGAATCCAATCGGGTCTGTCAAAGTTGAGAGTCAAATACAATTCTCCATTTTCGTTATAATATTTTCCTATTCCAAGTCGATTCTTATACAAAGTGCTCGAGTCTGTATAGTAGTCTGACTTTAGTGTTTTATTGTCCTTGAAATATTTTTTAAAATGAATCAAGTTCCTGTCATTTAGGTGTTCTTCAATCCATTTTCCCGTAATGGATTTATTAATTTTTATTATCGAGCTATCAGTCTTTATTATTTTTTGATCTTTCTGTGCATCAAGCGAATGAAATAGGAGCAAAAAGTAGAAAAAGGTACAAAAGTTCTTCATTGCATTTCTCAACGCTTTTCTAAAGAAAAAAGTGCATTAGTTGATTATCGAACCTAATTCATTTTTCAGCTTTTCCGCATAAAATCAAAAGCTCCTTATCCACGCTGAATTGCTTATTTGCCAATTCAAGTTTTCTTCATTCATTTCTTTTCCGTCTTCAGATATACGAAAGACGGTGCTTTTGTCGGCTTGTTCTTCTAATACAATTTCTACCACGGTTTAAAGATCCAAACCCAGGAGACGGAAAGATTGCTTTCGGCTTTAATATTTATAATTGGGAATTGATCCTCAAATTCTGGGAATTTCCATGTTAATGTTTTGTCGGACTCCAATCTTCCATTGCTCTCTGAGATAAAGTGTTTAAACGCAGTTTCACTGCTCTTGAAAGACCTTATTACTTTTCCAATAACTCCTTAAGCGCAACATTTATGGCCTGGCTCCATCCATTTTCAAAATTGTTGATAGCTAATTCAGGGATATCAATAGGGAAAGTATCAATACCAGAATGGGTCAATTTCAGTTTGGTACCATTATCTATTTCAAACAGTTCAAAAGTTACATAAGACATTCCACTATAGCCCTCATATACCCAGGAATACGTCAACTTTTTCCCTAAAATGACTTCTGTTATTTCACACAAATGCTTCCATTTTCTTTCGCCTTCTTCTCCACCCCAAAATTCAAACTTAAATCCAACAACAGGCTTAAATTCTTCCACATTTATATACCATTCTTTCATGATCTCTTTCTGGGTTAATGCTTTCCACACCAAATCTATATCAGCATCAAAAACACGTTCTATTATTACACTTTTATTGCTCATTGTTTTGATTTTTCATGTTCGATAGTACCTTATCCAATTTATTCATTCTATTCTCCCAAATATTTCTGAACTGATCCAACCATTTATCAACCTCTCTCATTTTCTCCACTTTCAACGCATAGTATATTTCCCGCCCTCTTTGTTCTGCATTAACGAGACCACATTCATTCAAAACCTGAATGTGTTTTGAAATAGTGGGTCTTGCTGCATCAAAGTTATTGGCTATTGCTCCAGCAGTCAAAGCTTGAGAGGCAAGCAATACGAGAATCGTACGCCTTGTTGGATCAGAAATTGCCTGAAAAATATCCCGTCTTAATTTCATTACGAAGCTATTTGACTACAAATATAAATGAAGTTATTTAGCTACATAATTTTTTCAGCTTTTTCCTGGAATGAAAAAGTTAAGTTGGTTTTAGTTGTGTTTGGTTGGGTTGTTTCTAACTACCGTATAAACCTTAGTTTAAAATGAGTTTTTAGCACCTATCTAAGGTGCTTTTTATTTAATATTAATGTTCTGAGATGTGGCCTTCCAATATCCACCAATTTTCCCTCCTTTTGCATTTTCTCAAGTAATTCGATGACTTTATGCTCAGAATCAATCATTTGATATACATGTTTTAAGGAATTTGAAGTTTCTATGAATTTGAATAAATAGAAGTTGCTAATCGTTCCCCAATTCCCTTCTCTATTAATCTTGACATCAACGATTTGGCCAGTTATCATATTCTCAAATTTACATGCATCTCCATGAAAATGGTATTTCCAATCCCCCTCCAAATAACCTTTCCAAAGCTTATTCTGTCTTTGAATCAATACTCCAAAAGGGTGTGGTTCAGATAAGTTTAAATCAAATGTTTCAGACAGCAAGCGAATCAGACTTTCCGCAGTTCGCTCAAACATTTCAATAGCCTCTTCCAACAATATTTGATTCTTGTTATTCATTTTCTGACAGAACTTAACTTTCCATATACCAACCAATTTGGCGAGAATAAGCAATTAATTTTAGCCATTTACAAACGTTTAATTCGCTCATA
This sequence comes from uncultured Flavobacteriales bacterium, assembly GCA_964609215.1. Lineage (GTDB taxonomy): Bacteria > Bacteroidota > Bacteroidia > Flavobacteriales_D > JABDKJ01 > JABDKJ01. The sequence goes on from CAZSQZ010000016.1 coordinate 69,956, forward strand.
GTTTTTTCTAAAATTTTATTCACCAACTAAACAAACTCAGAAATAAGCCCACCAATAATCACACTGGTTATAAGCCAGTAGGAAAAATGATGCACCACGTACTTTACACTTTTCTTGTTCAGCATTGCGCTGATAGCCACAAATGGAAAAGCGAAAACAAAGGCATTAATTATTCCATGAAATACTCCATGACCAAAGTGTCTATGCCTATCCCCATATTCCGCTAAAAATTCTTGTACCACTTGTTTTGATTCCTGGCTTCCCCTCATGATATCTGTAAAGAACAATTCATAAAAACCCATTTGATGGATGATTAAATTGATATAACCAAAAACCAAAGTAAAGCTTAGCAGAAAGAGCAGCATCACTTGGAACAGTCCCAATTCCTTCGGATTTATACATTCAATTTTTGAGTACTTAAACATGAAAGATTTTGGATGATACCAAAACCAACCAATAATTAGGGGAATGAAAGCGATTAAGAAAAAGGCGAGATAATTTAGGTTCATTTTAGATCTGGTTTTAAATATTCTGGTCTCAAAGGGTATAGAATTACTTTACTTAATAGTGCTTCTATTAGCCTAGTCAAAAATTATAACCCAATCCTAGATAAAATAGTTCTAGATTTCCGATACCAGCCCTGAACATAAAGTGATCCTTCGCGTATCTCATTCCAATATTGCCCAAGAATTGCAAGTTTCTCATTTGTTCTGAATAGTCGACACTGGGATCTGGTTCAAATCCTTCCGCTAATTTAAAATAGCTAAGAGCTACACCTCCAGATAATTCCAAAATACCAATCAATTGAACTCCTGATAAAGACACATAATTGTCAAAAATTTTAGCATTTGTTTCAAAATCGGCATTATTACTTAGGTAATATCCATTGCTTATTTTCAGCCTTGTTCTACTTGTATTCTTTTGGAACAATGTCTTCTCAAAAGATAAGGATGCTTGGCTGCTATGAATGATATTACCATAAGAAACATAAATAGAGTGGTCTTTATATAAATGTTCATTTTGGGCAAATACATTTTGGGCATTGAAAAGAATACAAATCAAAATGATTATTGAACGAATTCCTTTAAGCATCTCTTCTATATTAAAAATTAAACTCCCCAGAGACTGAAATTAATAAAAATGATTCTTGTCTATTTTTCTTTTATGTTAAATAATGGCTTTCAATTGTATTCAAAATTATTATGCATGAATAATATTTTTATCAAATCAAGGCAACGCATTTAAAAACCGTTCGTCTAAAAAGTAACAGATAACGAAACGAATTTTTTTTACGGATCTGGCCTGAGCTAATCAAATAATACGCGCAATTCAATCATTAGTCTCAAACGCCAAATCGACTAAACAGAAACAGGGATTTATAGGGATTAAATATTTGTTTATCGACAAATATCACTATTTCATCTTCCTTTTGTTGATAACTTTTGGTAACCTTTTCCTGAAAAGGCTCGTTTCCTATAATAACACGTTTAGATAAAAGTTTATGAGACAATTAAAGATTACCAAGCAGGTAACCAACAGAGAACACGCATCTCTGGACAAATACCTACAAGAAATAGGTAGAGTCGACCTTCTCTCAGCAGAGGAAGAAGTTAGCTTGGCAAAACGCATCAAACAGGGAGATCACGATGCTCTTGAAAGATTAACAAAAGCAAATTTAAGGTTCGTAGTTTCAGTATCGAAACAGTATCAAAATCAGGGTTTGAGTTTACCAGACCTTATTAATGAGGGAAACTTGGGCTTGATTAAAGCAGCGCAACGTTTTGATGAAACCAGAGGTTTTAAATTCATTTCTTATGCAGTTTGGTGGATTAGACAATCCATTTTGCAGGCACTTGCTGAGCAGGCAAGAATTGTACGTTTACCTTTGAACAAGATTGGAAACATCAACAAAATTAATAAAGCTTTTTCCGCTTTGGAACAAGAGTTTGAAAGACCTCCTACCGCTTCTGAATTGGCTGAAGTTTTAGAATTGACTTTAGATGAAGTCAAACAATCACTTCAACAAACGGGAAGACATATTTCCATGGACGCTCCTTTAAAATCTGATGATGAAAGTAGTTCTAATATGTACGATGTAATGCAGAACCCAGGAATTCCGGGACCGGATACTGAACTTTTGAAAAAATCGTTAAAAGAAGAGGTGAAAAGGTGCATGCATGCATTAACAGCTAGAGAACAAGATGTTGTAAAACTCTATTACGGTATTGATATGGAGTCGGGACATACTTTAGAAGAAATAGGCCAGAAATTTGAATTGACTAGAGAACGTGTGAGACAAATCAAAGAAAAGGCATTAAGAAGAATGAAACACACTTCACGAAGCGAAGATTTAAGATCCTTTTTAGGTCAGTAATTGAACTTTGAAACATTGAAAAACACTGAAACCCTCTTTGTCTTTGACAGGGAGGGTTTTTTAATTGTAAATATTCCTGGAAACGATCTTCTTCAATTCTGGAATTACTTCATTTTCAAACCATTCATTTTTCTTTAACCAAATATTGTTTCTGGGCGAAGGATGTGGTAAAACAAAATATTCTGGTAAATAACTCTTATAGTTCTTAACCGTTTCTGTCAAGGTTTTTTTCATGGAATCGCCTAAATAATAGTTTTGAGCATAACTCCCTATCAAAATAATCAAATCCAATTTTTTCATTTTACTAAAAAGAGGGGAATGCCATTTTTCAGCACATTCCTTTCTTGGAGGCAAGTCTCCACTCTTTCCTTTTCCTGGATAGCAAAAACCCATAGGAACTAAGGCTATTTTTTCTGGATTGTAGAATATTGAATTATCTATTCCTAACCAGTCTCTCAATCTTTCTCCACTTTTGTCATCCCAAGGTATTCCAGATTCATGCACTTTTCGTCCAGGTGCTTGACCAATAATTGCAATTCTACTTTCTCTATGCGCTGTTAAAACAGGGTTTACTCCATGACTTAAATGAGGAAGGCAAATAGTGCATTTTGAAATTTCGTTGAGTAGTTTATCCATTATTTTTAAAATACCTTGTTCTCAAAGGTATTCTATCTAAATTTAATTGGACTCCATAAGATAGAAATGGTACTCTACTTGCATAAAATGTTTGAAAGGATTCGAATAGGTTCATGTGCTTATTGGTCAAAGATATGCTAGATGAAAATTGCTTTAAGAAATTAATTTTAATGCCAGAATTATAAATGGGAAATGTTCTTCCAGTACCCGTCTCTATATCCCCATAAATATTCAAATCCAGATTTCCGAAAAAACTTAGTTGCTTATAAATGAGCTTTTCATAATTCAAGGATAGTTCAAAGGCCACTACATCCCTACCCTGCAATTCAGAATATGCAGCCCATTGAGAATAATCACGATAGTAGTTTTTTAAAGGGTAAAGTTGTTCGCCAACATAACTAGTTAGAGTAGCGTATTGAGGAACATTGCTAAAATAGCCCCTGTTGAAATCAGATTGATAGTAGCGTAATGAAGAACGAATATCTATGCTATTAGAAGCATATTTTCCTTGAATACCTATAGCAAAAGATGTTTTATTTATTTCGTTTATTCTGGCCTCTAACTGCCCCAATAATTCAACAGAAGATGGAAGCTTAAATCGGATATGATTTGACAAATTTATATCTGATGGCACCAGATGATTACCCCGGTTATCATCTAATAATTGATTTATGGATACTGAAAATATATTTTCAAAATCTTTATTGGAATACCCTAGACTAAATCTATAAAGTTCATGTAAATCTAATCCAATATTTCTAGATAAATCACCAATAGTAAATATACCCAAACTAAACTTTCCAAATTCAGCCCTCGCTAACAAAGCTTGGTAATCAATGTTGTAAAAACGAAGAATATCAAAGACATCTTCATTCCAAAAATCTCCTCCTTTAATTTCCAAAGCAACAAGCCTATTGAACAATCTTATACTATCCCTTGCTTCAATTTTTATTTTTGGAAAAACAAACCAGTTGGAAACGGTATTACTGCCTCCTGAAAAACTTCTTTCCTCAATAAATAGCCCTGTTTCAATTTTATATTTATTTGCAAGAGTTAGCCGATGAGATACGCCAGAATATATGGCAAAATGATGAAAAGGATTATCAGTTACCTGATTGAAGAAACAATTATAACATTCAAAATTATCTGAAAGTGCTGCAATAACATGTTGACCTTTTAATTCAAAAGCTAATTCTGAATCTATTTTTAGAGAATCTTGAGCAAGCGAAAACAAACTTGTAGAAAGAAATACAATAGTCAGTAATATTCTCATTTAGTTTTGGCTATAAAGCACTAAAACGTTATCAAAGTTTATTAATTGCTTTAATCAATAAAATTCCTTGTATATCCTAGCATATAGCTAAGTATTGGCCTGCATTTATCCTCACAAGCAGGATAAAATTGACCGTGCTCTTTCTCACTCCTCTCCCTTGGCCTACCCCACCAAAACTCTGCTATAGCCAATGGTTTCATCCGTCTTTCAAAAGCATATTGTAATAATTTCGGACCAGCACATTCTCCTGAACCAGATGCTGGTTTTCGCTTTGCATAATCCAAAAATATATCGACCAGGTTTTTTGATTCTCCTCTTTCATTCATAAAGAAATATTGGTCGAATAACTTATTTTGCAAATCAATAGAGCTTTCTCTTCTTAAAGTAATTAATCTATCAATTTCTGCCTTGTTGTCCTGATATCCTTTATCCTTTAAAATTTTGATTTGTTTTCCCATTTCACCCAAAGCAATCATTCCTTTGGTCAAAAAATCATCCTGACTGGATATATCAAATACAGAGGGTACAAAGATTCCTAGATCTTTATCAGTATTCAACTTACCAGAATAGGCAGCTAAGTATCCTAAATCATCTTTGGAATCTTTAACAACCAAGACCCCAAACATTTTTCCTCTTATCTCGAAGTCCTTTTGCATACCCCATCCAAAATTTTGTTTATGCATAAATTGATTTCTCTCCAGATACTCTATCAACTCCTCCTTTGCTATCTGACAAATTTTTGGAACATTCAGGTCAAAGGGATTGTTCAATTTAGTAGGAGTGTCTTCCCGAGCAATTTGAGCACTGAATAAAATAAAGCGGGAATCCTTCATTACAACTAGCTATGAATAGCATTATTATTGTTCAATTGTAAAAACACTCTTGGGTCTTTTCTTTATTGTCTTCCCAAAATATTATTCATGGTGGAATAAGAGTCTGAAAATTTGACCTAATTAAGTAAACAATTTAATAGGTTTGTGCTTTTATTAAGTATTAAATAACACAGACATGGATAATAATCATAACGTTGGCGATATAAGTAAATGCCCTTTTATGGGTGGAGCACAAAAGACAAGTGCTGGTGGCGGCACCTCAAATAGAGATTGGTGGCCCAATCAATTAAAACTAAATATTCTGCGTCAGAATTCTTCCAAATCTGATCCTATGGATTCATCATTTGACTATTCTAAGGAATTTCAAAGTCTGGATTTAGCGGCTATTAAAAAAGACTTGGTGGATTTAATGACAGATTCACAAGATTGGTGGCCAGCAGATTATGGTCATTATGGACCTTTCTTTATTAGAATGGCATGGCATAGCGCAGGAACCTATAGAATTACAGATGGACGAGGTGGAGCTGGTTCTGGAACGCAGCGTTTTGCGCCTCTAAATAGCTGGCCTGATAACGGAAATCTGGATAAAGCGCGTTTATTGCTTTGGTCTATCAAACAGAAATATGGAAAGAAAATTTCCTGGGCAGATTTAATGATCTTAGCTGGAAACTGTGCTTTGGAGTCTATGGGCTTTGAAACCTTTGGTTTTGCTGGAGGTAGAGCCGATGTTTGGGAACCGGAAGAAGATATTTACTGGGGAGCTGAAACAGAATGGTTGGGAGATAAAAGATATACTGGAGACAGAGAATTAGAAAATCCTTTAGGTGCGGTTCAAATGGGATTGATCTATGTGAACCCAGAAGGACCAAATGGAAATCCCGACCCTTTAAAATCTGCTGTAGATATCCGTGAAACATTCGGAAGAATGGCGATGAACGATGAGGAAACTGTTGCATTGGTTGCTGGTGGTCACACTTTTGGGAAAGCGCATGGAGCAGCAAATCCGGATCAGTATGTTGGCAGAGAACCTGCTGGTGCAGGCATCGCTGAAATGAGCACAGGATGGAACAATAGTTTTGGTAGTGGTTTTGGAGATGACACTATTACAAGTGGAATTGAAGGTGCATGGACACCTAATCCAACGCAATGGGACAATGGATATTTTGATGCTTTATTTGGTTATGAATGGGAGTTGACTAAAAGTCCTGCCGGAGCCAATCAATGGCAACCAACAGCTGCCTCTTCTGCAATGCAAGCACCACAAGCGCATGACGCATCAAAGACACAATCCTTAATGATGACCACGGCAGATATGGCCATGAAAATGGATCCTACTTATGCTGCAATTTCTAAGCGTTTTCATGAAAATCCTGATCTGTTTGCTGATGCATTTGCACGTGCCTGGTTTAAGTTAACACATAGAGACATGGGGCCAATTGCATGCTATTTAGGTTCCGAAGTTCCTAGTGAAGAATTGATTTGGCAAGATCCTATTCCAACGGTGAATCATACTTTGATTGATGAAAAGGATGCGGATTATTTGAAAAGTACTGTTCTGGCTTCTGGCCTTTCTGTTTCTCAATTAGTAAGCACAGCTTGGGCTTCCGCTTCAACTTTTAGAGGTTCTGATAAAAGAGGAGGAGCAAATGGTGGAAGAATACGATTGGCTCCACAAAAAGATTGGGAAGTAAATAATCCTGCACAATTATCTAAGGTGCTTGAAACTTTAGAAGGTATTCAAAAGGAATTTAATAATGCGCAGGATGGAGACAAACAGGTTTCTATGGCAGACTTAATTGTCTTAGCTGGTTGTGCTGGAGTGGAGAAAGCTGCAAAGAATGCAGGTAAAGACGTAAATGTTCCTTTCACACCAGGAAGAGGAGATGCCTCGGCAGAGCAAACAGATGTTGATTCTTTTGCGGCTCTTGAACCATCAGCTGATGGATTTAGAAATTACATTCAAGCACATCATACTTCTTCTGCTGAAGAAATGCTAGTAGATAAGGCACAGTTAATGACATTAACCGCGCCTGAAATGACCGTTTTGGTTGGCGGCTTAAGAATGATGGGTGCAAACTATGATGGCTCTAAGCAAGGTGTTTTCACTAATAAACAAGAGACATTGAGCAATGACTTCTTTGTGAATGTATTGGATATGAGTACCACCTGGAAAGCCACTTCAGATGCAGATACTTCTTTTGTAGGAAGAAATAGAGCTACTGGACAAGAGTTATGGACGGGCTCAAGAGTAGATTTGATTTTCGGATCAAATACTGAATTGAGAGCAATTGCAGAAGTGTATGCTTGTTCAGATGCAAAAGATAAGTTTGTTAATGACTTCGTTGCCGCTTGGAACAAAGTAATGAATCTAGATCGTTTCTAAAACGAAAGCTTAAAAATTTAAAAGCCAATCTTCTTTTGAGGGTTGGCTTTTTTTATGCTTAATAGGTTTTCAAGTTTAAAATTAATTTTTAGAGAATGCGTGTTCAGGATGGGTCATATCGTGAATGATTCCCTTTACGTGACTGCTAGACATTTCCATGGCCTTTGCCATTTCATGAATCATTGCTATTTCAGATGGATCAATGTTTCCGTCTGCTGAAGCCACTGATAACCCGCATTTGATAATGATCTCTTTCCCATGTTCGTTAAGTGATGGAGTAATTTTCTTTAAGTACTTTTCTACGGGCTCTTTTTCTCTTTGAACTTGCTCTACAAACTTTTCCAGTTCCTCTTTACTCATATCATTATGACCAAATTTATTGATGATTTGCAGCACCATTTTCATCTCTTCATCATCAATGACACCATCAGCCAACATCATTAAGACCATAGAATGTCGCATTGCCTTTTCATAAACCGATTGGAACTCATTCTCTCCTATTTGATCTGGCTTATAATCCAGTACTCGAGGCACATAGGTTCCTCTACAAGTTTGACATTCAACAAATTCTCCTATTCTTCCTAATGGAATGAGCGGAATAAAATAAAGAGTGAAAAACCGGGTAACTTTCTTGTGCTTATAGTTCTTATTACTGGCACACTGTGGACAAAGAAATTCTCCTTGCTCCATCGTAGATTTAACTCCTCGAGTTCCGAAAATAATCATTGTATAGGATTTATTTTCTATTTCCTATGATTAGGTGGTAGGAAACAGAATGATTAGTTGATGTCAATATAAACATAAATGCTATAAATCAGCTAAGGTTCAAATTTCTCGAAGCTTGAACCATTAAACTTCATTGCACCCGCATTATGGGTTCCCAACCACAGTGTTTCTTCATTATCTTGAAAAATTGAAAATAAGAGAACTTCAGAACCATTGTGCTCGACTGGGTAATGAATGAGTTCATTTCCTTTTTTTCGCCAAACACCATCATTATAGGTTACCATCCACAAATCACCATGTTTATCCTCTACTATGGACATATAATAAGGATCTTTTACTTCTTGAGACTCATCATAAACTGCTGGCCCTTTCAATTTTTCATATTGCAAATAAAAAGCTCCTGTTCTTTCCTTCGGTTCTTCCTCAATGGAAAAGCTATATCTCGCGTTTGTGAACCAGTAATTACCTAAACTATCTTCCAGGCTTGCCCTAATTCCTAAAACTCCTCCACCAGGTGTGAAATTCATTTCATCTTCATATATCCAAGCAATTTTATTTCCGTCATAACGACAAGCTCCCAAAGCTGCTGTTCCAAACCAAATATGACCAGACTTATCTTTGTATATATTATAGATGGCTCTAGGGTTGTTAAAATGTTCCCGTTCTACCTGAAAAAAAATCTCCTCTTGCTCACAAACTGGAAATTCCAAAGCATAAAGATACTCACCATCGTAACGGTAAGGACCTTTTCCCTCCCAGCCCATGCTGAACCACAAATCATTTTCTTCTAGTTTCCATTCTCCACCCTCTTTAACCTCAAGAGTTGTAAATTTTTCTCCATCGTATTTATTGACTCCCTCAAGTGTATCAAAATAGACATTGCCTAAATGATCTTCTTGAAAAGCAATAATTCTATTATCCGCAAGACCATCTTGTTTTGAATAGTGGATAAGTTTTTCTCCATCGTATTTGATGAGGCCATTGCCCGCAAACCAATAATTGCCTTTGGAGTCTTGAAAAAGTTTTAGTGTTTTATCATCTAAGTGATAAACCTGTCTACCCATTTCATTTGAATTGCTTTCTTCAGTTTCCACAAGCTGGCTTTTGCAGGAAAACAAGGAGAAAAAACAAAATGGAATAAATACAGAAAATACTTTCATAGTTGAAATCAAAACTACGCTAATTTTACAAATTCAGATTTCAGTCCCATAGCTCCGAAACCATCAATTTTACATGCAATGTTATGATCACCTTCAACCAGACGGATCTTCTTTACCTTGGTTCCAGCCTTCACAGCACCCGAGCTTCCCTTTACTGGAAGGTCTTTAATAATAATTACTGAATCTCCATCCTTTAAAACTTTCCCATTTACATCCTTAACTTCAAAAACATCTTCTAACATAGTTTCGGAAGGGTTCCATTCATGCTGGCATTCAGGGCAGGCAAATAAATCTTCTCTCATAAAATACCCATAAGGTGACTCACACATTGGACAAGCTTTCATCTCTTCTGACATGGTTTAATAATAAGCATAAAACTGTTTGGGATAAGCTAATTAGTTTTGATTCTCAAATTTTATCTTCTGGCACTTATGGAAATTGACTAAACAATTCAACAATTGCAATCATTATGGATAACAAATTAATTACCTTGATGTTTTAATTAAGAAAAGCATGAACAACAAATTTTCCTTTTTTAATTTAATTGTATTCATTGTTCTTCTCTCTTCTGCTTGTAATTCTGAAAGGAATACAGAAAGAGATATCTCTTCATCAGATATGATCAAAACATCAGAAGAACTGAGTAAAGATGAAACCATTGCATGCGAGCAGGTTTTAAAGGCAATGGGTGGCTCTCAAAAATGGGAAGAATTGAAATATGTTTCCTGGACCTTTTTTAATACGAGACATTTAATTTGGGACAAGCTCAATTCTCGTGTGAGAATTGAATATCCTAAAGATAGTGCAGTGTATATCTTAAACATGAAGAATGATGAAGGGCGTTACTGGAAAAATGGAATTGAAGAATTGAATTCTGAAAAATTGGAAGAAAAAATGACCAGCGCAAAACGTATTTGGATCAATGACATGTATTGGCTGTTCATGCCTTTTAAACTTCAAGATTCTGGTGTAACAATGCGATATGTAAAGGAAGATAAGATAGCTTCAGGAGCTTCTTGCTCCATTTACTCCCTAACTTTTGAAGGTGTTGGTGTAACTCCTGAAAATAAATATGAAATTGCTATTGATCATTCTGACCAATTAATTAAACAATGGACTTTTTTTGAAAAGGCTGAACAAGATACTGCTTATGCCACTTGGCCTTGGGACAATTATAAAGAGTACAATGGAATATTGTTATCCGCAGATCGTTCTGATGGAAAAGGGCCATCCAATGTTCGCGTTTATGATGAAATAGATGATAAGGTTTTCACCTCAATAGAGGGCATTGAATATTACTAGTTTGAATAAATACCATAAATGTAATGAGGAATTAAAGGTAGCTTGAGAGATTTGGAGTATCTATATTTTTCTAACTAGGTTAGAGATTGACTTAGGCGCTCTTGATCGTGGACAGTCAATGAAAAGCTTTCCTTTTTAAATTGAATACGAATAGATTCCAGGACCTCATTCCTTATTAATTTTAAGAGTTCATCCTCTAAATCAATATCAAATTCAGTTATACCGATATTCAAACTTGCAGAAAAATCAGTATCTATTTCCATTGTATCTGATTCCAATTCATAGCTTCCCATATTAGACACAAAAGTCAGGTTGCATCCATCATATGTATGAATGTCAAATGGCCCGAGTAGTTTAATGTTTAAAAAATGAAAGCCATTGATTTCTCTTGTTTCGCAAAATAATTCAAACCGATCATTTGCAGCTATAGATTTATCCTGAAAGCTTTCAATTTTTGCTTTCATCATTTTGTCTAAATCTAAATTTGCTAAGTGCGTTAATGCTCTAAATAGTCCTTTCACTAGGTTTCGTTTTCTTGATTTATAGTCTAATTACATTCAATATAAAATAGTTTTTGTTTTAATCCTCTGTTAGAAGAAACTGGAAATGTTTTATAGGTCTTATCTTCATTATCGAATTCTCCTAAATAATAGAAGTTTAGCCAATTATTGTATTCAAATCTTGGTAAACTATGATCTTCATTTACAAAAAGGTTAGTTTTATAATTTGCATATTTCTTCTCAGTAAAAAAAGAAACACTTGTTCTCTCTTGAAAATCATATTGAGTTTTTAATTCGCAAACTACCTTTTGAATAAAAAGAGAATCTAAAACCCGTGTTGAATCAATAACAATAAAAACACGCTGCAAATAATCTTTATAATAATCATTAGATACTATTTCAAATTCCTTTTCAACGCAAGGTTCATTAGAATTATTAGAACATGATACTAAGTTCATCAAACTGAATGATATCAATATTGCAAATACTCCAGTAATTAATTTATTCATTTTTGAATCTGCTCCTCTCATTATTTCAAGTCAATCTAAGAGTAAAACAGTAATACTGACTATATCTTTAAGCTAAAATAATAACTCATGCTACTTGTTTTCTAAAACATGTTTGTATTTGTAATTTACAAGGAAGCCTTAGCCTTTAACTTGATGATTCCTAAAGCATTTAGAAGCTTCATGATTA
>CAZSQZ010000017.1:0-69006 GCA_964609215.1 uncultured Flavobacteriales bacterium
ATGTTTGCTAAACATGCGTGCGGGAAACCGTACCGGGGGTTCGAATCCCCCTCTCACCGCAAGATCTTAAAACCCCGCTTGGAAGAGTGGGGTTTTTATTTTTCAAAAAATCCGTTTGAGCTTGCTCAAATAAGAATTTTTTGAAAAATAAAAAGACAGACAAGCAAAGCTTGGCGTTTTTTAAGACTTGAGGATTCCCCAACAGGGATCTTTGCCAAAGGCAAAAATCAAAAGAGAAATCCGTTTGAGCTTGCTCAAATAAGAATTTTTTGAAAAATAAAAAGACATATAAGCGGAGCTTGGCGTTTTTTAAGATTTGACGATTCCCCAACTGGGATCTTTGCCAGAGGCAAAAATCAAAAGAGAAGTCGGTTTGAGCTTGCTCGAATAAGGATTTTTTGAAAAATAAAAAGACAGACAAGCGAAGCCTGGTTAAATTTAAATCATTACCTACTTTCCATATCAAAACCTCATACATTCCAAATTTATAGAACAATGGAATGTTTTATTTATTTTGCAGAATTAACAAACACTATGAGGAAAGGATTGATTTTATTCATTGGAATTCTATGTTTTTCCTGTCAGGAACCTAATCATTCAGAGGATTTAAATAAGTTGTCTCCAGATGATGATGCCAAATTTAATCGTGAATTGGAGATCATAAGAAAGGATATTCTAGATACTAGAGAGCTTACTTTTATGTTAAAGGAAGGAGGATATACGTACAATTCTGAATTACTTAACAGTCTTCAAAATTCGAAAGAATATTTCAATTCAAAAGAGCAAGCATTAAATATTGGCGTTTATGCTACAGATTTAAATTACATGACTGTTTTTGATCAAAACAACCTTTCTTTAAGCTATGCTAATACAATTTTCGATTTAGCTCAACATTTGAGTATTTCCGAAGCATTTGACAAAGAATATCTCTTTCAAATATTAAAAAACAATATTCCCAATTACAAATTACGTTCAGATGAAATCAATGATGTGTTTGAACAGGCAAAATCTGAGATAAACACTGCTGAAAGAGCACAAATAACTTCTTTAATAATTGCAGGAGGCTGGGTCGAGGGAATGTTTATTAGTACTTCACTTGCTAGAGAAAATTGGCCAAATGAAAGCCTAGCCGAAGAAATGTGGAATCAGTGTTTTTCTTATCATAAGGTAATGAATATGCTTTCTATTTTTAAGGATTATCCTCCTTGTGATGCAGTTTACTTGAAATTTAAGGAACTGGAGCCAGCAGTGAATAATATTACGGACGGAAGCCCTGAAACATTAAAGAATCATTTGGACTCTTTTCATGGGATAATTACCGATTTAAGGGAATTTATAATAGAGAAGTAATTTATTTCTTTTTTGAACTATAAAATTTACTAATTTTGCCGACCCTTTTAAAGGAAGCGTTCTTTAAGAAGGAATCGGGGTGTAGCTTAGTCCGGTTAAAGTGCACGTCTGGGGGGCGTGAGATCGGAGGTTCGAATCCTCTCACCCCGACAGTTTAGTTGCAATTTGAAATAGAAAATGGTCGCGTAGCTCAGCTGGATAGAGCATCTGCCTTCTAAGCAGACGGTCCCAGGTTCGAATCCTGGCGCGATCACTTGGTGATCAAAATGATTCCAGAAATGTTGAGGAAGAAAATAAGAAGCTTGCTTCATTATTTTCAGGCGAAACGTTTTATCATTTTGATCCACTCCTCGGAGAAGCCGAGGATCAAAGGATTTAATCCTGAGAATATTTTTTGAAATAAAGATTAGGTATAATTTGATCCATACTTCGGCTATGCTTAGCGCAGCGTTCCTCGGAGAAGCCGAGGATCAATGCAATTAATCCAACGGGATTAATTAAGATTTAATCTTGATTATTGAATGAGAATTGGAAACTATTTTTAGTTGCATCCGTTCATAAAAAAGCATTTATTTGTACTCCAATTTTGGAGAACACCTCGGGGTGTAGCGTAGCCCGGTTATCGCGCCTGCTTTGGGAGCAGGAGGTCGCAAGTTCGAATCTTGCCACCCCGACAGAAAAGCCTTTCACATAGTGAAGGGCTTTTTTTATTTGAGGAAATGAAGCTTGCTTTGACTTTTCTCAAATGAAAAAGTCTAATAGTGAAGCGAACAAGGCTTTTCTTTGAATCACTCTCACCTCAAGATCGCCAAAGGTAATCTTGCCACCCCGACAAAAAGCCTTTCACGAAGTGAAGGACTTTTTTATGTTAAAGAGTAACTTATTAGTAGACATTTTTTCTTAGAGCTTAAAACTAATCCCCTTTAATTATATTAAGCTGATTCTTTATCGGAATTTTCGTTCATTTATATCAATGAAAAAAATCTTGGTTCTTACTGGAGGAGGAGATTGTCCTGGATTAAATGCGGTCATAAGAGCAATTGCTAGATCAGCAGAGAAAAATGGAAACTTTGAGGTTTGGGGAAGTTATGATGCATTTAATGGAATTCTATCAGAACCTCAGCAAATTATAAGACTAAACAAAAAAGCTACTGCGGGAATTCACGTTAAAGGTGGAACAATTATCCGAACCACCAACAAAGGTAATCCATTTGATTTTCCTATTAAAAACGATTTAGGAGAATGGATAAAAGTTGACCGTTCTGATGAGTTGGTGGAAAAAATTAAATCGGGTGGTTTCGAGATAATTATCAATATAGGAGGAGACGGGAGTCAGAAAATTTCTCAGAGCCTCTGTGAAAAAGGACTTAATGTAATCGGGGTTCCGAAAACAATAGATAATGATCTTTCAGCAACAGATTTGACATTTGGATTTAATACAGCAGTTCAGATAGCCACTGAAAGTTTTGATAAATTGGTGACTACTGCAGAAAGTCATAACCGTATTCTGATTATGGAGGTTATGGGTAGAGATGCAGGGTGGATTGCTTTACATACCGCTATTGCTGGAGGCGCAGAAATATGCCTTATCCCAGAAATTCCTTTCGAAATAGATGTTGTTGTAGAAAAAATAAAAGCGCGTTATGACAAAGGAAAGGGCTTTGTAAATATTGTTATCGCAGAAGGAGCAAAAGTGATGGGAGGAAAGGGCATAGGGGTACTTTCTCAGGATACGGGAGATCCTCATTTTAAATACGGTGGAATTGGAAATTATTTAAGAGCACTAATAGAAGAAAGATTCGAAGAAGCTCAGGTGAGAACAACGACCTTAGGACATGTTCAAAGAGGAGGAACTCCAATGGCTTTTGATCGGATTTTAGCTACCGCTATGGGAGTAAAAGCTTTCCAAATGGCTCTTAATGGGCATTTCGGAAAAATGGTGTCTTTTAGGAATAATCAAATGGAGATGGTCTCTTTAAAGGAAGCGATAACCGAATATAATCACGTCAAAAAAGATAACTATTTACTTGAAACAGCTCGCTCCGTAGGAATCTCTTTCGGAGCATAACCTACTTTAAGACCAAAAAGAGTAATTGCGCAATTAAAATCTTAATGATTAAGGCTATCGGAAAAATCATCGTAAAACCGTAAAGGGGAATGCGGTTTTTAGAACGGTTCATAGCAAAATCCAAAATAGCTGGTTGATTAGAAACCATACCCATCAAAATTGAGAAAGGTTTCTTCAAAACCTTATAACCTATAATCAATCCGAAAAAAGCGGTAAAAAGACTAATGAAAATACTTGCAATGAAGATCCAGAGGCTTTCTATTGAAAGACTGGATATAAATGCAGAACCTGAACCCACTCCAATTGCTGCCAAAAGTAAGGTTAGACCCAACTGTTGTAAAGTAATGGTTGCGCCATAAGGTAAGGTCCAAACTACACTTGCCGTTCTTCTCATTGCGCCTAATATTAGTCCCATTATTAATGGGCCTCCGGCATAACCTAGCTTAAAAGAATAAGTATCGCTAATTGGAAATTCCAAACTTCCAAGTATTAAGCCCAAACCTATTCCCAGTCCAAAAGAGAAGATATTTATCTTGGCTACTGCCTGATAAGAATCACCGAAGTATTTAGATAACGCTCTGAGATCTTTTCTACGCGCAATAAATCGCACTCTATCTCCTAATTCGAGAATAGTATCCCCTTTTGCTATCATATCCACATCACCTCGCCTGATTCTAGTTATTATTGCATTGTATTTTTGATCTAAATTAAGAGATGCTAATGTTTTCCCGGTAATTTTTGGATTGGAAACAAAAATTCTTCTGGTATCAAATTCGGTTCTATCATGAGAGAGAGGAGATACTACCTTTTCTCCTATATGCTTTATGGTTTCCTTGATGTCATCTAAGGCCCCAACAATCATTACCTTATCTCCCAGTTCGAATGAAGTGCTCCAATTGACTAAATCTACCTTTCCACTGCTGTATATTCTACCTAGAGAAATATTCCAATCGTATTTGGCCCATAGATCTCTTAATTGTATACCACAAACTTCAGAATTGGTAACTTCAACAGTTGCACTAGAGAGCTTTTCATTGCTTGGATATTCTCTTCTTAGTTCTTTCTTTTCTTTTTGATAGTCTATTTTCAAAAGCCTTTCACAAATTACTATTGCTATCATAGCTCCCAAAACACCCATTGGATAAGAAAAGGTATATCCTATAACTGAATCTTCAATTAGCTTGGCCCCCTTTGCCTCTGAATAAGCAACCTTAATGTAATCAATAATACCGGCAAGTGCAGGGGTATTGGTAGAACTTCCGGCATAGGCACCAGTGATTGTAGCTGCCGAAAAATCGAAAATAAAAGAAAGAGCAGCCGCAACTAATCCGGCCACACACAACATGGAAATAATAAAGATGAAATCTTTTACTCCATTCTTTTTATACGATCTGAAAAAAGCAGGTCCAGAACTTAAACCAATGGAATAAACGAAGAGAGCCAGTCCCATATTCAAGATAATATCAGGTATCTGGAATCTGGAATCTAAAGCACCAACAAATAATCCCGTAAAAAGAACAGCTGCAAGACCCAGAGAGTTTCCTTTAATTTTGAATGACCCCATTAAATAGCCAAGGGAGGCTACTACAAATAGTAAAACCAATGGATGTTCTGCAAGCGTATTTTTTAAGAATTCTATCACTTTGTTTTTCTCTGGGCAAAATTCGACAATTATTCAAAGAATACTATTGTCCAATCCAATCTTTATTGTTTTTATATTGTTTGTTTTACTTTACGTAACTGTTAAACCACTGAAACGAATATCAGGATATATTGTTTTAATTCTTTTTCTTTCATGCTCTTCTCCAGAGAAAGAAAAGCTGGTATACTTCAATCATTTGGATTTAGGGGTTGATAAATTTGAGGTATCTACTAAAGAATTTGCGGAATTTGTGGAACATGAAAATTATAAAACCACAGCAGACAGCTTAGAATGGTCAGCGGTTTTTAATTTGGATAACAATCAATGGCAGGCCATACCTTCAGCAAATTGGGAGAAGCCAAATGCCAGAACAAGAGCAAACGGAAAGATTCCAGTTACACAAGTTTCTTACTATGATGCATGTGCATATTGTAAATGGAAAAAAGGACGATTACCGACAGCACAAGAATGGGATACTATTGCCGGAAGTAAAGTAATTCAGGGAAATGTATGGCAAGGTGTTTTTCCTATCGCAGATTTAGCCGAAGATGGCTATGATCGGGTTCCTGCTCCTGTTGGAAGTTTTGAACCCAACCAAAATGGGGTGCACGATCTATTTGGAAATGTTTGGGAGTGGACAAGCACTAAAGAAGACGGTCAAATAATTATTAAAGGTGGATCTTACCTTTGTGATAAGAGTTTTTGTTCAGGATACTATCCAGAGAAATATCAAAAAACACCTAAGGATAGTGGTTTAAATCACTTGGGATTTAGATGTGTTTATGACCATTAATATTTTCCTTTTAATAAATTGATACTGACCGTAGCCAATTCAGAATTGGGAAATTTGGTGAAATACTTTTTATCAGGATATAAACCGGCTTCTGCAGCAATTCTATTGAAAACATCAACTTCTAAAATATATTGATCTGAAAAACCATGTGTGGCATCATAGGCAGTGGCTGCCGTTTTTCCTAGATTTTGTGCTGTGACTTCTGCAGGAATAGTATGTAATTCAATTAAAAGTAAACCAAATCGTTGAACATACGGAGACCATTTTTTTAAATGCTCTTTTAGGCTCTGTTCTACAGCTTTATTAGAAAGCCTTTTGCCTCGATAGGAAAAAGCCCCTGAAGATGAACTCTCTCTATTTTGAAAAGCTTCTTGCGGTTCTTCCCACATTCTATTGTGATCTAAAAAAGTCCTTACGTTTAGAAGGTCATTTAATTCGATATTATAATCCTCTTTAAGGTCAGCAGCTAACTTATCTGGTCTTCCAATATCTCCCCAAATAACCTTAGCCCATATATCCGCCTTAATCAGGTTTGCTCTTGTAACTTTTAGTGCTGCTTGATTGAAATCTGCACCAACCAGAAAAAGTGGATGTTCATCCAACATTTCTCCCCTTTTTGTTCTTTGATCAATAACATTGAAAAGGTGTTCAAGAAATGCCCCATTACCACAGCCCATATCCACAATACCCTTTGGTTGCTCATTAATTGGTTTGTTGAATATGGAAATAATAATCTCATCAATCTTCTTGAAGTAAGTAGAATGGGCTCCTCCACTTCCCCAAACATTCATCTCACGATCAACATGAATTTCAGGCGATCCTTCTGGAACCTCCCAAAGGACATTCGCATTTCCGAAAATTAAATTATCCAGATTTCTGAAATTAGGAATATAGGAAACAGTAACTCCATAGGCACTTGCTCTTTTGGCAAAAAATAGTCCTTTATCTGAGAAGCTAAATGTTTTTCCATTGCTCCTTTGGAACCATCCTATTTGAGAGAAATAATTAAGTAAACGCTCAAAACTTTCCGGATCTTCATGAAATTCTTCCGGCTTGAAACTGGCTTTCATAAAATAATTGTGAAACATACCACCCATTCCTAAAGCCACGGCTGTTGGTCCAACCAGAATGCCTTCAATATGCTTCAATATTTGCTTTTGAATAGCGGCTTCAACAGGATTTGAAGAAACTTCTATACCGTAATTGTCTAAGTAGCTTTCAAAAATTGAAGCCATTGCTTCAAATGGTTCTTTGTGAAATTTTCTGGGATGAAATTTTCCTGAAAGATCTATAAGATTGACAACCTCTTTATAAAGTTTGAAGTATTTAAACGCGAATTCACTCTTCTCATTAGTAGAATAAGATACTTGATTACTAGAATTGTCCAAATTAGGGCTTAACCAACCTTGAGAAGAAAGTACACGAAGTGCAACATTAAGATTTCCTTCATTAGCACCCATTTCAATTGCTAGGTCATGAACATTAGCAGTACCCTTTTCCACTATCCTATCTATCGCACCGTTTTTAAACAAGCAATAGGCAGTGGGAGCAGTAACAATTCCATCCAAGTGACGAAATAAATCAGATCTTAAAACCTTCTTTTCTTCTTTTGAAAGCATCTTGTGTTTAGTTTAATTCTCTTACGAAAGAGACATGTTTAAGTTTATAAGAAATTGATTTCAAAGGTATAATGAAATTTCTGGTAGAAGGAATTCCATATATACATCTTTCCAATCGTCTGAGATCTCTTGCAATTCATCTATGCCATTATACCCATTGGCTAATCAAGAGGATTTTCCCTATAAATCCTCGTATCAGAAATAGGTTTAGGCTTCAATACTTTACTTAAAGATAAAACTGAAAGAGCTCCATTAGGGGCTCTTTTTTTATTGTACCATTCTTTTTTCGAAATAAATTTTGGAGATAATGTTTCTATTTTAATTTTCCGAATACCACATGAGAGCTCAATGTCGATTTCTGCCAAGAATTCGTTCAAATTTTTAACTTGCCTAAAATTTATAGAATGACTAGCAAAAAAGAGAAAGATTATGTTTTAGGAACGCATAAAGATGAGCTAGATCGTTTGGGGCTGCAGCATTTTGTTTGGAGACAACACGTACTGGCGGCTTGGGATAAAGCTGGAATTGGTTCAGGTGATAAAGTGTTAGATGTTGGAGCTGGTCCTGGTTATGCAAGCGCAGACCTTTCAGAAATTGTTGGGAAGAATGGAAAAGTTGTCGCTGTGGAACGTTCCCTTAATTATCTAAATGCACTCCGAGAAATGAATGAGAAAAGAAATCTGGGAATTGTTTCTTATGAAGTTGACTTGATGGAAGATGAAATCCCGGAAAAAGATTTTGACTATGCTTGGTGTAGATGGGTAAATTCTTTTGTGCCCAATAGAAAGACTCTAATAGATAAGGTTCATTCTTCATTAAAACCAGGAGGTGTCGCTGTTTTTCATGAATATATAGATTATGAGGCTTTTAGGTTTTCCCCAATAAGCGGGCCATTAGAAGACTTTAAATGGAAAGTTGTTCAAAGTTGGAGAGAAAGCGGTGGAGAGACAAATGTTGCTCTTCAATTGATGGAAATCATTCCAAAATCGGGATTTGAGATAGTGGATACTCGATCACTTTCTTTTTCTGTGTCTCCAGCAGATTATATGTGGCAATGGCCATATAGCTTTATTAAAATCAACATTCAAAGGCTTAAAGAACTGGGGTCGATGAATGATGAAGAAGCCGAAGCTGCGTTAGCAGATATAGAAGAGTTAAATAAAAACCCTAATGCGATTTTTATCACTCCAACAGTTCTGGAGATAATTTGTAGAAAAAAATAATAATCTTATTCAGCCATAAGATAGCCCTCCTTTATGGAAAACAAATCATCAGCTTTTCCAACAAAGCGAAAATTACTTAACTGAGCATTTCCTAATTCCTTGGTTAAGCCTTCTTGTTCTCTCCATTCCCAGAAAATCCAACTATGTGCAAAAGGAACACCGTTGATTTCTTTGTAATCCAAATATTGAATGGCGTGAGGATCTTCTTCAGCTTCACTTTGTGAGCTTCCAGCAGTCACTATGTAAGCCGCATATTCGATTAAATGATTTTCTTGATCTGAATACATCAAATACCAATCATCAGGTGCATCTCCAGTTCCAGCATCAAATGTCAGTTTTTGAAAATCAAAAGTCTTTCCTGCTAGGTCTCTTTGCTCCAAATCACCCCAATTTGTTCCCGGATCCGAAAGTTTGTATGGAAATAAAAAGAAATAAGACCAGGTATACGCTGCAAATCTCATTGATTTTGGGTTTTTCTCTGAATCAGAGTAATAGACCTTATCTCCTAAATGAAGAATTTCCGAGCCGTCTTTTAATTGAATTAGACCTTTTGAAGAATTGCCCGCTAAAGTCATTGTTCCATTTAGTACCTCGTTTCCTCCAAAGTTCAAGATAATATCAAATGCTACAGCATTATTTTCTATAACAGCACTCTTTTTATGTGCTTGTTCAACCAGTTTTATTGGACTTAATTTTACCTCTTCAGGAATATTCTCATTAGTAGTTGTTTTCTCCATGGAATTAGCTGCCTCCTTATCTGACTTTTTTGATTCGGTAGAGCATGAAATCCCGAATAGGGTGATAAGAAAAATTGAAAGGAATAATTTTTGAACCATGAATTAAAATTTCTGCAATTTATAAAGTAGGATAAAATTTCAAACCTAAACTTGAAGAATTCCATATTGAAAAGTCGATTAGTATTCTGTTGCTATTTGAAAAAATCATTTGCTTCAAGCTAACATTTGTTCGTATTATTGGAACATGAATAAATTATCTCGAAGAGAAGAGCTTAAGATTTGTGCTGCTCGTTTGTTCCGAAAAAGAGGATTTGTTGCAACCTCGGTGCGCGATATAGCCAGAGAAATGGGAATGGAGGCACCGAGTCTTTACAACCATATTAAATCGAAACAACAGATTCTTGAAGAATTGTTAATCGAATTGGGAGAAGCTTTTGTGGGAGGTATGAAGCTTATTAAAACCGCTCCTATTTCTAACATTCAAAAGCTGGAAAAACTAGTCGGTTTACATGTTAACCTAACTATTCAACATACCGATGCTATTGCTTTAATTACTGGGGAGTCTGTTCATTTGAAAGGCGACTGTGCTGAACAGTATCATGGATTACGAGATGAATATGAGAGAGATTTCAAAAAAATCATCAAGGACTGCATTAAAGATAAAGAGATAAAAGAGGTGAATGTAGACCTGGCATTGTTTTCAATGCTTTCCACATTAAGGTGGCTTTATTCATGGTATTCAAAAAATAGGCAGATTAATCCAATAGCTTTGGAACAGGAAATGATCAAAAATTTAATAGACGGAATTCGGGATAAATAAATTTGGAATTGTAACTAACAATCGTTAGTTTCGTTCTATACATCGATAGTTGCATGGCGAATAGATTTTATAAAGTCAAAGTTTCTCAAATTGAAAAGACGACAAAGGATTGTAGTATTGTAACATTTGATATTAATGGTCTTGCAGACGATTTTGCCTTTAAGCAAGGACAGTATCTTACACTTAGAGCTGAGATAAATGGTGAGTCTGTTCAACGGAGCTATTCCCTTTGCTCCAGTCCGAATGATGGAATTTGGCAAGTGGGAATCAAAAAAGTTCCTGGAGGTAAATTTTCCACTTATGCGAATGAAGTGCTTAAGGTAGGAGATGAGTTAGAGGTAATGAGCCCCAATGGAAATTTCTTTGTTGAATGCGACCCTACAGCAAATAAGAATTATGCCGCTGTTGCTGCAGGGAGTGGAATTACTCCTATTTTTTCCATTATTAAAACTCACCTTGAGACAGAACCCAAAAGCAAGTTTAATTTATTTTATATCAATCAAACCGTTGCTTCTATCATATTGAAAGAGGAGATTGAAGCTTTGAAAAATCGCTTTATGGATCGCTTTGAAGTTTTTCATTTTCTTACTAAACAGAAGCGAGGAATTGAGTTCTACAATGGTAGATTGGATGTAGACAAGTTAAAGGTTATTTTCACGGAACTTTGTCCTATTGAGGGTATGGATGATGTTTTCATTTGTGGACCAGAGGAGATGATTTTTATGGTTAGGGATTATCTGGAAGCAAATAATCTGGACAAAAAGAAGATTCATTTCGAACTATTTGCCTCTCCAGATGCTAAGAAATGGGAGAAGAAAGAAATAAAGGAGGAGATGAAAGGCTTGGTTTCAGATGTTACCATTTTGGATGGGGCAAATTCCTTTAATTTTAAAATACACCAGGGAGCCAATAACATATTGGATGCAGCTTTAGCCAATTCCGCAGACTTGCCATTTGCGTGTAAGGGTGGAGTTTGTAGTACGTGTAAGGCAAAGTTAATTGAAGGAAAAGTGGAAATGGATTTGAATTATGCTCTTGAAGAAGAAGAAGTAAATGCGGGTTATATTCTAACATGCCAAGCCGTTCCTTGTTCAGAAAAAGTAATTGTTGATTTTGATTGTTAGTGAAATTAGATAATTGAGTTAATTACGATAATGAGTTACAAGTCTTATAAAGAATTAAATGTATGGAAGAAAAGTAGAGAGCTTAGGTCTGCCATATTTATTCTTTGCCAGACATTTCCATCAGAAGAAAAGTATAAGTTAAGTGACCAGTTGATACGGTGTTCGAGAAGTGTTACGGCAAATTTGGCTGAAGGACATGGAAGACATCATTTTCAAGAGTATATTCAATTTTGTCGAATGTCACGTGGCTCTTTGTTAGAGTTAACCGATCATCTCACAGTTGCTGCAGATTGCAATTATATCACTTCTGAAAAGTTAGAAGAACTAAATTCTTTGGCTAGTGAAGTTCATAGATTGCTCAACGGTTATATAAACTATTTGAAAAAATTAAAATTGACAGAGAAAGTTAAATAAACGAATTAACCTAATTATCTAATTTTACTAATTATCTGATTAGACTAATTAACCTATTCACCTTTCAAAAGAGATTATTATGGACAATACAGACTTAGAACAAAAATTCCAACTGCGAATCGACAACGGAGAAAACATCGAGCCAAAGAATTGGATGCCGGAGAAATACCGTAAAACCCATATACGTCAAATTTCCCAGCATGCACATTCAGAGATTGTGGGTATGCTACCTGAAGGTAACTGGATTACACGAGCTCCAAACTTGAGAAGAAAAGTTGGCTTATTGGCTAAAGTTCAGGATGAAGCAGGGCACGGTCTATATCTTTACTCCGCTGCAGAAACGCTAGGTATTTCCAGAGATGAGTTGTTTGATCAGTTGCATACTGGAAAAGCCAAATATTCCTCAATTTTTAATTACCCAACTCTTTCCTGGGCAGATATAGGCGCAATAGGTTGGTTGGTTGATGGTGCAGCAATTATCAATCAGGTTATGTTGACGAGAACATCATTTGGTCCTTATGCCAGAGCTATGGTAAGAATATGTAAAGAAGAATCATTTCACCAAAGACAGGGTTATGAAATTATGATTGGTTTAGCACAAGGAACGCCTGAACAAAAGGAGATGGCGCAAGATGCTTTGAATCGTTTTTGGTGGCCTTCTTTGATGATGTTTGGGCCTAGAGATGAAGATTCCCCTCATACAGAACAAGCTATGAAGTGGAAGATCAAGAGAAAAACCAATGATGAATTGCGTCAGCAGTTTATTGATATAACAGTTCCGCAAGCAGAGTATTTGGGGCTTAGCATTCCTGATCCCAAATTAAAATGGAATGAAGAAAGAGGTCATTATGATTTTGGCGAAATTGATTGGGAAGAATTTTGGGATGTGGTTAAAGGAAATGGCCCGTGCAATAAAGAGCGATTAGGCGCAAGAGTTAAAGCATGGGAAGAAGGTGCTTGGGTGAGAGATGCAGCGGTTACTTATTCTGAAAAGAAGAAAAGTGCTGAAGCAGCTTAGTGATCAGGTTAATTGGATAATGGATAATGGATTTTGATTAAGTAGGGATATGCTTATGCAGGCAATTATTCAAGGAATTAAAAAGAAAGAATCTCAATTACAATAAAAGAAAATGGAGAAAAAAGAATGGCCAATCTGGGAGATTTTTGTTAGATCAAAAAATGGACTGGAACACAGACATGTAGGAAGTTTGCATGCGGCTGATGCTGAAATGGCAATGGAAAATGCCCGTGATGTGTATACAAGAAGAATGGAAGGAGTGAGCCTATGGGTAATAGAATCTAAAAATATTCATGCCTCAAACCCGGACGATAGTGGTGAACTATTCGAGCCAGCTAAGGACAAGGTTTATCGCCATCCTACTTTTTATGATTTACCAGAAGAGCTAAAACATATCTGATGAATAAGCTATACGATTATATTTTAAGCTTAGGAGATAATTCACTCATCTTGGGTCATCGTTTATCTGAATTATGTGGGCATGGTCCCAATTTGGAAACGGATATCGCTTTGACCAATATCTCTTTGGACTGTTATGGACAGGTTAGAAATTATTTTCAATATGCTGCGAAACTTGCAGGCGATGGAAAAACAGAAGATGATATTGCTTTTTTAAGAACGGAAAGGCAATACACCAATGTAATTCTTTTGGAGCAACCCAACGATGATTTTGCTCATGTTATAGCAAGACAGTTTTTATTTGATGTTTTCCAGTTGGCTTTAATGAAGCAATTGGTCAATAGTAAGGATGAAACAATTGCGGCCATTGCTAATAAAGCAATAAAGGAAGTAAGCTATCACGAACGTTTTTCATCGGAATGGGTAAAGAGGCTTGGTGACGGAACAGAAATAAGCCAAGAGAAGATGCAAAATGCTATTAATCATTTATATCCTTTTGTTGGTGAGTTTTTTGAAGAATCTGAATTGGAAAAGGAAATGCGTGAAGAGAGAATAGGAGGGAATGTAAAAGATATAGAAAAAGCCTATTTTGAAAGAGTAGATGGCCTTCTAAGTGAGGCAACCTTGATCATTCCAGAAAAGAAATGGAGAAGATGTAATGGTAAAAATGGAATGCATACAGAAAATATGGGATATATTCTTTCTGAATTGCAATATATGCAAAGAGCGTATCCTAATATGGAATGGTAGCCAGTATTGACCATATAAAATCCTTGTTGGCTGAAGTCCATGACCCAGAAATTCCAGTCCTCTCAATTATGGAGATGGGTGTGGTTCGTGGAGTTGAAATAAGAGAGGAAAAAGTAATGGTTAAGATCACACCAACCTATTCCGGTTGTCCAGCAATGGATGTGATCGGTGATGATATTAAAAAGAGATTAAAAGAGGAAGGATTAGAAGCCAAAATTGATTTAGTCCTAGCTCCAGCCTGGACTACTGATTGGATTACAGAGAAGGGCAGAGAAGCATTGGAGAAATATGGAATCGCAGCACCATTAGCAGAGGAAGCCGATAAAATGGCTTTGTTGGAAGGTAAGCGAATTGTGAAATGCGCCAATTGTAAATCAGAAAATACAAAGATGGTCAGTCAATTTGGATCAACGGCCTGTAAAGCACTGTTTCAATGTGAAGATTGTCTGGAACCTTTTGACTATTTTAAATGCCTTAAATAGGTTTATAAGTTGATAGAGTTAATAAAGAGATTAAGAAACGTTAGGCGTCATCCCCGATTAAAATCGGGGTCGGGCTTTTCGCTATATCTTTTTTGTGTCCCGAGCTTAGTCGAGAGATACAAAAAAGGATGCCGCTACAATCCCTTGTCGGTTTTTGAATTTTAAATGTTGAATTATGAATTTTAAATTACAATCTGGTTGCATGCAATGGTCAACTTAAAAACTCAACATTTAACACTAAAAATTAAGGATTCAACATTCAGAATTAAGAACTTAAAATTTAAGAATTAAAAAATGCAAATAGGTATTATCGGATCAGGAACCATGGGAAGCGGAATTGCGCAGGTGGCAGCGACTTTCGGCCACTCAGTTGTGATTTTTGATACAAAGGATTCGGCACTAGAAACAAGTAGGACAAAGCTTGAAAGAATATTGAATAGGCTTATTGAAAAAGAACGGATAACAGCAGAGAAAAAAGATGCTATTCAGTCCAATATCTCTTATGTCAATAGTTTAATTGAAATGAAAGGATGTGGATTGGTCATTGAGGCAATTATTGAAAATTTGGATATTAAGAAATCAGTTTTTCAAGAATTAGAAGGTATCGTATCCTCCGATTGCATTATTGCCTCCAATACCTCTTCTTTATCAATAGCTTCTCTTGCTGCTTCGTGCGAAAAACCTGAGCGTTTTATAGGAATTCATTTTTTCAATCCGGTACCGCTAATGAAATTGGTTGAGATTATCCCAGCCATACAGACTTCAGAGGAAACAAAAGACAAAGCCAGATCTATTATTGACTCCTGGGAAAAACTAACGGTAGTAGCAAAAGATACTCCTGGTTTTATTGTGAACAAGGTAGCACGACCTTTTTATAGCGAAGCACTTAGGGTTTATGAAGAAGGAATAGCGGATATACCCACCATAGATTGGGCGATGAAGGAAATTGGTGGTTTTAGAATGGGGCCATTTCAGTTAATGGACTTTATTGGCAATGATGTCAATTATACAGTAACTGAAACCGTTTTTAAAGCCTTTTATTATGACCCAAGATATAAACCCGCGTTCACACAAAAGAGACTTTCGGAGGCAGGTTATTTAGGAAGAAAAACAGGAAGGGGATATTATAATTATGCAGAAGGAGCAGAACAAAAAGAGCCAAAAGAAGATCAAGTATTAGGACAGAAGATAGTAGATAGAATAGTAGCTCTTTTAATTGATGAAGCTGCTAATGCATTGCAGTTCGGTATTGCAAACAAAGAAGACATTGATACAGCAATGACCAAAGGCGTCAATTATCCCAAAGGCTTACTTGCTTGGGCTGATGAAATTGGTTTGGATAATGTAGTGAGCAGATTGGATGACTTATACCATCATTACCATGAAGAAAGATATCGTTGCTGCGGTTTGCTAAGAAATATGGCCGCAAAGAATGAAAAGTTTTATGCTAATCAACATGTAGAACAATGAATACACAAACACCCTCAATAGCAACAAAGATGAAATTAGGAAATTACGTTTTAGGAAATTGGACCGAAGGGCAAGGACAAGGAACCCCTCTATACAATGCTGTAAATGGTGATGTTGTGGCAATGGCAACAACAGAAGGCTTAGATTTTGCTGAGATTCTGGCATATGGAAGAGCAAATGGAGGACCAGCTTTAAGAAAAATGACATTTCAGCAAAGAGGAAACATGCTCAAGAAATTGGCTCTGTATCTTACGAAAAGAAAAGACGAGTTCTACCAGATTTCATTTAAAACGGGAGCAACCAAAGTTGACTCATGGATAGATATTGAAGGCGGATTTGGTAATTTGTTTGCCAACGCCTCGTTAAGAAGAAATTTTCCAAACGAAACCTTTCATGTTGAAGGAGCACCGGTAGATCTTTCAAGAGGAGGAGCCTTTATGGGACATCACATCATGGTTCCCAAAGAGGGAGTAGCTATCCATATTAATGCATTCAATTTTCCAGTTTGGGGAATGTTAGAAAAGTGTGCGGTGAATTGGATGGCAGGTGTTCCAGCAGTAGTTAAACCAGCTACCTCTACTTCTTATTTAACAGAAGCAGTAGTAAAAGCAATAATTGAGTCTGGAATTTTACCAGAAGGATCGCTTCAATTAATTTGCGGTTCTGCAAGATCTATTTTAGATGCTGTTGAATCTCAAGATGTGGTCACATTTACTGGCTCAGCAACTACGGGAAGAATGCTAAAGTCTCACCAAAGGATTATCGATGAGGCAGTTCCATTCAATATGGAAGCAGATTCTTTGAACTGTTCGATACTTGGAGAAGACGCAAAACCTGGAACTCCTGAATTTGACATTTTTGTAAAAGAAGTACGGAAAGAGATGACGACTAAATGTGGTCAAAAATGTACCGCTATTCGAAGAGTGTTTGTCCCAGAAAACCTTCTAGAAGATGTTCAGATAGCTTTAGGAAAGGCTTTGTCAAAAGTAAGCATTGGTGACCCATTGAACAAAGATGTTCGAATGGGAGCATTAGCAAGTAAAGATCAGGTTGAAGAAGTAAGAGAACGCGTAGCTGAGTTGTCTAAAACGGGTGAACTGGTTTACGGAAATGTGAATGAAGTAGAATTAATTGATGCAGATGCAAGTAAGGGAGCATTCTTAAGCCCCTTGTTGATGTTGGAAAAACATCCGCATAAAAATACTGCAGTGCATGAAGTAGAAGCCTTTGGTCCAGTAAGTACCTTAATGCCTTATAAAGATATGCAAGATGCTATCCAATTGGCTAAGATGGGGAAAGGATCTTTAGTCGCTTCCATTGCTACTTTTGATGATAAAATTGCAAGAGAATTTGTTGTCGGTGCAGCAAGCCATCATGGAAGAATTTTGGTGATGAATAGGGAGAATGCAAAAATCTCAACCGGTCATGGATCTCCACTTCCAACCTTGGTTCATGGAGGGCCAGGAAGAGCCGGAGGAGGAGAAGAAATGGGAGGCATGAGAGGAGTAGAACACTATCTGCAACGTTGCGCCATTCAAGGAACACCAACAACCATTACTGAGATTACAGGGATTTATCAAGCAGGATCTAAATACAAGGAAGTTCCTGAAGGACACCCTTTTAAATACCATTGGGAAGACATTCAACCCAGTATGTCTTTAAAGACACACAAAAGAACAATCACCGATGGCGATGTAGTAAACTTTGCTAATTTGACCTGGGATCATTTCTATGCGCATACAGATATCACCTCTTTAGAAGGCAGTATTTTTGAAAAAAGAACGGCACACGGTTACTTTATTTTAGCAGCAGCAGCAGGATTATTCGTTTATCCAAATAAAGGCCCTGTTGCGGCAAACTATGGGTTGGAAGAATGTCGTTTTATTCGCCCTGTTTATCATAATGATACCGTTTATGTTCGTCTAACATGTAAGCAAAAAGTAGAAAGAGATTGGAAGGGAAAAGAAGCTCCTTCCGGAATTGTCAAATGGTTTGTTGAGGTCTTTGATATTGAAGATGAATTGGTAGCTGTTGCAACCATTTTGACAATGGTACAAAAGAAATGTCCTTTCACAGATTTATCCAGAGGATTTATTTCTGATGTTCTGAATAAACTCAAAGAAGATGCAAAACCAGAATGGGGAGAAATGAGCCCTCAAGCAATGGTAGAGCATTTAGAAGAGCAATTGGAATTGGCAATGTCTCATAAAGAAATTCCTTTTACTACTCCAGAAAAATATATAGAGAAGTATCAAGAATCATTGTATAACCATCGTGAATTTCCAAAAGGATCAGAAGCACCCTATGGGGATTTTAAAAATTTGAAGCACGCAAACTTGAACGAAGCAAAAGAAGCTTTGCTTTCTACTTATGATACCTATACTTCCTTTTTTAAAGAGAATGAAGGATTTACTTCTATTCATCCCACTTTTGGAATTTTAAATAAATATGAATGGAACTTGTTAGGTAGGAAACATTTTCATTATCACTTCAAGCAATTTGGGCTAATCTGATTTTTTGATTTAAATTGCATCGATAATAATTTAATTTTTATAATTAAAGTTGGGTATGGAGGAATTGAATAAAATAATGGTTCATGTATTAATAAAGGACTATGCTAAAGAAGGCACTCCACCAAGAATTTCTGAGAAAGAGAGACAAAGATCTTTAGCTTATCAAGCTTTTATTGGTTCTAGAATTGAGAAAATTTGCAACAACAGTTGCAACGGTAGATGGAAATTGAAATTTGAAGAGAATGAGGCAGAAGTGTTTGATGTTACTCTTTTTGCAGACGATAGTGATGACTTAAAATTGTTAGAACAGATTGTAAGAACACAATTAGATCAGAATTTCCGAGTGCATATTTCCAAGTCCATTCTTTCAAATTGAATTTGGCATAAAAAGTTTAATACCAACCCTAAACCAAGTTTTGATTTAAAATTTTTTCGAATTCATAAAATGGAAGCCTACGTAAAATCAAATAAAATCGCAGAAGGAATTTTAGAAATTGAATTTTTTCATCCAGCGCATAATTCTTTACCTAGTAATGTTTTGGCGGATTTAGCCAATGCAATTAATGAAGCAGGAAAGGATGATACGGTCACTGTAATCATTTTAAAAAGTGGAGGAGATAGAACCTTTTGCGCGGGAGCTAGCTTTAATGAATTGATATCCATTAATGATTTTCCAACAGGTAAAAAATTCTTTATGGGCTTTGCCAATGTCATAAATGCATGTAGAACATGTCCAAAATTGATTATTGGAAGAGTGCAAGGCAAAGCTGTTGGTGGTGGAGTAGGAGTAGCTTCTGCTGTGGATTATTGTTTTGCAACAAAATTCGCTTCCGTTAAGCTCTCAGAATTAGCGGTAGGTATTGGACCATTTGTTGTTGGTCCTGCTGTTGAAAGAAAGGTTGGACTTTCTGCCATGTCTCAAATGGCTATCAATGCTGCTGAGTTTTATTCTGCTCAATGGGCGAAAGAAAAAGGTTTATATACTGAGGTCTTTGAATCAGCAGAAGAAATGGATGAAGCCATCATGAAATTAGCAACTACTTTATCCAATAGTAATCCTGAAGCACAACAGTTGATAAAAGGTGTGTTCTGGGAGGGAACTGAAGACTGGAATACCTTGCTAGAGTCTAGAGCAGAAAAGAGTGGGAAATTAGTGCTAAGTGAATACACGAAGAAAACTCTTGCAAGATTTGCAGAAAAAGTTTAGGCAAAAACAAGCGGAATATAAAACTTAGCAAAGATTAGGAGAATCAGAATTGAAATAATATTCAAAACAATTCCAACCTTGGCCATATCAGCTACCTTGACATAACCGCTGGCAAAAACAATTGCATTTGGTGGTGTTGCCATTGGTAACATAAATGCACAGCTTGCAGCCATGGTAATCGGAATCAGAAAATGAAGCATTGGTACGTCCATTCCTATAGCTATTCCAGCACAAACAGGTGTGAACACTGTTATCAGAGCAACATTGCTCATTAGCTCTGTTAAGAAAAGAACAATCACTGTTAGAATGGTGGAAACAACAATAATGGAAAGCCCATTCTGATTAGAGATGAAATCACCAATTAGATCTATAATTCCAACATTTTTTAGCGCTGTTGCTAAGGCCAAACCACCACCGAAAAGTATAATGATTCCCCATGGAAGTTTTCGGGTGTCTTCCCATTCTAAAACAAACATATTTTTTTGAAATATGGGAACGCAGAAAAGTAGAAAAGCCCCAAACATACTTATCCCAGCATTTGATAAATAAATGATCGATTGAACATCATTTAATTTTCCCTTGAAAATCCATAAGAAGATAGTAATAAGGAAAATTATGATTACAACTATCTCCGATAAATTAATGCTGCCTAATTTTTGAATCTCTTTTTGAATAATACTTTGAGGATCGTTTAGAATTAGATTTTTGCTCCTGAAAAACACTTTTGAAAGGATAAAGAAAATGAGGGTCAACAAAACAACAGAGAAGGGAAGACCAATTGCCATCCATTTAACAAAAGAAATCTCTATACCATAGGTGCTTTCAACAAATCCAGCCATTGCAATATTTGGTGGTGTGCCAATAAGTGTTGCAATTCCTCCTGCATTTGCGGAGAATGCAATTCCAAGCATAATCTTAAGAGCAAATTGTTTATCCTGATTGGTAAAACCATCAGAATCATTTATCAATAATTGAATGACCGATAGAGCAATGGGAAGCATAACCACCGTGCTTGCTGTATTACTTATCCACATGCTCATGATAGCCGTGGATATCATAAATCCTAGTAAAACGCGATCTGGGCTTGAGCCAGTTAATCTTATAATTCCCAAAGCAACTCGTTTATGAAGATTGACTTTTTCCAATGCCAGCGCTATTATGAACCCACCCAAGAATAAAAAAACAATAGGGTCACCATATGAACTTCCAACTTCTCTCATGGTAGCAATGCCAAGCATTGGAAAAAAAATAATGGGGATTAGGGCGGTAACAGATATTGAAACCGCTTCCGTTAACCACCAAATGATCATCCATATTGCGATTGAGAGAACCTTGTCGGCTTCAGGGTTTACAAATTCAAATGGGATCAGGTTTAGCACCAAAAATAGCAGAGGGCCTAAAACCAATCCAATCATTTTGAATGATGAAAATCTCATGTTTGCTAAAGTAAGAATCGTATTCCTGAATTAACAAATTGTTAGTTTTCTTATCCGCCTGTAGAAATCATTTGCCTTTAACATAATTAATGCCGATTTGGCATCGTTGTAATGTATCTTCACAGCAAATACAACCTTAATGATACGAGTATTATTCATTTTCCTGTTCGCATTATTTTCATTTAGTACATCCGCACAAGAAAAATTCACCCTTAATGGAACGATAAAAGACGTTTCGAATGGAGAAGAGTTAATTGGTGCAACTTTAATTATAAAGGAGTTGGAAACAGGCACTGTAACAAATGTATATGGTTATTATTCCATCAGTCTGCCTGCGGGAGAATATACCATTATTGCGCGCTTTATCGGATATGAGAATACGGAAGTAATCATCGATTTAAATGCGGATACCAGAAGAGATTTCGAGCTAAAAGCTGAAAGTACAACTTTAGCTGAGGTGGAAATTATTGGTGAAAAACAAGACCAGAACATTGATGATGTGCAGATGAGTGTAGAAAAATTATCGGCCAAGGAAATTAAATCAATTCCAGCGTTTATGGGAGAGGTTGACTTGATTAAGGCCATTCAGCTTTTACCAGGCGTCCAAACAATAGGAGAGGGCACCAGCGGCATGTATGTTAGAGGAGGAAATCATGATCAAAATTTGGTTTTATTAGATGAGTCTATTGTGTACAATGCCTCGCACATGTTGGGTATTTTTTCTGTTTTCAATACCGATGCAATTAAAGATGTGCAATTATATAAAGGAGGAATACCAGCATTGTATGGAGGAAGATTGTCATCTGTTTTAGATATTCGAATGAATGAGGGGAATGATAAACGATTCGAGGCAACTGGAGGAATTGGAACAGTAAGTAGTCGAGCTACAATAGAATCACCATTCTTAAAAAACAAAGGTTCTTTTATGATAGCGGGCAGAAGAACCTATGCGGACTTATTTTTGAAACTTTCATCAAATCCTGACTTAAATGAAAATCAGCTCTTCTTTTATGACCTGAATGCTAAAGCAAATTACGAGATAGATAAGAATAACAGAGTATTTGCATCAGGTTATTTTGGTAGAGATGTATTTCGCTTTGGAAATGATGCAGATGCATTTGGACTGAATTGGGGAAATGCAACCGGAACAATTAGATGGAATCATATTTATGGTCCTAAGCTTTTCTCAAATTTAACCTTGTTGAGAAGCAACTATGATTATTTTCTGGGGCAAGATGAAGGAGTTGATGCATTTAGTTGGACTTCAAAAATAAAGGACCTCTCTGTTAAGCTAGATTATACCTATTTCTTAAATCCGAAAAACACATTGGAATTTGGTTATCAGGGGATTCGCCATGATTTTGAACCAGGTACCGTTTCTTCAGATGATCCGCAAAGTATTATTACAGGTTTTAAATTGGACGATGAACAGGCACTTGAACATGGAATTTATTTAAGTAATGAGCAAAAAGTAGGAAAGAATCTAACTATGGAATATGGTCTGCGCTTTTCCTTATTTCAAAATATTGGAGAAGCCACAGAATTTGTCCATGATGCCAACTTTGAAATTATAGATACCTTAACTTTTGCTAAAGGAGAGAATTATAACTCTTATTCTGGCTTGGAACCAAGGCTTGGAATGAGATATAAGCTTAACTCCCAAAGTTCTGTTAAGGCCAGTTACAATAGAATGAATCAGTACATTCAATTGGCTTCTAATTCTACTTCTGCTACTCCTTTTGACATTTGGTTTCCAGCCAGTCCTGAAGTCAAACCGCAAACTACGGATCAAGTAGCCTTGGGTTATTTTAGAAACTTAAAAGACAATCAATATGAAACATCCATAGAAGTTTATTATAAGAAGAACGATAATGTAATAGACTTTAGAGACCATGCACAGCTTTTTTTGCAGGCAGATTTAGAAGGAGAGTTGAGGACGGGTACTGGACAAGCTTATGGTTTAGAGTTGTTGATGAGGAAAAACAAAGGAAGACTTAAAGGATTTGTAAGCTATACCTTATCAAGAGTTGAGAGAACCATTGATGGAATTAATGGAGGAGAGACCTATTTGGCAAACTTTGACAAAAGACATGATTTTGCAATTGTGGGGAACTATGTGATTAGCGATAGAGCAACGTTAGGTTTCAACTGGGTATTGCAATCAGGAAGAGCAGTTACTTTGCCGACAGGAAGGTTCACTTATTTGGGTCAGGTTATCCCTGTTTATTCAGATAGAAATGCCGAGAGATTGCCAAGTTATCATCGATTGGACTTGGCATTAACACTTCAGCAAAAAAGAAACACAGAAAGAAAATGGAAGGGGGAATGGGTGTTCTCTGTTTACAACTTGTATAACAGGCATAATACCTTCAGTATTAACTTTAGGCAAGAGGAAAATAATCCCGAAGTTACCTTTGCCGAGAAAACATTTCTATTCGGAATAATTCCCGCAGTTACCTATAATTTTAGATTTTAATAAGATGAGAGAGCAATATATATCAGCACTGACAATAATAATTCTAATGGCATCTTGCACAGAAAGAATAGATTTAGAATTGAACACAGACCAAAATAGAAGAATAGTAGTTGAAGGCGAAATTACACAGGAGGAAATGGCTCATGAAATTAAACTCACCTGGACCGCAGATTTTTTTGTAAACGAACTTCCCGAACCTGTGACTGGGGCAATTGTTACTATTTCAGACGGAACCAATATTTACAATTTAACTGAGCAGGGTAATACGGGGAATTATTATACGGATCCTTCTGTTCAAGGAACACCGTTAGCTGAACATATAGTGACGATTGATTATGAAGGGCAGCTTTTTACAGGAAAAGATTTCATGTTTAGTGTTCCTGAAATTGAAATGATTGAGACAAGTGAAATTGAAGCTCCTGAGGATACTATTCCTGGGGAGTATGATTTACTATTATGGACTCAAGAAATACCAGATGAAGAAAATTGGTATATGTGGAGAGTATTTATAAACGGAGTTGCAGAAAACGATACATTATCAAACATCTTTTTCACTTCAGATCAAGGAAGCGATGGCGTCTTTTTGGAAGGAATTTCCATCTACGATTTTAAGGCATTTCCCGGAGACACTGTGGTATTAGAACAATTTGCAATTAGCGAGCAAGCAAATGATACATGGCTTGCTATGCTTTTGGAAACAGAATTTAGAGGTGGCTTATTCGATTCTCCTCCAGCAAATGTAGAGACCAATATGAGTAATGGAGCTTTAGGATATTTTGGAGCTTATACTGTCTCCAGAGATACTACTATTGTTCAGTAACTTTGAGTTCGAATTTGGAAATTTGAGATTGAAATTATGTCCATGTCTGAATAAAAAAGGAAACATTTGAAATTGTCCTTCCTATTACAAAATTCTGAACAAATGCTTTGACCTTAGCAATTGATGATTTCAATTTTTAGACCTTCATCTCGACTACGCTCGATGTGCTACTCTTAAAATTTATTGAAATTGTTCATTTTAATCTAGTTCCGCCTCAAGAAAATCACGGGTGACTTTTTTCACGGCCTCAATATCTTTGCAGAAAAAACTACTCATCATAGAATGTGCTTCAACGGTTGGAAGCGCATGAACATATTGGTCTTCTTTTGGAACTCCCAAGCCAGCAATCATTTCCTTCATAGCATCAACTGAAACCACATCATCATGGTTGTTCTCGTCCAAGTAATAGTAAGCCACTAGGGTAGGAATCTTAACCTTTTCAAAAATTTCATTAGTCATTGTTGAGGTGAGCATAGCCTTTAGATTAATCAATGCTTCAGCTCTATATTTAGTATGCCAGTATTTTTCAACTCCTTCTGGAGCCTCCCAGGTATAGTAATCACCTCCTAATACCTTTTTTCCTATCTCAAGGCCCCAGGGTAATGTCATGATAAATGATCGAGGATCATAAAGGTCAATATTTGGTGAATAAAGGATTTGTGAATGAATTGCAGGATCATTTTTAGCACTGGCAAATAAGGATGCTGTTCCACCAGTACTACTTGAAATTAAAACTACTTTTTCACCTAAGGTTTTTCCTACTTCAATAGCTTCTAAAGCACTTGCCATCCATTTTTCAGCAGTAAAATTGATCATAGGTTCTTTTTCAATCAGACCATGCTCGGCCAGGAGTGGAGAGTAATAGTTCATTCCAAATTCCCTGGCAATATCTGAACAAACAGGGTTCCCTTCAATGGGTGAAGCAGAAAAACCATGTAGGAAAACCATTGCATATTCGGTCTTGAATATAGAATCTGGATTTACCCAATTGATAAATGATTCATTTCCATTTTTAATAGTTAAACCCTCCTTTTCAGAAATTAGATATTGGTCTAACAGTTCCAATTGAGTGGGGACCGTATCCATTTCCAACTGATTATAATTGGGCATCTTAGGACTTGGCCCCATAAAAAAGATAACGACTAAAAGTAGAAGGATTAAAAGAACTATTCTTCTGATTTTCATGAGTTAAATGTAGCTAAATGTTTTGCATGCTTCACCACATCTCCAACACTAACCCCACTCACAAAATTTCCGGATACAACAAGATTTTCGTTTTTAGTCAATCCCTCAATTTTTGAAAGAAGTTCGGTATGTCCAATGTGAAATTGTGGAATGGCCTTTTCCCAATATGTGATTTCTCTATCCAATGGTGCACCATTTATTTTTAGTGTTTCTTCTAGAAATTTTTGAGCATTTTCAATTTGCTTGCTATCGTGGTTTTCCGCATTTTGTTCACCTATAAATGCAGTCAATGAGCTTTGTCCTTTTTGCGTTCTTCCTTCAAATACATTGGAATTGATGACTGCACCCAAAATGGCTTTACCTTCAATTTTCGGGATTAAAAAACCAAAACCTCTAGACATTTCCCCGATGTTGTGATTGTTATAGCTTAGATGAAGTAAACTCACTTTGGAATAGGGGATTTTGTTCAATTCATCTTTCAATTCGTTATGCATGGTAAGCAGTTGGGCCAGAACATAGGAAGGCAAGCACGAAATGACTCTTTCCGTTTTAAAACTATCTTCTGTGGTTTGAATATGCCAAAGTCCTTCCTTCTTTTCAATGGAGCGGATATCTTGATTGAATACAATTTCCTCCTTGATATGCCTTGCTAGCGCATTGGTCAAATCTGCTGTGCCATTTGCAAAAGAAACAGAGATGCGTTTGTTTTTCCCTTTGTTGGCTTTCCTATCGGCTGCGCTCGAGGCGCGCATTCCGGAAATGAGCGAACCGTATTTCTTTTCCATCTCAACGAATCGCTTTATTACAAAGGCAGCTTCCATTTTTTCAGGGTCTCCTGCATAAATTCCTGAGAGTACTGCATTTCCAATTTTATCATATACTTCAGACCCGAATCGTCTACGAATAAAATTAGCCACGCTTTCGTCCTTGCTGGATTTAGAAGAGACTTTCTGTTCTCGAAGAAGACGCATTTTTCCTTTCCAAGAAAGAATTGAAGAAGTAAAAATGCTAAACGGGCTTTGTTTTAGTCCTTTCAACCTTCCCTTTGAATAGATGAAACGCATTTTGCTTTCTTCCTTTGGGAAAAGCATTTGATCCTTTAAGCCCAACGCTTCAACTATCTCTTGTATTTCTGGAGTCAAACTAAAAGAAATAGCTGCTTTGTCAAATAGAGAATTTCCTTTTTTAAAACTCTCAATAACACCACCGGCACGATTACTTTTTTCTAAGATAAGAAAATCCTCACCTTTCTTTTTTAAGTAAAATGCTGTAGCTAAACCTGAAAGGCCAGCTCCTAGAATTATTGTTGGATATTTTTTTTTCTCGCTCAATAAATTATCTAATTAGCCAATGACCAACTCCCATCTCAACTTCGCTCGATGTGCGCTCGGCTCCGCTCGATGTAAGCTCGGCTTTGCTTTACTTTCCTTGATGTGTGTTCTTTCTAATAAACCAAATCACCCTTCATTACACCATTTCGCTAAAGTATCTACCCACTCATCATCCGTATTCAGGCAAGGGATTAATTTAAAACTTTCTCCACCTGCTTCCAGGAATTCATGTTTAGCTTCCATTCCAATTTCTTCTATGGTTTCCAGGCAATCAGAAACAAATGCGGGACAAACCACCAGAAGCCGTTTTTTACCTTCCTGCGCAAAACGAATTATTTCAAAATCTGAATAGGGTTTTAACCAAGGATCTTTTCCCAATCTAGATTGAAAACTAACAGAATATTTTTCAGGATTGAGATTCAATTGTTTGGCCACCGCTTTTGTGGTTTCGTGCACTTGATGTCTATAACATGTAGCATGCGCCTTATTGGGTATTTCACAGCAATTATCGCATTTCAAACAATGTTCTCCGGTAGGATCAGACTTTTTTACATGTCTTTCAGGAATACCGTGATAGGAGAATAGAATATGATCGTAAGGTTCTTCTAAATGTTTTGCAATATTTTTAGATAGTGCAGTTATGTAAGATTCATCTTTGTAAAAAGGAGGCAGCGTTTCCATTTTTAAGTGCGGATACTTTTTCTCCATTATCTCTGCTGCTTTTGCAACCACCGTTTCATAGGAAGACATTGCATAATGCGGATAAAGCGGAACCAAATGAATGGTTTCCAATTCAGTATTTCGCTGTACCAATTTATCAATACCTGCTTCTATCGACATTTTACCGTAGCGCATTCCTAGCTCCAAATCTGATTCTAGCCTTGGGGCTAATTTTGCTTTTAATCGCTCGCTTAATACAATTAGAGGTGAGCCCTCATCCCACCAAATAGATTGATAAGCTGCTGCAGATTTCTTAGGTCGCGTAGGTAAAATGATGCATTCGATAAGAAACTTCCTTAATAGATAAGGGACATCAATCACTCTTTCGTCCATTAAAAATTCCCTTAAATAAACTCTAATGTCCTTAGTTGATGGGCTCTCAGGAGAACCCAGATTTACTAGTAAAACTCCTCTTTTCTTCAAATTCATACCAACATAACAATTAAGACATCAAATGTTTTTTAGGTGTAATGCCATATTTCTTTTTAAAGGCACTGATATAATGACTTGGATTTGTATATCCCAATGCATAAGCCACATCTTTTACCTTATAAGTGCCTGAATCCAACATTTTTAAAGATTGACTTAATTTGTAATCATTAAGATATGAGGTAACGGTTTGCCCATAAATATTTTTGAAACCAACTTTTAATTGATATTCATTCAAACCAATCTCATCTGCTAATTCCTTCATGGTAGGTGGATTTGACATCCTTTCAATAATGATGCTTTTAGACCTGATAATCTTGTCTACATTACTTTGATCTCTGAGAAAAGGACAATTATCAGCAAAGCCTTTTTCGCTCTTTTTAAAATATAGGCTTAAGAGTTCTAAAGCCTTGCCTTTCATGTAAAGATTATTGGAAATGCTATCCACCCTTTGGTCAAAAATTTGGCTTAAACACAACGATAGCATGGCATTCATTTCGTTCTGCTCATAGAATTTGTTCTGAATGTTTTCACCGCTTAGGAATGGGAAATCATCCGTGTCATGAACAAAAAGTTTGTGTAATCTCTTGGGAGAGATAAGCAT
The DNA here is from genome assembly GCA_964609215.1 of uncultured Flavobacteriales bacterium. GTDB lineage: Bacteria > Bacteroidota > Bacteroidia > Flavobacteriales_D > JABDKJ01 > JABDKJ01. The sequence goes on from CAZSQZ010000017.1 coordinate 28,631, forward strand.
GAAAATCATTTTCGCACCTGGCTTTATGTCTATTTTATGAGCTAAGTCCATTGAAGGGTTGTAGAGTAACATGCTTTCATTATTCTTTAAGTCTCTTGAATAATGCGGCCCAAAATTAAATTTTGCCCAAGATTCAAAACAGAAAAAAAATTGAATTACACCCTTTGGAACCGTCTGAATAATAACCCCATCCTCATTCGATAAATTACTGATTTTGAAGAGATGAAAGCTCTCTTCAAGCTCGTATTTTATCGAGCTCATTTCAGAGGTATTTTTTTTATTTTCAATAAAAGAAAAATCCATTTATTTAAAACCTATAATAGTGTTGTTCTGTTCTAAAATTTATTGAAACACCCATAAATCAAGGCGAAAATCCGTTTTTTCTTCTTTAGAACCATTCTAAATTAACCTATTTTACACTTTCTTATTATTTCAACATCATATAGAGGTATTTTTTTCTGTCCTAGCTTATACATTTGTCGAGCATTTAGGGTATGACGAAAGAGGGTTTAGGTTACTTATTCATTAAGAAAGATTATTCAGTTTTTGGAATCAGTCACAAGGAGTTGGCTATTGATGATCGCCAAGTCTACGCTCTTTCAATTGATCAACAGAAAAGTTTACTTCAAGAAGCACAGAAGGAAGGATGTCCTTTTGTAATGATCCTTTCTACATGTAACAGAACAGAATTTTTTATTGAAGGAGATTTCATTGATCCCTTTAAGAAGATTTTAAGTAATCGAAATAAAGATTGGAATGAAATTTCCCATTTGGTTTATACGTTCTCTGGAAAGGAAGCAATAGATCATACTTTTTCAGTTGCAGCAGGCCTAGAATCGCAAATACCAGGTGATTTCGAGATTATTGGTCAGATGCGAAAAGCGTTTAATCGTTCAAAGTCTATTTTTCAAAGTTCTGCTTTTTTCGAACGATTGATTAATACAGTCACACATGTGAGTAAACGTGTGAAGAATGAGACGGGATTCAGTTCTGGAGTTACTTCGACCGCATATGCTGCAGTGAAGTGTATTCGCGAAAACTATCCCAATATTAAGGATGAAAAAGTACTTATTTACGGAACAGGAAAGATTGGAGCAAATGTTTGTGAAAATCTGGTTAAACATGTTCCCAAGGAGAATATTCGAATAATAAATAGAAGTATTGAGAAAGCGGAAGTTCTTTCAGAAAGATACGGTTTGAAATGTTTGAGTGAAGAACATTTAGAAGAATCATTGAACCTCTCAGATGTAATAGTTGTAGCTACTGGTGCTTCTCAACCGACCGTTAGAGAAGAGATGATAAAAAATAAAGGAAGTAAATTCTTGATTGATTTGTCTCTGCCGAGGAATGTAGATATATCGCTGTATAACAGCGAGTGGGTTTTAGACGTGGATGAATTATCCAGAAAAAATAATGAAACTGTTCAACATAGATTATTAGAAGTGCCCAAGGTAGAAGCTATTGTTCAGGAGAATAAAATGAAATTTTTCGAATGGATGGATAATAGGAAATATGCTCCTACCATGAGTGCAATTCAGCAGAAACTCAACAAGGTAAAAAGCAAAGAACTTCAAAAAACCCCATTTGGAAAAGAGCAATTTAATAAGGAAGAGGTTGAAGAATTGACCAATACCATTATCAAAAAAATTGCTGGCTCTTTTTATGGAAAGATTCAAAACATGAACTCATCAGAGTTGGACTTAGTGCATCAATTATTTGATGACCAAAAGTAATGGCAAATTTCGTTCGGATAGGGACTAGGGATAGTGAATTAGCTCTTTGGCAAGCCAATACGGTTAAAAGCCAGTTAGAAAGCAAAGGGCAAACTTGTGAATTGGTCTTTATTAAAAGTGGCGGAGACATGGACCAGCAAAGCACTTTTCAAAACATGGGTTCTGTTGGAATTTTTACCAAAGCGCTTGACCAGGCCTTACTAAGAAATGAAATTGATATTGCCGTTCATTCTTTAAAAGACGCTCCTACTGTTCCTGAAAATGGACTGTGTTTGGCGGCCGTTTTGAAAAGAGAAAATCCCTATGATCTCTTAATTAGAAATGGAGACAAATCCCTTGAGCAGAATGATTTTTTATTAGGAACAGGAAGTATTCGCAGGCAAGCACAATGGAGAAATAGATTCCCCAACCACGAGATAAAAGGTATCCGGGGAAATGTAGGTACACGTCTAAGAAAGTTAGAGGAAGAGAACTTTGACGGAATTATTTTGGCCAATGCCGGATTAATACGTTTAGGAAGTGTCCCTGATAATTCGGAAGTTTTAGATTGGATGATTCCAGCTCCAGCTCAAGGAATCATAGGAATATACTGTAGGTCCGAAGATGCATTGCTTAGAAAGAGTCTTGATTTAATTAACCATGAAGAAAGCATGCTTTCTGCAATTGCAGAACGATCATTATTGAATGAATTAGAAGGAGGGTGTTCAGCTCCTATTGGGGCCTTGGCAATTGTAAATGATCAGAAATTAGCGTTAAAAGCTTGCTTATTATCAGAAGATGGGAAGTATCGTATCGATGCTGTGAAGAAAGGAGATAAGGAGAATGCTGAAAATATCGGTAGAGAATTAGCTCGAGAAATGCTTGCAGGAGGTGGAAATGAAATCATAATGGAATTGCGGCATGCTCAATAAACTGAAAATACTATGCTTGAAATCTCCGTCCAGATCATTATTGGATGATGGAAAAGATTTTGGTATGCAAATTGACTTTTGTGAAGTCATTCATATAGAGCCCTGTCTCGATGGTCAACGCATTTTGGATAGAATGTGTTCAAAAGATGTATTTGTTTTTACCTCTTATAATGCAGTGCAATTACTTAGACCTTATTTCAAAAAGGAGAATAGAGCAGTTTACTGTGTAGGTGAAAAAGGAGCTAATGCGTTGAAAACATATTTTGATGATGTTAAAGTATCTTCAAATGTTAAAGCCTTGGCAGAAATGATCATTACTGATAAGGTTCAATCCCTAGTCCATTTTAAAGGTAATTTGAGCTTGAGTACTTTAAGAAACGCGCTCAACGAGAATGAAATTCCTTTGGAGGAGGAATTGATATACAATACTGTTGAAACTCATCCTGTTGTTGATAATCTCAATTACTATGATGCTTTATTATTTTTCTCTCCTAGCGGTGTAAGAAGCTTTACAAAGAACAATAGGTTTCCTAATACAATTATAGGAGCGATAGGAGAAACCACCAGGAAAGCCATTGATTTGAATGATGTGCTTGTCCCTAAAAATTCGGATACATATGACTTACTCAAAGGAATTAGAACAAAATACGAAAGTCTTGCCCAACTATAAAAACGATATTTTTCTCAGGGCTTTGCGAGGAGAAGAACTTTCCCGCCCTCCTGTTTGGATGATGAGACAAGCAGGAAGGTATTTGCCAGATTTCATGAAATTGAAGGCCAAATACTCTTTTTTTGAACGAGCTGAAACTCCTGAATTGGCAACTGAAATTACGGTTATGCCTGTTCATCAGGTAGGTGTGGATGCAGCGATTTTGTTTTCGGATATCTTGGTCATCCCGAAAGCCATGGGATGTCCTGTGGACATCATCACAGGCCAGGGGCCTGTGCTATCCGAACCCGTTCGGACCATGGCAGATGTAGATAAACTTATAGATCCAGATGTTGAAGAACACCTTATGCATGTCTTTGAATCTATAACATTGACCAAAGAAGCGCTCAATAATGAAGTTCCATTGATAGGTTTTGCAGGATCACCCTGGACCATCTTATGTTACATGGTACAAGGAGGCGGTTCCAAGAACTTTGACAAGGCAAAACAATTTTGCTATGAACAGCCGGAAGCAGCGCATAAATTATTGAGCAAAATAAGCAAAGTAACCATTGCCTACCTCAATAAGAAAATTGAAAGAGGGGTGGATGCAGTGCAGCTTTTTGATTCTTGGGGCGGATTGCTTTCACCCAAAGATTACAATGAGTTTTCATTACCTTACATGAAAGAAATTGTTGAGGGATTATCTGAAATTCCAGTAATTTTGTTTGCAAAAGGAGCGCATTATGCCTTGAAAGGTTTAGCTCAAACAGGAGCTACAGCTCTTGGTTTGGACTGGTGCACAACACCTGATTATGCCCGTTCATTGGTGGGGAATGATATAGTGCTACAAGGAAACTTCGACCCATCAAGATTATTGAGTCCTATTCCCATTATTGAAAAGCAAACTAAGGAAATGATTGAAGCATTTGGAACTAGGAATTACATTGCCAATTTGGGGCATGGTATTCTTCCAAATATTCCCGTTGACCATGCAAAGGCATTTGTTCAAACGGTAAAGAGTTATTCAAAATGAGCATAAAAGAGCGTTTCCAAGATTACATTCACGACCTTCAAAATCAGATTTGTGAAGGAATAGAAACAATGGATGGCTCTGGAAAATTTCAGGAAGATATTTGGGAACGAGAAGGAGGAGGAGGAGGAAAGACCAGAGTCATTTCTAATGGTAGAATAGTTGAAAAGGGAGGAGTCAATACTTCAGTAGTTCATGGGAAACTAAGTCCAATGGCTCAGAAACAACTTAAGGTTGAAGATGAAGACTTCTTTGCTTGTGGTGTTTCATTAGTTATACATCCGGAAAGCCCCATGATACCCACCATACACATGAACGTTCGTTATTTTGAACTTTATGATTTAGATGGAAAACAAGTAAACGGATGGTTTGGTGGGGGAATAGATTTAACACCTTATTATTTATGGGAAGAAGATGCCCAATTTTTTCATAATACGTTGAAAAAAGCTTGTGATAAACATCATTCTAATTTTTATCCAAAGTTTAAAAAGCAATGCGATGAATATTTCTATAATTCTCACCGAGGTGAAATGCGTGGAGTTGGAGGAATATTCTTTGACTATTTAAAGGAAAGCGAATCCAACAGTTTTTCAGATAGATTGAACTTTACCAAGGAAATAGGCGACTCTTTTCTGCCCATCTATTCAGAAATAATAAAAAGAAGAAAAGACCTAAATTGGAATGAGGAACAACGCTATTGGCAAGAGATAAGAAGAGGAAGATATGTTGAGTTTAATTTGTTGCATGACCGCGGAACGCACTTTGGAATTAAGACCAATGGTCGCACGGAATCTATATTAATGAGTCTTCCGCCACGGGTAAGATGGGACTATGATTTTCAAACTAAGAAAGGTTCTCCTGAGGCGCATTTAATTGAAAATTTACAAGCCAAGGATTGGGCACAAAGCAAAATTGAGATATGAGTTCATTTCCGTATTTACGCAATAGAAGATTAAGAGCGAGTAGGAATATTCGTGCTTTAGTAGAAGAAACGCAATTGACTATCAATGATTTTTTGTGTCCCATTTTTTTGATAGAAGGTTCAAAAGAAAAACAAGAGATTTCTTCCATGCCAAATTATTATCGTTACAGCTTGGACAAAGCTTTAGATGAAATAAAATCTTTACAGGATATGGGAGTAAAGGCATTGATGCCTTTTGCAAAAGCGCCTGATGAACTTAAAGACAATAAGGGGACAGAAGCTTTAAATGAAGATGGACTTATGCAAAAGTTCATTCGAGGAGCGAAGAAGGAATGTCCTGAAATGTTGATTTTTTCAGATGTTGCCTTAGATCCATATTCCAGTTTTGGTCATGATGGAATAGTAAAAGATGGCAAGATCATTAATGATGAGACCTGTGATATTTTAGCTGAAATGGCGGTTTCTCATGCGAAGGCTGGAGCTGATTTTGTAGCACCCAGTGATATGATGGATGGTAGAGTAGGGGCCATTCGAGAAGAGTTGGATCACAATGGATTTGAAGATACGGGTATTATGGCCTATAGTGCAAAATATGCTTCTTGTTTTTATGGCCCATTCAGAGATGCATTAGACTCTGCACCAGTTGATGAAAAAGACGTGCCTAAAGACAAAAAGACCTATCAAATGAACTCTGCTAATTCTATTGAGGCATTGAGAGAAATAGAAATGGATATTGATGAAGGTGCGGATATTGTAATGGTCAAACCTGCATTGGCCTATCTGGATATTATCTACCAGGCAAAACAAGATTTCAATACACCTGTTTCGGCTTATCAGGTTTCAGGTGAATATGCTATGATAAAAGCTTCAGCGGAAAAAGGTTGGTTAGACCATGATGTTGCGGTAATGGAATCCTTAACTGCAATAAAAAGGGCAGGGGCGAGCATGATTGCTTCATACTTTATTAGGGATTTTGTGAGAATTACTAAAGACTAAATTATTTCATAGGTTTATGGAAAAAATATTCTTCCAAATTGAAATCTTGAAATCACATATTGTGATGTCAAGTTAAAAACTATTGAGAATTAAAAGTTCGCGTTTAAATTAGATATATTATGAATGAACAGGTGACAATTCCAGATGAGTTTGTGATGAGTAAGATTTTTATCATCGATCAGATTAAGGTTATGTTAGATAGTGATTTGTCGGAGCTTTATCAAGTAGAAACAAGAGTCTTAAATCAGCAAGTAAAAAGAAATTTAAATCGATTTCCGAAAGATTTCATGTTCCAACTGACAGAAGAACAATGGAAAAATTTGAAATCGCAAAATGCGACCTCAAGCTGGGGAGGTCGAAGAACTTTACCATATGTTTTCACTGAACAAGGTGTTGCAATGTTATCTAGTGTTCTGAATAGCAATGTCGCAATACAAATGAACATTCAGATTATTCGTGTTTTCACTAAAATGCGTGAAATGCTCCTAACTCATAAAGACTTGCTTTTAGAAATGGAAGAAATTAAAAAGAAGGTCACGGGGCAAGATGAAAAAATAGAGTTGATTTTTAATTATCTCAAACAATTTATTCAACAAAAGGAACAACCACGAAAGAAGATCGGATATTAAATATTTTTTAATTAGATGAACTACAATCAATCCATAAAACTCTTCGAAAGAGCAAAGAACATTATACCCGGAGGAGTTAATTCTCCTGTAAGAGCTTTTAAATCTGTTGGAGGAACTCCACTTTTCATAAAGGAAGCGAAAGGTGCTTTCTTGATAGATGAAGATGGTAATCGCTACTATGATATGATCAATTCATGGGGTCCTATGATTATGGGACATGCCTATGAACCTGTTGTTGAAGCCATTAAAAAGCAAAGCGAAAAATCTACTTCGTATGGAACACCAACGGAACTGGAGGTGCGTATGGCTGATTTGATCACTTCTATGGTTCCCAATATTGACAAGCTTAGAATGGTAAATTCAGGCACAGAAGCATGTATGAGTGCTGTTCGATTGGCAAGGGGCTATACAGGGAAAAATAAGATCATCAAATTTGCAGGATGCTATCATGGTCATGCAGATTGCTTTTTAATTCAAGCTGGAAGTGGAGCCATTACTTTCGGTAAGCCTAATAGCCCTGGAGTTACGCCTGGAGTTACGCCTGGTGTTGCTCAAGATACATTGATTGCCCAATACAATGATCTAGAAAATGTTCGCGAAATTATGGAAGCGAACCCGGGTGAAATTGCCTGTTTAATTATCGAACCAGTTGCAGGAAATATGGGGTGCATTCCTCCAAGTGAAGGTTTTCTAAAAGGCCTGCGAGAATTGTGTAATCAGCACGAAATCATTTTGATTTTTGATGAGGTCATGACTGGATTTCGTTTGGCAAAGGGAGGAGCACAGGAATTGTATGGTGTTGAGGCAGATTTAGTTACTTATGGAAAGGTAATAGGTGCAGGAATGCCTGTAGGAGCTTTTGGAGGAAGAAATGAAATCATGTCTCATTTAGCACCAGAGGGACCCGTTTATCAGGCAGGAACACTTTCCGGTAATCCAGTTGCGATGGTTGCTGGCTATACTTTACTTAAGGAATTAAACGATAAACCAGGAATTTTCGATTCCCTAAAAAAGAAGACGGAATACCTAAAAGGTGGATTGAAAAAAGTGCTAAGCGAGTGCGGAATTGAAGCACAAATAAATCAACTAGGATCAATGATATCTCTTCACTTTTGTTCGAACCAGGTAGTTGATTTTGAATCTGCGAAAAAGGGAGATAATGAGCGATTCAAATCTTTCTTTCACGCAATGTTGGGCAGTGGCGTTTATCTTCCTCCTTCAGCTTATGAAACATGGTTTATCTGCGATGCGCTTACCATGAGTGATCTAGATGAAATAATAGCGAAGACTGCAGAAAGTTTAATGATGATTGAGTTGGCAAAATCACTTTGATATTCTTTTGGCTTAAGGTCACTTCGAGAGCCTCAGTGACCTAACGGAATTGCACCCTGAGGCCCTCGAAGGGTGCATTAGTAAAGATTCAGAATATTATATATTGTTTAAGGAGATTAAGCAATCGGTCACTTCGAGAGCCTCAGTGACCTAACGGAATTGTACCCTGAGGTTCTCGAAGAGTGCATTAGTAAAGATTCAGAATATTATATATTGTCTAAGGAGATTAAGCAATCGATCACTTCGAGAGCCTCAGTGACCTAGCGGAATTGTACCCTGAGGCTCTCGAAGGGGGCATTTAAGTCATTCACTCTTTATCACGATAAGCTATAGACAATAGGGGGAGTTCATGAGTTCTATTTTCGATCAACGCCTCTTTCTTTTTTCGACTCCATTTCTGTATTTGCTTTTCTCGGTAAAAAGCACCTGCAATATTTCCAAATTCCTCGTAATACAAGATTTTGACGGGAGGATATTTTCTTGTGAAATTTGCTCCTTTTCCATTTAAATGTTCAAGCCAACGCCTTTCTAAATCTTTTGTGCTTCCTGTATAATAAGCATCATTAGAACAAAGAAGAATATACATATAGCCCTTAGCCATGGTTCAGTCTTTAGGGTTGAAACTATACAATTTTAAATAAATTATTATATCAAGCTATTTGGTCACTTCTAGAGCCTCAGTGACCTAGCGGAATTGCACCCTAAGGCCCTCGAAGGGTGCATTAGTATAGATTAAGAAGCCTTATAATTTGTGTTGATAAGCAATAATCGGTCACTTCGAGAGCCTCAGTGACCTAGCGGAACTGTACCCTGAGGCTCTCGAAGCCGTACATTAACAGTCAAGTAAAATGAACCTTAAACCTCTCTTCCAAAGGTATCCAGTGCATCTTTGAATTTCTTCAAAAGCGTTTCATCGCTTATACCATTTTCAAAGTTAGAACCGAAAGAAGGCAATGAAAAGGTTGCAATAACCTGGCCTCCCATATGAGGAAAACGTGCTGCAGCTGCATCTAGAACTGAAATTCCACCTCGTCCGCCTGGAGAAGTAGCCATTAAAAAAAGTGGTTTTTCTTGCCAGGTTTTTGAGTTAATCACAGAAGCCCAGTCATAAATGTTTTTAAACGCGGCAGTATAAGAACCGTTATGCTCTGCAAAGGATATGATGACTCCATCACATCCACCAATATGATCATAAAATGTCTGAGCCTTTTCTGGAATACCTTCCTTATGTCTGTCTGGATGGTAAATAGGTAATTCATAATCATTGAGATCGAGAATATTCAATTCTACATCTTCCATTTGGTTTCCTGCCCAAACAGCTAATTGTTTATTAATTGATGTTGGGCTATTACTTGCCCCAATGACTAAAATCTTTTTCATAAGCTCTTTGTTCTTCCTCCGTCAATAGGTAGGTTAATTCCTGAAATATAAGATGCAGATGGACTAGCTAGAAAAGCAACTCCTGCGGCAATTTCCCAAGGTTCACCAACGCGTTTCATGGGAGTTGCATCGGCAAAGGCTTGAAATTCATCTTCCTTAGATTTTCCACTCCCACTTGCTCTGTTTGCTGCAATTTCATTCAATCTTCCAGTATTTGTAGCTCCAGGCAAAACATTGTTTACAGTAATTCCAAACGAAGCTAATTCCGTAGCAAGGGTCTTGGACCAATTTGCAACTGCACCTCTTATGGTATTGGAAACACCTAAACCTGCAATAGGTTGTTTTACGGAAGTGGAAATGATATTGATAATACGACCATACTTTTCTGCTTTCATACCGGGGATTAACGCAGTTGCTAAAGTGTGATTGCATATTAGATGCATGTTAAATGCGTTTAAAAATTCTTCTGGTTTTGCCTCAGTAGCAGGACCACCCGGAGGACCGCCTGTATTGTTTATTAATATGTGATAGCTATTGCCAGAAGCTATATGTGCATCAATTGTTTCCTTCAGTGCATTCGGATTACTAAAATCAGCAATCAAATAAGAGTGTCCAGTCCCTTCTAATTTTTCTAAGGCATGTTTTAGTTTTCCTTCATTTCTTGCCACCAAAGTAACCTGACAATTCAGTTTTGTCAAGGCTTCTGCCACTGCAAATCCTATGCCTGCAGTAGAACCGCAAACCAAAGCTCTTCTATTACTTAAATCGATATTCATTTTAATTCTTTGAGTGAAATGAATCCATCTTTATCATCATCTAAGCTTTTTAAATGATTTTGAGCATTGCTCTTTTCATCAATACTTAACGTGCCATCTTTATTTATATCAATAACCCTAAAAAGATCACGATGTTTACTGTCAATATCATTGATAGCAACATCATCTCCTGAATTTACTGTTTCCAATAACTCAAATATTTTATTCGCTTCTGAGCTATCCAGTTGATTGTCATTATTTAAATCCAACACCGACATTGCTTTTTTATGATCATATCTTCCTGTAACATCCGTAGGAGAAAAATAGAGCACCAAAAGCACGATAATAATTGCGGTTCCTATAGGGTATATTTTTTCGAAAAAATTCATAATAATCTGATTGCGAATTTAAGTTTTTATCTGTGTATTGAAATTAAGAAATGAGATATTTGCACAAACCATGAAACTCGGACTCTTAGGTAAGAATATAGGGCACTCTCTTTCTCCAAAATTGCATCGCATTTTTGGAGAATTGTGCGGCATTGATATTCAATATGATCTTATTGATGTGGCTAGGTTACATCTAAAAACGGGCAAGGAAATAGTTAAGCATTGCGTTGAGCAAGGCTATTCAGGTATTAATGTGACCATTCCCTTGAAAATAGAGATGTTGGATCATTTGGATATCAAATCAAATGAAGTAGAAAATATTCAGGCCGTTAATACAATTGCTTTTACAAAAGATGGTCTTAAAGGATACAATAGCGATTATCTGGCTCTTAGCTTTTTAATCGAGAGAAAGCTTAAAGGATTTGAAACCGGAGGAACCTTTTTGATAAAAGGTGCGGGTGGATTTGCGAGAGCAGCAGCCCATGCTTTGGCATCGAACAATAATGTGGAACTCTTTATTGTCAATAGAAATTTTGATAGGGCATTTAGGCTAGAACATGAACTCAAGGATTTTGGAATACGTGCGTTTGCTTTAGATCAGCGTGAAATATATAGAGATAACTTAAATTTCAATGGTTTGATGAATGCAACACCCATTGGAATGGGAGAAAGTCTGGAATTACCTTTTGATCTTAACTTGATCAAAAGAGCTGATTGGATCATTGAATCCATTTATTCGCCCAGTAAAACCATGTTTTTAAATATCGCTGAGAGTCAAGGTGATAGTATAATAAGTGGCTTGGAAATTTTATTTTATCAAGGCCTAAGTTCTTTCGAGATATGGACAGGTAAGAAAATAGATGCTCAAAAAGCTTGGGATTTGTTTTTGAAATAGGCTAAGGAATAATAGCCATAAACTGTCCGTTAATTACATTCGCTTCAGCTGATCCAAAAAACTCGATTCCGTGAAATTGAAAAGTGCCTTCTAATTCACCACTTACTTCATCATATCTGGTGATATTTAGTGAACCATCATCAGAAATATATTGAATACCATTTATGTTGTCTTCATAAACTGCTTGGCTTATAGTCGTTCCATCTAAGGGAACCACCAATCCTTCGTTTAAAGGCATTTCTAATTGAAGAGATAGAACATCTTGGTTAACAGTTGCCATTATTTGAACTGCATTTTGTCCGATAAAAACTTCGATTAGGTTTGAATTAAAATCAATGGAGTTGATAATGCAGGTTAAACTAGGATTAAACTCGGTATCTTCACTTGGCTCATCTTTTTTGCACTGAACAATACAAATAGCAAAGGCTAAAAGAAGAAAAAATGTTTTATGAAACTTCATTTCCGTTATTTTTTCAAAGTTACTTATGAGCTGTAACGAGAAATAACCTGCATAAGTTCTTTTTGAGGAACAGGTTGAGGATAACTCTCTATCCACATTTCTATAAGAATATTGACCATTTCCTCTCTTAAACCTAATTTAAAACCCAGTTCTCTACAGAAATTTTCTTCTTCTGTTTCAAAACCTCTGTCAATAACCATTAGCATTACGCACTGCATAAATATAGGGATGCGTTCCCATTCAGCCTTTGGCGGGTCAAATGCGACTTCAAGCTCTTTGTTTCGAATTCTCTGCGTATCCATAATACTCACCATGAACGATTCAGCAACACGCTCAATAAATTCATCTTCATTTTGAGTTACGTTCAAATCTGCTTGAGCTAAATCAAAAAGAACAGCAATAACTCCCAATTTTTGTTCATATGACATTTCTGTGCGCATAGCAATAAGGTTTAATACTAGTATAACGTGTTCAAATAAATTATGTTTTAAGTTGTTGATTTTTAATTGATTAAACATTTGCAGATTCTTTTACTCCAAATCAATTAAAAACTTAATTTCGAGGCTTTAAAATGACCCTTCAGGAACGTATAAAAGCCTTCATCATTCCAAAGATTAAGTTCGCAGGTACTTCTGGTATTGCGACTCTTATTGATTACGGGATTACCTTTTTGTTATTGAATGTGTTTAACATTCAAACAAGTATAAAATGGTCTGGAATAAACTTTAAATTGGCTAATACTATTGGTGTTGCTGTGGGAATGCTTAGCAATTTTATACTTCAAAAGAAGTTTGTTTTTAGCACCAATCGTAATGTCTTCATCGTTTTTGCTATGACTATTGGCTTTTCTCTATTGAGCTTTTTGTTAAACCAATGGCTATTTTCATTTTTGAGAGAAACTGTAGAATACCTGTCCAAGCATACTTTTATCACCAAAGCAATTGTTACGGGAACCATGTTTTTATTTAACTTCTATACCAAGCGTTTTTCATTTGAGAAAAGTCTTCCTGGAGCATCACAAAAAAAATAATGCAACAGTGTTGCATTAATAAAAAATGCATTACTTTTGTGTCGTGTTGAAGAATTTTAAATTAGACGCCTTAGGAATGGGTACAAGTATCATTTGTGCGATACATTGTGTTACTGTTCCCTTTATTTTAAGTTTTGCTGCTTCTGCCGGTCTTAATTTTTTGCATAGTAATTGGTTTGAGTTCGGAATTCTATTTCTAGCAGTGTTATTTGTTTTTGCGTCTTTGGTTCCCTCTTACAAGAAACATAAGAATATTTTCCCTCTCATTGCCGCTATTATTGGATTGGCGTTGGTTTTTATCAACCACTGGGTATGGGGGCATGATTTTTATGTGCTCTCTTTTATTGGAGCATTAGTTATTACTACAGCGCATTATAGAAATTATAGGCTGTTAAAAGTTGCTCCTTAAAGCTTTATCTTATTCTTCTTTAATAAAAAGATATCCTCCAGCAGTAGCTCCCCAAACTTGGGAATCTAAATCATCGAAACCTTGATCCCAAGACTTTATTTTTCCATCCATCACCGTAACTTCAGAAGTAGCATAATTTGCTCCCCTCAGCTTACTTGGACATAATTTTCCTTCCGTTTTTCCAGAAAAAGAGGCAAAACCATCATATTCCAGATACACCGTGCAACCTTCTTTTTCGGTTAAATCACCAGGTTTAATATCTGCTAAAGGCTCTTGTAATTTATAAGCGCCTATATACTTTTCCTCATTTGGAATAAGATAAACAACAGATGCATAAATATCTACATCAACTTCGTGAATGTAGTAGACTCTTTGTCTATAAGGTTCTTTGGGTGTTTCTGCAGCTGCTTGCTCTACATACAAATAGACTCCCTCATCATCTACGCCTTCCCAAATTGGAGTCATGTGTAAATCAATATCGAAATAGTTTTCATCTTTAGCTGCCTGCTCTGCACTACTGAATGATCCCGTCATCCATTCGATCAGCTCATTTAAGTCATCGTTATCCGTTTGTGAAAATCCAGTTTGTAAAGTCAAAAGGGCCAAAACCCAAAGCGTCAATTTTTTCATATCTTAAAATTACACGTTTTTTAGCAAATTCTATTCCACTTCTAGCACAAGTCCCTTAAGGTATTCTCCTTCAGGGTGAAATATATTAATAGGATGGTCAGCAGGTTGGTGCAATTGGTGCAGAATCCTAACGTTTCTATTTGCATTTATTGCTGCAGCCAAAATGGTATCTCTAAAGAGTTTTTTATCAATTACCTGAGAACAAGAAAAAGTGAAAATAATTCCTCCAGGTTTTATCTGTCTGATTGCATGAGAGTTAATTCTCTTGTAACCCTGAATAGCCTGATGCCTTGCACTCATATGTTTTGCAAATGCGGGTGGATCCAAAACAATAATGTCGATTTCCTCTGGAAGTTCTTTAAGATAATCTACTGCATCTGCTTTAACGGTTTCATGTTTGTCTTGCTTAAAGTGATTCCAGTCAATATTTTCTTCTACCAATTCTAAAGCAGCTGCAGAAGAATCTAAGGAAATCACTTTTTTAGCTTCCCCTTGTAAGGCGTATAGAGAAAATCCACCCGTATAGCAGAATGTATTCAAAACCACTTTATCCTTGCTGTATCTTCTTAATAAATTTCTATTGAACCTTTGATCAATAAAGAAGCCTGTCTTTTGACCATTCTCCCAATCAACTTTAAAATAGACTGAATTTTCTACTAGTTTTGTTTCAGATTTTTCCCCAAGTAAATAACTGTTTTCGATTTCTAGTCCTTGTTTTTTTAAGGTTGTCCCACTTTTATCAAAAACATTTTTTACTACTCCATTTGTCAGTTCTGTGAACCGCTCCGCGATAGGTAGAACTAACTTGTGCATGCCCCATGCATGTGCTTGAATTACCGCAGTATCTCCGTAAACATCAATAATTAAACCTGGTAAATGATCACCTTCCGCATGTATCCACCGAAAGATATTGGTAGTTTGATTCTCAACCAAACCGAGTGAAATTCTTTTAGTCCAGGCTTTCTTCAGTTGAGTAAACAAGAAGCTTGAATTGATTTCTTCATCTTCAAAAGTCAATATTCTAACTGAAATACTGCCCTCAGAGTATATGCCTCTTGCTAGAAAACGTCCCTTGTTTGCTTTAACCGTGACAATATCTCCGTTTTCTACAAAACCTTCAATTCTTTTGATAGCTCCAGAAAATACCCATGGGTGTTTTCTTTCAAGAGATTGTTCCTTTCTGGGTTTTAAGAAAATTTCAGTCATCGTTGCAAATCTACATTTTGAATTGAATTTTTATTCAATAAAAACCTAAAGGGTAATTCTTTATCCTCTTCTGCATAATCAATTCCTATCCTTGGGCCAATTTGAATTTCGTTTTCAGAAAACTTAATCCTTTGATCCTCAATCCAAATTGTATCACCTAAAAGACTTGTTTTATTATGACTCATTTCAATACCAAGAGCAATTGTAAGCGTTCCCGGGCCGCTTGAGAAACCTTTGACACTTACCTTTTTATTTCTTCTTTTCTCCATAGTATCAATTCCCTCAAGAGGAATTATTCCCCTTATCAAAACCGCATTTGGAATGCCTTCATCGCTGCAAACAACATTAAATAACATGTGAATGCCATAACAGAGATATACATAGGAATGAGCTCCAGCTTCAAACATAATTTCCGTTCTCTTTGTTCTTCTATTATTATATGCATGTGATGCTTTATCATATATGCCATTGTAAGCTTCTGTTTCGCTAATGATGCCGGAACAATATTCTCCATTTATTTGGGTGCATAGAACCTTTCCTATCAAATCTTTGGCAAGAAAAATAACGTCATTATTCAAATAATATGATCGCTTTAATTTTTTGTCCAATACAATAAATTTTCCTCAATCTTAATGTTTTGTTGATCGTTTAACCACCTCACTGTAGCAAGAACATGTTCTTCTTTTCTATGCTGCATTTTTTTTGCTAGGTCATCCATATTTAAAGGTTGTTTTTCAATGGTTTCTCTAATTTCTTTAATAAGATGTCTAAACTCTGTATTACTTAGGTTTAACTTCTTTCTTTCTAAACATACATCGCAAATACCACAGTTTTCTGCATTTTTTTCATCAAAGAAGGAGACTAATAATTTACTTCGACAAATCTCAACGTTGTCTAAATAATGGAGCATATTATGCCACTTTTCAAGAACTACTTTTTTGCGATCGCTATAGGTGCTTCTTTCTATTCTTAGGTTTTCATTTTGCACTCTTTCCTTACTGAAGAAGAGACTTCCCATTTCAGATTTTGGAAGATATTCAATCACATTTATATGGGCAAGATATTGTAATTGTTCTTTGACTGTTTTTTGTTCTATTTTTAGTCTCTTAGACATAATAACTTCATTAATAGCAACATAATCATCGAATAGGCGAGAATAGGAGCGTAGCATTAAATCTATTATCGGAGAGTACTTTTCGTTTCTTAGTTGATAGTCATAGGTGTCTGTATTTGATAAAATGAATTTTACTTTGGAAGGGCTATTATCTATTTCATTAATTATGAGATACTCATTTTGCTCCAAAATTTTAAGTGCATAATAAGTCGTCAAAGCAGGAAGATTAGAAAAAGCAGAAAAATCACCAATTTTAAATGGGAAGCTCTGCTCGAGACCTGCACCATAAGCTAGTTTATAGAAATTTCCAAGTTTGTGATAAACTTCTTTTATAAACTCTAAATCTGGAAACTGATTGTTGATTTTGCTTTGTGAAAGTTGTTTGTCTCTCTCATTATACAATTGAATTGCATAAGCTTTTTTTCCATCTCTTCCCGCTCTCCCAGCTTCTTGATAATAGTTTTCTGGATTTTCACATAAATCAAAATGAATAACGGTTCTCACATTTGCCTTATCAATTCCCATCCCAAAAGCGTTTGTGGAAACAATAACTCTAATTAAGCCATTCATCCAGGCCAGCTGTTTTTCACTCCTTACGGCAGAGTTTAAACCAGCATGATAGTAATCAGCTGAAATAGTATTATCTCTTAGCAATTTACTTAGAACCGCAGTTTGCTTCCTGCTTCTAACATAGACTATTGACGTGCCTTTTACTTTATTTAAAATATCAAGTAGTCTTTTTGCTTTGTTTTCCTCCTTAAGAACTACGTAGCTGAGATTCTTTCGAGTAAAGCTCTTCTTAAAAAAACGTGCTTCTTTAAGTTTCAGTTTGGCTTCAATATCTTGAACAACTTTCTCAGTTGCTGATGCTGTCAATGCAATTATTGGAATAGTTGGGTGGAATTCTCTTAGTGTACTGATTTTTAAATAAGCAGGCCTAAAATCATAACCCCATTGGGAGATACAATGGGCTTCATCAACTGCGATTAGATTTAAAGACATTTTACTTAAACGTTCCTGAAAAAGAGGAGATTGTAATCGTTCAGGTGATATGTATAAAAATTGATAATTACCGTAAATAGCATTATCAAGTGAAATATCTATTTCCTTTCGAGTCATTGCACTGCTTACTGCAATCGCTTTTATTCCTCTCTTGTTAAGATTTTTAACCTGATCATTCATCAAGGCAATAAGCGGAGAAATAACAATTGTTAAACCTTGTTTGACTAAGCCAGGTATTTGAAAGCATAAAGATTTCCCTCCTCCGGTCGGTAACAAGGCAATAGTATCTACCCCATTTGAGACATTGTCAATAATTTCTTCTTGCAGTGGTCGAAATGTCGGGAAGCCCCAGTATTTTTTAAGTATTTCAGCGTAAGTATTCAATAATTCAATATGAAGGCACAAAATAAATGAGGCAAAATTCCTTTATAAGTAGTACTTTTGCACAGCATAAACCCCAATACAATGATAGTGGAAGATACAGAAATTGAAGTAATAAAATCTTCAAATTCAAGATTGAGTCAGGTTGATTTTGATAACATTCCTTTTGGTAGAGTTTTTTCGGATCATATGTTTCAAATGGATTTCATAGATGGGAAATGGACAAACATGTCAATTTCTCCATATGGACCTGTTACTATAGCCCCTTCGACAAGTGTATTGCATTATGGCCAAGCCATTTTTGAAGGAATGAAAGCTTTTAAATCAGAGAATGGCAGAATAGGTATGTTTAGGCCAGAAGAGAATGCTAAAAGATTCAATGAATCTGCGGTGAGAATGTGCATGCCTGAAGTGCCTGTAGATTTATTTATGGAGGCTTTGAATATGTTAATCAATATTGATCAAGGCTGGATCCCCACTGCAGATGGAAGCTCTCTTTACATAAGACCATTTATGTACGCAACTGACACATACATTGGAGTTAAGGCTTCTGAAACATATAAGTTTATTGTTTTTACTGGACCCGTAGGCTTGTACTATACCAATCCATTGAAGTTAAAAGTTGAAAGGTTCTATTCAAGAGCTGCCAAAGGTGGTGGATTTGGACAGGCCAAGGCTGCTGGGAATTATGCGGGTTCTTTATATCCTGCAAAACTTGCGAAAGAAGAAGGCTTTGATCAGCTTCTTTGGACAGATAGCATGGAACATGAATATGTGACTGAATCCGGTACTATGAATGTTGGTTTCATGATAGATAATGAGTTTTATACTCCTCCAACAGAAGGTTCCATTCTAAAGGGTATCACCAGAAAATCTGTGGTGACTATGCTAAAAGATTGGGGAATAAAAGTTAATGAAGCACCAATTAGCGTTACTTTTTTAAGAGAATGCTTTAATGAACATAGAGTTAAGGAAGCATTTGGTATTGGAACAGCAGCAACGATTGCACCTGTAGAATCTATTTCTATTGATGGAACAAATTACGAGATTCCTAAAGCAGACAGCAGTATAGCTGGTAAACTAAAAATGGAGATGGAAAATATACGTCTGGGAAGAACTGAAGATAAGTTCAACTGGATGTCTTGGCTTTAATAATTGGATTTATAGTTACAGGAAAGTTTAAGGAATTAGAAATAAAACATTTTTTATGGGCTTTAGCGTGAAGAGATTCGGCTAAAGCCTTTTTACTTTTATCGCTTATTGTTATTTCTGGTCTTAGTGTTACCGAGTTAAATTGGCCTCCTCCATCGGCATTAACACCCATAACTCCTTGCGAACTATCTGAATAAGAAATTACAACGATTTCATTTTCCGAACATAAATGCAAATACCATAGCATATGACATGATGAAATAGCAGCAAGCAAAAGCTCTTCAGGGTTGTACTTGTCGGAATCTCCTTTGAATAGAGGATCAGATGAAGCATGTATTGTTTTTTTACCATCAGATGCTATGGTATAATTTCTGCTATAGGAATGATATGTTTGTGTTCCTTCACCTAAATTCCCAGTCCAAAGTATTTTAATATCGTAAATATGTTCTTTCATTTTGTGAAATTATTGCTTTTCGGCATCTTTATATAAAGTGCATTTCAAGATTGTAAATATCATCTTTTTCCTGCTATTACCTTTTTGTGTTAATAGCCAGATGGTGAGTGGTGAAGTAATAGATGCTAGCACCAATAAACCAATTTCTGGAGTAAACGTGTACAGTAATTTGTTCGGCACAAGCACTAACTCTAAGGGAGAGTTTTCCATTAAGGTCGATTCTTTTCCGAGTTCGCTAACGTTTTCTCATATAGCTTACAAAGAATTGAAGTATGGGTTGGAGTTAAGAAAGTTAGAAGAGGATAATTTTTTTATCGAGGTCAAATTGTTCTTTGATTCAATAGAGTTAGATGGAACAGTGATTACAGCCAAAGCCGAGCCTGTTGTGGTTTTTGAGAGCAAGCTTAGGCACGTTTCTGACTTTGAGTTTATTGAAGATCAACTAATCGTTTTGACCTATTCCAGCCAAAAAT
Organism: uncultured Flavobacteriales bacterium; assembly: GCA_964609215.1. Lineage (GTDB taxonomy): Bacteria > Bacteroidota > Bacteroidia > Flavobacteriales_D > JABDKJ01 > JABDKJ01. The sequence goes on from CAZSQZ010000017.1 coordinate 48,566, forward strand.
CCTTTAAGTCTCAAGAAGAATACGGTACCGAAATTTTTAATGAGGCCAGAATTTATCTGGCTGATGAAAATCAAAATGTAAAGGATAGTTTATCCTTTGGAAGAGGAGAGTATCAATTGGAAAAAAGCTTTAGAAATTTACCCATTTTGAAAAGGAAAAAGGATGTAATTCAATTTTCGGTTTTGGAGAATAAATTAGATACCTCTGTAATTTTAAAAGACTTATATAATTCAATTATTAAACCCACAATAGACTCAATTGGAGATTTGTATTATGTCTCAAATTTCAATAGTTCCTTTCCCGCCTTTGAGTATTATGCCTTTGATAAAAGAGATAGCACCTATGCTATGGTTAGATCTATTTCCGATGATTTTGGGGTTGAAATGATGAGGTCTGAGTATAAATATTTGACAAACCGTCAAAGGGTAGAAGCCAATAACATGGCTATAAGAACTGGGATAGATAAGAAAATTATTGGGGCATATATGAGAGGCTTTACGTCTCAAAAATATTTCGAAACTCCCTATTCTCCCTTGTTTGTTTTAAATGATACTATTCTCATTTTTGATCATTATAAAGATCATTTCTATAGAATAAGCCGCTGGAACAATGTTATAGATAGTGTTGCATTTTCTTATCATAAAAAGCAACGATACGATCAAAAGATGATTCCAAATAATTCATGGAACAAAGAGCTATATTTAGATAAAAAGACATCCAAAATATGGACGGGTTATGACAAGAATGGATATACCTATTTGAAGGAAATATCTTTAGAAGATGCAAGTCTTGGTAGGCCCAACAAATTGTTTCATAGATATATAGAAAAGCTCCAGATCAGGGATGGCTTTGCTTATTATGTGTACAGGCCTTTTGAAAGTAGTCAGAAAAAGTATTTGTATAAGGAAAAGTTGATTTACTGAGGAGAGTCCTCTTCATCAAAATACAAGTTGATTTTATCAACCTTATCAATGCCTTTTAATTCTCTTAAAAGTTCAGAACTCTTGTCCTGATTTCTAAGAATGACATGATAATATGCCTCTATGTTATTGTTGTGCTCATGCGTTTGAAGATTAACCAGTTTAAGCTGTTTGCAGTACTTTCTCAGTTCTTTTTGAATCCCATTTTCTGTGTCCTCATCATTATTATATAAAACTTGTAGAAGATAATTTCTACGTTTTGGTCTGGCAAAATTTGTTTTTACCACAAGAATTATCACAATACTAATTAGTATTGTTCCGACAATTGCTATCTCCTTGAAGCCCACACCTGCAGCTAACCCTATAGCAAGCGAAAAGAAAATAAATACGATATCTATCACATCTCTTACAGCAGTTCTAAAACGAATAATAGACATTGCACCAACCAAACCGAAAGCTGTAGCGGTATTATTTCCAATAACCATAATAACAATGGAAGTAATCATAGAAAGCAAAACCAGAGAATTTGTAAACGAAGTTGAATAACTAGGACCCTTATAGGTATATCTATAGACCAAAGAAATTATTATTCCGCATGCCAATGCAGTTAGCATGTTGAATATGATCAAGGTAATGTCTTGATTAAAGTTGGTTAGATTACTATTGGATAATTCTTCCAGCATAGTTTGGCTTGAATAATTTGGCGTTTGAAATTACTTTAAACTTTCGACTCTGATTCATAAAACCATGAGAATCTATGGTAATACAATATTTACTTGCAGAAACTTGTCTTAGGTTAAGAGCATGGGCAATGGCTTTCATCCACCCTGGATAGTACTGGTTAAATTTTACTTCTAAAATAAAATGATCTGGCATCGCCACTTTTAAATCTTCGCTATATAAATCTTCTAAACTAGGAAATGATGAGCTCCTAAGGTTTTTATCTAAAGTTATTCTTATCGTATCATCAGTTTTACTTAAGTAAGGCTCTCTGTCATAGGTAACCAATACAACAGGTTTTAGATTGAGTTTGCCAATATAATAAAAGAAGCGATTCGCATTTTCTAATGCTGCCTTCTTACTTAAAACTTCAGAAATATGTTTCTTCTGTTCAAATAGGGCAATCGCATCTTTATACTTCATTTTTGCTCTATTCTTTAGGATTGGAATTTGATATTTCCTTTTAATCTCGGTAAACACCACTCCATTTGACTGTTCATGCGTGTCATAGCCTCTCAGTCTAACCTTCTTTCTATTTGGCACACCTTCTATCTTTTCACTGTAGAAATGTAATTCTGGAGTGTCGAAATAAATGCTTCTTACCGTATAATGATTACTGGCTCTTCCTTTTGCATTATCATCCAAATTAACGAAAGGCTGAATCATCGTTCTAAGACGATCCAGTTTGGTATTTGGTATTATGTACTTGTATTCGTAACGCAAAGACTAGAATAATTTGCGTTTTATATATTCTCTGACAGGAATGGTATCGCAAACAATCTCACAGTTGACCATGAGTCCTTCGTCCATGCGTTCGCGGTTATTTGGAATTTTTACTTTTGCTAAGACCACTTGTCTATTATCTACAATATTCACCTTTTTATCCAGATGAACATTCATATCAAAATTCTCATCACATCCTGGGAGATGAAGACATGCCTTCGCCTTATTTTCGTTAATGAAAGATTTTTCTGCTACTTCAATTGGAACGATTACAACCTGTTGAAGTGTATCTATAAGAGAAATAAGGCTATTGCTAAAAGCATCAAATCTAATTTCACCTTCAAAGGGAGCTCTTACTTTATAGCCTCTTTTCTTTTCGTTAAGGATATTTAAATTGGCTTCGAAATTTTCAAGTTGTGCATTTACAACATCCAATTTTTCTGTTTTGGTTCCCGTTCTGGCAGAAACAACCTTTTGTTTTGCTAGCTCAACATTTGCTTTAGCCAGAGCAAGATTGTTTTCTATTATTTGAAATTCCGCTTCCGGAATAATTTCATCTTCAAAAAGATTTTTGCCCCTTTCATAATTTTTTTCTTCAAGATCTAATTGTTGTTTGGCAAAGTCTAAACTTCTTTCAGATTCATTTATAACCGAAATCTTGCTTCCAGTATTTTCTGACTTAAACATGGCTAATTGAGAGCTTATCTTAGTTTCCAAATCGGCAATTTCTTGCTCCAACAGATAAGAAGTAAATTCAAGAAGTTCACTTCCACGATCTACGTAAGAACCATTCGCAAGGCTTTCATTAAATTTCATTTCAACAATGTCGCCCCTGTCAAAAGTAAAACTCTGCATAGATTCCGAAAATCCATCTGCGAAATTCCTATTTTCAGTAAAGTATTGATTGTTGTCTTGTTTTAAAGACCATTTTTTGGATGGGTAGACCTTTCCGGAGTAATTTAATTTATACGCAACCTCAAAAGGGCCAAACCATAGAATAACAAAGGCCAGAATAAGAACCAAGAACACAATTTTTCCAATATGTCTATCGATAAATGCCAATTTCAGAATTATGGGTTAAATTTCCTATTAACACAAAGTTAACGTTAATCTAACATTATTTCAACGGTTTCAAATAATAGTACAGCTGGGAAAGAAATTTCCCTATCGTATTGTTACGCTTCTATTGAATAATTAGTTTGTGTTCAAAATACGTTCCTTTATCCGAAATACCGGAAAGTATATAAATCCCATTCGATATGGCACCAATGTTCAAGTTAAAAATGCTGGAATTGATTCCACTTTTTCGAAAAAAGACTCTACCAGTCAAGTCGAAGATACTGACCTCATTGATTTGATTTAAAGATTGAACCCTAAGTAAATTATCGTCTTGAATAAAAGTGAAATTTGAGAACTGTTCCTCTTCAACTGAGCTGATAATATCGCAGGTATTGAGTCTTTCCAATTTACCTACATTTCCAAACTCATCTTGTTCCTGACTTATTAGAACCGTGCAATTATCTTTAAAAGAAATCCCTTCTCGAGTTGCGGTGGAATTAAAGAAATTATAGCTCAGATCTCCAGAAAAGAAATCATCACCAGTGAAATTGGAGAAAATAAATACTGAGGAATTAGTAAGTAGAGCCACTCTAGATCCAATACCGTTAATGTCTGCAGCAGTAATACTTGCGTGGATAGGACTTAAATTTCCAAAATGCGAATTTACCAACTCAGCTACGTGGTTTCCAGGATTTGGAGAAAGGCGATAATGTTTAATTATTCCATCAAAAGGATTTGTTCTGTTTTTTGTAAATAAATGCAAATTGCCATCAAAATAGAACATGGCCTCAATATCAAAATTCAGGTTTGATTCTACTGGTGGAAAATTCACCTGATCGCTTAGTGTAAAACTAATAAGTTCAGGATTTACAAAATTGTCCAAAAGATCGGGGTTAGGAATGCGGAAAATTTTTAAATCAGTCCTATCATTTAAATTGTTTCCAAAATCACCAATATAAAAGAACAATTCACCATCATAGGCAACATCTTCGAAGTCAACAGGTGTAATACCCTGAAGCGTCAATTCCTCTAGTAAATCACCATTTTCGTTGATGTTAAAAATCTTTGGGTTATCGTCTGTATCATTATGCGTCCAGTAACTATCGGTATCTGTTTTTTGCAGACCAGAGGATTCCTCTATTTCTATAGGAATGTCTGCAATGAAAATAGGGTCAATTTGTGCACTCAGACAAAATGACCCTAGAAAAAATATTGTACTAAGAATAAATGCTTTCAAATCCCTCTTTTGGGCTAATCTAAACAATTATTACATACCTAGAATTTCTTTTACTTCACGAAGCTTTGATTTTTTAGTGTCCAATTCCGCCTCTGACGAGGTCATTTCAATTTTCGTTTTTTCTATATTTCCTTTTGCTTTTACAATCTGTCCACTTATTTTTTTTCCCTCACCTTCAATTTTTTTCAATTCTCCTTCCATGCCTTTGATAGCGTCTTCTTTAGAAGCCAAACTATTTCCTTCAATAGTTGAATTGGTATCAGCTATTTCTGCATCCTTTTCAGAAATAAAACCTTGATTATTTGAGATTTCAATTTCCAACTGCTCTATCTCGGATTCCAATTGTTGTATTTGCCCCTTCTTTTTAGCAATTGCCTTTAACGCACGATCATTCTCGACTTCAAATTTCTTCTTTTCACCCTGCAACCTCTTTACCTTGTCTTCAAGGGTCGATAAATCCAGACCTGAGATTTCCGCTTTAGCTGCTTGTATCTCTAATTTCTTAGCAGATTGAAACTCTTCATTTTCTGCAAGCTTAAGTTCACTCGCTTTTATACTTTTTTCATTTTCTTTTATGGCTTTATTACCCTTCTCAATTGTTTTGTTTAATTTATCAATTTCCTTTTGAAGTGTTGGTAATAATGCCTGTGCCTGAGCTTTGCTCATAGAAGGTGTTTCTTGAGCAATAAGGCTAAGAGACATGAAAGCAATCGTTACTATAGATAGGATATATTTCATATTACTATTTTTGTTTTGGACGTTCTATTTTGCTGTAGTCACATAAAAAGACCCGTTGAGATCTTCTTAATCTACTTGGTTGATGTCAATCTTTAATAAATTTAATGATCTTTCGGCTGTCATTTGCAATAAATTCGATGAAATAAGCTCCTGATTTCCAAGGTGTTGAATTGATTTCAATGACTTCTCCTTTTTGAAAATACTCAAATTTTGTGAAAACACGTTGCCCAGTGCTATTAAAAACCCTAATGTCCGATTCCAGATCTTGATTAGTGTTATTTTTAATGAAAGCAATATCATGACTTGGATTAGGGAATAAATCCAAGTGGTCAATAAAATTATCAATAGAACCGATAGAAGTTATTAAAGACGTTCGTCTAAAAGTAATATCGTCAACATAGAACTCAGGATTTAGCCCATTTGGAGCAGAAGATGGAAAAAAGTTCAAAGCTCCAATAATTGGAGCTCCAGTCCCAAAACCCTGGCTTTCATCGCTAAATGTCCATATATGAACGGAGTTTCCATCCACCAATAATTGGGAAACATCATTATCAATATCATAGACGAGAGTTATGGTATGCCATGTATCATCAGACCATGAAAAGTTTGCAGCACCTGGTACTTCTGTATCTAGAGTTCCAGATGTTCCTCCAATAAACAATTCGTGAGCCCATGAAATACCGGGAACTTCATCATGTTGTAGGTTAAAATAAGCACCAGAGCTATTGGGAGTGAGCATTTTGAAGTTCAGCTCCCATGTTCCAGCAGAAAAATTACCCATGGGGTAAAGAGCATCACAACTGGTTCCTTCCATTCTTCCTGAATTGGTGCCATTATAGGAAAATGTATTGGAAACGACCCCATCCTCAGTAGTTTGAGAACCAGAGCCAGACCAGGTGGACCATTGTTGAGAAACACTTCCTAAAAAAGCCCCTGCTAAATAATCATCAAAGTCTTCTTTTGATTTATAAATATATATATCGTCTATGTAATAAAGTGCAGTTTGACCAGTTGGAGCAAAAGGAAAAATATTTATGCCTCCCAAAGGCGAATCAAAAGTAAATGAACCCATTGGAGCGCCATCTTGATAGATAGCAATAACATCACCAGCAATATCTATAACATGGCTCATTCTGAACCAAGAAGCAGGATTATAAGTTCCTGAAGCCACTTGCACCTGATCCATTATTATTTCCCATGTTCCATCATCAGAGAAGAAACATTCAAAGGCCCAACCAATTCCAGGAGAAGTATCCTCCTGAACATTATAATACGCACCATTTCCAGGCTCAATATAAATGGATAGCTCAAAGGTATATTCCCCTTCGCTGTAATTGTTTAGAGGTATAAGCACATCTGCGGATCCACCACCAACACATTCCAAAGAATTAGAACCACTGTTAGCTTGATTAGATACAACAAATAAATCCTCAGCAGTCCCAGCTCCTGTTCCACTCCAAGTATCCCACACTGTTGATTGATTTCCAATATAATCTCCCGTGGAGTAAGATTCGAAATTTTCCTCCCAAAAAGTCTGAGATTGAGCAAAAAATCCAAAAAGTGCAAGGAAAGAAATAGTGAGTAAAAAACTTCTCATAGCTATTAGATTTTAGTTGCTAGCTTCAAATCGATTTTTAAATTTAACAAATATAAAAGTACAATAATAGAGTTTGAATGTTTGTGTTTCTGGTAATATTGATTTGTGCGGTAATCATCTACCTTGCCACTTTGTTAATATTCTATATTATTCAAGAGCGTTTTATTTTTGTTCCAAATCTTATAAAAAAAGACCCTTCTATTAAGCTTGTTTCCGACTTTGAAGATGTTTACTTGGAAGGCAGTCACAATGGAAAATTACATGGGATGCTCATTAAAACTGAAGCTCCCAAAGGAGTTATTCTTTACTTACATGGAAATACAGGGAGCTTGTTTAAATGGGCTGTTTTAGCGGAAGAGTTAACACATTATGGTTATGACGTACTTCCTTTTGATTATAGAGGATATGGTAAAAGCTCAGGAAATAGATCAGAAGAGATAATGCATGAAGATGCCCAAAAATTTTATGACATAGCTAAGGAAAGATATGGTGAAAGTAATGTTATTATCTATGGTAGATCCTTGGGAACTGGCTTTGCTACCATGCTCGCATCAAAGAACAACCCCAAAAAAATGATTCTGGAGACACCTTATGATAACTTTAGAAATGTAGCTGATTTTCATTTTCCTTTTATTCCTTGCAGGTGGCTTTTGAAATATGAATTTCAAAATGATGTGCATATTAAAAAGGTTAATTGCCCAATTCTTATTTTACACGGAACTAGAGATAGAATTATACCATTTAAATTAGCTATTAATTTATACGAACAAATTGAAGAGGGGACGGAAAATCAACTGGTTACTATTCCAAGAGGAAAACATAATAATCTCGCATCTTTTGCTCTTTTCAGAGAAAAGATCACAGAATTTATCAATTGAAAATGAAGAAGCTATTAAAGTGGATATTTGGAATCATATTAGGAGCAATGCTTATTTTAAGTGTATTTCTGTATGTGCAATATAAGTCGTCTTCCCTTGATTATTCAGCGGAAAAAAAGCTACCTGTTAAGGACAAGGTAGATGTTTATTTTGATAATATCGGAGTACCTCATGTTTACTCAGGAAATGCTGAAGATGCATACTTTACTTTAGGATATGTGGTTTCATCAGAACGCTATTTTCAAGCGGATATGATGAGGAGAATTGGAAAGGGTAGGCTTGCGGAAGTTTTTGGAGAAAAGCTAGTAGAAACGGATAAGTTATTTCGGACTCTGGGTATTGAAAAGCACAGCTTAAACAGCATTGAAGCTATTGATAAGGATAAGGATTATTTTAAGCTGGCACAAGAGTACTTGAGAGGCTTTAATTACGCTATGAAAAATAGCAATGAGCCTTTGGAATATAAAATCCTTGGCATTGAAAGAGAGAAATTTGACTTTTCAGATTTAATGGCAATTTCAGCTTACATGGCATTCAACTTTGATAAGGGTTTAAAGAATGATCCATTCATGAATAGTTATTGGCAAGAAATGGGGGAGGAATATATGTCTGATTTTAAGCCCGATACCTTTGAGGTACTTAAAGACTCTTTATTGAATAATGGAGCGTTTGTTTTTTCCATGGATACAATTGCTGCAATATTTGACAAGCTTCCAACCTCACCTTTTTTAGGAAGCAATGCTTGGGTGGTATCAACGGATAAATCTAGCAGTGGTCAGGTCCTATTCTCAAATGATACACATATAAGAAACTCTCAGCCAGCAACATGGTATGAAGCCCATATAGAATACCCCAACTTTAGTTTTTATGGGAATTATTTACCAGGCATACCCTTCGCATTAATAGGCCATACAAGACAATATGCTTGGGGATTAACAATGCTACAAAATGATGATACAGATTTGTTCAAAGAGCAGTATAATAAGGAAACAGATCAGTATTATCATAATAGAGTATGGAAAGAATTTGAAACTAGAAAGGAAACCATCAAGGTAAAAGATGCCGAAGATTTAACTATTGAAATAAAGGAGTCTGTGCATGGGCCTTTGATTAATGATATTATAAAGGTCAAATATGAACAGCCTATATCCATGCATTGGACCTACCGTAAATTTCTCAATAACTTATTGGAGGTCTTCCATAAGCTTGCATATGGAAAGGATATTAATGATGTTGAAAGTGCAGCCTCTGAAATAGTTTCACCTGGATTAAATATGGCTTACGGGGATAGTGATGGAAATATCGCATTATGGGCTTGTGCTAAACTAATAAAACGAGATAGTACGTATGCTCAATTGATTCTACCTGGAACAGGGGAATTTGATATTACTGAGTATCATGACTTTTCATCAAATCCACAATATAAAAATCCAGCTTCAGGTTTCGTGTATACCGCAAATCACAATCATGGAGAATATAAAGGAATTCAGCATCAGGGATACTATGCTGCTATGGATAGAGCAAATGCCATCCGCGAATTTTTAAATGATCAAGAAAAACTTTCTATTTCCGATTTAAAGGAATTAGCCTTATTGAATGTAAATAAAAACGATAATGAACTATGTGATTTTCTGTTGCAGTATGTTAACACAGATGGCTTTACTCAAGTTGAATTATCAGCTTTAAACATTCTTGAGAACTGGGATGGGCAGTATAGTATTGAAAGCAAAGGCCCCATTGTTTTTCAAAATTTTAAATATTACTTGTTGAAGAGTGTGTTTGAGGATGAAATAGGCGATGAGAATTATAAAGAGTTTATTTCCAAAGGTGATGTTAAAAAAGGAATAGATAAAGTCATAAGAAATTTTAATAGTATTTGGTGGAAAAATGAGAATGGTAATCAAAGCCCAAATGAATTGATAACCAGCTCTTTTAAGCAAGGCATAGAGAATATTATTGATAAAAAAGGAGGTCAAACAAGTGAGTGGCATTGGGGAAATTGCCATTTTTCATATTTTGGCCACCCACTTGGTACAGTAAAACCATTGGATAAAGTATTTGATATTGGTCCTTTTCCTAGCCCGGGAAGCCCAAAAACTGTTAATGCTCAGTCTTTTACCATGAATGAATCTTGTAACTATAAGGTTTTTTCAGGCCCTCAAATGCGAATTATGATAGATTTTAATGATGTTGAAGGGGCTGAAAGCATCTTACCCGTAGGTCAAAGCGGGAATCCTTCTTCAGAGTTTTATTCAAATCAAGCAGAGAATTTTGTAGCTGGAAAGTATAGATCCATGTTAATGAAAAAAGAAGAAATTCAAACCGATGGTCGAAAATTGGCTATTCATCCCCTGAAATAGTCGATTCGTGCAACTTTCTGTACCTCTTCTCGTATTATTTGGGTAGCATAACTTAGAGATGTATGAAAAAAGTGAGATGGATATTAGTTGCAGTGGCTCTAGTGATAATCTTTGGTAGCCAGGCATTTTCAAGAGATTATAGAAATGATTCTGATAGTCTAAAGGCAAAGACATTTAGGCAATGGGCAGTTAAAAAGATTCAGCAAAAAGACACAACTGCCGCTTTATTGCTATTAGAAGAGTCTATTTATACTAATCCAGATGATTGGATGTCCTATTACAACCGGGCTACTATTCATTACAATATGGGAGAGTCAGCTAAAGCAATAGATGATATAAATATGGCTTTAGATTTAAATGCAGATTTTGTTAATGGTCTCTATTTCAGGAGTATGATATTCTATTATCTGACAGATTATAGGCAAAGTGAGAGCGATTTAAACAAAGCATTGGATTTGGCTCCGCAAAGCGCATTTTTATTGAGAAAGCGAGGAGCGGTAAGATACAATATGCAGAAAAAATTATCCGCGCTCAAAGATTTTGATGAGGCAATTGATTTGAATCCTTTTGATCCTATTAGCTTCTACAATAGATATGTTACCAAAGATGCCTTAGAAGATGATAAAGGTTCAAAACAAGACTTGTTGAGAGCTCTATCTTTAGGATTTAATCCAAATATGGTTGAGTATTAGTCTATAAGATTAGCTAACTCTTTCCCATTAAGTATTCCTATCGCAACGCCCATACCGCCAAGGCGCGCAGCGCAGTGAAGGTTGTCATTGATTTTTTTAAGAATAGGTTTCTTGCTTTTCCCTATTCCCATTATGCCTGTCCATTTTTGTTCTATTTCAAATTCGGTTGATGGAAGAATACATTCCTTCAAAATACTCTCTAATTTATGTTGGATTTTAGAGTTAATCTCTAATTTATCGGTCGTTTCAGCGGCAAAATCTATATTTCTTGCACCACCAAAGAGTACTCTGTTTTCAACAGCACGGAAATAGTAATAGCCTTCATCAAAATGAAAGCAGGAATCAAAATGAAGCTTAGGAATAGATCTCGTAATTAAAACTTGGGCTCTAGCAGGTTGAATATCCAAGTCCACAAATTTTTTGGAAAAGCCATTTGTCGCCAGCACTAAAGAAATTGCTGAAATTCGAATGTCCTCATTTGTTCTCAAAGAATAGAAGTTTTGATTTCGTTCAAGCTCGCGGATTTCCGTGTTGAAATGAATATTTACGCCTATTTCAGTGCATAATTGCATGAGAGAACGAATCATTTTTACGGGATTCAATTGACCTTCATACTGATTGAAAATCATTTGCTCAAATCCCTTAAAACCATATTGATCAGGTATTTTGTCTGCTATTTTATATACATCTTTTCCAATTATATCCTTCATCTTTAGGTTGATGCTTTCTATCTGATCGGAGCAATTTTTAAAGAGCTCAGCATCTTCTTTTCTGAATAGTTCATATGCACCATTATAGTTCAGATCTACTTGATTCTTGCCTAATATTGACTCAATCATTTTAAGCCCTTTAAACCGCATTTCAACTAGTTCAAAGACTTCGCTTTCAGGCATGGTTTTCAAATCTGAAAGTACTTCTGATAGACTACCAAAACATGCAAAACCAGCATTTTTAGTGCTTGCCCCAGAAGGCATTTTTCCTCTTTCAAAAACAGATATGATTTTTTCGGGAAATTTCTTTTTAAGAAAGTAAGCACAGGATAATCCAGTATATCCCGCCCCTATAATGGCAAAATCGCATTTTTCATAAAAGAACGTTTTCTCCCAAAAACTAAGCATATACAGGCTTTAATAGTATTATAATAAATTTAAAAGCAAGGCATTTAAGAAGCATACAACTCAAATCTATTTTAATTTATTGGAAAATGAACGTTTCAGGTTAAACAGTGTATTTCAATTTGTGAATAATTATATACCATTTAATCGATAACTTCGGCAGGAATTTTGCGTTGTTATTTATACAGCTGCGCCAAATTTTTACGATATTTGAAGATATCAGTATGAAATTAGTTAAAGATTTGATATTCAGGGATTTATTTCCGAAAGCATTTGCCTTGTTTTTTGCACTTGCCTTTACTTTACCTGCAATGGGTCAGGAAGATGATGAATTCATTCATGTCTATGGTACAATTAAAGATTACCAAACGAGGAGAAAACTATCAGGTGTAACCGTGTCCGTAAAACAAGATGGAAAGACCTTTAAGTCTATAACCACAACTGCGAATGGGAAATTTGAATTTTTCCTTCCTCTCGATCATGTCTACAACATAAATTATTCAAAATCAAATTACATTGCTAAGAATATTGAAATAGATTCAAAGAACGTTCCCAATGAGTTGAGAAGGGGAGGTTTTTCAATGAATACAGATGTGGATATCTTCGAAAGTGTGCCTGATATCGATTTTTCATTTCTTGAAAATCCAATTGGTAAAGCAAATTGGGATAATGCGAAAGGTGAAATTTCCTGGAATTACGAATACATAGAAAGTGTAAAGAATCAGATTGATCGTCTGATGAAAGAATACGATAAGGCTAAAAAAGAAGAAGATAAAGAAGAAGAATCAGCAAACAAAGAGGAAGAAGAGCGAAACCTGAAGTTCGAGAAATTAATGAAGGATGGTGGAATTGCTTTGGAAACAAAGAAATATGATTCTGCAGTTGCTAAATACCAAGAGGCGGTTTCTTTAAAACCTGATAATCAATTGGCAAAGGATAAGTTAGAGGAGTCAAAGAAGAAACTTGATGAGGAAAAGGCCCTAGCCGAAGCGAACAAGAAATTTAATGAGTTCTTAGATAAAGGAGATGATGCATTTAAAGCAAAGAATTTTGAGGATGCCATAAAAAATTATGAGAGCGCTCTTGAAATAAAGGACAATGAAAAATATCCTAAAGATCAAATAGCTCAAGCTAAATTAAAACTAGAGGAACTCGCTAAAGTAGAGGCAGAGGAAAAAGAATTTAATGATCTTCTTGCTAAAGGAGACGGTGATGTTGCCAATAACGAATTTGACGGTGCTATTGAATCTTATCAGAAAGCACTTGAACTGAAGCCTTTGGACAAAGGAGTTAAGACAAAAATTGATAAAGCCCAGAAATTGAAAGACGAGTTTTTGGCAAATGCAGCAAAGGAGGAAGAATTTCAGAACTTGGTAAAAGAAGCTGATGGTCTTTTCTCCTCCGAAAATTATCAGGAATCTATTAATAAGTACAATGAAGCTCTTAAAGTTAAAAAGGATGCTTACGCAACAGAGCAAATAAGTAAAGCCGAGGAAAAAATTAAAGAGCTGGAAAATGCTGAGAAAGAGGCAATGGAGCTAGCAAAAAAGGAAGAAGAATATAATTCCTTTATGAGTGATGGGGAGCGTCAACTATCGGATAATAAATTTAATGAAGCTATTTCTAGCTTTAAGGAGGCCTTAAAAATTAAGGAGGGGGATTCTACGGCAAGTAATAAGTTAGCAGCTGCGGAAAAGGCTAAAGAAGAGTCTGAAGCAAATATGGCAAAACAAGAACGCTATAATAATCTTATTGAAACGGCACAATCTCAGCAGAAATCGGGTGAATTGGAAGAAAGTTTGTCAACATATCAAGAAGCCGACAAACTAATGAGTACTAAGGATACCACAACTAAAATAGCAGAGCTTGAAGATTTAATCGAGGCAAAAAAAGCCAAAGAAAAGGAAGAAGAGGAATTAGCGGCTCAAGCTGCTTTAGCTGAAAAAGAAAAAGAAGAATTAGATAAGCAGTTCAATGAACTTGTTGAGAATGGAGATGTTGCCAATGATTCTCAAGATTATCAAGTAGCAATTGACAATTACAAACAAGCTCTTTCCTTAAAAACAGATGATCGAAATGTTAAAGGAAAATTGGAAAGTGCTGAAAAGGCGCTTGAAAAAATAAATGCTGAATTGGCTGCAGCAGAACAGAAGAGATTGGAAGAAGAAGAAAGGTTGGCAGAACAGAAAAAGCTAGAAGAGGAAGAAAGAGCTCGTGAGAAAGAATTGGAGGAAGAAAGGGAAAGGCAAAAAGCTTCAGAGAGAGAAAGGGAGAAAGAATATGAACGCTTGATTTCAATTGCAGATGAACAATTTGAAGATAAGAACTTCGATTTGGCAATAGAGAATTATACAGCAGCTCAAGAGTTTAATTCTGAAAACCAATATGCGCAAGAACAAATTGAGCGTATTGAAAGGATGAAAGAAAAGCAAGAGCAAGAAAGATTGGAGGAAGAAGCCTTGGCTGAAGAGAGAAGAAGTAAAGAAGAAGAGGCGGCAAGAAAAAGAGAACTTCAGAAAAGTAAATTTGATAGTGATCTGGAGCAGGAAGCGGAGGAGTATATGGCAAATTTAAGAGCGGAGAGAATTAAAGCTAAAGCTCAAAAGGCAAAAGATGCCAAAGAAAATTGGAATGCAACACAACAAGACTTTACTCAAATAAGTGAAGAAGTATTAGTCCAAAATCAGGAGCAGATTCAGGGTTATAAAGATGAGATAGCCGATAGAGAAAATGCCTTTAACAAAGAATCCAAAGTTAAAGCCGAATTAGTAAAGGATACTAAAGAAGATCAACAGTCATTTAATAGTGAAAAAAGTGATAGTCAGAATAGAAGAATAGAGGATGCTGTAGGTGAATTGAATTCATATAGTGATTACAAAAAGGAAATGGCGGAAGTAGGCAATAGCTTAAATGAAGAAAAGTTTGAAGCAATTGCAGATTTAAAAATGGTAAATCAAGAGCTACAAACAGATGGTGTTGAGAAACAGAAAAAATCGTCTGAAGAGATAAATACTCAAAAGAAAGTGTATGAAAGAAATGCTCAGAGATATGCTTCAGAAGGAAATAAGAAAATAAGCGATTCTAATTACAAGTTAGTTGAAAATAAAAAGGCTGTAAGCGAGTATTATAGTGGTAGGGCGAAGGAAGCTAAGGACAATGGAACTGAAATTCTATCTAAGGAAAAAAAGAACTTAAACTCTTTTAATGAGAAAAACGCGACCAGTCAAAATCAAAAAATAAAAGACTCCAAAAGAAAAGTTGGGGAAGTAGAACGTCACAATACGAAGCCATCTCCAGATAGGTATGGACACGAGTTAGCAGAAGAGTATCCTCAAGGAGTCACTGAGGAAAAATTGGTTGAGAATGGTCAGGTAATACTTACTAGATATGTTGTAGTTGGAAACAAGGTCGATGTCTATAAAAAAGTAATTGGTATGAATAGAAATTACTTTTTTAAGAATGGAAATAGTTGTTCGGAAGACACTTGGAAAAGAGAGAGTACAGTAGTTTTGGAATAGAATTTTTTCCTTTTAAATCTTTATAGTACCAATTAACACCTTTATCGGATTTCATTTGTTTTGCTGCGTATATTTAGGTTTTAAGTAAAATTTAAAATTATGTTAGCAGTTAGAAAAGGAATGGCCATTTTCCTCTCATTAATGGTATTGGCAGTCACTGTAGTTTTTCTCTTAGCACTATGGGACTTAATTCCGGATATTGATTTTCGAGAATTATTCGGAAAATTCATGTGGTCCATATTCACCATTTTTGTTTCTTCAGTATTGCTTCTCTTCATATTCTCTGTATTATATAAAGGAGATAGTAAAAGAGTAGCAGATAGAACTTTTCAGGCTAGAACTAAGCCTTCAATGGAATAAAGTAAATATATTCGCACCTCAAATGGCCTCGTAGCATAACTGAATAGTGCACTTGATTACGGCTCAAGAGGTTACAGGTTTGAATCCTGTCGAGGTCACTAAGAAATCAAAGCCCTTCCTACCGGAAGGGCTTTTGCATTTTGTCAGAATGAGAATTTATTCTCATTTCTGTAAAAAATGTAAAAGCCGGTCAAAGCATTTGACCGAAGCTTTGAATTCGGAATTCGGAGTTTAATCAGGATGCCGCAGGAATCCGGTAAAAAATGTAAAAGCCGGTCAAAGCATTTGACTGGAGCTTTGAATTCGGAATTTGGAGTTTAATCAGGATGCCGCAGGAATCCGGTAAAAAATACAAAAGCCCTTCCGGTAGGAGGGGCTTTTGCATTTTGTCAGAATGAGAATTTATGCTTAACTCTGTAAGCAGTGCAAAATCTGTTCTATTAAAATAGAAAGAAATTAAAGTATTTTATTTGATGGAAGAAACCATAACCCTCCGACAAGGATTTGATAAGTTCCAAAAAAGGAACAGAAAATTATTTGCAGACAGACCATTATCGAAAGAGGGAGAGAAGTTTTTAAGATGCCACGATATAGCTCATGTTGTTTTTGACTGTGACACTTCCATATATGGAGAGGGACTTGTTAAAATATAGATAACATTTGGCAGTACATTAGATTTCTGGAAAGTAATTAAAGGGTATAAAGAAGCAAGTGCTTTCGATCTGTTTAGAATGTATAGTTTTTGGCATATAATTAAAAACATATTTAAATATCTAGTAAGAATACCTCAAGCAATTTTTAGCGTAAGAAGAATGAGCAAGCCATGGCCGTTTTTTGCATATGAAGCCTATTTAGATATGCCTTTATCAAAAATAAGAAAGGAGTTTAACATATATGTACTCTAATTAAAGTTCCTTAATATAAATTTGATATTCAAAAACAACTATTTCAGTGCCGAAGGAATCCACCATAAACTATAAGCTCTAGTCCAAATAACTTGCTAGCCAGAGCAGAATATCGTAATTTCATAATATGGTACAGAGAAGGTCAGTGAGTTTGTTCGTTTTGCTTTTTTTTCTTGCCATTGTTTCCAATGCCCAACTGGTTATAAATGAATATTCTGTTCACAAAGGATTAAATGACTTCGGTCAAAGTCATGATTGGATTGAAATTTATAATAACAGTGTGAATACAATAGATCTATCAGATTATTATTTATCAGATGAAATTGATAATCCACAAAAATGGAATTTGCCAAATATTGATTTGGCTAGTGATGAACTGATTGCCATTTGTGCTTCTGGTCTTAATATTTCAGAAAAAATTGATCATTGGGAATCTTTGGTTCTAGCTGAGAATTTGTGGAGATATCAAATAGGAAATGCCGAGCCAGATACTGACTGGAAGAATCTTGATTTTAATGATGACTCTTGGTCAGTAGGAACAGGAGGAATTGGATATGGTGATAATGATGATAATACGATAATTGGCAATGTAAATTCCATTTATATGAGAAGAGAATTTCAAATCGCAGATTTGAATGATTTGGGTAGTATGATTTTACATGCCGATTTTGACGATGCTTTTGTCGCTTACCTAAATGGAATTGAGATTGCAAGATCCGATAATATACTGGGAGATTCTCCTCCTTATAATGCCAGTGTTCAATTCGATATGGAAGCACTTTTATACCAAGGCTTAGAACCCTTTTCAAAAAGTTTTGATGAAGATGAGGTAGAAACACTTCTTCAGGAAGGTGTTAATGTGTTTGCAGTGCAGGTGCATAATGTAAGCCTTTCGTCTTCGGATTTATCTTCTAATTTTTATTTGTCTACTGCTATTAAATCCAATGAATATAACTACTTTGAATTACCCTCTTGGTTTACCCCGGAAATTGAGAACAATTATTTCCACAGCAATTTTAAATTATCATTAGATGAAAATATTATCCTCGCCCATGAGGATGGAAATATTGTTGACCTTGTGCTGGTAGATGAAAGTTTAGAGTTTCAAATTTCAAAAGGAAGAAAACCAAATGGGTCAAACAATTGGTGTTTTTTTAATACACCAAGTCCTGAAAGCTCAAATGTAAATTCTATCTGTTATGAGGGTTTTGCGGAAACACCAGAACTAAGCAGCGAGTCTGGATGGTATGTAAATGACTTTACCATATTCGCTGAAGACAACAATGGTACTATTCATTATACTACCAATGGGGATATTCCAACTACCAGTTCACTCATTTATTCTGAACCTATACTAATTGATAGTACTAGCATATATTCATTCAGAGCTTTTGCTGATGGAAATATTCTGCCAAGTAAAATTGTGGATCGTATCTATATTCTTGATAAGGATAACCATAATTTACCCGTTCTTTCTATTTATACCAATGAAGAAAATCTTTGGGATTTTAATACGGGAATATATGTTTCAGGACCCAATGCGGAATTCAATTATCCTTTCTTTGGAAGTAACTTTTGGCAACCTTGGTCCAGATTTTCCAGATTGGAATTCTTTGATGAAAATAAAAACAAAATAGCCGAAGAACATTTGGATATTGAGATACATGGAGGTTGGTCAAGAGCTGAACCTCAAAAATCTTTTCGCTTTGATTTCAAGTCAGAATATACCGGAAATTTGGAATACTCAATTTTTGATTCTAAACCAGAACTAAACTCTTTCAACAATTTCAATGTAAGAAATGGAGGACAACATGTTAATGTAGATAAGATTCAAGACGCAATAATTACTCGAGCGAGTCGAAACTTGTCTTTGGATGTTCAAGCCTATCAACCATGTATTTTGTACTTAAATGGCGCTTATTGGGGTGTATATGGAATTCGCGAGAAAATGGATGAGCATTACATTCAAAGTAATCATGATCTATCTGACCAAAATCTTGATCTTTTAAATTCATTTGGTGTCTTAAATGGATCAGACGATCAATTTTTATTAGATGTTGGAACCATTTTGAATGAAGATGTAACAGGACCTTTCTTTTATTCTAATTTTTCCAATCTATTCGACATACAAAATTATATCGATTATTTTTCTGTTCAGACTTACATCCAAAATATGGATTGGTTGGGAATTAACTGGGGAGCGAATAATATTAAACTTTGGAGAGAGCAAAGTGCAAATTCAAAATGGAGGTATATGCTTTTTGATACGGATGCGGCCTTTGGTTTTTTTGGTCAGAATATCTTTAACAATTATATAGAAGCGGCCAGAAACCCATCTTTTCCGAATGCACATTCTTTAGTCTTCAATCATGTATTAGAAAACAATCAATTTAAATGTGAATTTGCTAATAGAAGTGCAGACCTTATCAATACAACCTTTGAGCCCAATAATTTATTTGAGACAACGGAAGTAATTAAAAGCGACATAGAAAATGCTATGCAAGACCATATTGATTATTGGAATGCTCCAGGTTCTATAGATGCCTGGAATGAAAGTATTAATTCCATTCTTAATTATAATTTTCAGAGAATAAACACGGCACGTAATCACTTGCAACAAAGTTTAGATTTGAATGGACAGTTTAGCATTAATTTGGATGTCTTTCCAGCAGGTTCTGGTTCCATTACAATAAATTCAATTACACCTTTGAACTATCCGTGGCAGGGAGTATACTTTAATGGTTGTCCAGTAGAAATAATTGCGGAAGCAAATGAAGGTTTTGAATTTAGCCATTGGTCCGAAAATGGACATTTAAGTCAAGCTGATTTTGACCAAAACTTGATTGTTGATTTTTTTCAAAATGACAACTTTGTGGCTAACTTCTTACCTGCACTTTCAGTAGAGGAAGTAGCAAAAAACGGTATTAACTTATTTCCTAACCCTAGCTCAGGATTATTAAAATTAAATGTATCGGAAGGACATTGGCACTCATACAGGGTATTTAGTTCAGAAGCAAGTTTAGTGATGGAATCAAAAATCAAATGGGGAGAGAATACAATTGATTTGACACACCTTTCAGACGGTGTTTACATTCTAGAAATTCATGGAGAATATGGAGTGTCTTTTGAGCGGGTGGTATTAAAAAAGTAAGCATAAAAAAAGTCGAGCATTTGCTCGACTTTCATACCTGCGTTTAAATAGTTGTTATTTCTTTCTTGAAGAAGACTTTCTCTTCGGAGCCGCTTTTTTCTTAGCTGTAGTTTTTCTCTTTGGAGCCGCTTTTTTCTTAGCTGCGGTTTTTTTCTTTGGAGCCGCTTTTTTAGCAGTTGTCTTTTTAGCTGCTGCTTTTCTTTTTGGAGCCGCTTTTTTCTTAGCTGCGGTTTTTTTCTTCGGAGCTGCTTTTTTGGCAGTTGTCTTTTTAGCTGCTGCTTTTCTCTTCGGAGCCGCTTTTTTAGCAGTGGTCTTTTTAGCTGCCGCTTTTCTCTTCGGAGCTGCTTTTTTAGCAGTGGTCTTCTTAGCTGCTGTTTTTCTCTTCGGAGCTGCTTTTTTAGCAGTGGTCTTTTTAGCTGCTGCTTTTCTTTTTGGAGCTGCTTTTTTAGCAGTGGACTTTTTAGCTGC
>CAZSQZ010000017.1:69106-81216 GCA_964609215.1 uncultured Flavobacteriales bacterium
TAGCTGCTGCTTTTCTTTTTGGAGCTGCTTTTTTAGCAGTGGACTTTTTAGCTGCTGCTTTTCTTTTTGGAGCTGCTTTTTTAGCAGTGGTCTTTTTAGCTGCCGCTTTTCTTTTTGGAGCTGCTTTTTTAGCAGTGGACTTTTTAGCTGCCGCTTTTCTTTTTGGAGCTGCTTTTTTAGCAGTAGTCTTTTTAGCTGCCGCTTTTCTTTTTGGAGCTGCTTTTTTAGCAGTAGTCTTTTTAGCTGCTGCTTTTCTTTTTGGAGCTGCTTTTTTAGCAGTTGCCTTTTTAGCTGCTGCTTTTCTTTTCGGAGCCGCTTTTTTAGCAGTGGTCTTCTTAGCTGCTGCTTTTTTCTTAGGAGCTGCTTTTTTAGCAGTTGTCTTTTTAGCTGCTGCTTTTTTCTTAGGAGCTGCTTTTTTTGCTGTTGTCTTTTTAGCCGCTGCCTTTTTTACAGTTTTCTTAGCCATAATATAGATGATTTATTTACTAACAATTTTTGTAATAACCTGTATACGATAAAACTAAGTTGAAAGGTTCAAATCACTATTGATGTAATTAAAACTTTCAACAATTCTGTTTTTAAAAAACCAGATGTGTTTTGGATAAAGTCATTTCATAAGAATGATTCTTTTTTACTTACAAAACAGCATCTGATAAAAATCTAAGATCATCTATTATTGGAATAATAATAAGCTAGAAAAATCAAGTTTATATACTGATTATTTCTTTCTTTGGTAATCATAATTTTTATCACCTGTGCTTAGATCTTTATACATTAAAAATTTTGCTCTCATTAACGAAATTAATCTTGATTTCAGAAGTGGCTTTACAGTAATAACTGGAGAAACTGGTGCAGGGAAATCTATTATGCTTGAGGCGTTATCACTGGTGTTGGGTTCAAGGGTTGATAGTTCTAAATTTTCAAACCTTGAACAAAAATGTATTGTAGAAGTTCAGTTCGACTTAAGTGAATTAGGATTAAAAAATATCTTTGAAAAAGAAGATCTAGATTATGATTCTACAAGTATTTTTAGAAGAGAAATTTCAAAGAATTTAAAATCGAGATCCTTTATTAACGACACTCCTGTTTCTTTAAATTTGCTAAAGAAAATTTCCAATGAAATAATAAATATTAATGCTCAACAAAACACTTCAGAACTGAATTCATTGAACGAGCATTTAAAGTTTTTGGATGATTTTTGTTCCAATGAAAAAATTTTAGAAGAGTATAAAATTCATTTTAAAGAGTGGAAAAATGAAAAGAAGAAGTTAGAAGAATTGCTTCAAAATAGAGATCGTGCATTAAGAGATTTAGATTACGACAAATTTCAGTACGATGAAATCGTTGATGCTCAAATCGATGATATTAATTTTTCCGAATTCAAGGATAGGCTCGAATTAATTTCCAACGCAGAAGACATTAAATCCAATCTTATGCAGGTAGATATTCTTTTGGGAGAGGAAGCCGCTTCAAATGATATTAAGCAAGCAATTTCGATACTTGGTAAAGTAGCATCCAAAAGTGAAAATTTAAAAATGCAAGAGAAGAGATTGTCGGAGTTAAAACACGAGTTAGAAGATGTCTCTTTTGAGTTAAGCAAATTGGCAGATGACCTTGAGATTGATCCGAATGAAAAGATGATAATGGAGGAGCGTTTGGATAAAATAAACACACTCTTTTTTAAGCACAGAGTGGAGCATTTAGAGGATTTAAAAAATATTAGAAATGAACTTGTTGCTAAAATTCAATTAAGTGAGAACAGTGATGATTATATCAAAGAATCTGAACTTAGAATTTCACAATTGGAAAACAAGCTGGAAAGTATTTCCGAACAATTGAGAAAAATTAGAATTGAAGGAGGTAGAAAAATGGTTCAGGAAATAAAAGCAGAACTAAATCAATTGAAAATGGAAAGTTCCGAATTGGATTTTTCATTCGAGGTTTTAGATAAATTCAACGATACGGGTAAAGATGCGGTTAGTTTTCTACTGAGTTCTGATGGAGGAAAGGCATTCAATCCATTACATAAATCGGCCTCAGGAGGAGAGCTGAGTAGAATAATGTTGAGTATCAAATCCGTGCTTTCCAAGAAGACAACTCTACCGTCAATAATTTTTGATGAAGTGGATACTGGAGTTTCTGGAGATGTGGCAAGAAGAACAGGAGAACTTCTCAAAAAAATGTCGAATAGAATGCAGGTTATTGCAATAAGTCATTTACCTCAAGTAGCCTCTTTAGCGGACGTGCATTACTTTGTTTACAAAGATCCATTAGCAACTGGTCCAGTAACTAAAATCAAGGAACTCGATAAAAATGAGAAGGTAAAAGAGATAGCAAAAATGCTAAGTGGTGATAAAATATCTCCTGAGGCATTAGAAAATGCTAAAGTCCTTATTGCCAATTAGATTTTATTTTTGTCTAATTGTTCTTGAATTAAGCGCTATTTTATCCTAATTATAAGTCTATTACAAATCATAGAATTGAGTGATTTTTAGTGGATTCGTGTGCGCTAATTCCTTATTTTTATTCTTTATAATAATTTAATATCTCACTCTTCTTATGAAATCACCTCTACTAAGTCTTTGCTTGGCAATTTCATTTTCGTTTTTTGGAGCAAGTTTTAATGCCCAAATCTTTTCTGAAAATCAACAGAATAATTTTCAAATTGATGATTCACAAATTGAGAATTTAAGAAATGCTGCTTATAGTGAAGTCCAGAATTATATTCTTGAAATTCAAATTGAACAATCTCAAAAAAGTCTTGTTTTAGAATCTAACAATTTATTAAGTGAACAACTACAATCCGAATATCCCGACATTCGAACTTACGATGTTTACGATTTAGATGACCCATATTATAGAGGAAAAATAACTCTGGACAATAATAACTTTTTCTTGTTGCTAGAAACCAGGGAAAACGGTTTAATAAATATTGCTCCCGATAATACCTCAGGAGAGTTGAGACTTACTAGAGATATTCAGCATGATCATGAGTGTGATGCTGATCATGGAACACAACATCAAGACCTTCATTTTCAGGAACAGCTTAATCAAAAGGCAGTTGATAATTTGAGCTTTGGCACAGAAATGAGAAATTTTGAATTAGTAGTTGTGGCTACTGGGGAGTTCACCACCTTAAACGGTGGAGTTGCGAATGCAATGACCGTTTTAACCAATTCTGTAAATACTGTAAACCTGATGTTTGAAAAGGACGTTGCGGTGCACATGAATTTATTTGACGCACAATTGTACCCAGATCCTGCAACAGACCCTTTAACACCTGACAATGCAGGAGGAGATAGTAGAACAAACCAAGCCTCTGAAGTTGTGGCTTTAAATTGGGCACAAAACCAATATGATGTTGGACACGTTTTTCACAGAAGCTCTGGAGGAGATGGCTGGTCTGGAGGTGGAGTTGCTGGACTTGGAGTAGTTTGTTCGAACAGTACTTTTTTCAGTAATGAAAACCCAAGTGATGGATTAAGTGGTCCAATTAAAGCCGCGGGATGGAGCGGTTCTTTTAACAATACTTCCAATGGATGGCTCCAATTAGCTGCTCACGAATTTGGACATATGTTCAATGCACCGCATACGTTTAATGGAAGTGGAGCAAGTTGTAATTCAAATATTTCTTCTAGCTCAGCTTATGAAATTGCAAGCGGTACTACAATAATGTCGTATCAAGGTATTTGTTCTGGAATTCAGAATATTCCTGGAGATGGGGTAGCAAACAATTATTTTCATTCAACAAGTATAGATAGAATGAATACCTATGTTTCTAACAATTCTGGTTCTTGTTCAAATGATGTTGCTTCTGGTAATAATCCACCTATCGTTAATGCAAACCCAAATAATGGAATTTACATAATCCCTGGAAATACTCCCTTTGAGTTAGAAGGTTCAGCATCTGACCCCGAAGGAGATGCACTTCTTTTTAACTGGGAGCAAGTAGATGAAGATGGTTTAGGGGTTTTGACCCAAGGTCTTATAGGTGCTGATGCTGGAGCCAGTGCAATAGCTCCGTTGTTTAGGTCATTTCCTCCTTCACCTGATCTAGATAGACAATTCCCTTCGCTACCAAATATTTTAGCCGGGAATAATAGTGGAAATAATTATGAAGCATTGCCTTCTGTGGATAGAACAATGAATTTTGTCTTTTTAGCAAGAGATTGTAATCCAGCTGCAGGTGGTGTTTCTTCGGATGGAATTTCTGTTGAAGTTGATGGTGATACAGGGCCTTTTGAGATAACCTCTTTCAATAGTGGTACAAATAATTGGTTTGCAAATGGAGTAACTACTGTAAACGTAACTTGGGATGTTGCTGGAACAGATGCTGCCCCAATTAACTGCGGTACCGTAGATATTTTGTTTTCTACAGATAATGGAGAAAATTTTGATTTTCTTTTAGCTTCTGGAATTCCGAATGATGGGTCTTTTGATTTACTTATCCCCAACTTAAGTTCCACTCAAGGAAGATTGAAAATAAAATGTTCTAATAATATCTTCTTTGATATCAATGACCAAATAATAGATATTCAAACAGGCTGCGGGGCTCAGGTTCATACTATTTCTCCTAGTTCAAATGTTTCAGCAGATGCAGGTGATAGTTCATTAAATTTGAGTCTGGTAGAAGATAGTTCTCCAGCTCCTGGACATTCTCATAATTTTGTAATTGTAAACAATACAACTGGATTAATTGAAGATATTTCTGTCTCGGCAGACCTTTCCAACCCAATCAACTATCCACAAGGTAGTTTTTCTGTTTACGGTATCGAATTTGAAGATAATGAGGACCTAAGTCCTTACATAGGATCGTCTTTTTCAAGTTTAGAAAATGATGCAATTACTCAAACGGTATGTGCAGCCTTAAGTACCAACTTTGTTTCTGTTCAAATAATATTTATTGGATGTCAAGATCCTTGTTGGACGGAATTTGGTTCTGCCTTACCCTGTGCTACTTTTATTGATGCAGATAATGATGGAACTTGTGATGCAAATGATGAATGCCCAAATGATCCAAATAAGATAGCACCTGGAGATTGTGGTTGCGGTAATCCAGATATTGATACAGATAATGATGGAACCGCAGATTGTATAGACGAATGTCCAAATGATCCATTAGATTTTTGTGGTCCGTGTACCAATGCTTGTTATGAAGAAAATGGTACATCTGCAAGTTGTGCAACTTTTATTGATACAGATAATGATGGAACTTGCGATATAGAAGATGAATGTCCAACCGATCCGGACAAAATCTTAGCAGGTCAATGTGGTTGTTTCACTCCAGAGACAGATACAGATAATGATGGTACTTCCGATTGTAATGATAACTGTCCAACAGATCCAAATAAAACAGAACCAGGAACCTGTGGTTGCGGTTTTGTTGAAGCCAATATCTCTGCAAATGCTGGTCAGGATGAAACACTTTGTAATACAGATTATTTTGATTTAATAGGTAATATTCCTTCAGCAGGAACGACAACTTGGAGTGTAGTGTCAGGTCCCGGAGAAATTGTTAATCCTGGGGCTACAACTACAAATATAGTAGGAGTTACGGCTGGACAATCAACAGTTGTTCAATATGCAATAAGTAATGGGAATTGCAATTCATCTGCACAAATTACCCTTCAAAACGATATTGGCGTTACAGCAGATGCTGGAGAAGATCAAGATGGATGTAATATTACAAGTAGCTTTAATCTATCAGCCGTTCCTCAATCTGTTGGAGCTGGTCAGTGGGACCTTATAAGCGGAATTGCTTCTCTAGGTCCAAACAATACACCAAATACAACACTTACATTAGGCTTAGATATGACAGCTCAAGTCAAGTGGACAGTATTTAACGGTGCATGCTTAGATGATGACACTATTACTGTTAGAAACTTCAGTCAAGTTTCAACCATTCCAGATGCGGGCCCTGCCCAACTGGTTAATTGCGATAATTCTGAATTTGAATTAACTGGTAACGATCCTATTAATCCAAATTATACGGTTGAATGGAATATTACAGTTGGTGCTGGTAATTTTCAAAATGGAATTAATAATGAGCAAACAGTTGTTTATGAGAATGCTCCTACTTCACAAGTAAGCTTGTTATCCTATTCAATTCTGAATGGAGCTTGTTCTTCCTCAGATAACATTATTTTGTTCAATGCTCAATTCGTTCCCGCAGAAGCAGGTCCTGATATTAGTCAATGCGGTACTTCGTTTACGATGGCTGCAACAGCTCCTGCTCTTGGTAATGGTCAATGGACAGTTGAAAGTGGAACTGCAACTATTGCCAGTCCCAGTAATCCTTCAACAACAGTCGAAGTTACCTCATCGACTGCTACTTTGAAATGGACCGTAACCAATGAAGCATGTGTAGATGAAGATTTAATAGTGTTGGTTAGCGATGATTGCGGAGCTTCTTCATGTTCTGATCCTTGTTATGCTGAAAATGGAAGTTCAAGTCCTTGTACTACATTCATAGACTCTGACTCTGATGGCACCTGTGATTTCAATGATGGATGTCCTAATGATCCGAATAAAATTACTCCAGGAGATTGTGGTTGTGGAGTAGCGGATACAGATACAGATATGGATGGAACAGCAGATTGTAATGATGCCTGTCCAAATGATTCAAATAAGATTACACCAGGAGATTGCGGATGTGGAGTAGCTGATACCGATTCTGATTTAGATGGTACTGCAGATTGTAATGATGCTTGTCCAAATGACTTTTTTAAGATTGCACCAGGAGATTGTGGATGCGGAGTAGAAGATACGGATACTGATTTGGATGGTACAGCGGACTGTATTGATGAATGTCCAAATGACTTTTTTAAGATTGCTCCAGGAGATTGCGGTTGTGGAGTAGAAGATACCGATACTGATTTAGATGGTACAGCAGATTGTATTGATGAATGTCCAAGCGATCCAAATAAAATTACTCCAGGAGATTGTGGATGCGGAGTAGCGGATACAGACACAGATTTAGATGGCACAGCAGATTGTAACGATGACTGTCCAAATGATCCCAATAAGATTGTTCCGGGAGATTGCGGCTGTGGAGTAGTAGATACAGATACCGATATGGATGGCACAGCAGATTGTAATGATGATTGTCCAAATGATCCGAATAAGATTGTTCCAGGAGATTGCGGCTGTGGAGTAGCAGATACTGATACCGATATGGATGGCACAGCGGATTGTGATGATGATTGTCCGAATGATCCTAACAAGATTGCTCCGGGAGATTGTGGCTGTGGAAGCCCTGATGAGGATTTAGATAATGATGGCATTTCGGACTGTATCGATCCTTGCCCAGGAGATCAAAGTAACATGTGTAATGATTGTAATGACCCTTGTTATGCAGAAAATGGAAGCTCAAGTCCTTGTACAACCTTCATAGATTCTGATTCAGACGGAACTTGTGATTTTAATGACGCTTGTCCAAATGATCCGAATAAAATTGCACCTGGTGATTGTGGCTGTGGAGTAGCAGATACTGATAGTGATGCAGATGGAACAGCAGATTGTAATGACGCTTGTCCAAATGATCCGAATAAGGTTGCACCTGGAGATTGTGGATGTGGAGTAGCAGATACCGATAGCGATTCAGATGGTACAGCAGATTGTAATGACGCTTGTCCGAATGATCCAAATAAAATCGTCCCAGGAACTTGCGGCTGTGGAATTGCTGATGAGGATTCCAACAACAATGGACTCATTGATTGTTTGGAAGATCCAAATGCATGTGAAGCATATAATTTTGATACTGCACCAACCGGTTTATTTAATGTTCAAAGTTCTGGTACACAACTGTTGTGGGATCATTATTCAGATGCGGCAGACGGTTGTTTGTTAAGAGGAGGGACAATAGGAAGTTTGGATGTCAGTGCACCCTATACTCAAACTCCAGGTCAGGTGTTGATTCAAGGAAATGCTATAAATGGCCTTCCCAATGGATTTGATAATTCGGCTATATTGCAGCCAGAAGGTACATTTACATTATTCAATGCAAATACCTTCCCTGCAGGTGCAACAGGCGCTATGGTTCCAGGAGCATTTTATAAATGGCAGGTTAGATGTGGTTGTATAATAGATCCAAGTTTACCTTTTCCAGATCGATTAGGAGCTTCAAACGTGCACATATCTCCATGGTCAGAATTTAATTTGTTTACCAACTTAAATCTACCAGAAGCCCAGATTGATTCAGAAATAGGAAGCCTTGATAAAGTAATAGACCTTAAAGAGATAAGCATTTATCCAAATCCATTTGAAGATGAATTGGTTCTAAGCTTAGAGAGTTTAAATTCTGATTTGAATTTGGTTATTGTGAATACTTTAGGGAATAAAGTATTTGAAACTAAAATTAATGAGCTGTCCAAGTCGAATACCATTACAATTAATACATCTGAATTTGAGTCTGGTATATATATTATTTTGGTTCATAATAATACAGAATCGTGGACCAAAAAACTGATTAAGAATTAATGCAAAACATTGAGCCCCTGCTCATTTATTGGGTAGTCAATAAATCGGATATTATTAAATAGAGAAATAGAAATATTAAATAGAACCTGCTATGAGAATCTTTATCACCTTAGGATTTTTGGTATTCATGTTTTTGGATGCCATTAACGCCCAATCGTTTGTTCAGGAGATTAGTCTTAATCTTAATTACTATGAAAAGACTAGTGGGACAGTAATTATTCCTAACGATAAAGGTGAGCCAGTTGAGTTTTTATTTAGTGAAAATTCATTGCTTTCACCAAATTTGCCTAAAGGATATGAAGAGATAAAATCATTTGATTTAGTTCAAAAGAATAACATCAAGGTAAAGGGAAAACTTACTGTTTCTTCAAATTATTTCTTTGCCTCAATTCAGCAAGAAGATGGCTTATTAAATATTAAGCCGCTTGAATATAAATCTGGATCTAATTATTTAATTGAAAAAGGGCATTCCCATCAAGATCCTGGAGAGTCGAAGCCAACATGTGATGCAAATCATTCTCATGAACTTAAGACAAGGCCTGACCTGCAACATCTATCAGATAATAAGGATCCGGATAATTTGAGTTTTGGAACCTCTTTAAGCACATTTGATCTTGCCATAGTGACTACTGGAGAATTTTTTGATGAGAATGGCGGAACTATGACAGATGCAATGGCAGCTGTAACCTTTACGGTTAATGGTTGTAACTTGATTTTTGAAGATGAATTGGCAGTGAGTTTTGTTCTTAGCAATAGCCAAATTTATACTGACGAAAATACTGATCCTTTCATTCCAGATGGCTCTGGAGGGGACAGCAGAACCAATCAAGCTACGGAAGTGCTGGAAATGAATTTTCCCGCATCTACCTACGACATTGGACATGTTTTTCACGGATACTCAGGTTCCTCTGCCCCTTGGTCGGGAGGAGGAATTGCAGGCTTAGCTGTTGCATGTTCGAACTCCACATTTTTCTCAAACTTCTTTGAATCTGTGAATGATGGTTTAAGTGGGCCAGATAAAGCTGCAGGATGGAGTGGAAGTTTTAGTAATTCAAACAATAGTTGGATACAACTTGTTGCTCATGAACTTGGTCATCAAATGGGTGCTACCCATACATGGAATGCTTCAGGTTTAAATTGTAATCCAAATACAATAGGGGCTTCTACTGCAGTCGAAATTGCATCTGGAACAACAATAATGTCTTATAATGGGATTTGCTCCCCTCAAAATATTCCTTCTGGTGGAGAAGATGATAATTACTTCCATTCAGTTAGTTTGGATCAAATAAGATCCTACATGAATACAGTTTCCTGCCAAACAAGCAGTGTTACAGGTAATTCTATTCCCTCATGCTCAACAAATCCAGAAGGTTCAAATTTGTTTATTCCTCAAGGAACTCCTTTTGAATTAGTGGGAACTGGTTCTGATCCCGATGGAGATGATCTAACTTACTGTTGGGAGCAAATTGATGAAGATGGAGCTGGAAGCCCGACTATTGGTTTAATAGGAGCCGCGGCAGCATCCAATCCAGATGCCCCTCTTTTCAGATCTTTTCCACCTACCACAGATGCTTCAAGAGTTTTTCCTTCTTTACCCAATATCATAGCAGGAAATAATAATGGATTAGATTTTGAAGCATTACCCACTGTTTCAAGAACAATGGATTTTGCCTTTGTTGTTCGAGACAATAACCCTCTTGGAGGAGCAGTATGTAGCTCACCTTTAACTGTCACGGTAGATGCTTCCGCTGGACCTTTTGAAGTAAGCTCTCAGAATAATGCGACTTCTTGGACCGCAGATGGTTCAGCGAATGCTACAATAACCTGGGATGTTGCAGGAACGGATGCAGGAACTATTAACTGTGCAAATGTTGACATTTTATTAAGTACCGATAATGGAGCTACTTTTAATCATGTTTTGGCTTCAGGAGTTCCGAACGATGGTTCTCATACAATCCTAATACCAAATTTACCCACTTCAATAGGAAGAGTAAAGGTTAAATGTTCTGACAATATATTTTTTGATATCAATGATTCAGCTATTGAAATTACCTCTTCTTGTTTGGCTAATGGCGCCAGCTTTACTCCTTCAGATGATGTTCAAGCAGATGCTGGTGATCCTTTATTGAATTTGGGTTTAGAGCCTCAATTTGGAACTGTTATTTCTAATTTTACAGGAACTTTAGAATCAAATGATTTAGCCTCAAGCTTAGCTGCAAATAGTGGAGGATCCTGTATTAATTTTAATGGAAATTTAACTATTGCAGATGCATATAGTTTTCAAGTTGAGACAACAGGTTCTTATACTTTTAATACCTCCGGTCCATTTGGGACGGTGACACACTTGTACGAAGGTGAATTTGTTCCTTCTTCTCCATGCCAAAATTGGTTAACAGGTTCTTATAATTCTGTAAATGGTCAGATTGGAAGCTCCGTTTCCCAAACCTTAACCGCAGGTATAGATTATGTTCTTGTTATTGCAAGCTTTAATGGAAACCTCCCATCACTTCCAGCTTCTTACACTACAACACCCAGCGGTCCTGGAAACCTATTTGAAGGAACACCGGCTCCTTCAGGTTTTGATTATTGCTTTGTCCTTATTGACAATACAACAGAAAATATTTTAGGATTTTTACCGGACCCAGATTTATCTAACGCATCAATATATCCATCTGGTGACTTTCAAATTTATGGGTTCAGTTATCCCACTAATGAAGACCTTTCGGCTTATATAAATACTGCTTTCTCAGATTTTCAAAATGATCTACTTCTTTTAGTTCAATGTGGAAATTTAAGTTCCAATAATATTAATGTAATTATTAATGGAGTAGGCTGTCCTGATGCAGATAATGATGGAACATGTGATGATGATGATGGCTGTCCTAACGATCCAAACAAGATTGCACCAGGAGATTGTGGTTGTGGTGTTGCTGATGAAGATTTAGATAATGATGGAATTTCAGATTGTGTTGATCCTTGTTTAAATGATAATACCAATTCTTGTTCAGTTATAATTAATGAGGTGGATATATGTAATGGATGGGTTGAGATATACAATCCTACCAATGCTCCTATGGATATTTCAAGTTATTGGTTATGCAATTTTCCAGCTTATATAAGTATTTCGAACTTAACACCTATGGCTGGAAGTACCTCATTAGATCCTGGCTCCTATGTTGTTCTCCCTTGGTCGGGCATAGATGCAGTAGAAGGTGAGCTCGGATTATATAGTTCTAATAGCTTTGGCTCTAGCGCGGCAATTATAGATTACCTCCAATATAATTCCGCAAATAATCAAAGAAGCCCCGTTGCTGTGCAGGCAGGAGTTTGGGATAATGCAAATAACTTTGTTGTTGCTTCCAATTGTCCTAGTTCAAGAACGCTGGGTAACGAGAATTCTATGGCTCAATCAGGTAGTGATGTTTTGAGTATAAATTGGTGCGAGGCTAACGGTACAATGGCAGCGCCTAATTCAACCTGTTCTTCTTGCACAGATCCATGTTATGCGGAGAACGGTTCAACTGGTGCTTGCTCAACCTTTTTAGATGCCGACTCAGATGGAACTTGTGATTTTGAAGATGGCTGTCCAAACGATCCCAACAAGATTGCCCCAGGAGATTGCGGATGTGGAG
>CAZSQZ010000018.1:0-1364 GCA_964609215.1 uncultured Flavobacteriales bacterium
AAATTTCAACTGTCACCTCACCACAATTATCAGAAGCAGTATAGTCAGGAGCAGGAACAGGCTCATCGCATTCAACAGTAGCATCAGGAGCAACCTCCAATTCAGGAGCAGTTGTGTCTACAACACTAATTGTCTGAGTAACAGTTGTTGAATTCTCACAAGCATCTGTTGCAACCCATGTTCTAAGAATAGTATATTCTTGTGGACAAGATCCCATTACAATTTGCTCCGTCATTTCAATTTCTAATGGAGCAGGGCAATTATCTGTAAACATTGGATCTGCAGAAGGCACAACATCATCACATTGAACTGTAAGATCCATAGGCTCTGTAAAAGATGGAGCCTCGTTGTCTTCAGGAATTTCAATTATTTGAGTCACTGTACCAGTATTTCCACAATTGTCAGTAGCGCTATATGTTCTAACTATTGTTTTTAAGCAATCTTCAATAGTTACTTCATCTCCTACAAAATCAACACTAGCAATTCCAAAAGGATCGGTTGCAATAACTAAATCAGTATTTGGAGCTGGTGTATCCGCATTACATGGAAGTAATACGTCAGCAATTTCCTCAATTACTGGAGGTTGAGCATCACAAGCATTAATTAATGCTGGATCATGATCATCTTCATCAGTAGTAGGATTGTCATCACCAGGAGTACCTGTACCATCTCCGTCAACTGCGTTATCAGCTGGAGAATCAGGATCACCGCCAGCATCATTCGTATTGTCACCATCTGGTGTAGAATCTATATCATCTTGCCCAAGTGCGTTATCCGCATCAGAAATTTCAGCAAAGTTGATTAGATCTCCACCAGTAAAGTTGTTATCTATTTGTAATGTAACATCAACCGTAGTTGTTGCACCTGCAGCTAAAGCACCTAGATCAAAAGTTCCATCAGCATTCCAATCAGCATCAGCTAAAGTCATTCCAGCAGGAACATAATCAGTTAATACTATATCTGTAGCATCAAGTGTTCCTTGATTGATAACTGTTATAGTATACGTTACTAAATCTCCAGGTAAGTAAGGTCCATCGGTAACTACTTCTTTAGTCAATGCCAAATCAAAGATTTGCTCAACAGTAACAGAAGCAGGATCGTGATCATCTTCATCCGTATCAGGATTATCATCACCCGGAGCACCCGTACCGTCACCATCAACAGCATCGTCAGCAGGAGAGTCAGGATCACCACCAGCATCATTTGTATCATCCCCATCAGGAGTAGAGTCAACATCGTCAGAACCAGCAGGGTTAGTCGCGTCAGAAATTTCAGCGAAATTAACTAACTCAGTTCCTTGGAAATCAGAATCAATAGTTAAAGTAACATCAACTGTAGTAGTTGCGCCAGCCGCTAAAGGACCA
>CAZSQZ010000018.1:1464-65980 GCA_964609215.1 uncultured Flavobacteriales bacterium
CACCTGGATCTTGAACACCGTTATCGTTTTCATCAGCAAATACTGTAGAACCGATAGAAAGTGTTTGTTCAACAGGAATAGAAGCAGGATCGTGATCATCTTCATCCGTATCAGGATTATCATCACCCGGAGTACCCGTACCGTCACCATCAACAGCATCGTCAGCAGGAGAATCAGGATCACCACCAGCATCATTTGTATCGTCTCCATCAGGAGTAGAGTCAACGTCATCAGAACCAGCAGGGTTAGTCGCGTCAGAAATTTCAGCGAAGTTAACCAGTTCAGAACCGTTGAAGTTATCATCAATAGTTAAAGTAACATCAACTGTAGTAGTTGCGCCAGCCGCTAAAGGACCAAGATCGAAAGTACCATCAGCATTCCAGTCAGGATCGTTGTTGGTCATTCCAGCAGGAACATAATCAGTGATTGTTACTGAAGTTGCATCTGCTGCACCTTGGTTGATCACAGTGATAGTAAATGTTACATCATCACCAGGAGCAAAAGGACCAGCCGAGCTTAATTCTTTCGTCAATGCTAAATCGAAAACAGGAACAAAACCAAAGTCAAGTGTCATGTTACCATTGTCATCGTCTGCAGCATCTTGGTTACCACCTTCACCAGGCTCATCTGTAGGCTCATCACCAGCAGAAAGCGTGATTACGTTAGACCAAACACCAGTACCAGCGCCATCAGGCTGAAGACCGTTATCATCGCTATCAGAATCGTTATTAGGATCATCAGTAGTAGCAGTATCTGAAGAAGAAGTAGGGAAGTCAGGATCAAGGTTCATGATCTTACCGTAGTAATCACCAGGAGCTAATCCATCTACAAAGTAGTTTCCATCTGCATCTGTTACATCAGACCCAACAAGTACATCGTCCCCATTTTCAGGGATACCGTCAGGACCAACAGAGAAGATTTGAACTTCAATACCTTCGATACCTTCCTCACCTGGATCTTGAACACCGTTATCGTTTTCATCAGCAAATACTGTAGAACCGATTGAAAGTTCAGGAATGAAACCGAAATCCAATGTCATGTTACCATTGGCATCATCGTCATCATCTTGTGTTCCACCAGAACCATCTTCATCATTACCCGTTGGTTCGTCACCAGCAGAAAGCGTGATCACGTTAGACCAAACACCTGTTCCAGCACCATCAGGTTGAAGACCGTTATCATCAGAATCAGAATTATTATTAGGGTCACCAGTTGTAGCAGTATCTGTAGAAGAAGTTTGGAAATCAGGATCTAGATCCATGATTTTTCCATAATAATCTCCTGGTAGAAGACCATCTACAAAGTAATCTCCATTTGCATCTGTTACATCAGAACCAACAAGTACATCATCACCGTTTTCCGGAATACCATCAGGACCAACAGAGAAGATTTGAACTTCAATACCTTCAATACCAGGTTCACTTGGATCTTGAGTTCCATTATCATTATTGTCAACAAACACTGTAGAACCAATGCTTAATTGAGGAACAAAACCAAAGTCAAGTGTCATGTTACCATTGTCATCGTCCGCAGCATCTTGGTTACCACCTTCACTAGGCTCATCTGTAGGTTCACTATCACCTACTAATGTGATTACGTTAGACCAAACACCTGTTCCATCACCATCAGGTTGAAGACCGTTATCATCACCATCGGTATCATTATTTGGGTTATCAGTTGATCCAATGTCAGAAGATGATAAAGTGAAATCAGGATCAAGATCCATGATCTTACCATAGTAATCACCAGGAGCCAATCCATCTATGAAGTAGTTTCCATCTGCATCAGTTACATCAGAACCAACAAGCACATCATCACCATTTTCAGGGATACCGTCAGGACCAACAGAGAAGATTTGAACTTCAACACCTTCGATACCTTCTTCACCTGGATCTTGAACACCGTTATTATTGTTATCAGCGAATACCGTAGAACCGATAGATAACTCAGGAATGAATCCGAAATCCAATGTCATGTTACCATTGGCATCATCAGAATCATCTTGATCACCACCAGAACCATCTTCATCATTACCTGTTGGCTCATCACCAGCAGAAAGTGTGATCACGTTAGACCAAACACCTGCTCCAGCGCCATCAGGTTGAAGACCGTTGTCATCAGAATCAGAATTATTATTAGGGTCACCAGTTGTAGCAGTATCTGTAGAAGAAGTTTGGAAATCAGGATCTAAGTCCATGATTTTACCATAATAATCTCCAGGAAGAAGACCACCTACAAAGTAATCACCATCTGCATCAGTTACATCAGAACCAACAAGTATATCATCACCGTTTTCCGGAATACCGTCAGGACCAACAGAGAAGATTTGAACTTCAATACCTTCAATACCAGGTTCACCTGGATCTTGAACACCATTGTCATTATTGTCAACAAATACTGTCGATCCAATTGAAAGTTCTGGTCTGATTCCGAAATCGATATCAGGGTTACCAGGAGGATTTACCTCAAAGCAATCAGTATCTCCATTTTCATCAGCATCTGAATCATCTGTGTCATCACATGAATCAGAATCCTGCTGTGTTATTTGAGTTCCATTAGGAAGGTCAGAAATATTTACATAGTAAGTAGCTCCTTCTTCAAAACAAACTTTGAATTCGTAGAAACCATCTTCATCTGAAGTAGTTGATTCTATTTCAATAGCTCCATCTTGCGTAGAACCTCCCATTCCATCATCAACACACTGGAATAAGGTTAAAGTAGCACCTTCTACTCCAGGTTCATCAGCATCTTGACAACCATCTGCATTGTTATCCAACCATACATAGTCACCAATCGTAATTTGTGGTTCTCTGATCACTTCAACAAGACCATTGATATCTAAACAACCTTCTAATTGAGAAATATTGTTTCCAGGAACATTACCTGAGATATTACCATAATAAGCTAAATGGTAAACAAAACAAGTGCCAGGACCAGCACCATCAAAGTCTACACCTAAAACATCATTTAATGTAGGAGGTAGACCTAAGATATTTCCATTCTCATCTGTGATAACAAAAGTGCTGTTATCACCAGCAATAGCTCCAGAGATTTGAATGTCATCAGCAGTAAGATTATCCGTTTCACCATCAATACAGAAAGTAACACTACCTGAAAGATCGTAAGCTTGAGGCTCTTGACGAATCACTTCAATAGGTCCGTTCAATTCGAAACAACCTTCTAGTTGAGAAGCATTGTTACCCGGAACAGCACCTTGAAGATCACCAAAGTAAGCGATGTGCCAAACAAGGCAAACACCAGGACCGGCATCGTCAAAGTTTACACCAAAAAGATCGTTTAAAGTACCAGGAAGACCAAGGATGTTACCAAGGTCATCAGTAATAACAAAAGAAGAGTTATCACCTGCAATAGCACCAGAAACTTGAATATCATCAGCTGAAAGGTTATCAGCCTCACCATCTATACAAATAGTAGCTCCACCAGTAAGGTCATAAGCTTGAGGCTCTTGACGAATTACTTCAACAAGACCATTGATATCCAAACAACCTTCTAATTGAGAAATGTTGTTTCCAGGAACATTACCTGAGATATTACCATAATAAGCTAAATGGTAAACAAAACAAGTGCCAGGACCAGCACCATCAAAGTCTACACCTAAAACATCATTTAATGTAGGAGGTAGACCTAAGATATTTCCATTCTCATCTGTGATAACAAAAGTGCTGTTATCACCAGCAATAGCTCCAGAGATTTGAATGTCATCAGCAGTAAGATTATCCGTTTCACCATCAATACAGAAAGTAACACTACCTGAAAGATCGTAAGCTTGAGGCTCTTGACGAATCACTTCAATAGGTCCGTTCAATTCGAAACAACCTTCTAGTTGAGAAGCATTGTTACCCGGAACAGCACCTTGAAGATCACCAAAGTAAGCGATGTGCCAAACAAGGCAAACACCAGGACCGGCATCGTCAAAGTTTACACCAAAAAGATCGTTTAAAGTACCAGGAAGACCAAGGATGTTACCAAGGTCATCAGTAATAACAAAAGAAGAGTTATCACCTGCAATAGCACCAGAAACTTGAATATCATCAGCTGAAAGATTATCAGCTTCACCATCAATACATATAGTAGCTCCACCAGTAAGGTCATATGCTTGTGGTAACAAACCACCAATAGTTACATCTGGTAAATCTACTGGGCAATCATTATTACCCCATCTAACCCATATATCGTAAGTTCCAGAGGCAAGATTGTTAACAGTACCAGATCCAGAATTGTCTAGGAAATTATAAGGATAAGTATTTCCTCCATCGATAGAAAATTCGATGTTCGTTCTATTTGGATTATCTGGGAAAGTAAAGGTGATTGAACCGTTATTTTCATCACAAAGAGCATCGTTTCCAGAAGCTGTTGCCTCTGGCAATTCTTCCACAACTACGGTTACCTCTTGTTGAGCTTCACATCCTTCACAATCCGTCACTGTTACAGTATAAGTAGTTGTAACTTCTGGGTTAACGGTAATAGAAGGAGTAGTTTCTCCAGTAGACCATAGATAAGAAACTTCAGAACTTGCTTCTCCATTTCCACTACAAATTTCTACCTGAGTATTATACTTTAAAGAAATGTTCGCTACACAAATGTGTTGACCTTGGCTTCCAAAGTTTAGATCTAAGGTATTATTTCCTCCATAGTTGTATGGTAAAGCTGAAGGGTTTATGTTGTATGTCACAACATTATTTGGTTCGCACTGATTGAACTCGCATGGCAATTCAGTAGGATTAAAATGACCAATTACATAACCGTTTAATTCGATTGGATAATTGTATGCATCCTGAGCACTTGTGCCATTGCAAGCAGCAATATTTAAAGTTAATTCTATGGAAGTTATTTGTTCATTACTGTTCCCAATAGGATCAGGCATATTAATAACATCTTCATATCCTGGATCTATGGTTGAAGTGAATTCATCACCGCAAATTAAACCACTTGAAATATACTCCCACTGATCTATATCTAATGTGTAAGAGTTAGTAATTGTATTGCATACTTGACCACAATTTACTTCAACAACTGTCCAGTAATGAGCTTGTTCTTGATTGTCATTCCATAAACCGTTTGACAATACATGAGCATAATCTTCATTACCATTATAATCGTTTGGCTCACCAGTATTCCAGTTTGAATATGTAACAGGATCTCCATTA
Organism: uncultured Flavobacteriales bacterium; assembly: GCA_964609215.1. Taxonomy (GTDB): domain Bacteria; phylum Bacteroidota; class Bacteroidia; order Flavobacteriales_D; family JABDKJ01; genus JABDKJ01. The sequence continues at coordinate 6,633 of CAZSQZ010000018.1, forward strand.
CTCCATGTAGACCAGTCACCTTCATTGTTCTGATCATTTAGTCCAATCCAGAATGATCCTTGAACCGCATTAACTAACCATTGATTTTCTTCTGGTGAATTAATGACTGGTAAGTGACCATTAATTCCATTAGCCATATCTACAGCTTCCCAATAAGTAACATCACCAGTGGTGAACTTGTAGTATTTGTTTCCATTAAATTCACCTAAATATACCAGTCCTTCTTGTTCTATTATAGGACATAGATCAGATGAACATTCTTCTGAAAGCATAATGTTTACATCACCATTACCAGTATAATAGTTGTCAAAATCGTTAGCACCCCCTGTAATTTCAACCCATCCAGAAGCACCGAATCCTATTCCAGTTGTATTTGCATTTGTACCAACCTGGGTAGCAGCACCTCTTCTTTGTATGTAGAAGGTTCCGTGATTTTGAGAAACAATAGTTCCAGAAGTATTGGTGTAATATACCCACCCATTCGGGTTAATATCAGCGCAATTATTGTTTCTAGGGCTTCCATTAGGAGGTGTAAGTGTAGCACCACTATAATGAATTTCGAAATTCAATACATCTTCTCCATTGGATGCTGTACCTGAGTAAGTTGCTGTTCCGTCTCCACATTCAATCCATGAAAGATTAGATCCAGTAAATGAGTTTGGTCCTGGATTTTGAAAAACGATTGCGTAAAAATTTCCGTTACTGCAATTAGTAGTATTTGAAACTTCTCTACTACAACAAGATTGACAAGTAGATTCTCCATTAACGGATGCTGATAGTGTCGTGCTTTCTCCCTCGCAAATCGGATCGGGGTCATTTATATTTACACTTAAATTACAGTCTGGATCGCAAAAACTAGGATTCAAACTCCAAGTAAAGTTGCTGCATCCATTAATTGTAAAGCTCTGATCAAATAAGGAGGTGTTAAATCCTGGAGCAACTGCTCTCCAACTTTGTCCATCTTCTGTACTAAATGAAACGGAAGAACTAGGTTGAAGAGTTGCTTCAAATACATCTCCAGACGAAAGCCATCTGTATATATCGATTTCACAAGAACCATTATTAACGATATCTATTTCTGGAGTACAATCTATAATTTCAAAATTAAGCCAGATTTGTCCACAATTATCACCAGCTGCATGGTCCTCATTAAAAGCATTAACTTCTATATTATGAATTCCAACCCCTCCAGTCCACGGATTTCCATCTTCTGCTCCACCTGGAAAAGTATAAGGAACAATATTTTCGATGTGATCAAATCCATCAACCCAAAATGAAACACTTTCTACATTTCCAGTTGTTTCAGCAACTAAATAATAGCAATCTGGTAAATCCGAAATGTTAATTTCTTCTCCATTAACTATAGGGCCGTAAGCTTGTGTATTTGTAGCACAATCGTAAAAGTAAACTCCATCAAGAGTTCCACATTCGACAACACAATAGTTAGGATTAACAGACCATGAATTACCATTACATCCACTTACAGTGAAACTTTCATCAAAATTTGAAGTGTTAAAACCAGGAGCAACTGCTCTCCATTGTTCTCCTTCTAAGGTTTCAGCCCAGAAATTTTGACCTGGAGCCAGAGAAGTTTGAAATACATCTCCAGAAGGCAACCATTTATAAATATCTACATCACAACTTCCGTTATTAACTATATCTATAGTAGGGCTGCAGCAATAATCTGGAGAAATAGTCCAAGTTTGACTATTACATCCAGAGGTAGTAAAGCTTTCATCGTAAAGTAAGTTGTTCCATACATTATCTGTATCTACTGCTCTCCACATTTGTCCATCTTGGGTAGGTGCCCAATACGAATCACCTGCTAGTAAAGTAGTTTGAAAAACATCTCCAGAAGGCAACCATTTATATATGTTAACCGCACATATTCCATTGTTAACTATGTCTATTCCTGGAGAACAATCTATAATTTCAAAGTTAAGCCATATCTGACCGCAATTATCACCGTTTCCACTATCCTGATTAAATGCACTAGCCTCTATATTGTGAGTTCCAACACCTCCAGTCCATGGATTTCCGTTTTCTGCTCCACCTGGGAAAGTATAAAGGACAACGTTTTCAGTATGATCATATCCATCAACCCAAAATGAAACACTTTCTATGTTACCGCTTGTTTCAGCAACCAAATAATAGCAATCTGGTAAATCTGTAATACTAATTTGAGACCCATCTACAATTGGCCCATATGCTGGTGCATTTGTAGCGCAGTCATAAAAATAAATTCCATCTAATGTTCCGCAAACAGGAGCGCAATATTCAGGTTGTACATTCCAAGAGAAACTACTACAACCGTTGATATAAAAACTTTCGTCAAATGCAGAGGTATTCCAATTTGGTGCCACAGCTCTCCAAGCTGCCCCATCATAAGTATTCGCCCAAAAGTTTTGACCCGGAGCTAAGGTTGCTTGGTATATATCACCAGTAGATTCCCACTTGTATATATCTATATCACAAGATCCGTTGTTATTTATGTCAATGGTTGGAGCACAATTGACAATCTTGAACCCAAGCCATCTTTGTTCACATAACCAAGCCCCATTGTCTTCTTGGAATGCATGAATGTCAATGGAATAATTGCCAATGCCCGCATTCCAATTGTAATTAGATTCTGCACCGTTCGGCCAAGTATATGGGGCAACGTTCTCATAATTTTGAGAAGAACCATTTACCCATATGGCCACACTTTCAATTGTGCCAGAGGTTTCAACTACCAAATAATAGTTAGAAGGTAGAAGGCTTACGGGAATTTCCATACCGTCATAAATGGCTCCGATCCCTTGAACTTCCTGATCAGTAGTTTGATCATAAATTTTCAAGGCACTTATCGAACCACAAGTACTCATTGCGTAATTTGAAAACAAGAAACAACAGACCAACAGGGTCATTAGGTTCTTGGTTAGAGTAGTTATACTTTTCATAGTAAGTTAATTAATTTAAACTCTTATTTAATTGATAAAAAATCGATTTCCCTTAAAAAGAAAAACCAATAAAAATTTGAACCGAAGTAAAAATTGGGTGCGAAACTCTTGTGTTTTTTAGTAAAAAAATGAAAACTACTTCTCAAGACAGAAAAGTTGTGACTTGGAAAATAAATCCAAGCAGGTTTCGTTTGGTCAATAATTCTCATTTCAGCTGAATAAATCCGTCATGTTATAGACGTACTCAAAAAAATTTGGGACGAATATACCATTTGGGATGTCAAAATAAGCTATTTTTTATGCAAAGTGCAAAGTTTGTGTAGATAAAAAGCCGAAATTGATAGATAAAATTATCAAAATACCCATTAAAGGTAATATGAGAATACAGATTGCTGTCAGAAATAACAAATATTCTAATGAAAAAAGCTCCGAAATTTCGAGGCTTTTTTCATTAGAATATTTAATGTTTATTATTTGATTTTCATGATTTTATGAGATGTAAATTTACCGTCATAATATAACTTAAGATAGTACACTCCATTCTTCCAATCTTGCGTTATCAAATCAAATTGATTCAAGGCTCCTCCAATTACTTCACCTTTCATAATCATTTGCGTTTCTTGACCCATTGAATTGGTGACTGTGAACACAACATCTCCATCTGTTGGAACTGCAAAAGTAACTTTGGTATTTCCATGAACAGGGTTAGGGGAGCTAGTAATCATTACATCTTCATCTTCTCCAATAACACCTTGATTAACGTTAATGATTTGAACAAATTTTTGATCATTACCGCAATCATCATTTGCGATGAAAACTCTTGTAATTACGTAAGGACAAATTCCATCATTTGATTCGTGTATTGAAACTTCTATTTCAACATCTGGGTCACAATTATCTATTGCAACAGGCATTTCCAATTCTGGTATTTCGTCTCCACATTCAATAGTTATTTCTGCTTCAGGAGTCTCAATGTATACAGGATCCTCATCGTCATTAAGAAATAAGAACTGTACTGCTGTTGTTGAGTTTCCACATGCATCTTCAACAAGGTAAGTTCTTTCAATTGTTCCATAACAAGCTCCTGAGAAAAATTGATCTTGTACAATGGTTATATCAATTTCAGAACAGTTATCTTCAGCTTGAATAAATATACCTTCCGTTTCATCGCATAGTACTTGAATAGCTGCTTCAAAATCGATTAGTTCGGGAGCTTGATTGTCTATTAACGTAATTTCCTGAGTAGCTGAGGATGTGTTTCCACACTCATCAGTAGCAGTCCATGTTCTTGTTAATATGTATGGACAATTACTGTAATCCGTATTTTCTTCCAAAGTAAGTTCAACATTGCTGTCACAATTGTCAGATGCTGAAACATTTGCTGCTTCTGGTAATTCTGAACATGAAAGGGAAATATCTGAAGGTACATTTGTTATAACAGGAGCTTCTGTATCTTCTACAGTTATAATTTGACTTTCTTCTACTGTATTACCAGCATCATCTGCAGCAGTCCATGTTCTTGTTATTGTATATGGACATCCATCTCCAATTGATTCGTCAAAAGTAACAGTAGCTGAAGTACATCCATCTGTGGCAGTTACGTTTGCAGCATCAGGTATATTGCCACATTCTACAGTAATGTTTGCAGGTACACCAACAAGCATAGGTAAACCGCTATCAATAACCGTGATTGTCTGAGATGCTGAGCTTGTATTTCCGCATGCATCAGTTGCGGTCCAAGTTCGGATAACTGTATCTCCATTTACTTCTTCCGAAAATATTACAATCACTTCTGTATCGCAAGCATCTGATGCATCAACATTCGCTGGATTTGGAAGATTGTCTGCGCAGTCAGTTGTGAAATCCGCAGGTACACCATTCAATTCTGGAGCGGTGTTATCTACAACAGTTAATACTTGGCTTAATTCACTGGAGTTTCCGCACAGGTCAGTCGCAGTCCAAGTTCGGATAATTGTGTATGGACAACCATCAGAAATAGATTCATTGAAATCTAAAATTACATCACCGCAATTGTCTGTTGCTAAAATTTCCGATGCTGCTGGAATATTATTGCACTCAACAGTCATATCTGAAGCATCACCATTGAATGTTGGAGCAATGTTATCAACAATAGTAATTACTTGAATATGCTCAACTGTATTTCCACAATTATCGGTAGCAGTGAATTTTCTATTTAATGTACCCGAACAGTCAACTCCATTATATCCAAATTGGCTTAGAGATACGGATACATCATTATCGCATAGGTCTGAAGCACTTGGAAGAACTACATTTGGAATCTCACCACAGTTTACCGTAATGTCGGCAGGTATGTTTGAAAGTACAGGAGCTGTGATGTCCTCTACAGTTATAATTTGGCTTGCTGAAATATCTCCACCACAGTCATTTGTTGCAGACCAAGTTCTGGTAATGAAATAAGGACAGTCTCCTGAAATTGTTTCTTGGAAAGAAACTATACTTCCATCGTTAGATGTCACATTTGCTGCACTTGGTACATCATTGCATTCTACAGTTAAATCTGCTGGTACGCCAATTAATTCTAGATTCGAATTTCCAGATATAATCACTGTTTGAGAAACTGTAGTTTCATTTCCACATTCGTCAGAAGCAATCCAAGTTCTAATGTAGGTTGTTGTCATTCCTGAAACACTTTCTTCAATGCTAAATTCTACATTAATATTTCCAGCACAGTTATCCGTAAAAGTAGGTTCATCTGTAGGAATGTTTCCACCACATTCGAAAGTTATGTCAGCAGGAACATTAGAAGCTACAGGAGCTATATCATCGCTAATTGTGATTGTTTGAGTATGCTGTGCAATGTTTCCACAATTGTCTGTAGCTGTATATATTCTAGTTAGTACTCCTGAGCAATCAACTCCGTTATAACCAAATTGACTTACAGAGACATCAACATCCTCATCACATAAATCAATAGCATCAATACTAGCAGCTGGAGGAACATTTCCACAAGTTACACTAATGTTGGCAGGAACATCAACAAAGGTAGGAGCTGTATTATCTTCAACAACTATTGTCTGTGTTGCTGTTGCTGTATTTCCACAATCATTTGATGCGGACCATGTTCTTGTAATGATGTAAGGACAATTACCTGATACACTTTCATTGAATGATACCATACTTTGGTTTGATGCTTCAACATTTGCAGGGGCTGGAATTTCAATGCATTCAACTGTAATATCTTGCGGTACATTTATTAATGAAATAGCTTCACTTTGAACAACGGTTAATACCTGAGAAACTGAAGTTTCATTTCCGCATGCATCTAATGCTGTCCAGATTCTTGTTATTATTAAATCATCTCCGTTATCGGTTTGGTTTTCTTCAAAAGATACCGTTAAATCTTCATCGCAATTGTCCTCAAAGGAAGGAGAATCACCTGGAATTATTTCACCGCAGTTGATAGTTAAATCAGAAGGGATATTTGAAGCTGTTGGAGCAACATTGTCAATAATAGTTATGAGTTGAGTGTGAGAAGCTTCATTTCCACAATCATCGATAGCAACGAATACTCTGGTAAGAACTCCTGAACAATCTACACCATTGTATCCAAATTGACTTAGTGTTACTTCCACATCGTCATCACAATGATCAGTAGCCATAATAACCGGAGCAACAAATAGGTTTCCGCATTCTACTGTTGTGTCATTTGGAAGATTTACGAATGCAGGTGGAGTTGAATCTACTACTGTAATTACTTGAGTTGCACTTACGGAATTTCCTTGGGAATCCGTTGCTGTCCAAGTTCTGGTAATTGTGTGCTGACAGCCTTCAGTAATTTCTTCTGAAAAAATTACTTCAAGGTCTTCACAATCATGTTCCACAACAACTAAAGTTGCTTCTGGAATTTCATTACACTCAACAGTTTCATCTGCAGGAACTCCGATTAAAATTGGATCACCAGGAATGTTAACTGTTATCACTTGGGTAACGGTAACCGAATTGTTGTTGTTGTCGAATGCAGTCCATGTATTTGTAATGATAATAGTATCTCCATTCTCTTCTGAGGAGGTTTCAAACACTATGTCCAAATCTTCATCGCAATTATCTTCAAAAACAGGCTCCATAAATGGAATCTCTTCGCAATCTATTGTCATGTTTTCTGGAGCACTAACAACGATTGGATCTATCGAATCAAATATGGTAATAGTTTGAGTATGTTCAATTGAATTTCCGCATGCATCAACTGCAGTCCAGGTTCTCAGAATTTGACCATCACATTGATCCGTTGGCATGCTTTCGAAAAATTCCATAATTACTGTTCCGCAATTATCTGTAGCTTGAACTTCGCCCGGGTTAGGTAAATCGTTTATGCTGTTGATAGTGATATCGTCTGGAGTTGAAGTGAAAACAGGGTTTGTGTTATCAACGATTGTTATTGTTTGAGTGATTACATCACTTTCATTTCCGCAATCATCAGTTGCGAACCAAGTTCTAACTATCTCATATCCGCATGCAAAATCATTGAAGTCTTCGTTAAAAGTAATTTCCAGATCATCATCACAAGAGCTTGAAAAAGTAGGAGCCGAGTTGGGAAGATCATCACCGCATTCAATAGTAAGATCAGTCATTAAAGTTCCTTCAGGAGCATCTGTACATCCTGTAACAATGACTTCATCAGTTGCTGAGCAACCGTTGCAATCGGTTACTGTTACTGTATAGGTTCCAGGACTATTCACGTTAATCGATTCAGAAGTAGAACCAGTAGACCAAAGTATAGATACAGTATCATTTCCTTCTATTTGATTACAATTTGGATTTAACTGAATATTTACATCACCTTGAAGGTATGTTCCATCACCACCAGCAAAATCAATCCATCCAGAAGCTCCAAAACCAGGGGCAATATGCATAGCTGTATTTCCTAACTGGAATGCTGGACCTCTTCTTGAGATAGAGTATGTACCGTGATTTTGAGAAATTACAGTTCCTGAAGTTGTTTGATAGTAAATCCATCCGCTAGCGTCAGTGCTTTCACAATTGTTTTCTTTTGGGCTGCCAACAGGTGCAATTGTAGTTTTGTCAGAGTACGTAATATCTATAGAAACATTATCTGTTCCATTGGTTGCGTCAGCGGTAAATTTTGCTGTTCCATTTTTGTATTGAACAAATGTAGCATTGTCTGAAGAGAAATATTGTCCGCCTGGAGCGTTGTTTATATAGAATACAAAAAGTTCAGAGTTTCCACATCTTTCTGGAGCACTAACTTCATGTTCACAACCATTGAAGCATGTGCTTGCACCATTAATTGAAGCTGAAATATTTAGTTCTTCTCCACAAGTTTCTAAATCCAGACCTGCATCTACTGTTAAGTTACATGGTTCTTGACAGTTGGTATCTACTTCTATATAAATCCAATTTGATTCTCCATCATAGTTCGTACAACCAGATCTTCTTGCACATCTTCTGTAGTAACCACTTTCATAGGGTGTAAGTGTAAGATTAGAAGTATTTGATTCAATTAACTGCGCATTATTTGGGTTTGTTTCATTTTGATTGAATAACCAAATGAATTCTAAATCTCCAGAACCTCCGGTTGGAGAAGCATCATTTACAATAGTAATTGTCTCACCTGCGCATACAGAAGCTAAGGATGAAATTGCTCCTGCGTTGGTTACATTTTGACAAGCATCAATAATGTCAAATGACAACCAAATTTGGCCGCAAAGATTTCCATAGGCATTATCAGAACTGTAAGCATTAACATCTACATTGTGCGTTCCAATTCCACCATTCCAGTTGTTATTGTTTTCTCCACCACTAGGAAAGGTATAGTGAACAACGTTCTCAATATTTGAGTATCCATCAACCCAGAAGGAAACACTTTCAATGTAACCACTTGTTTGAGCTACCAAGTAATAACTGTTTGTAAGATCATTAATGTTAATTTGATCTCCATCAATAATAGGTCCATAGATAGGCTGATCAGTTACTTGGTCATATATAAATATGCCTTCCAGTGTTCCACAAGTAGTAAATTCTGAATTACCAGCTGCTTCAGCAAAAGCAGTGTTAGAACAACAGATTAGTAAAATGGCAGCAAAAAAAGAATTAAACGTAAAAAGTTTCATAGCTAAAAATTAAATTATCAATCTCGTTTTTCTCACTCACATTTAAATTTTAATCTCCTATGAGTTAAAACGTTTGTGAATTTTCAATTAGCTTAGAAAGAATAGGGGTTAAATGGTAAGTATTTGATTAAATACAGGACAAAAATAGGGTAGAATTGCTCCCTTGTCAAGTAAGAATTAGAAAAAAAATGAAAAATAATCTAACTTTTTTTGAATCTGTTGATTGGTGTGGTTTTCAGGAGGGTTTGGGGGTTGGTAGTTGTTTCGAATTGGGAGGAATAAATAAAAAAAGGGATGCTTGTTTAAGCATCCCTTTAGCAATAAGATTATAATGAATGAGATTAATTCACTTTAATAATTTTATGAGATTCGAACTTATCCTTGTAGAATAGTTTCAAGTAATAAACACCATCATCCCATCCTTGAGTTTGAAGTTCAAATTCGTAAAGAATTTCTGCCTCAAGCTCTCCTTCAATCAACAGTTGAACTTCTTGTCCCAATGTATTTACTACAGTAAACTGAACGAATCCATCTTGAGGAATTGTCATGGTTACTTTGTTGTTTGTAGTAAACGGATTTGGTGCACTTGTAATAACAATGTCTCCAGAATCTGCTAGTGGGTTTGCAATAACATCTATTGTCTGAACAAAGTCAGTAGAATTACCACAAGCATCTAGAGCAGTATATGTTCTTGTTATTTCATATGGGCAATTTCCACCATTTGATACTTGATCTGTAACGGCAATTACAACATCGGTATCACAGTTATCTGAAGCTGTTAATGTTTCCGGTTCTGGAATATCTTCTCCACAAAGAATTGTAATTGTTTCTTCAGGAGTAGAATCAAATGTTGGAGCAATATCATCCTCTAAGAATAAGTATTGAATTACAGTTAGTGAATTACCACACTCATCTTCGACTAAATATGTTCTTTCAATTGTACCGTAGCAATTTCCAGAGAATAACAAGTCTTGAACAATAGAGATTGTTACTTCAGTGCAGTTATCTTCTGCTTGAATGTAAATCTCATCAGACTCATCACATTGAACATTAATAGCTCCTTCAAAGTCTATCAACTCTGGTTCCACATTATCAATAATAGTGATCACCTGCGATGCTGAAGCTGTATTTCCGCATGCATCCGTGGTAGTCCATGTTCTTGTCAATGTATAAGGACATTCATCAAAATTCGTAGTTTCCGTAAGTATTGCTTCTACTTGTCCACAATTATCTGTAGCGCCTACGATAGGTGGCGAAGGAATTGATTCGCAATCTATTGTAATATTCGCTGGAACTCCAATTAACTCTGGTTCAACAGTATCTACAACAGTAATCGTTTGTGTTGCTGAAGAACTGTTTCCGCAATCATCTGTTGCAGTCCAAGTTCTAGTAATTGTATAAGGACATCCTTGACCTATAACTTCTTCAAACGTGATTTCTAATTCGTCATCGCAAAGATCTGAAGCTATTGGATTTCCTGGAGCAGGAACAGCATCACACTCTACTGTTTCGTCAGCTGGAGCTGAGATACTTGGGTTATTTCCATCTGTTACCGTAATTACCTGTACAAAATCAGTTGTGTTACCGCACTCATCAGAAGCTGTATAAGTTCTGGTTAGAACGTAACCACACGTATTGGTTTGAATATCTTCGTCTAAAGAGATACTCAAATTATCATCACAGATATCGGAGAACTGAGGTTCTTCCGTTGGAAGTTCTTCAGAACAGTCAATATTAGCATCTGTTGGTCCTGTAACAGTTGGAGCTGTCGTATCTGTAATGGTAATCAATTGATTCACAATTGTAGTATTACCACAGTCATCTATACCCATCCACTGTCTCACAAGTATTTCACCGCATGGAGCATCAATTGTTTCTTCAGAGAAATTGATAATTAGATCTGTATCACAGTTATCTGAGAATGTTGGCTCATCCTCAGGAAGAGCATCTCCACATTCAATAGTTACATCAGCAGGTTCATTTGCTGCTAATGGATTTTCAGTATCGGATACAAATATTGTTTGAATTTGCTGTGAAGCATTTCCACAAGCATCCGTTGCAGTCCAAGTTCTTACTAATTCGTAAGTACAACCTTGTCCAATTGTTACTTCATTAAATTCGATAACAGGAGCTGAATCGCAATTATCTGTTGCAGTAACATTTGCCGGAGCAGGAATATTATCACATTCTACAGATTCATTTTCAGGAACACCAGACATTACAGGTGCCGTTTGATCATCAAATGTAATTGTTTGTGTTTCACTAGTTGTATTACCACATGCATCTACAGCTGTCCAAGTTCTTTCTATGATAAGAGGACAAGCTTCGTTTACTACTTCAGAACTGAATGTAATCAATACATCTGCGCTGCAATTGTCAGTAGCACTAGGACTAGCAATTGAAGGAACATCTCCACATTCAGCTGAGAAATCTGCTGGTATTCCTGAGAATACTGGAGCATTTGTGTCTTCAACAGTAATTGTCTGAACGTGTGAAGTTTCATTTCCGCAGTCGTCAGCAGTAGACCATGTTCTAATTATTTGATAAGGACATCCATCAGTTTGAACTTCTGTAAATTCAACTATTGGGTTTGTACAATTATCTGTAGCAGTAACATTTGCCGGAGCAGGAATGTTATCACATTCTACTGTAAGATCTGCTGGTAATTCGCTCAATACTGGTGCTTCCTCATCACTAATCAAAATGTTTTGAGAAGCTTCAGCTATATTTCCACATCCATCAGTAGCAGTCCAAGTCCTAACGATAGAAATAGGGCAGCTTGCGCTATTTACTTGTTCGCTGAAGACAACAACTATATTATTAGAACAATTATCTGAAGCTGTCACCGGTGCAAGAGCTGGAGCATCTCCACATTCAGCAGTATAATCAGCTGGAACATTGTTCAATATAGGTGCTTGCGTATCTTCAACAGTTATGACTTGCGTATGAGCAGCAACATTTCCACATGCGTCAGTCGCTGTCCAAGTTCTAATAATATCATAAGGACAACCGTCTGAAATTACTTCACTAAATTCTATGGTCACATCAGAGCAATTGTCCGTTGCAGATACTTGGGCTGCTGCAGGGATATCATCACATTCCACAGTTAAATCTGCAGGTGGATTGCTGAACTCAGGTAGTGTAGAATCTATTACTGTCAATACTTGAGAAGCGCTTGTTGAGTTTCCGCACTCATCTACTGCAGTCCAAGTTCTAATAATATCATAAGGACAACCATCTGAAATTACTTCATTAAATTCTACCGTCACTTCAGAACAGTCATCGCTAGCGGTAACATTTGCTGAAGCAGGAATGTTATCACATTCTACTGTTGCATCAGCAGGGACATCTATCAATACTGGATCTGCTTGATCTAATACTGTTATTGTCTGATTTGATGTAGATACATTTCCGCAATCATCAGTTGCAGTGAATGTTCTAATTACTTCGAATCCGCATGCAAGATCATTAGTTGTTTCTGTAACTGTTACCGTCACATCATCATCACAGTTATCTTCATATGTTGGAAGATCAGTAGGTAAATTATCCTCACACATTAAGCTCAGATCTTCTAAACCATTAACTAATGTTGGAGCAACTGTGTCTTCAATAGTAATTATCTGTGTATGAGAAACTTCGTTTCCACAAGCATCTTCTGCTGTCCAAACTCTTGTTAATTGACCTTCACAATCAACACCATTATAACCAAATTGACTGAATGAAACATCTATGTTTCCATCACAAGCATCTGTAGCTGTAATTGATGGGGCAGTAGGAACTTCACCACAAGACACCGTAATGTCCGCTGGTGTGCTAGAAAGAACTGGTGCCGTTGTATCAACAACAGTAATTGTATATTCTGCGAATGCTTCGTTTCCACAAAGGTCTTCGATTGAATATGTTCTTACTATAACGTAACCACATGCTTGCATTAATATTTGCTCACTGAAAATTACATCAGGATCAATATCACAATTGTCAGCAACTTCTAACTCAATTGGATCTGGTATATCAGTACATTCAACTGTGATGTCTTCTAATGAACTTAATACTTCTGGAGCAATGGTGTCATCAATTATTATTGTCTGACTTGCTTCAGCAGTATTTCCACAAGCATCAGTAGCAGTCCATGTTCTTATTACAGTAAGTGGACAAGAATTTCCAACTGTTTCTTCATTTAATGTAACAATAACATCAGTATCACAATTGTCCGTTGCAGTAACATTCGGAGCAGAAGGAACACTTGAGCATTCATCATTTACATCATCAGGAACACCAACTAAAACAGGAGCAATGTTATCAGTTACCGTTATAGTTTGAGTTACCTCATTTGTGTTTCCACATGCATCTGAAGCGGACCAAGTTCTTGTGATTGTATAAGGACATCCATCAGAGATTACTTCTGTGAAATCAACTCCAACGTTGTCACAATTATCAGTAGCTGTTACTATAGGAGCCGCTGGAATTTCGTCACATTCAACAGCAATGTCAGCAGGTACACCTATTAATTCAGGAGCAGTTGTGTCATCTATGAATATTGATTGAGAAGCTTCTGTTGTATTTCCACAAGCATCAGTTACTGTCCATGTTCTTTCAATTTCTATTGGACAAGAGTCACTTATTACCAATTCTGTAAACTCTACAGTTAAGTCTGAACTACAATTATCTGTTGCAGTAACAGGAGCAACTGCTGGAGCTTCACCACATTCTGCTGTATAATTAGCTGGTACACCAATTAACTCAGGAGCAGTTTCATCATTTACAGTAATTACTTGAGTTGCAGTAGCAACATTTCCACAAGCATCAGTCGCAGTATATGTTCTTTCAACTGTATAAGGACAACCATCTGAAATAACTTCTGTCATTTCTACAGGTATATCACCATCGCAAATATCAGTTGCAGTAACTACAGCAGCATCTGGCATTTCATCACATTCAACAGATTCATTAGCTGGAACACCAGATAGTACAGGGTCTGTGTTATCTGTAATTGTAATGACTTGATCTGAAGTAGTTACATTTCCGCAATGATCTTCTGCCGTCCATGTTCTTGTTATTTGAACACCGCAATTTATATCTGTTGTTGTTTCTTCCATCGTAATGGTCAAATCAAAATTGCAATTATCTGTGAACGTAGGCTCATTTTCTGGAATATCATCTCCACATTCTAATTCTATATCTTCAATGTCATTTGCTTCTGGAGCAGTAGTATCATTAATAAATATAGATTGAATATGAATGGTTTGATTTCCACAAGCATCAGTTGCAGTCCATGTTCTTCTTACACCATCTCCACAGAAATCATTTGTTGGATCTTCAACAAAATCAACCGTAACAGGCGCTGTGCAATTATCAGTAGCTGTGATTTCCTCAGCAGGAGTAATTTCTTCTAAACATTGAACTGTAAAGTTTTCTGGGTAATCGGAAAGAACTGGAGCTTCAGAGTCTGTAGGAATAGTGATTGTTTGTGTGCAATCTGCAGAATTTCCACAATTGTCTGTTGCTCTATATGTTCTTGTAATCACTTTAGTACATCCGTCAAATGACTCATCATCGCCAATAAATTCAATACTTGCAATTCCTGCAGGATCAGATGCAACAACATCGTCAGTATTAGGAGCTGGAGTGTCTGAATTACATGGTAATTCCAAATCTTCTGGACATTCTACTATTGGATCTATTCCGTCACATGCATTTAAAGAAGCAGGATCATGATCGTCTTCATCTGTTGAAGCATTTTCATCACCAGGAGTACCTGTTCCATCACCGTTTACAGCATTGTCAGATGCTGAATCTGGTTGACCACCAGCATCGTTGGTGTTATCTGAATCTGGAGTAGAATCTACATCGTCAGAGCCAGCTGGGTTTGTAGCGTCAGCTATCTCTGCAAAGTTGATAAGATCTCCACCAGCAAAGTCCGCATCAATTGTTAAAGTAACTTCAACAGTAGTAGTAGTACCTGCTGCTAAAGGACCTACATCGAAAGTTCCATCTGCATTCCAATCAGCATCATTATTTTGCATTCCATCAGGAGCGTAATCAATAATGGTAATTGAAGTTGCATCTGCTGTTCCTTGATTGATTACTTCAATTTCATACGTTACTTCACTTCCAGCACCAAACGGTCCAGCAGAAGTCAATGTCTTTTTCAACGCAAGGTCAAATGTAGGGATGAATCCAAAGTCAACAGTCATGTTTCCATTGTCATCATCAGCTGCATCTTGGTCACCGCCTTCACCATCTTCATTGCTTGGTTCGTCACCAGCAGAAAGTGTGATAATATCTGACATTACCATTTCACCTGCCGCATCTTGCTGACCGTTATCATCCGAATCTGTATTATTATTAGGATCATCAGTTGAAGCGATATCCGTTGAAGATGTTTCATATCCAGTTAAAGGAGTATTTATCTTCACATAGTAATCACCTGGAGCTAATCCATCAACAAAGTAGTTTCCATCTTCATCTGTAGTATCTGAACCTGCTAAAGTGTCGTCTCCTCCACCTTTAACTCCATCAGGACCTACGTTAAATACTTCAACTGTTATTCCTTCAAGACCTGTTTCACCAGCATCTTGTATTCCGTTATCATTAACATCTACGAAAACAGTAGAACCTATGGAAAGCGTTTGTTCTATTTCAATAGAAGCCGGATCGTGATCGTCTTCATCACCAGCAGGGTTGTCATCTCCTGGAGTTCCATTTCCATTTCCGTTCAATTCATTGTCAGCCGGAGAATCTGGTTGACCACCTGCATCATTTGAATTGTCTGAATCTGGAGTTGAGTCTTGATCTTCTTCGCCTAGTAAATTATCAGCATTTGAGATTTCTGCAAAGTTCACTAACTGAGAACCATTGAAGTTGTCATCTATTGCTAAAGTAATATCAATTGTTGTTGAAGCACCAGCTGCTAAATTTCCTAGATCAAAAGTTCCATCAGCATTCCAATCTGCATCTGCAAGGGATAAACCAGCTGGGATATAATCGCTAATAACAACATCTGTTGCATCAAGTGTTCCTTGGTTCACAACGGTAATTGTAAATGTTACATCATCACCTGGAGCGAATGGTCCAGCAGAGCTTAATTCTTTGATTAAAGCAAGATCGAATACTTGGTCTAAAATCAATTCAGCAGGATCGTGATCATCTTCATCTATTGGAGCTTCCTCATTGACTTCATTGTCAGTAGGAGTTCCTGGCTCACCACCAGCATCATTATTGTTGTCTGCATCTGGAGTGGAATCAATATCTTCTACTCCTTCAGCATTTTCAGCGTCTGAAATTTCTGCAAAGTTAACTAAAGAACTTCCTTGGAAGTTTTCATCAATTTTTAGAGTAACATCTATAGTAGTTGATTCGCCTGCAGCTAAAGCACCTAAATCAAAAGTAGCATCTGCATTCCAATCTGCATCATTTAAAGATGATCCAGCTGGAGCATAATCAGTCAAAGTGATTGATGTTGCATCTATATCACCTTGGTTTATTACTGTAATTGTAAATGTTACATCATCACCTGGAGCGAATGGCCCAGCAGAACTTAATTCCTTAGTCAATGCAAGGTCAAACTCGCATTCAACTATAATTATTTGTTGAGCGACAGTTGCGTTTTGACAATGATCTGTTGCTGTCCAAGTTCTGGTAATTGTAGTTGTTCCTCCATCTGAAACTGAAGTTTCCTCGAAATCAATTGTTAAATCAAATTCGCAATTATCCGTAAATGTTGGTTCATCTGTTGGAAGAGGGTCGTTACATTCTAGTGTTACATCTGCAGGAACATCGCTTGCTATAGGAGCAGTTGTGTCGTTCACAAATATCGACTGAATATGAATTGTTTGGTTACCGCAAGCATCAGTTGCAGTCCATGTTCTTCTTACACCGTCTCCACAGAAATCATTTGTTGGATCTTCAACAAATTCAACTGTAATAGGAGATGTGCAGTTATCCGTAGCAGTGATTTCCTCAGCAGGCTCAATTTCCTCAAGGCATTGAACTGTGAAATCTTCTGGGTAATCAGAAAGAACTGGAGCTTCAGAATCTGTAGGTATTGAGATTGTTTGAGTACAATCTGTAGAATTTCCACAGTTGTCTGTTGCTCTATATGTTCTAGTAATTACTTTCGTACATCCATCAAATGACTCTTCATCTCCAATGAATTCTATTGAAGCAATTCCAAATGGGTCAGATGCGATTACGTCATCCGTGTTCGCTTCTGGAGTATCAGAATTACATGGTAATTCCAAGTCATCTGGACATTCAACAACAGGACCTTGTGCATCGCATGCATTTAATGTAGCAGGATCGTGATCATCTTCATCTGTTACTGGATTGTCATCACCAGGTGTACCCGTTCCATTACCGTTTACATTATTGTCCGCTGGAGAATCAGGTTGTCCACCTGCATCATTTGAATCATCTGTATCTGGAGTTGAATCAATATCTGGAGTTTCAGCTGGATTTGTAGCATCTGCAATTTCTGCAAAGTTTACTAGGTCACCACCTGTGAAATCCGAATCTATAGTTAATGTTATTTCAACTGAAGTTGAAGCACCAGCTGCTAAAGCACCAAGCTCAAATACTCCACCTGCCCAGTCAGCGTCATTGTTTGTCATACCAGCCGGAACATAATCAACAAGTGTGATTGAAGTTGCGTTTGCACTTCCCTGGTTAATAACATTGATTGTATACGTTACTTCATCACCTGGAGCAAATGGTCCGGCAGAAGTCAATTCTTTTGTTAATGCAAGGTCAAATATTGGAACAAAACCAAAGTCTATTGTCATGTTTCCATTATCATCATCCGCGTCATCCTGATCACCACCTGAAGCATTTTCATCTGCACCTGTTGGTTCAGAATCTCCTTCAAGTGTTACAATATCAGACATTACCATTTCACCTGTATTGTCTTGTTGACCATTATCGTCATTATCTTGATCATTGTTAGGATTGGAGCTAGAAGCAATATCCGTTGATGAAGTTGGGTAATCCTCTGAAGGCTCGTTGATTTTTACATAGTAATCACCAGGTAATAATCCGTCAACGAAGTAATTTCCATTTTCATCTGTTGTGTCAGAACCAGCAAGAGAATCATCTCCGCCATCTTTAACTCCATCAGGACCAACACTAAATACTTCAACAAGGATTCCTTCTATTCCATCATCATCATTATCTTGGATTCCGTTGTCGTTATTATCAACGAATACCGTAGAACCTATGCTTAATTCTGGAACAAAACCGAAGTCAAGTGTCATGTTTCCATTTGCATCATCCGCATCATCTTGATCTCCACCTTGACCAGCTTCATTTGTTGGCTCATCTCCTGAGCTTAATGTTATAACATTTGACCAAACGCCAGTTCCGGCACCATCTGGTTGAAGTCCATTATCATCAGAATCATTGTTGTTATTTGGATCTTCAGTTGAAGAAATATCATTTGAAGATAATGTGTATTCTGGATCAAGATCCATAATTTTACCATAGTAATCGCCTGGTAAAAGACCGTCTACAAAGTAGTTTCCATTTGCATCTGTAATGTCTGAACCAACTTGAACATCGTCTCCATTTTCAGCAATACCATCAGGCCCAACTGAGAAGATCAATACTTCAACTCCTTCAATTCCTGGCTCATTAGCATCTTGAATTCCATTGTTGTTGTTATCAGCAAAAATAGTAGAACCAATGCTTAGTTGAGGAACGAAACCAAAATCCAATGTCATGTTTCCATTTGCATCATCTGCATTGTCTTGATCTCCACCTTGACCAGCTTCATTTGTTGGTTCATCACCAGCAGATAAAGTAATTACGTTTGACCAAACACTTGTTCCAGCGCCATCTGGTTGCAAACCATTGTCATCAGAATCACTATTGTTATTTGGATCTAAAGTTGATCCTGTATCTGTTGAAGATAATGTGTAATTTGGATCTAAATCCATGATTTTACCGTAGTAATCACCTGGTAAAAGACCATCTACAAAGTAGTTTCCATCTGCATCTGTTATGTCAGAACCAACTTGAATGTCATCTGCATTTTCAGCAATGCCATCAGGCCCAACTGAGAAGATTAATACTTCAATACCTTCAATTCCTGACTCATTAGCGTCTTGAACTCCATTATCATTGTTATCAGCAAAAACAGTTGATCCAATACTTAGTTGTGGTACAAAACCAAAATCTAATGTCATGTTTCCATTGTCATCATCAGATGAATCTTGGTTTCCACCAGACCCAGCTTCATTAGTAGGCTCATTTCCAGCAGAAAGTGTAATCACATTTGACCAAACACCTGATCCATCACCATCAGGCTGAAGACCATTGTCATCAGAATCACTATCGTTATTAGGATCTAAAGTTGAACCTATATCAGTAGATGATAAAGTATAATCAGGGTCAAGATTCATGATTTTACCATAGTAATCTCCAGGTTCAAGGCCTCCAACAAAATAGTCTCCATTTGAATCAGTGATATCTGATCCTGCTTGAATATCGTCTCCATTTTCAGGAATACCATCAGGACCAACAGAGAAGATTAATACTTCAACTCCTTCAATTCCATCTTCATTAGCATCTTGAATTCCATTGTTATTATTATCGGCAAAGACTGTAGAACCTATTGATAATGTTTGTTCTAATGTCAATAAAGCCGGATCTTGATCATCTTCGTCTCCGTCTGGATTATTATCACCTGGAGTACCAGTTCCGTCACCATCAACTGTATTGTCAGATGGAGAATTTGGGTTTCCACCTGCATCATTTGAGTTATCACCGTCAGGAGTAGAGTCTTTATCATCAAGATTTTCACTGTTCTGAGCATCTGAGATTTCAGTAATGTTGATTATTTCAGTCCCGTTAAAGTTTTCATCAATAGTCAAAGTAATATCAACTGAAGTTGAAGTACCCGCTGCTAATGCACCTAAATCGAACGTTCCATCTGCATTCCAATCAGCATCATTTAAAGTCATATCTGCAGGTATATAATCAGTAATTGTTACTGAACTTGCATCTAGATTACCTTGGTTAATTACTGTAATTGTGAATGTAGCATCGTCACCTGGAGCAAAAGGACCAGCTGAACTTAATACTTTTGTTAAAGCCAAATCAAACATACATGTTTGTGTAATGATTTGTGTAACAACGGTAGCATTTCCACAATCATCTGTAGCTGTCCAAGTTCTTGTTATTGTCGTTAGACCATCAATTGTCTCAGAAGTTTCATCTGAAGTTATTGTAAGGTCTTGATCACAATTATCTGTGAATGTTGGCTCATCCGTTGGAAGTGCTTCTTGACATTCCAATGATACATCTGCAGGTTCGTTTGAAGCTACAGGTGCAGTTGTGTCATTTATAAAGATAGATTGAATATGTACAGTTTGATTACCACACGCATCTGTTGCTGTCCATGTTCTTCTCACACCTTCTCCACAGAAATTATTTGCTGGATCTTCAACAAATTCTAAAGTTACTTCAGAACAATTATCAAGAGCTTCAACCTGATCTGCTGGAAGAACTTCGTCCAAGCATTGTACTGAATAATCCTCTGGATAAACAGAAAGTGTTGGAGCTGTAGAATCAGTAATCGTTATTGTTTGTGTTAGTGTTTCACTTATGTTTCCACAGTCATCAGTGGCAAACCATGTTCTGATAATCTCATAACCGCAATCTAAATCGTTTTGAGTTTCGTTAGCTGTGATATCTAAGTCATTATCACAATTGTCAGTAAATGAAGGTTGATCATTTGGAATGTCATCTTCACAATCCACACTTAAATCTGCAGGAGCAATTCCTGTTGGATTTGTAGTGTCAATTACTTTTATTGTTTGAGAAACGGTTACACTGTTTCCACAATCATCAGTTGCAGTCCAAGTTCTGATAATTTCATAACCGCAATCCAAATCATTTTGAACCTCACTTGGATTAATATCTAAATTGTTATCACAATTATCAGTAAATGAAGGTTGATCATTTGGAAGTGTATCATCACACTCAACTGTTACATCTGCAGGGGCAGTTCCTGTCGGATTAGTTGTGTCAACTACTGTTATAGTTTGAGAAACGGTTACACTGTTCCCACAATCATCAGTTGCAGTCCAAGTTCTGATAATTTCATACCCACAATCTAAATCATTTTGAACTTCACTAGGTGCAATGTCTAAGTTGTTATCGCAATTGTCAGCAAATATTGGTTGATCATTTGGAAGTGTATCATCACACTCAACGGTTACATCTGCAGGAGCAGTTCCTGTTGGATTAGTTGTATCTACTATTGTTATTGTCTGAGAAACTGTTAACTCATTTCCACACTCATCAGTTGCAGTCCAAGACTTAACTAACTGATATCCACAATCTAAACCTATAGTAGTTTCGTTTGGTGAAACAGTAAAATTACAATCACTTGAGAAAGTTGCTTCTTCTGTTGGTAATTCATCATCACATTCCAAGCTTATATCCGCTGGAGCACTTCCAGTAAGTGTTGAGCAAATTTCGTTTATTACAATTTCATCTGTTGCTGTACATCCTTCGCAATCAGTAACAGTTACTGAATATGTCCCAGCAGAATTTACAGAAATAGTTTCTGAAATTTCTCCTGTAGACCATAGGTAAGTTAAATCAGAGTTTGTTGTAGCTGTGCAACAATCACCGTATACCATTATGTCGTCAAAGTCAAAAACAGATACAGTACCTCCATTTCCAATTGGGTCGTAGGCTAAAAATTCAAATTCAAATTCAGAATTTCCAGTGCTTGAGAAAGCTGGATTCCCAATAAAGCTTCGCGTAATTAATTCCCATTGTTGAGGAGCGTTTAGGTCTATTTCTTGATATATTTCGGCTCCATCTTTAAGAATTCTAAAACCATATTTTGTATTATAATTATTTAATCCAGTGTTTCCTGTTGGATTATCTGCACTGTTCCACAAGTATGAAGATGGAGAAAATACTCTAAATTGTAACTGTGTTAATCCGCTGTGTTCAGATCCTGAATTATTTAAGTTTATCGTAAATCTAAGCGCCTGAGGATGATTGTCAGACCATGAATAAATGTTGTTCATTCCTACGCACATTGCATCACCTGGATTGTTGTCATAGGATTGAGTACAAGAATGAGCACCTTCATTTTTGTAAAGATTTGATGCATTTACTGTAGCACAAGAAAGATCAGTTATTTGAGCTGTTAACTCTGAAAAATCAAAGTTTGAGTTATCATTACTGTTTGAATAGCAATCATTCATATCATAATGTGCAATGATATTATTGTTGTTAAGTAAGCAACTTTCTTCACAAGAAGAAATTCCACTAATGGAAGGAGTAAGGATCAGATTATCGATTTCGCAAAGTGTTTGATCATCTCCTAAACCAACATCTAATAAGCATTCGATGGTGTTATCAATGTAGAAGGTTAATTCAATTTGCCCACAAAGTTCTCCATTTCCGTTATCTTGATTATAAGCATTTGCTTGCAAGTTATGCGTTCCTATACCTCCTGACCAATTGTCACCATTTTCGGCTCCTCCAGGAAAAGTATACAATACAACATTTTCGGTTTGAGTATATCCATCGACCAACCAAGTAACACTTTCAACTGCACCAGAAGTTTGAGCAACTAAGTAATAATTGGCCGGAAGATCATTGATATTAATTTGCTCATTGTTTTGAATAGGACCATATGCAGCTTGATCAGTTTGCTGGTCGTAGAAATAAATACCATCGAGGGTTCCGCAATCGATAGCACAGTAATTTGCTTGGATATTCCATGTAGCATTATCACACCCGTAAACTGTAAAACTTTCATCAAATAATGAAGTGTTAAAGTTTGGAGCTACAGCTCTCCACATTTGTTCATCTTCAGTATTAAATGAAGAAGAGCCTCCAGGTTGAAGAGTAGTTTCATAAACATCTCCAGTTGGAAGCCATCTGTATATATCAATTTCACAATTACCATTGTTGGTAATATCTATTGTTGGGTTACAACAATAATCTGGAGATACAGTCCAAGTCACATTGTCACATCCATATGTGGTAATGCTTTCATCATAAAGTAAATTACTCCAAATATTATCAGTATCAACTACTCTCCACATTTGTCCATCTTGAGTTGGTGCCCAAAAAGAACTACCAGCTTGAAGTGTTTCTTGAAAAATATCACCTGAAGGCTGCCATTTGTATACATTAACAGGACAATTTCCGTTGTTCACTATATCAATTCCCGGATTACAAGCTACAATTTCAAAAGTCAACCAGATTTGTCCACAGTGTTCTCCAGCTCCATTATCTTGGTTATATGCATTTGCATCAATATTGTGTGTTCCAACACCACCAGACCAACTAGTGCCATTTTCAGCTCCTGCTGGAAAAGTGTATGATACTACATTCTCTGTTACAGCGTACCCATCTACCCAAAAAGTAACACTTTCAATATTACCACTGGTTTGAGCTACTAAATAGTATTCTGTTGGTAGATCAGCTAAGCTTATTTGCTCATTATTCTGAATAGGTCCGTATGCAGGAGCATCTGTTGCTTGGTCGTAAAAATATAATCCATCCAAAGTTCCGCATAAAGAAGCGCAACTGTTTTCAGTTGAAACTGCAACAGCAGATAAACCAACTGAGGCACCGTTAACATCAGGACTGCATACTTTTAATTTAATCCGATCGAAATTCTGATTAACATTTGGTAGAGTTAGTGAGTATATTGCTGCTTCATTCCCAGCATTTTGTGCTGTAAAAGTTTGTGAAACTGTATTGACCACGTTTCCACTATTATCCAATGAACTAGCTGTAATAACAACTTCTCTATTATCATTCGCTTTTTCATGAACAGGAACAATAACTTCAATATCTCTATCCGTTCCGGAGGTTCCTATATTAATGGTTTCTTCTATGCAGCTATGATTAAGTTCTTCATCAAACTTATACACTACCGAAGCTGCTCCAACTTCAGATCTTTCGACATGAATTACCATACTTGCAGCTTCACAACTGTTTAGGTTGCCCAAACAAATTTGATTTTCTGAGCCATTGAAAGTGTATCTATAGATTCTCTCTAATGCACTACCTCCATTTTGAACAGCATTAGTACCGATAACGTTATTTCCATTAATACTGATTTGATTATCGGGAAAATTGTTTCCAGGACAATCGAAGTTTTCAATCCACACTTCCACATGGATTGATAAAACATTTCCAGGGTTAGGAACATTGATACAGTTATCAGTATCGTCCTTCATTCCAAATATGTGTGTGTCAACTGTTTTGTCTTCACCACAAAAATTGGAAATAATGCTCTGACTCTTAAGAGAAGAACAAGTAAAGATTAATAGAAATGACAATATGGAAATTTGATAAAAACGCGTAATCGTAAAAAGTTTCATAGCCAAAATTTTAATTTTCTTAAACACTTATCTATCAACACTTATCTAACAATGGCAATGTTTCAACAAGGATAGTACTCACTTCTACGGGTGAACACTGAAATTGTTATAGACCAATCGATGTAAAATTTAGACAAACGTTAATTATTTTTCGGCAAATATACATTAACGGGTGTGTCCGTGTCAATAGTAGAAATGATAAATAATTACATTAAATCGACTAAAGCACGATATTTATAGATAAGAAACGGTAAAAAGATGTTGTAATAAGTCAGATTTGAGCTTAGCTTTTTTATTTGAAGGTCTCCGAAACTATTAATTCCTTACTATCTTTCCTATATGAATAAAAGCCATTTCCGGTTTTTCTGCCTAAATTATTGGAATTGACCATATTAACTAGAAGAGGACATGGACTATATTTAGGAAGTCCGAAACCATCATTAAGTACATTTAGTATTGCAAGACATACGTCCAATCCGATAAAATCCGCTAATTGAAGAGGCCCCATGGGATGAGCCATACCCAATTTCATCACGCTGTCGATTTCTTCTACTCCTGCAACACCTTCATGCAAAGAATAAATGGCTTCGTTAATCATTGGCATCAATATTCTGTTTGCCACGAAACCCGGATAGTCATTTACTTCTACCGGTACCTTGCCAATTGACTTAGAAAGGCTCATTATTTCGTTTGTTACTTCATCTGAAGTATTGTAGCCCTTGATGACTTCTACCAGTTTCATTATCGGAACTGGATTCATAAAATGCATACCAATGACATTTTCCGATTTTGAAGTTACCGAAGCAATTTTGGTAATTGAAATTGAGGAAGTATTGGTAGCAAGTATACAATTGTCGGAACTATTTGCATCAAGCTCTTTAAAAATTTTAAGCTTAAGGTCTAAGTTTTCTGTTGCGGCTTCTATTATTAAGTCTCTATCTAATATGTTGTTTTCGTAACTCGTTAAGGTTTTAATATTTGAGATAGTATCAGATTTATCTTGCTCGGTGATTCGCTCTTTGGCAATCATTCTATCCAAGTTCTTAGCAATATTTGCAATGCCCTTTTCAAGCTGTTCCTGCGAAATATCAATAAGTAAAACATCATGTCCATTTTGGGCAAAAACATGAGCTATTCCATTTCCCATTGTTCCTGCACCAATAACCGCTACTTTTTTCATACTAGATATTTATCGGGTAAAGTTATTAAGATTTAAATTATTTTCCTGAGCCACTTAGAATTGTAATTACGGTATAACCTAATATCTTAAAATCTACTGCAAGGCTCATATTCTCAATATAAAGAAGGTCAAATTTTAATCGTTGAACCATTTCGTCAACATTTTCAGCATATCCATATTTTACCTGACCCCATGAAGTTATTCCTGGACGTACCTTATGTAAGTGCCTATAGTGTGGAGCCTTCTCCATAATTTTATCTATGTAAAACTGTCTTTCGGGCCTTGGTCCAACAAGGGACATATCTCCTTTTATTACATTAAAAAATTGTGGAAGTTCATCTAATCTTAATTTTCTCAACCTTTTTCCAAAAGTGGTAATTCTCTTATCATTATCACTTGATAATTGAGGGCCGCCTTTTTCTGCATCAATATGCATGGTTCTGAACTTATAAATGTTGAACGGTCTATTGTATCTACCAATTCTTTCCTGACTAAAAAATATTGGACCTTTAGAGTTAATACGAACTCCAATTGCAAGAAATAGATATAAAGGGCTCAATAGAAATAAGGCTAAAAAAGAAACTGAAAGGTCTATAATTCTTTTTACCGATCTTTGCCAAACAGGCATTATTTCCGAGTTTACTTCAATAAGTGGTGTTCCGAAAATGCTTGTCATTCTTACTGAACCGCTCATGATATCATAAATATCAGGGGTTATTTTAACCTGAACTTTATTTCCCTCTATTTCATTTAGTATTTTACCTAATATGCTATGTTCCTGAGATTCTATTGCGATAATTACCTCCTCAATCTCTTGGTTGTCAATTATTTGGCTTAAATTCTCGAAACTGCCCAAATAGTTTATTCCATGTTGTTCTAATAAATTACTTTTTTCATTTATTCTCACATAACCTTTAAAGATAAAACCTGGAGACTTTTCTAGACTATTAATTTCATCAAATATATTCTGAGCTTTTTGGCCTGAGCCTATTAGTAGGGTGTTGAAGCCAATTTTTCCAGTATGAACTTTTTTTACTACCCGGCTGGTAATAATAATTCTTGGAATGAATGTTAGAATAAAGTGTAAAGAAAAAAGTACTGCAAAAGAATGATAATAGTCCTTATAGTTTGAAATCTGATCGTCTAAAATTAGAACGAAGAAAAGAATTAATACTCCAATAAGAGTGCTCAATAATGTTTGACCTAGCTCTTTGATTCGGTGTCTTCTAAATATTTTGTTGTAGGTTCCAAATGCGTAATAAAAGATTATCCAACAAACGGGAATGATCATTAAGCCTAGATAAAAATTATCATCATAGGCTATTTCAATATTATAACCAAAGGCTCTAGGCTCAAGTTCTTTTTTTCTATAGTAATAAAAAATCCACCAAGAGGCGATTGCCATTAAGTAGTCAAATAGAATATAAGTTGTTCTGAGTAAGGCCTTATTCATTAATCCGTATAGATCAATTTGAGGTTATCCAATAAAATAATTGGATCATCGGTTTCTTTGGTTGCTTCAATAAACACTTCATAATCGCCTTGTTCTCCGAGCTGACTTAAAATAGGTGTGAAAAAGACGTAGGCTTTCTTCCAAACTAATTCATTATTCTCATCGAAACTGGAATTGAAACCAACGAAGGGAATTTCATTTACGGCAACATTATCATTTCGCATTCCCACCACGAAACGATTATTGTTTTTATAATTTAATTCCAAGTATATATTTCTATTGAAAAGAATATCTAAATCAGCTATAGTCTGGGCTTGATAAAAATCATTTTCGTCCGTTAATTCAATTGACCCGCAACCTTGCCCTTCAAAAACAATACTTGGATCTTGTACGGTGGTAATAGTAACTTCTGAAAGAGGTCTATTCTCTAATTTTACAAAAGCTTCTTCAAAGTCTTCATGCCAGTAGTTTAAACCATTAGGAACATATTTTACGACAGGATTTAGCTCTGTACTTTCCTCAGGTAATAAATCTATCTCTCCCAAATAGTTTTCAAAAAAAGGATAGAGTGTTCTGTCATTTGAGACGCTATTATTAAATATACCCGCACCTACTCTTACTGAATGTTTCCCAGAAGGTACGGGTATTCTAGCAGGAATTTCATAGATGCCATCTAATTGTTCATCAATAAAAACCCAAGCATCCCTGATATTAGAGGAAGATGTTCCTTCATTTACTGTAAAATCCGGATCTCCAGGCTCTCTGGTTTCTACATTGATTTCATTGATTTCAATAAATGAAGGAATTTCCTCACTGGGATTTATTGAATCGCAAGATGCAATTAAGCTAAGAAAGGCTAGAATTAAGAGTCGATTCATTTTTAACTTATTTTTAATGAAAGATCTAGTTTCTCTATAATTTTCAGAGCCAGATCAAGAGCATCACGGCCATCTTTAACGGAGACAACCGGAGTCTTATTTTCTTCTACAGAATAATAAAAAGATTTTAATTCTTCTAAAATCGCATTATTAGGCTCAATTTTTGGTTGATCAAAGAAAATTTCTTTGGCCCCTTTACCTTCGCCCAATTCAATTATCATTGACAATGGATCCTTATCCCCAATGACATCTTTCATTTGAACTACTTCTGATTTCTTTTCTAAGAAGTCCACGGAAATGTAAGCGTTAGATTGAAAAAATCTGGTCTTTCTCATGTTTTTCATAGAAATTCTACTTGCAGTAAAATTTGCAACACATCCATTTTCAAATTCTACTCTTGCATTACAAATGTCAGGAGTATTACTTAATACGCTTACACCACTGGCCCTTATTTCTTTAACTGGAGATCTAACTACGCTTAACACGATATCAATATCGTGAATCATTAAATCCAAAACTACAGATACATCTGTTCCTCTAGGGTTAAATTGAGCAAGCCTATGAGACTCCAAAAACATTGGATTATCAATGTAATTTTTAACAGCAAGAAATGCCGGATTGAAACGTTCTACATGACCAATTTGAACTTTGAGATTGTTTTTTATGGACAAGTTTAAAATTTCGTTTGCACCAGCAATTGTATCTGCAATGGGCTTTTCAATAAATAAATGTTTTCCATTGTTTAAACCTTCTCTGGCACAATCTAAATGCGAAAGAGTGGGAGTAACTATATCAATGGCATCTGAAATGGATACAAGTTCTTCTCTACTTTCAAAGGCCTTTACATTATATAATTCAGCGGCTGCTGACGCTTTAGTAATATCTGGATCGTAAAAACCCATAAGATCAAATTCCTTTAACTCTTTGAGCAATTTGATATGTATTTTACCAAGATGTCCAGCACCAAGTACCCCTATCTTCATCCTTACATATTTTTGGCAAAACTAAACAAATAGCATAAATCAATTCAAAATAAGTATGTTGATTTCTTTCATCTTATCGGGTTTATTTTGGTTTCGAAAGCTATATTTTGAAATATGATTCTAGAGAAAGATGGATATAGACAGCAGGGAATGCGCAGAGCATTGGTTAATGAACTTAAGGAGTTGGGAATCAAGAGTGAAGCAGTCTTAAAGGCTTTTTATGAGGTGCCTAGACACTTTTTTTTAGACACTGCTTTTTTGGAATTTGCCTATGAGAATAAGGCATTTCCTATTGGTAATGAGCAAACTATTTCTCATCCTTTTACCGTTGCTTTTCAAAGTGAAATGTTGGAGATTGAAAAAGGAGATAGAGTACTGGAAATAGGAACAGGATCTGGTTTTCAAACGGCTATTCTCGCTGAATTGGGAGCAAAAATAGTTACAATCGAAAGGCATAAAGCTCTTTATAAAAAGGCAAAACTATTATTAGGAAAACTCGGTTACAGGGCTTTACATTTGTTGGGAGATGGATTTAAGGGAAGCAAGATAAATGCACCGTATGATTCAATTATTGTTACCTGCGGAGCACCATTTGTTCCGGACGAATTATTAAAGCAATTAAAACCTGGAGGTATTATGGTTATTCCTGTTGGACAAGGTGAAAAACAGAAGATGATTAAAATTGTAGAGGAGAATGGCAATTTTATTAAAAAAGAGGTAGGTGTCTTTTCATTTGTGCCTATGTTACCTGATATTTCTAAATGTTAAAAAAATATAGGTCTTAAATTCTTAATTATATATTTGTCGCGAAATTTTAATTTACACACATAAAAGACTGATTTACAGTCAAATATAAACCATTAAAAATATACACATGAAATCAAAATTAGTTTTAATAGTAGTTCTTTTAGCAGCATTTAGTTTTAACGCACAAGATTTAACATCTAAAAAAGGAGAGAATTTCTTACCAGAAGAAGGTGAATGGGCAATTGGATTGGATGCAGCTCCATTTTTAAATTATGCAGGAAATTTATTCAATTCAGGAAATACAAATCCTGTTGCTAATTTTCCCAATAGCATTAATACTATTTATGGAAAAATGTTTATTACGCCAACTTCAGCTTATAGAGCTAAGGTTAGGATAGGATTTAATAGCATGACAAACAGAGCCTTTGTTACTGATGTAACGAGTACAGACCCTGCTGCTACTGTAGAGGATACAGAAAAAATTTCATCTACATTCATAGGTATTGGAGCAGGAATGGAGAAAAGAAGAGGGAATTCAAGATTACAAGGAGTATATGGAGCTGAAGCGTTCATTTGGTTCAGTGGACAAAACAGAACTTATGAATATGGAAATGCAATAACAGATACAAACCCTTTCAACTTTAATGCTTTTGATCCTTCTTTTGATGGTATCACGGAAAGCAATGCAGGAAGTACTTTTGGGATACAATTAAGAGGTTTTATAGGTGCTGAATACTTTATCATACCAAAGATTTCTTTGGGTGCTGAATATGGATGGGGTCTTGCGTTTTCAAGTACTGGAGATGGAGAAGTAACCTCTGAATTTCATGATGGAACTGGGGTGCAATCGGTTACTACAGCAACTGCTGGAGGTTCTTCAGTTAGTTTAGATACAGATATTAATAATGCCATAGCTGCTGGAGGAGTTTTAGGAGCTTTTAGTTTGAAAGCTCTTTTCCATTTTTAAGATAGATCATTTTAAAATATTAGAAAGCCCCGGATTCGGGGCTTTTTTTTTAACTATTTTTATCTCGTGAGAAGGTTTTTTGCTCTTGGAATATTTCTAATCTTATTGTTGTTTTCAAAATTTTCTATTGGACAAGACAGCAAAGTTGGTGAAGGGACAGTATCATTTGCGATAGGATCCGAAGAATTATTCTCTTATGCCAATAGCATCTTTAGTTCTGATAATCCAAATACAAACCTCTTTAATTTTTCAAATGGAGATAGTCTGATTGCTTTAAAGTATTTCTATCAAGACAATAAAGCATTTCGGATTTCTATGGGAGTGAATTTTAAGAGTGATAAAAGCGATGAAATAATTCAAGCCTTTGATGATGATTTAATTCTTATTCCAAATACGGTAGTTAGGAATGTTTTTATTTCAGAGTTTTTTAGAATAGGAGTTAGATTAGGGTTAGAAAGAAACTATGGATATAAAAGATGGCGCTATTACCATGGTTTTGATTTCTCTTTTTCATTTCAAACAGGCAGAAATAGATTAATAAATGGAAACCCTCTGCCTTTATATATTGGCGCGGCTTTGGATGATAAATTAGGGCCAAATATAAGTTTAGGACCAGATTTAATAGGAGGGTTTGAATTCATGTTTTTGCCCAATGCGTCCATAGGGATAGAATTGAATTGGGGAGTACGCTTTCTTAGTAATGGTTTTGGTGATCAAATAATCGTTGAGGAGAATGAGTTGGGTCAACCTGTGGAGGTGCTTCAAGAAGGCTATAGAGAACGAACACAGTTTTTTATCGATAATATTCCGGGAGCAAGAATTAAAGCATTGATATATTTAACAAAAGAATAGTTGGTTATAAATTACTCATATCGTTATCTCTTGATCTTAATTACCCTAATGTGCTTGCAGATTTCTTGCAAAGAAGATCCACCTTCTATTGCGAAATGTAAATTGGAAGTAAGTAAGAAAAGAGTAAGTCAAGGTGAAAAAATAAACTTTTCTTTATCTACGAAACCTATTATTGAGGGAACAAAAGCTAAGTATTATTTTGATGGAGTAGAACTTGCTGAACAAGAATTAAGTATTAAAAATTTGGCTCTTGGTAAGCATAGGCTTTTAGCCGAAATGATTATTGGTGATTCTATAATATGTGATTCCTATAAAACCATAGAGGTGTACTCCGAAATAAAACCAGCCAAACGAGATTTTAGCATTTTAAATAGTTTTTCTCATAATAGTGATGCATATACTCAAGGGCTCGTTATGTATGAGGGGAACTTATATGAGGGAACAGGACAGTATGAAGAATCTATGCTGGCTAAAGTAAAACTAGCAAATGGAAGCTATGACCGAAAAATAGATCTTCCAGATGAATTTTTTGGTGAAGGGGTTTGTGTTTTAAGGGATAAAATTTACCAGTTGACTTGGCAATCGCAAACGTGTTTTGTTTATGATTTGAATACATTTGAATTGCAAGATGAGTTCAGTTATAAATCTAAGGAAGGTTGGGGTTTAACCACGGATGGTGAGTTTCTAATTATGTCGGATGGCACCAATATTTTGACTTATATAAACCCTGAAAACTATGATGAGGTAAAGCAAGTTGAAGTGTATTCAGGTCGCGATAAACAGGTAAATTTAAATGAACTAGAATATGTAAACGGAGAGATTTTTGCCAATGTATATCAAGAAAATAAAATAGTAATTATTGAAGCTAAATCGGGCAAGGTAACTTCTTTTTTAGACTGTTCTGAATTAACCATGCTCGCCATGCAAAATGCAAGTAAAAACAGAATTGATGTGCTTAATGGAATTGCTTACAATGAGAAAAAGGGGACTTTGTATTTAACTGGAAAATGGTGGCCTACTTTGTTTGAAATTTCTCTCAACTAAATTTCTCCTATCCCTTGACGAATAACCTCTGGACTATCAGAAGTGCAATCTATAATTGTGCTAGCTTCATTATTACAATACCCACCGTCAATAACCAAGTCCACTCTGGTTTTATACTTTTCATAGATTAATTCGGGATCGGTAGTATACTTTAAAATTTCATCTTCATCATGAACAGAAGTTGAGATGATCGGATTATTGAGTTCTTTTACAATATCTCTAGGGATATTATTATTTGGAACACGTATACCCACTGTCTTCTTTTTACTTTTAAAAAGCTTGGGGACATTTCCATTAGCATTAAGAATGTAGGTAAAAGGTCCAGGTAAAGTTCTTCGCATTAACTTGTATACATGATTGTCAATGGGCTTGCAAAACTCACTTAGGTGACTCAAATCATAACATACCAGAGAAAAATTAGCTTTCTCTGGTTTAATGCCTTTTATCAACGCTACTTTTTCAAATGCTTTGTGCTGCATAAGGGAACATCCCAATGCATATACGGTGTCAGTTGGGTAAATAATTACTCCACCATCGGATAGACATTCAACAACCTTTTTAACCTTTTTCGGATCTGGATTATCGGGATGTATTTTTAAAAGCATAACTAAGCTGTTACTGCATTTGTCTTTTCATAATCAGCCAAGAATTTTGCTAAACCAATGTCTGTAAGAGGATGATTTAATAGTCCCATTATAGACTTTAATGGTCCTGTCATTACATCCGCACCGATTTCTGCGCAATTGATAATATGCATCGTATGTCTCACAGATGCGGCTAATATTTGAGTTTGATAATTGTAGTTATCATAAATTTCTCTGATTTGAGCTATCAATTCCAGTCCATCTGTTGAAACGTCATCCAGTCTTCCTATAAATGGAGAAACATAAGTAGCTCCGGCTTTTGCAGCAAGCAATGCCTGACCAGCAGAGAAAATTAAAGTGCAATTTGTTTTTATTCCTTTATTTGAGAAATACCTTAGGGCTTTAACACCTTCTTTTATCATTGGTACTTTGACAACAATGTTTTTATGAAGGCTAGCCAAATGTTCGCCTTCAGAAATAATTCCTTCAAAATCCGTAGAAATTACCTCTGCGCTTACAGGCCCGTCAACAATATTGCAAATATCTACATAGTGTTTTAAAATATTGTCTTGCCCAGAAATTCCTTCTTTGGCCATAAGAGAAGGGTTGGTTGTAACACCATCTAAAACGCCTAAGTCTTCGGCTTCTTTTATTTGTTCAAGATTTGCAGTATCGATAAAAAACTTCATAAAATTGAGTGTTTATTTTGATAATAAAATTTGTTCAATATTAAATAAAAGTACAAAATATAAGTTTGAAAAAAACGGCTAGTTATTAAGAGTTTAGATTACATTTTGTAATTGTTCATCATTAGTTTTTGAAAGGTCGTTGTAGGTAACCAATATCTTAAATGTACTACCAACTTTTGGAATTTGCTGGCTACTATGTAGTATGGTTTAGGACTGTCCTTGTTAATGATTTTTTTCAAAACCTTTCCTACTTCCATAGGATTACCGGAGGAGTGAAGCTCTTCGTTTAGTAATTTATAGACTTGTTCATATTCTTCTTTGTAGACAGAGCTCTCACCTTTTTTTACACGAATTCTGGAGGACTTAATTTTAGTCTTAAAATCTCCAGGACAAAGCACTACGGTTTGCACTCCAAATTTTAGAAGTTCCATTCGCATGCTTTCAGTCAGTAAGTTCAGAGAAGCTTTAGCTGCACAATAGACCCCACGATAGGGTAAGCCAAATAGGGCAGCCAATGATGAAATGTTAATGATCTTTCCTCTTTTTTCTTTTCTCATATAAGGAATCACGGCTTGCATAACACGAACGGCACCATAATAATTGGTGTTGAAATGTTCTTGCATTTCTTCAACTGAAGAATCTTCAGCAGAACCTACCATTCCAATACCCGCATTATTTACGAGAACATCAATTCGTCCTTCTGTCTTAATCAGAAAATTAATAGCTTCTTGAACTGAATTAGTATTGGTAATATCCATTTTAAGGTAGGTGATGTTATTTTCAACAACACCCATTTCAGCTTTTCTGCTGGTTCCATAAACCTTAAATCCTGCATTCTTAAGATAAAGAGCAGATGCTAATCCAATTCCTGAGGAGGCTCCTGTAATGAGAATAATCATAAGAAAAAGAAAAAAGGGCAAGCTACTTATATCGCACCGCTACAACCGTCTACCCTTGCTGCCTTCCGGCCCTGGGGGAGTTCAACAGGAGCTGGTCGTACAAGACTTGCCCAGCCGCAAATGTATAAAAAAGAGCTAATGAGAAATGTTATTTTTAATTATTTTGAGGCTAAAAGAGAATAAGTGGAAAACACAGTTCTGGATGAGGTAGAAAAAGAAGTGAAACCAAATTTGTTGAAGGCTGCTTGGCCTGCAGGACTTACTGCAGTTACCTATGGTTTGTTATTTATTTATTTGGACTCTTTCGTTAGTTTGGAGAATAGTTTAATGTACTGGTATTTTACTATTTCACTTTCATTTATTCTATTTACACTAGTTTCCAGACACGCCAGAAAAAAGAATTTTAGGATTTTATCTTATGTTCAGTCTTTGGGGTTGACCTTTCTCATTTATTTTATTGCGTTTTTTATTTCCTTAATACTATGTTTTTTATTTTTTGAGGAAATTTTAGGTGATTCTGTTTCTAATTATCTTCAGGAGGAAATTACAAGTATTCAAAACGATCCGGTTTTGTCAAATGAGGATAAAGATTATTATATTCAAGAAGCAAGACTATGGAGTGAAAAACCAAAAATTCTTCTTTTAATGATAATTCAGAACACCCTATTTTCAATACCATTTTGCTTTTTGGCTTCTCTTTTCGTTATGAAACGGAATTAGTGCATTAGCCACTTATCCCTAAAAAACTGCGTTTGGCATTTTTGAATTTTGGAAAACTTGATTTCCTTTTATATTTAATGAATCTAAACCAAAACATATGTTTAAAGAATCAATCAAATATGGAATTATAGGAGGTGTTATTCTATTAGTTTATAGTTTACTTACTCTAATCTTTGGAATGGAGAATTTTGTGAATTTTTGGATTTACATGCTCACATTCGTTTTCTTAATTTTCTGGATATTCTTTTCAATCTATAAACAAAGAAAAGCCAATGGAGGACATATTAGTTTTTTGAATGCATTGGCTTCTGGTCTTATTGCTTTTGCGGTTATGACGTTTATTTCAACTGTTTACAATTTACTGTATTTTAATGTTATAAATCCAGAAGCAAAATTTGAACTGGCTAATATGATAATAGATAATACCATCGAAACCATGGAAAACTGGAATACTCCTCAAGAAGTAATTGATGAGTTTTTAGATGGAGACGCAAAGGAGATGTATGAACAATTTAGCACAGTTAATCTGATAAAAAGTTATTTCACTCAATTTATTTTTGGAATTATTTTTTCTTTAATTGCGGCTTTAATATTCAAGAGAAAGCCAAGCGAAGATATTTCTGTAGATGCGCTTGATGCTAGCATTTAAAATATGAACATCTCCATAGTCATCCCTGCTTTTAATGAAGAGGAATCTTTACCAGAGCTTATCGCTTGGATTGACAAGGTATGCACTAGTTCAAATTTCACTTACGAAGTCGTTTTTATAGATGATGGAAGCACAGATTATACCTGGGATGTTATTCAGCAGCTATCTAAGCAATATTCTGTAGTAAAGGGGGTGAAGTTTCAGCGTAATTATGGAAAGTCTGCCGCTTTAAATGTAGGGTTTGGAATTACCCAGGGTGATGTGGTTATTACCATGGACGCAGATTTGCAAGATTCACCAGATGAAATTCCGGAATTGTATCGAATGATTACTGAAGATGGATTTGACTTGGTTTCTGGCTGGAAACAAAAAAGATACGATCCTATTAGTAAGACCATACCAACTAAATTTTATAATGCGGTTACCAGAAAAGTTTCCGGAATTAAGTTGCATGATTTCAATTGTGGCTTGAAGGCCTATAAAAGTAAAGTTGTAAAAAGCATAGAGGTCTATGGAGAGATGCATAGATATATTCCGGTAATTGCTAAATGGGCTGGTTTTTCAAGAATTGGCGAAAAAGTTGTACAGCATCAAGCCAGAAAATATGGTGTTACAAAATTTGGTTTGAATAGATTTATAAATGGCCCTTTAGATCTAATTTCTATTGCTTTTGTAAGCAAATTTGGAAAGAAACCAATGCATGTGTTTGGTTTATGGGGAGGCATTATGTTTGTCGTTGGTTTTGTGATTTTTCTTACTCTAGGAATCAGTAAGCTATGGCATCTTTACACTGAAGTTCCTATGAAGAATATAGCCGATGTTTCTTGGTTCTATGTGGCTTTAACCGCTATGATACTTGGAACACAATTATTCTTGGCTGGTTTCTTAGGAGAATTGGTTTCTAGAAACTCTTCCGAAAGAAATAATTATTTGATTGATGGTTATGCTAATCTAAATCAGGAAATGACTCCAGAACCAATAAGTTCATCATCTTCGTACCAAGCAGCAAATTGACCCTTTGCAATGCCCCTTTGTTCGTTCTCAAAAATGATATACAAACAATCTTCTGCTCGATGTAAAGTGGCCTTCTCTAATTTTTGACGGTATCGAATACGGCAAAGGTATTGTCTTTCCTCACCCACATCCATCTTAAGATCTTTCCTTAACCAATGAAGTTCTTCCTCATTGATTTTTAATCCTTTTCTATACAAACCAGGGTGTTGTTGACCTTCTCCAACATAAATGATATTTTCATCTACATCTGTTTGTATTACAAAAAGTGGTTCTTTTTTTCCTCCAACTGCAAGTCCTTTTCGCTGCCCAATTGTAAAAAAATGTGCTCCGGAATGTTCTCCAATAATATTTCCATTTAAGCTTTCATAGCTTATAGACGCGCTTATGGAGTCTAGCTCTTTTGTTTTTTTTGCCATATAAAGCTCAGAGTCAAATGGAATCTCTACAATATTCCCTTTTTTTGGTTCCAGTTGTTGTTGAAGGAATATTGGCAACTTTACTTTACCAATAAAACATAGACCCTGAGAGTCCTTTTTCTCTGCGGTAACTAAATCCAACTCCTTGGCAATTTTCCTAACCTCGCTTTTTTCTAAGTCACCAATTGGAAAAAGAGCTTTGGATAATTGTTCCTGGTTCAATTGACACAGGAAATAACTTTGATCTTTATTCTGATCTTTTCCCGCCAATAAACGGTGCACGGTCTTTCCATTTTTTTCAATAGAATCTTTTCGACAATAATGTCCAGTTGCGATATAATCTGCGCCTAGCTTCAGTGCTTCATCAAGAAAAATATCGAATTTTATTTCACGGTTACAGAGTACATCAGGATTTGGGGTTCTTCCTTTTTCATATTCTGCGAACATATAATCTACAATACGTTTCTTATAGTCCTTACTTAAGTCCAAGACTTGAAAAGGGATGTTCAGCTTATCTGCAACCAACCTGGCATCATTGCTATCTTCAATCCATGGACATTCTGCATCTAGAATTACCGAGTCATCATGCCAGTTTCTCATAAATAGCCCAATGACTTCATATCCTTTTTCCACAAGTAAATGAGCAGCAACACTTGAGTCTACACCACCAGAAAGCCCTATAACAACCCTTTTAGACATGGTGCAAATTTAGGCTTTCATTTTGTTAGCTAGGGAAAGAATTTCTTTCCCAAATAAGCTCCAAGAATTTTCCATTATCAATTTCTTAATCCCTTGGCTATAATCCTTTTTCTCATCAAAGAAATGCTGAATAGCGTCAACAAGTTCAGGGATGGTTTGATTTTTAAGAAGATGACCAGTTTCATCATTAATGACATAATCTTTTAAACCCCCTACATCACTGGCAATTACCGGAATATTAAAATGATATGCAATAGCAGTTATTCCGCTTTGTGTGGCTGTTATATATGGAAGAACAACCACATCCGCAGCAGAAAAAAAATCTTTTACCTCAGATTCCGGAATGAACTGATTGAACACATGTATTCTGCCAGATAAGCCTTCATGAGTGTCAATTTTCTTCTGGTATAAACTAAAATCATCATAGCTTTCCCCAGCAATTATCAAATGATAGTCGCTATTTAACAAGGACATAGCTTCAATGAGTTTTTCAAGGCCTTTGTATTTTCTGATGAATCCAAAAAAGAGCAAGACTTTTTTTCCATTGGGAATACCCATTTTTTGAAGCGCTTTTTTTCTTTCAATTTTATCTCCAAAATGGTTATAAAAAGGGTGGGGACGCACTATATAATCAGCGTCCTTTTTTTCTTTTAGAAGATTGTTTTTTACATGAGAACTCATGACTACAAAACCATCTTGTCTTTTAATGTACTGTCTTGTGAAATATGCATCAAAAGGTCTTTTTTCATGAGGAATAACATTGTGCATGATTCCAATTTTTTTGCAATTGGGTTGAACGTTTTTACATACGTAACTGAGTCCTGGTCCAAGGTAAGGTAGCCAAAAGTTGCTGAGTAACAGATCCGGCTTAAAGGCGTTAATAGCTTTAGTTGTTGATTTGTATGTGATTGGATTTACAGAGTCTAAAAGTTGAATGCTTTTAAAATCACTTTCCTTGGAATGGTTAATATATTGGCTTTTTCCCGGAAATAAGAATGCAGGGTATTGACGTTTAAAATTGAACGCAACTATTTCATGCTCTTTTTTAAGAGCTTCAAATAGCGAAGTGCTAAATTGACTTATTCCACCGCGGAATGGCGGAAATACAGATAAAAAAGCGATTTTCAATTTGATTAATCAACAATGTTAAACTGCAAAAAAAGAATTTATTCCTCCACTAAGAAAAAAATTGCATAATCTTTGTTAAGAATTGACCAGATGAATAAAATTTTAACATTCATATTCCTTTTGTCCAATGTCCTTGTTTTTTCACAGGAGTTCAACCAACTAGATAGTCAGGGCAGGAAACAAGGAGATTTCAAGAAATTCTATGCTTCTGCTAAAGATAAGGTATTCTATACTGGACAGTTCAAGGATGACATACCTTTTGGAACCTTTACTTATTACTATAAAAATGGTGAAGTAAAAAGCTATATGAATTATTCCGACAATGGAATTGTCAGAGCTGAAGTTTATACGGATAAAGGAAAATTAATGGCAAAAGGAAACTATATCCAAAAGCAAAAGGATAGTACATGGGTTTATTTAAATGACGATGGCACAACCAAGTCTTTCGAAAATTGGTCTAATGGGGTTAAAAAGGGTAAAGAAGTTATTTTTTATAGTCATGCTGATACAGCGGAAGTAATGTATTGGGAGAATGGAAAGCTTAATGGACCCTGGAGACAGTATTTCGCTAATGGAAAATTGAAACTGAAAGCATCCATGATTGATGATGAGTATGATGGTGAAACATCTTTTTATCATGATAATGGTAAGCTAAATATAAAGGGTAAGTACGTTTCGGGATACAGAAATGGTTCTTGGTATCACTATAATCGTGACGGCTCTATTCAAATGCAGGTTTTGTATCGAGGAGGTGAAATAGTTAAGGAGAAAAGAGAAAATGGAGTCTTCTATGAATACTTTCAACCTGAAGTTCCAGAATCAGAAATAACTTACAAGAATGGCAAGAAAAATGGGCCCTTTGTTATTTATCATGAAGGCGCTGAGAAAGTGAAAATAGAAGAAGTTGATAAGCTAACGGGCGAAATTATTCCAAAAGAAATCGTAAAAGGAATTCAGCCAAAAATGAAAGGACAGTATAGGAATGATCAGTTACATGGTATAATAACTTATTATAACAAAGCTGGAAAAGTTATTAAAACTGAGAACTTTGATAATGGAACGCTCGTAAAAAACTAAGAATCAGTAATTTGTTGTTTAGTATTTATTAGAATTATCCTTATATTTAATTATGCATTTGCGGGTATATCTATTTTTTATTTCAGTAATTACACTTTTATCAGCTTGTACTGAAAGCATTGTGGAACCTGATGATTTGGGTTTTGATTATTTTCCTTTAGAACAAGGTCGATGGATTACCTATCAGGTAGACTCTGTTGTTCATGATCATGCGCTGAATATTCATAATCATTTTTCTTTTCAGGTGAAAGAAGTTGTTGATTCAGCTTTTATAGATAATGAAGGAGAAACTGCATTTAGAATGGAGCGTTTTAAAAGACCAGATGAGTCATTTCCTTGGACACTTTCCGATGTTTGGACTATTAAAAGAAATAATGCAAGAGCAGAGAGGGTAGAGGAGAACATTAGAACCATACGTT
This sequence comes from uncultured Flavobacteriales bacterium, assembly GCA_964609215.1. GTDB lineage: Bacteria > Bacteroidota > Bacteroidia > Flavobacteriales_D > JABDKJ01 > JABDKJ01. The sequence goes on from CAZSQZ010000018.1 coordinate 47,439, forward strand.
TGGCTTTTCCTGTTAGAGAAGGTAAGACATGGGATTATAATGCGGAAAATACAAATGATATATGGCAGTCCGAAATTCTAACAACTGAAGCCTCTTTTGCAATAGATGAGAATGAATTCGATGATGTTTGCGAAGTCTCTTATCGACAGAATTTGAATTTGGCCGATGCGGAAATCTGTACCGGAATTTACGCAAGAGATATTGGACTAATCTATTTTAGATTAGATACTGTAAGGTTTAATACCTTTCCGTTTTTTGGTGGGGAAGATTGGGAAGATGAGGATATTGACATTGGTAGAGAGTTCCAAATGCAGTACCTAGATCATGGTGTAGAATAGGTTATTTTACCTTTACCTCAAGAATTTTTTCCCCTTCAAGAAAACCTTCCAATCTATCGTTTATTTCTACTTTGCCTACTCCCGCTGGTGTTCCGGTAAAAATCAAATCGCCAATTTTCAGCGTAAAATATTTAGAAATTTCAGAGATTAACCGGTGTACAGAAAAAATCATGTCTTTGGTGTTCCCAATTTGAACTTGCTCTCCATTTTTCAATAAATGAAAATTCAGATTATCTATAGTTTCGAATTTATCTATTGAAATGAATTGCTCAGAGATAGGAGCAGAGCCATCAAAGGCTTTAGCTCTTTCCCAGGGATGACCTTTTTCTTTAAGTTTGCTTTGTAAGTCGCGTGCAGTAAAATCTATTCCTAATCCTATTTCTTGATAATATTTATGTGCGAATTTTTCGTCTATATGCTTTCCAATCCGGTTGATCTTAACAACCAATTCTAATTCATAATGAACATCTTGTGAAAATTCAGGAATAAAAAATGGCTGACCTTTTAAAGGAATAGCGGTCTGCGGTTTTAAAAATAGAAGTGGAGACTTAGGAACAGAATTATTCAATTCCTTTGCATGGTCTATATAATTTCTACCTACACATATAATTTTCATGACACCGTTTTCATTCTTTCTCGAATAGCCTTGATTACCTTTTTTGTGTATCTGGGAAATTCAGCGTCCATCATCCAATAGAAATAACTGGGTTCCTCGGTGAAAACCTGTTCAACGGATTTACCTCTGTGTTTTCCGAAATTGAATACCTCAATATCATCGTTGTTATAAACTATTCTATTTGCAAAATCCACATTTCTGCCCACACCCTTAGAATAATCTGCTAGAAAATCAATGTCATTTTCTAAGTCTGGATATTTATCCAGTTGTGATTCCAATACTTCTAAAGTAGCGATAACATCAGCTTCTGCGCTATGCGCATTAACCAGTTCTTTATCACAGTAAAATTTATAGGCTGCTACTAATGTTCTTTGCTCCTTTTTGTGAAATATAGTTTGAACATCTACAAACCTTCTATTGGAAATATCAAAGGTATCGCTAACTCTTAAAAACTCTTCGGAGAGAAGAGGAATGTCAAAGCGATTTGAATTATAACCTGCGAGGTCCGAATCTCCTATGAAATCGAAAATTTCCTGTGCAACATATTCGAATGTAGGAGCAGCAGCAACATCCTTATCATAGATACCATGAATTTCAGAAGCTTCTTTTGGAATTGGAACAGTAGGGTTTAATCTTCTCGTATAGGTTTCTCTTTTCTGGTCTGGGAAGACCTTAATTATGCAAATTTCTACTATTCTGTCAGTAGCAACATTCACCCCAGTAGTTTCTAAATCAAAGAAAGCTAAGGGGCGCTTAAGGTTTATATTCATTTATTGTAACAGTTATTGGCTTATGTCTAATCTGATTTCGTTGTTAAATTTATTCAGATTTTCAGCGCCAACAACTATTTTTTCAGAATAGTTCTCATAATTATCGTCTGGAATAGATATTTCATAAGTTCCAGGTTTCAATGCAAGGGTATATCTTTTAGTACTTTGATTCGCGTAGAAAGTCCCAACTTCATTGCCTTGAGAATCACTCACAGAAATAGGCATATCTGTTACAGAGTTCCCATTGTGAGACAAGTAAACAAGCATAACCGCATGTTTTATTTTTGCTTCTTTAAACTCAAAGGAATAAATATCATAACCACCATGGCTATCTTCACCTACACTTGAGATATAACCAGCAGTTCCTTTCTCATTTATGGCAATATTTTTATCATCGAGAGGAGTACTTAGAGGATATCCAAGATTAACTGGTTTTTTCCAGCCCCCATCTTTTCTTTTAGATTTGAATAAATCTCTTCCTCCCATTCCTGGATGTCCATCAGATGAAAAGTATAGGTAGCGATCATATTGTCCTAATTGCGGAAAAGTTTCATCATAGATGGTATTTACGCTTTCATCCAATTGAACAGGTTCACTCCATTTTCCATTAGGAAGTTTTCTTGATAAATAAATATCAATTCCACCTAGGCTAGATTCATGATGACTAGCAAAATACATTTCTTGCAAATCTTCTGTTATAGTAACTCCGTTCGTAAGTTCATAGCCTTTTAAATTTTCAAAATCTTCGGAAGAAAAATCAAATTGTCCATTTGTTTTAGAATAATTGTTCATTTTTCCTGAGTTCAAGTCGTTTCCATTAAAAACGAAAAGCATTTCTGAGTTTGAAGACATCCCTAAGGCTAAGTCCATCTTGGTACTATTAACCGGTGTATCAAAAGCTTTTAGACTATTGATTTCTCCGTTTGTTCCACTAGCCATATAAACCTCAAACGGCTTTTGACCACTTTTTAATTTCTTTCCGCTAGCCGATTTCCTATTTGATGAGAACACGAGTGTGTTTTCATCATTTGAAATAAAAGGAAGGATATCATCTTCACTAGAATTGATATTCGGCCCCATATTCTTCATTTCAACATTAACAGGATGAGCCATAAGTGTTTGACCAACTTTACTCTTAGTAATGAGTCTTTTGGTAGCTTTACTTTTCTCAGTAGGGTTATTGTTTATTTTCTTTTTAGCAATGTTTATTGCCTTTATAAATTCTCCATTTCTCATGTAAGCGGAAAGCAACTTTTCTTCTAAAACTTGAGAGTTTTCCAGCGCCTTTGCTTTTTCATAATATTCAACCGCTTTTGCAGAATTATTTAATTCTGTCATACAGTCGCCTAAGATTTGAAGATATTGAGCGTTTCCCTCGTTTTTTGATACGAGTTTCTCGTAAATAGCAGTTGCCGCTTTTACATTTCCTCTGTCAAGAAATTTTTGAGCTTTTTTATCAGATTTTTGCCCCGTCAAAATGAATGGTGCAAGAAAAAGGATGAGTATAAGGGTTCGCATTTTTGTATATTAGGTTTATGTTTGTTTGACGTTTTTATTGTGGTTTAATCTAAGTCACTTATTTTTTCAAAAACAATTTTTTAAGGTGTGTCTTTCCGTCTACTTCAGCATCTATAACGATTAACTCTTCATAGAACTCTTGATAACCATCGGCTTCAATACTAATATTGTAACTGCCCGGAACTAGAGGGATCATATACTTTCCTGTATTTCTTTTTGGCCTGTAAATACCATAAATATTGTCCTGTTCATCTAGAACTACAATGTCGCTTTCAACAGGTATTTCGGTTCCTGATTCAAGTACACTAAATTCCATCATGGCAGGTTTATACTTCTTTTCATGAAATACTACTCTGTAAATGTCTAAATCGCCTAAGCCATCATTTCTATACATTGATACATACGCATGAGAACCATTTTTGTTAAAAGAAATAGTTCTATTATCCTCAGGAGTGTTAATTGGGAAGCCTAAATTGACTACATCTCCCCATGAATTAGCCTCAGTATTCCAAACGGTGACATTTAAATCATAGCCTCCCATCCCAGGGTGACCATTAGAGGAAAAGAATAGTTTATCACCTTGAGCTAGAAAAGGAAAATCTTCATCTCCAGCTGTATTCACGGTCGGACCTAAATTTTGACTTTTACCCCAAGATCCATTCGGAAGTTTTCTAGACATATATAAATCTAATCCACCATAACCTCCTGGTCTTCTGGAAGCAAAGAACAGTGTGTTTCCATCATCCGAAAAAGAAGCTGATGTTTCCAATTCTTCACTGTTCACATTTATTCCAAGCTTCTTTATTGGATTGTATTTAGTGCTTTCCCAATTACTTAGATAAATATCACCATATTCATCCACATGATCAATATATACCATCATTTCTAAACCATCTCTGGACAGACCAACCACCTGTTCATCTAAGTTTGTGTTAATGGTTGTTCCCGTATTTTTGAGTTTTGGGTAGTCCGAATTAAATTTTTGAACCATGAAAATATCAGAGTTGTAATATCCATCGAATTCTACCATAGTACCTGCTTTTTTTCTTCTGGAAGTAAATACTAGCGAGGACTCATCTTCAGTAATATATGGGTAGTAGTCTGGGTATTCAGAATTAACTTTAGGTCCTAAATTTTGAAATTCAACGTTAACAGGGTTCTGCATAAGAATTTTTGCAGCCTCATTATTTATTAAAAGCCTTTTTATTTCCAACTCTAGATCCAGAGGTAAAATCGATTTATGTTTTTCTAGAATAAAAGTAGATCTATCAAAATTGTACTCGAAAGTATAAGCTTTAGCAAGTAAATATGCAGCTTCGCCATTTGATATGTTATTTCTAAATAGTTTTTCTAGAATAGGAATTGCTAACGTCCTGTCCATATTTGTTTCAAGGATACAAATGGATGCACTAATAGCATTTTCAACATTTAAGGAATCTGTTTCCAGCAGTTTTTCATAAATAGGAAGAGCCTCCTGATAATTTCTATTCTTGAAGTGAGTCTCTGCTAACTTTTGCGGCTTTTGACCTAGTAAGCTATGGCTTAAAATTAAGCATAGCAGTACAGTCAATACATTAAAATGGTTCGTACACATAATTTTTATAAAAAACTAAATTCTAGTTTCCGGTAATTTTAAGAAACTGGTATTTAGTGTATTTTTCAATATTTTGATAATCTCCTCTATAGGTAGGGCCTTGCACGGATGAATCAACGGTTTTGACAATAACCTTAGATGCATCTACACCTTTTGCCTTCAATGAAGAAATTAAATTCTCTTTTCCTTTTTCTGCTCTTGCCTTAGCAAGTTTGTCATTGGTTACCCATGTTTTCGTGGGTACTCTTGAAGCACTACCTTCGATAATAATATTAACTGAGCCTTTTAAATTGATAATGTCCTTTAGGTCATCAATAAATATTTCAAAACGTTCGCGATCTAAACTTGTTCCAGTTTGGTTGTAACCATAGTATACATCAAAGTAAGCATTTCCTGCCTCACTGGTGGATACTACTGTTATATCATCTTTAGTGGTTGAAATAACAGTGACATCATCTTCTGTAACTTTAGTTTGGGTAACATCACCATCCTTGACTTCCTCAACAATTACATCGTCTGGAGAATCCATTTTTTCATCGCTTGCTACATCATTTTCATCACTTGCGGGCTTAACATCTACTTCGATATCATCACCAGCTACTTTACTGTTTTCAAGATTCACTGGATCCAATAAAATCTCTCTATTGATTTCTCTGTATGATGAACCACAATCTATGGAGATCGTTTCTTGTTTAATGGAAATACCATTTACTGTATAATCAATATCATAGTCATTACACGGTTCTAAAATGGCAACAAAAACACCATCTCTTGATCTTGGCTTATAACTTTTCGTTATTTCCGTTTGTGTATTAGTTACGTAGATAGCAATATCCTCAGGCAAATCTGCATCCGGAGAAATAATAGCTCCTTTAAGAACAGCTAAATTGATTTCTTCTGGAGGGGTAGGTAAATTAATTCTGTAAATATCCTTTTTACCATATCCGCCATCCCTATCAGATGAGAAATAAGCTCTCTTACTATCAGATGATATCACGTAGAAAACATCATCTTCTACTGTATTTATAGGATATCCAATATTTTCTGGTTCACTCCAGTTGCCTTCATCATCTAAAGTTGATTTGAAAATATCAAATCCTCCCATGGATCTATGCCCTTCAGATGCAAAATAAAGTGTTTTCCCATCAGGATGGATAAACGGTGCATCTTCATTATATTTTGTATTAACTTGGCTAGGAAGAGCTAAAGATTTACTCCATTTTCCATTAGGAAGCCTTACCACCCTATAGATGTCTCTTTCTCCTTTTCCTCCTGGTCTATCACTAACATAATACATAGTATTTCCATCAGAAGTCAGTGCTATATGCGTTTCCCAATGCTTAGAGTTAATGTCGGTTCCTAATAAGACAGGATCTGACCAAAATTCTCCAACCATCTTACTTTCTTTTAAAGCACCATCTCCAATACTACCATCATAAACGAATAACTGTTGTCCATCAGGAGTTACATTTACTGTTGCCAAGTGATTATCTACTTGATTAATATTTAATAACTCCGGCTGGCTCCAATTACCTGCGTTATCAGCATAGGCTATATAAATATCCTCAAAGAATTTACCATCTTCTGCCACCGTGCTCAAGTTGGTGCTATCTTGTCTAATTCTTCTGCTGGTATAATAAAGAGCTCTTTCATCTACAGAAATTACAGGAGAAAAATCATCGTAAGGCCCATTCACTTCCGGTCCCAGATTTACAATATTGGCATCCTGTATTGGGTTTTGAACAAAGTAAATCGCGTTTTTAGTAGTTTCAATGTATCGTTGACAATCATCTTTTAAATGATGCTTCTTTGGAAGCAGTTCATTCGCTTTGTTGAAATTATTTAATGCTTCATCCAATTGATAATTCAATAAATAAGCCATGCCTAAGTAATACGGAGTTTCAAGAGGGGCATTTACCTCTTGTGGGTCAAAAGGGTTATAGCCATCTATATTCCAATTGGAGAAATTGTCAGATCTTAATTGCTCAGCAATTTTCAAATACTGCAAAGATTTCTTTCTGTCAAGGCTAGAATGTATGTATGCATAACCCGTTTTATAATTAAGATTAGCATTTTCAGAGTGGTCTGTTACTAAATCTATCCAAATATCCAGGGCTTCGTCAAAATTATCCTCTTCCATTAAAAGATTCGCTTCACGAAATTTTTCTCGAAAGTCGAAATCCATGTAATCTTCTTGGGCTATAATATTAGTTCCCAAAAAGAGACAAATAAGTAGAAGCATTTTTTTGCTCATCGAATTATTTTAGTGTAGTTAATTTGTTTTACGTCAGGTATCAATAAAAGTTAAAAATAATAGAATAATTATAATTCACGATTTGGATCGAAAGATTCTAAGTAATCCGCTACTTTGCGAACGAAACTTCCTCCAAGCGCTCCATCAATTACTCTATGGTCGTATGCATGCGATAAAAACATCATATGTCTTATTCCAATATAATCACCTTGATCAGTTTCTATAACAGCAGGCTTTTTTCTAATCGCGCCAACAGCCATTATTGCGCACTGAGGTTGATTAATAATAGGTGTTCCCATCACATTTCCAAAGGTTCCAACATTTGTAATTGTATAGCTTCCACCTTGTATTTCCTCTGGTTTCAGCTTATTCTCTCTAGCTCTTTTTGCTAAATCATTTACTTCTTTAGCTAAACCTGTTAAATTGAAACGATCTGCTTTCTTAATTACTGGAACAATCAAGTTCCCAGATGGTAAAGCAGTAGCCATTCCTATGTTTATATCTTTTTTCTTTATGATATTTTGACCATCAACAGAGACGTTAATCATTGGCATATCTTTAATTGCCTTGATTATCGCTTCCATAAAAATTGGAGTATAGGTGATCTTTTCACCTTCCCTTGTCATAAAATCCTTTTTCACTTTGTTTCTCCAATTCACAATATTGGTGACATCTGCCTCAACATAAGATGTTACATGAGGCGATACCTGTTTTGACATAACCATATGGTCAGCAATGAGTTTCCTCATTCTGTCCATTTCAATTATTTCATCACCTCCACTAACAGAAATTGCTGGCGCATTTACCTCAACTTTTGGTGTTCTAGTTGTTTTCACCTCTGGAACTTCAGATGGTGTTGAAGCAGCAGGTACTGTAGTCGGTTGCGCTTGTTTGTTTCGTGTTGGGATATAGGCTAAGATGTCTTTTTTAGTTAATCTTCCATTTTTTCCTGTTCCGGGAATTTGATCCAACTCAACGATTTCAATACCCTCTGCAATTGCAATATTTCTTACCAAAGGTGAATAAAACCTTCCAGATGCCCCCGTTCGTGAAAGCCCGTTAGAATGGACCACTTGACTTTCAATTTTGGAATGAACAGTTCCATTATCAGGAACCTGAGAAGGTGCTGGAATATTTACTTTGGGTGCTTCTTGAACCGTTGCAGCAGGGGTAGGAGTGGTAGCAGAATTTCCTAAAGATTCACTTGCATCACTTGTCATAACAGCAATAACCTCTCCGACTTGCACAACATCACCTTCTTGAAAAAGAATTTCTCTTAAAATGCCTCCTTCTGGTGCAGGGACCTCACTATCTACTTTGTCTGTAGCTATTTCTAATACAGATTCGTCTGCTTCTACAGTATCACCAATTGCTTTTAACCATTTCGTAATTGTAGCCTCCGCCACACTTTCTCCCATTTTTGGAAGAATTAATTCAATTCTTGCCATTACAGATAAATTTCAATGCAAATTTAGTTATCTAGGCTTGTTTTCCAACTCAGATTTAAAGGGTTTTCAACGGACTATTGAACCAATTGTGTTCCTAATTTTTTAAATGCTTTTTGAATAATGGATAAATCGGTAGAAATCTTATAATTTCTGGCATAAACAATATTTAGTTTTTGCTTAGTGGCATCGGAAGTTTCTGGAGTTTTAAGAGTGTAGAGAGGAGAAATGATGCCTTTTTTTAGTGTGGGTAGCTTTAATCTATTATTTGTTCCAGTACAGAAACCAACCCAAGTTCTCTTTCCAGCCATCACTCGAAAAATATTCTTTATAAACCCTATTTTATTTTCAATTAAAAGAAATATTAGAGGGTATGTTAATAGAAAAAATAAACTTAATGTGAAATCAAGAATTCTCTTATTTCTCCTATTCACGGGAGAGCTCAGTGTATCTAAATCTAGAATAAAGAGTTCTCCTGAATCTTTAATAGAGTTACTTCCAATAATGAACAGACTTTCTGGTGGAGCAATTTTAAAGTCCAATTTTTTATCTTCTAACCTTGCCATCATATTTATTATTTCCTGAGAGGAAATGTCCTTGGCACAAAAAACTACTTCATCGACTTTGTCAATATTTATTATTTCTGAAATTTTGTAAATACTATGTTCAATGTCCTCATCAAGTTCTTCTGAGTCAAGAACTCTAATAAAAGAAGAGCCAAATTCGGTTTGATTCAATAAATTAATAATTCTAGATGTTTCTTCCTGTCCTCCGATAATTAGAAAACGCTGTGCTTTTTTCTGTTCAAATTTTAAACCGCTAAAGAAAATCCCAAAAATAAACCTGGAGACAAAATAATAAGCCAAGGCTAATAAAGGGCTTGCCAATACCAAAACCCTTGAAAATCTGAGATTTTCGGGAAGAAGTGAATAGATAAGAATAATTAGAACAGACCCTCCAGCAATGCCTTTAATCAAGTTAATTGATTTTTGATTTTTGTCATAAAATCCGCTAAGCGCATTACTTGTAATCCAAATTAAAGAGAATGCTGTAAATGCCCATAGGCTTAAGTTGTCAGGTATGTCTTTGTTTGAAAAAGATTCATAATAGTTTTTTGCCGTATAAAGAATTGAAAGAAGGACTATGAAGTCAAAAACTGGCAATGCCATTCTTTTAATAAACCTGCTTAGTACAGCTACTCCTGCCCTTAGATAAATGGCTATTTTTATGAAAAAAGAGAAAAGTTGAGCATTGCTTTTGCTGAAATGTTTTTTAGCAAAAATGATCATAGCGTTGTAGAAAACGAAAACATAGTTTAGGCTTCCTTTCTTAGTGCTTTCCCCTTTATAGTGAATGATGCTTGTTTTTGGAAAATAATAATTTTTAAATCCTCCTAACTGAATTCTATAAGACAGATCAATGTCTTCACCGTACATAAAAAAAGCTTCATCCAGAAGCCCAACTTTATCTAAAGCTGTTTTTCGCATCAACATAAATGCACCAGAAAGCACATCTATTTCATGTATTTCATTTTTGTCTAAATTTCCTAAGTGGTATTGGTTGAATTTTCTGGATTTAGGGAAAAGTGTTGATAGCCCAAAAATTTTGTAAAATGCAACTGAAGGTGTAGGAAGTCCCCTCTTTGACTCAGGAAGAAAATTTCCCTTACCATCAATCATTTTAACTCCTAAACCACCTGCATCTGAATGTTGGTCCATAAATTCAATCACCTTTTCCAGGGTATCTTCCTCTACAAGAGTATCTGGATTTAGAAGAAGAATATATTCTCCCTTAGCTAATCTCATGGCTTGATTATTCGCCTTTGAAAAACCTAAATTTTGTTTGTTGTCCAATAAGATAAATTCCGAAAATTTATCTTTTACCATTTGCACAGACCCATCCACAGATGCATTATCTACAACGAATACTTCACCAGAAACTCTCTTTAAGGCCTTGCGCACAGAATGCAAACATTGTTCAAGAAAATGCTCTACATTATAATTAACTATGATAATGGAAATCTTCATGAATTGCTTACCGAACTTTCAAAGGGTTTACGGTCTAAAATGGATCTTCCAAGTGTGACCTCATCAGTAAATTCTAATTCGTTTCCAACACTAATTCCCTTTGCAATACTGGTAACTAAAACTTTTTTTTCATCTAGTTTTTTGTAAAGATAAAAAGCTGTGGTATCTCCTTCTAAAGTGGGACTCAGTGCAAGTATAACTTCCCTAATATTTGAGGACTGATCAATTCTACTATTTAATTCGGCAATCTTCAAATCTTTCGGACCAATTCCGTCCATAGGAGATATTTTTCCACCCAATACATGATAAACGCCTTGGTATTGTTGAGTGGCCTCTATCGCCATTATATCTCTAATGTCTTCAACTACACAAACAAGAGATTTATCTCTATGCATATTGGAACATATGGTGCATTTTTCTTCATCCGCAAGGTTAAAACATTGTTTGCAAAACTTAATGTTAGCTTTTAATTCGCTAAAGGCGTTTGAAAAGCGCAATACTTCCTCTTCAGTTCTACCAAGAAGGTTTAAGACCAATCTAAAAGCGGTCTTTCTCCCAATTCCTGGCAATGAGGAAAGCTGATCGACAGCGTTTTCTATAAATTTTGAAGATGACTGCATAAATACAATAATGCAAAAATAAAGTAATAAGAATTTTAAAAGTGTAGAATATCAACTATAATTTTCCGTTATCTTGCTTTATCAAATGAAACGTAAAAGTTTAAATTGAATTATTCGGACAATAATACAGCTATACTTCTCTTTACTAGAAGCGCAAATAGAGAGGCTCAGTTAAAGAATTTTGTTGCAAATGCATCCTTTAAAAGGAATGTGGCTGTGAGTAATAGGCTTTTTTTAGAAGTTCATTCCAAATGTATCAATGCGGGCTTACCAGTTTTTCATTTAGATGAAAATAGTCAGAAGGGTTCCAATTTTGCAGAGAGATTGAAATATTCATTTCAGCACGTTTTTAACCAAGGTTATGACAATGTTATTGCTGTAGGAAATGACTGTCCTATGTTATCTGTAGACGATATTAAGGTAGCAGCTGAAAAATTGGCTTCCGGGTCTTCTGTGCTCGGTCAAACTCAAAAAGGAGGAGTATATTTATTTGCACTTTCAATAAATGCTTTTCAAAAGTTAGATCTTAATGAAATAGTCTGGAACTCGAATACCGTTTTTTCCCAGTTAAAATCGTCTTTGAACGCGAGCAGTGGAACATATCTACTAGAAAGAAAGTCTGAATACAATTCTGAAATGGATTGTGATGAGTTCTCTCTCTTTTTGAATAACGAATTAAGCAATTGGCTATTGGCTCAGGTAAATAAGCCCAAAGCTAATTTTGGCGAATTTCTTTCCTCTATTCTCTATGATTATTCTGAAATTGAAGAAAATCGAGGGCCGCCTCGGGTTTAAGTAAAACTTCCTTTTTTTATTAGCCGCTATAACGGCTTTATTTTCAAACCTAAATTTTAAATTAATGTCTAAACCTTATTATAATGAGGAGGATTTAGCCAAGTTTGGTGAAATCTCTGAGTGGAGCCCTGAATTAGGGAAAAAATTTTTTGATTATTACGGAAATGTTTTTCAAGCCGGAGCTTTAAGTGCAAGAGAAAAATCACTTATTGCCCTTGCCGTATCCCATGTTGTTCAATGTCCTTACTGCATAGATTCATATACAAGAGATGCTTTGAAGAAAGGATGTGATGAAGAACAAATGATGGAAGCAATTCATGTTGGAGCTGCTATTAAGGGAGGAGCAACATTAGTTCACGGTGTTCAAATGATGAATAAAGCAAAAGATTTAGTAATGTAATTATGAGTGAGACGCTAAAAAAAGAACGTAAAGTTTCATTAAAGTATAGAGCGCATGAGTTGTCTTCAAATGAAGTTCAATTGAAGATTCTTTCTGATGCTGAATCTATCGGAATTCCAACATTCAGTTCTAGGATGAAAGACTTGGATGCTTTTCCATTGAAGCCTACTCAAGTAGAGATTTTTCAAGTTAATGTGGGTAAAATGTGCAACCAGGTTTGCAAACATTGTCATGTAGATGCTGGACCTGATAGAAAGGAAATCATGACTAAGGAAACAATGCAGCAATGTTTGGATGCTATAAAAGACAGTAGTATTGAGATAGTAGATCTAACTGGTGGTGCTCCGGAAATGAATCCAGATTTTAGATGGTTTGTTGAGGAATTATCAGCAATGGGAAAACACATAATGGTTAGATGCAATTTGACAATTATTGTTTCGAATAAAAAATATAACGACTTACCTGAATTCTTTAAGAAACATAAAGTGGAAGTAGTAAGTTCCTTACCATATTTTTCTGCAAGGAGAACGGATGCGCAAAGGGGAGAAGGTGTTTTTGAACAAAGCATTAGAGCTCTGAAAATGCTGAATGAAGTTGGATACGGTAAAGAGGGATCAGATTTAAAGTTAAACTTAGTTTACAATCCAACTGGAGCCTTTTTGCCTGGTGATCAAGATCAATTGCAGTCAGAATTTAAAAGTAAATTAAAGGATGGATGGGATATAGACTTTCATGAATTGTATGCTATAACAAACTTACCTGTAAGTCGCTTTTTGGAGTATTTGGTGGCAAGTGAAAATTATTCAGATTACATGAATGAGCTTTCAAATGCCTTTAACCCATCCGCGGCATTAGGTGTTATGTGCAGAAATACTGTTTCAGTAAGCTGGGATGGTTATCTATACGATTGTGATTTTAACCAGATGTTAGACCTAAAAGTTGCAAATGCTCCCACACACATTAAAGATTTTGATATTCAAAAATTGAATCAAAGACCAATAATTTTAAATCAACATTGCTATGGATGCACTGCTGGAGCTGGCTCTAGTTGTGGTGGAACCGTAGCTTAATATAGAAAATATGTATTTAGAGACAACAAAAGATGTATACAAAGAAGCAGCCTTGAATCCAGATGTTGGACTGTGTTGCACAACAACGCCTGTATGGCAATTACCAGGACTAGATATTCCAAGTAAGATGCTTGAAATGAACTATGGTTGTGGATCTACCGTGCACCCAAGAGATTTAGTTAATGATCCCAATATCCTATACGTAGGTGTTGGTGGAGGAATGGAGGTATTACAGTTTTCATATTTCAGCCGAAAGAAAGGAGGGGTAATTGGCTTAGATGTTGTGGATGAAATGCTCGATGCTTGTAGTGTCAATTTGAGCGAAGCTGAATCTGCAAATCCTTGGTTCAAAAGAGATTTTGTGGATTTAAGAAAGGGAGATGCGTTGAATTTGCCTATTGAAGATGAAACAATTGATGTAGCTGGACAAAATTGCTTGTTCAACATATTTACCAAGGAAGATTTGAAAAAGGCACTTCAAGAAATGTATCGAGTGTTAAAACCGCATGGAAGATTGGTTCTTTCAGACCCTACCTGTGAACAAGCTATGCCACAGAACTTGAAGGATGATGAGAGACTAAGAGCTCTATGTTTGAGTGGCGCATTATCACTAAAGGAATATCTGAAAATGATTACCGATGTTGGCTTTGGAACTGTTGAGGTAAGAGCAAAAAGACCTTATAGAATTCTATCCCCTGGCGAATATGATGTAGCTGAAAATATTTTTATTGAAAGTGTAGAAGTTTGTGCAATAAAGGACCCAATGCCTGAAGATGGCCCTTGTATTTTTACAGGTAAGTCTGCTATTTTCTATGGTTCCGAAGAATATTTTGATGATAAAAAAGGACATACTCTTCTCAAGAACCAGCCCTTAGCAGTTTGCGATAAAACCGCGGGAGCGTTAGCAGATCTTGGAAAAAAAGACATTTTTATTTCCGAGTCTACTTGGTTTTATGATGGAGGGGGATGTTGTTAAATCTTTAACTGATTTCTAAATTCTCTCGGGTAAAATTCGTTTATTTTGTATTATCAGTAACTAATCGAATTAGATCCGTGAGAACACAAAAGATAGTTTTACTTTCTATTGGAATTTGCATTCTTCTCTTTTCCTTGGGTTTTGATGATGGAAATCCATCAAAATTTCATACTGAGGAAGAATTAGCTTTTTATAGCAAAATGGGAGGAGCACCGGATTTAATTGAGGGGAGCAACGAATTGTTTATGGCCTCATTTAGATGTGGAGGATGCCATGGTTTTGATATAGCGGAGATTTCAATGGTTGATACATTGGGAAACGATATCAATGTCACGGATGATTGGCGTGCAACTATGATGGCGAACTCGGCTAAAGATCCTTTGTGGAGAGCCAAGGTAAGTCATGAGGTTCTTGTAAATCCTGCTATTTCGGATGATATAGAAACTAAATGTACTTCTTGTCATACTCCAATGGGACATCATAATGCAATGTTTTTAGGTGAAGAACATTACACGATTGCAGATCTAGAGGCGGATTCGGTAGCTTTCGATGGAGTTTCATGTAATATATGTCATCAACAATATCCTGAGTTGGCTGGAAATAGCTTTTCTGGGAATATGGTTTTTGATACTTTAAGATTGTATGGTCCCTACGAAAACCCATTTACTGGGCCAATGGTTTCTTTTGTAGGCTTTGAACCCGTTTATGACGAATTCATTACCAAATCAGAGGTATGTGCAGATTGTCATACTTTAATCACTGAAACCGTTGATTTAGATGGTAATTTAACTGGAGGAACATACGTGGAACAAGCAACCTATCATGAATGGCTAAACTCCGCTTATAATGTGGATGAAGGAGCTATTCAGTGTCAAGGATGTCACATGCCAAAGATAGAACAGCCAATTGTAATTGCATCGGGTAATATTTTCTACCCTGCCAGAGAGCCATATGCTTTGCACGGTATTGTTGGGGGTAACGCTTATATGTTAAAAATGCTTCAAAGTCGTATTGGAGAATTAGACCTAAGGGCAAGTTCAATGCAATTTCAAGATAACATCGACAAGACGGAAGCTTTGCTTTTGGAAGAAACGATGGATGTTTTTTTAACAGAGGATGCCAGAAGCGAGGATACATTGTTTTTGAGCTTGGAATTAACAAGCAAAGCAGGACATAAGGTGCCATCAGCTTATCCTTCGAGGAGAGTTTTTGTTGAGGTGGTGGCCACCAATGAATTAGGAGATACAATCTTCAGTTCTGGTGTTTTGGAAAGTGATTATACCCTCGGGGAAATAGATTCTGGTTATGAACCACATCACGATGTTATCACTAGTGAAGATCAGGTTCAAATTTATGAATTGGTAATGGGTGATGTAAATGCTAATCCAAATACTGTTTTGTTGAATTCTGCAAATTCCTTAAAAGATAATAGAATTCCTCCTTTGGGTTTCACCACAACTCATCCTGTTTATGATACGACCTTAATTGCTGGAAATGCTTTGAACGATTTGAACTTTAACAAAGATGAATTCGGAAATGAAGGAACAGGAAAGGATATAATCCAATATCATATTCCAACATTGGGTAGCGAGGAACTTATTGATGTATCTGCGCGTGTCTATTTTCAGTCTGTCCCACCAGAGTGGTTAGAAGATATGTTTGCCTTCAGCAGTGCAGAAATAGATACATTTCAAACCTATTTTGATGAATCCGATAAAGAACCTTTTTTAATAGGAGAACAGTTTATTACCAGCACGGTTATAGGAATCGAAGAAAATTTAGAGTTTGAAGTCTTTGAAGCCTATCCAAATCCGACTAGTGATGGGAGAATTATAGTTAATGGGTTAAATCAAGGAATAGAATCAATCCTTATTTATGATGCAAAAGGAAATTTACACTATCAATCTATAGGACAAAGAAGGAATCAGCTCTTTCTTCAACTTCCAAATGCGAAGGGGGTCTATCTTTTAGAAATAAAAGGAACGAAATCAAGAGAAATAAAAAAGGTACTTTTTTATTAAAAGTACCTTTTAATGGAAAACAATTGGTGGGTGCCAATACCTGTTTCGGAATGTTTTATACCGAACCGATCAAATATATCAATTCTTACCATACCTGAGGCATGAATAATATCTTTTTCATTCAATAATATTCCAACATGCGTAACTCGCTGCTGAGAATTGCAAAAAAAAGCCAAATCTCCTTTTACCTGTTCTCCAAAATTGACGGTTTTACCTTCTTTTTCCTGTTGCCATGCATCTCTAGGAAGATTCAATCCAACACATCTGAAAATAACTTGAGTAAATCCGGAACAATCAATTCCCATAAATGATCTTCCACCCCATAAATAAGGAGTGTTTAAAAACGATTTAGACAAGCTTTCTATATCTTCAAATCCTAGGTTTTCTAGAGAAACTTGAGTGACCCAATTCTTGTCATTGGAATAATCTTTAATATCAAGATAACTCCCAGCAGGAATTATCATTGAAGATTCTTTGGAATTTACTTTAAGAAATTTTCTATTTACAAGCTTTCTGTTCTTAGGAATTTCATTTAAAATAGAATGCTGATTTTTTGAAATCCAACATTCATATTGATCTATATCAGAAACAATTTTCACCCATTTTTCTCTTTCCTCCAAAATTGAATAGGTCTCTCCATATAGGAGTTGATTGACCATTTCAGATTTATCGGAATCTTCAGCACGACAGGGTATTATTGGAATCTGGCAAATGCCTTTCATTTATACGTTTTCAATAACCATAGCTGAAGCACCTCCACCTCCATTGCAAATACCCGCGGCACCATACTTGCCGTTGTTTTGCTTTAATACATTTATTAAAGTAACAACGATTCTAGCACCTGAGCACCCAAGTGGATGACCCAATGAAACAGCACCGCCATTAACATTTACTTTTTCCGAATCTAGATTCATTTCCTTGATATTGGCCAGGCCTACCACTGAAAATGCTTCATTTAATTCATAGAAATCAATGTCTTCTTTACTTAATCCAGCTTTCGAAATTGCAATAGGAACAGCTTTAGAAGGGGCTGTAGTAAACCATTCTGGTTCATGAGCAGCATCAGCGAAACTGCTAATTTTTGCTAAGGGCTTTAAACCTAGTGACTCCATTTTTTCTTTACTCATTAACACCAGTGCTGCGGCACCATCATTAATAGTTGAAGCATTTGCAGCAGTTACTGTGCCTTCCTTTTGAAAAACGGGTCTAAGCGTAGGAACTTTTTCCCTTTTTAAATTCTTGTATTCTTCATCTTCACTGAATTGGAGAGGTTCACCTCTTCTCTGAGGAATTTCAACAGCGATTACTTCATCTGAGAATTTTCCTGCAGACCATGCAGCGGCAGAACGATCATAAGATGATAGTGCAAATTCATCTTGATTTTCTCTGCTAAAGCCGCATTCATTTGCACACAATTCGGCAGCATTCCCCATATGATAATTGTTATAGACATCTGTTAGACCATCATTAACAAGTCCATCTACAACACTGATGTTACCCAGTTTTTGTCCATTTCTTGAATTGGGTATGTAGTGCGGCACAGCACTCATATTTTCCATCCCACCTACAATTACGCAATCTTTATCTCCAAGCATAATGGATTGAGCACCAAACATGATAGATTTCATTCCAGAAGCACATACTTTGTTTACAGTGGTACAAGGAACATTATTTCCAATTCCAGCATATATTGCCGCTTGCCTTGCTGGTGCCTGTCCCAAATTAGCTTGCAAAACATTTCCCATAAAAACTTCTTCCACTTCTTTAGGATCAAGGTTAATTTTTGATAGTGAACCTTTAATTGCGGCAGCCCCTATTTTAGGAGCAGAAAGACTTGAAAGTGTTCCTCCAAAACTTCCCATAGGGGTTCTAACTGCAGATACTATATATACTTCTTTCATTTTATAGATTTGATGGTGCAAATTTAATAAATCATATCAGCATAAGATTGAAATTTATACTTTCTGATTAAGTATTTTTTTACATTTGCAGTCCGCGAAAAAAAATGCGGTAACGGTGAGGTGGGTGAGTGGCTGAAACCACATGTTTGCTAAACATGCGTGCGGGAAACCGTACCGGGGGTTCGAATCCCCCTCTC
>CAZSQZ010000019.1:0-64670 GCA_964609215.1 uncultured Flavobacteriales bacterium
CATAGGCACAGCTATTACCAATGATAATTGTGGAGTAGCCAGTGTAAGTAATGATACTCCCAATCCATTTCCATTAGGAACGACAATAGTAACCTGGACGGTAACAGACGAATCAGGTAATACTGCAACTTGCATTCAAACGGTAACCGTAGAAGACAATGAAGATCCAACAATCACCTGTCCATCCGATCTAACGGTAGATACCGATTTAGGAATCTGTTCCGCAAGTGGAGTAGACTTAGGTACAGCGGTAACAGATGATAACTGTGGAGTAGCTAGTGTAAGCAATGATGCTCCTAATCCATTTCCATTAGGAACCACAATAGTAACCTGGACAGTCACAGATGAGTCAGGTAACACAGCGACTTGCAATCAAATGGTAACCGCAGAAGACAATGAAGATCCAACAATCATTTGCCCATCTGATATAACCGTTAATAACGATATTGGAATTTGCGGTGCGGTTGTGAGTTATGTAATACCAATTGGTGAGGACAATTGTATGGGTGTTACAACAACACAGACTGATCTTACAGGATTCACATCAGGAGATATTTTCCCAGTGGGTATAACTACTTTGGAATATACCGTTACCGATGCTTCAGGAAATTTAAGTTCATGTTCTTTTTTGATAACTGTAATAGATAATGAAGCACCAATTTGTTCTGCTCAGGACTTGACACTATTTGTAGATCAAAATACATCTATAGTAATTGATCCATTGGATATTGATAATGGTTCTTTCGATAACTGTTCTATTGTAAGCTATGACCTAGATATCTCGGAATTTGATTGTGGTGATTTAGGTGTAAATACAGTAGAGTTAACAGTAACAGATATCAACGGGAATTCTTCTGTTTGCTCAGCAAATGTTACGGTCGAAACGGATCCATTTATTGAATTAGAATGTTCCGCTCAGGATATTACCGTAGAACTTGATCCAAGTGGAACAGTAAGTATTAGCCCAGTAATGATTGATGAAAGTAATAATTGCGGAAACCCTCAAATGTTTTTAAATATCAATCAGTTTGATTGTTCAAACCTTGGAGTAAACCCAGTTGAATTAACTATTTCAAACGATAATAGTTCTATAACATGTTCTGCAAATGTGACTGTTGTTGATCCTACTGTTCCAGAATGCTCAGCAATAGATGCTACGATCAGTTTAGATGAAAATGGAATGGCTTTTATAAATCCTTCTGATATACTGGATCTTTCTTTCTCTATATGTGGAAATGAAACAGTGGAACTGGATAGAGCTAACTTCGATTGTTCTGATATTGGACCTAACCCCGTTTCAATAACGGTGACGAGTCCAGATGGTTCTTCCCTTACTTGTACTTCAATTGTTACTGTGGTAGATGAACTGGCTCCTATTTGTACAGTGGAAGATGAGACCGTTTATTTAAATGAAAATGGATTCGCAACAATTGGCTTTACTGATTTAGATATAACATCTTCCGATAATTGCGGATTGGTAAGTCTGTCCATAAGTAATAATACTTTTGAATGCGCTGATATTGGCACTCCGAAGTTACTGGTATTAACGGCAAGTGATGTTTCCGGTAATAGTTCTTTATGTGGATCACTTGTAACCGTTTTAGATACGATTAGTCCAACTTGCGCGGCTCTTCCAATGAACTATACAATTAGTTCCAATAATCCATTTATTGAATTAAGCGAAAACGAATTGACTCTTTCTTCATCTGATAATTGCAGTGATGTTTCCTTTGAGTTTTCACCAGACCTTTTGGATTGTTCTAATTTAGGTTCTAATACAATTCAGATAAATGTTATTGATGAAAGCGGAAATGTTGGTCAATGTGAGACACAAGTTTTCATATCTGATGAAGAAGATCCTCTTTGTGTATTTGAAAATGGAACATATTATTTGAACGAATCTGGTTTTGTAATAATTGATGCTCAGGAAGTAGGAGCTTCCTCTAGTGACAATTGCTCAATAGTTGATTTTGACTTAGACAATCCTTTCATCAATTGTAGTGATCCGGAAGCAAATACTTTAATATTAACTGTAACCGATCAATCCGGAAACACGAGTTCATGTTCTGGAGAGGTGGTTGTTTTGGATACTGTCTTCGATGGAGGAACATGCCAGAATATTGGTGCTGTTTTAAACAATTTTGAAGTATCGGTGCCTCTTAGTTCACTTTTCAATTCAACCAGTTGTAATCCAGATTTTGATTTATTCGTTAATGGAAGTCCTGATAATCTGCAATTTTTCTGTGAGCATACGGGAATGAATTTTGTTGAGTTAGAGTATGTTAATGCTAATGGAGAGAGCAACACGTGTATGGCTACGGTTAACGTTCAAGATAATAGTATTCCAACTATTGCTCTTCCTTGTCAAAATGTATCTGCACAATCTCCTGATTGTTCGGATGTATTTGTAGAAGTTCCAAGTCCTGTTTTCTCTGATAATTGCATTCAGAGCGTAACAAACAGTTTTAATGGAACTTCAAATGCGAATGGTTTTTATCCAATTGGAATAACAGAAGTAATCTGGACAGCACAGGATTATGCAGGAAACCAGGTTTCGTGTTCGGGTACTGTCACTGTTACTGGTTTTGAAGATACTGAAGCACCAGTGATTAATGGCCCAGCAAATATTGTTTCTGAATTTGCAGGTACAAATGGTATTTGCGAAACTTTTGTGAACATTCCGATTCCATTTGCAGTGGATGACTGTGGCGTAGATCCATCATCATGGCAAGTTATTTCAGATTTTGTTGATCCAACAAATTCAGATCCTCTTGATGCGAGTGGATTATATCCAATAGGCACTTCTGTTGTAACATGGCAAGTGAGTGATTTTAGTGGTAATATGACATCCTTCTCAACTAACATAACTGTAAATACGATTTCAGCACCGCAGAATTTAGAGGCTAATTGCAGTAACAATTTACAGAACATAGAATTTACTTGGGATCCGGTTATTGGTACAGCAGGTTATAGATTAATTGTAAGAAATGTGCTAGGCACAGGTACTCCAGCATTTAATGGTCAGATTACCCAGTTAGATCCTAACTACGTATTTCAATCAGCACCAATAAGTCTTTTCGAAGAAACGGGTACTTACCGTTTTAGAGTTGTTTCTGGCTGCTTATTGGAAGAGGGATTAAATCCTAACAATGAAAATAATTACAATCCTGCATTTTCTCCTTGGGTAGAATTTACCATTGACTGCTCTTCAAACAATCCAGTTGTGTTAAATGGAAGTAATTCCAATCCATTTATCAATGTTGAAGAGATTAAGTTAAGTGTCTATCCTAACCCAAGTTCTGGTTTTATAAATATTGAATCAAACAAGACTATAGATAGATTGTTTGTTCAAGATATTTTAGGAAAGACCTTCATTGACAAGAAGGGAATAGGGCAACAACGTATTATCGACCTTAGCCATTTGGAAAGAAACGTCTACATTATTAAAGTGGAAATCGAAGGAAAGGTTTATATAGAAAAAGTAGTTCTGCAATAAGGTGTATGATAAAGATTAGTCTTTAGTTTACCCAAACATAAATCGTTCTTATTAATAATACCAGCGATGCAATTGAAATTATTATAAGCGATCTTATATACGTGCCTTTGGTAAATAATTTGCTTTTTTTTACTCTATACGTATCATAAAACAAAAAGCATATTAAGGAAGCGCTTAATGTGCTTACTATATATTGATTCTTAAAAAAGAAGGTGCTAGCAAAGGCAGCAAATATCAACAAAACAATAGAGTATCTAATAAAGATATAGTATGCAACAGGTTTATTGTTTTTCTTTAACAGCTTGATTTCGTTCAGTTGATTTTTTAGGATTTCGAAATTCTCTATTTCTTTGAGAATGCCTATCAGATCTAACTTTTCTTTTCCTTTTATTAGAAGTGTCTGGTTGCTATTAACTAAAATTTCCTGAACATCATTAATAGCAATTGTTTTGTCCGCAGTATTATATTGTTTTCTAGTTATGTGGTTTTCATCAATCAAGATTTTGAAATATTTCAATCTCTCCATAAAAATTCGCTTATTAATAAAAACCGTTAAAGCAACAGTGACTCCGAAAATAATGAGCATAAAGAAAGAGAAGATTGCAATAAAAATAATTCCATGAGGTTTGGCTAAAATAGATTGTTCTCCTTGCATATACTCTTTTATAAATAGTATAAGCACAATTAGGATTATCCAAATTAGGAAGAGTCCAATAACTCGCTTTAACCTTTTGCTGCTATGAATTCTTATACCTTCCTCGTAAAACCTAAATTCGTTATGTTGTGTGGAAACAATAGCCTTGTTCTTTTAAATACAATTTTCTACTTAACCATAATTTTTTGAACTGCAATACCCGTACTATTCAAATCTCTTACTTCAATAAAATAGATTCCCGAGGCGAAACCATTTAGATTGAAATTTTCATTGATTAAATTTCCAAAAGCATTTCGGCTATAAATAATTTCCCCAAGCGTATTTCTAAGATTTATTTCAAGATTCTTGAACTCGTCAAAATCTAGATTTAAAGTCACTTCTTCTTTTGCTGGATTCGGAAATGCATTCATCGAATTCAAACCATTGATCTCATTTATTCCGGTTGGTCCCATCATTACGGTAAAGCAAGCTTCTGTAGTACAACCAAAAATGTCCGTTACATCCACACACCATAGTGCATCTATCAGTCCATCTATATCTTCTTCTATACTTCCATTGTTCCATTGGAAAGTATACGGGCCAGTTCCGCCAGAAACAGTAATATCTATTGCGCCATCATTCGCTCCATTTACTGATTCATCAGTTATATCTGCCGTTATTACTATTGGTTCGGGTTCATCTAAAATTACGGTATCGGAAAGTATTTCCATTCCACTTCCATCAATAATGGTTACATAATGTTCACCTGCATCTGCTCCCACTAAATCTTCTGATGTAGAACCATCGCTCCACAAAAAGGAATAAGGAGGAATACCACCATTCACCGAGATGAGAACCACACCAGAAGAATCTCCACCACAATTTAAATCAAAGAAATCATCAATTTGTGAAGAAATAGGAGCTCCTAAATCTTGAACAATAAAATTGTCTACATGCGCTTCAAAATTAATACTATCATCTATTGAATCTGTAGTTGCTAAAAAAGCAAAACGGATATCTGTACTTGTATTTCCACTTAAATCAAAAATAAAGTGTTCTCCAGATGGAGCAACCACACTTGATGAGTCCCATTGCTGAATAATGTCCCAGGTAGAACCAAAATCTTCAGTTGAGGCAAATACAACATGATCGTCAGAACCCAGTGTTACCTCATTTGAATTAAAGGCTTGTGTAAGTGCAAAGTCAAATTCAACTTGATAGGTGCCACCGCTTAAATCAAAAAATGGACTCAGCATCCATTGATACTGAAGAGGTCCAAAAAAAGTAACACCTTGAGAGCCTGTAAACGTATTTAGATTTCCAAAACCGCCATCAAACCAATTACTAAAATCAAAATTTTGTGGCCCTTCCATTATATTACCTCCATTTGCAAAATCCCAGCAATCAAATGGAATAGTATTAAAATCATTGGCATAAAAAGGAACCAAAGAAGCACATTCAGTTGTGAAGCTTATTGGTGAGGTAAAAAAGGAAATATTAGAGCTATTATCTTGACTGCAATCTGCTCTCACATAGACTTCATACTCCGTAATTGGATCCAAACCTGTTAAAACAACTGGATTACTTACATCATCAAAACCTGGGCTTGGGTTTCCGGTTGGTGTAAAACCAATAGGTCCAAATTCTATATCCCAAGCTGAACTTGATCCCGGGTCTGTCCATTGAACCTGAGCTTCGGTTGCTGAAATATTGCTCACTTGAACACTAAAAGGAACAATGCAAGCTCCTAAATCTTGTATGACAAAATTATCAACATGAACTTCAAATTGAATGAAATCATCTACTATTCCAGAAGAAGCTAGGAAGGCGAAACGAATTTCATTTCCTGTAAAGGAACTTAAATCATTGACAGAATGCTCTCCAGTTGCAGATAGGGGATTGTTAGCATCCCAAATATTTATTAGGTCCCAAGAAAGACCCAAATCTTCTGATACTGCGAATGCTATAAAATCGTCACTTCCAAAAGAAATAGATGCTGGGCCAAAAGCTTCGGTTAAGGCTACATCAAATTCTGCCTGATAGCTACCTCCACTTAAATCGAAAAAAGGAGTAAGCATCCATTGATTGTCATCAGGTCCAAAAAAGAAGGTGCTTTGCGCTCCGGTGAATCCAACATTTGCAAAACCACCATCGAACCAATTGCTGAAATCAAAATTTTGAGGACCTTCAGAAAGCATTCCTCCGTTTGCAAACTCCCAACAATTGAGCGGCAATGTGTTCATGTCATTTAAATAAAATGGTGTTATTGGAGCGCATTCAGTGGTAAAGCTTATAGGAGCAGACCAAAAAGAAACATCACTGGTATTGTCCATTCCACAATCAGCTCTTACATAAACTTGATAATCAGTTGCTGGGTCTAAGCCGGTAATCAAGGCGGGATTTGAAACATCATCATATCCTGGGCTAGGCATTCCCGTTGGAGTAAAACCAGCTGGACCAAATTCTATGTCCCAAACTGAACCCGTACCTTGATCGGTCCATGAAATGAGTGCAGAATTTGATGTGACGGCATTTGCCATTACATCTATTACCGCAATGCAAGTAGGGGGAGGGCCAACCACCACAGTGTAATCTTCTGTTTCTCCAAAGGTGCCCATTGTGCAAGGATCTGTGCTACTAGGAGCAGCAAAATTTGCTTGAACTCGCATGGTATATTCTCCAAACGCTAATCCAGCGGGAATTAAAACACTTGTTGTAACTTGATCTAAACCAACTGGTTCATCAATTAAAATTAATTCGGATTCTTCAAACGAAATGCTGTTGTCAGCATCAATCCAAATAGAGAATTGTTGATTTGCAAAACCAGATCTTAAAACAACTGTTTCTACACTTCCTTGTCCAACAAGAACTGAAATATTGGTAAAATCAGCGTAGCCGTCTATACCAAAATCTGATGAGCAGCCAGAAGCGTTAAAAACAGAGCCCATTCCAAATTCTGTAACTCCATCACCTACGCTACAGTCAGCTGAAGGCATGCAGTACTGCGCATGAAAAGTTGAAGAGAAAATAATAAAGAGAAAAAGGATAAGAATACGTGATGAAATTTTCATAAAGTGTTTCGTTTATTAACTGCTTAGCAAAAAATGTTTAATGGAATAAATATACAAATTGATAAAACTCATTGATTAGAGAGTTTGAAAATTTTCCAATGACATTACTAACCTTAAGAAATTGATTGGAGTTTATTTCTTTTGATATCATTATATGGTGATAGAAAGAAGACACCATTAATTCATTGAGAAAGTTTCTTGCTAATCTAAAAAATGCCTTAGTTTTTTAAGATTCTAAGTGCCGTTTTAAGACCTTTTTGTGAAAGGGGATAAAAAGCTTAGATTAGTGTTCAGTGCAAATTAGATGAAACCTAAATGCTTAAAAAAAATAAGCATGTATGCTAAGCAGTAAATGGTAATGTGTGATCAAAAGTAAACGAGAATATTGGAAGAAATAGGAATAGTTACATTGATATTAATAATCGCAAACGCAGTTGTTACATATAGAGGTCTAAAGGAGATCATATTCTTGGATAAATTTTCTTTTAGTGTCGAGTCAATCTTGATTGCCAAGGATTTTAAACGATTAATAAGTTCTGGTTTTTTGCATGTAGATTGGGTCCACTTTACGGTTAATATGATAACCCTTTATTTTTTTAGTCGGGATCTGGAAATAGGCTTAGGCGCTTTCACGTTTTCGGTTTTATTTTTAATTAGCTTAGTTGGAGGGAATTTATTTGCTTTATACATCCACAGAAATCATTTTGAATACTCCGCTATAGGGGCATCTGGAGCGGTTAGTGGATTGGTCTTTGCATCAATTGCTTTGTTTCCAGGAATGGAAATTGGTTTGCTTTTATTGCCCATCTATTTTCCAGCATGGCTCTTTGGTTTAGCTTATGTTTTATATTCTATTTACGGAATAAAAACTCAAAATGACAATATTGGACATGAGGCACATTTGGGAGGTGGGCTAGTTGGACTTATAGTAGCAATAATTATAAATCCTAATATTTTAATGACGAACTATTTCCCCATAACTATAATGCTGATACCATCACTAGTATTTTTATTCTTGATTGTTAAAAAACCACATCTACTAATAGTAAGAAATCCTTTTTCAAAGCCTTCAAATGCATTTAATGTAGAGGATAAATACAATTCTAGAATGTCATCAAAACAAATGGAGTTGGATAGGATTTTGGATAAGATTAGTAAGAAAGGATATAACAAACTGTCCAAGAAGGAAAAGGAAAAACTAAATGAATTATCTAAATAAAGCTTTTTGATTTTAACTAAGGTAAATATCTCTGAACGTTGCATTTAGTTTTCAAGTTTTAATCCAAAAAACCAAGTGAATGAAGGAAATAACAATAGTGAATTTGGCATCTGTGGGTATTATGGTTAATGAAAAGAATGGGGTTGGGTTTAAAGATTTTGAACCTGATTTTAATTCTGAAGTTTCTCTTAAGAACATTAGTAAAGTCACAATTGATAAAGCACATTTTGGGATTGAAAAGAAAATGCTTTTCTGGTTACAAAGAATTTTGACTTGGAATAAGCATTTCCATCAATCAAGATTTGATTATGAAACAGAGTATAGATACTGGTATGAAATCGAAATTAATTTCAAAAGTTCTAATATTATTAGAAAAAAGATCAGAAACATAGATTTAATAGGAGTGAATAGAGCTATTGATGAGTTAAACAAATGTTTGAAGGTAGAGAAATAGATTTAAGTAAAGAACCATCAACCCAAGCAAATAATAATTCCGCAACCTATGAAAATTCCTCCCAGTAAGTAAATGATTTTTTCAAAATTGTTCTTGGTATCTATACTCTTACAAATGAGCATTCCAATCAAAGTCATCAAGAGAGCGCCTAATGAAAAACCAGAAACATAAACAAAACTGTTCATGTCTTGCGGCATTTCAGCACCGTGAGCATAACCGTGAAAAAAACCAAAAATTGAGAAGCAAACCAAGATTATAGTCTTGGATATTCTTTCTCGAAAGAGAATAAAAAGCCCCATAAATAATACGGACAAAGCAATGATCTTTTCTATTAAGAGCGTAGCTTCTTTATCAATACCTAGAAAGCCACCAATAATCATGGCAAGAAGAAATGGTATAAAGAATAAGTACCATTTGGATTGATTGATTAATCGTCCAATAAATCCAATTCCAATAATAGCAACAGCATGATCTATTCCAAAAATGGGATGTGTAAAACCAGCCATTATTCCGCTACCATGGCTGCCATGCGCGAAAATATAAAGAGGTGACAGGATTGAAATTGCTATGAAAGAGACAATACGAATCATTCTATTTATAAATTGAAGTTTGGCTTAATCAGATAAAATTAAAATTTCTAACAAGAACTTCAGGCGTCTGTATTACAAGAGTTGTCTCATTTGGAGACAACTCTTGTGAAATTCTATAGATAAAATCATCTTCTAAGGATGAACATGAAATTGTATTGTTTCTACTTCTTCTTGCATCCCTACCTCATGTCCCCAGACTTTTGATTGTATAATATAATCCCCGTGCTGATCAAATCCATTTTCTTCTGAAAGGACCAAATCATCATGAAATTCATAAACTCCACTGGTTTCATGAACATGAATATCGCTTGGCATATTATAAATTTCAGAATTATCTCCTTCCTTTAAAACAAGCACTTGCGCATGGTGTATTGTTTCACCAGTATGACTTTCAAATTCTATATGAATATGAATGGTGTCACCTATATGTTTATCATTTGAATTTGGAGAATGTATATGGGCATGATAATCGAAACTCGTTTCTGTATGCATTTCTTCTATTATCTCATCTTCATTCTTATCACAAGACAAAATGAAAATAGAACTAGATAAAAGGGATATAAATAAGATTGAATTTTTCATTTATTTTATTTTAAAATTGATAAATAATTTGACTTTTAAACTGTATTGTTGATGAATAACCTTCTTGCTTAAAACTATCGACTAGAGGCAAGGAAAAGCTATTGCTGAATATTAAATTTTTGTGATTCATATTGATTTCAAAAAGAGCATTCATTATTTCTTGCCCAGTTTCTTGATCTGCATTTCCATTCTTGTATCTATCTTGTGAAATATAAGAATATGAAATGCCTGTTCTTGGAAGCAAGATAACGGACCTATTCAGCTGAAGAGAATATTGCTGCATTAATAAAAATTGACCTTGACTTCCAAAAAGATATCCTGAGCTTGATTTCGAAAACTTGGATATAGAGAGTGATAATATACTTGTCCATTTTTTGTATGAAATCAAGGTGTTATTGGATAAAGAATATCCCCAACTACCATTACCTATATTGAAACTTTGAGGTAGATCTTGATCGTGAATATCTGAAATATAATTTCCAGTAGGGAGCTTAAGTGTAAACCTGCTATTTGACCCAAAGAACTTCTCATTAGGTAGCCGCTTACTCCATAAATATCCTAGATGCAAACTAATATCAGAGAAACCTAGCATAGATCTCATACCATCTTCATTTTCTCTTTGGTTGAATTTAAACGGAAGATTAAAACCAGCTTGCCATTTATCATCTATGTAATAGTTGCCAAAAGCTTCAATGTGTTGAAACACATCGTACGTTTTTCCATAATTGGAACTGATTTCAAAATTAGATAACCTATATAGAAGACCAAAACTATTTTTATCAATATCTCCTAAAAGGCCTATTTGCGCGCTCATTGTGCCAGCACAGTTGTCACAGGAATGAACATTTTGAAAACCAATAACTCCAATCATGAAAAGAAATATTTCTCTCATTAAAAGATAATTAAAGGTTAATAAACTAAGTAGTATCTAACTTTTAAGAGATTGGAGGAGGCTGGGGAGGACTATAGTCCATTTCAAGTATTTTCTTAGAGTAAATGCTACTTAAATCGTTTAAGTGCTGAAAATTATATAGAACGGATAAGGTTGAATAAAAAAACAAATTTACCTTATGCTCCTCAAACTTTAAATCTTCTCTTTTTTGATTTTGTCCTTCCTTAATAATTTTGGTTAAATGGCATTGACCATAACAAGATAAATCAGGTTTAGACTTATTTACACAAAACAAGTTGGTGATTTTATCTTGATTAATCTTAAAACAAGTATATACCATCAAGTCACTGATGCTGGAGAAAAGCACCATAAGAAGTAGCAGACCAGATAAAATTCGAATCACGTTTCAAAAATATTAAAACCTATGATTGATTGTTTCAAATTAAGAATTATAATTTGAACTTAGTTTCGAAATAAGAATGCAATTTAAATACAAGAAGATTGAATTATAAATTCAAAGAAAAATAATTACTTTCGCCTTGCTTTTTAGCGAGAGTTCATTAAATCACTTATCAAGAAAGGTGGAGGGAAAGGCCCTGTGAAACCTTAGCAACCCTTGGAAACAAGAAGGTGCTAATTCCGTTGCTTAATGCAACTAGATAGGTCAGAAGAATCTTTGTTGATGCCTCTTTTGACCACGGTCAATGGAGGTTTTTTGTTTTACACCATTCTTGATTTTAGAATATAAATTATTAAAGAATGGAAATAAAATTAGAACGAATAGATTCGAAATTTCAGTTTAAATCTGGAAGTGGCGATCAGGAAGTGTATACCTGCGCTTCTGAAGCCTTACAAGGAAACATAGGAAAAGGACAAAGACCAATGGCCTTGGTTCTAAATGGCTTGGCAGCTTGCATGTCAATAGACATTTTGAATATTCTCTATAAGCAAAAGCAGTTGATTAAGAACTTTAGCGTCTTAGTTAAAGCTGAAAGAGATGATGCACCTCCAAGCGCTTTCAGAAAAATAAATATAATTTTTTCAGTTCATGGAGATGTAAAAAGTGATTTACTTGAAAAAGCAATTAACCTCACACGAGAAAAGTATTGCTCCGTTTATCATTCTCTGTCTTCCTCTATAGAAGTTACCTTTAATTCAGAGATCAATGAGTAGCCAAGAGTTTGAAACATTGGCCATTCGCACTCAAAATACAAAAAGCCAAGAAAGAGAACATTCGGTACCACTTTTCCTGACTTCTTCTTTCACTTTTGAGTCTGCAGAACAGGGCGCGAGTATTTTTAAAGGAGAAGAAGAAGGAAATTTGTATAGTAGATTCTCCAACCCGAATGTCAATGAATTGGTAAACAAACTTTGTTTACTTGAGAAATGTCCAGCAGGAATGGCAACAGCAAGTGGAATGGCAGCTGTTTATACGGTTTTAGTTGCATTGCTCGAACAAGGAGATCATCTAATAGCTTCTTCTTCCATTTTTGGAAATAGCAGATACATCATTGAACAGATTCTTCCGAAAATGGGAGTGGATTACACTTTTGTAGAAGTGAATGATAACCATTCATTTGAAACCGCATTACAAAGCCATACAAAAATGGTTTTTCTGGAAACTCCATCTAATCCCACCTTAAAAATTGCCGACTTAACGTTTCTAGGAAATTGGTGTAAGGCGAATGATATTCTGCTGGCAGTAGATAATTGTTTCGCAACTCCATATTTACAAAAACCTAGAAATTTTGGTGCGCATTTGGTTATTCACAGTGCCACCAAATATATAGATGGCCAAGGTCGTGTTTTGGGTGGAGTAATATTAGGAGATAAAAAAGAAATAGATATCTGTTTTGAATTTTTAAGAAGAACAGGCTCAAGCTTATCTCCATTTAATGCATGGGTTCTGTCTAAGAGCTTGGAAACTTTGGCAGTAAGAATGGATAAGCATTGTTCAAATGCTAAGACTTTAGCAGAGTTTTTAGAGTCATCCGATGAAATAGAAAAAGTAATTTATCCAGGACTTAGCAATCATCCTGAATATGATCTGGCTCAAAATCAAATGATGTTGGGTGGTGGGTTAGTTGGCTGTATTATAAAAGGAGGTGCAGAAAGAGGTGCTGCTTTTTTGAATGCACTTGAAATGCATTCTCTTACTGCTAATTTAGGTGATACTCGAAGTATAGCAACGCATCCCGCAAGTACAACCCATTCTAGATTGTCCACTTCAGAACAAAGAGAATTGGACATAATGCCCGGTTATTTAAGATTTTCTGTAGGCTTAGAACATGCCAACGATATTATAAAAGACATTGAGCAAGCAATTTTGAAAACTAAGCTATGAATTCAAAAAAGTATTTTAAAAGTAATAGGACCTTCAATCTGGAATCAGGGGAAAAGTTGGAAGGTATTGAATTGGCTTATCATACCTATGGAACATTAAACGCTGAACGAAATAATGTAATCTGGGTTTTTCACGCTATTAGCGCAAATAGTGATGTTCTAGAGTGGTGGTCAGGACTTTTTGGAGCAGATAAAATTTATGATCCTCAAAATTATTTTATCATTTGTGTGAATGCTATTTGCTCACCCTATGGCAGTACAAGACCCAGAGATGAAAGTTTTCCAATGGTGTCTATTCGGGATAATACTAATGCTCAATTATTGCTGGCAAAGGAATTAAACATTGAAAAAATACATACATGTATTGGTGGTTCTTTTGGCGGTAATCAAGCTTTAGAATTTGCATATTCATTTAAGGGTAGAATAGATCATCTCATTCTTTTGGTTTCAAGTTATAGGGA
This sequence comes from uncultured Flavobacteriales bacterium, assembly GCA_964609215.1. Taxonomy (GTDB): domain Bacteria; phylum Bacteroidota; class Bacteroidia; order Flavobacteriales_D; family JABDKJ01; genus JABDKJ01. The sequence continues at coordinate 13,743 of CAZSQZ010000019.1, forward strand.
ATCTGCATATAGTATAGCAAGTCATGAAGCCCAGCGAATAGCAATGAAAGCAGATAAGACTTTTGGCCAGGAGAATGGAGGTAAAGACGGTATGAAAGCGGCCAGAGCAATGGCCTTGTTGAATTATAGAACACATGAAATTTTTATAAAGCAACAAACCGATTTTAATGATAATTTAAACGCATTTAAGGCAAGTTCATATATTCAATATCAAGGAAATAAATTTGTAAAGCGCTTTGATGCATTGTGCTATTATTACTTGACAAAATGTTTGGATAGTTATCATATCGGAAGGGGGAGAGGTGGTATTGAAAAAGCTTTGTCAACAGTTAGCGTACCTACTCTGGTAATTGGAATAGATAGGGATATGCTTATTCCTTGCAGCTTTCAGAAGCAATTGGTTCATTATCTTCCAAATGCACTTTACGAAGAAATATCTTCCGATTTTGGTCATGACGGCTTTCTGGTAGAAACTGAAAAAATACGAAAGAAGATTTTGAATTTTTATTTGTTCGCAAATCAAAGCATTGAAAGAGAATGTTGCTTAATTTAAACAGGAAATTATATACTGGATAAAATATAAGCCATGAAACATTTGATAATAAGCCTTGCAGTCTGTTTCCTTTTCTCTTGTCAAGAAGAAAAGAAGTTAGAATATTCCGAAAGGTATATTGTTGAAACCACTGTTCAATTAAAAGAGGGCAAGACCGAGGAAGCTTTGAAGTTATTTGCAGCATCTAATCCTGAACTTGTAAAGGACCAACCCGATTGGTTAAAGGCTTCTTTTTCAGAAGTGGAAGGGGAGGATATTGTAATAGTTAGAGCTCAGTGGAGGAGTAAAGAATCTTATCAAGAATTTTCGAGCTCAGATCAATTTAAGGAAACCATGAATGGTTTTCGTCATTACTTTCGTGGAAGGCCAAAAGTTACAATCAGCAAGGTCTTGTTTGAGATGTAAAAAGAAAATATACTATTTAATTAATCAGATAATAGCTAAATGCCTACACATATTCCAAGAACAGAGCCGATAAGAAAAAAAGAGCAATTATTGGATAGTACAGAAAAACTAAGACTAGCAATACTTCATGAGAAATCCGTAGAAAATATTAGAAAACTTACTGAGAGATATAGATTGGCAAATATTTCGTTACTAAAAGCAAAAATACATACGCTAAATGAATTGAATATTCAGGGTAGAAATGTTGGATCTGAGTTGGTCAAATTAGTAAAGGAAAAAGACGTATGGAATCAGAAAAGTTTGGATGTTATTTTCGCAGAGTTCAAGGCTAATCTTTCAAACAATTAATCATAAACCCATTACTTTAAAAAAGCTTTCTTAGAATTGAGTATGGTATTTTAATGTCTGCTATGCTTAAGGTTCTTTAAATTAGCTGTTAAGCTTTACAATATTCAAGAACTTTTGTAAATTTCTAATTGTTATCTTGAAGTACGCTTTTAGGATTTTAAGCGTTTAAAGAATTTGAATTTAGCTATCTACTTTTATAAAAGGAAAGGTGCTAAAGATTTTTGATATTTGAATAATAGATGACCAAGGCGAAGAAATTAAAAATATATGCTTTCCTCTTGTTACAATTGGCAATTAGTCATTTGGCAATTGCGCAGGAAGTTCCTATTCTGAATTATTCTATAAATTCAGATGGTAGGGTTGAGCTTGAAGTTAATTCAGATAGCCAACATTATTACATTCTTCAAATACGAACACATATAGATAGTTCCTTTAATATTACTTCCTCTTTTACTTTAGGAGAAAATGGTACAACAACTATCTCTGAGGCTTTGGCTGCTTATCCTGAAGGACATTATCGGGTTCTGGAATATGCTATCGATAATCCTATCGATACTGATGGAGATGGAATAGACGATATGTCCGAATTTCAAAATGCTCCTTACCAAAGTCCAAATAATTCTGCAGATCAAATATCCTTAGAAGATGGTTTGGTTATGGTTGATGATTTTGAAACATATATTGCCTTATCTGAGAAAAGAGATGAGGTGCAATGGTCTGAATTTCTGAATGGTAAAGAGTATGTGAAATATCTAATAGTGGATTTTTATTCCAATCCAAAGATCTATTTCATCAATACAGATAATCATGAGTTGCATGCGGATTTTGGTGCTGCCATAGGGGTAGAACATTTAGGTGATCACATTCAAAAAGGGCAAATAAGCTATCATCCTACTAACCTTTCCAGCAATGGAACTTTTGGGACATACGCATTTAATTATAGTAATGGACATGGGCGATCTTTTCCAATAGTTCAAAGAACACATGAGTTATTGGCAACCAATATGCCCTTGCTCAATAATAATCTGGCCTATTATATCACTGATAATAACGAGTTGCAATATGATGATGAAGTAGATCTTTATGAAAATTCTCGAGTTCCTGTTCTTTTCGAATCGGATTTATATGCAGGTGTTGATTTCTGGGGATTGAATCAAGCGGAAGGCTTTGGTTTTTTTCGTCACATGACTTTGGAGGAAATCCCTGGGCCGAAGGACATTGTTTTGTATGATATTTTACCTAATAATTTACCAAGAGTAGGGGGCATTATGACTTCAGTCATACAAACACCTCTTTCTCATGTAAACCTTCGTGCGATTCAAAATAATATTCCTAATGCATTTGTTAGAGATCCTTTAGAGGTTGACTCTATTGCTAATTTGCTTAATCATTTTGTTTACTACCGCGTGGACCAAAGTGGTTTTGAATTAAGGGAAGCTACCGTGGAGGAAGTAAATGATTGGTTTGAAGACTTAAGGCCAGAAGAAGATCAGGTTCCACCCTTAAATCTTGATCAAAAGGAAATACTTTCTTTAGATGATATTGAATTCGAAATGTTTGATTCATTTGGGGCGAAATGTTCTAATGTAGCAACGATGAGAACTTTTGGTTTTCCTGATCTGACTATTCCAAATGGTTATGGAGTTCCATTTTATTTTTATCAGGAATTTATGCAATACAATGATTTTTTCACTGAAGTAGAAGAAATGATTGCAAACCCACAATTTCAATCGAATAGAAATGTTAGAGCTCAGATGTTGGGTGATTTTAGAGAGGAAATAGAAGCTGCAAATATGCCAAGTTGGATGATGACGGAATTGGCTAATATGCAGTATTCTTTCCCGATAGGTACTTCTATTAGATGCCGTTCTAGTTCCAATAACGAAGATTTAGCAGGTTTTAATGGAGCAGGTTTGTATACTTCAAAGACACAACATCCTCATGAAGGACATATCTCAAAATCTATTAAACAGGTTTATGCCAGCCTTTGGAATTTAAGAGCTTTTGAGGAAAGAGATTTTTATAGAATAGATCATTTTAAAACCTCTATGGGAGTTCTTTGTCATCCAAACTATTCAGACGAAAGAGCGAATGGTGTTGCTGTTAGTACGGATCCAATATACGATACAGAGCATACTTTTTATTTGAATACGCAATTAGGAGAAGATCTAATTACCAATCCGGGAATTAATTCTATTCCGGAAGAAATATTAACAGATGCAGATGCCAGTGGAGATGCTGGAGTTACCATTGTGCAACATTCCAATTTGGTTCCTGAAGATAGTTTATTGATGAGTGCTTTTTACTTAGATCAAATGAGGGAATTTTTATCTGTGATTCACAATGAATTCGAAATACTTTATGATGCAGTAGGTAATGAGACATTTGCAATGGACATTGAGTATAAGATTACAGCAGAAGATCAGTTAATTATTAAACAAGCTCGACCCTGGATTGCTTTTGTCCAGAAATCGGAATCTATTTGGCCGGAAGGAGAGTCCCTGGTATTAAATCTGTTTCCAAATCCAGCTATTGAATCTTTAATTGTTCAATGTCAAGATTGCAATTTAACGAGAGCTAGCGTGTTTGATCTTAATGGAAGATTACTGATTGAGCAAAACGTTTTAGACCCTACTCAGCCTGTTCAAATACCGATATATTCATTAGCGGAAGGAGCTTATGTTCTTAGAGCATCTAATGGAGATAATTCCTCTTTTGATGCTAAATTGTTCTTTAAGACTAAATAGTATAACTTCGATTCTTTCCAGAATACTTCCTAACCAAGTCTATTTTCATTCGTCATCTACTGTGACTTTGTCACAATAGCATTCACAATATTCTCCTTTCCCCTCATCTATTAGTTCTTTACATTGCTCTTCCGTATCTGTATCTGCTTTCCAACATCCGTCTTGGTGATATGCAGCACAACAACTCAATCTATTAGGTGTTTCGCAAGAACTAAAAAATATGCTTCCAAGAAAACAAGATGAAATAAGTAGTATTTTTTTCATGAGTAAAGATTTATTAGAATAGAGATAACCAATATTTATATTTTAATGATTCTTTTTTTCAATAAGGACTTTTCTGCCCTCAACTCTAAAATGTAAGTGCCTTGTGATAAATTTTCAAAATCCAAGGAGATATTATTGGTAAAATAATTTTCACTTAGAATTATCTGCCCCATGCTATTATACAGGATAATTGAATCAATATTGCGTTCTGATTCAATGAGGACGTTATTCAAAAAGGGATTTGGGTAAACAGAAACATTCCAATCTATCTCTCTTAATCCTGAAATCGTAAAGTCTATACATTCACTTGTATATTCGCAATTAGCGCTAGAAACAATGACGCCATATTCACCACTTTCTTGCGGTTCCAAGGTGCTGGATGTTTCTCCTTCCAGTATGGAACCCGTGGCACAGTTAAACCACTGATATGATTCAAAGGATTCACTGACAAAAATGCTTGTGCCTTCTTGTTCAAGTATTACCTCATTGTCCTCTAGGAGAACTAGGAACAAAGAAACACTATCACAGCCAAACGCTGTTTGATTATTTTCAACGAAGAAACCCGGATCAAAAATAGGAACTCCACCAATAACAACGCTATCTCCAGAGCATAATACGATTGTGTCTAGTGGATTGATATAGCTTGGATTGAAAATCAATGAATTCGTAATCACACTATCACAACCATCTATATTCTGCAGGGTGTCAATATAGGTTCCTGTTTCTGTAATATATTCTCCACCTATGAGCAGGCTGTCTCCTTCGCAAAGAAAAGTTTGAAGTTGTATGCCATTTTCCTCGCACTCTTTGATTCCAGTAACTTGTATTTCATCAATACTTAATGGAGGATCTTCAGCACCTAATTGTGCTACATTTTTAAATTGAAAACCGAGGCGTAATGAAGCTTGATTTGAAAAAAATACGTCTTGGTGTTCCCAAGAAGACCAATCATTGGTGTTAGGATTAATGTCTTGCCCAGCTTGAATCCATGATAAACCCGAATTGGTGCTGTAAAAAACTTTTGCTTCAAATTGCAGACTGCTTGCATTCATGAACTCAAATGCAATTTTAATATCAGAATAATCAGATGCATCTATATCAAAATTCATTTCGGCAAAATAAGACTCTTCAAAATTACAGAAGCCATCTGCTGCGATAAAAGAGGCATTTGTAATTCCAATCGCCTCGGCAGCCAAACTGCTAATATGTAGGTAGTTACTTGTTGGGCTATTGGTAATTGAGGAAGGTTGTTGGGTGGTATTTATCACTTCGAAATCAAAAGGAAAACCTAAACATTCTAGGGTTCCCGAACCACCTTCATAACTATTATTAACGACCCAGTGATTAGAACCGGAATCCGTTGATCCTTCGGACAATGTGTTTAAGTTGAATGATGAATTCCCGTTTTCAAAGTTCTCATAAAACAGAATGTCTTGTCCAATAATTTGAATTGAAAAAAGGCAAAAAGTGAGCAGGATAGTTCTTTGTAAGGACATGGTTATAGCTTCAATTCTTCCAAAATAAGGAATAATTTGCATTTTTCTGTGATTATTTGGAAATCAATGCTTTAGATATTTAACTATATTGTCTAAACCAAAACACAAACAATGTCAGAAAAAATGAAGATCCCGACTTGGTTCTGGGCTGTAAGTATTTTGTTGCTTCTATGGAATATTATGGGGATTATATCTTTTATAAAAAGTATAAATGCTACTTACGAATCATTAATTGAAAGTGGGATGTATAATTCGGAACAAGCTGAATTAATGATGTCCTTTCCTTCATGGACTAAATTCATTTATATCGCGGCTACGGCAACTGGATTAATAGGTGCTGTAGGTCTTATTTTGAAAAGGAGTTTAGCCTTACCTCTTTTTATTATTTCTTTGGTTTTGGCCGCTTTTCATCATATTTATATTTATGCCAGTACTGATGCCCTATCCATTATGGGGAGTTTGGATAAAACAATGTCTGTTGTCGTCATAGGACTTTGCTTATTACAAGTTTGGTTCTCCCGCTTTTCTATAAATAAGAGGTGGCTACAATAGTTAAGTAAAGAATAAGGTATGTAAATACCTACCTGGAAAAAAGGTGAAGCCTCCAGCTATAATAAGCCCTCCAAAATAGAGTGAGATCATGGCTCTTTTATGAGCTTTTACATCCCCTTTTTTAATTGCAAAATAAGCTCTTGGAACTGTCCAAATGGTCAGAAGGCTTAATAAGTGTAAATAACCAAAATGACCTAAGAGTAAAGGACCCACTTTGGCCTCCATAAATAAGGTTATTATCCCAGTAAATAACATGAGAAACATATATATCCTTCCGGCATAAATATGAAAAGCAGTTCCCTTTTTAATCAATAAAAGGACAGTGCCTATAAAAAAGCAAGGAACTACTGTGACCAGATGTAAATACATTATTTGTTCGTAGGACATAGCTAAATATAAGTCTTAATACATCTTTTCCTTCTTCCATTTTCGAATTCTTAAACGCGCATTTTTGTATGGAGAAGAAGTGTTCAATTGAATCATTCTACCCATTGGGTAATCCTTATACCAGGGTTTGGAATAAAGATTTTTATTAGATTGTTTTTCCACGAGTGTTTTTATTTGAAAATGATTTTGGTTCAAATTAGCAATCACATCTTGAATATTTAATGCGGAATAATCTTGATAAAATTTTTGCGCTAATTCTCCTAGTTCCGTCCATTTATAACCCCTTTCCGGCCAATCTATTTCTTCCTTATTTGAAATTTTCGAATTCCATTTCAAAACCAGTTCACCCCAACCTAAAAGATAAGAAATGAGATTGTGAAAACTCATTTGCGTGCCTTTCTTATGCCCTTCAAAACTTAATTCATTCGCCTTTTTCATTGGAAAAGAATCTATTTCTATGAAGAGCTTTTGATATTCTTTATCTATTACTTCAAGAAGTTCTGATTTCTCTTTTGGAATGGGCATTTTATTCAGAATTATTCTCTTGTTTGATTAGTTCGTTCACCAGCTCCCAATATTTTTCGGCACTTGAAATGGAACCTGTTTCTTCCAAATACCTTGCTTTAAGGCTAAAGCATTCTACGGTTCTATAATCTAAGCCGAGAATCTTATCCGCATTAAGATTAATGACTCCACAGTATTCGTTCTCCCAAATGCATGATTCTAAAGAAGCTCTCCAAAATTTAATTTTTATCTGAGTTGATTGATTAATTGAAAAAGCGTGGTCGAACATTTGTGCTGCATAGGAATATCTTTCTTCAAGAAATGCAGATTCCCCTTGATCCACAAATGCCTCAGCCTTTTTTCCTTTAGAGTCATTTGCATAAATGATATGAGGTGATAATTCCTTATAATCATCTAGGGTCATTTCCTGTGAAGACTTTCCCAAACCAAAATCTTGAAATAAGAAAATAGTCAAAGCAATAAATGGAATAGCTACAAAAAAGAATATAATGATATTTTTCTTGCGCCTTTTCTTGTTTAATTCTAATGTTTCTGCACGTATCTCATGACGTTCTTGTTCAGTTAGTTCTTTTACAAGTAGCTTATTTGGAACAGAGTTTTTTGGGTCATCCTTAGAAAGGATTCCTTCTTTCAATCTTTTATCGTAAGTGCTTTTCTTTTTACTTCGATTCTTATTGAAACTCTTTTGCATTTCATGCACTGGACCAAACATAAGTCGATTTTGGATCAGTAATGTACAAAAGATTACCAGGGTTTAGCCTATTTGGAAAATGTCTTTTTTATCCATTTTCTCTTCCAAAAAAGCAGAGTGCCTACAATTAATAGCACCGGCCAAAGCGTAATAAGAACTAATACAATATTTTGGATAATAGACCAACCATTTCCAAAACCAGCAATCGCCTTGTCTCCAAATGTTTTTTCATATCTCACTGGCTCTTCAGAAATAAACTCAACAGTTTCATATATGCTTAGCTGAATACGGCTATATTTTACACGATCATTGAGGTATCTTAAATACCCTTTTTTAGCTTCTATTTCTTCCGTTAATCTTCTGATCTTTTCTTCAGCATCCAAAACCTCCTCAATCTTACCAGTTCTGGTTCTAAGAATATCCTTATATCTTTCTAGTACTTCTTGTTTGGTCTTTAACCTGCTTTCGGCATCAATATATTCTTTGGAGACATCTTGGGAATTAATTGTCTCTTGATTTAAGTGTATGGAGAGTTTCTTTAGCTCATTTATGGTCTTTTGAAAGTTTTCGCTATTCACCTTTAGGGTGATAGAATTTTTAATTCGCGTATTGCTTTGGGTCTTGTTCATTTCTGATACAAAACCCTCATTCAGTGCGGCAATATCTGAAATTATCGTGGTTGCAGAGTCTACATTGTTAACTTGAAATTCTAGACCTCCGGTCCAAATTATTTTCGCATTGGGTTTTGGTTTGGACTTTGTTTTCTGCTTTGGTTCCTGTTTTACAAGATCGCTGTTATTTGCAGATAATAAAGCTGCACTAGAACCAACTGTAAAGGAGTTGGATACATTGCTGAAATCAGCATTTGAATTTATATCTTGAAGTACAAAATCATAAGTAAATCCATTTGAGCCAGTAATTTCACCAGAAGCTTGGTCGGCCCAAGAAATTTCTTCTTCACGCTCTATTTCAAATTCTTCCGAATCGGATCCAAACTCCACTTTTGTAATGGGAGAAGGTGTTTCATACATAGATGAATTGTCAGTGTCACAGGAAAATAAAAAACAAAGTAATGCTAAAAGAGTAATAGTTCGTACCATGGTTAAAAGTTTGATTTAAACGTTAACGAATAAAACGGCTCTTTTATTTCATCATATAAAAAGACCGGCAAGAGGGAATGGCCGGTCCTTTAGAATTGTTCTGTACGAAGATTAGTTTTTTCTAATAACCCTAATTGGAATAGGTACTAACGATATACATTAAATGTTTAACAATGCATCGAATGTAGTAGCTTACTATTACCGAAGCATTAAGTGCCCATCAAGAAAATATGATTTTAAGGATTAGTTTTTTGAGTCGTTTTCAAGTGAATTGAGATTGTCAAGGGGTGCGTTAGATATGACTTCAGGTCTTGATCCTGATTTTAAAAAAATGGCTAATAACAAACAACCAATGCCCATGATTAAGAAAATTACAATTCCAATTATCAAGGCTATTTCATTTTCTATTGGAACTATGTGTTCTTTAACGAAAGAAGCTATGTAGCTCCCCAATGCGAAAACAAAGTAAAGAATAGCAAATGCCGTTGCTAACCATTTTGGATGCACATATCTGGCAATAATAGAATCTCCTATTGGACCAATAATCAATTCTGCTAAGCCAATTATGGACATTGCAGCAATGAATGTGATCATATGGGTGCTATCAGCTTGTTCCGGTATAAACATCATTAAAAGAACTGCAAAGGCTGCAAGTGTAAAGCCAATAGCTTTTTTTAGAAACGAGTTCATTTTCAAAAAAGCCCAGAGAATGATTAGTATGAAGCCAAACAAAACTATAGGTGCCAGCTGAATTACGCTCAATCCATACATTGAAAAGTTACTTTGTTCTTGATCAGCTATCATGTCGCTGAATATTAGATAAGTATTGGAAAAACATACTTCGTACAATATCCAAAATGTACTTATAAAAATTCCAACCAATATTGGAATCAGCCATCTTATCTCAAGAGAACTTTTCATTCGATGCACTGAACTGGTATTTTTAGGTGTTAACAGAAAAACGGCTAGGCAGCCAAGCATATAAACGATGACACAAAAAGCAAACCCTAAGATAAACGAGAATTTTTCAGCTAACAATCCAACAATAATACTCCCCATGAATGCAGCAATATTTATGACCACATAAAAAATGGTGAAACCAGTATCTAGAGAGCTTTTTGATGGTTGAAGTTCTCTAGCAAAAATGGACCTCATATGTACAGAATTGTTTTTACTGAAAATAAGAAAAGCAAAAGCCCCAATGATAGCCGTAATCTCACTAGGTATGGCAAAAGCTAAACAACTTAGAATCATTCCAATAAATGAAACTATGGAAACTATTTTATTACTGGTCAAGTCCCCGATAATTGCTCCAATAATTGCGAAAATTGCAGGAACCATATTTGTATATCCATACAACTCTAAGATTGTATTTTGATCGAATTGGAGCTTATCTATAAAGTATAAGATAAGAATGGACCTTGAACCATAGTAAGCAATTCTATCAAAGAAAATTGCTGCAATGGAAAGTAATGCATTTTTAGATTGAAAGACTGGTGTCAAGGTATTATTCATTCTTGGTGGTTTTTACGAAAAGCAATATATGTAATTTGATGGTTTAATGTGCTTTTAAAATTTTTGGAATTAATTTCATAGCTTAGTTAAACAAAATTTAAAAATGAAAAAACTAATACTTTTTATATTTCTAATAGGAATAATGCAATTGAATGCTCAGGATGAAAAAGAAGAAATCCTTATTAATCCTGTTGAACAAGCACCTGAATTTCCTGGAGGAATAGAAGAATTGCAGAAGTATTTAGCTTCGAATATTACCTATCCTAAGAAAGCAAGATTAAATAAAGAAGAAGGTACAGTATATATAACATTTATAGTTGATAAATCTGGAGCTATCAGAGATGCTAAAATTTTAAGAGGAGTAAGCCCTATATTAGATAAAGAAGCCATTAGAGTGGTGAGTAAAATGCCAGATTGGAAACCAGGCATGCAGGAAGGTGAGGTAGTAAATGTTCAGTATAATATTCCAATAAAATTTAGCCTTTAGATTTAAGAATAAAGGACTTATTCTTTTTGAATAAAATGAATATCGCTGCTAAGGCTTTATGACCAGTAAATTTACCACAGTATTTCCTCCATTATAGACAATGGAACTGTTTAAGTATTTAGCAGAGTTCTATAACTGACATTTCCTCATTTTCTATTAAGTTCAACTAGCTCGCTATAGCCCTGAAGTTTTCCATTTTTGTTGTAAGATTCCGAACGTACCATACCCACATCCTTAGCGTACCATTCCTTAGTGCTTCCATTCACCGCAATAATTAACTTCATTTGGAATGATTGCGAAAGAACGATACAATCAAATGTTCCAGCAGAAGTTGTATACTCTTCTTTGGAATCAATTTTACGGTCCTTAATCTGAAAGTTTATTTTCATTATTGGAGTACCGTTTGAACTTGCTTGAATGTTCATATAAGAATCTGGCAACTCCGTTCCAACTGTTTCATTGAATTGGGGCAAATAGAATTCGCTGGCATCGACATCGACTTCCATGTTCTTGAAACTTTCTGTCATTTGTTGATTTAACTTGAACAGCATATCAATGGAGAATTTACCATTTTCACATTCTGCTGTGTACTCCGATTCAAATTGTTCCTTTCCTTTTTGATCTTCCACTTTCATATAAATTACGAATGTGGTTTTGGTTCCATTGGACTCTATAGACTTAAGTTCGAAATGAGTTCTGCCCTCTAATTTGCCCTTAGCATTAAAGTTACCTATGGTCCAAGTGCTGCCTTCAGATTGAGGAATGTAAGGCTCACAGTCCTGAGCAGACAGATTAAAGGAAAAGCTAAGTAATAGTGTAAAAAAGATAATTCTATACATGTCTTGTAATATTAAGAATGGAAAGAAAATCAATTAGGATGGCAACGAATAGAAGGAATTAGAAATTGGTGAAGATGAGTTAGAATTTGGTAGGTTAAGCCTTTATGATATCCTGAATAATCTTCAAATGATGTTTTGTATGAATGCGAAGGAATTTCAGAGTTTTCTTCTTTTTTAGATCTCCCATAAAGGGATGAGTAAAGTAGTGATTCCATGGCAACTGGTCTACTCTTTTCCAAATGCTTTCTGCATCCATAAATAACTGCTCTATATCTGCTAAGTTGATCTTTTCTATTGCAGAAGTAATTTTTGGAGCTTTTCCTTTTCCCCTTGGAATATGTCCAGTTGTAAGAATATAAAAACGTATGGAATTGAATTTGCTATGATAGTTTTGCGGCTCTGATTTTATTAAAGCTTTTCCAATGTTGCATATTACTTTTAGGCAATGATCTATGTGCCAGTCTATACCGCTTTTGGAAATACTTTCCGCCTTTTTTTGATAATGTGGAAGTGCATTTCTTAATTGGCTCAAAAGATTATCCTGACTAGTCATTACTTTTACTAAGATAAAGGTTTAAAAGAGCCTTAGTAGATGCATCATGAGAACCCGAAACTTCTCCTGAAGAAATGTCTTTTAGAATGTTCTTAGCTAAAACCTTTCCCAATTCAACTCCCCATTGATCAAAAGAATAGATATTCCAAAGATAACCCTGAACAAAAATTTTGTGCTCATAAAATGCGGTAAGCATACCCAGATTGAACGGGTTTAATTCCTCTAGTACAAATGAATTGCTGGGACGATTGCCCTTGAAGACTTTAAACGGAATAAGCTTCTCTATTTCTTCAGAACTGAATTTTTCTTCCAGTTCAATTCTCACCTCAGCTTCAGATTTCCCCATCAAAAGTGCTTGAGTTTGTGCTAGAAAATTGCTGAATAATTTTGCTTGGTGATCGCCAAATGGATTTTGGCTTTTTATTACACCAATAAAATCACAGGGAATAATTTTTGTTCCTTGATGAATCAATTGATAAAATGCATGTTGACCATTGGTTCCTGGTTCGCCCCATATAATTGGTCCGGTCTCATATTCAACGGCATTACCATTCCTATCAATACTCTTTCCATTGCTTTCCATATCTGCTTGTTGTAGATAGGCTGCAAATCTTGATAAGTATTGATCGTATGGGAGTATTGCATGGCTAGCTGCATTGAAAAAATTATTATACCATATTCCCAAGAGGGCCATTATAACAGGAATGTTTTGGTCAAATTCCTGACTTCGAAAATGTCTGTCCGCTTGCTCTGCACCTTTAAGCAGTTTTTCGAAATTCTCAAAGCCTACGAAAAGAGAAATACTCAATCCAACTGTGCTCCAAAGAGAATATCTTCCGCCAACCCAATCCCAGAAAACAAATTGGTTGTTGGGATCAATTCCAAAATCGGAAACACCTTGAGTATTGGTAGATACTGCAACAAAATGATTTTTAACAGCATCTTCACTTCCCAATTTATTGATTAACCATTTTCTGGCGGAACCAGCGTTGGTCATTGTTTCCTGAGTAGTGAAGGTTTTAGAAACAATAATGAAAAGCGTCTTTTCAGGATCACATTTTTTCAAGGCCTCTACCAAATGACTGCTATCAACATTTGAGACATAATGAACTGCTGGACCTACTTGATAGGGTTTTAGTGCTTCGCTTACCATTACAGGCCCCAGATCACTTCCCCCAATTCCAATATTTACAATGTGTTCTATTTTCTTTCCTGTGAAACCTTTAAACACTCCGGAATGCAATCGGGTGGTAAATGATTTTACTTTCTCCAATTCCATCTGAACAAGAGGTAGTACGTTAACACCATCAACCAGAAGTTCCCGTTTAGAAAAATCTCTTAACGCAGTATGAAGCACCGCTCGGTTTTCTGTAGTATTGATTTTTTTGCCCTCAAACATGGCTTCAATTCCTTCTACCAAACCACTTTCTTTGCAAAGGGATACTAGCAAGTCAATTGTTTCTTCTGTTACTCTATTTTTTGAATAATCAAATAATAAAGCACTTTCTGAGATGGACATTTTTTGGAAACGCCTGGGATCATTGGAAAATAGATCGCACATGTGAAGCTGCTTAACTTCTTCATAATGAGCCGCTAGCTTTTTCCAGGATTCTAGCTTCTCCAGTTCAAAAGATTGAGTCATATTAAGCTTTATTCCTGTCGATACAGTTTAGATCTTCAAAGGCGATTTTTAGTCTTTCTACAAAGCTTTGTTCTCCATGACGTAACCAAACACGAGGATCATAGAATTTTTTATTCGGTTTTTCTTCTCCTTCAGGATTTCCAATTTGCGCTTTTAAATAATCCTGTTTATCATTCACATAATTTCTTACTCCAGAAAGAAAAGCCCACTGCATATCGGTATCAATATTCATTTTTACAGCACCGTATTCAATGGCTTCTCTAATTTGATTTTGAGGTGAACCAGAACCGCCATGAAAAACAAAATGGATAGGATTATCCTTGGTTCCGAATTTTTCTTTTACAAATTCTTGAGAGTTCTTTAAGATAATGGGTCTCAACTCTACATTCCCAGGTTTGTAAACTCCATGCACATTTCCAAATGCTGCCGCAATTGTGAAATTCGGACTGACTTTCATCAATTCTTCGTAAGCATAAGCCACTTCCTCTGGCTGAGTGTAAAGCTTTGAACTGTCCACATCTGAGTTATCTACGCCATCTTCTTCACCACCGGTAACACCTAATTCAATTTCCAGAATCATTCCCATATCTGACATGATTTTAAGGCGATCGACACAAATTTCTATATTTTCTTCGATTGGTTCTTCACTCAGATCTATCATGTGACTGGAATACAGAGGGTATCCATTTTTCTCAAAAAAACCTTTTCCATAATCAAGCAACCCATCCACCCAGGGGAGAATCTTCTTAGCGCAATGGTCGGTATGAAGAATGACTGGAACATCATATTCCTTTGCCATGTGATGAACATGGTGGGCACCAGAAATGGCTCCAGCAATAGAAGCTTTTTGTCCCTCATTTGACATTCCTTTACCAGCATAGAAGGCTGAACCGCCATTAGAAAGCTGGACTATTACAGGTGAATTCAAATCCCTTGCGGTCTCGAGTACTCCGTTTACTGAGTTGGTTCCGATGGTATTGACTGCAGGCAATGCATAGTTATTATCATTAGCATGTTGCAATAAATCCATTGCATCCTGTCCAAATAAGACCCCTGATTTAAAAAGTTTTGACATGTTCTTTAGCTTGAATTTAAGCGGTGAAAGTAAGGTTAAAAATCAATAGTTCAATTCTCTACCCAATACAAATTATGACGCCCGCTCTATCAAATAGGTACAGTGATTGTCCGTCTTCTGTAAACAATGCAAAGGATGCTTCTCACCTAAACGAATTGCCCCGATTTTTTCAGCCGCTTTGTATGAGCGAATATTTTGTTTGTCAATAAACAACAGGACATTCCTCACGAACTGGTGCGCATGAGCAATCATTAGCTTTTTCATTTGACCATTCACAGATCCGCCCCAATGCTTTTCAGCCAAGAAAGTCCATCCTATTTCAACAGCAGAGTGTTCTTTTGACAAAAATTTAAAACGAGAACTTCCTATGATTTCATTGCTAGCTTTATCCAACAATACTAACATGCCTTTACTTTCAAGTCCTTCTTTAAAGAACTTTGTAAAACCCTCTAAAGTAGCTCTTTCCTTAGCTGGATGTTGTTCCCATAATTTGGGATTAGCGGCCACTTTGAACAAAGAATTTAAATCTTCTTCAATCGCTGGTCGAAGCAGAAAGTGTTTGTTTTCTAGTATGGGTTGAATTTCAAACAATTTGTAATTCGGGCATCACTTGGTTTTCTAATAAAGAATCAAACGTTTCTCGCTTTCGAATCAAATGATCTTCTCCGTTTAAGATGAGAACTTCTGCAGGTCTCATACGGGAATTGTAATTTGATGCCATAGAAAAACAATAGGCACCAGCGTTTTTGAACCTTAGAATATCCTTCTCCCTGATTTCCGAAATCACTCTGTCTTCAGCAAAAGTGTCCGTTTCACATATATAGCCGACAACAGAATACATTTTGTGCTCACCATTTGGATTGGAAACGTTTTCTATTTCATGATGTGCATTATAAAACATAGGGCGAATCAGATGATTGAAACCAGAATTAACATGTGCAAAAGTGCAGGCAGTTGTTTGTTTAATGACACTCACTTTGGTCAGAAATGAACCCGCTTCACTCACCATAAATTTCCCTGGTTCAAAACGCAAGGTTAAGTCTCTTCCTCTTTTCTCACAGTATTTATTGAATGCGATTGAAAATTGTTCTCCTAATTTTTGGATATCTGTGTAGAGGTCATTTTCCTTGTATTTGACCTTAAAACCACTTCCAAAATCAATAGATTGAATATGCTCAAATTCATCTGCAATATTGAAAATTAAGCTTGCTACCCGTTCAAAAATTTCCGGTTCAATAATGTCGGAACCGGTATGAATATGAATGCCCTCAACATTGATATTGTAATTATTAACAATCCTATGGACTATCGGTATTTGGTGAATGGATATTCCAAATTTAGAACCGATATGGCCAACAGATATCTTTTTGTTTCCACCCGCCATTAAATGGGGATTCAAACGAATAAAAACGGGGAGGCCATCATACTCTTGACCAATTTTTTCTAGGGTAGAAATATTGTCAATAGTAACCTTAGTTCCAATTTCAATTGCCTCCTTATATTCTTCGAAAGCAACTCCGTTTGGAGTAAATATGATGTCTTCAGGAGAAAAACCTGCAGCAATACCCAATTTAATCTCTTCCACAGAAACGCAATCAAGACCCGCACCTAATTCCTTAAATAAATTAAGAATAGTAAGATTGCTCAAAGCCTTCATTGCATAGTGAATCTTTAAGTTTTTGACCTTAAATACATTCTTAAAAAGATTGAAGTTTTGAATTATTTTATCTCCTTCATAAATATATAAGGGAGTTTCATAGTGTTTTGCTAATTCTTCAAAGGATCTATTCATTGCCAAAAAAATAAGCAACGAAGATAAAAGTTTAATCTATTGAATGGTCAGTTTAACATTGTCAATATACATATCCAGATCGTTTGATGATGGGTTAGCTGTTGCGCCAATTTGGAAACGTTCATAGAAAATAGGTTCTTGAAATTGAAAGTCAATACCTTCCTGTTCGAAAAGGGGGCCAAAGATTGCTTGACTTGGCATATTTGCAAAGGACGAATTAATTACTTCAATACCGTCAATAATTAATTTGTTTTGGCCAGATTCTCCTCCAGAAAGCACGATTTCAAGAATTACATTTACCCATTGTTTTTTTGGAAAAGAATATTCTGCCTGTCCAATCGTTTCAAGACTAATTTTTCCTCTTTCAATGCTAAGATAATCATTGTCGCCACCCAGTTTTAAACGGATTCCAGGACATTGATTGTTCGGTACTTCAGGATCCCAACATGAACAACACTCCAAATCAAAAAGAAAGAGATTTTCATAATTTAAATCTGAATCTAAATAATAGTCTGCCTCGAACCTTAGCGTTGAGCCTTCGAAAGCTTGAAAGCCAAATTTTTCAATATCTATTTTAGACAGCGTTTCAATAGTAGCCTTAGAATGAAGAAAAAGACTTGAATTTCCCAATGAAACTTGATCAGAAGAAGGCATAATTTCATTAGGCCCAGATTCAGTATCAACGTGTTGAATATTGGTCCATCTAGAACCGTTTGAGGGAATTAACTCAGCTAAATCATTGTTTTCAGTTTCAAAATCGTCTTGAAAAAAGAAGAACTCCTGTACAGGATTTTCCTCTATTTCAGGTTGGTTGGGTTCTTTGGAGCAAGCAACTAAAACCAATGCAAAAATGATGACTGATAAGAATGTCTTTTTCATGATTGCTTGAACGTAACAGATATGAAATTGTTATATCATTCAAAGTAGAGATCAAGCTCAACACTAAAGTCGTCTGCGACAATATTCTCTTTTAATTTTTCAAATACAGAAGGGGAGTTATACGTAATTCCGAATTTTGTTCTGTCTAAATTAAGTGCACATATTACCTGATAACCATTATCTTTTCTTAAAAATTCGGCATCAGCATCTACCTCCAAACTAACATCTTTAATGGTCATTTTTCCCTTTAACTTTCCCTTGCCATTTTCTAGTTGAGCAGAGATCATTTCGAATTTCGCATCGGGGTACTTTTCTACATCGAAAAAGTCTTCATTCCTTAGGTGCGCTTGCATATCAGCGTTTTCTGTCTCCAGTGAGGTCATGTCTATAACCACGGTTCCGCCAATTAAACTCCCATGATTATGACTAAAGCTACCATATTTATGCTTAAGAGTGCCAGTGGGCATATATGAACCCGTAGCATCACTCCCTGTCCAAGTAATTGTGGCAGTTTTCAAATAATGTTCAGTAGTATGAACACTAAAGGATAAATGAATAGCTGAAAGCAAAAAGAAAATTACCGCGAATTTTTTCATAATCTATTTCTTAGGGTAAAGTTCGCCAACAGTATCGAGTTTTCCAATTCCAAAGACCTTTTTTCCATCTTTGGTTTTACCTATTACGTACCACATTGCCCAGCCTCCGTAAAGCTTTTTATCTTTTCTCCAATTTTTTGGAAAAGTATAAGGTTCTCCAGCTTTCATTTTCTGGTTTTTAATTTTGAATAGCTTACAAAAATCTTTTGCATCATATTCTACTCTTAAATTCCATTTATCATTATAGAAAATATAAGCACCTCCCTCTAGAACAGTGATCTCCTCTTTTTCAGAAAGTAGAGTGGTATTGTGTTTCCAGCAATAAGTGTAAGGGTCATCAGGATCGATGGATGCATAAACCGGAGAAGGATAGTGAGAAACATCTATACCTTTTTCAAGCCCATCGAACTTATTGGGTAATGGAGCAGTTTCTTCTTTGCTCTGAGCGCTTATGTTTTGGCAAAAAATTATAACGGTGATTATTAGGTGTAATTTGAGTGTATGCATGTTGTTTTGTTAAATCGAATTTAGGAAATAGTTTGATGTCTAAATGTTAAATTTTTATTCAAATTTCCCAGACCTTACAACTGATATTGCAAGCTCTTGGTAGGAGTAAATTATGAAATAGAGTCGCTCAGTATGGGCGTACTTGCTTTATATAAAGCTCTCTATTATTTTCTTCTAATTTAAACTCAAGATCTAAGCCATAGTTTTCATAGAGAATACTTCTTAGCTTCTTATTGTAAAAGTGCCTTTTAATATGCTCAATTTGATTGGCTAAATTTTGTATTTCTTTCTGGTTCATTACCATCTCTCCTTCATTTTGATTAGAGACGGAAATAAGTTCAATGGTATTTGCAAACATGGAGTTCTGTTTATTCGGATAACAAATGAACTGATCACAAACAACATTGGGAGGTGGTTTGACCACGCTAATTTCACCCAGTTGCGCGTTTACAAGAAAACCTTTGTAGTTATTCCTGTAAATATTTTTGGTAATCACTACTCCATTTGCCTCTTCATTAGGAAAGGAACGGTGAACCAAAATTCCCATAAATACAGTAGAATGATCAATGTTGAATAACTCCCTTTCAATAAACGCCTCATAAGACCATAAACTTGCCCAGACCTTTTGTAGTGCTTTTTCAATTGGCTTTTCCCGACTTCCAACTATCCCAGTTTTGGAAGTATAAAGTCCAGCACCAGAAAAGTCCTTTGTATCTTCCGCATTGGTAGAAGATCTAAATCGCATTCGTTTATATTCTCCAAGCGAAAGAATTTTTTTGTCTATTGCTTGTAATAAGCTCGAGTTCACCTTTTGCTTTTTTATGGCAGTTCTTATTGTTTTTAATTTCTGTTTTAGGTTTTCCTTATCCTTCAGAGGCTGCTCATTATCTAGGAGTTCATTGATTAATATTTCCGCCTCAGATCCTTCTAAATGCTTTGCATAATAGGAGAAAGGAATTGCAAAAGCGCTTTCCGGAACTTTGAAATCATGCTTTTGACTTAATCTATATAACTCACTAAAATTAGCAGCTTTATTTCCAAAAGTATGAGCGGATCGTAAACGTAACTCATCAATATTTGCTAAGCCATAGGTAGAGATATTGTATTTTAGCTTTATTTTTCTCGCTTCGTTTTCACTTGTTATGAGATCATAAGGCTCTTCCATTTCCTCAATAGAATAAATAAGGGCACCTACATTTAATTTTACCCATTTACCATTTAGTTTTAATAATTCATCATTTTCAAATGCACCTTTAACGGCACAAATAGGATGCGTTCTTGATTTTGCGAGAATGGATAAATGACTCAAGGGAGTTTGAAACTCGGAAACTATTACTCCAGCAACGGGAGGAAGAAAGAGAGGGCTATTTTTTAAAACTAAAATATCGTTTAAGCCTATTTCTAAAGGAATATGATCTGCGTCTTCAATAAAATGCAATCTTCCAATACTCGTTTCTTCCTTAATGGCTTGATACCTTAAGTTACTATAAATATCATCTGGTTCAATGGTCTCAATATTATCTAGATCATCTTTGTATTCAATGAGTCTTGGGTTATTGAGAAAGAAGGCCAAATTCTCGAAGAAACTTGAGTTAATCACTTTTTGATGGAATTTTTTTATTAACTCTGGATGCATCCGATCTACGGGTGAAAGTTCTAAAGTAAATTTTTCGAAAGAATCGTAATAATTGATGTTGCCGAGCAAAAAAGTTTTGTTGGGATTATCGGAGTAGAAGGTGCTGTTAAATTCTATCAGGCTATTTTTATAGTGCAGGTAGTTTTTGCAGAAATGAAAATGAAAGGGGTACTTCTCAGAGTTTAGAAAATAGAGATATCCTGTTTTCTGATTATAAACTACTTTTACTGAAGCTACTTCACCATACTTCTTTGATAAAGGTTCCCCAGCTAACCGTTCAAAGTCCTCGAAAGAATTTAATTCTCTCAGAAAATTTTGAGCAATAATTCCATTTGCGCATAGAAGTAAAAAGAATATGATGTATGTCTTTTTCATTCCTGTTTTACTCAATGAAAATAGCAATTAATATGCCCGTTTTTTTATTGTTGCTCAAACTATATATTTGATCCTTCAATGGTTGAACTTATTTCCAAATTTGAAAGCTTACTGGGTGAGAAAGGAGTGAAGAAAAACACTGACCTGTTAGAGTATTATTCGCATATCTGGAAAATGGAAGAGCCTTTAAATGCTTTATGTCTTTTACTTCCACGTTCTACAGATCATGTTTCCGGGATACTTAGAATTTGTTTTGACCATAATCAACCTGTTGTTGCTTTTGGAGGTAAAACTAATTTAGTTGGAAGTACGGAATGCAATTCAAATGAAGTAGTCATTTCTTTTGAAAAGATGAACCAAATTGAGGAGCTTGACACTGGTTCAAGATCAATGACAGTGCAAGCAGGAGTTATCTTAGAAACTGTTCAAAATGCAGTGCAGAAAGAAAATCTTTTATTTCCATTAAATTTTGGAGCAAAAGGCTCTGCACAAATAGGAGGGGTTATTTCTACCAATGCAGGAGGAATGAGGGTTTTAAGATATGGTATGACCCGCAATTTAATTTTAGGATTGGAAGTTGTTCTGCCAGATGGAACGATTCTGAATTCTATGAAGAAAATAATTAAGGATAATTCTGCATATGACTTGAAGCAACTTTTTATGGGGTCAGAAGGAACTTTGGGCTTAATTACTCGTGCCGTTTTAAGGTTGCATGAGTTGCCAAAGAGCAGAACATGTTCATTTATTGGAATTAATTCTTACGATAATGTTGTTCGACTTTTAAAGCATATGGATCAAGGTTTAGCGGGTACCTTATCTGCATTTGAATTGATATGGACCAATACTTTTAAACAAATGCTTTCACCGGAAGAGGTTCCAAATTTATTGGCCTTAAACTATGATTATTATGTCTTAGTTGAGTCTTTAGGAGGAGATTATGAGAAAGACAGAATGACAACAGAAAAACTTTTGGAGGAGGCTATGAAGAGTGGAATAATAGAAGATGCGGTTTTAGCAAATTCCTCCGATGAAAAGGATGCTTTTTTTAGAATTAGAGAAGATGTTCATGTACTGAAGCAGCAATGCGCCTTCGACCAGCATTTTGATATTTCATTACCCATTCCGAGCATAGGCGATACTATTCAAGAGATAAGCGATGAACTCTATAAATTGGAAGGTGTCCAAAAAATTTACGCCTTCGGTCATGTTGCGGATGGAAACATTCATTTTATGATTGGAAAAGAAAACGCTTCATTGGAATTAAAGAAGAAAATAGATCAAATCGTGTACACTCCTTTAAAAGCTCTTGGCGGTTCAGTATCTGCAGAGCATGGTATTGGATTGCATAAAAAGGACTATTTGAATTTGTGCAGAACGGAGGAAGAGATTAACGTGATGAAAAATTTGAAAAAGTCTCTGGACCCGAAAAATATTCTTAATCGTGGAAAGGTTTTATCACTTGATTAGATTGGTATATGGATATAGGGCTGGATTAAGTTTTCTAAAATGAATTTTAAATGTTGAGTTCTGAATTCTAAATCATCAATTCTCAACTATCAGCTATCAATTCCAAATTAGCCTAATTAAAATATCTTTGCTTAATCTTAAAAGAAACAGATTTGAGTGAATCCTGGCTTAATTCCCAACATGAACCTTTCTTAATCAGTGGCCCTTGCAGCGCAGAGACAGAAGGACAAACTTTGGAAACTGCAAAACGTCTCGCGGCAGCAGGAAAGGTTAGTGTTATTAGAGCAGGAGTTTGGAAGCCGAGAACAAGACCTGGAAGTTTTGAAGGGGTGGGAGAGGTTGCTTTATCCTGGCTTAATAAGGTTCAAAAAGCAACCAATCTTCCTGTGTGTGTTGAAGTTGCCAATGCTGAACATGTGGAACTTTGTTTGAAAGCGGGAATTGATATTTTTTGGATTGGTGCAAGAACAACAGTAAATCCATTTGCTGTGCAAGAAATCGCTGATGCACTCAATGGTGTTGATATTCCCATTTTTCTAAAAAATCCGATCAATGCAGATCTTGCTCTTTGGTTGGGGGGAATTGAGAGACTAAGTCAAAGCGGCCTTAAGCGAATAGGAAGCATACACAGAGGTTTTTCTTATCTAGGAGAAACCTATTATCGAAACAGACCTAACTGGCAGTTGGCTATAGCTTTTATGAATGAAATGCCTGAGATTCCATTGCTATGTGACCCAAGTCATATTTGTGGTAGGAGAGATATTTTAAAAGATGTAGCTCAAAAGGCGATGGATTTGAATTTTGATGGTCTTATGTTGGAATCACATATCGATCCAGATAATGCGTGGAGCGATGCTGCTCAACAAATAACTCCTGAGGTTCTTTCCGATTTGATGAATGATCTTGTTCTAAGACAGCATAGAGAATGGGATCAGGGGCTTCAGAAGAAAATTGACTTATTGCGAAATCAAATTGATCATATTGATTCTGAGATATTCAACTTACTTGCAAGTAGAATGGATGTTGCAAGAGAAATAGGAGACTATAAAAAGGAACATGACATGACCATTCTTCAACCCAAAAGATGGGCAGAAATAATGAAAACAGGAAAAGCTTTTGCACAGAAATACGGTCTTAGTGATGAATTCATAGAAAAATATCTATGGGCCATCCATGACGAGAGTATAAATCAGCAGGAGCAGGTAATGAAGGGAAAAAAGATTTAATTACTTATCGGAAAACCTCTGTCTCTCATCAAAGCCTCAATCTTTGCATCTCTGCCTCTAAACATTCTATATGCCTCAGCAGGATCAATTGCGTTTCTTGGAGCAAATAAGGTTTCCACCATTTTCTTAGCTAGGTTCTTATCGTAATAACCGCCTGGTGCATTTTCAAATGCTTCAGCAGCATCTGAGGTTAAAACATCTGCCCACATATAACCATAATATCCGGTAGCATATCCTTCTCCACTAAAAACATGACTGAAATGAGGTGTTCTATGTCGCATGCAAATCTCTTCGGGCATATTCATTTCTTTCAACGTTTCCCTTTCAAAAGAATCTATGTCCAAACCTTCAGGGTCCATCATGTGATATTTCATATCCATAATAGCAGAAGCCATATATTCAGTTGTGGAGAATCCCTGATTAAAAGTAGATGCGTTTTTAATTTTTGCCAATAGTTCTGCTGGGATGGGCTCACTAGTTTTATAGTGTAATAAATAATTATTGATGACTTCATCTGTGCTTAACCACCTTTCTAATAGTTGAGATTGGAACTCAGTATAATCTCTAACTCCGCTATTAAGAGTTGGATACTTTACATTAGCAGAAAGGAAGTGCAATGCATGTCCCATTTCATGAAAGAAGGTTGTTGCATCATCCCAGGAAATAAGAACAGGTTCACCTTCTTTTCCCTTAATGAAATTTGAGTTGTTAGAGCATAGCACTGTTACTTTTCCATCAAAATTGGTGTAATCTCTATAGGTTGTAGCCCAAGCTCCAGAGCGTTTTCCTTTTCTTGCATAAGGGTCTAAGTACCATAGTCCTATATGATCTCCACTAGTTTTATCTATCACTTCCCAAACTTTTACATCTTCATGAAAGACAGGAACAGAGCCTTCAGGGACAGCAGAAAATTTAAAATTGAACAACTCGCCAGAAACAAAAAACATGGCTTCTCTTAGTTTATCCAATTGGAGATAATTTTTTACTTCGTCACTGTCTAAATCGTATTTCTTCTTTCTTACTTTTTCAGCGTAGTAACGATAATCCCATGGAGCAATTCTTAAGTTCGCCCCTTCAGCATTTGCAATTGCTTGCATATCTACAACTTCTTCCGATACTCGAGCTATTGCCGCAGGCCACACTGCATCTAAAAGCCCTAATGCATTCTCTGGATTTTTTGCCATTCTATTCTGTAAACGCCATTCAGCAAAATTGCTATGTCCTAAAAGCTGTACCCGTTCATTTCTTAGCTTCAAAATATCTACGATGATTTGATTGTTGTCAAACTCATCTCCGTTGTCACCACGAGCGTAATAGGTTTCCCAAACTTTTTTTCTTAGTTCTCTCTCATCTGAATAAGTAAGAAATGGATCCATGGAAGAACGCGTATTGGTAATTGCGTACATACCTTCTTTTCCATTATCTATTGCTGTTTGCGCAGCACTTGCTATATAGGATTCTGAAAGACCGCTCAATTGATCTTTGTTAATGTAGGTCACATAATATTCTTCATCATGTAATACATTATTTGAAAAGGTGGTATAGAGCGTAGAGAGTTCCTTATTTATTTCAGCATATCGTTTTTTCTTATTGGCATCCAGTTCAGCTCCATTCATTGCAAAACGTTCGTAAACCAGATTGACAACCCTTTGCTGTTCAGCGTCTAAAGGATTTTTTTGACTGTCCTCATATACCTTCTTTATTTTCTGAAAAAGCTTTTCATTTTGAGTAATAGCTGAACTGTGTTCTGAAAGTTTTGGGGCAATAGATTTGGAAATCTCACGAAATTCTGGGCTAGACATATTTGAGCGATATATTCCATAGAAAGTTCCTACTCTGTCTAAATCTTTGCCGCTTTTTTCCATTGCTAAAATGGTATTTGTAAAAGTAGCTTCCTCACCGCTATTAGCAATAGCTTCAATTTCTTCTAGATTCTTTTTCATGGCTATATCCATTGCTTCTTCAATGGATGATATTTCCATCTTATCGAAGGCAGGAACTCCACCATAAGGACCTGTCCATTCTTCCAATAGTAGGTTATTTGTTACGGTTTCCATTTGTTGTGCATTTTCCGAGCAAGAACCTAGGAATAGAATCATTGCAATAGTTAAGCAGGATAAAAATTGTCTTCGCATTTGTTCAAATTTATAGCTAAAATAAGAGGATTTTCTTATTTGATCATTTCATTAAATTCCAAGGCTTTTTCAATCCAAAAATCAAGATCTTTTTCGCTATCAAAACCGATGGGATCAATAAATAAAAAGCCGCGCATAACCTTTCCCGTAAAATCCATAATACGACTTCCTTCTTTTTCCAACAATTCTTCATAAGGTAATTTGCCTACTCTTACCATTAATCTGTCTTGATTGGTTTTTTTATCAATGTCTATACCCACACACATTTTATCATTGACCATGAAAATTAGGCCTCCCATCATTTTCTTTTCAAGGACCTTATCCGTTTTCTTTAACCGAAGTCTAACTCTGTCTGCAAGATAATCGCTAAACGCCATTTCAATTATTTGCTTTCAATATAAAAATGAAAAACCCGCTTACCAAAAGACAGCGGGTTAATTCAGTTTTAGGGCTTGGAATGGATTTAATTTTTTGAAGGCTTATTTAGTACTTGAAAATTCTTTTGCTCAAAGTATTTGCAGATTTAACATCAATCAGTCTTAGTAGATAAACTCCATTCTGCAGAAAGTCAAGATCAATTCTATTAGAGTTATGGGTAGTACTTGATTCAAATATTTTACGACCATTTAAATCAAGTATTTCAATATTAAGCTGACCTGGTAAGCCATCTAGGTTAATACTGCCATTGCTTGGATTTGGATAAATAGTTACATTCTGGAAATAAGCTTCTTCAATAGAGACAAATAACTCACAGTCTATGGATGAACCGCTTTCTATAAAACCTTGAGGACTCAAATCCTGACCAGCAAGCCCAGGATGATCAACTGCCAACTTAGTTGCTCTAAAAGTGAAATTACCTATTGGGTTTTGACCTTGATCAAAAATGGTACTTCCATTGGTTGGGTTGATGTATTCCCAGACTATGGTGCCATCATCCTTTACCTCAAAAAACCTTCCATTTGCCCCTTCACAAATAAAAGTGTTTCCATTATCTAAACGTTGAGAACCAGAAATAAAAGAAGAGAAAAAATCTGTAACCACAGGTGCTTCATAAATCCATGAATAATTTTCTGGGCCATAATTATTTGAATCCAGCACATAACTTCCATCAATGTTTAAGGGAGGTTCAATGACGAGTACAGAAGAATGTCCAAAGCTCTGTCTGTTGTTGAAGATGAGAATATTTCCTTCATCAGTGCCTGTTTCAATCCATTCCGCATCATGCTGTCTTCCCAGTGTTTGGTCCGCTATTGTACCTGAATCATAGGAAATAGGATTTCCCCAACGGTATAAAAAGTCTCCACCTTTTCCATATATGCCTCCATTGTGACCAGCTGCTTCCTCAGTACTTGTTGAGTGATCAATTACCCATATTTCGTTTAAGTGATTAATGCTAAGTAGAATTTGATCTAACTCCTCATTGTAATCTACGGAGTTAATATGCAACCAATCTATAACACTTCCTCCGTCCGGATGAAAATTCACATTCAGTAATTCTGGATGCTCGGAGACCACTCCAAAATTATCCTTGGTTTCATCAAAGTCTTGAATCAGGTGATCCCAAGCTCTCCATTCCCATACAATTGTTCCACCTCCATTATCAAGGTCTGGAGCTATCTCAACAATTTTCTCAGACCAAAAATTAGAACCAAATACTTCTCTTCCTGCCTGTTCAACTTCATCACTACCTATCCTCTCCCAAACTATTGCAAGAATATTCCCATTTGGCAAATATGAAATATCATGGTGCTGACATTCCATATCACTTGAAATTGTATACGTCCAAATAACGTTGCTTTCCCAGTCCAACATTTCTATTCCACCGCCAGTTCCACCAGCAGGAAAGGAAGTGTTCCCAACATTTTTGGTTCTTAAAAGGATTCCATTATTAAGAAGATACATAGAATTTCCTGGTCCGGTAGATGAATTCCATTCATGTACTTTCTCTCCACAATTGTCAATTAGATAGGTCTTTTGACTACCCAATGAAGCAAACAAGGTATAGCCGTTAAATGCATCAGAACTATTTTCAAAAAGTCCAATGGTCTGTTGTCCAAAAAGAGAAATAGGGAAGACAAAAATGAAAAATTTCAATGCTGTTCTAATGCAATTCATGCTTCAAAAATACATTTTATCTGGCTTAGGTAAGGACTTTACTTCATTTCAGAAATTGCACACTATTGTTATTTCAATTAATAATTGAAAGTACTTTCGGTTTGCTAATTGACGTTTTTTATTTGTTAATTTTGTAGAGCAAATTGTTTCAATGAGAACTAAACTTGTTTTTCTTGCTTTTATCGGCATTTCTTTAATAGCGCAGCTAAATGCTCAAAATACGGTGGGCCTTATTTCCTATGAACCAGATCAGGCTTTTGATGGATATAATTTATTCTATCCACATAATCAACCTAATGTATTTCTTATGAATAATTGTGGTGAAATTGTTCATGTTTGGGAAGATGATGCCAATTGGAGACCCGGAAATACGGCTTACTTAACCGAAGATGGGAAGCTGTATAAAGCAAAAAGAGATGCTGCAGTTGCTGGAGATGCTATTTGGGCCGGAGGCGGAGGAGCTATTCTAGAAATTAGAGATTGGGATAACACTTTGCTTTGGCAATTTGAAATGAATGATTCAATAAATCGATTGCATCATGATTTTGCCGTTACTGCGCAGGGGACCATAATTGCTTTGGCTTGGGAATATAGAAGTACAGAAGAGTGTTTGGCAGCCGGTAGAGATACGTCAACATTAGCTCAAGGAGTGATGTGGCCGGATTGGGTTTTTGAAATTGATCCAGTCAACGATTCAATTGTCTGGGAATGGAGAGCTTGGGATCATCTAGTGCAGGATTTCGATGCGACTAAAGACAATTTCGGAGTCATTGCCGAGCATCCTGAATTAATTGATGTGAATTTCGGTAGAGTAGATGGACATCCCGACTGGATGCATGGGAACAGTCTTGATTATAATGATGAGTTAAAGCAAATCATGTTGAGTATACCTTATTTCAATGAGGTTTGGATAATTGATCATACTACAAGCACTGCTGAAGCGGCAAGCTCACAAGGAGGTTTGAGTAATAGAGGAGGAGATTTAATGTGGAGATGGGGGAATGATTCAACCTATGCAGCCGGTAATAGTTTGGATCAACAGTTGTTTTTTCAACACGATGCACATTGGATTGATAACTACATAGAATCGAGCCATCCTTTATATGGAAAAATGGCAGTTTTTAATAATCAGGTAGGAGCAGATTTTTCTACTGCGAATGTACTTTCACCAGCTTGGGATATGTACAACTGGTCTTATGGTACTCAAAATGGATCTTTTTTACCCAACGATTTTGACCTTACTCTTACACATCCTACGCCAACTGAACTATGGTCAACGGGTCTTTCCAGCATTCAGATTTTGCCCAATGGAAACTTCCTTTTAACATCAGGTAGGTTTGGTTATACCTTTGAATTAACGCCAAATAATGAAATTGTTTGGGAGTATAAAACACCTTTAGTTGCTGGTAATCCTGCAAATCAAGGTGACATGCTTGCTATAAATAACAACCTTACTTTTAGAATGAATAGAATCCCAACTGACTATCCAGCCTTTGATGGTCAGGATCTTAGTCCAATGGGCTGGTTGGAATTAAATCCTGATACGAGCTTTTGCGACCTAATCATTTCAACCATGGATTTACTGGATGAGTCGAACTTTAGGGTTTTCCCAAATCCAGCACAAGATTTTATTGCAGTAGAATGGGATGGAATGATGCAACTGGATTTAGAAGTTTACAATCTTCTAGGCGTTCAGCTACATTCCTATAGTTGCCATAGCGGTAGAAAGTATATCGATACCAGCGAGTGGAGCAATGGTGTATATCTTTTAAGTTTTCAGGCAGATGGAAATAGGTATACCAGAAAGCTCGTTCTGCAAAAGTAGCAGATGATTATTGGATGTTAATGTTAGGTTAAAGAGGTTAGCTTATTTAATAAGCTACAGCTTGACCGTCTTTTCTGCTTTCAGAAGCTCCTCGATAAACCTTGTTTTTGTCATCCCACATAATGGCTTGGTATCCACCGAATATACCTTTAGCGAAATTGACTTTGTGTCCTTTACTTATCAGTCCTCTTACGGTTTTAACGTCAATTCCAGACTCCATTCTAATTTCACCTCTTCCATCTGAAGGCTCTCCAGTAGGAGAGGAGGAGCCTGCATGATCCCATCGAGGAGCATCACCTGCTTCTTGAATATTCATATTGAAGTCGATGATATTCATTACTATTTGTGCATGACCTTGAGGCTGAAAATCACCGCCCATAACTCCAAAGCTTAAAAATGGTTTTCCATCTTTAGTTATGAATGCTGGGATAATCGTGTGAAAAGGTCGTTTGCCAGGTTCGTATACATTGGCATGTTCGGGATTTAAAGAAAATAATTCACCTCTATCCTGAAGCATGAAGCCTAAACCAGGAGGCACCATTCCTGAACCCATACCTCTATAATTACTTTGTATCAATGATATCATATTACCTTCTTTATCTGCGGCAGTTAGGTATATGGTTTCTCCTTTACTAATCTCACCTGGAACCGCAGTTTTGGCCCATTCTCCAATATGCTTTCTTCTTTCCGAAGCATAATTTTCCGAGATCAACTCTTTAACTGGTACTTGAGAAAAGTCCATATCTGCATAGTATTTTGCTCTGTCTTCAAAGACTAATTTCTTGGCTTCAGTAAACAAATGAATATGTTCTGTGCTTGCAAATTCTATATTTGAAAAATCATATTCTTCCAGTATTTCTAACATTTGCAGGGCTGCTATTCCTTGCCCGTTTGGAGGTAGCTCCCATACATCATATCCACGATAATTTATAGAAACAGGGTCAATCCATTCCGACTTATGCTTCTTCAAATCAGACTCGCTTAAGAAACCTCCTTGCTCTTGTACAAAGTTTGCAATGTCTGTAGCCAGTTGACCTTTATAAAAAGCATCCCTTCCTTCCTTTGCAATTTTTAAATAGGTATTTCCTAATTGTGGATTTTTATAGATTTCACCCTCATTTGGTAAGTGGCCACCATTCTGCTTTATGTAGGTTTCGTCTATGTTGGGAAAACCTAATCTTTGATAGTAGGGAATTGATCTATGAATGTAATAGGCGATTAGTTCCGTTAGCGGAAAGCCTTCATTGGCATATTCAATACTAGGTTGTAGAATTTCCTTCATGCTCAATTTTCCAAACTTGCCATGTAATTCAAACCATCCATCTACACAGCCTGGAACACTCACGGGTAAAGGACCATGAGAAGGGATTTTATCCATTCCGTTTTTAGTGAAATATTCTAAAGTGAGATTTTCAGGAGAGCGTCCACTGGCGTTCAATCCATATAACTTTTGGGTCTTTGCATCCCAAACAATAGCAAACAAATCTCCACCTATTCCACATCCTGTTGGCTCCATTAGACCCAATGCTGCATTAGCGGCAATAGCGGCATCAATTGCATTTCCGCCTTGTTTGAGAATATCCAAACCAATTTGAGAAGCTAAGGGGTGACTGGTAGCAACCATCCCATTTTGCCCAATTACTTCTGAACGTGTTGCAAATAATTCTCCTGTAATTCTATCCTGCGCATTTAGGGTTAGGCAGATACAGGCAATAATGAAGAGTATTAATTTTCGCATATGCTAAATCTACGATTTGATTCTAAAAAGAAAAAGCTCAACATAATTGCTGGGCTTTTTTCTTATTGAATTTTTGTAATCTTTTCTTTTTCGAGTTTTTAATTGGTATTGAATTAGGTCAATTGAATCGATGCGCGGCAAGTACTTTTGGAATGGTGTTAAGCTTAAAATAGATTCAGCAATTTGCCTTACTGAGTTATTTAATGTTAAGCAATATTAAATCTCCATCATCAAATCCTGTTGTAACTGCCATTGCGTTAGCGAATAAATCTTGAGCATTTTTGTTATGTTTAATAGCCTCTGTGATATTTAGCTTAGCAAAGTCGAGAAATTGAGACCATCCCATATGTTTTGAATATTCTTCTGCATTAAAATACTTTTTATTTGGAACGTAATGCTCATTGAAAGCCCAATCATCATCTTCATTATTATAATGTTCTGATCCGGTTAAATAGATCTGAAACCCTTTTTTCGTTTGAAATATTCCAAAATTGAATGCTATTATGTTGGATGGTGGCATTGCGTCATTTTTTATTTCGTCTAGCCAATTAATGAGCTTCTCTTTCATTTCTTTGATTTTGTAAGATATGATATTAGTTTAATGGGCTCCGACACCATTTAAATTCATCAACAAAAACCCTAACAAAGCCCCACCTGCAATAATCCATATGGAACTTACTTTTTTGAAGAAAAAGGTAATTATTAAGGCAAGCAAGCAAATAACAATACTTTGCCAGTTGACCAATGTATCTTTTCCCATATCAATTAAAACAGCAGCCATAATTGCTACTGCAGCAACATTTACACTGTCCAAAAATGCTGAGAGAAACTTTGATTTTCTCATTTTAGGTATCAATGGATTCAATAACCAAACAAATAGAAAAGAAGGAAGGAAGATTCCTAGAGTTGCCATAATAGCTCCTTGAAAACCTCCAAGTTGATAGCCAATAAATGTGGACGTAGACAACACAGGACCAGGAGTGAACTGACCAACAGCAATAGCATCTAATAACTCTAATCGCGTTAGTATTCCAGTACTCACAAGTTCAGCATCTAAATATGCGAATAGCACATAACCACTGCCGTATAGAATAGCTCCTACCTTTAAGAAGGATAAGAAGATTTTAAGTGCAGGAAGTTTTGAGATACTTAGTAGAGGCAATATGGCAAATGGAACAAAAGATCTAAGAGATTTTCTTTCTCTTGTTAGGAAGAAATAAAGGGCGCCTAGCAAGCCGCCAATAAGTAAAACATAAACTTCGTTATACCCTAAAAGAGCAGCAATAGCAACCAATATGCCCAAAGCTAGGAACATTGGTCCTTTCAAGGCTTTTTTTCCAAGTTTAATTACCGCTCCTAGAATCACTGCCAATACCGCTGGTTTAATTCCAAAAATGAAAGGCTCTACATGCGGAAGTTGACCGTACTTCACATAAAGCCAGGCCAAGAATCCGGTGATCAGAACAGCGGGAAAGATGAAACAGGTTCCAGCTACAAAAAGCCCAGCGCTTCCCCCTCTTTCATATCCGCAGTGCATGGTCATTTCAGTTGAATTAGGACCTGGAATTAAATTGGTGGCGCCCATAGTGTCGAGAAAATGTTGTCTACTCATCCATTTTCTTTTCTCTACAACCTCTTCTTCCATCATCGCGACATGAGCTGCTGGCCCTCCAAATGCAAATAGGCCCAACTTTAAAAATAGTGAAGCAATCTCTTTTAAATTTCCCTTGGAAGACATGATGCAAATATAAAATCAAAAAAGCCTCGATCGAATATAAAACATCAATCGAGGCCTTCAAATTTTAAACTTTAATCTACTATGAAAAGCTTTAATTTTTTAGAGCTTAATAATTGAACAACAATTTTGTGCTTTTGTTCAGAGTTATTTTCTGCTCATTTTGACTGACTTAATTACATCAAGCCCAAAAAGACCATTAGCTATCTCTATGGTAATTTGGTTTCTTCCCCTATACTTGTTCAGGTCAAAGACTGCTCTTGTCCAGATTTGTTTGTCAAAGGCATCATTTTCAAGATAAATAAAGCCTATCTCTTTCTGATTGTCCATTCTATTGTTTTTGTTTTTTGCAAATAAGGTATACGAGTAGTTTTGGTAATCACTTTCGCTAGAAAAAGTATTGTTCAGAAAGAAAAATAGACTGAAAACTAGGGTGATGCCTACATATACTTTTAAAAAATTCCTTGGAGTTTTATCCTTTTCAAAGAATCCGGCAATTAGCCATAGACCTGATGACATTAAAATCAGGTATAACAAGATAAGTATGTTGTGAGGCATAACCGTCTTCAATGCAAATGTGAAAAGACAAAAACCATTTAGAACGAGATACAGCATCGCAAACTTGACTTTTGATTTTATGAAAACTTTAAAACTGGTTCTTAGTTCTGTATAGAAATTCAATTTGAAGATTTCACTGAATGAGGTTAAGACCAGAATAATGATTACTAAACATGCAAAAATTACTTTCGGTCCTAGAATAATACCAAGCCATAATGGACTGCTAATAATAGAGAAGATTAAACTCGCTTTGGTCAAATTTAAAAGTGCTATAGATAATTTATACTCATCACTATTTATGTGAGCTTGATATCTTCTTTTAGCTCTTGCCCTTGCGCGGGCTCTTGCTTTTTCTCTTTCCTTTTTTTCCCATTCTTGTTGAGAATATTTTCGAGTTCCACTTCTTCTTTTCCTACCAATGGTTTTACCCGTCTTAAAATGAAGTAAATATTCATAAGCTTCATGGAGTTGAACAAATTCTTCTTGAGCATTAGGAGAGGAATTCACATCGGGATGTAAAAGCTTCGCTTTAGAACGATAGGCACTTTTTATCTCTTTTAGACTTGCAGATTCATTAAGTCCCAGAATATGAAAGTAGTTTTTCGGCAATTATTTCTTTTTGTAAACAGAAAGATAGTAGAAGTACATAACTGAGTAAATTAAAAAAAAACTCCTATCTCTCAATATTATTGAGAAATAGGAGTTTAAAGAATTTTATACTAATTCGAAATTATTTCATGAATTTAACGGTACTGCTATAGTCGCCAGAAGTAATATTCACAAAATATATTCCACTATTCAAATCACTAAGATCAATTGTGCTTATGTTCGCATTTGAATAGGTTTCAAATACACGTTTACCCAAAAGATCAAAAACCTGAATGTTATTATCAATTAAAGGAGAATTGATAGTCAATACATCCTGCACCGGATTTGGGTAAATAGAGAAATCGAAAGAATTTAAATCATCAACGGAAGACACCAAAGCTTCAAGTGTGAAATCGTCTACATAGTAAGTGTTCTGAGCATCTATTGCAAATAAATCAAGTCCACCAAATTCAGTTATGGTAGGATTGTTAAAATCACTTGTATTCAATTCCGTCTCATTGATGGTGAATGTGTATGTTGAGTTGGTTAGATCAACGACAACCTCTACAGGGAACCAAGCATCATGGGGAAAATTAAATGTATTTGGTCCATTGCCATTATCATCCTGTCCCATTCCTGGACTACCATTAGCCTCATTGAAAAAGATGTTTCCAGAGAGAAATTGAAGGTTGTCATTGGCGCTTGGACTAACATTCCCCTGAAGATTTATATAACCGGAATTTCCGCCAGGTATATACATTAACCAAGATAATCTCCAAGATCCAGAAGTTGCTACTCCTCCGAAATCAAGAACAGCATCTTGAGGTCCTTGTCCAGGGCCAATAAAAATAGATTTTTCTCCAGATGCAGCAAAGTCAGTGGAAACAATTGCATTTTGGGATCCATCATTATTTCCATCCCAAGTTGTCCACATATCTGTGAATAAAGGTCCTTCATCATAACTTTCAATATCATCAGTAAACTGAGCATTAAGAGCCAGAGAAAAACAAAAAATTGATAAGGTAAAAAGGTAGAGTTTATTCATGTTAATTAATTTATATTTAGTTTCAATGTACCAAAATTTGTTTATTCTAATTTTATTTTTCTTGAAAATTATTTAAACACCTTTCTAATCCTATTCTAAGTTTTGGGTTAGCTTTTCTTTAAGTTAAAGGATTATGATTCGCGATTTGCTGATTATAGTCCTAAACAACTAATAGGTTATTGCACACCTCTTCACTGAAAGTAATATTCTTTTTATTGGCATAGTTAACCGTCATACTCTGGTCAAAAGGCTCTTTTTCTATGACCTTAATTTTAGTCCCTAAACGAATATCTTTTCGATTGAGAAATTTTAAAAAATCACTTGAACTATTTTCCAATGCACATAGTTTAACAGTGTCACCAACCTTTACTTCGGAGAGTTTTTTGTATTCGGGTTTAATCAGTCTTCCTTTCTTATCCGGTATGGGAGAACCATGAGGATCTACAGTTGGAAATCCTAATAATTCATCCATTCTATCAAAGAATTTTTGGGAATTGATATGCTCAATTTCTTCCGCAATATCATGAACTTCTTCCCAACCAAAATGCATTATACTACTTAAAAACATCTCTGTTAAACGGTGTTTTCTTAGAACCAAAGCTGCGGTCTTTCTTCCAATTTTGGTCAACTGAAGAGGCTTGTATTTTTCATATCTGATCCAGCCTTTTTTATCCAGTTTTTTAACCATGTCGTTTACCGTTGGTTTGCTCACCTCTAGGCGTTTTGCAAGATCTGATATAGAAATGTCTGGCCCTTTCTGATCTAAAAAATAAAGCGCCTTTAAATAGTTTTCTTTCGTCTGTGAAACTTTTGTTGACATAATACAAATATAAGGTTATTGCAAAATACTTTGTTAGATAAGCCTAACTTTATATATTTGCTATTCAATTTTATGGATAAGCTCAATTTAACATACTTAACTACATTCTTACTTCTGTTATTAAGCTTTCAAGTCTGTGCTCAGGAAGGTACTATTAGTGGAAGAATACTTCATCAGGATAAGCCTATTGCTTATGCCCATGTCTTACTGGAAGGAACTGAAATTGGAACTTCAAGTGATGTGAATGGCAACTTTGTTTTGAATAATGTTCCCTTTGGAAATTATGTTCTGCTGGTTTCCAGTATTGCGCATAGATCAGGAGAAATAAAGGTTGCTATTGGCCCTGAAAGAGATGAAGTTGAACTCAGTATTTCCTTGGAAATTCTTGAAAATGATTTGGAGGAAGTAGTGGTGACCGGAACAAAGACCGAATATTCATTGAAGGAATCTCCTATTCTTGCCAATGTGTTAAATGCAAAAGAATTGAATAATGTCCAAGCCTGTAATCTATCCGAAGGATTAAAATTTCAACCTGGATTACGAGTAGAGACCGATTGTCAAACATGCAATTATACCCAGTTAAGGATGAATGGCCTTGCAGGTTCCTATTCTCAAATATTAATTAATGGTAGACCCGTATTTAGTCCATTAACAGGATTGTATGGTTTGGAGCAATTGCCCATAAATATGGTAGAGAGAATTGAAGTCATTCGGGGTGGAGGGTCATCATTGTATGGTTCCAGTGCGATTGGAGGTACGGTAAACGTAATAACAAAACTCCCAAAGAAAAATGCGTTTGAGTTCAGTCATATCTATCAGAATATTAATGCGCAGAGCTCAGATTTTCAATTCAATGGAAATGCCTCCTTGATCTCTTCAAATAAAAAAACAGGTGTAAATTTTTTATTTAATAAACGATTAAGAGAATGGTATGATCACAATGGTGATAATTTTTCAGAAGCTCCTGAGTTAGACAATACTTCTTTTGGAGCAGGTTTTTTTTATACGCCCGAGGCCAACCATAAAATAGAAGTGAATGTAAGCCATCTTAGAGAGGAAAGATATGGTGGTGAAATGATCGATACACTGGTTCATTTAACCCAACAAGCAGAAGATAGGGACCATAAAATTTGGATGGCTTCCATAGATTATCAAATAAATTCAAAGGATGAGAAGACCTCTTTAATCAACTATTTCTCTTTTCAGAATACAGATAGAACACATTATACAGGCATACAACCAGATGAACCAGAGGAACTATTAACCTTTATTGAAAATCCGCCTTATGGCACCTCAAGAGCCTACACATTGAACGGGGGTTTTCAAGTAAATAGAAAAGTGGATAAACTCATTTCGGGTCAAAGCATATTTACCTTAGGGGCAGAATATTTGCTTGATGATGTTTTCGATGAAATAGTAGCCTATTCTTATTTGATAGATCAGAGGACCCAAAATTTTGGCTTTTTCCTTCAAAACGATTGGTCGATTTTGCCCGGTCTCACATTTCTTTCAGGTTTGAGGGCTGATGTACACAATTTAACCGATAATACGGTTTTCAGTCCTCGTTTTGCATTGCTATACAAAGCCAGTAGTCAATTGAGATTAAGAGGAAGTTTCGGAACAGGTTTTAGGGCACCTCAAGCTTTTGATGCAGATTTACATATTGCCTTTGCGGGAGGAGGAATCTCTCGAGTTTCACTATCTCCAAACTTGTTACCCGAGAAATCTCAAAGTTTGAGTTTCTCTTTAGACTATGATAAAGCATTTGAAAAAGCAGTCTATGGAATAACACTGGAAGCATTCTATACACGATTAAAAGATGCATTTATTTTACAACCTGTGGGAGAGGATGAAGTGGGAGAATTGTTTGAAAAGCAAAACTCCGAAGGAGCGGAAGTGCAAGGTATAGTTTTGGAGTTAAGAGCGAATCTAAATCGCAAAGTACAAGTGGAAACAGGCTTTACTTTTCAATCCAGTTTATTTCAGGAGGAAGTTCAATATATAGACGACATTCCCGGTATTCGCGAATTTATTCGAACACCCAATCTTTATGGCTTTGCAAATATTTCAATCAGCCCGATCAATGGTTTTTCTGCTAACTTGAATTATGTAAATACAGGTTCGATGAGAGTTCCTCATTTTGCTGGAGCACCCAATCAGCTCGTAGATGAAATCATCGAATCGGAAGTATTTCATGAACTGAATACTAAAATAGCGTATGGTTTTTCTTTAAAGAATAAAGGAACCTATTTGGAGCTATCTGCAGGCGTGAAAAACATCCTAAATCAATATCAGGACGATTTTGATATCGGAAAAAATAGAGATAGTAATTATGTCTACGGGCCAGCATTACCAAGAACCTACTTTGTTGGTGTAGCTTTTAAAACA
The DNA here is from genome assembly GCA_964609215.1 of uncultured Flavobacteriales bacterium. Classification (GTDB taxonomy): domain Bacteria; phylum Bacteroidota; class Bacteroidia; order Flavobacteriales_D; family JABDKJ01; genus JABDKJ01. Next base: position 52,347 of record CAZSQZ010000019.1, read on the forward strand.
AGGTAATTATACTACTAACTCTAAGTTTAAATTAAGAACTTCCGTGTTGTTGTTGATAGTTTGGAATTGCTAATTGACATTGATGATTGCCATTGCTAATTGAACTTGAGAATTGATATTACTAATTGAGCTTGAACATTGCCATTGCTAATTGAACTTGAGAATTGCTATTACTAATTGAAATTGCCATTGAAATTGAACATTGCCATTGCCAATTGAAATTGAACATTGCCATTGAAAAAAAACTATCTTGCGATCATTCCTTATGAAAGATTCGATGAAAGGTGCAGGAACAGTTAAGTCTAGATTACATCCAAACAATAAGCATAGATTGGGTTATGATTTTGAAGCCTTAATTGAATCTTATCCTGTTTTATCCAAATACATTACTCCCAATAGAAAAGGAGAAGATTCCATAGATTTTCACGATCCAAAAGCAGTCAAAGCCCTGAACAAAGCACTACTTATACATCATTACAATATTGACTATTGGGACATTCCAGGTGGATATTTATGCCCACCGATCCCAGGAAGGGCAGATTATATTCATCATATGAACGAGTTGTTGATGAAGGAAGATCCTGATAATAAAGACAAAATCATCAAATGCTTAGATATCGGAGTAGGAGCAAACTGTGTGTATCCTATCATTGGAGTTAGAGAATACAATTGGGAATTTATTGGTTCTGAAATAGATGATAAAGCCATTGCAAATGCAAATGACATCATTGCTAAAAATGAAGGACTAGAAGACAAGATAACAATCAGAAAACAGAAAGAGCCTAAAGATATTTTCTACGGAGTTTTGAAAGAAGGAGAGAAAATAGATCTCTGCATTTGCAATCCGCCATTCTATGCTTCCATGCAAGAAGCAAAAGAAGCGACTAAGAGAAAGGTGACCAATCTTACAGGTAAGAAAGTAAACAATCCATTAAAAAACTTTGGGGGCAAAAGCAATGAACTCTGGACAGATGGAGGAGAAGTAAAGTTCATTACGGAGATGATCCGCGAAAGCAAGAATTTTGCCGATTCATGTACTTGGTTTTCTACTTTGATTTCTAAACAATCTAGCTTAAAAAATGGGATCAAGGCATTAGAAAAAGTGGGGACCGTAAAGACCCGGACCATTCCAATGGGGCAGGGAAATAAATCTTCCAGAATATTGGCCTGGACCTATACCGCAAAGAAGCATTGGCAAATATTTAAAAGAGTAGACCCGAAAGAGTAATTTTCTCTCTCTTTTTGAATCCGTATTTTTGTTCCATGATAATGGATCAACTCAAGAACAAATCTCTCTTCAAGACCTCTTCCTATATCAATGGACAATGGCGAGAAGGCATGCAGGAATTTTCCGTGTATAACCCTTATGATAATACGGAAATAGCAAAGGTGGTAGACCATGGAGCGGTGCAAGTCAAGGAAGCCATAAAAGCAGCGCATGATGCCTTCAAAATTTGGAGTGCGTTTACAGCTGCCAAACGCTCTAAAATTTTAATGAACTGGTATCGCCTTTTAATAGATAATGCAGACGACCTAGCTTTGATATTGACCACTGAGCAAGGCAAGCCCGTTGGCGAAGCCAAAGGAGAAGTGAAGTATGGCGCATCTTATGTTGAATGGTTTGCAGAAGAAGCCAAGCGCGTTTATGGAGATGTATTACCTGGAAACGGAAAGGATAAAAGAATTACCGTTCTGAAGCAGCCGGTAGGTGTGGTTGGAGCAATTACTCCTTGGAATTTTCCAAGCGCAATGATTACTAGAAAAGTAGCACCAGCATTAGCTGCGGGTTGCACAGTTGTGATAAAACCTTCAGAACTCACACCTCTTTCAGCAACTGCTTTAGCCGTTTTAGCGGAAGAAGCGGGAATTCCTCCTGGAGTATTTAATATTGTTTGCTCAAATAGAGCAGATGAAGTCGGAAAAGAATTGTGCAGTCATAAAAAAGTCAAGAAAATATCTTTCACAGGTTCCACAGAAGTGGGAAAAATATTGTTAAGACAATCAGCAGATACCGTTAAGAAAGTAAGCTTAGAATTAGGAGGAAATGCTCCATTTATTGTCTTTAAAGATGCAGATATAGATGCTGCCGTAAAAGGTGCAGTAGCCTCTAAATATAGAAATGCCGGACAGACCTGTATCTGTTCCAATAGAATTTTTGTGCATACAGATATCTATGAAGAATTTACGGAAAAGCTCGCTTTGGCAGTTCAAAAAATAAAGGTAGGAAATGGTTTCACAGAAGGCGTTCATTTAGGCCCCATGATAGAAGAAAAAGCCATTCAATCTGTGCAAGGCTTGCTGGCAGATGCGGTGGAAAAAGGCGCAAAAGTTTTAATAGGAGGAAGTTTGAATGAAGATAATAGCACTATCTTTAACCCTACCGTACTCAAAGGAGTTTCAGCCGATATGGATATTTTTTCCACTGAGATTTTCGGGCCAATAGCTCCCGTATTTAAGTTCGAAACAGAAAAGGAAGTCATCAAAATGGCCAACAATACGGACTATGGTTTAGCTTCTTATTTTTATGGAAAAGACTATGCTCAAATATGGCGAGTAGCAGAAGCTTTGGAGTATGGCATGGTAGGAATCAATACCGGATTAATCGCGACTCCAATTGCACCTTTTGGTGGAGTTAAAGAAAGTGGTTTTGGTAGAGAAGGGTCTAAATACGGAATGGATGATTACCTCAATATTAAATATATGTGTTGGGGTGGGGTGGAGTGAGTGTCTTTTTTAACAGGTTTATTTACCGTTAATTTTAGACTGGTAAGCTTTAACAAAAATTAATACACGAAACTGTGAAAAATTTCATTTCGATTATTATATTGTTGAAAATTTGAAAGACAAATTATTTAATTAATCGGTTCTGTACGATTAATGCTCAACTTTGAAACCTGTGATGAAAAAGAGACTCCCAAAAGAGTCAGTTTTTGGATGATGAAAATCATTGTTTTTGCATAAAGTATAAACCAAAAAACACTATTCTATGATACGTAAATTGCTATGCGCTCTAATTTTGAGCCTGTTTTCTTATTCAACTTTCACTGCTCAAATAGATTTTAACTCCTATGCCAGTTACTTTGATCTACCCAAATCACCGGAGACCGCCATGCTCTATAATTTTCAAGAGACTCCAGTACATCTGTATACAGGCACACCCAATATATCTGTGCCTTTGGTCGATTATTCATTTGCTGGTTATCCTGTCAATTTCTCACTCGCCTATCATCCCAATGGATTAAGGGTAAATGAAGTGCCCGAAGCATGTGGTTTGGGTTGGCATTTAAACGGTATTGCGTCCATTACGCGAATTCCAAGAGGATTGATAGACGAAAGACAATCCCCAGAAGGATTTCTTGATTACAATAACTCCATAGACCATGCAACACTTGAACAAAATATAGCAGATGAAGACTGGATATTTTTAGAACAAGCAGAATTGAATTGTTTAGACTTACTCCCTGATGTATACTCCGTTAACCTTCCCGGAAAAAGCTTTCAATTTACTTTTGATTGGAATGACGAAATCGTTCATAACTGTCCTGCCAATATTGACATTGATTTTGACAGAGACAACAATACCGGAGCATTTACCTATTGGAAAGTAACAGACGATACTGGATATACCTATTACTTTGATACTTCAGATGCAGAAATAACCGATACCGATTCCCCTCCAGTTAATCCTGTAGATGGTTGTCGCTTTATGCTCAATGGCTATCACTCAAAATGGAATGTAAGCAGCATTCAAAGCCCACACGGTTCAGATTATGATATTCACTTTGTCTATGAAGACTACCAGCTCGCCAGAGACTGGACCATCAACCAGACCAGAACCTTAAATATATGGACTGCATTGGGAGATACACCCACTTCGCCAGGATCTGTATATTCCAGTTCTGCCACAGGAGTTCAATCCCTGGCGGGTAACTTTGAGCAACACATAAGCGCCATTCAAATTCACGGTAAAAGAATCAAAGAGGTAAATACTGCAACGAATGAATTTAAAATTGAATTGGACTATATCAATGACCGTATAGATACAGAAGGCTTAAGTGCCAACTCTACCAATTTAAAGAGTTTGGACGATATTCGTTTATATGTCAATGGACAATTATCCAAAAACCTATCGCTCAACTACAACTATAACAACCGACTTAAATTAACAGATATTATCAGCCATTCCATTGACGGGCAGGAAGACATAAATCTGGCTTCATTCGAATATGAACTCGGAAACCTACCGGGCTATAATTCTACCAGTATAGATTTTTGGGGTTATAACAATGGAAAAGCAAACAGTAACTTAATTGCAGACTATTTCTTGGTCATTCCCGAATTGGGATTTACCACCTTAATAGAAGGGGCTGATAGAAAAGTAGATGAAAATGAACAAAAGAAAGGGCTTTTAAAAAAGATCATTTACCCAACAGGCGGCTTTGCCGAATATACCTTTGAATCTAATCGCTTTAAGGAAGTAGCTGGAAATGCCTTTGAAGCTTCCCTTGGAAGTACGAATCTGCACAATGAAACCATTTATGCACAGGCCAATCAAAATACTATTGACAACACCACCATTTTCATAGATGAACCGGTACCCAATACCATTACTACCATCAGCATTGATATGGAGTTTGCGACTTCTGTTCCTGCAATAGCTTCCTTCCTCCCTAAATTTCGAATCACCTATCCTAATGGACAGACCTTTACGACCAATGCTCAGGTTATTCCTCAAGATCATCCTAACGAACAATTTCAGCAAACCCATCGTGTTGAATTGTATTTAACACCCTATCCCAACCCTGCTGAGCCCTTTATCACATCTGGGAATTACACTTTTGAAGTAGAGGCCACTGCACATACGCAAATGTGGAACCCATCTGCGAATCAAATTTTTGATTACGCCAGCTGTACGATAGACATTAATTCAACACCTTTTTCCTATACCACTCCTGAAAGCGGTGAAATTCTCAGTCTAAATACAGAGATTAAAGGAGGAGGACTTAGAATCTCTGAAATCAACTATTATTCAGATCAAAATGACCTCATTAAAAACACCTCATTTTCCTACAACAAATACGAGGATATTGATGATACCTATTCTCCACTAAACGAACCCAGTGGAATATTAACAGCACCTCTTCGCTTTGTAGAAGATACCTATCACGAAACATTTGATGGAACCAACACCATTGACAACTCCATTAAAAGAGTCCTTTCAGGTAGCAATAGATTTTCCGCTTCTTCGCATCCGAGTGTGGTATATAAACAGGTTCAGCAATTCAATTACAGCCCAGAAAGTAATGGGCTCAGTTGTTCAGATTATTCCTTTGTACCGGATAGTGCAGAGTATGCCAGACCTTATGCCGATCCTATAGCTAGAAACTATCAATCTGGTCTTCTTGAGTCCCAAAAAATGTATGAATATGAAGACAATAGCTTCAAAAAAATATCCTCGGTAGATATGAACTATGTTTTCAATGAACATAGCGTGCTTACCACAACAATCGCAAGAGGAAAATTTGTAAGCAATTTAGCACAGAATAACTTTGGCGTACAGCCCTCTATTGATGAATATTCATTTCACAGTAACCACAGAGCATTTGGTTATGCGCATCTACTTTCGCAAACATCCAGTACCTATGTGGAAAATGAAATTACCGGATTGTTAGAAGTACATTCCGTAGAAAAAGAATTGGAGTACGATAGTGAACTCAAATACCTCGTCAAAGAGATCAACCATGAAAACGAAACACGCAGTCTAGTCAATGAATACAAGTATAAAAATGCTTTTGAAAACGATTATCCCGACTTACATTCCCTGAAAGATGACTTAGATGGCTTCAATTATGAAGTTCCTGTGGAAATCATCTCTTATTTTTCCGAAGGAGCGGTTAAGGATACCATTTCTCATTCTATGGTAAAATTTGACGCCATCAATGACTTTGTCTATCCCATAAAAATTTATAACCTAAATACTCCTAACGGATGCCAGCTGTCAAGCATTCAAGATCTTGAAAACTGTTCTGAAACTATTCTAGAATTTTCCGATTATAATGCCAGAGGTATTCCACAATTATTTGATCTGGAGGATAAAAGTGGGATAAGTAAAATGGATGCGTTGGGAAGAGTTTTTGTCCATTGTCAAAACTGCGAGCAGTATGACTATGCCTATGCCTCTTTTGAAGACAATGAAAATGATGCATGGGCCAGTACTACAAATTGGTTTTACCTTCCGAATACCGGAGCCAGTACTTTTACTTATATGGGCGAAAAATCCTATGATTTAAATTCTGGAGACATTCAAAAAATCATTTCAGTTGATGAAAATGAAAGGTACGTACTTAGTTTTTGGTCTTTTTCCAATGATGTTCAAATTACTATCGATGGTTTATTGGTTCACCAAGGTTCAAATAGTTCAAGTAGCGAATTGAAAATTACAGAAATTCAACTTGACCTTTTGGCCAGCGAAAGCAATCTGATTGGAGTTTCTGGAACAGCAGAGATAGACGAACTTCGCCTGCACCCTGTAGATGCTGTTATGAGTAGTTTTGAATACGATGATATTGGCAGGTTGGTAAAAAGCAATAATGAAAATAACCGTATCAGTACCTTTGAATACGATGGTTTCCATAGATTTATTATGGCCAGAGACCATAACGGAGATATTCTCAACCACAACACCTATCACTTAAGTAATGGTGCTGATGAAAATTATGTGGAAAGCATTCTTCCCAAAATATCTATAAGTGATATTGCTCAAATTTCAAGCCTAAGTATTCCGGAAAAAAACCATAACATAAACTATGTGGATGGTATAGGAAGACAAAGTCAAAGCATAACAGTAGGTGCATCGCCTTTGCAAAAGGACATGGTTGCCTATTTGGAATACGATAACCTGAACAGGGTAGAAAAAGAATATTTGCCCTTTACAGCCGATCAAAGCAATGGAGCTTATATAGCAGACCCGCTAAGTGAACAAGCCGATTTCTATGCTACTGCTTCACGTGTAGCACACACAGACTATGCCTATTCTGAAAATAAATTTGAACTTTCTCCTCGCCAGCGTATCTACCAAAAAGAAAGCCCCGGAGAAGTATGGAATCAAACGGCTGACAATGCTTTGGAATCTGAAATTGTTTTTTCTGAGACAGAAGATGTTCTTCAATTTTCAGTCAATGAATTAGGAGACTTAAGTTTCGATTTGTGGTATGCACCCAATAATCTAATAGGTAATGAAAGCAGAGACGAAAACGGCAGAAAAAGCCAAATCTTCAGCGATAAATTGGGTAGAGCAATACTCAGTAGAAAAGAACTGGATGGCTTCTGGGCGCAAACCTATAATGTATACAACAGGCAAGGCAATATGGCCTATGTCATACAACCCGAAGGAATCAATCAATTAATAGCAGCTATCAATGCAGACCCCTCCAATGCAGCCAATATTGATATTGACCCCATTCTCGAAAACTATCTTTTTTCCTATGAATATGACGATAGACAACGCATGATCCGAAAAAAGATTCCTGGAGCAGATTGGATAGAATACCATTACAACCATTACAATCAAGTAATCTTGACCCAGGACGGAAACCAGAGAGCTAATAATATTTACGATTACACAAAGTATGATGCTCTAAATAGGATTGTCATGACCGGATTGTATGATGCCAGTCATTTCCTCTTAGGCAATAATGGTGATCCTACTACCATCTTGACCCATGATTTCATTGCCAATGAAATTGAAAATGCAGCCAAGTGGGAGATTCGTTCAGCAGACAATTTTACTCAAAACTATGGCTATACCAATAGTGCATTCCCTACCCAAAATCTAGAAGTATTAACCGTCAATTACTATGACGATTATGACTTTGATCTGGACGGTACAGCTGATGCTTCCTTCATCAATAGTAACTATGACCCCATTTATTCTACTTATTTGGGTGATCATCCTGGAGCGCAACCTCCAGCTCTTTCCAATAGCCCAAGTCCTAGAACAAGAGGATTGAGTACCAAAAGTCAAAGCAAAATACTCAATGGTCCCAATGCAGGCAATTGGATTACAAACACTATTTTCTATGATGAGTATGGAAGAGAAATCCAAATTCAAAACCAGAGTTATATCGGAGAAAATACCATAGACAACTATTACAATTTTGCAGGAGAGCTTCTGCACAGCAATGTTAACCATATGGGTGATCCGGATGGAGTGGGGCCATTCACACAGCTGAATATCAAGACCCGAAACGAATACGACCATGCCAGCAGGCTTATCAAATCCTATTCTCAGGTCAATCAAGAAAAGCCCGTTTTAATGGTCAGAAACAATTACAATGAAATCGGCCAACTCATTGAAAAAAACATCGGCTCCACCATTTTAGGTTCCTATTTGCAGTCCGTAGATTACAGCTATAACCCCAGAGGATGGCTCACTCACATTAACAATTGCGATTTGAGCAATGACAATATCCTCTCTGAATTTGAAGATACCGACTACAGCAAAACAGCCGTAGCCATAGAAGATTTGAATATGCGTTTTGAAGAAAGAGAAGAAAATGGCAGGCTGCAAATGATGATAGAAATTGAAGATCTAAGAGAAGTAGAACTGCAAGACGATACTAGTGGAGATGAAAGAGAAGTAAACGGAAGAGAGAACTACAGAGATATCATTGTCACCAGAGAAGGAAATGATATAGCTACTTATGATGAAATGGCTACACTCTATACAGACTCCATTTATCTCTATATGGACCGGTTTGAAATACCCATAGGTTCCAGCACCGCAGCCTATTATGAAGCAGCAGAAAGTCTGATGTTAGATGAACTGGCAGCCAAGAACATTACTTCCGCAGATGCCATTGATCGCATGAAAGAACAATTGGCAAAATACATTACAGCCACCTTGGGCAATGTCTTCTATAATGACGATGACGATGACCTTTGGGGCATGTGCATTCAGTACAACACTACTTCGGGTAACTTTGACAATAGCCCGCTTTATAATGGTAACATAAGTGAGATTCATTGGAAAGCAGCTAATGGATTACCCAAGAGAGGTTACGGTTTTCAATACGATGAATTGGAAAGAATGAAACAAGCCCAGTTCAAAGCAACAAACCAGACTGGCTCGTGGAATTACATGCTGGATCATTACAATGAATCTGGCATAAATTACGATGCCAATGGAAACATACTCAGTTTGCAAAGAACAGGCTTTAACCAAACCAATGCCTTTAGCAGCATTGATGATTTATTGTACCAATATGAAGGCAACAGTCTGGTAGCCGTTCAGGATGCCATAGCCAATACCAACAATGGTTATGGAAACTTTGACTTCACAGATGGTATATTTGCAGCAACCGAATATACCTATGATGCCAATGGCAATATGATACAGGATTTGAATAAGGGCATCACTAATATCACCTACAATCATCTGAATCTACCCGAACAAATCACCATCAATGGAAATACCGTAGAATTCATCTACGATGCCAATGGAATAAGACACCATAAAATAACCAATGACAATGTAAATACTACCAATGATTACTATGATGGGAACTTCCATTACGGAGAACAGGAACTGGATTTCATATTGACTGAAGAAGGAAGAATTGTTCCTCCAAGTAACAGTGTAAACAACTATCACCGTTATGAATACCATTACACAGATCACCAGAACAATCTAAGATTGGCTTATTCTGACTTAGATGGTGATAATAAGATAGATGCGAATACAGAGGTTTTACAGTCGCAGGATTACTACCCCTTTGGTTTAGAGCATAGAGGACTGCAAAACCAGCAAATTGGGGCAGAACATCCCTATACCTATCAAGGAAAACAGAAACATGAAGACTTCGGGTGGAATGTTATCCAAATGGACTGGAGAAACTACCAACCAGATTTAGGAAGGTTTTTTAATGTGGATCCATTTGCAGAACAACGCTCATGGATGACCCCATATAACTTTGTGCAGAATAGTCCAATTATAAGAGTTGATCCAACTGGATTATTAGATGGATGGGTTCAAGGTGCAGATGGAGAGATTTTTTGGGATGAGAATACAAATAGTCAAGAGGAATTTGAACAAAATTATGAAGGCCAAGAGGGTTACGAATATGTGAGCGATTCGGATAATCCAAATTCTTATACTCTTCCATCTGGCGAAGGAAGTCTAGTATTGTCTGAATGGACTACTTTTGATGTGGAAGATGGAATGGGGTTTGTTGTGATTGATTTAACTTTTAATCCTAATGATGAAAGTGCAGAAGTTGGATGGACTCAGACATTCTCAACAAATCAGCCTTATTTAACCGATGAAAATAAAAATGACAATCCGCAGCAAGATCAAGATCAAGAATTCTTAGACGGTCTCGGAGTTCAGTTTTCTCAAGATGTAACTAAAGCAAGATACTTCCAAGGGTACAGCTCAGATGATCATGGAAAACCCGGTACAAGATTACACGATGGTCCAGCAAGATTTTTTGATGATAGTTCAAACACACCATTGAATTTCTATGCTCAATCAACTGTATTGCTTAATGGGAAGAGAGCTCTTTCTTTAAAATGGGGCTTCACTTTAACTTCTTTAAATAAGTACAATACTAAACCTCCAACGATAGTTACTTCAACTACAGATTTTCACAATCAAGCGGTTGAAGAGTTAAGTAAGAAAATCAATGATTAAATGAATAAGTTAGTAATTATATTATTTGCTCTTTTTTTATCCTCATGTTCAGCTCAAAATGTCTATTACGGAATTCCTGACGACACAGGTCATCTTAATAAAGGAGATTGTGTAGTGCTTAATTTTCCCAATCATGCTAACTCAAAATTCCTTTCTCCAGATGACTTTAATGATATCATATCTATGATGCAGAAGAACTCAACTCTGAAATTTAGAATTGAATTAAATGTTTTCATGGGGGCTTCAAAAGCTAACTATAAATACTCTGAATTATTAGCTCAAAGTATGAATGAGATTATTGAATTCAAATCTCCTGGATTAAAAAATTATTCTACCGTTCCAATGGGAGATACGAATCCAAGATCTAAAGATGAAGATGACGTTTTGTATAAAGAAAGAAATACGAGAATAGAAATCTTTATTGAATAGTTTAACTATATCCAACTTATGATCTTAAAGTCCAAGTGTGAGCTTGGGCTTTTTTATTTATAAGCCAACCGAGTTTTAACTGAAGCTAAGAGGTTATCAATAGTATAGATGATGTGTTCTTTGTCTGCTTGCGGAAGGTTGGCAATATCGTTTAAGCGTTTTAGCATATCGGGGTCTTTGAGCAGGTTTACCTGATCAGTTTCCCCTAACAAATAACCTACAGTAGTCTCTAACAGCTGAGCAAGGTTCTTAGCTACTTCAATGCTAGGAATCATCTCATCTCTTTCGTATTTACCAATGACTGTATAAGAAGTAGTCATTTGCTTCGCTAAACTTTGTTGCGAAAATCCTTTAGCCTCTCTACAAGATCTTAATCGCTTTCCAAAACTTGCCATTACTGTACTGTTTAAAGTATAAAAGCAATGTTTTATACTATGATTTAGCAAATATACAAGACTTAAACGCTACATAAAAATCTTAAAGAACTTGCTCAATAAAGATGATAAAGTATATTTGTACTCTATTAGATACAATAAATTATTTTTCCATGTCTAAAAAGAAACTCAACATCACTAACCCCGAACACCTAATCTATCAAAACGAACTTTTACAACTAACGGTCTTAGGCGGAATAAAATTAGAAGGACTGGACAGAATGCGAACAACGCTAAAAATAGAACTCAAGGAGAGTTCAGTTCCTCCCGTCCGACATAATCTAGACCTGTACAATGACAACCAAACTGAAAAGCTCATTAGAAAGACAGCAGAAAAGTTGGAAGTAGGAACCTCTGTTATTGCTGCCAGTTTAAGCGAACTCACCGACCAACTGGAAGAATACCGAATGCATCAACTCAAAGAACAACAAGACAAACCCTATGAAAGTCCAAAGCTCAGTAATGAAGAGAGAAAACAAGCAGAGAACTTTTTACAAGCAAATAATCTACTGGAAAGAACCAATGAGCTGATCGGAAAATCTGGAATGATCGGAGAAGAAAACAACAGACTGCTGATGTATTTAATCTTTACCAGTAGAAAACAAGAACAACCATTACACATTGTCAGTCTGGGTGCAAGCGGAACAGGCAAAACCCATTTGCAAGAAAAAGTAGGTCAGCTCATTCCAGACGAAGACAAAATAGAAATCACCACACTAAGTGAAAATGCCTTTTACTACTTCGGACAAAGAGAACTCAAACACAAACTCA
>CAZSQZ010000020.1:0-60547 GCA_964609215.1 uncultured Flavobacteriales bacterium
TTTGATTGTTCCAATGTGGGGAACAATACAGTGACCTTAACGGCTACTGATGTTAATGGAAACATGAATACTTGTACAGCCAATGTTACTGTTGAAGACAATGTCTTACCGAATGCAATTTGTCAAGATATTTCTGTTGCTTTGGATGCAACGGGAAGTGCCACTATCACTGAAGCAGACATTAACAACGCTTCGAACGATGCTTGCGGTATTGCTTCCTTAGGTCTGGATCAAAATACTTTTGATTGTTCCAATGTGGGGAACAATACAGTGACCTTAACGGCTACTGATGTTAATGGAAACATGAATACTTGTACAGCCATTGTTGCAGTTCAAGATAATGTATTGCCTAATGCAATTTGTCAGGATATTTCCGTTAATCTAGATGTTGCTGGAAGCGCAACTATTGCTGAAGCGGATATCAATAACGGCTCTAACGATGCTTGTGGCATTGCTTCTTTAAACCTAGATATAAATACTTTTGATTGCTCCCATGTAGGCAACAACACAGTGACCTTAACGGCTACTGATGTCAATGGAAACATGAGCACTTGTACAGCCATTGTCACAGTTCAAGACAATGTCTTACCGAATGCAATTTGTCAGGACATCACTGTTAATCTAGATGCTGCTGGAAATGCAGCAATTACTGAAGCAGACATTAACAACGCTTCTAACGATGCTTGTGGAATCGCTTCTTTAAGCCTTAATCAAAATACTTTTGATTGTTCCCATGTAGGTAACAATACAGTGACCTTAACGGCTACTGATGTTAATGGAAATATGAATACTTGTACAGCCATTGTTACAGTTCAAGACAATGTCTTACCGAATGCAATTTGTCAGGATATCTCAGTTAATCTGGATGCAATGGGAAGTGCTACTATTGCTGAAGCAGATATTGATAATACTTCTAACGATGCTTGTGGAATCGCTTCTTTAAGCTTGGATATAAACACCTTTGATTGTTCTCATGTAGGTAACAACACAGTTACGCTAACAGCTACAGATGTTAATGGAAACATGAATACTTGTACAGCCATTGTCACAGTTCAAGACAATGTCTTACCGAATGCAATTTGTCAGGACATCACAGTTAATCTTGATGCTGCTGGAAGTGTAACAATTACTGAAGCAGACATTAACAACGCTTCGAACGATGCATGCGGTATTGCTTCTTTAAGCCTTAATCAAAATACTTTCGATTGCTCCAATGTGGGCAACAATACAATGACCTTAACGGCTACTGATGTCAATGGAAACATGAGCACTTGTACAGCCATTGTCACAGTTCAAGACAATGTCTTACCGAATGCAATTTGTCAAGATATCTCAGTTAATCTAGATGCAACGGGAAGTGTAACTATTACTGAAGCAGACATTAACAACGCTTCTAACGATGCTTGCGGTATTGCTTCTTTAAGCCTTAATCAAAATACTTTCGATTGTTCTCATGTAGGTAACAACACAGTGACCTTAACAGCTACTGATGTCAATGGAAACGTGAGCACTTGTACAGCCAATGTTACTGTTGAAGACAATGTCTTACCGAATGCAATCTGTCAAGATATTTCAGTTAGTCTGGATGCAACGGGAAGTGCTACTATTGCTGAAGCAGATATTGATAATACTTCTAACGATGCTTGCGGTATTGCTTCTTTAAGCTTAGATCAAAATACCTTTGATTGTTCTCATGTAGGCAACAATACAGTGACCTTAACAGCTACTGATGTTAATGGAAACATGAATACTTGTACAGCCAATGTTACTGTTGAAGACAATGTATTGCCTAATGCAATTTGTCAGGACATTACTGTTAATTTGGATACTACTGGAAGTGTTACTATTACTGAAGCGGATATCAATAACGGCTCTAACGATGCTTGTGGAATCGCTTCTTTAAGCCTAGATCAAAACACCTTTGATTGTTCCAATGTAGGCAACAACACAGTGACCTTAACGGCTACTGATGTTAATGGAAACATGAATACTTGTACAGCCATTGTCACGGTTCAAGATAATGTCTTACCGAATACAATCTGTCAGGATATCTCAGTTAATCTAGATGCAATGGGAAGTGTAACTATTACTGAAGCAGATATAAATAACGCTTCTAACGATGCTTGTGGTATTGCTTCTTTAAACCTGGATATAAATACTTTTGATTGTTCCAATGTAGGCAACAATACAGTGACCTTAACGGCTACTGATTTCAATGGAAACATGAATACTTGTACAGCCATTGTCACAGTTCAAGACAATGTCTTACCGAATGCAATTTGTCAGGACATCACTGTTAATCTAGATGCTACTGGAACTGCTGCTATTACTGAAGCGGATATCGATAACGGCTCTAACGATGCTTGTGGAATCGCTTCTTTAAGCTTGGATATAAACACCTTTGATTGTTCCAATCTAGGCAACAACACAGTTACGCTAACAGCTACAGATGTTAATGGAAACGCGAGTAATTGTACAGCCATTGTTGCAGTTCAAGATAATGTCTTACCTAATGCAATTTGTCAGGATATCTCAGTTAATCTAGATGCTGCTGGAAGCGCAACAATTACTGAAGCGGACATTAACAATGTTTCGAACGATGCTTGTGGAATCGCTTCTTTAAGCTTGGATATAAACACCTTTGATTGTTCTCATGTAGGTAACAATACAGTGACCTTAACAGCTACTGATGTTAATGGAAACATGAATACTTGTGCAGCTATTGTTACGGTTCAGGATAACATTGCACCAATAATAACATGTCCTTCAGATATAACGGAAAGTTTAAATTCTGGCTCCTGTTCTACTACTTTACTAAGTGGTTTTACACCTTCAATTGACGAAAATTGTTCTGGTTATTCACTAACTCATGAAGTGTCTGGAGCCACTAATGTAGCAGCTGGTTCTGCTGGAACAATTGCAAGCGTAGAATTTGTAACAGGTATATCAACAGTTATATACACAGTAGATGATAACAATGGACAATCTTCACAATGTAATTTTAATGTCACCATTCTAGAATCCATTCCATTAATATCTATAGGAGATTTATCGATTACAGAAAATATTGGAACAGCAGTAGTTAGTGTAAGTATGAATATTCCATCTTGCGAAGATATCACCGTAAACTATGAAACATCTGATGGAACTGCAATTACTCCAGATGATTATGACGGTATTAATTCGTCAATAACTATTCTTGCAGGTAATCTAAGTGCTGAAATTTCTATTCCTATTAATGATGATTCTATCGATGAAGGAAACGAAAACTTTAATTTAAATCTAACTGGAGCCAGTATAGGATTAATTTCCGATGGTTCTTCTATCATCACAATAATTGATGATGAAGCTCCTTCCTGTATTCAAATTTCTGATATCTCTGTAAATGAGGATGCCGGGACCATTAACGTTCCTGTTTTACTTAGCAGTCAAAATAACAATGAGATCAGTATCGATTACACTATTAATGTTACTGACAACAATACAGAAGCAAATGATATTTTCTCAACCTTGACAGGGACATTAAATTTTCCAACAGGAACAACCAGTTCGGAAATATCAATTGACATTTTAGATGATGATATTTTCGAAGGAAATGAAAGTTTTTCTATAACGTTCAGCAATCCTGTAAACGCTACTCTATGTTCACAAACAATCTCCGAAGTTACAATCATAGATGATGAAACAATGCCTTGTTTGTCTATAGCTGGTGATTCTGCATCTGAAAACTCGGGCCAATTAACATTTGAAGTTACCGCAAGTGGATTAAGCGAATCTGATATGGACTTCGACATTGATATTACAGATATAAATACCAATGGTCCTCAAGACTACAATTATACTGGAAGCTTGAGCATTACAATTCCTCCATTAAATACAAGCGCAACTATTCTGGTAGATATCGTAGATGACAATTTCTATGAACTTGAAGAAGAGTTTGCAATAAATATTGGCAACTCATTTGGTGCTACTATCTGTTCTGGACAAAATCAAGCAATAGGAACAATAACTGATAACGAAAACTTACCGGAATTAAATACTTCTAACATCAGTATTGATGAGGGGGCTGGAACCATTTCATTTGAAGTAACACTTAGCCAGCCATCATTCCTAAACACATCTGTTAGCTTCTCAACTATAAATAACGGGACAGCAGAATTAAGTGACTATAACCCAGTATCCGGAACATTAAATTTTAGTCCTGGGTCAATTTCAGAAATCATAACACTAAACATCATTGAAGATAATATATATGAAATTGATGAAACATTTGGCTTACAACTTTCAAATCCGGTAAATGCTTCTATTAATAATGGTCTTGTATCTGCTACGATTATTGACAATGATGACTTACCTTGTTTAAGTGTAAATAACAACACAATTTCAGAAGATGATGGCATTCTCACTTTTACCATTGAATCAAATAACGTAAGTGAAGTGGATATTGAATTTGATTTTCAAATTAATAACATTGAGACCAGCTCATCAGATTATATGCTTTTATCTTCTTCGCCAGCTAGCATTCCCGCAGGCCAGAGCAATGTGGATATTTCAATTCAAATCATCGATGATAACATAGGAGAACTAACGGAGACCCTAGAATTAGAAATTACTTCTGCTCAAAATGCTACTATATGCCTCGGAAGTGACACTGGAACAGGAACTATTTTAGACAACGATAATGCATCTTGTATTACCATTTCTGCGCCTTCCGTAATTAGTGAAGATTTAAACTCTGTAATTTATAACCTTGAAATACCCAACCCTTACTTTGAGGATATAAGTATATCTTATAATCTTTCATTTTCTGGTCAAACCGCAAGTGCAAGTGATTGTAATCTATCGCAAAATACAAGTACAATTATTGCAGGTGAAATTTCTACTAGCTTTACTTTATTCATTACTGATGACCTGGAAGACGAACTAAACGAAACTTTTGAAATTCAATTTTCCTCATCTTCAACTATACCTTTTTGCGGTGGGAACAAGGTAAGCGGAACTATTAATGATAATGACATTCCCGTTCCAACATGTCAAAACTTAATTCTTGAACTGGATAATTCTGGAAATGCGACTATTGAAGAAGATGAAATATTCACCGGAGATAATTCACTAGGCACAATAAGCAACTTCGATACAGACATCACGAATTTTAATTGTTCAGATGTCGGATCTGATGTACTTATTACACTTACTATTACTGATGAAAATGGAGAGGTAAATTCTTGTGCCTCTGACATAACTGTTCTAGACAATATTAATCCGGTTCTAAGCTGTCAAAACTTAGTTATTGATTATGATGGCATAACACCTACCATAATTCAAACATTTGATTTCATCACTAATGCAACAGATAATTGTTCATTAGATACTGTATACCTTTCTCAGTATGAATTCACTGAAGTTGGTATCACAGAAGTAACGGCTTATGCTGTTGATGAATTCAATAATATTAGTGAAACTACTTGCCAGGTAACTGTAAATTATTCTGGAATAGGCCCCTCTGCAATTTGTCAAAACGCAAATGCTTATTTAGACAGTTTTGGATTTACCACTATTGAAGTAGATGATATTAATGACGGATCCTCAGGCATTGGAACTTTGAATCTAACACTTAGTCAAACGGCTTTCAATTGCAATGATGTAGCATTCAATAATCCAACTATAATTACCTTAAGTGCCATAGATGGCTCTGGAATTGAAAGCACATGCACAGCGGAAGTGACGTTATTAGATACCATCGCTCCGTTATATGAAATACTAAGTCCAACTCTGGCTTTAAATTCTGCAGGAGAACTGACAGTCAGTCCAGCTGATTTTATTGATCAGGCAAGTATAAGTGACAATTGTATAATAGCTTCACAAAGTATTTCAGCATCTACCTTTAATGCTCCGGGTATTTATCCAATTGAAACAGTTGTAAATGATGCTTTTAATAATACTACAATTATGAATACTCAAATTGAAGTATTAGCAAATGCTGGCCCAACCGCTATTTGTCAAAATGATACTCTTTATATCGATTTCAGTGGCTCAGCTGTGGCAGATCCTATTGAAATTGATAATAATAGTACGGATGATGGAAGTATTATCAATTATTGGGTAGATCAGCCCAATTTTAACTGTTCAAATATTGGAATAAACTCAGTAAATTTATTTGTAGAAGACAATTTAAATCAAGTGGATTTTTGTCAATCAGAAATATTAGTGCTAGATACAATTGCTCCCATTCCAAACGAAGTAATCTTACCTAACCTAGAGTCTGATTGTCAGTTAATCATCAATTCAAGCGATTTTCCATTAGCTACGGATAATTGCAATAACACAATTACAGCTACAACAAACAGTCCGTTGACATTTAACACTCCAGGAACTTATACCGTTGAATGGACCTATGAAGATCCATCCGGAAATACATATTCGCAGAATCAAACAGTTGAAATAATAGATAACGAAGATCCTGTAATTGTTTGCCCGAACGATATTAGTGTAGAAAATACTTTCGGAACAAATGGAGCTGAAGTAGATTTTAGCATTCCATCCTTTTCAGATAACTGTGATGCAACTTTAGAACAAACTTTTGGGTTGCCAAGTGGCAGCTTCTTTTCTATAGGTATGCACGATATTATTTATACCTCTACAGACCTTTCAGGCAATTCAGTTTCTTGCTCATTCTCCATAACGGTTGAAGATAATAGTGCTCCAAGCTTTGAAGACATGAGTTTAGATGTTTGCGAAGGTGAAGTTTATATAGATACGCCAAGTGCGATTGATAATAGTGGAGAAATAAGCTCAATAACTAATGATAGGAATGGTCTTGATTTTATTTCAGAAAATATTAGTGCTGGGACTTATACTATAATATGGACTGCTATTGACCCTTCTGGTAATGCAACGGATGCAATTATGACCTTGAATGTAATTCAACAAGAAGAGGCTCCTTATGCCGGAGAAGACCAAACCATTTATTTCATTGCTAATACCCAATTAAATGCAACACCAAATCAAAATGGTCTTGGGTTTTGGGAAATTGTTGATGGAGGTGGGACAATCCAAAATCTGGATTCAGCCAATACTAGTATCTCTAATTTATCCGAGGGAAGTAATACTTTAGCATGGATCATCAACAACAATGTCTGTCCAGCTCAAATGGATTTGATTTCTATTGATGTCTTTTCTTTTAATGTTCCAAATGCCATTTCACCAGATGGGGATGGAATTAATGAAAATTTTGTAATTCCAGGGATGCAAGAATTCAATCACAAGTTGACTATTTATAATAGATGGGGAGCTCAGGTATTTCAATCCGTAAATGGACAAGAATATTGGGATGGAACAGACCAAAGTGGACAGCTATTACCAAGAGATACCTACTTCGTTACATTCGAATTTGAGAATGGATTAACGCATAATGGCTTTGTTGTTCTGAAATATTAATTTCTTAAATAATCGTCTGGGTTTAGATAAAACATTTTTTTCCAGCCTTGAACCGCTTCTGAATCATATTTGTGGGGATATGGAAAAGGACTAGTAATTGAATAATGTAAATGAGGAGCTTTTCCCTTTGCATTTCCGCTATCTCCTACCGTTCCCATAATACTTCCGCATTTAACTGGTTTCATTGCATGGGTCTTAATCTCATCTAAATGTGCGTAATAATGAAAACGCCATTTTGGGCCCAAAACCATTACCGCATTTCCTCCTTTACCACCTGAAGAAGTGTAAACAACAATTCCATTAGTAGATGCGATAACTGGTGTTCCCTTAGGATGAAAAATATCTATTCCTTTATGCGTTATTGAACTCCCCCATGGATAGGCCCAAAAAGACTTTTCGTTCCAATCCTTTACACCTGCTCCTTGAACCGGTATAACCATCTTCTGCGGTATAACCATACCTATAAGTAAAATAGAAAATACAACCAAAATGAACTTTCTAGTTCTTTTGTTCTTGTGTAAAGAAACCAATAACAAGATTAAGAATGCCCAGAATCTCTTAGTTGTATTTGTTATCATGGTAAACAAATTTGATAATTATTATCTTGTACGCAAAGCAAAAGAACCTTTTGATCTTTTCAGATTCCATGGCGAAAACCAGTAAAATATTCTCCTTCGTACTTCTTTTCTGGATATTTTCAACACCTTCTGTTAAAGCTCAAGACAGAACTTCCTACGATCTTTTGTGGAAGCTAGAAAAAGAAGGTACAAAGCCCTCCTACCTATTTGGCACCATGCATGTTAAAGATGAGCGAGTTTTTCAATTTAGTGACTCTGTTCTTATTGCTTTAGAATCTTGTGAGCAGTTTGCTTTAGAACTGCACCCAGACAGTATGTTTAAAATTATCGTAGATGAGAAATTTTTCAATTCTATTGATTCGCCTGATAAATTATTAACTCAAGAAGAAATGCAAATCTTGAAATCAAAATTTAAGGCTACAACTGGTATGGATTATGAGAATTTCAATTTCAGGAATCCCCTTGCTCTCAGAGAATTTTTAAGTGCAGAGAGTCAAAACAAACCTCAACGTAAAACGTTCCTAGATGCTTACTTATTGGGACTGGCTAAAACATTTCAAAAGTCCATTCACGGTTTGGAAAGAATAGAAAGTCAATTAGCTTCCTTTTCAGAACAAAGCTCAATAGAGCAAAGGGAAGATTTAATTGAATTATTGAATAACGAACTAGATAATTCAGGAAATTTCCTAGATCAATTTATTGATACTTACTCCAAAGGTAATCTTAGAAACTTAGAGAAATACGTTTCTGGATCTTTAGATTTACCAGCTTTTATTGAAAGGAATAAAACCATGGCCACAAGCATTGACCAACTCCATTCTAAAGGGAGTATTTTCTCTGCTATCGGTGCTGCTCATCTAATTGGTGAAAATTCTGTTCTCAAACTTTTAGAACAAAAAGGATTTAAAGTAAAACGCGTTAAAGCAAACTTTACTGGAATTGCTAAGGATTATAAAATTGACCATTCAAAAATGAAATGGCAAAAGTTCGTAGATTCCAAAAAAGGATTCTCTATTGAAACGCCTGGTGTATTGGTAAAAGTTCCTGGTGATGAATTTGAGTTTATCAACATGCACAGTATGATAGACCTAACAGGAGCAAACTCATTCATAATCTTCAGCATAGATCTAAGGTCACTTCCAAAAGATATGAAGGAGAAGGACATGAAAAAATTACTTTTAGATCAGTTTAAAAAGAAAGATTCTTTTACCCATACCAAGAGCAATAAGTTTTTCAGAGACAATATAGAATTTAATGAATTGTACCTAGAAAAGGAAGATGGATCAGCAACTCGCATTCAATATTGTCATGACAATAACAACCTTTTTGTTAATGCTTGCTTTGGTTTTTTCTCTAGACCATTTCCAAAGGAACAGGATAGATTTTTTAATTCATTTAAAACCTTTCAACCAAATAGTAATTATTTAAATAATTCAAAATGGAAAAACAAGGCTGGAGCCTTCAGTATCAATTTTCCAGAGGAACCTGCCTATTTATATAATGAACTTGAAAACCCAATAAACCTGAATGGAGATAAGTTCATAGTTCATATATATAGTTGCCTAATTCCCGAAAACAATAGTGTTGGATACGTTGCTTATAATGACTATCCTACTGGTTACTATCTGGACTCTTCTTATGACGGTCTAAATGAAACATTAAATGAACTGAATCAGCAAGGCAAAGTCATATCAGAGGTGGACACAAGTTTTATTGGAGATCAATTAACTTTTGAGTTCAACTATCTCGCTCAAAATAAGTTTCCCTCCAAAATGAAATTCTTATTTCGCGGCAACCGAGCTTATAGGATTTTTGAGTTAGCCTTGGGAGATGATAAGAATATTGATTATTCCAAGTTCGATCCTTTCTTAAATTCATTTGAGCTTCTCCCCTATGGGGAAAGTAAAAGAAAAAAATACTCTGTACCAGAAGATTCTTTTGACATATCGTTTTTTGACTCTAAAGTACTGGAAACGGATACAATATTTAGCAACGATATTGCTTTTAACCAATTGAAATTTTGGAGCAATACCAACCCCAGTTCAGGAGGATTCTACCAACTAGAAAGAAGTAAAATATCTAAGTATTTCAAAGCAGATAATGCTGATACTTTACTCTTTAATTATACTCAAGATCTCCTCTATTGGGGAGATTCTATTACTTATAAAAAATTCACTGAAATAGATGCTTTACCTGCTTATCATATTAGATATCAGAATAAATATACTGATAAGCTTGATGAAGTAGTTACATGGTATGATGGTGAGCATATTTATTGCATTTATAGGATTGCTTCGGATGAAGAAATGAGAAATGATGAATTACTTGAAATAGCAAATTCATTTAATCTTAAAATTGAAGTGAGGCAAATGGATCTTTCGTCTTCAAAAGCCGAACAAATTATTACTGATTTAAACCATGATGAAATGGAAATCAGAGATAGGGCTTTAGGTTCATTTAGTTACTATCAATGGGATGAATATGAAAGAAACATCTTAGAAAAAGCGCTATATCAAGAATTTGAGAAAGATACTAATGAAATTGCGATCAAAAGAAATTTGGTATCTGCCTTGGCTTCCCTTAACGATTCTATTTCAAGAAACTTTCTTCTCAACCACTATTTAAACCAATCTGAAGATTTAAAAGAATACATTCTATCAACTCTTGCATATGATGACACGGGTATTGATAATACAATAATGGATTTATTCATCAAGGAAACTCCAAAAAAGAATGAAGCAGAATACTTCTCTTTTTTCTATGCGCTTGAAGATAGCCTTGAAATTCCGATGGAAAGACTTAGTGATTTTATTGAAATCTTAAAAGATGAGTATTATGAAAAGGAGATTCTACATCTAATAACACAGGTACTTATTACTTTCCCTGAAACCGAACCTTTGATAAGTGAAAACATGCATATCCTAACCAATAACTCCGTTAGAGATTTCAATACCTATAGAGAGATGGTTGACAAACAGGAAATCCCTTCCTATAGACTTATTCAAAATTATCTTGATCTATCAAAATCCATTAAGCATCCAACATTTGTAGAGCCATATACCAGACTACTTGGAACATTAGAAGCCAACTGGATAAAAAATGAGGCAATTGAGGCTAGAGTAATTAATGGTTTGTCGGTTAAAAAATCCAAGATAAAGAGTAATCTTAAAAATGAGTATACACGCTATAACTTGTTAAGAGCGTACGAGAAAGCAGATAGATTTGATGAGTTGCCAAAAAAATATCATAGTGAAGAGGAAAAGGCAAGGACCGCGTTAATTGAATACATAAGTTGGGATGATCAAGTTCCCGATGAGCTAAAACTTCTGGGCTTGTTGAACAATTCAGATTCAACTTATTATTGTTTTGAGCTTAAATATGTGTACACTAGAAACAATTATTTAGGTATCGCAGGCCCGTTCATCCAAAATGAAGCTCCTACAAAGCTGAAAAACATTAAAGCTTTTACGGATTGGGAGGCTTTAAATGACGATTGGAAAACGCAAAGTGAAAAGCTAATACCCTTATTGGAAGATGTGGAGTTAATAAAATATTAATACCGGATTGTAACATATAGCTCTTTCAACCGTCTATCACATAATTACTTTTTTAAACATTCTTTCTATTAATTTTGATTAAATCAAAAAGCACATTATGAAATTATTATCTACCTTATTATCAATTCTTCTTTTTTCTATCAGTTCATATGCACAATTGAATGTTTCTTTTGTGGGCCAAGTGGAGTATCCTTCTTCAAGTAGTGATATATGGGGTTACGTTTCACCAGATGGTACCGAATATGCAATAATAGGCTTGGAATGTGCAGTGTCTATAGTTTCATTAGAAGATCCTGCAAATCCAGTTGAAGTTGCTCAATTACCTGGTGCCTGTTCAACATGGAGAGATATTAAAACCTGGGGCGAGTTTGCTTACGTTACCAATGAGACAGGTAATGGATTAATGGTTATTGATCTAACCGATTTACCCGCAACAGCTACTGCAACCGATTGGACACCAACTATTCCTGGTTTGGGCACCCTGAGTTCAATCCATAATATTTATATAGATGAGTTCGGATATGCATACCTATCTGGCTCGAATATAAACTCAGGTGGTTTATTGTATATTGATGTATTTTCTAATCCGGGGCAACCCGAATTTGTAGGTAATGGTCCAGCAATATATTCACATGATATTTATGCGCGAAACAATATCGCATACAGCTCTGAAATTGGTGAAGGACATTTTACCATATACGATGTAACAGACAAGACCAATACAATTGCAATGGGTGTTCAGGGTACTACAGGAGCTTTTACTCATAATACTTGGTTATCTGATGATGAGACGATCTTGTATACAACTGATGAAGTATCTAATGCACCAGTCGGAGCTTACGATATCTCGGATCCTACGGATATTCAACTCCTAGATGACTTCAGACCTTTGGAAACTTTAGGTGAGGGTGTTGTTCCACACAATGTTCATGTATGGCAAGATTGGTTAATCATTTCTTACTATAGTGATGGGTGTATAATTGTTGACGGATCCAACCCAACTAATCTAGTTGAAGTTGGAAACTTCGATACCTTTTTAGCCAATGTTGCAGGATTTAATGGAGCTTGGGGAGCTTATCCCTTTTTACCCTCTGGCTTAATTTTAATTTCAGATATTCAATCGGGTCTCTTTATCCTAGAGCCTAATTATGTAAATGCATGCTGGTTGGAAGGAACAGTCTCGGATGCGAATAGCGGAATGGGAATTAATGGCGCAGACATAGAGATTATAAGCACCATTATCACAGAAGAATCTGCATTTAATGGAGACTATGCAACAGGATATGCTATTTCAGGAACCTATGATGTTTCTGTATCTAAAGGTGGTTACATTCCGCAAGTAATTCAGGTAGAGTTGGAAAATGGAGTTATTACAGAATTAGATGTAGAGCTTATTCCTTTAACTCCAATCGGAATTACAGGAGTAGTTTTGGATGCAGCTTCTGGAAATCCTATTCCAAATGCTTTGGTAAAAATAGAGAATGAAGACTTCAATTTTGATTTGATAACGGATGCGAGTGGAAACTTTTCGGTAGCAAATTTCTTTGAAGGTTCTTACGATGTAATAGCTGGAATATGGGGATACAGAACAGGTATTCAAGCTGGAAACATAGATGACACCAATAATAACCTAACTCTCGAATTGGAGGAAGGTTATGAAGATATCTTTAGTTTAGATTTAGGTTGGGAAGTAACTGAGGCTCCTCTTCAGGGAACATGGGAATTAGCTCAGCCTCCTATCGGTTTAACGGGTGGAGCTCCTTTTTTCATTGCACCTAACGAAGATTCATCAAGTGATATTGGTAATGCCTCTTACGTTACGGGCAATGGTCCCGTTATTGACAATACTATATTAATTGGTGGAGGAACTACATTAACCTCACCTGTTTTCGATGCAAGTACTTTTGACTATCCAAGTATTTCCTATTACCTATGGCACATCTCATTTAATCAACTGCAGCAAGGCCCTGATGATACTCCTTTATATGTAATATTGGAAAATGGTGTGGACAGTATGGTTGTAGACTCTATTATTTATCAAAGTTTGGCGCCTGTAGAATGGATTCAACATGAAATAGATATTCCAGAATTCATGACACCGACAGAAAACATGACTATCAGTTATTATATAAATACAGGTTCTGGTTATGCTATTGTTGCAGAATCTGGTGTGGATCACTTTCTTGTATTTGAAGGAGAGCCTTCCTCAGTTATAGAGCAAAGTGAAAATATAAAACTGAAAGCCTTCCCTAATCCATCTAACCAAGATTTTAATATTGTCTACGAACTATTGAATAATTTGGACAATGGACAAATTCAGGTGTACAATGGTTTAGGACAACTAGTAGAACAAGTTTCAATTAGCAATAATCAAGGCAGGATTGTTTTGGGTCAAGATTATGCAAGTGGATTTTACAATGTGAGATTACTAAACGGAAATGAAATTTCTAAGAGCTTAAAGCTTATTAAGCAATAATTTTTAGCAAAATATTTCTCTATCTGCTCCGCATAAATTGTATGCGGGGCATTTTTTACACCTCTTTCCTTTCTTATATTTCTTACAACACTTCTTCTTCTTTAATTCCATTTCTGGAATAATTTGCTCAGAAGTAAATGCTTGAATAATCTCTTTTTGAATATCTATTTTCAATTTTTGATTTGATACTTCAAATTTGCAATTTGAAAACGTCTCTGGGAATAGCAGATTTATGTGAATTCTTTGGATAAATTGCTGGCGAATTGGACCTTAAGCCTTCAAATGGCAAAAACTTAATAGAAAAAAGATTATGGAATTCAACGAATCATTTATTATTTCGTTATAATTAAGTGATACTTGCAGTGTAAATTGCGATCAAATTATTAAAACATGAAAACATTATTTTTTTCCCTTTTAACAAGTTTGTTCATTTTCAGTTGTGCATTCAAGACTGCAGATGTGCAGGTAATGGAGCAAAAGAAACTTAGTCCGGAAGAACTTGCAAAACTAGAAAAAGCGTATTTCGCATCAGGTTGCTTTTGGTGTGTAGAAGCTATTTTCGAAAGTGTTCACGGAGTTGAAGAAGCAATTTCTGGTTATACAGGAGGTTTTACTGAAAACCCAACTTATGAATCCATAGGAACTGGAAGAACAGGACATGCAGAAGCTGTTGAGGTGTATTATAATCCTGATATAGTAAGTTACGAAACTTTGGTGAAGGTTTATTATGGTTCTCATGATCCAACAACTGTAAATGGCCAGTCTCCAGATTTTGGTAGTCAATACAGATCAATGATCTTATATAACAATGAGTCTGAGAAAAAAATAGCTGAAGATTTCAAGAAAAATATAGAAAGCAGCGAAATGTATAGCCAACCAATTGCAACGGAGATTGTTGCTTTTAAAAAGTTTTGGAAGGCAGAAGAATATCATCAGGATTTTGAAAGATTAAACCCTACCCAAGGTTATGTAGTGCAGGTTTCTATTCCAAGGTTGAATAGATTTAAAAAAGCATTTCCAGAATTATTGAAAGAAAATATGCATAAATGACCAGTGACTTGGCCTATCTCTTTGAAAGAGACCTTAACCGACTAATACAAGAAATTAAAGCCTTCAAAAAAGATGCAGACCTTTGGGTTATAGCAGGTGATATAAAAAACACTCCTGGAAACTTAGCAATGCATGTGGCTGGAAATCTGAGGCACTTTATTGGAAAAACAATAGGTAATACTTCCTATAAAAGAAACCGAGATTTTGAGTTCAATGGCAAATTGAGTCGAAACGAACTTATTGAAGAGTTAAAAAATGCTCGTCTTGAGGTAAAACAAACCTTTGATAAAATAACCATCAACCAGTTTTTTGAAAACTATCCTTTGGAGGTTTTTGGAAATACAATGAGTACATTTCGTTTTATGGTCCACCTCAGCGGTCATTTAAATTATCATTTAGGACAGATCAATTATTGCCGAAGAATTCTCGAATCTTAGGAACAAATTCATATACATGATACCTAGTAAAGAAGAGTTAATAAACACTGCTCAACGGATTAAACCATTTGTTCATCGCACTCCAGTATTAGCTTCTCGTTTACTCAATAATCTTTCTGGAGCTGACATCTATTTTAAATGCGAGAATCTTCAACGAATGGGTGCATTTAAAATGCGTGGAGCCGCTAACGCTATTTTAAATTTATCAGAAGAGCAAAAAAGAAATGGAGTCGTCACTCATTCTTCTGGAAACTTTGCACAGGCAGTTTCTTTGGCTGCAAAAGAAATTGGAATAAAGGCTTATATAGTAATGCCCTCCTCTGCTCCAAAAGTTAAAATAGAAGCTGTCAAATCATATGATGGTGAGGTAATCATTTGTGAACCTACTCTTCAAGCCAGAGAAGAAACAGCACAAAAAATTGTTAAGGACAAAGGTGCAAGCTTCTTACATCCTTCAAATGACATTGATGTTATTCTAGGGCAAGGAACTGCAGCAATGGAATTGCTTGAAGAACAAAAAAATCTGGACTTTATATTAACCCCTGTAGGTGGAGGTGGCTTAATAGCAGGAAGTGCATTGGCCGCACATTATCTTGGTGAAAACTGCCAGACCATAGGTGGAGAACCATTTGCTGTGGATGATGCGTATCGCTCATTGAAAAGTGGAAAAATAGAGACGAACGAAAGCACCAACACCATTGCAGACGGACTCAAAACACAACTGGGATCTAACAATTTTCCTATTATTCAAAAATTGGTGAAAGAAATTATTCGAGTAGAGGAGAACGAAATTATAGAAGCCATGAAATTCATTTGGCAAAGAATGAAAATAATTATTGAACCATCTTGCGCAGTTCCTTTTGCTGCTGTATTAAAAGACAAGGAAAAATTCTCTGATAAGAAAGTCGGTATTGTTCTGAGTGGCGGAAATGTAGATTTGGAGAAATTGCCATTTTAGATTTTCTCAGATAATTTATAAAGCACACCGCTTTTAAATTTATAACAAGGGCATAAAATAATTTATTTGATAGTCGGAAATTAAAGAAATGCTTTTACGATATTTGTATTCACGCCATGCCCAGAGTGATAACCATTATATTAGTTTTAGTCCAAAGTTTAGTTGCATTAGGACAAAACCAAAATATCTCACAAGGTAATGTATTTGATGGTGAACCTTTTTTAGCAATAAACCCTAATAATGCTCAGCATATTGTAGTTGCCTGGATGGGGTGGGTTAATTTGTCAAATCAATTCAAAATAAAGACTAAAACAAGTTTTGATGGAGGACAAACATGGAGTGTGGCTGTTGAAATTCCTCATACTATTAGCACCTATTCCTCTGCTGACCCAAGTTTAGATTTTGATCATGAGGCCAATGTATATCTTTGTTTTATTGACTTTACCGGCACAACACCACCAGTAACTGGAGGTGTTTATTTAAACAAATCCACAGATGGAGGTTTGTCTTGGAGTGAATCCATTGAAGTAATAAATAGTGAATATGATGGCGTGAAATGGCCAATAGACAGGCCCTGGATGGAAATAGATAAATCTTCTGGACCTAATCAGGGGAATATTTACATAACCACCATGAACCTGAATCAAAATGATCCCAGTTTTCATCCCTACCTTTCTGTTTCAAGTGATGGAGGAAATAGCTTCGAAAACTCCTATATAGATACTATAGACTGGCTTGCTGGAAGTATCAATCCCAAATCTATGTGCTCACCAGCACTTAGTTCAACTGGAATTTTTTATGGTGCCTATCCTTCTTTGGAATTTTCTCAAAGCCCCTTCCTTCAAACCTTTCTAGCCACATCAATTGATGGAGGTACTAGCCTAAGTCATAGCAATGTTATAACTTACAACTCTCCTACTAACCTTGTAAACTTTCCTTTTGCGAAGAAAGGAAGCCTTTTATTATCAAATCCTGCAAATCCGGATCATTTGGCTTTCATATTTCCAAGTGCCACTAATGGAGATATAGATGTATTTTTAGTTGAGTCTCTTAATGCCGGTTCTTCCTGGACTTCACCGGAAAGAATAAATGATGACCCTATTGGTAATAATAGAATGCAAGATTTAATATGGGGAGGTTTTGACTTGGACGGTGACCTTATAATAAGTTGGAGAGATCGGAGAAACGGAACGGATAGCACCTATCAAACACAATCGGAAATCTGGGCTGCTTTTCGAGATATGAACTCTAATCTCTTCAGTTCAAATTTTCAAATCACCGATCAAACCGTTGCCTTTGATACTATTTTGGAAAGTGCTGGAAATGATTTTATGAGTATCAAAATTCAAAACGATACAATCTATAGTTCATGGGGAGACACAAGAGATGGAAGACTAAATATTTGGTTTCAAAAATTAACAACAGATGGAATTGTAATTTCAGTTCAACAAATATCTTCAGAGTTTATCCCTGAAATATTTATTTATCCTAACCCGACAAGTTCTTCTATTAGTATAGAAGGAGAAGACTTGGAAAAAATAAATGTATTTGATTTTGCTGGTAAAAAATTGTTTACAAAACAAAATGAATTTGGCTTGGAAAGAATGAACTTTACTTTAGAGAGCTATCCCATTGGCACCTATATTATTGAGGTTCAAACTAAGAATGGTAAATTAATGAAGAAGATCATCAAGGAATAAATTCTTTTTGTAAAGTTGTATTTTGAGAATATTTCTATTCATAATTAAGTCATGATTGTACAGTTAGCTCAAAACACTAAGTTGATCCTTGCAACTGGTAAAATTAAATGAAGAATCAAATATTTATATTACTCACTTTTCTAATATCTATGTTTACTTATGGTCAAAATGAGCTTCAAACAGTTGAGCCTAGCAGCATACATGTGCCTGATTTAAGTCTTGAGACAAAGGCTGAAATTGAAAGGCAGGATGAATTATTATCTAAAGATGATTTGTCAGAAAATGAAGAAAAGGAACTTGACTCCTTGCTTTTTAAGTATGGGGAAGTTGTTGAGAGTGTTTATGATATTATTGATGGAGGTTGCAGTTGGTATTGTGGTGGCGGTAATTATAAAATTGTTGCATCATCCTATTTGAAAGAAAGTGGAAAAAACGTTTACAATGCAGAGTCTGCCAATGATCTAAGCTACGAAACGGCATGGGTAGAAGGAACAGCCAATGATGGCGCTGGGGAATATCTCGAATATTACTTCGAAAATGAAAGCCCTAGAATTACCACCATTATTGTTTCCAATGGATATATGAAATCAGACCAAGCATGGAGAAACAATAACCGAGTTAAATCATTGAAATTATATGTGAACGGAAGCCCCTTTCGAATCCTTAAACTAAACGATTCAAAAACTGATCAGAAATTTGAGCTTGGAACTTTTGGGCACAATGAAGATGGTAGTGATTTGGTTTTAAGGTTTGAAATTCTGGAAGTTTATAAAGGAGAAAAGTATAATGACACTGCAATAAGCGAAATTTACTTTGATGGAATAGATGTCCATTAACCCTTTAAATAAAATGCTATTCTTAAAGATTATATACTAAATTAAGCAGATTAATTAGCCTTCATAGTTCCAAACCTCTTCCAATTCCTCCAAACTTTTCCCTTTTGTTTCTGGGACATACTTATAAGTAACAAAGGCGATTAGCCCAATAAATGCAATGAATATGAAATAAGGCATAGATCCTTTCCAAAATGGCCCAGCATTTAATTCACTATCCATAACTACTGGGAAACTTTGAGAAACAATATAATTCATTCCCCATTGAGCTGCTACTGCAATTGACATAGCAATGCTTCTAATCTTATTGGGAAACATTTCGGAAAGCAAAACCCAAACAACTGGCCCCATTGATAGCGCAAAAGATCCTATAAATATTAAGACCCCAATTAGGGAAATAATTCCCACATTTTGAGACATTAAGCTTCCTCCCAATAAGGAAAAGCCCAAAGACATTCCTATACAGCCTAAAAAGATTAATGGTTTTCTGCCCAACCTATCCACAGTAAACATTGCCATGAATGTACAAAGCAGATTTACACCTGCCAATAACAACTGCTGTTTCAAAACATCATCTTCACCAAATCCTAGAGCCTTTTCAAATATATCCGCACCATAATAGAGCACGGCATTTATTCCGGTAAGTTGCTGCAAAGCTGATAGCACCGTTCCAATTAACACTATTGGTAAAACACCTTTGACAAGCAAATCCTTTAATTTACTTTCCACCTCATTATTCAAAGACCGTGTAATCTCTTTAACTTCTTTTTCAGCGTTTTCTTTACCGTGAATAGAAATAAGTATGGAACGTGCCTCATCTATTCGTCCTTTCATACAAAGCCATCTAGGACTTTTTGGGACTATAAAGAGAAGAAATAAAAATAGCATGCACGGAATAAGCTCAGACCAAAACATTTTTCTCCAGCCTTGAGTTTCATTGTATACTTCATCACCAGTCCCTCCGATATAGTAAGTAGCTAAAAAAACCACAAAAAAGCCAACTACTATAGCTAGTTGATAATAGGTAACCATTTTTCCTCTTTGTTTCGCAGGAGATAACTCAGCAATAAACATTGGGGCATTCATTGAGGCAATCCCAATTCCTAACCCTCCTAATATTCTAAAGAAGACAAGAAGAGAAATAGATTGAGGCAGGAACTCAGGCAAACCAGATCCCCATGCAGAGATTGTGAACAGAATGGCAGAAATAATTAAGGATTGCTTTCGCCCCAGTTTCACACTTAATGGGGCCGCAATAATTGCTCCAACGAAACAGCCAATTAAAGCACTACCCACAACAAAGCCTTTTAGAAAAGGATCCAGTTCAAAATACTTACTCAAATAAAATTGCGCCCCGTTAATCACTCCCGTATCATAACCAAATAATAATCCCCCTAAGGAAGCAACAATAGTTATCAGTAATAGCCTACCCGAATTCATAGATTTCAGAATTAATTTATCTAGGATCAATAATAATTAAAAACAATTTGATTAATTATAGATTAGCTATTTTCGGATTATCTAAAATTAAAGTCAATGTATGTAAAAAGAAGAATTGGAGCAGGAGTAATTCTCAAATTTTCTTGGATTTATTTGATATTTTTTGCTGTTTATGGTGTTAGCTTATTTTTCCTCTTTCATTACTTCGATCATCAAGGAGTGAATATTGGAATTCCTTTTCAACCTTTGAGTACCATAGGTATTGCCGTTGCATTTTATATTGGTTTTAAGAACAATCAATCCTATGATCGTTTCTGGGAGGGAAGAAAAATTTGGGGACAGATAGTAAACTATAGTAGAACATGGGGAAACCAGGTTTTGAGTTTTGTGACACTGAGAAAAACGGAAGGAAAGGTTACCGAAGAAGAATTAAAACAAACTCAAAAGGTATTAATATACCGCCATATGGCGTGGATGAATGCATTGCGTCTTCAATTGAGAATGAAAGTTTCCCATAGTAAAGTTTATAGAGGCAAGCATTTAAACAACCTTGCCCTTGATCGTCCAGAATCTGAACATTGGTCGGAAGATGTTGGTAAATTTTTGATACATACCGAAGATGTAAATCAATGTAAAATTGTTGCAAATAGAGCAACTCAACTGGTAAGAATGCAAGGGGAGGAATTAAAAGATCTGATGGAAAGTGGGATGATAGAAGATTTCAGGCATATGGAGTTGATGGGAACTTTAGAACAACTTTATGTTTTTCAAGGAAAATGCGAACGTATTAAAAACACACCTCTTCCAAGGCAATATGCTTATTTCAGCTCAATATTTACCTGGATCTTTATTCTTCTATTGCCCTTAGGTTTACTTGGAGAGTTTGGAAAAATGGGGCATAATCTAACCTGGATTGCAGTTCCTTTCTTTATTCTTATTTCATGGATTTTTCACATGATGGAAACAGTTGGTGACAATAGTGAGGATCCCTTTGAAGGATTTGTTAATGATGTTCCAATGACCGCGTTGTGTAGAACTATTGAAATAGACTTAAGAGAAATGTTGGGTGAAACTGATCTTCCACCAAAAGTGCAAGCGAAAGACGGAATACTTATGTAATGACTTATGATTTAGCAGTTATAGGAGGCGGGGCAGCGGGATTTTTTGGAGCAATACAAACTGCGGAAAAATTTCCAGAGGCGAAGATCATCATTTTAGAAAAAAGTAATAAGCTTCTCTCTAAGGTTAAAATATCTGGCGGAGGCCGTTGCAATGTAACGCATGCCTGTTTTGATCCTAAGGAGATGATTGGAAACTATCCCAGAGGCCAAAAAGAATTGCAGGGACCTTTTCATCAATTTCTTTGTGGAGATATGATGGAATGGCTTTCTAACAAAGGTGTTGAAACCAAAATAGAAGAAGATGGAAGAGTATTTCCCGCAAGCAATTCTTCTCAAAGCATTATTGATTGTTTCCTACAAGAATGCAAAAAGAACTCCATTCAAATAAAATTGAACCAAGGCTTGACTGACTTTAAAAAGGAAGGCAATTTTATTGAACTACAAAGCACAGAGAATAATTTTCGCTCAAGATTTGCGCTTTTTACAACAGGTAGTTCTCCTAAAATGTGGAAGCTTCTGAAGTCAAAGGGAATAAGCATTGTTCCTCCTGTCCCCTCTCTATTCACATTTAATATCAAACATCCAATCTTAAAAGATCTTATGGGCTTATCGGTACCAAATGCCGAGGTAAAAATAACCAGGATTAAAAATAGTAATGGACATGAATTCATAAGTCATGGACCACTTCTTATCACACATTGGGGCTTAAGCGGGCCAGCCATTCTAAAGCTCTCTTCATGGGCTGCGAGAGAGTTGAATACTTTGAATTACAATTTTGACATTGTGATCAACTGGTTGGAAATAGATAAGCAACAGGCACTAGATTTAATCCATCAAAGCCGTAAAAATGAGGGTGCTAAAAAACTTAGAAATAATAATTTATTTCAATTACCTAAAAGATTATGGGAGCGTATTCTTCATTTTTGCAAGATTGAAATGAAGAACTTTGCTGATCTCAATTCTAATGAAATAGAGCAACTCATTACTGCGCTTTGCGATTGCAGGCTGCCTGTTCATGGAAAAAGTACATTTAAAGAGGAGTTTGTAACTTGTGGTGGTGTAGAGCTAAAAGAAGTCAACTTTAAGAGTATGGAAAGCAAATCCATAGAAGGTTTATTTTTTGCAGGTGAAGTTTTGAACATAGATGCTATAACGGGAGGTTTTAACTTTCAAGCTGCTTGGACAGAAGGTTTTATAGCGGGTAGAGAAATTGGTCATCGCATTTCCTTACAATCTTAAATCAATGAAATACATCGTTTACATATTTATTCTTTGCTTAATATTTTCCTGTGGAATTGAAGAAAAACCTCAAAAAGAGAGTGATCCAGAAATTGGATTACAATTGGAGATTCTAGGAATCATTCAGGATGGAGGTTTACCTCATGCTGGTTGCAAAAAGGATTGTTGTAAAGCTGCTTTTCAAAATCCTGATTTGCACCAAGAGGTTGTTTCTTTGGGTTTACGTGATTATGAAAACCATCAATTCTATCTTTTTGAAGCTACTCCAGATCTGCCCTCTCAAATGAAAAAATTAGTGAGTAAAAGAGGAGAACAAAGTAAACAAACACCTGACGGTATTTTCCTTAGTCATGCGCACATTGGACATTATACCGGGTTGATGTATTTAGGAAGAGAGTCTATGAATGCCGATAGAACTCCAGTTTATGCCATGCCAAAAATGAGGGACTTCCTCGAAAATAATGGACCTTGGAATCAACTGGTAGAAATTGAAAATATAGTAATAAAAGAGCTTTTCCATGAGCAAGCTGTGAATTTATATCACCCCCTTAAAATTATTCCCTTTGCAGTTCCGCATAGAGATGAATATTCTGAAACAGTTGGTTTTAGAATAATTGGACCCAATAAATCCATTTTGTTTATTCCAGATATTGACAAATGGGCAAAATGGAAAGTTGATATTAGAGAGGAAATAAAAAAAGTGGATTACGCTTTTCTTGATGCTACCTTTTTTGATGGAAACGAAGTGAAAAGAGATATATCTGAAATTCCCCACCCTTTTGTAATTGAGAGTATGGAATACTTTAAGGACTTATCTCCCAAAGAAAAAGACAAAATCTATTTCATTCACCTTAACCATACCAATCCATTAGCAAATCCAGATTCTGAGCAAACGCATGAAGTTGAGACCAAAGGATTTCATATTGCAAGAAAAGGAATGACATTTTCTTTATGATTATTCAAACAAAAGAGGAGAACTCACAAGCCCTCCTCTTTTGATCACTGATATACTCTCTAAAAAAGAGTAATTAATACAAGTCATAGACCTCTGAAAATTCTCCTTCCGAAACGTTATAATACGTAAACTGCGTACCATCTTCGCTAAAGAAAACTTCTGTTATTCGGTTTGGATATACTATTCTACAAACTGCGGATACCGCTTCAAAAGGAAGAAGGCCATCAGCCCCTCCGCAATTGTTCTCTGCTGTCCAATTTTCCAGTTCCTCAACATCATGAAAATTACCACCACTAGGGCTATAGTACAATACCATTTCATCACCAGTATTGTTAATCATCCAATAATGGTTGTATTCTTCAAAAGCATCGAAACATCCGGATCCAGGACCTGAATAGTTCCACATTGCACCAACCGAATTAAAAGGACAAGTGTTATCTGGTCCCCATTCATACAAGTCATGCACAGAACCAGAGAAAGAAATCGCATCAGCATTATTCCAAGATCCCTCAATAAAATCATTATCAAAACTTCCCGCCATATAACGATCACCATCATCAGATATTAGATAAAGTGCATTTTGATTTAAAACAACAGCAGCTCCCACAGAACCCAGAGAATAACTGCTTAATGGACCGTTTGAATCACTCATATTGTAAACTGCTTTAATTTCCTCTTCCTCAAACCAAGCATACTGGTCTCCTTCCATGCTAAATAACAATAGCACATCTTCATGCAAATTAACTGCGGCTCCTACTCCATTGCCTTCGAAAATGTTCTTCCATGCAGCAAATTGCTCTGGTAAATCAACGGTGTTATCTTCTGGTGGCGTAGATGGTGGCATTGCCTCTTCCTTTTTACATGAACTCAATACTAATATTGAAACAAAAACTAGACTTATTAAATACTTCATAATTATATATTTTAATGATCAAAAATTTGAGCTCGCAATGTATTTTGAGAATGATCGAGGAAGAAATTATTGCGGTGGACAAGAAATAGACCAGCTTATAAAACAGGTAGACAATTAGGAGACTCCTCCTGTAATTAACTGATTATGTGATATATACAGAATTTAAGATTTTAAGTGCTTTTTGGTATAAAGAAGTTTTCCTATCCAAACAGGTTCTATTTGTACTTTGAAATAAGTCCAACAAATCGCTCTCCAAAAGCTTCCAGTTTCTTCTCTCCTACTCCGGATATTTCTGAAAATGAATTTAAATCTGTCGGCTTTAGAGCAGCCATCTCTTTCAAGGATTTATCTGAAAAAACCATATAGGCGGCCCAAGATTTTTCTGCTGCTATTCCTTTTCTTAGGGCTTTCAGTTCATCTAAAAGCGTCTCATCGTAACTAGTTGGAACAAATGCCTTTTTCTTTTTTTCTGGTTTTGCTTTTCTGTCAATGGCTTTTGTAAGCCAAACATCTTTTCCATCAAATAAAATGGCATCGCCTAGTTTGGTGACTTTTAACTTGCTATTTTGTGTATAATCAATTTCTAAGAAACCTTGATTGATAAGCTGAGTAACGTATTGAAATAAATCAAAAAATGGAACATCTCTGGCTGCGCCATAGGTTTTGATTTTCTCATATCCACCCGCGTAAACCTCTTGATTTTGAGCTCCTCTTAAAACATTCACCAAGGTGGTAATACCGACATTTTCT
Organism: uncultured Flavobacteriales bacterium; assembly: GCA_964609215.1. Classification (GTDB taxonomy): domain Bacteria; phylum Bacteroidota; class Bacteroidia; order Flavobacteriales_D; family JABDKJ01; genus JABDKJ01. The sequence goes on from CAZSQZ010000020.1 coordinate 25,445, forward strand.
CGAAGTCGTTTACAAGCAGAAAGCACTTTTTGAGCCAAGATGGTTCCTTCCATTTTGGAAGGAGGATTCATGCAATTATCGCATCGGCCACAAGGTTTTTCCCTGTGTTCACCAAAATAGGATAAGACTACATTTGTTCGACAATTGCTCGCTTGGCAATATTCTACCATACGTTCTAGCTTAGCTCTTTGAACTTGTTTAAACCTTTCATTGGCCTCACTATTCTCAATAAACTGTCTTAGAATGCTCACATCTGCGAAACTAAAGAAGAGCATTGTTTCTGCTGGACTCCCATCTCTTCCAGCCCTTCCTATCTCTTGATAATAAGACTCTAAATTTTTGGGCATATTAAAGTGAATGACCCAGCGAATGTTCGACTTGTCTATGCCCATTCCAAAAGCAATAGTTGCACACACAATTTGAATATCATCATTCTTAAATTGACTTTGAACTGAGTTTCTTTCTTCTGATGACATTCGACCGTGATAAGCTTTGGCTAGAAAACCCTTTCCTTGCAATTTAATAGCCATTTGCTCAGCTGATTTTCTGCTTAGAGTATAAATGATCCCAGCTTCAGCTTCATGCGCTCTTAAAAACTTAGTAATGGATTTGAATCGTTCTTGCCCTGGAACCACATGAGAAGAAATATTAATTCGTTCAAAACTTGAAAGAAATTCTTTAGGGTTATTTAAGCCCAATTGCTGAATAATATCTTTTTGAGTGGCTTTATCTGCAGTAGCGGTGAGTGCCATGTGAGGAATAGATGGAAAAGCTTTAACTAATTTACTCAGTTGAGCATATTCAGGTCTGAAATCATTCCCCCAAACCGATACGCAATGGGCTTCATCTATTGCGATCAGGTTGACATTTAAGCGCTGTAAAAGAGAAATAAAATAATCTTGAACTGCCACTTCTGGAGAGACATAGAGTAAATCAATGTGGTCTGCTTGAAGGGCTGCATTTAACCCTTGTTTTCCCTCTTGGCTCAATTGAGAATTCCATGCAGCTGCATTCACCCCTGCCGCTCTTAATGCCATCACCTGATCTTGCATCAGTGCAATTAAAGGTGAAACGACCAAAGCAAATCCTGGCATCTGAATTCCCGGAACTTGGTAACACATAGATTTTCCTCCCCCAGTAGGCATAATAACCAAACTATCCTTGCCCAGTAATGTATGACTTATGATTTCCTCCTGCTGTCCACGAAAACTGGAATAACCAAAAACGGATTTTAGAATCTGAGAAGGGCTTTGAGTTTGGGTTGTGTTCATTTTTCACGAATGTAGAAAATGAGCCATAGATTCCCTTTTGTTTTAGTTCAAAGTTTTACATTGTGTACAACCCAAGTAAACAAATTTGAAAGAATTATAAAATGAAAATACAATTCTGGAAAAATCTAATGTCAGAATTCAACTTCAAGGAAAATTTAATTGAATTCGAAAATACTCTTAGATACTATGCTGAAACGCATAGAGCCTATCATAATCTAGATCATATCAATGATTGCCTTAGTCTTTTAATGAAAGAAGAAGCGCATATTCAAAGCAAGGAATTAAAACTTGCATTTATCTATCACGATATCATCTATAATCCTCTTGGAAAAAATAATGAAAGAAAGAGTGCTGATAAAGCCATTGAATTCTTAAAGCACAATCATGCAAAAACAGCGATTATTCATAAAGTAGAACAACTGATAATGGTCACCTTGCATGAGGCAATACCAAAGAACTCAGAAGAGGAATTAATGATTGATATAGACTTATCCATTTTAGGAGGTGAAAGGAACAGGTATATTGAATACACCCAGAATATCAGAAGAGAATACAAAAAAGTTCCGCAACTGATCTACCGAAGAAAGAGAAAAGAGATTATGAAGAAATTCCTTCAAAGGGGACGAATTTATTATACTGATAAATACTACAAGCAATTAGAAGATAGGGCAAGAGAGAATATAAAATTTGAAATTGAGAGCTTGTAAGAAATTAATTTCCTTCCCAATCGAATGCTACCGCTACTATATCAATCCTTCGATTCTTTTGTCTGGCAGCAAGTTTTTCATCTTCTTTATCCATAGACTGAATCATACGTTCAGTAATAACAGGTCTATCAGAACTATATCCCTTAAATTTAAGTCTTCCTATATCTATTCCTTTGGAATTCAAATAGCTTACACATGATTTTGCCCTTCGTTCAGAGAGTCTAGCATCATTACTTTCATTTAGATCTGAATATCCATTAATCTGAATAATAACCTTTGGGTTATCTATCAACATTTTTATTAAATAGTCTAGATCCTTATATGCAATAGGTTCATCATCATTGACATCGAAGTAAACAGGTGGCGGATAACAACATCCTCCACAGGTAGTAACATCGGAAAGCAAAAATTCGAAAATAAAAGTTCTAGATTCTAAAAGATTTTGAGTGCTGAAATTATCCTTGGCCACTAAGAAATCTTTAATAGAAGCTTTAATACTATATTCTGTTTCTTTCTTGATGCATTCTTGGCCATCAATAGTATTAAAAAAGGCCATTCCATTTTTATCTGTACTTAGAACAAATTTAGAACCATCACTTCCCAAGAGTTCTACTTCGGCTCCTTCAATCATTGTACCCGTTCTCTTATTGACAACATAAGCTTCTAGTCTGAAAGAAATAGAGTCAATCTGAGAAAATACGTTGATACTGCAAAATAGACTTAGAAGAAGAACAATATTTTTCATATAAGTTCTATAACGTCACGAAGGTCATGATATTTTTATCTGATTTAGTCCCTGCTCAAAAAGATTCTTAGGATATACCAGAATAATAGCATTAAGGAAGCAAATAAACCTAATGCAGCAGCCACATGTTGATCTGTGCTGTATTTGTGAATCATGTTGGACGTTTGATACAAAATGGAACCCGCAGCCAAAACAACCATTGCAACAGAAAACCATAGACCTAAATCAAAACCGAAAATTGCTCCTGCCACAATTAACCCTAAGGCAATAACTCCACCTATCATTAAACCGGATCTTAAAAAAGAAAAGTCCTTTCCAGTATTAAATACAACTATGGTTAATCCTCCAAATAAGGCCATGGTAACAATTCCTGCCTGCCAAAGAATATTGGGTCCATTTATAGTAGAAGTAGCAAAGGCCAGAATAGGTAAAAAGATAATTGCTTCTGCCAAGACATAAAGTCCAAGACCCGCATACTGTTTGTTTATATCATGCGAATTCATTGCCATTCTATCGGCATAAGAGGTTACCAACATAAATCCTCCTAGAACTAAAAGCCATGTTGTTGAGCTGCTAACCATAGCATAGGAAGCTTCCTTTACCCCGGGAATATTTAATAATATAAATTCTAAAACAATAAAAGCTAATACGGCTCCTGCCACGTGCTTATATGTCTTCTTAATAAATTCTGTTCTTTCAATTGAGCCAACCTCATTTAGTTGAATGTACTGTGAGTCTAAAGTATTCATTGTGTATTTTTTAATGAAAGTAAGCAATATTTCAAAGATGTCTCACTAATTTACTGTTTTAAAATTGCTGTTTATTTCTTACTCATCAAATCATTTCGATAGAAAGGATAGAAAACAAAAAACCTAAATCCTATCCACCTTCCTACTAAATTAAAACGTTTCTTGGTCTCATAAACATTCATTTGTATCCTTTTTGGAACATTTGAAAATAATATGCGTACACCCATTCACTGAGAGCACAATCATACAAGGTTGTAAAACGGTTAGAATTATTGACTTGGTTGCCAATCCTAACCGTTTTTTTTATTTCCTAACTTATATCTACTACCGTCTTTTGTTTTTCTAAGAAGGCATCACTCTGGTATCTAATCAATGCTCTTGCCTGTTGTTTTTTGTAATGATAGGTTTCTTCCTCCGATTGAATAGAATCATATACTTTATCATTTAAAGCACTATCCGCCAAAAGTAAAGACATACGTTGCTTCTGTTTTTGCTTAGACCATACTAAAATCTCGTTCTCCCTTTCTCCCAACTTAATATCGTATTCACCTTGTCTTGACATCAATTTTGAAAATATAGGAGAAGTTTCTATTGCTAAGAACAAAAGAAAAATAAAGAAAGAAGGCAACCAAGGTAATTCACCCAGAGCCCCTATTCTAGCCATCAGACCATCAAATCCATCAATAATGGGTTGGGTTTCTGAAATGTGTTTTTCTTGTTTATTTTGAAGGTCAACCAAACGACTAGCTAGTAGTTCTTTTTGATCTTTTCCTGCACTTTTGAGGTTCTTTAGTTCTGCCAGTGCAGCATCATGTTTAGCTCTTTTTTCTGCATATACCGGACCTTTTCCCAACTTCATGGTTCCATCTCTTCCTTCAGCTTCTGCGATATAAGTGTCATATAAAGCATTCACTTCCATTTCCTTTTTATCAATGCTATTATCAATACTTTCAATGGCTTGATTCACAGCTTTTATATCATCCGCATATATAAAACCCACTTGCTCCTGATTTGCCAATGTCATCTCATTTTTTTGTTCTAGAAGCACTCGATCTATTTCTTTCTCAAATATTTTTAGTTCCAAAGGCTTAGAAATAACTACGGCAATGATAATTGCGAGCACAATTCTTGGAGTTGCCTGAATGAACTCATCCATTTTATTGTCATTCTTCTTTATAGTACTGACAATAAAACGGTCTAAATTAAAAATTAATAAGCCCCAAATACAGCCAAAAAAGACAGCGGCTATAACTGAATCAAAAACAGTATAAAGTGCATAGGCACCGGCAATGAAAGCCATTACTGCAGTAAAGAAAACTGTGCCTCCTATACCCGCATATTTAATTTGTTCTGACTTTGGACAATTGGCCAAAAGATCGGTATCTGCGCCTGAGCACATACAAAAAAAAGACTTTAGCATGTGAATGATTTTGATGGTTTCAGAATGAAGAACGCATTCCTAATTGGTTTAATTGCTCAGCAAATGTTAAATGGACGATTGTCTATTCGAATGGTCATTGAATCCAATAGTCTCAAAATTATTCTATAAATTGCCCACATCTAATTCCAAGAATATGAAACAACCTATGGTAAGTCCAATTGATAAAAATGCAAGTGAAGAAACAGCTGAAATGGCGCGTTTTTATGAGGAAACATTGGGCTTTACTCCAAACAGTTTATTTACAATGATGCATAGACCAAGAATAGCAAGAGCTTTTTTGGAAATGAATCAAGCGGTAATGGAGAATAAGGGAAGAGTAACGAGTGCCTTGAAAAGACAAATTGCTTATTTATCTAGCATGACTGCTGGTTGCAGATATTGCGAAGCACACGCTGTTCGTGCAGCAGTTAGATATGGTTCTGAAGAGGACAAACTCAATAATATTTGGGATTATAAAACGTATCCAGCATTTAATGATGCCGAGAGAGCGGCTTTTGATTTGGCTATTGCCGCATCATCTATCCCGAATGGCGTAAATGATGAAGTTGCTGAAAATATGCGTAAGCATTGGGAAGATGGCGAAATTGTGGAAATACATGGGGTCATTGCATTATTTGGTTACCTGAATAGATGGAATGATGGAATGGGAACTCAACTAGAAGAACCTGCCGCTGATGATGGTGTCCAATATCTTGAAAAGAAAGGTTGGAATAGAGGGAAGCATCAATATTAGTTATTGGTTACTTATTGACCATTTATGGTTATTGGTTACTTATTGATAGTTTTTGGTTCTTTAATCCTATTAATGGGTTTATTGCATGAATTTAGATTTTGAAATTAGAACATTTAAAGGAGGTCATTTTGTGGGCATGTCCATAATGAATTCTGTGGTAAATAATAAGAATTTCGAATTGTGGTCTTCTTATATGCCCAGAAGGAATGAACTTAAAGCTATAAGTTCTGATTTGTTTGCCATTCAACGCTATGATATTGGTCATTTTGTGAGAGAATTTAACCCAGAAGCAGAATTTGAAATTTTGGCAATGCAGGAAGTAAGCAATGGCTCAGATACTCCCGTTGGTATGACAAAATTGGAAATTCCCAATGGTGATTATGCTGTCTTTAATTACAAAGGTACTGGGGCTGACTTCGCTCCAATGGCCATTGCTATCTATAGTAAGGTGATTCCCGAGAGTGCATACAATGTAGATGAAAGACCTCACTTTCAGATAATGGGAGCCAACTACTATGGTCAAGAAAACCCAGAATCAGAAGAAGAGATTTGGGTTCCAATAAAATCGTAAAAAAGACCTATTTTTCATTCCTTATCAATTTTCAATACAACCCGAAGCAAATAATTGCCTAAACTAGTCTATTGTTCTTTACTATTAAGCTGAATTCGCTTATCTTTAAGGATGACTTTGACCAAACTATTCCTTACTTCCTTAATATCTGTGCTATCTTTTAATCTCAGTGCTCAGAAAGCATATAATCATATTTCAGAATCTGAAACAACTACAATTGGATACTGGTTACAGGGAGAATCAGTAACCTATGATGTCTCGGAAGAACATAAAATGCTAAAAGTAAAAGGAGATAAGAAAAAGGAGCTTAACAAATCTTATATAGATTACGATTTAACTCTTTCTATCTTAGACAGTACTGAAAATCAATATAAGATGGAAGCATTTTACACCAATGTTATTCCTGATGCTAACCTTAATCAACAAGATAAGGAACTGGCAAAACTCATTGAAGAAATACCTATTTTATTTTTTACCGATGAATTTGGAAAGTTTGACACCCTTGCAAATATTGATGACTTAATTCGAAGCACGGATAAAATGGTCGATGAAATCTTATCCATTTTAGAATTAGACAATCCTTTGGTTAAATCACTTATTGAGCCTGTTTTAGAGGAAATGAAGGAACCAAATAGTCTAACAGGACTCTACGGTGAGAATATTCTTACCTTACTCTTATTACAAGGTGGAAAATGGAAAAGAGGTGAGGAATTCAATACTGAAGTTAAATATTTCACCTATAACAATTTAAAAATTGATGGAGAAGCTCAAGTTCAGTTGAAGAAAATTGATACCAAGAGAAATACTTTCGAGCTAAAAGTAGAAATGGAACCAGACGATGGACAACTTACTGATTACTATGGCAATTTTTATAGCTCTTTTATATCAGAGATTGAAAAGGAACTAGACCCTGAGAGTTTTGATGTTAGTATGAATGATAAGCTTACCATCACTTATGACCTTTCCACAGGTTGGCCAAAATTTATTGATCAATTAAGCACTATAAAAGTAAAGGACAAATACCAACGATATACGAAAGAGATTAAAACTATTTACAGCTTAAAGCCCTATTAAGCCGTTCATCATTTTCTTATAAAAACGAAGTTGAGTGGCATCAATCTTGTGCATTTTTTTGGAAATAAATCACATGAAATCAATTATCACTTTTGCACTTTGTTTACTTCTATTTTCTTCTTGCACACAAACCAACGTTTACTTTACAAAAGCGCAACCTGAAGCAAAAAAGGAATTAAAATCCATTCCCAAAAAGTTTCTGGGAAAATATGGAGCTCCAAGCGATAGCACTCTTTTAGTTTATTTTAATGATACCTATGATCAAGATGATGAGAACATTGATTTAAAGGAGGTAAGACAGAAAATAGAAATAACCGAGAAAGCAATTCTAAATAGACTAAAAGGTCAGGTAAAACTAAACGGTGATCCGAATGATAAACAATGGCATGATGCTCGTTCGGATAAACATTTCTTTGACAGTCTAATTTTTGCTCAGTTTCGCAGGCCTTCATATTCCTATTCTCTAATTGAGGACAAGCAAGAAAGCCAATTGTTTCAAATTGATCTCTGTGATACACTTTTCTTTTTCTCAGAAAAAAATAAACTGAAGAAACTCAAGGATGATTATTTTCTAAACATCAGAAGTAAAAATGAAGGTTGGATGTGTTTTATGATTAACCAAAATAATAATGGAACCATCAATTTTAGTGAAATCAGTAAAGAAGACTTTAAGGTTCTTCAAAGAATACTCATAAAAAATAAGGAAACCACTGAAAACGATATCGTTCAGGTTTCTACTCAATCATTCAAAGAATTTATTGAGCTGGGAGGTTTTGAAGAAAACATCTCACTCAAAAAGGTTGATTAGCGCATAGAATTTGAACATTGTGGTTAAAAATGCTGTTATTACACCAGTGTTACATTATTCAATTTACGAAAATTCCAACTCCAATCAATGGGTTACTTTTATTCACGGAGCAGGTGGAAGTAGTTCTATTTGGTTCAAACAAATCAGGGATTTTCAAGCTGAACACAATGTGCTTTTAATTGATTTAAGAGGTCATGGAAAATCTAAAAGCCCTATTTACGAAAAGTTAAAGCGATATACTTTTGATTCCATTGGAAATGAGATAATGGAAGTCTTGGATCATCTAGAAATTGAGAAGACTCATTTTGTAGGTATTTCTTTGGGAACAATCATAGCCAGAGAATTATCGGAACGATTCCCGGAAAGAACCTCCAGTCTCATATTAGGTGGTGCGGTTATGAAAATGAATTTAAGGGGAAGATTCTTAATGAAGGTAGCTGTTCTGGTGCAATCTGTTGTGCCCTATTTGCTCCTTTATAAATTGTATGCTTTTATCATAATGCCTAGAAAAAGCCATAGAGAATCAAGGAACCTATTTGTGCGAGAAGCAACAAAACTTTATCAAAAGGAATTTCGAAGATGGGTAACACTTGCATCTGATGTCAAACCTCTTCTTGCGCTATTCAGGCTAAAGGAATCTGGTATTCCAACTCTATATATTATGGGTTCTCAAGATCACATGTTTTTGCCTTCAATTGAAAAACTGGTCAAAGACCATAATGACTCTGAACTTTACGTAATTCCGGACTGTGGGCATGTAGTAAATGTGGAGCAACCAAAGGTCTTTAACAAGCAAAGTCTAGCGTTTATTCGCTCTTTATAACTTACCATTTATCTCGGTATTTCTCCCTTTCCTTATTTCACGTGGGTTTTATTATGAAACAAACACATGTGTAACATCTTGATATATAGAGCATTGTATTAGTACCATTTAAATCCAAATCATGAAAACCTTCTTACTCACTTTTAGCCTTTTAAATTTCAGTCTTTTTATTTGCGCACAACAAACAACAACAGTAATTAAAAATGAATTCAGTGCGTGGATTTTAAACACCGACTTTAATCTTCCCGCTATTCGTTTCAATACTTTTCTCCCAAATGAAAAGAACAGTACTTCTTCCATTGGTAGGCTCTCTGTTTTTAATTCTGTGGGTGCAGGCATTTCCATAAACAAAGGATTATTTACTGAATTAAGAGATGCAAAAGAGGAAGGAAATATTCTAAGCACACAAATGAGAAATAGGTTCGGTTTTCATTTGGGCATGTTATTCTCTTATCCTAATGATAGCCTTAAATCATTTGTTTTTGCTCCAACAATTGGGCTTCAAATTCTAGACATTCAATTTGGAATGGGATATGAACTGGGAACTATTCAAAGAGATGAAAATCGCCTTTTCTATACCTTGGCGTATAGAATCCCATTAAAGAAACTTTACAACTTGTCTTACATAAGAATGGTAAGAAAGAAATAGGACAAGCATAACGATATGTATACATGGTTTATGGAATTCGCATTCTAAATTCATCCCTATAAAAAGACCTACGAGATGAAAAGAGAAAACATTTCAAATTGCCAAGAAAACTGGGATAACATGACTCCTTTAAATGGGGGTAGATTTTGTCATAACTGTGAGAAAAAAGTCTATGACTTCACGGATATGAATAAGGATGAAATTATTGAGCTGCAATGGAGAAATAATTTCAGTCTTTGTGGAATGTATTCCGACAAGTCTTTTGAAAGGAGGCCTTCTGCATTTAAAATGCCTAAACTTAAACTAAAGCCTACCATGGCTGCTGGTGCCCTTGTCGCTGGCCTAGCCCAATTGCCTTTGCAATCGCAAAGCACCGAACTGCCGAAGATTGAACAAACCGAGTATTCAAGCCTTAATGAAAATATAGAATCAATCGTTAAGGAGCGTTTAATAATGGGCAAAGTGATTGATAAAGAAAATGGAGAAAGCCTTATTGGAGCAGTAGTAATACTAAAAGGAACAGACTTAGGTGCTGCAACGGATTTTGATGGCAATTTTGAATTTAGATATCGTTATTCAGGAAATATTGAAGATTCTTGTGATTCACTTGAGTTCAGATATATCGGTTATAAAACAATCATCGTTCCGATTACTAAATTTATATCAAATGATGCCAATCAAAAAATAGATTTTGCCATTACTAAAGATGATATATTCATTGTTAAACAGGAAGTGCAAGTAATGGGAATGCCTTTACCTATTGTAGGGGCTTTAGAGTGCAAAAAACCACCTATACACAAATGGGTTTGGTGGAAGATTAAAAATATTTTTCGATAGGTCTATCTTCTATAAAATGCTCTATGAGATTTAATTATCTTGACAGCAAAGTGATGAATTGATTTTAGAAACCATAAAATTCGGTCTAGGATTTATTTTTAGGCCAAAAGCTCATCTTTTAAGGAAACCCATAAATGGAATCAGCTATGAAGAAAGTCTCATCTCATTTTGGTTTTTGTTTTCTGCTTTCCTACTCATAAAATCTACCTATCTTATTCCTTTGATTCTCGATAAAGTTTATCAGGAAGAATATTTGCTTGACTTGTTAAATTCCAATTATCTCTTCAACGTTTTGGGTGGAACATTTTATATCGTGTTTACCGTTTTCTTTTACACTTCCTACATCTTTGCTATTTGTAATAGATGGGAATTGGAAATTTCTCATCACAAAATTCTGTTTTATACCTCTTTAAGTTTCATCCCACTCCTTTTCGCTCAGTTATTTGTTCTGTCCTTTGGTTCATTTTGGATTGTTAAACTGTCTGAAGGAGTCTGGTTTGCTGCTCTTCTCTTTTCAATATTTCATTTTGCCTTGAAAAGAAAAATTTTACAATCTATTGCTATAGCTATTTTTTTACCATTTCTATCTTGGGCTGCGAGAGCTCTTTTCTTTGGGATAGAAGTCTAATTCCCTTTCTTAAAAATATCTCGCATTCATCGTACGCTTTCGTTGAATAGCTACTTTCTTATTCTTTGGGTATTTTACTTCAAAAGCCAATGCTACTTTTTTAGTCGCTCCAGGGCTTACTTCAAGGTCCCAGGTAATGATTCCCGTGTCTTCATCTAAGTCTCCATTAGAAATTTCCAGTGCTTCCACTTCAATGTCATCCACTTCGGAAATAGGTATTTGATCCTTCATGGTCAACTGCAATGGAATATTTCTATTGTTCTTAATGGTCATTTCAAATTCGAATCGCTCTTTTCTTTTTGATCCAATGACCTTGTCCTTGGTAAAATCTTCTTTTTTGACTCGAGTAATCAATAATTGCTTATCTCTCCCCATAGAAATATCAATGGTATCATTGGTATTTCTGGTGTTAATTATTGATTCTCCTACATAAGTATCACCATAATAAATATTCGCAGGGCCATCAATTAAATTCAGTTTCTGCCAATCGGATATCTTAGCAATTAAGAATGCATCTTTATCCATTTTAGGAACCGCAAAATGCTCAAAATCAGCATCCAACTCAAAGTCATTCACCTTTACCAGATAAGATTTATTATCTGAAGGGATAGTGTATCTTTTATCTATTACAAATTCAGAACTCAACTCTGGCAGACTGACCATCATTGTTTGTACTTCTCCAACTGCATTGAAACCAATTTCTTTAAGAGCTAGATCCAAATCATCCGAATTTGGAGAAACACTTTCAGCCATATTATCCAGTCCAAAACCATTTATTCGTCCCTTGGCTTGTTCAAACTGCGGCCCACGCATTTGATTATAATTCAATTTCCAAGCAGTAATACTAGGAGCTGTAGCACTTTTATATGGATCAGCAGTAGACAATATGAGTTGAACTTCGTTCCAATCCAAACCACTGTTGTTGTATACCTTACCGTTGTATTTAAAATCCAATCCTTTTTCAATATCTCCCGCAATAATATCATAGGAAGGAGCCCAACCGGCACTGCTTAAAAGGTACCTTAGTCTCACCTCCACCCTTTGTGCTCTGGGACTTTCAACCTCAACACTTACCACCTTTCTGGATGGATTCGTTTGAGCGTTTAAATCGTTCAGCTGTCTTTGCAATTTATATTGCTCGTTCTGCAGATCTTGCTTTTCCCATTCTAATTCCGTCTTTCCTTTATTGATTTCCCAAATTCTAGTTCTGAAAAAAGTGGTTGCCTTGTCCAGTTCCGCAACGGATACCGTTGCATTGCTTCCCACTATTTTTTGATTTTGGTTAAGCATTACCTTTTCCGTATGGTAACCCTCTAGGGTATTATCAATATCCTTGAGCTTGCGCTGAATCAATTTCAACGAATCATTGATTACTGCAATTCTGGGAACTAAATCACTTGCATTTAAGAAGTCGTTTTGAGTCGCTATTCCCAACATTTGAACATCATTGCCAATGCCCACCTGCACACTCGATGGTTCCAAAGTATTGGATAAGCCCATCATTACAATATTGTTCTTTCCCGCTTTTAAATTAACCTCTGCGGTTCTTTTTATTTCTGCACCATTAAGGTAAACGGTAATTTGCTCGAACTCAGAATTTACTTTGATGGGTTTTTCCTGTGCAAAACTATTTGCACAAAAAATCAGTGCCAGAAGGCAGATGCTTAAATTTTTCATTGTTTCCATTTTTGTTGAATACACCTCTTTTATTGAAAAGTTCATAAATAAAGGTATTAGAAAACGAATGAAAAAATTTTATACCTGAGATCATTATCACTGATCCTCATCGTCAATTCCCATTAATCAATCCTCAGACTAAGTAGTATGAAAATCTATTTTAAAAAAGATGGATTGTACCCTTCGCTAGGTCATTTAATCTTTCCAGAGCTATTGTATCTTTCTATTGCCATTGTACCTTTCGAGTATCTCGACTTAGCTCGATAACCCAGCCTTAGGGTACAATTAAGTATAGGTCACTGAGGCTCTCGAAGTGACCGCTACTGAAACACGAAAAATGTCTAATTAGAAAATACGGTTAATTCAGGCTTAAAAATTCACATCAAACTCGCCCTGAGTAACCTGCACAGAATTACCATTACCATCTGTACCGGTAAACTCAAAGGTTCCTTCAGTTCCTGATGAATTTAGCTGTGATACGACAACAGTCCCAACAGGAGATAAAATATTTGTACCCCACATGTCTCCATTACTCGCATTATAAGTGGCGATATTTAAATTGGCTCCACCAACAAAATAGGTTCCTGCAGAATCTATACCTAGAATACTTATTTGAATTAAAGAACCGTCATTTCTCTCTCCCCTTAACTGAAGTTGAGATCCTGCCCAAAGAGCTAGATCGATGAATTGTGATTCCCAAGAACTTCCATCCACAGTGGCTGATATCATTCCTTGGTCAGCATTACCTCCTGGGTTCATATTTCCGTTTTGGTCTTCTTCTTTATTACATGCACATGAAATAAAGAAAAGACCGATTAAGAGCATATTGATGTAAAACTTCATTTGTTTGATTTTAATTGAATGTTAAATAAGATTCCCGCTGAAATAACTAACTGATCAAATTGACCAAGTACATATTTGATTTCAGAGCTTGCTTGAATTTTTTCATTGATGGCATATTCCAACCCTCCTCCCAGATTGAGTCCCACTGAAGTATCTGATCCTGAACTTAGAAAAGTTCCACCTCCGAAAAAGTTGGGCACCTCGATTTCAAAACTGTAGATCGTTATATTGATTCCACCAAGGGGATAGAATGTTATGCTTCCAGATTGATGAGCCCGGTAATGTGCATCAAAATTTAGCGACCATAAAGAGATTTTAGACTCAAAGCCACCTTCACCTTCTTTGTTGGGAAAAAATATGTTTATGCCCAAGGCTCCGTCTATATTTTCGGACAAGGAATAAATTCCCTTTAAATAGAATCCAGGCTGAGATATTTCAGTTCCATATAACAATCCTCCACCTGACTTTAATTGGGCGAAAACTGGAAGGGAAATCCAAACGATAATAAGTGTTACAATGATCTTTTTCATGCTGCTTAATTATTCAGAATTACCTTATGCGTATAGCTTCTCGTATCGTCCTTTATTCTTAGAAAATAAAGGTGATTGCTGCTTATAGTCCTAAGCCTTATGGAGTTGTTCAAAAAATCCATATTTCCGGATTGCTGAATGCTTCCTGTTGGATCCATCAGTTCATAAGAATAAGATTGGTTAGGTAGAAGTCCATCTATAAAAAACACTCCTGTTGTGGGGTTTGGATACAATCCATAAGGCGAATCTTTTAGATCAAATAAACCTACTGAAAGGTCAAATGCTTCCTGAGGGTTTATTTTAATGAGATACATGTGATAAGCGTTGGATTCACTATCTAAAGAGGTATTGTCGAGTTGTAAAAGTTCCCTGAACCTTCCTGTAATTATGATATTACCTTCATGGTCAAATTTCATTTCTCCTATTCTGAAATCACCAAAGTCATCGTCAAATACGAACTGTATGACATCTACATAATCACCGTTTGGATCATAGACGGAAATATATCCCTCAAACTGTCCAAGACCTCCAAGGGTATCTTCTCCGAAAACTGGGCCTCCAATAAAATCTGCCGATTCCATTAAGCCAAACGAATAGGTAAAACCATTGGGTGCTGTGAGTATTTGTTCAGAAAGAACTCCTGCTGCAATGACTTGTTCGTTTCCATTATAATAGGGTTTTTGCCATATAAATTCACCCGTAGGGCTCAACTTCCAAAGCGAATGATTAACTCCGGTAGTGGAATGTTGCACTCCGTCAATTTCAACCCAAAAAGGTTGATGAAATGCCAAGTACAAGTTGTTCTGAGCATCCAATCCATGACCATCTGGTTTAAGATTAAAGGAAAGGTGACCTAATGATTGCCACCAATTGATTCCTCCATTTGTATTCATACTTCCAACCATAACTGACCTTGCTCCATACGGTCTTTCAAGCTGAGAAACATCATCATATATTATATCTGATCTGAGTTCACCGGAAATAATGATGTTTTGCTCCGAATCAAAAGACATCTCAACATCAGTTAATAAACCGTCTCCATGCTTGAACCATAGCAGTTCACCGTCTTGATTTAAACTGCAAAAGAAAAAGGATAAGGCTGGACTGTCCGTGTCAAATACCTGACCATCAATCGTTGCAGTAGGTGAATCTATAGTTCCTGAAATAAAAATTTGTCCTGAGCTTGAAACCAAAACATCATTAGGTCGAATAAGTTGCCCTCCCAATACATCTTGAGATAGTATGGTTTGTGCCCATATCCAATCTCCATCTGAATCTATTTTGGCAACAAAGAGATCATCTTCACCACTTCCCAGTTCTTGAAAAGATCCAAAGTCTAAGATGGTAAACGAATTGGTATGAGAATAATATCCAGCAATAATAAGATCACCATTTCCATCAATATTGATGTCGGTCAACTCGTTATTACTTCCACCAGAAATCTTCCTTAACCATTGAATCTCTCCTTCTGAATTGTACTTGGCGATAAAGTTTCTTTCAAAAGACCCTTGAAAATCAAACCCATCAAATTGAGCATTATTCGCAGTACCTACCACATAAACATTTCCAAGCCCATCCGCAATAATATCATTACCGATTGCGGTGCCTTGATTAGCAGAAATGCCAATGCTTTGCCTCGCCCACTCTACAATTTGGCTTTTGGAATTTGAATAAAGAAAGGTAGTAAAAACGATTAGGCTAAATATTTTAATTATGTGCATGATTAGATTTTATAAGTCAATAATGACTTGAGTTGCACACAAAATTATCTGAGTTCGGGCCTTCTAATCTCCCCCAAATAGGGGATTTAAATAAGCCCCTTTTTGATGGCTTTTTTCACAACTTCTGCCCGAGAATTAACCTGAAGTTTGGTGTATATATTTTTGATATGAGACTTAACGGTTTCGGCACTGACAAATAATTCATTTGAAATGGCCTTGTAATTATAACCATCTGTCAAAAATTTCAATACTTCATTTTCTCTTTTAGATAATGGATTGTCGTTGGGATGATTGAAAAATGAACGTGTTACTTTTCTGGCAATTCCAGAACTCATAGGCGATCCTCCCTTATGCACTTCTTCAATTGCTTTTAATATTTCCACGGGCCCAGAATCTTTTACTAAATAACCTGTAGCTCCCGCACATAGCGATTGAAAAATAGAATCCTCATCATCGTGAACACTCAACATGACAAAATCAACCTCAGGTAATAGGGGCTTTAATTTTCGAACAGCTTCAATCCCTGAGGCTCCAGAAAAGTCTATATCCATTAATACTACATTCACATAAATAGATGGAATTTCCTTTATTGCAGATTCCGCATCAATGAATGTATGTTTACAATGAAAGCCCAATGTTCCAGAAATAATTAATGAAAGTGTTTCTCTTATTTCATCATTATCTTCTACAACTGCTACATGAATTATTTCATTTGTTTTTGCCATGCCTTCAAATTTAGAGCTCGTCTTTTCAAATTTCATCCCGCATAAGAGGGAGTCAATTGAACTTCATTTTCAAATGCTATAGAAATTTTTGTTCCTTCTTTTGAAGAAGAAATATTCAATGGAATATCCAAGGACTTCATTCGGTCTGACATATTATTCAGACCATATCCTTTTATCACTTTATTTGGATCAAATCCAATTCCATTATCCAGCAAAGACAAAATGATTTTATCATCTTCAACCATTGATTTAAAAAGCACTTTTTGAGCTTTGGAATGTTTCAGTGCATTATTCATCGCCTCTTTAAAAAACAAGAGCACTTGTCTTTTAAACTCAGGGTCCAATAACTTCTCCTCATGCTTTTTTGAATTCAAATCTACCCTAAAGTCAATTTCGCTATCCTGAAAAATTTGATCTCCAAACTCTTGTAAACGAACTAAAAGAGATTTTAAAGAATCTTTTTTGACATCAAATGTCCAAATGAAATCTCTAATACCATTGGACAGATCTTTTACATTGGCGTTAATCTTCATTAAAACATTGGCTTGTTCTGCGTTTCCACTATCATTTCTGGACAGTAGTTCTGAATAGAGCGATATTTTAGTCAAGTTATGGCCCAGATCATCGTGAAAATCCTGAGCTGATTTTGCTCTTAATTTTTCTCTCTCTTCCAGTCTTGCTATTTCCAAATCTCTTTTTCTTTCCAAAGCTTTAATTTTCCTTTGCGTTCTGAAACGGATAAAGAAAATACAGAATAAAAAGGCAAGCAACCCATAAGAGATATATGCCCAAAGGGATTGCCATGGTGGCGGTGCAATACGGATGAACAAAGGTTCACTCTCCTTTGACCAAACACCGCTGCTATTGGAGGCTTTAAATGAAAAAGAATAATCTCCTGGCTTCAGTTCATTAAAACGTATCTCACTGGTATTGCTCTTTATCCATTCACTGCTTGAACCGGTCAATCTCCACTGATAGGTATTTTTTTCTGGCAAGGAATAATTTAAACAAGCGATGTCAAAGCCAATGGAATTCTCATGCCATTTTAAATCCAACTCGCTGGTATTTGAGATGTTATTACCCAATAAGATTCTATTGTTTAAGGTATCTCCAGCAGAAATAATTTCATTAGACACCCATAAATTTCTTATGGTTACCATAGGTTGATAAAGGTCTCTCCTAAAATTATCTGGCTGACAAATATTCAAGCCATTGCTCCCTCCAAAAAACAATTGAGTTCCGGAACTATAGGAAGCCCTTATACCAAATTGATTTCCTTGCAGACCATTAATTGAAGTGTAGTGTCCCTCAACGATGTTGTTTTTGTTCTTAGCGTAAATTGCCGAATCTGGATTAAAAAATACAATTCCCAAATTTGTGGAAAGCCACAAACGTCCTTTATGATCTTCAACAATATCAGCAATAAAGGAGTTGGGTAATCCTTCTTGTATGCCAAAGGATTTGAACTTAATTTCTTTAGAATCTTCTTCCTCTAAAACCAGATTAATCCCATTACTGGTTCCTACCCAAAGTCTTTCTTTTGAATCCAGATGAAGTTTATGAACACTCTTGTTGCTTAATGAAAATTCTGAATAAATGTCTTCTTTAAAGACTTGGAAATGAGCGGTATCTTCTTCGCTTTCAGGAATGAATTTGCTAAGCCCACTAAATGTTCCAAACCACATGGCCCCGTGCTTGTCTTTTTCAATGGTATAGGTGCAACTGTTGACATGTGCTTTGGGATTGGACTCATCACTTTCATAATTGAAGAACAGGGGTTCTGCAGAAGCATTTGGATGAAACAACATTTTAGAAAGCCCTCCATACGTTGCAACCCAATACACACCTTCCTTCTCTTGGTAAATAGAATAACAAAAATTATGCGCCAAGCCATTTTGGTGATTGATATGTTGCCATTCATCAGTGTATTTTTTTGTTTTATGAATAAACTGAATACCGCTATAGGTCGCTACCCAAATATATCCGTGGCTATCTTCATAAACATCAAATATTTGATCACTTAGGAAGGTCTTTCTTGAATGCTTATTTAAGTGGCGGAATTCATCGTCATTAAGATTTTCAGAAACATTTATTCCCTTGTCCTTCGTGCCAACCCAGGTATTCCCATCTGAATCTACAAGCACGGTTTGAACTATGTTTTGATTCAAACTTTTAGCACGTTCAGGAGCATTTTTAATGGTTTTAAAATTTGATAAAACAGGATCGTATTTATTCAAACCTGCGGAAGTTCCAATCCAAAGAACTCTGGTTGAATCAGAAAACACATCCAGTATTTCATTGCTGGCTATGCTATTGGGTCTGCTTGGTTCACTAGTGATATGTTGAAAGCTTATCTCATCATTTTCAAAGTTATTTAGATCCGACCATTTCGCACCACCATCAAAAGTGCCCACCCACAAACGGTTATTATTATCTATATGGATAGCGTTTACTTTATAATGGTCAAGGTTGTTTGCTATTTCCTGATCAGGTGTAATTCTTTTAAATTTCAGGTCGGTTATATTAGCACCAATACTTCTGGATAGTCCATTGAAAGAACCTATCCATATATTTCCGTTTTTATCTTTATCTAGAGCCCACACGTAATCAGAGGCAATACTATTCAGGTCTTCAGCATCATATTTATAATTCACTATTTCAGAACTACTGATTCCAAAGTATTCATTTAGAATAAAAAGCCCGCTATTGGTTGCACACCACATATTTCCATTTTCATCATTCAGTAAAGACCAAGCTGCTATGTTATTTGATCCAGTCTCCAATAGTTTCACTTTTTCAAATTCTCCTGATAGTGGATTTACATGAAAGATACCAGTATAGGTAGCTATCCAAATACGATTGTTTTTATCAAACTCAATGTCCTGAATAAAGTTAGCCGAAGAAGTGGTCTCACTGCTATCTTCATTAATATATCTATGGAACTTTCCTGTTCTAAAATCATATCGGTTTAAACCAAATTCCGTTCCCACCCAAATTTCACCTTCGGGGGATGTTCTGATTTTTGTAATCCCGTTATCACTTATTGAATGGTTATTCCCTTTAAGTGACCTATGGACAACAATTTCGTTTCCTGCAAATTGATTTAAGCCATCATTTGTACCTACCCATAAGTACCCAATATGATCTTTGAGTATGCTCCTTACCCCACCATTTGCCATTTTTTCATTTTCAGTAAAGTCACTGAAAACAAATTCCTGCCCTGATATCTCATTTAAGGGTAATAGAAATAGAAGAAGTGCGACTATGTGTGTATTGAAAGCCAAAACTTGACAAAAGCACCTAAATTATAAATAATATCAGGTAATGGAGAGAAATTCAACACAAGGACTTCATAAAATCCCTCTTAGTTTTCCCTAATATGGGTCATAATACCAACTGTAGTAAATAGAGAGGCCACAAGAAGTGCTATGTTGGCTCCAAGCCAATGCATCATTTTGAAAAGTATGGCAATACAAAAAAGCCCTAGCCCGAAGAATGTGAAAAAACGAGAAACTTGCCATAATCGTTTTAGCTTCAAACTGGTGTTTTCATTATTAAAATAAGCCATTCCCTGAACAGATAAAATATAAATGAGTAAAGTCAATGTAGCACCCCAAAGAAAATAGCTGATCATTTGAGGCAAACTATAGTACAAATATTCTCCAAAAAGCACGAGCAAACAATACAAACAAACGAAAGAAAATTTCACATAATCCAAGTGTTTTTTGCTTCCCTTTCTGATAAAGCGCCATGAATATGCCAGCAGTAAAATGGCCAACATTCCAGGAACGAAATACATGGGAACTGGCCAGTGTAAAATTTTGAAAACAAAAGTGAGAAGCACGAATGAAAGGCTAATCCTTAGAATCCATGAAATAAGTTTATCAGCGGACTCTTTCTTTTTTGGCTGGGCAGAAAAAACATCATTATCCAGAATATCAATCCTTTCCTTCATCATCATTTTTAGGGTCAATAGCCTTGATAATATCTTTTACCAATTTATGTCGAATAACATCAGAACCATCTAATCTTATTAGCTTAATACCATCTATTTTCTCCAGCCTTTTCATGATTTGAAACAAACCAGACATTTGTTGTTTAGGAAGATCTACCTGAGTTAAATCTCCCGTTATCACAAATTTGGCAGATGCTCCCATTCTAGTCAAAAACATTTTGAGCTGAGAATAGGTTGCATTTTGAGCTTCATCTAAAATAACAAAGGCCTTATCCAAAGTTCTACCTCTCATAAAAGCTAATGGGGCTATTTCGATGGTTCTTTGCTCCATAAAAGTACGCAGCTTTGCTGGAGGAATCATGTCGAATAAGGCATCATAAAGAGGTTGCATATACGGATCCAATTTGTCCTTCATATCACCAGGAAGAAAACCAAGATTTTCACCTGCTTCTACAGCAGGTCTGGTCATTATGATCTTTCGAACATGATCCTCTTTTAAGGCCTTAACAGCCATTGCTACTGCAGTATAGGTCTTTCCAGTACCTGCGGGACCAATAGCAAAAACCATATCATGACTTTCCACAGCTTTTACCAACTTAGATTGATTCTTGGTTCTGGCCTTGATTTTCATGCCTTTGTTTCCATAGACAATCACATCAGTATCTCCTCTCCCATTTCCATTCCCATTCATGTAAGAAGCAATATCTCCTTCGGAAATGGAATTATACTTTTCGTAATGCTTTAGCAATTGCTCAAACTTTTGTTCAAAGTCTTCTATCAACACCTCTTCTCCCATCACCTTCATCTTGGTTCCTCTGGCAACAATCTTAAGTTTAGGGTAAAATGATTTGAGCAGTTTAAGTTTTTCTTCTTTCAAGCCAAAGACTTCTACAGGGTCTATGGTTAATATCTCAATTTCTTTCTCTATCAAATGCTTAAAAAATAGATTTTCTTTAATCGCTTTAAAGGTTCAAAGGTATAAATAAGAACGCAATTAAGAATGGGTATTATAACACTTACCACTGACCTGGGTAACAAGGATTATTACTTAAGCACCGTAAAGGGAAAGATTTACTCGATGGACTCCAACATAAAATTGGTGGACATCAGCAATGAAATTCCCCCGTTTGACTTGAATCAAACCTGCTATGCTTTGGAGAATGCTTTTCCTCATTTTCCTGAAGGTAGTGTGCACATTATAGGTGTTCATCCATCAAAATATGATCGGGTAAGACACCTTGCTTGTCTTTATCGCGGGCAATATTTTATTGGTGCGGATAACGGAATCTTCTCTTTACTTTTTGATGAAAAGCCAGAAAAAATACATCAAATAGAAAGTGGAGCTGCAGAGGGTGATGATCCTATTTTTGAAATCAGAGAAACTTTTACGGTCGCAGCAGTTCACTTAGCGGCAGGCGGAGCTATAGAAGATTTAGGAGAAAGAGGTTTGATATTAACGGAGCGCCAAAGGTTAAGACCTATTGTCAATCCGCATGTTATTAAAGGGCATGTTATAAATATTGACTCTTACGAAAATGCCATCACCAACATTACCAGAGATATGTTTTTGGATAC
This sequence comes from uncultured Flavobacteriales bacterium, assembly GCA_964609215.1. GTDB lineage: Bacteria > Bacteroidota > Bacteroidia > Flavobacteriales_D > JABDKJ01 > JABDKJ01. The sequence continues at coordinate 47,507 of CAZSQZ010000020.1, forward strand.
CGTTGGCGATAGAAATTTTGAGATTTACGCAAATCCGACTACTACTTTCAATGCTATTCAAAGGCATTATAATGATGTTCCTATAGGAGAAATTGTAGCCCTTTTTGGGTCTAACGGAAATCTGGAAATTGGTATTAATCAATTTAACCACGAAAATAATGGTGGCGCATCTTCTCTTCTTGGAATGAATGTCAAAGATGTGATTAGAATAGAAATTGAATGATTCGAAGAGTCGTAAAAATGTCTTTTCAAAATGAAAAGATCAATGAATTCATTTCCAATTTTGAAGCAAACAAAGAGAAAATCAGAAATTTTCCAGGTTGCTCGCATTTAGAATTGTGGAGGGACCTTAAAGAAACAAATGTGTTTTTCACATATAGCAATTGGGAAAGTGAAGAAGCATTAAATAAGTACAGAAATTCTGAATTGTTTAAAGGGGTTTGGAAGAAAACGAAAGTTCTATTCAATGATAAGCCATTGGCTTGGAGTTTAGATGGGGTATATAATTTTGAATGCTGAGTTTTAAATGTTGAGTTTTCCCCTCGGCTTCGCTCGGGGTGAAAGTTTTGAGTGCTGAGTTTTGAATGTTGAGTTTTGAATTACCAAATTATTGAAAAAATTAAGTAATGTACTTTTAAACTAAGTATTACCGAACCTAAATATTCAACTTACCATCTTGTTCTCAGATCACTTATTTTTAATTTATCTTTTGCAAGCAATAACCATGTTAACGGAGCTAAGCCTACCAAAAGTAAATTTCCCCAACTAGGCATAGAATCTTGCATGGCTATCATTAAAGATGCCAAAGCATTCAAAGAATACAAGGTGCTTATAACAATGCACAAGTACAATACATACTTTTTCAATTTAGGCCAAGAAATCAACTGGTAAAGAACATAAAGTGTTGCAAGAGGAATAAAAAAAGTCAATAACTCTTCATTCGAATACACAAAATTTGCCCTCCATTCATGAGTCTCATTAAATGGGCCTCCCCAAAAGCTTTCAGAGTATGGTAGAACCAACAACAGTAATAATAGAACATCTATTAAAATGATTAGGTAATTTGATTCTAAATAATTTAGTAGGTGCTTCAAACTTTTAGTATTAAGTTTTGATTGCTGATTTTTGCCCCTCGACTTCGCTCGGGGTGAAAATGTTGAATGTTGATATCACCACTCACAGAATCAAATCAATTTCAAATATCAAATTTGCTTCCTTAAAAACGAAAATCTGTTGCTCCAGCGGTATAGGTCAAGATAAAAATCACATAAGCTACCATTCCAAGTATAACTAAACCACTAATACAAATACCAATGATATTCAAGGTCTTGGCACTTTTAATATCCTCCAGATAACCGTTGTAGTAATTCTCAGGATTCTCTTCATATTTTCGTTGCGCTTGATTTCCAAGTACCAAGCCAATAATACCCGTAACCAGACCGGGAATTCCATAAATCAGACAGCAAACGATAGAGGTTACAATAGAAACTATCCCTAAGGTTTTTACCGTCTTTAATTCCTTGTTATTTGGTGCATGTCCTGTTGTTCTTCCTTGTGCATAGGAATCGATAGGCATTAACTCATCTTCCATCTTTCTAATTCTCCATGGCTCCTTCGTCCACCCATTTTTCAATTTTCAAAATATCGCATAATGCTATTCGGTCACCATTCAATGGCATTGGAATGAATCCATCTGCTTGCCTAACAACACCTGAAAGTGTTCCATCTTTTGCATAGGGAAAAATATCTTGAAAACCCTCTAAATCATTACCCTCTGCAAATTCGGCATTGTTTTCATTGCTGTGACATCTGTAACAATTGCTCTCCAAAATAGGCACGATATCGTTAAGATAGGAAGGGCTGCTTATCGTTTCATTGCAAACCTGATTGGATGGATTTTCAGGTTCATCTTTTTCGCAAGACGGCATTATTGCTATCAAAAAAACAGATAAGACTATAAGCAATATGTTACTTCTTGCGTTCATTTATATAGCTAAGTTAAGAATGAAAAGCGCATTAGACATGATAGTTTAAAAGAATTTTTAATGATTTACCACAATTGAAGAATTAAAGATTCGTAATTTGAAATAAGAATTATACTAAATTCGCAGGCTGTTCCATGAAAAGTCTCTTTTTTAAAGAAATAAACTCCTTCTTAAGCACCCTCACGGGATACATCACAATAACTGTGTTTTTATTGATGACTGGCTTATTCATGTGGGTTTTTGAAGGAGAAACCAATCAAATAGATAGAGGAACTGCAGACCTAGACACCCTCTTTTTTGTGGCACCCTGGGTGTTCATGTTTTTAATTCCAGCCATTACCATGCGTTCTTTCTCAGAGGAAAAAAGAACAGGTACTATAGAATTGTTATTCACCAAACCGATCACTGATACGCAAATTATTTTATCCAAGTTTTTTGCTGGTCTTTTTCTGGTATTCGTTGCAATAATTCCAACCATTATCTATTTCATTAGCATCTATCAATTAGGCGATCCTAAAGGTAATTTAGATACAGGTGGAATTATAGGCTCCTATTTCGGACTGCTTTTCCTAGGTGCTGCCTTTGTCAGCATTGGTATTTTTGCTTCCACCCTTACGCAAAATCAGGTAGTCGCTTTTATATTAGCAACATTTCTTTCTTTTGTTTGCTTTGCCGGTTTTGGAATGATTGCCTCATTTAATGCAATGGGAGCTTTAGATTCTTTCTTCCTTAATCTCAGTTTAAATGAACATTATTTAAGTCTTTCCAGAGGTGTATTAGATACCCGAGACATGGCTTATTTTGCTGGCTTCTGTGCCATATTCATTTTATTAACCCAATTCGTATTATCCATTCGCAAATGGTAAAAAAACATCATAATAAGACCAAGAGCATTAGTTCCTTATTGATGAAATTGGGAATAGCTATTCTGGTGATTATCATTTCCGGTTTTGTATTTCATCGTTTCGATATTACAGAAGAAAAAAGGCATTCACTAACGGACTCTTCTAAGGAATTGCTCCAAAATTTAGATGATGTCGTTTATATAAAATGTTATCTAACTGGAGAGTATCCTGCGGACTTTAAAAGGTTGGAAAGATCTATCAAGGAAAAGTTAGATGAAATGGAGATTTATGCTGGAGATAATCTGCAGTATGAATTCATCAATCCATCCGAGGCAGAAGATCAGGAAACGCGAAATAAAGTCTATAAAAAACTTACCGAAGATGGTTTGCAGTTTAGCTCTCTTTTAATAGAAACCAAAGATGGTGCTTCGGAAAAAATAATCTTTCCCGGTGCACTCATTACCTATAAAGAAAAGACGCTTCCTCTACAGATTTTAAAGGTGGGTTTTCGAACACCTAATGCAGAAGCCATTAACAATTCCATTAATAATTTGGAATATGAGTTTACACAAATCATTCGAAAAATTCAGGAGGAAGACATTCCCAATATCGCATTTTTAAGTGGTCATGGAGAATTGCCCGAACCTTTCATTGCTGACTTAACACGGAACCTTGTTGAATCTTATTATGTGGATCAAATTAAAATTGATGGAAAAATTGATCAACTATTCAGAAAAATAGGCGATGGTCAATTTTGGAAAAATAAGTTTGACCTAATCATAGTCGCTGACCCTGATTCTGCTTTTAGCGATAAGGATAAATTTCTTTTAGATCAGTTCATCATGCGTGGTGGAAAGACCATTTGGTTGGTAGATGGATTGCACAGTAGCCGAGATAGTTTAAGAGGTAAAATGCAGTTTTTTGCGACCAGCAAAGAATTGGGTATTGAGGAGCAACTCTTTAAATATGGGGTGCGTGTAAATAGAAACTTGGTTTTGGACAAAGAGTGTGGTAAGCTTGATGTAATGACAGGTTTTGTTGGAGACCAACCAGATATAAAGCTCTTTGATTGGGTATTTAATCCCCATGCCATAAGCCGCTCCTCCCACCCTATTGTCAACAACATAGAAAAGGTGAACATGGATTTTGTTAGCTCCATTGACACCTTACACCGAGACGGAGTTAAGCAAACAGTTTTATTAAGTAGTTCAGAAGCTTCTCGCTCTCAAAAAGCTCCGGTGCGCATAAATGTGAATGCGGTGCGCCAGGAAATTGATTTTAATAGAGCCAATAATCCTTTTCAAAGTTTGGCGGTGCTATTGGAAGGAGAGTTCGAATCTGCTTTTGCCAATAGACTCTCCCCTATTTACAATAAACAAGAAGGCATTTTCAAAACTGAAAGTAAAAGTAAAGCCACTTCTATGTTAGTGGTTGGTGATGGTGATGTTTGCAAAAATCCATTTGACGCGCGAAAGGGAGTGGTTTACCCGATGAACTTTGACAAATACCAGAATCAGGAAATATATGGCAATAAAGAGTTTATGCTCAACGCTATTAATTATATGTTAGATGAAGGTGCTTTAATTAGTCTGAGAAATAGAGAAATAAAACTAAGACAACTCAACAAAAATACGTTGGATGAGAAAAGGCAAGCCATTCAAATTGCCAATGTTGCCTTGCCTGTTGCGCTTGTGGCTCTTATGGGCTTAATTAATTTCCTCTTTAGAAAGAAAAGATTTGCCAAATGAAAAAGAACCTCATTTACCTTGCTTTAATCCTTGCCCTAGGCGCTGTACTTTTCTTTTTGAATAAGGAGGACTCCAAAAAGAGTTTTAGCTCTGACATTTATACCGACTTTGCCATACCCGATACTTCAGTAGTTCATAAAGTATTTATTGGAAGTAATGTGACCCAACAAACCGTTTTGGTTGAAAGAATGGATAATGGCAAGTGGTTGGTGAATAATGAATTCATTGCTAGAGAAGATAGAATTGAAACCTTATTGAGCACTATTAGTCGTGCAGAATTGCTGGGAATGGTTACCAAATCTGAATTGGAACCGATTACCAAAAAAATGGCTGCGAACAATAAAAAGGTCATGATCTATGGAAAGAATGATGAGCTTTTAAAAATTTGGTATGTAAGTCACGCTATTCAAAGTCAGCAAGGTACTTATGCCCTATTGGAATTGCCCGAAAAAGGAAAATCTTCTCTTCCTGCAATTATTACCTTGAGCGGTTTTAGAGGCTATATAGGAAGTAGATTTGGAACAGATCTTAACGAGTGGAAATCTACAGAAGTCTTCAAATATCCCAGTTTGAATATTAAAGAGATAGAGGTTTTCAGGCCTAAGGAATTGCATAATTCTTTTACCATTAGAATTGAAGATTACATCAATCGGAAATTTAGTTTAGAAAACAATGATGGAAGCCCCATTCCATTCCATCCAGAAGTACTTGCGGAATATATAAAAGGTTATAAGGGAATTTATCTGGAGAGCTTTAGACATAACATGAGCCAACATGAGCAAGATTCTTTAAGGCTGCTTCAACCGGATTATGAGATTTCTGTCATTGATGGAAACAATAACTCCAGAAGCGTTAAATTCTACTATAGACCAGCAACAGATCATCATTGGGAGTCTGGTTATTCCAGAGATCCTGAAAGGCTCGCTGGAATTTTTCAAGATGAAATCGTTTCTTTTCAGGTTTTCAATATGGGGAAACTGCTGGTTGAACCAAAAGATTTGATGGTTCAAGGCAATTAATTTCTATTGGATAATTGTTAACAGAATATTGAAAACTTTTAATAAAGAATGTCTCTGAGAGCCCTTTATTAAAGGGAAAAATCCCAATTTTGTTTATTGCTTTAAAATAATCGCATAACCTATGAAATTTTTAGTATCCAGCACTCAGCTTTTAAGACAGCTGCAAACGATTTCGGGAGTTTTGAATAGTTCAAACACCCTTCCTATTTTGGATAATTTTCTATTCAATATAGATAATAACAAGTTGACAATTTCGGCTTCGGATTTAGAAACAACCATGATCAACACCATGGAGATAGAATCTTCTGATCAGGGAATGGTTGCTGTACCTGCAAAATTGTTACTAGATACTTTAAAGTCTTTTCCTGAGATGCCTTTGACCTTTATGGTGGATGACAAAACCTATGGTATTGAATTATCTACTGAACAAGGAAAATATAAACTTTCAGGTTATAATGGTGAAGAATTTCCGAGAGTTCCAGAGCTGGAAACTCCATCTGTGGTAGAACTAAACGCAGAGGTTCTTTCCTATGCCATTCACAAAACCATATTCGCGACAGGAAACGATGATTTAAGACCTGTTATGTCTGGCATCTATTTCGAATTTGGTAAAGATGGATTAAGATTTGTAGCTACTGATGCACATAGATTGGTGCGTTACACGCGTTCAGACATTAAAGCGGAAAAGAATACAGGTTTTATCGTACCTAAGAAGCCATTGAATCTTTTGAAAAATATTCTTTCTACTACCAATGCAGATGTGCAAGTAGAATATACAGACACCAATGTTAAATTCACATTTGATAATGTGACCATGGTTTCGCGTTTAATTGATGGGAAATATCCGAATTACGAATCTGTGATTCCAAAGGAGAATCCGAATAAGATGACGATTTCTAAGGGTACATTCCTCAACTCCATTAAGCGTGTATCTATTTTCGCAAACAAGACTACACATCAAGTGAAGTTAGGTGTAAAAGGAAGCGAACTGGAAATTTCAGCTGAAGATTTAGATTTCTCCAATCAGGCAAATGAGCGTTTAGGCTGCAACTATAATGGTGAAGACATGGAGATAGGTTTCAACTCTAAGTTCATCATGGACATGGTAAACAACCTAGACTCAGAAACTGTTAATTTGGAAATGAGCGGCCCCTCTAAAGCGGGAATTATCGTTCCATCTGAAAGTGAAGATGAAAATGAAGACATTCTAATGTTGGTAATGCCAATCATGTTAAATAACTAAATAGAGGGAACTTGATAGTTATAGAGGGCAGAAATTATTCTGCCCTTTTTTTGTGGGTTTATTATACTATTTCTATTTCAGGGTTATAACTTAAAAAAGTCCCAAAACTCCTATGAAATCTACTTCTCAGGATATTTGATCCAATAAAATTTCAACTAATAAGGGCAAAAGCCTATATTTCCTTAAAATTAAAAAATTACAAACCTAGTAAACTAGCATTGTGTGGGAGATGGTGCTTTTATATGGGTGTTAGAGATAATTAATTAAATATGGCAGTCCCTAGAATTTTTGTAAGCTCAACATGCTACGACCTAAATGAAATCCGTGATAATCTATACTCGTTCATAGAAAGCCTTGGGTATACGCCTGTATTTAGTGATAAAAATGACGTATTCTATCACCCTGATCTACACTCTCATGAAGCATGCATCAAAGAGATAGAGACATGCCACATCTTCATACTAATTATTGGCGGTCGTTTTGGCGGACAGTATGTTTATGATGCTGAAAAATCAATAGTTAATGCAGAATATGAAGCTGCAAAAAAACTTGAATTACCGATTTTCTCATTTGTCAAAAGAGAAGTTCATGAAGATCATCGTGTTTATAATCGTAATAAGAAGACTCAACCTGATATTTATGACAAACTAGACTATCCTTCTATCGAAAAACAAGAGACTGCAATTAAGATATTTGACTTCATTGATACTGTTAGAAAGGCAGAAGTAAACAACGCATATTTCACTTTTGAGTTTGCTAGGAATATTCGAGAGGCCTTAAAAAAACAACTTGCGGGCTTGTTTTTTGACTTTTTATGGAATCGTCAAAAAGAAAAAGAGACTGATAGAACAAATAAATTGCTATCAAACCTTACGATTCTTGGTAAGAAGACTGAAGAGATAATAGAGAATATTTATAAAAAAGTCGATGAAAAGGATGCTGAAAAGGAACTTGAGGTAATTCAACTTGAGTTAAATGGACGGAAATTCTGGTATAAACTAATGCAATTACTCAATGTTACTATACCTGTTCAAAAAGAAGATCGATTAGAGGAGTTATCATCAATTGAACCTAATGAAAAATGGTACGAATTTGTAGCGAGAACTGGAAAAGCTGAAATAAAGACGATGGAAATAAGTGAAAACTTAACGGCAAAAACTCTCATCCATCTAGGTACAAAAATATTTCTGGTTATTGAGGCAACAAATGGCGAAATTGAAGATTCAGACAGAGATAACAATAGCAAACTAGAATCTTATTTCGGTGCTTATGTACAACTTACTCCTGAAAAACGAAAATCTCTATTATTAGATTTGGAATAACTATCTCTAACAAAACCTAAACTGCATTAAAACAAAGTTTAACCAAACCGTTAGCGGTAACAATTATATTATTTAAATGATCTCAGAAAAGGACTTCATAATACAACAATTTATTGTGAACTTCATCTCAAAGGATAGACTTGAACGAACCAAAATTGAATTGAACAATGAAAAGAAAAGGATAAAATTTATTAATAGATTAAATCACAATTGGAATTCAATATTTAATATGCAGAAACTATTAAGTCTGTCGAAAGTATCTGATGATTATAGGTTTGTTAAAACGAAATTAAACTTCAAGGATGATGAAATTTGCTATGTCATCTCTAACTTCGATGACATAGATGATAAATTTCTTGAATTTAAAGATGCTTTTGAGAAAAGCTACTGTCGCGGATTTGGAACTCTAATTATGAATAAATCGGCCAATAGAATATACCTTGAGACAGAAGAAGTAGGAAACGAGAAGAAATTTATTGGAATAGTGAAATGAAAAATTACCGTCAACAAAAGCTAAAAATGTATTGGCAAATTGCAAAAGCAATGCATTTTAACCGAAACGTCTATAACTAATTAAACTGTAATCCAAAAAATGAGGGTGTTTCCAAATAGCAAGCGAATAACTGTTACTGTAACAGATGCAAAGAAGCTATTCAGCCACCTAAAAGAAATCACTGAAAAAAGAACAGGAGAGACATTCAGCAATTGTCATTTTATAGGAGACTTTGACGTGAATTCGTTCCGAATCGAAAGGAAATTTAACCACTTCAATTCTTTCAGACCAGAGATAAAGGGAAGACTTCAAGGCCAAAAATTGACACTGACAATAGGAATTCGAAGCTCTGTTATCGTGTTCCTATTTGTTGGCTATTTGCTCTGCGGGATTGCTATAGTTCAATCAGGATCCTGGGTATTTCTTATTGGAGTAATATTATGGTCCTTTGTTTGGTACTTAATGGGGTGGCTTTTTTTTACTCTAGATTTGAAGAAAACGGTTCAAGCAGTTAAAGAATTAATCATCGAAAAAGCTGACGAACAACAAAGAGTCTAGAAATGAGCGGACCATCTAAAGCTGGAATTATTGTTCCATCGGAAAGCAAAGATGAAAATGAAGACATTCTAATGTTGGTAATGCCAATCATGTTAAATAACTAAATAGAGGGAACTTGATAGTTATAGAGGGCAGAGATTATTCCGCCCTTTTTTTGTGGGTTTATTTTACTGTTTCTGAATAAGCGTTAATTATCCGTATAATAAACGGATAAAATTTAGTGCATGAGACCTGAAAGCACCTTCAGTATTGGCTTCCGCTTGGGTTCAATTCTTAAATTCTTAGATATTGAATAGAAATGAATACATTTAGGTTATAATAAGAAAAACGCTAAAGCCCTTTATAGCGTAGCTGTTGATAAGACAGTGCACTATATAACGGTATTGGCAGCAATTAAAATTATGAGCAAATTGAAAGAACATCTTCCATGGCTTCTAAGTGGCATAATACCTGCAACGCTGGTATTCATTGGAACAATAGTGTATTACAAATACTATCACGTCAATCCAAATTTAAAATGTAGTACAGAAGTTTTTCTTGATGGTGAATGGGAGATAGTAGCAGTAATTGAAAATGGCACTAAAAAAGTAGGTTCTGTATATATTGCACAAGAGAGAAACAGTTGTTTATTTAAAATGGACGGCAGCATAGAGTCAGTAATAAAAGGAGATCCACATATAATTACTTTCTGGTCAGAAATTGGTCAAATCAAGGCAGACAATTCAATTTGGATGATTTTCGGTAATAGCAAATTTGAACGTGGTGTGATAAATGGATCATTCAGCGATATTCAACCTAACCAAATGACTTTGGATTATAGAGACTTAATTGGTATGGATTTCACGAAAGATAAATTCGGTCAGTTACAATTAGTCAGAAAATGAAAACAAATATTTTAGGTCTATCTCACATTAACATTGTAGTCGATGATATTAAAATTGCCACATCATACTATAAAAAATTACTTGGAGTAGAAGTTGCAACAGATTCATCCGGAAACGAAATGGACTATCCAAATGTTCAACTTCGATCATTTGCCCTGAATGCTGGATTTATGGATGGTCAAGTAGATGTTCATGTTAGGTTTTTAAAACACTTAAATAGCGGTATTTATATTGAATTGATGAAATATCTACACCCTAAAGGGACTATCGAAACTGAGTTAAAAAAAACAAATGATATTGGAGGCGTAAGACATATTGCTTTTGAAGTGCAGGATATTAATAGTGCATTCGATCATATTTCGGCCATGACAGAGACTTCATTTATTTCAGTTAACCCTAAATACGGCCCACCATTAGAACTAACTCCGTTTCCAATCAAGTTTTTCTACTTCATCGACAAGTATGGTGTGCAGTGGGAATTTGAGGAGGGAAGAGAAATGACTACCATTTCAGGAATAAAATAATAAAGCTGCTAACACTATGTAAAAAAGCATTAAAACGCTTTTTACATTAACCGTTATAAAACATATTATTATTCTTGTAAGACGTGTAACAATATGTTACATTTAATTTGTTTTTTAACACGTTGTAACATGAAGTTAGAAGCACCTCCCAAATTTAATTTAGATTTTGAAAACTATTACCAACAAAAAGATTTAACTGACATTCAATCTTTCGTTCAAGAAGCAGATAAAAGATATTTCTATTGGACTGAACTGAAAAATCGCCCAAATTTACCCTTCAAGTCAGCAAAAAAAGCATGGGGATTTATTAAAACACATAGATTTATTTCTTCAAAACCACTTTTACTTGGAAAACATCATTTTCACTATAACTTGACCAGCTTTATTCAAAGGGATTTACATCTATTTGATCTTAAATTGATTGGAGGGTTGTATAAAGATTCTATAACACAGCAAGATCAAGATGAATATTTCAAAACATCATTAATAGAAGAAGCAATTGCCTCTTCTCAAATAGAAGGCGCTGCAACTACAACTAATATAGCCAGAGAAATGATCAAATCTGGAAGAAGTGCTAGAAATGAGTCTGAGCAAATGATCATTAATAATTTAAAAGCAATCCAAGAAATTAGCACTAGATTAGATGAACCACTAAGCACACAACTAATTCTAGACATCCATGAATTAATGACTTCAAATACTGAAGCAAGCAAGTACTCGGGTAAATTTAGAGATCATCCAATATATGTAAAAGATCATATCACAGGAGAAATAGCTTATACAGCTCCCTCATTCAAAGAAGTGAATCAGTTAATCAACGGATTAATCGAGTTTGTCAATGATGATGAAAACTTTATTCATCCAATACTGAAATCTTCTATTCTTCATTTCCTTATTGGTTACATACATCCTTTTGGAGATGGAAATGGAAGAACAGCTCGTGCTCTTTTTTATTGGTTCCTAATAAAAAAAGGGTACGTCTTGCTAAAACATATATCAATATCTAAGGCAATACTAGAGTCTAGAACTAGTTATGATAAAGCTTTCTTAAAAACTGAAGAAGATCAAAATGATTTAACCTATTTTATAGTTTATTCTATGAAAAGTCTCAGAGTTGCGTTTCAAAATCTAGTGAAATATCGAGATATAAAACGAAATCAAAGATCAAAAGCAACGCAAATAATGTATTCCCTTGTTGAGAAAGGATTTAATAAAAGACAATCAGATCTTCTAGCTCATTTATATGCAAAGCCTGAAGCGGTTATCACTATACCTAACTATTCTCGAAGACATGACATAGTTCGGCAAACCGCCAGCAGAGACTTAATGGAATTAGAGAAAAGGGAGATCTTAAAAAAAGGAAAAGATGGAAAAACGGTAACATTTAGACTTACTAGCACAAAAAAAATTACTGAATTAATAGAATGAAACGTTTTACAACAAAAGGTAAAAATGCACTAGCAAATTTTGTAAGCACATTTTACCCATAACGTTATATGCCTCTAAAAAATTCATAATCAAAAGTATTACCCATAAAACCGAGAAGTTTTTACATTTACTTCTAGATAAATAGAAAATATGCGCAGAATTAAATCAACTCTACACATCCTTTTGATCGCAGTACTCACATTTGGTATTAGCGCTTGTTCGGAAAACCCATCTCAAAATAAAGCTCAGAATGAGGTTCAACCTGAAACCAAAGCTGAAGCTCAAACTGAAAGCAGCACTCCAGTTAGCAAATCCCTCCAATTGATTCAAGACATGGAAAAGGTAAATGGAGGATGGAACGCATTGCTGAATTTGAAAGATGTGGAGTATACTTATACCTATGATGATAAAGCAAAGGGAATTGACTTATCTACTGAAAGGTATATTTTTCAAAATGAGAGCTCCTGGGCGGAATACATTAAGCATAATGTAAATGTTATGCCCGGAAAAGAAGGCAAAGTCATGCAATCATTAGTGGATGGAAATCCTAAAATTACAATGGATGGAAACATGGTTACAGATGAAGCTGCAGTTGGAGGAACAGCATTTTTAAGACATGCTAATTTTTACTGGTTCACGATGATGTATAAATTGAATGATCCAAATGCTGTGCATACATACTTAGGTAATGAAAATGTAAATGGAGTTGACTATGATAAGGTAAGTATTAAGTATGAAGGAACAGGGAAAGCAGCGGATGATGAATACATTGTATACTTTAATCCAACCACACATTTAGTAGATCAATTCTATTTTTCATTACCCGCATTTGGAGTCAACGAACCAGCTATTCGAATGGAATTGGAATATGAAAAAATAGACGGTGTTTATATTGCAACGCATCGTAAAGGTTTCTTTCCTGATGGGAATGGAGGTCATGTATTAGGAGGAGAGTATACTTCCTCTGATATTAAGTTTGGAAATGGATTTAC
>CAZSQZ010000021.1:0-51718 GCA_964609215.1 uncultured Flavobacteriales bacterium
CACTTTCAGAAGCAGGAATATGTGGAATACCACAGAAGGTTTTAATATCTCCAATAGCAGATTTTCTACTTTCTATATAAGGTAAGGCAGCACCTGACTGGGTTAGGTAATTATAATCTTCATAGTTATTATAACCGTAAGCTACAGCTATAAAGTAATATTTAGTATAATTTACAAGAGAACCAGATTCCGAAGCGAATAAATCATCTGTTACCAGATAGGTATGATTGATTCCTTCATTGGCCCCGTTTACTTGTTCAACAGGAACAACCAACCCTAAGTTAGGATCAAACTCCCAATTGATAATTTGAGAAACAGGTTCACCTTCAGGAGTAAAGTCAACAATGTCACTTTGAAATGCCAATCTTGCCAGATCTGGATTATCTAAATCATTAGCAGAAACAGAAGCGTCTCTTACTTGAAAGATCTTGTAGCCTTGAAATCTGTAATACTTGTCTTCTTCAGGGATTGTTGTTCCATCTGAAAAGGTTTCTGGGATTGTATTATCTAATTCCATGTATTTTTCCTGATAATTAGTTGAAAGCACATTATCATTTGATAAGTAAAGAACCAATTGTTGGTCTAACTCTTGAATAGTTACATCGGGAGCATCAGGCCCACTAAGAATTCTAAAACAGTTGTCGAAAAGCGATTGTGCTTTATCATCAGCTCTTTGAAGTTCTGCGACAGAAGCAAATGGACCACCACTTAATGCTCTAGCCCAAACCACACCTACTGTAATATTGTTAAACTCTCCCGGTTCTAGAATGAAAGGTCCTGCTGATTGAAGAAACCTTCTATCGCCTGGAGAATTTGAATCTTCACCTGGCGATGGATTTTCTTCAGTCCAATCAGTAGATAACTCTAAACCAGCAGTAGCCCAACCCAAAGGATCTGTGTCCCCAGGGAACATGTAATCCGTTGGAATACCATTGGCATTGGTTCCATCACCACCAAAGGTCATTCTCTGACCGTTTTTCCAAAAACCTCTTAGGTAATTATAAACATGAATAGCCTGAGTAGGATCACCATTTACAGGGTTTCCAGGATCATTTATATAATAAACGAATTTTCTCATTCCAAAACGCTCATTATCGCAACATTCAGGATCAACACAGAAGTTAGGATCGCCAATACCATCACCATAACCAATACCCAACCCAGGATAAGGAATACCTTGTTCCAAGATAGCCGTTTGAATGTCTGTTGTATCTGGATTATCTTTAAAATCTGGATCTTGGAAAGGCCCTTCAAAGAAATCTATACCAATGGCAGGAGGCTGTATACCATAACCATTTGCACCACTGCAATTTTCATCTTCAGGGGCTCCATTGTAGCAATAACCTAAGCCTCTTTGTACATCACAACCAACATAATCATCGTTAAAACACCCTAAATCAGGATCCACCCATTGTCCAAAGAAGGTTTCAATCAAAGTTTGAGTTCCTCTGTTGATTAGCGTGTAATTACAGAAAGTCATGTTGTTAATCTCATCATTAGAAGTAAATGCAAAAGCCTGTGCTCTAATTTCCATTCCAATAGGATCTCCACCAAATTCTGTATGGATTCCTCCATTATCATTAAACACCCACCAAAGAGTTTCATCACCAAATAACGGAATGGGGTCAGTTGCGCACCTTGTATTACAGTCTGTGTTTCCATCCAAATCAAAATCTGGATAATCTCCATTTTCTGGATCATAGAAATCATTCTCATTAGCATCAAAATAAGGAGCTAAATCTCTTTGAGCAAGCGGGTCAAAGTTAAGGGCTGGGTAATCGAAGAAGTAATCAGGTATGGTATACCCATTTTGGAATGGATCTTCAGAAAGTATAGAAGGATCTGCCAAACCATTATTTACTAGTCTATTTCTTTCGAACCATAGCCTATGAAGCTCCACATCTTGTCTTCTGATTAACCAATGACGATCAAACTCTTCACAAGTTTCCGGTTCAATAACAGCAGTTTCTTCTGTTAAAGGGCCCGGCCAGAAATCTGTTCCTCCTTGTCGGAAAGTTACTGCAGCTAATTTCAATTGTTGATCTGGCGAGGTTCCACCCATCCATAAGCCACCAGCAAAAATAGAATGAGTGTCAGAGCCTTTAGGAACTTCATAATCTGGAATGTCTCCTCCTGGTCTATTAAACCAAAGAGATCCTGCGGTTTCTACACCGAACCTTACATTGTTCAGTTCGAATTGTCTGTACCCAGAAGGAGGCACACAATCCGCAACTTTCGCTTGAGATTTACTTGGTTTTGCACTTTTTCCTTCTATTTCTCTAGCTTCCGAATGGAAAGCAATAAGAAAACTAATGGCTAGTAAAGCATTGGTTAAATTCATTTTCATGGTAATTGGTTTTACTACTTAAGATGATCTTTTTTTAATGCCACTAATAAATCTGGCAAGATATCCGAGTAATCATTTTTGGTTAATTTTCAATACCAAGTTAGATGAAGAGAGCTTACTTTTTTTGTTTTGGAGTTTTTCTTTTTTGAATTATTACATGTCTATTAGACAGAAAATAGAATTAGGTGAGAGTAAATTGCACCAAGAAAAGAGAACGACTATTGGGGTTAAATAGATAAAAAAATTAAAGCTTAAAAATTGAAAATTAAGCAAATACCTTAGTTCCTTCAGAGCAGTTTTTGCAAATATCTATTTCCTGTCTGGAGTGCAATAGTTTTGCTCTGAAATCTTGGTACTTTTTTCCATTCCAAATATCCTCAAATTTATCTTTGTTCAAATCGCCAAGCTCATATTTGGCATCTTTATCAAAGCAACAAGGAACTACCTTGCCATCCCAGGTGATTACACAAGAACTCCACAGTCGCCAACAATGATTGTCTAGTCCGTTTTTAAATTCATAGGTGCCGTCCGCTTTTTTCTTATACCTGGAGTAAGCCTCGTTTTCAGGAATTAATACATTCCCATTTTTGTAATCGTAAACTTGTGCTGTTTTTAGAACGACTTTATCCACTCCCATTTCCTTCCCCAATTGTTGTACTTCTTCAACTTGATGTTCATTGGGTCTGACCACCAAAAACTGAAAAAACACCTTTGGGTACTTACTGCCCAATTTTCTCTTCCACTCAATAACATTCTTTGTACCCTCAATTACTTTTTCCAATTTCCCGTTTCTACGATATTGTTCATAGACTTCTTGAGTCATACCATCAATGGAAATGATTAACTTCTTTAATCCACTTTGCACTGTTTTCTTGGCCGTATCAGAATCTAGAAAATGAGCATTGGTAGATGTTGTTGTAAATATTCCCTTCTTGTTGGCTAGCTTAACCATATCCAAAAACTGAGGATTTAAATAAGGCTCCCCTTGAAAATAAAAAGTGAGATAGGAAACATAAGATTTTAGTTGCTCGGTCCAAGAATCAAACTTCTTAATATCTATTTTACCAGTTGGTCTGGAAAATTTTTTCAATCCACTAGGGCATTCAGGGCAACCCAAATTACAGGCGGTAGTGGGCTCTATTGAAATTGAAATAGGCTTGCCCCAATGAGTAGTTGAACCTGTTCTTTTTGACCAATAGTATGAACCCAGAGTTTTTATAGCATTTATTCCCTTAGATAGAAAAGACATTGTATCAAAGATAGAGTATAAAATTCCATTTTCTATATCAAATGATTTGAGGTATCCCATACTCTGTTATGGCAAAAAGTAATCTGGGGTGAATTATAATTTATTGATATACCCTATTAATCATAAAAGGTCTCCAATTTAGACTAAGTGCTTTCTGTAAGTGTCTGATTATCAAATGACTTTGGCATAGAACTTGTTTTAATCTTACAAGGCGTTTTTGCCATAAAATTAAACACAACACTAAAATGAAGACTTTTATTATCTTATTTACTAGTTTATTTACGATGGCATTCAGCCCTCTTACTTTTGAATCTACTGAAGAGGGACGTTATCCCTTAGCACATACAAATTTGAGTATTGAAGGAACTTGGGGTTACCGGACTTATCCAAGTACTGAACAGATATGTGTTTATGGTGATAAAATTGCCAATTATAGGAACGGAGGAAAATCTGGAACTTTGAAATTAGCAGTTTATGCATCAAAAAAACCTTATTCAGGAGGATATATAAACGGATATTGTTTATTTGAAAAGAGTTTGGGTCAGTTATCAGGTGGTTATAATTTTACCAATCTCAATAAAATTGGAAATTTAAATTGCCCCCCATCAGGAGAGTATTGTATGGTTCTTTTGTTATTGGAGTACTCAGCTTACAATGGCTACGAAATAGTAGACTATATGAATTTCAATAATACAGCCAAATGGTAATCAAAATTAGTTTGAAGTAAAAAAAAGGGAAATGTATATCATTTCCCTTTTTTGTTGAAGTAAAAATAACCAAAAGTTAATATTGATTAATAACAATTCATTAAAGTAATATACTTTTCGTTTAATTTGCCGAATGTGGGAGTCAGTAGCTCGTATTATCCTTAGAAATAGAATCTTGATTCTGGTCGTTTTAGGAATCATCACAGCTTTTATGGCTGCACAGATTCCTTCTATTCGGATGAGCTACAAATTTGATACTCTTCTGCCCAGTAACGACCCTGATCAAATATTTTATGAGAAGTTTAAGAAGAATTTTTCTGAAGATGGAAATGTCATTGTAGTTGGAACAAAAGGAGAAGAGCTTTGGGAGTATAAGAATTTTGCTGCCTGGTATGATTTGGGAAATGAGCTTCAGGAAATTGATGGAATAGACTCCGTTTTTTCGGTTACACATCTCTATAATATTCAAAAAAATGAGACGGAAAAACTCTTCGAATTTAAACCACTGATAGAAAGAAGGCCAGCAAATCAATATGAGGTAGATTCCATTCGGAAAAGAATAGAATCTCTCCCTTTTTATAAAAACCTCTTATACAAAGACTCTACTTATGCCACCTTAATGATGGTTTTTGTAGATGTTGATAAATTTAATTCAGAAGAACGGATAAGGGTTATTGAAGATTTCATTGAAGAAGCTGCTTCATTCAATAAAAATCACATGGAAATCCATTATTCAGGATTACCATATATAAGAACCGTAACTACAAAATTGGTCAAAAAGGAATTGAATTTTTTTTTGATGTTAGCCGCAATAGTTACAGGTTTCATTCTGTATTTCTTTTTTAGGTCCTTACGAGTAGTTTTCTTTTGCCTGTTGGTAGTAGGTTGTGGAGTTGCCACAGCAATGGGCACTTTGGCTTTATTTGATTTCAAGTTGACCATGTTAATGGGTCTTATTCCTCCGCTAATTATAGTTATTGGTATACCCAATTGCATATTTCTCCTCAATAAATACCATCAAGAGTATATTTTACATGGCAATAGAATTAAGGCATTGCAGCGCGTTATTGTAAAAATTGGTAATGCAACTTTTATGACCAACTGTACAACCGCTCTTGGTTTTTTCACATTCATTTTCACCAAAAGTGATTTACTCCGAGAATTTGGTGTAGTTGCTTCCATAAATATTATTTGGGTTTTTGTGTTGGCATTGTGCATCATTCCAATCATATTTTCATATCTGCCAAAACCTAAGGAAAGGCATACTAAACACCTTGAAAAAAGATGGGTAGAAACGGTTATTGGTTGGCTCTTATCTTGGGTAACCAATTATAGAAGATCTATTTATATCATTACTGGGCTTATTCTTTTGGCAGGGGCTTATGGGATCTCTAGAATAAAGGCAACTGGAAATATTGTAGGTGATTTACCGCAGGATGAACAAGTAGTTCAAGATTTGAAATTCTTTGAGAGGAACTTTAATGGAGTTATGCCATTTGAAGTTCTAATAGCTAAAAATGAGGGAAGAGTTACTGGAGATGGAACACTCAGAAAGATTGAAAAACTTCAAGATGTTTTAGCAGAACATCCGGAAATTTCCAAATCTCTTTCTATAGTTGATGCGGTGAAGTTTGCCAAACAGTCATTTTATAATGGAGCTCCGAATAAATACAGCTTAATAAAAGGCTCTGAAAAGAGTTTTATCGCGCCCTATCTAGAATTACAAGAGGAAGGGAAGGGTGTTGCTACTCTGTTTCTAGATTCTACAAGAAAAATAACCCGAGTAAGCGCTCAGGTAGCTGATATTGGGACACTTGAGATGAAGAAATTAATTGAAGAGGATATTCAACCCAAGATTGATGAGATTTTTCCTGAAGAAAAGTATAATGTAAATCTTACCGGAACTTCAGTACTCTATTTAAAAGGCACACGGTATTTAGTAGAGAATTTATTTATTTCTCTCTTGATTGCAATTGTAGTAATCGCTTTACTTTTGGCCTTCTTGTTCAGATCTATTCCTATGGCTTTGATTTCACTGGTTCCTAACCTTATTCCATTAGTATTTACTGCTGCAGTAATGGGTTACTTTGGAATACCCATAAAGCCTTCTACAATTCTTGTTTTTTCTATTGTTTTCGGTATTTCTATTGACGATACCATTCACTATTTAGCAAAGTACAGACAAGAGCTGAAAGTACAGGGTTGGAATTTAAAACAAGCCATTTTAAATGCCGTAGAGCAAACAGGAGTTTCAATGATTTATACTTCGGTAATTCTCTTTTTTGGATTTGGAATGTTTGCCGCTTCTCAATTTGGAGGAACGCAAGCTTTAGGAGTTTTATCCTCGGTTACTTTGCTTGTCGCAATGCTTGCTAATTTGGTGTTGCTTCCATCGTTATTGATGTCCTGGCAGAAATTAATTGATATTCGATCACTAAAAGAACCGTTGCTGCAAATTCTTGATGAAGAGGAAGATATTGATTTGGATAACTTGAAAATTGATAAGCAAGATTAATATTCTTATGCCTATGTTTTCATCATTTTATATTTAAAGATTTTCAATAGTTTCGCATTAAATGAAAGGAATAATATTAGCAGGAGGAACAGGGTCTAGGTTACATCCATTGACCTTGGCTGTCAGCAAGCAATTGATGCCTGTTTACGATAAACCAATGATTTATTATCCCTTATCAACTTTGATGACAGCGGGTATAAGAGAGATATTGATTATTTCTACTCCACATGATCTACCGCATTTCAAAAAACTTTTAGGAGATGGAAGTCGCATAGGCTGTGAATTTCAATATGCAGAACAACCAGAACCTAAAGGACTTGCACAAGCATTCACCATAGGAGCAAATTTTGTAGGAGATGATAAATCTGCTTTGGTTTTAGGAGATAACATATTCTATGGAGCAGGGCTAGAGAAAACTTTACAATCCTGCAAAAATCCGGAAGGAGGTATTGTTTTTGCTCACCATGTTTCTGATCCAGAAAGATATGGTGTGGTGGAATTTGATGAAAGTAATATTGCTGTTAGTATTGAAGAAAAACCAAATAATCCCAAATCTAATTATGCCGTTCCTGGACTATATTTCTACGATCAGGAGGTTTTAGAAATCGCTAGAAATTTAAAGCCTAGTGCAAGGGGGGAATTGGAAATAACGGATATAAACAAGGCGTATTTAGAACAAGGTAAATTGAAGGTTGCTATTTTGGATAGAGGAACAGCTTGGCTGGATACCGGAACTTTTTCATCATTGATGCAGGCAGGACAATATGTTCAGGTAATAGAGGAAAGGCAGGGTTTAAAGATTGGCTGTATTGAGGAAATTGCTTACCGAAATAACTTTATTTCAAAAACGCATCTAGAAGAAATTGCCAAGCCTTTGGTGAAAAGTGGTTATGGAAAATACCTTTTGAACTTATTAGAATAAATGCAGGAGATAGAACATTACAAGAAGGGGATTGAAAGTGCAATAGAAAGACTTAAGGACACGCACACAGGGCCAATTTATGAGCCTGCTCATTACATGCTGGGACTACCAGCCAAGCGAATCAGACCGATCCTTGCTCTGATAGCAAGTGATATGTTTGATGGTGAATTAAAACACACTCAAAATGCTGCTCTCGCAATTGAAGTATTTCATAATTTTTCATTGGTTCATGATGACATAATGGACGAAGCTCCTATGCGCAGGGGACAAGATACGGTGCATAAAAAATGGGACATTAATACTGGAATTCTTTCTGGAGATATGATGCTAGTAATGGCCTATGAGCAAATCATGCAAACCCCTCAGATATCTAGGCAAAGGGCCTTTAATATATTTTCAAAAACGGCTTCAGAAGTTTGTCTTGGACAGCAGATGGATATGGATTTTGAGAAACGATGGGATATTGGCTTAGATGAATATATGGAAATGATTAAGCTTAAGACCTCTGTTTTGTTGGCTTGTTCATTACAGCTTGGTGCACTTTGTGCAGGAGCAAGTGAATATTCAACTGAAAAGATTTACGAGTTTGGCTTAGAGATAGGATGGGCATTTCAAATTCAAGATGATTTTCTGGATCTTTATGGGAAGGCCGAAAAGGTTGGAAAGCAAAAGGGCGGTGATATCTATTCCAAAAAGAAGAGTATTTTATTGCTTAAGGGCTTAGAATTTGCCAATAATGCTCAGAAGGAGAGACTTTCTCAAATTTATAAAGGTGAAATAACCCACGATAGTATTGTTGAAATAGAGGGTATGCTCACAGATCTTAAAGTTCCCGAAGCAATTGCGGAGCTAAAGAACACGCATATGGAAAAAGCGAAAAAGGCTTTAGATGATGCTGGAGGGAGCAAGGCAATTAGAGAATTGCTTTGGAGACTTTCCTTGAGTTTGATGGATAGAGAAAGCTAAATCTTAACTTCCATAAATTTCGCCCAAGGCAGAGTTTAAATCTGGATATTTAAACTCAAATCCTGTGCTTAAAACTTTCTGAGAAGAAACTCGTTTTCCTTCCAAAACCAAAGTAGCCTTTTCACCTAAAAACAACTTAAGCATGCCAGAGGGAATGCCTGGAAGAAAGGCTGGAACACCATAGGCCTTGGCTACTGCTTTTGTAAAATCCTTGTTATTTATATGCTTAGGAGCAACTCCGTTGAACACGCCTTCTAGTTTATTTTCAATCAAATAAAGAAATAGCCTTGCTAAGTCTTTTTTATGTATCCAGGGAAGCCATTGTTTTCCGCTTCCAAGCGCGGCTCCTAATCCAAATTGAGTTGGCATGGAGATAGCATTTAAAGCGCCTTCATCCTTATCCAGTACCAAACCAATTCTCACTTTCGCTACTCTGCAGATGGATTTGAATTGATCCGCTTTTGCTTCCCATTTTACACAAAGCTCTGAAACAAAGTCGGAGCCAGAATCATCAGTTTCTTCGCAAATACTATCATTTGTTTCCATACCGTAATAGCCAACTGCTGAAGCTGAGATAAAAAACTCAGGTTTGATATTGAGTGAACTCAATTTTTGGAAAAGGAGTTCGGCAGAATTTACTCGACTATCCGTCAAAACCTTCTTTCCCTGTTCATTGTGTTTGACAGATGCAATTCCCGCCCCCGCAAGATGAATAATTCCGAGTAGATTTTCAAAAGCTCCTTCTTCTATCCACCCTTTTTTAATATCCCAGAGTCTTACACGTACGTTTCCCTTGGAATTTTTGGATCGTGAAAGATGTTCTACCTGATAACCCTTTTGTATAAGAAGATTGGTAACCGTAGAGCCTACAAGACCAGAGCCGCCACTTATTAAAATCTTGTTCATACCTAAGCAACAAAGATATTCCAGCAAAGTTCGAATTATAAGGTTTTCTAAATTATTTAAAGCTTAATGTTGAAGCATTGAGGGATTATAATTGGCAATCCCTTTTTAATGTATAAATTTGTGGTATAAAAGGGTTATTTGGCCGAAGAAGAACCCACCTTAAAGGGCTAAAAATGGATAAGTTTTCATACTTAAGCAATAGCAATATTGCATTTATTGAGGCAGAGTATCAGAAATACCAAGAAGATCCTAATTCTGTTGAAGAGGGTTGGGCAAGATTTTTCGAGGGATTTGAATTTGCTAGAAAAGATTACGATGCAGAAGGAGATATTCCTCAAAACATGCACAAAGAGTTCAAAGTCATTCAGTTGATTAACGCCTACAGAGTAAGAGGACATTTGTTTACTCAAACCAACCCTGTAAGAGAAAGAAGGCAGTACTCACCTTCACTCGATTATCAAAATTTTGGATTAGAACAGGACGATTTGGATACTGTTTTTCAAGCGGGAAATGATTGTGGAATAGGTCCATCCAAGCTGAAAGATATTATTACTCATCTCGAAATTTGCTATTGTCAATCTATAGGAGTTGAGTTCATGTTCATCAGAAAGCCAGAAAAAATTAAATGGTTAAAGGAAAGAATGCATGACAATGCAAACCTTCCTAACTTCAATAAAGAACAGAAAAAAGAGATTTTAGACAATCTTATCAAAGCAGTAGGTTTTGAACAATTCTTACATTCTCGTTTTCCAGGACAAAAGCGCTTCTCTCTTGAAGGATCTGAGTCTTTGATCCCAGCTTTAAATGCGTTAATTGATAAGTGTGCAGAAGAGGGGACGGAGGAGATTGTAATGGGAATGGCGCACAGGGGACGATTGAATGTTTTGGCCAATATTTTCCAGAAATCCTACAAAGAAATTTTCTCTGAATTTGAACCCAAAGATTACGCAGATGCTTCACTAGATGGAGATGTGAAATACCATTTGGGTTTTACCCATGAAAGAAAAGTAGGCAAGAAAAAAGTACATCTAACTTTAAGTCCGAATCCATCACATTTAGAAGCGGCAGACCCTATTGTTCAAGGATTGGCTAGGGCTAAAATAGATCAAGAGTATAATGGAGATGATCAAAAAGTCATGCCTATTCTTATTCATGGAGATGCAGCGATTGCTGGTCAGGGAGTGGTCTATGAAGTAACTCAAATGGCAGATTTGCCAGGTTATAGGACAGGTGGAACCATTCATATAGTCATCAATAATCAAGTTGGGTTTACTACCAATTATTACGATGGTCGTTCAAGTACCTATTGCACAGATGTAGCGAAGGTAACCTTGTCTCCTGTTTTCCATGTAAATGGAGATGATCCGGAAGCTTTGGTTCATGTGATTCAAATGGCAGTAGAGTTTAGAAACCGCTATAAAAAAGATGTTTTCATTGATTTATTGTCATACAGAAAGTATGGGCACAATGAAGGTGATGAACCTAAATTTACACAGCCAACTTTGTATAAGGCTATTGCTAAACATCCAAACCCAAGGGATTTATACTTGTCCCAATTAACAAATGAGGGAAGTCTTACTGAAACGGAAGGAAAGCAGATGCAAGAGAGATTCAAAGAACTTTTAGCTAAAGACTTTGATAAGAGCAAGAAAATTAAAGACGCAGATATTACTGCTTTTCTAGCCAAACAATGGAAGGGGATGAAAGTGGCTAAACCAGGTGATTTTGACTCCTCTCCTTCAACGGGTATTGCTTTGAGAAAATTGAAATCTCTAGCTAATAAGCTGACTTCTGTGCCGAAAGACAAGAAGTTTTTTAGAAAGCTAGAGAGAATCTTAAGAGATAGAGCTAAGATGGTTGAAGAGAATAAGCTGGATTGGGGAATGGCCGAACTACTTTCTTACGCTTCTATTCTAGATCAAGGTAATCATATTCGTTTTTCAGGTCAAGACTGCGAAAGAGGAACATTCTCTCACCGTCATGCTGTTGTTAAAATTGAAGATAGTGAAGAAGAATATGTTCACTTGAGAAACCTGAGTAAGGAACAAGGAAATTTTGACATTTATAATTCGTTGCTATCTGAGTATGGAGTAATGGGCTTTGAATATGGATATTCACTTTACACTCCTCATACACTCACTATCTGGGAAGCACAATTTGGAGACTTTGTAAATGGTGCTCAGATTATTATTGACCAGTTTTTAACTTCAGCAGAGGATAAATGGAGGAGCATGAGTGGTTTGGTTCTTTTATTGCCGCATGGTTATGAAGGCATGGGACCTGAACATTCAAGTGCAAGAATTGAGCGTTTCTTAACCCAATGTGCGGAGTATAATATACAAGTAGCAAATTGCAGTACACCAGCAAATTTCTTCCATATAATGAGAAGACAGTTGCAAAGAGAATTTAGAAAACCGTTGGTCGTATTTACACCCAAGTCTTTACTTAGACATCCCAGATGTGTTTCTTCAATGGATGAATTGGCAAAAGGAAAATTTCAAGAGATTATTGATGATCCAAATGCTAGGGCAAAAGACATTAGCAGAGTAATACTATGTACGGGTAAAATTTATTACGAGCTTTTGGCGAAACAGGAAGAGGAAAAGGCAAATAACGTTGCAATCGTACGCTTGGAGCAAATGTACCCTATGCCACAGAATCAGATTGATAAAATTGTGAAGAAGTATAGTAATGCAGAAGACTTTGTTTGGGTTCAAGAGGAACCAAGAAACATGGGGCCAGCTGCATATATGACAATGAATATTGATGTTCCAAATTTCAGAGTGATTTCCAGGCAGGCTAGTGCAAGTCCTGCATCTGGGTCACCGAAGAGATCTGAGAATAGACAAAACGAAATATTAAAAGTCGCTTTTGCCAACATAAAGGTATTGGCCTAAACATTAAAGAATAGAATATGAGCTTTGAAGTAAAAGTTCCTAGTCCAGGAGAATCCATTTCAGAAGTTGAAATCGCACAATGGCTCGTTGCGGAAGGAGAATACGTTCATAAAGATCAAGTAATATGTGAAGTAGACTCGGATAAAGCAACCTTGGAATTGGTTGCTGAGGAATCAGGTGCTATTTCAATAAAAGCAAGTGAAGGTGAAGCAGTGGAAGTAGGCAGCATAATTGCTAGTATTGATACTAGTGCCAAAGCACCAGCTGGGGCTAAAGAAGAGAAGAAAGAAGCTGCTGCACCTAGCCCAATGCCTGCTGCTAAAGTTGAAGAGAAGAAAGAAGCACCAGTTGCTGCTGGACATGCCACTGGAGTTCCAAGTCCTGCTGCTAAGAAAATGATGTCGGAGAATGGGATTACCGCTTCAAGTGTAAATGGAACAGGCAAAGGAGGACGTATTACAAAGCAAGATATACTTGCACATCTCTCAGGTGGGATGCATACTGCTCAATTGCCAGGAGGATGGTCTGGAGGAAGAGATACATCTGAAGCAAAAATGTCTTCACTAAGAAGAAAGATTGCAAAAAGATTGGTTGCGGTAAAGAATGAAACCGCCATGCTTACTACTTTCAATGAAGTAGACATGAAGCCAATAATGGACTTGAGAGCAAAGTATAAAGCCAAGTTTAAAGAGACATACGGAGTAAATTTAGGTTTTATGTCATTCTTTACTAAAGCTTGTTGTGAAGGATTGAAAATGTTCCCAGCGATTAACTCCATGATAGATGGTGAAAACATGATTTCACATGATTATGTGGATATGGGAATAGCTGTTTCTTCGCCAAAGGGCTTAATGGTTCCAGTGGTTAGAAATGCGGAAAGCATGACCATGCATGAAATTGAAGCTGAGATAAAGAGGTTGGCTATTAAAGCTAGAGATGGAAAAATCTCTTTGGATGAAATGACTGGTGGAACATTTACTATAACAAATGGTGGTGTTTTTGGTTCTATGTTGAGTACTCCAATCATTAATCCTCCTCAATCAGCAATTCTGGGAATGCATAATATTGTGGAACGAGCTGTTGTAATCAATGGAAAAGTTGAGGTTCGCCCAATAATGTATGTTGCTTTATCTTATGATCATAGGATTATTGATGGTAAAGAGTCCGTTTCTTTCCTTGTAAAGGTTAAGGAGATGCTTGAAGACCCTGCTAAACTGATTTTAGGAGGAAAGAAACCAGAGGAGATTTTGTTGGGCTTTTAATGCCTTTAACCTTGCTTGGTTTTTTTTCTGATATCTTCCTAAAATGTTTTGATCCTTTAAAATGGGATTATTAATTGCATAGAATGTCAAGACAAATTGCAAAAAGAAATGGCTTTTTGCGATAACAATCCTATTTTAGACTTTTTAGATTTGAAATGCTTTTTACAGGTAAATCCGGAGAATATTTAAAGATAGAAGATATTACATCTTCTAATTGTACTGAATTACAGGAGCGAATTGAAAGTGGATTAACACTTGTGTGGTTCCTTGATGATGATTCTATTTTTGAGATTGATGGAAAAAAGTTTCATTTCGAAAAAAACCAAATTATTTCATTGACAGAGTTTCACGGTCTAAAGATGAAACGAACCGGAGTCATTAAAATGATACGATTCAACAGGCAGTTCTTTTGCATTTTGGATCATGATAGTGAGGTGAGTTGCAAGGGTCTTTTATTTTTTGGATCCTCTTCCTTTCCAATTATTAAACTTCCTGAAGAAGAAGTGAAGAAATTCGATATGCTATGGCGAGTTTTTGAAATGGAAATGGAATCACCCGATGATTTACAACTGGAAATGTTGCAAATGCTTCTTAAAAGGCTTTTGATATTGCTAACTCGATTATACAAGCAGCAGGGTGAATTTTCCAAAATAGATGATATTCAAATTGATCTTTTGCGTGAGTTCAATTATTTAATTGAAAAGCATTTCAAAACAAAGCATTCGGTTGCTGAGTATGCGGAACTGCTGAATAAATCGCCAAAGACCTTATCCAATCTATTTTCTAAGCTGGGTGCAAAAACACCATTGCAGTATATTCAAGAAAGATTAATGTTAGAAGCGAGAAGACTTCTATCCTATACAGATAAGCCGGTAAAGGAAATAGCATATGAAATCGGTTATACAGACGTGCCTTCTTTTAGCAGGTTTTTCAAAAAGAATCAAGGCCTAGCACCATCTGAATACAAGGAAAAAACCTTTTAAAATCCATAAAGGGAAAAATTGATAACTCTTAGGGAATTTCTGCCTAGTTCTTGGTGGAATATTGAACTCATATTTGCATTGTCAAATTAATAACAAACAAAATAATTTATAAGACAATGGAAAAATACACAGTACCCACAAGGGATCAAGTATCAGAACAGAATCAAGCAATTTTTGATAATTTGAAAGAAAAATTAGGTTTTGTTCCTAACCTCTACGCATACTATGCTAAGAACGATACTGCACTAGGTGATTATCTTCAGTTTTCAGGGAGAAAAAGCACCTTAAAAGCAAAGGAAAAGGAAGTTATAAACTTGGTTACAAGTCAAATAAATGGGTGCAACTATTGCCTTTCTGCTCATACAGCAATAAGCAAGATGAATGGTTTTAGTGATGATGAAATTTTAGAACTAAGAACAGGAAAAGCATCATTTGATGGTAAAATTAATGCACTTGCTCAGTTAACACAAGAAGCGGTGGCAAACAAAGGAAAAGTATCCAATTCAACCCAAGAAGCATTCTTTAATGCAGGATACAATGAGGCGAACCTAATTGATGTGAATATTGCTATTGGTGAAAAGACGATAAGCAATTTCATTCATAACATGGCTCAGTTTGAAATAGATTTTCCAGTAGCACAAGAAATAGAATTAGAAACGGTATAAATCAATAAAATAATAGAAAATGAAAAATTTAATTTTTGCAATAATCGCAGTATTTGGTCTTACAATGACCCAACAGTTATCAGCTCAGGAATCTGAGATGAAGAAGAAATCAGAAATGATGGAAAAGTCTGAAATGAAAGAGAAGTCAGACATGATGAAGGATAAGATGATGAAAGAAGTAGAAACCATTAAACTAGTGCAAACAGAAGGAGAGTTTGATACGAAGAAGCTAAAACTTAAAGCGGGAACGACTTATCAATTTGAGGTTACTAATAAAGGTGTTGACCATGAGGTAGGTTTTGTAGTAGCTCCTGTTGGAATGACAGAACAAAAAAGTCATATTAAAGAAGCGTATTTGTCAGAGACCATTGCTGATGGAAAAACAGCTAGCTCTGGCGAAGTAACTTTAGCTGCAGGAGAATATGTTTATTTCTGTCCAATGAACCCTACTCCTCAGTACAAAATAATTGTTAAGTAGATATAGATTTTTAATAGTTTCAGTTAGGTCAAGTTAGAACTCCCATCTTCTTTCATAGAAGTGGGGGTTTTTTATTTCTGAATCTCCGAGTGTTCTTTAATGTGATGAAGAACTCGTAAGTGTATTTTATGAATAATCAAGTCTGACCACATTTTCCAGTAAAAATTTGGATGAATATCTAAATAATACCATGTTGTACCTTCCAACTTTGTTAAGCCATTTTCCAATTCAGTTAATCTAAACTCGCCTTTTTGGGAGTTAAAGTAGCCATTTAAATGAGGAGGATGAACATGCTTATGAAATGGGTTTAATTCATTCATAGGACTGGGTTGTTCTTCAACGGTAAACTGCAATAAAGAAGGTTCATTCCAGGTTGTTATTGGTTCTACAAAACTGCCCGTGGTAAAATTGCAATATCTTATTGCCCCAACTCCATTGCCATCTATCTTTGCCTCTAAAGGATATGCTATTCCCGTTTTGAATATTAATTCATCTGGTTCTTTAATTTTATCAAAAGTGATCACATTTGTCCAAACCTTTTCAATAGGAGCATCAATAACTACTTCAGAATTTACAAAAAGCATTTGCCTTGCAGAATTCGAATAGTCAAAACCTAAAAAACTAAGTGATAATATTAGAATGCTAATAATCCTTCCTTTACCAGTTTTTCTTTTGCTGGAATTCTGCGTATGATAGGCGATTATTCCTCCTAAATAGGCAAAAGCAAAGGTTAAAGGAAAAGCCATGGTCAGGCAAATCAATCCTTCTATAGCGAATATGAGTAAAATAACATGAGCACACAGAAGACATAACAAAGTATTTGCTAAAATACCCTGTAGTGTTACTTCATGGTATCTTGAAGCATAGAAATTAGGTATATAACCTAATAAAATAGGGATCAGAATAAAAACAGACCAGCCATAATCTTTAAGCACTTCGATTGATAAGTACCCAAGAGTAAGATTAACTAATAATGCGATTGAAACTCCAATCCAAACATTTTTTGCGACTTTACTTAACATGATTAAAATAGATTATGCTAAAAATATAAACCAAGTAAAACCAAAAAAATGAAGATGTGATGTGTATGATGGTTTCAAATGCTTTACCTTTCCACAAGGTACTTGAATATCCAAAGAACTGTGTAAGCAATCTCAATCCCCAAAAAATGAGGAGGCCAAGGGAAATCGCTTTTCCAAGTTTAGTCTGAATAATTTCTGTAGAGTAAAACGTACAAAGCAAACCCATTAGAAAAACAGTCAATGCAATGAAAAAGGTATGAACCTTAAAAATCTCTCTATTGACAAGACTGAGTTTAGCCAATTCTTCTTTCCAGTTAAAATATTTTGGAAAAATGATATGAACTAATGCAAGAGCAATGAACGCAGTTCCAATTATTTTAAGATGTGTTTCCATTTTTCTTTTTCTCCTTTTTTCCATGTATATGGTATGTTTTCTACCATAAAAGCACTTGCTAAAACGGGTTCATGTAAATCAAGTTCCGAGAATATGGAGAAATACTCACTATTTACTTTTACAGGTCGAGGATTCCAGTTTTTTCGAACTCCTTGAATGATAAGCATCTCATCTCTCTGTTTATTATAAGTAAAGGTAAACGGTAAAGGTCCAGCAAACCTTCTTGCTTCTTTCCAGTCATTAAAAGGAGAGCTGGAAGGTAGACTAACATTTTCGTTCTTTATGTCTAGTTCAACATTGAATCCTCCGTTTCCAGATTTTATGGTTAGGATATTTTCATTTAAGTATTGATCTAGGTTTATTTTAGAATAATTGTAGTGTGTGAAAATATTCCCGAATAATTTCATCTGATATTTATTGGTCAAGGATTTCAAAATAAACAAGCCACGAAGGTTTTTTCCTTTAGTCGTTTTGTACCTCACAAAAATTCTGAAACCACTTAGAAAAAAACTATTTCCCATAAATTTAGGAAAACCCTTTGGGCGCAGATTCTTTGTTTGAACCATTGCAGCGGCAATAAAACCATATTTGGAATCAAAACTATCTACCTTAAGTCGCTGCGGAATAAGTGCTTGTAATTGCTCAATAGAAACGGCATAAGTTAGTACAATTGATTTTTCAAAATGAGCATCAACGGAAAATGGGTGCGATTTAAGCCAGTTCAACATTATTGGTTGGTTTAAAATAATGTAAAGCTATGCCAAAGCAAAAAATTGAGGCAAACAGAAAATTCCATTTGCCCCAAAGTAAGAGTTCCGGTACAAGCAATATTTCTATTAGATTCATTAGAAAGATGATAACAATCTGAATGAAACCGCATAATTTAGATCTCCAGGGACTTAGAATCCAAATAGCCATTAAAATCTCTAGAATGCCTATTGTTAATGTAATCTCACGGCTATAGATTGGACTTAGTATTGAAGCAACAATTTCTTCATGTCTTGGAAGTAGATTAAGCACTTTAAAAAATAAGCCGTTTATTATCCAAATGAGAGCAAAAGCATATTTCATAAGTTTCAAATATAATTGAAAGATATGAAATAATTTAATACAAACAAATTATTCTTCCTCTGAGAGGTCGTTTTTCAGTAGGTCTTGAAATACTGAAGAATCTATAGTATGATACTCACAACTCTTTTTTGGGAACTCAAATCGGATGGATTTAAGCGAACCTTCAACTATCCAATTTTCCAATTTGCCTTCCAACTCCAAAACAAATGCGGTAACCCCTAAGGAAAGTGTATCGGAGTAATCGCTATTTATTTCAATAGTTTCAGATTCAATTTCCAGTTCTTCACTGCCATTACTAAAATAAGCGTAACAGCCTTTAGCACTTCTCACCTGAAAAGGCGCAATAATATTGCAATTCAAGAATTTATATCCTCCAATTTCATTTGAGCCACAGTAAAGTTTAAAATCTCCATCCACAGCTACCGGAGGAGAATCAATGCTATTGATAGCATCAGTTACCACCTTGTCGTATTCTTTGTTCTTAAATTTAAAAAGCCCCATAGCTCATAAAAATCAGATTAAATAATAAGAAATCAAAATTACTATCTCAGTATATCAAGGCGTTCAGAATCTAACTTCAGTAAAATAAAAATCATTGCTGAGAATACCATAAGTGATGAACCACCATAAGAGAAAAAGGGCAGTGGTATTCCAATTACTGGAGCTAAACCAATGGTCATTCCTATATTGATTAAAAAGTGAAAGAAGAAAATGCTCGCAATACAATAGGCATAAACTCTTGTAAATACGGATCTCTGGCGTTCTCCAATTGCTATAATCCTAAAGAGCATGAAAAAAAATAGAATTACAATAAGGGCACTGCCCAGGAAACCCCATTCTTCTCCTATTGTACAGAATATAAAGTCAGTACTTTGCATAGGAACGTGTTTGTACTTAGTTAAGGTTCCATTGGTATAACCTTTCCCGGTCCCACCACCGCTACCAATCGCAATTTTAGATTGATTAACGTTATATCCAATTCCCTGATTATCTTCCTTATGACCAAATAAAACATCAATCCTATTTTTGTGATGTTCTTTTAGAATACTCGTTTTCTTATAAGCGGGGTCAGCAAGATTTTCATCGGAGTTTAGATATTTATCAGAGTTATAGACAAAGGAAACTGCTCCAAGAATGATTACACTTAGAACCCCGGTTACAATAGAATTTCTAATAAATTTTGATCGCTTTCTAGGTACTGCAAAATAGTTGATTAAATAAATAGTGATTCCTACGATAAGAATGATTCCGAGTATCAGGAAATAGTGACCATGTACTGGGTAACCAAAAATGTTAATTGCAGAATTTATGGTCAGCAAAGTAAGTATAGAAATCACGATGGATAAGATCCCGAAATAGAGGGGTACTTCTAAGAGTCCTTCTCTGTATAGAACCAAGATCATTGAAAGGAAAACAAGCATTGTACCTGGGTCTGGCTGCAACGCTATTAGCAGAGCGGGAATTGCAATAATACCTTTGGAAAGAATAGTGCTCCCATCAATTTTTATTCTAACACCGAGAACATTAAAATCAATATCCGTGCCTATAGATACTTTTTCTGATATTATAAAACTCAGAAAAAGTGCAAGGCCTAGCTTGGCAAATTCTGAAGGCTGAATGCCAAAACTTCCAACCCCAAACCAGGAGGTTGCACCATTTACTTTTTTTCCAAATAGCAAAACCGCAATAAGAAGAAGGGTAGTTATTCCATAAAAAGGCAAGGAGAACTGCTTGAAAATTCCGCCATCCAAAAGCATAATAAAAAACCCTATTCCCAGACTAACACAAATCCATATAAACTGCTTACCATATTCCTGAGATCTATCAAAAATACTGGAGTGTTCAGGGTTAAGTGCTGCCGAATAGATATTTAACCATCCAAAAAAAAGTAGGACTATAAACACTGTAAAAAGAAGTATATCAAAAGATCCAAAAATGCTATTTGATCTTTTTACCATCAGTTGTGCATTAGATTTGCATCAAGCATTTTCTTTTCAACTCTTTCTCTATTCGTAGTTCCAGTAAGATACTTTTCAATAATCAAACTATTTATCGGTGCTGCCCAAGTAGAACCAAAACCAACATTTTCAACATATACAGCAACGGCTATTTTGGGATCATCCTTAGGAGCAAAAGCAATGAATATACTATGATCTTTTCCGAAAGGGTTTTGAGCTGTACCCGTTTTGCCGCAAACCTCAATGTCCTCAGAAAAACGAACTCCTCTTCCTGTTCCTTCCTCGATTACTGAGTACATTCCTTCTATCACTGGAACATAATGCTGAGGACTGATATCTGTGTAATTTCTTTGAAGTAAACTATCTGGTAAAGCATTTCCATTTACCCGTTTAACCAAATGCGGGCGAATGTACCAACCCCGATTAGCGAGAATAGATGTAAAATTGGCCATTTGTAAAGGCGTTACTCCCAGCTCTCCCTGACCAATTGCTAAACTTATAATGGTATGAGGTTTCCACCCTCCTTTTTTATAATATCTATCATAATAATCAGGTTTGGGAAGTAATCCCGCTTTTTCCCCTGGAATATCTATACCTAACTTTTGTCCTAAGCCGAATTTCGCGACATGATCTCTCCATGCCCGATATCCATCTTCAGTACTTGGATAGGCATCGAGAATATCCTTAAAGACATTGCAATAGTATGCATTACATGAGGTAGAAATTGAGTAATTCATGGACAATGGAGACTTATGCCCGTGACATCCGAGACGTCTGCGGCCAAAATAATAACCACCTCTACAGGAATGATAAGTGTCTGGAGTAACCGTTCCTTCCTCCAGTCCGACTAATGCTTGTATTAACTTAAACGTTGACCCCGGAGGGTATTGGCTTGCCTGAAGAGCTCTGTTAAAAAGTGGCTTTAAGGTGTCTTGACTTAATGCTCTAAAGTTTTGAGAACGAACCCTGCCAACCAAAAGATTTGGATCGTATGAAGGGCTGTTAACCAAACATAAAACTTCTCCAGTTGCTGGTTCAATTGCTACTATGCTGCCTCGTTTATTTTGCATCAACAGCTCTCCATACTTTTGCAATTCTATGTCAATGGTAGATTGTAGATCTAAACCATTCGTTGCAACAGTATCAAAATCTCCGTTGCTGTATTTTCCCTTTACATTATTATGCACATCAATGAGCACAAATTCAATACCCCTTTTACCCCTCAAATCTTTTTCGTAGGATCGCTCAATTCCGCTGGTGCCAATATAATCTCCGGACTTATAATAGGAATCACTTTCAATTTTCTTTTGATTGACTTCTCCAATGTGCCCTAGAATATGAGATGCTGAATGATGCGGGTATTTACGAAGGGTTCTGGTTCTCGCAAAAAAACCGGGAAACTCCGATAAATTTTCTGAAATTTTGATGTACTCATCACCCTTGAGTTGAGCGATAAACTCAGATGCTTTGTAACGACTATAACGCTTAGCTTTGTCGAGTTTTTTAATGATTTCTTCCTTGGTTAAGCCAGTCAAATCTGCCAATGCAAGTGTATCAAAATCCTTTACCTGCCTCGGGATAACCATTAAATCAAATGCAGCAACATTGTCCACAATAACACGATTGTGTCTATCGTATACAATTCCTCGTGCCGGATAAATATCTCTAGCTGATTCTGTTAAATGGGCAGATTTTAATTTCCATTCATCCTCAATTACTTGGATACTAAATAGCTTGCCCAAAAACAATAATGTAATGAAACCAAAAATGGAAAGGACAACATATTTTCTGTCATTAGGATTCAACGCCTTTTAGTAAAAATTAGATGGACCAATAGAATAAGTATAAAAGTATATATAGAACTCAATAACACTTTTAAAAGGGTTCTTGGTATATAGGATAAGCTAAAAACTTCTAAAAAGAAGAGATAAAAATGATGTATTAAGATCAGGGAAAAGGCATAAATAAAGAACCAGTTGAACCCAAAGGAACCCACACTTATAGAGCTACCTGAATCATAACCGTCCCGCGGTTGAATGGCATTTAGAATGCCGGTTCTTGTAAAACCCATTAGCACACATGCTGCAGCATGTAATCCTAAGGTATGATAAAACAAATCCACAAAGATGCCAGTAAAGAAGCAAATTATAAGCAGAAGTGCCTTATTCATATCTAGGGGCAGCTTTAGAATGAAGAAGACATAAATGAAGGGTATTGCAAGACCATCAAAAAGGGCTGCATTACTCAACAAAAACCCTTGAATAAAAATCAATAGTACAAATCGTCCGATATGTGATAAATTAAAATCACTCATGGATAATAATCTCCTTGTAACGCTTCCAGCTCCTCCTGAAACTCATTGGTTACTACATAGACCTTGGTTAATTTGGAAAAATTGGTGCTTAATTTTATTTTAATATCATAGTAAGCTTCACCTTTTTTTT
Organism: uncultured Flavobacteriales bacterium; assembly: GCA_964609215.1. Taxonomy (GTDB): domain Bacteria; phylum Bacteroidota; class Bacteroidia; order Flavobacteriales_D; family JABDKJ01; genus JABDKJ01. The sequence goes on from CAZSQZ010000021.1 coordinate 22,787, forward strand.
CTATCAAATCACTTATCTCACCAATTTTAGTGTCTGGAGGGAAATATCCTGAACCTTCTTTTGAATAAACCAAATCGCCAATGGCAATTGGAGCTGTTGCAACCACCTCGGTCATTTTAGTAAAGCCAGGATCTTTATCCCACTTTAGATAACCAAGGTTGCCTGTTCGCTTTACATATGCACCGGTACTAAAAGTCTCTGATATTACCGTTTCAATAACAGAATAATGATCAGAAACCGCTACCACCCTTCCAACAATTCCAGCATCACAGATGACACCTTTCTTTTGGCTTACACCATCTTCCGATCCTTTATTGATGGTAAAATAATTCTTGTCTTGGTATAGAGTTCCATTAATAACCTTGGCAGAAAGTAATCTATATTGCCTCTTCCAAATGGTATCTTCCAGTATAACGAAATCACCTTCTATTTTTCTGAATGCTGATTTTTTTCCTTCAAGCAGCATTCTATTCTGCTCTTGCAAAATTTCGTTTTGTTCTCTTAAAGAGAAAAACTCCCGAACAGAAGAAGTACGCTTATTAATAGCTGCTATTGAATTATTTGCAATGGAAAAAATGGCGTTTTGTTGATAGGATATTCCCTTATTGCTAAAAATAATAGAAAGGCAGATAAATTGTAAAAACAGGAATAGGATGAATAAATAAAATCTGGATAAGAAAGAGATCAGATTATGCATCCTACAGGCTATTTAGAAAAATTAATCTCGAATAAGGAATTTGTATTTATCAATATTTTTCAAGGCTATACCGGTTCCAATCGCCACTGCTCTTAGAGGATCTTCAGCTACGTGAACAGGAAGTTTTGTCTTCATGGATACTCTTCTGTCCAGACCTCTTAACAAAGAACCTCCGCCTGCTAGGTATATTCCAGTTCTATAAATATCTGCAGAAAGCTCAGGAGGAGTTTGTTCCAATGCACTTAAGATGGCCTCTTCAATTTTAGAAATGGACTTATCAAGTGCATGCGCAATCTCTTTGTATGAAACCAAAATTTCTTTTGGAATACCAGTTAAAAGGTCACGCCCTCTTACGGCAAAATCTTCGGGTGGATTTTCCAATTCTGGTAATGCAGCACCTACTTCAATTTTTATGGTTTCAGCAGTACGTTCACCAATGAGAATGTTATGTTGCCTTCTCATGTACTCTTCAATGTCCTGAGTAAATTCGTCTCCGGCAACACGAATATTTTTATCACTTACGATTCCACCCAAAGCAATTACCGCAATCTCTGATGTTCCTCCTCCAATATCAATAATCATATTACCCATCGGCTCTTCAACATCAATTCCTATTCCTATTGCTGCAGCCATAGGTTCATGAATCAAATAAACTTCTTTGGCTTTGGCATGTTCAGCAGAATCAATAACGGCTCTTTTTTCAACTTCTGTAATCCCAGACGGAATGCAAATTACCATTCGCATGGATGGAGCAAATAATTGCTTTTTAGGATTAATCATTTTGATCATCCCACGAATCATGGCTTCAGCTGCCTGGAAATCTGCAATCACACCATCCTTAAGTGGACGAATGGTTTTAATATCTTCATGCGTTTTCCCATGCATTTGCTGCGCTTCCCTTCCAATGGCAATGAACTTTTTGGTTTGTCGGTCCTGCGCTACAATACTTGGTTCATCGACAACAACTTTATCATTGTAAATGATTAAGGTATTCGCTGTGCCTAAGTCAATTGCAATTTCTTGTGTAAAATAACTGAATAATCCCATCGTGCTTTTAAGCCATCTTTAATTCGTAAAAATAGCAGTATTATTAAATAAGGGGAGGGAAGGAGCAAGACATATTAACCTTGCGCTTTTGGTAACGTTCGATTATTCGATTTATTATAACCTTATCAATCTAAAGCAATCTTCTAATGCTTAAAATGGCGATTTCCAGTAAAGACCATGGCCATATCATGTGCATTGCAATAATCAATAGATAATTCATCTTTAATGGAACCACCTGGTTGAATAACTGCAGAAATTCCTTCTCCATCCGCTATTTCAACACAATCTGGAAAGGGAAAGAAAGCATCCGATGCCATTACTGCACCATTTAAATCAAATCCAAAACTCTTTGCTTTTGCAATAGCTTGCCTCAAGGCATCTACCCTGCTAGTTTGTCCGGTACCGCTTGCTAAAAGTTGGTTATTCTTTGCCAGGACGATGGTATTCGATTTGGTATGTTTCACCAATTTATTTGCGAAGAACAAATCCTTTTTTTCCTGGTCAGTACAAGCTCTGTTCGTCTTTTGTTCAAAGTTTCCAACCAGATCCGTGATGGAATCTTTGTCTTGCCAAAGCACTCCATTTAAGGCAGTTCTAAATTGAGCATTTGGCATTTCAATGTCTTTTTGAACCAATAGCACTCGATTCTTTTTAGACTTTAAAATTTCTAGTGCATCATTAGAAAAAGAGGGGGCAATGACAACCTCACAAAACAAAGTATTGATTTGCTCAGCTGTGGTAAGATCAATTTCGGTATTGGCAATTAGAATACCTCCAAAAGCGGAAACAGGATCTCCCGCTAATGCATCTTTATACGCTTCAGACAAAGTAGAACGAGTAGCCAGGCCACAAGCATTATTGTGCTTTAAGATTGCAAAAGTTGGATCGTCATTTTTGAAATCATCCATTAAGGCAACCGCAGCATCAATATCCAATAGATTGTTATACGAAAGCGCTTTCCCATGTAGTTGATCAAAAAGTTCATCTAACTTTCCATAAAACACACCCTTCTGATGAGGGTTTTCTCCATATCTCAATACTTTTGCTGGAGAAATACTCGCTTTGAAATCATTACCTTCGTCATCAAAAAATTTGAAAATGGCAGTGTCATAATGAGAAGATATAGCAAAAGCTCTTGCCGCTAACTTCTTTCTATCTTCGATTTTCGTAAAGCCTTGTTGCTCTTGTAAAAGTCTTAAGCATTCAGCATATTCATTTTTCGAAGGAATGATAACAACATCCTTGTAATTCTTTGCCGCTGCGCGAATAAGAGAAATTCCACCGATGTCAATTTTTTCAATAATCTGAGATTCATCATTGGTATTTGCTAAGGTGTCTTCAAAAGGATAAAGGTCGACAATTACTAGATCAATACCCGGAATATCATACTCCGCTAATTGCGCAGTATCACTTTCTAGGTCTCTTCTTCCTAAAATTCCACCAAACACTTTTGGGTGCAGTGTTTTTACTCGTCCACCAAGAATGGAAGGGTAAGAAGTTATATCCTCAACGGCTGTCACTTTATAACCCTTTTCTTCAATAAACTTTTGAGTTCCACCAGTAGAATATATTTGAACATTCAACTTTTCAAGTTCTGCCAAGATGTCTTCCAATCCACCCTTATCAAAAACAGAAATCAGTGCTGAGTTAATTTTATTCATGCCTTTTTTCAATTGAGGGCGCAAATTAGTAATTGCCAATGTTTTTAAGGGTTTATAAGCAGCTTTTTCTTTTAAACATTTAGACTGTTTGGGTGCCGTTTGTGTTAATAAATGACCATCAAAAACAAAAGGCTTATATTTTGACTGGATTCAATTACATTTAACATGTGAAAATCTATTTCAGATTAATTGTCGAAAGTCTGCAATTTGCATTTAATTCCATGACTGGGAATGTGCTGAGAACCATTCTATCTTTGTTGGGTATTTCTTTTGGAATTTTTGTGATTATAGGAGTCTTTTCAGCGGTTGATTCGCTGGAAGCAAGTATTGAGGAGAACCTAAGTAAATTAGGTAACGATGTGATCATCATCTCTAAGTGGCCTGTTGCTCCAGAAGACGGAGAGTCGGAATATGCGTGGTGGAAATATTGGCAACGACCTCCAGCAAATCTCAATGACCTAGATCAGATGGAGAGGCGTATGACTAAAGCACAAGCACTTTGTTTTATGTCTGATGCTCAACGAAAAATGGAATATAAAAACTCCAGTATTGAGCGAGCAAGGGTAATTGCAGCATCACATAAACTGGAGGAGGTTTATGATTTGCAAATAGAGGAGGGTAGATATTTTACCGAATCCGAATCCATGTCTGGAAAGAATGTGTTGTTAATAGGAGCTAATATTAAAGAAGATTTGTTCGGGCCAATTAACCCTATTGGTAAAGTGATGAAGGTTGGAGGCAGAAAACTGAAAATCATTGGGCTAATAGAGAAAAAGGGAGAAAATTTAGGGGATAGTGGTTTTGATGATACGGTAATTATTCCAGTGAATTTTGGAAAAGCCATATTGGATTTGAAAAATGATGATGACAATGCCATTTGGGTAAAAGCAAAAGATGGTGTTTTGGTAGAAGACTTGAAAGGAGAGATTATCGCAAAGATGAGGGCGATAAGAAAATTGAGGCCAAGAGATGATAAAAACTTTGCAGTGACTGAAATGACTTTATTTCGCGATATGATTGGAGGAATAATGGACTTTTTCAATATTATCGGTTTGTTCTTAGGAACCCTTGCAATTTTGGTGGGCGGTTTCAACATTGCCAATATTATGTTCGTTACAGTTAAAGAGAGAACTAACCAAATTGGTATTCAGAAATCTTTGGGAGCCAAGAATTCATTTATAAGAGCTCAGTTTTTATTTGAGTCCGTTGCTCTTTGTGTGGTAGGTGGAGTGTTAGGGATATTGTTTTTGGCTCTGATATTATTAATTCTCAATCTGATTTTTTCTACGGATCTATTTCTTTCTATGGAGAATATCGTAATAGGTTTAGTTATATCCGTAGTGATTGGAGTAATCGCAGGATTTTTCCCTGCATGGAAGGCAAGTAGACTTGATCCGGTAGAAGCTATTCGCTCAAATTGAAGTACCTAAGTAATTTGGATTTATCTCTTTTCAGGAATAAGTAATTTTAAATGTTATTGTTGAATTTTTAATTCTCTACGGCACTCAGATTAACTCTTTCTCAAAGTATGTCCCTTAAAATACCAGCTTCAATATTACCACTATATCATCACTCAAAGTTCTTCTGCGAAGCAAACTCTTAATTATAAACCAATGACTATCAACCAGTAATATGAACTAGTCTAATAAGCGCGCTGATTGACCCCTTTATAATAATTAATAAAGGCTTTATTCACCACTTTGTTTCCTCCAGGTGTTGGATAATCTCCTGAAAAATACCAATCTCCTAAGTTATTCGGACAAGACTCATGCAAGCCACTTAATGATTGATAGATGATTTGGACATTTGCTTTTATACCCTCTGGTTTTAGTAGCTCGGCAATCTTCATTGAAATTTCTTCCGGAGTAAATGGAGCATAAATTTCTTTGACATGATTGACAATCTCTTCTTTTGGAGTATTCAACTGTGCCTCACACTTCTCAAAAACCTGATCTATGATATATGTCATTCCATTTTCTTTCAACAGAGTAATCGCAGCTTGAAAGGCAATGAAGTCACCCAGTTTTGCCATGTCTATACCATAACAATCTGGGTAGCGTATCTGAGGTGCAGAGGAAAGAACAATAATATTTTTTGGCCCCAATCGATCTAATATTTTCAGAATACTTTGTTTCAAAGTTGTTCCTCTTACAATAGAGTCATCAATTACAACCAGATTATCTCCATCTTTAATGGTGCCATAGGTTATGTCATAAACATGTGCAACCATATCATCACGATCCTCATCTTGTGTGATGAAAGTCCTCAGCTTAGCATCCTTGATGGCAATCTTGTCAGTTCTCGGTCTTAGGCTTAAAATTTCTGTGAGCGCATCTTCATCATTGATATCAATAGCTTGAATTCTCCTTTTTTTCTCTGCATTTAGGTGGTCTTCCATTCCCTTAACCAAGCCATAGTAGCTAACCTCTGCAGTATTAGGGATAAATGAGAAAACAGTGTTTTTTAAATCGTGATCAATGACTTCCAATACCTTTGGAACCAATTTTCTGCCCAACATTTGGCGCTCCTGATAAATGTCGTAATCATTTCCTCTGGAGAAATAGATGCGTTCAAAAGAACAAGCTTTTCTTTCACCGGGTTTTTTAACCTCAAAAATATCGGTGTCCCCATTCTTTTTGATCCCAATTGCATGGCCAGGAGGTAATTCTTTAATTCTATCCCTTTTAACATTGAAAGCCGTTTGAATAACGGGTCTTTCAGAAGTTACGACAACAACTTCCTCGTTCTCGAAATAGTATGCCGGTCGAATTCCATTGGGGTCTCTCAACACAAAAGCATCTCCATGACCAAACATTCCAGCCATCACATAACCACCGTCCCAATCCATTGCTGAGTTTTCTAGAATGGATCGAATACTCAATTGTTCGGCAATTTTGCTGCTAATTTCAATATTGCTTAGTCCTTGATCTTTGAACTGTTGGAAAAGTCGTTCATTCTCATCATCCAAAAAATGACCAATTTTTTCAAGTACTGTTACCGTGTCCGATTTTTGTTTTGGATGTTGTCCTATATTAATGAGTAAGTTGAAGAGTTCATCTACATTGGTTAAGTTGAAATTTCCAGCAACTACTAGGTTTCTGGTCATCCAATTATTTTGACGCAAAAAGGGATGACAACTTTCAATGTGATTTTTACCATAAGTGCCATATCTCAGATGTCCCAGAAATAACTCACCAGTGAAAGGTGCATTTTTTTTGAGCCAATTTACATCCTTTACTTTATCAGGATTCTTTTCGAGGATTTCAGCAAAGCGACCATTGACATGATCAAAAATGTCCTTTAAAGGCTTTTGGTCAATGGATCTTTTTCGCGAAATATACCTCTGTCCAGGTTCAACATCAAACTTAATGCTAGCAATTCCCGCGCCATCCTGACCGCGATTATGTTGCTTTTCCATTAATAAATACAGCTTATTTACTCCGTAAAAAGGCGTTCCGTATTTATCCAGATAAAATTGAAGGGGTTTTTTAAGTCTTAAGAGTGCAATTCCGCACTCATGCTTTATAGCGTCACTCATTGCTCAAATCGAACACAAAGATATTTCATTTCTAGGGTTTTGGCAAGGATTGTTAATGAATAGGATTGATTTCTTAATTAAACAAATCTTTCATCTGCCTCCATCACCTCTGCACAGTTCTTACAGGTTCTTTTCTGGGGGTCTGAGTAGAAATCCTTAAATCTCGGAAGGAAATCCTTTTCTATGTTGGTGAGTTGAAAGTATGATTCATGCAATTTTTCATTGCAGTTGTCACAGAACCATAGGAGGCCATCCCTCTCTTCTTTTGTTCTTTTGCATTCAATTACCAATCCTATAGATCCTTCAGAACGCATGGGTGAGTGTGGAACTTTTGCGGGCAATAAGAACATTTCACCTTCTTTAATAGAAATGTCAACAGCTTTTCCATCTTCCTGAATCCTCACATTAATGTCTCCTTCTAATTGATAAAACAATTCCTCTGTCTCATTATAATGGTAATCCTTTCTGGCATTAGGCCCAGCAACGATCATTACAATATAATCTCCAGCATCCTTATACAGATTTCTGTTTCCAACAGGCGGCTTTAACTCATCTCTGTTTTCATCAATCCATTTTTGTAAATTAAAAGGTCTTCTTATTGCCATTTGAAATTCTTTGTCCTAAAGATAGGAACAAAGCTCAATCAAAATCAAAATTTTAATCAAAAGAATCTTTTGGGAAATCGATCTGCCCCTTGTAGATTATGGGCTATCTTAGAAAGCCAGTGTCAATCCAACTTTTGGAATAATAGCATCTGTTTCAGATGTTATCATATCAAAAGAAGTGCTTCCATCAGCATTGATTATGATACTGTCCTTATCTATATAAGACGCATTTCCGCCCTTCAATTTTTGAAAACCAATATCAAACATGAGATTTCTATTGAGGGATAGCATCATTCCACCTCCCCATCCATAACTAAAAGATAAATTTTTGGATGCGACATTTATCTGTTGCTGGGCAAAACCCTCAAGATCATTGTAATCGAATATGCTTTTCGTTGTAAAATTTCTAAAGCCGGCATACCCATCTACATATATTCTAGCGGGACCATTAAAAGGGCTGAACCTAGCGAAGGCATGGTAGCTATTCACATTGCTTTTAACAGATAGGTCACCTGCAAGTAAGTTGTTGAAACCATCTTCAAAAGTAACCTGATCTCGCTCAGAACCCATAGTGCTCCATGCCAGATCCATTCCTATTTCTATAGGTGAACGGTTGCCAGATGGAATGGCTATATGAGCTCCAATTCCAAGAGGAAGACCTCGATAATTTTCCGCAAAAGTATTTTGAGGAATAGTTATTTGCGTGTTCACACCAATTGTAGGGCCTCCGCCTTGAGCGATTCCCGAAATGCTTGTGCCTATAAGCGCGATATATAGTATAACTCTTTTCATATAGTGGCATTTGTTACTGTAATAGACAATAGGCGTGCCAAAACGAAAATTTTGTTTAAAATTATGTGACTTCTCAGGGGTATTTGCGTCATTTTCACATTTTGATCCACATTGAGAACTTAAAACGGATTTCGTTATATGCTGAATTTATGGGGTTGAATTATGCATCAAGCCTTCTAAACTAATTTTGCTCTTAAGGTGTCCATTATGAGCTCGATATTTTGAACAATTGATGCCAATAATTTCTTTCTTTTTTCAAGTTTAAGAAATTGTTAATGGCTTATAATATTGTCTAGCAGTTGTCAAATAAGGGCTTGAGCAAAACCAGCGAAAATCATGTGAATAACTTCGGACAAATGTGAATTGTTTTGCGTTGTGACCACGAATTATTTTTTCAATTTTTGTTCTCCTGCTAAACCGCAATTCTTAGCAGGATTTTTTTTCTCGACATCCTTCTAAATTTTAAAAAATGCCGCCAGCGGCAAGGGGGAATTGTCACCTTTAATTTGAAGTAATTGCAAGAATAATTAATCAGCAAAGAAGAGAGCAAATGGAAGAATTCGCAAAAGAAAAACAAATTTCACTGGAGCAAAACATCAATGAGGTATTGCCAAAGAAAACACAACTGGAGGAACCTATTTTAACAGATAATCCCAATCGATTTGTTTTATTTCCTATTGAGCACAATGATATATGGCAACATTATAAACATGCTGAAGCTTGTTTTTGGACTGCGGAAGAAATTGATTTAGAGCCAGATTTAGTAGACTGGGAAAACAAATTAAATGATGACGAGCGTCATTTCATCAAACACGTTCTGGCATTCTTTGCTGCCAGTGACGGAATTGTCAATGAGAATCTTGCGGAAAATTTCGTTTCTGAAGTACAGTACACAGAGGCTAAATTCTTTTATGGTTTCCAGATTATGATGGAGAATATCCATTCTGAAACCTACTCTCTATTAATAGACACATATATAAAAGACAAAGCAGAAAAAGATCATTTATTCCGAGCTATTGAAACACTAGATTGTGTTAAGAAAAAGGCTGATTGGGCACTTAAATGGATAGATAATGGATCTTATGCTGAGCGTTTGATTGCCTTTGCTGCAGTGGAGGGAATATTCTTCTCTGGTTCGTTTTGTTCTATCTTTTGGATGAAGAAAAGAGGCCTAATGCCTGGATTAACATTCTCTAATGAATTAATTTCTCGAGACGAAGGAATGCATTGCGATTTTGCTTGTATGTTGTACAAGGATCATTTAGTAAATCAATTACCAAAACAACAAGTAAAAGACATCATTACAAATGCAGTTGAAATAGAGAAGGAATTCGTTACTGACGCTTTGCCAGTTCGTTTGATTGGAATGAATGCAGAATTAATGTGTCAATACATAGAATTTGTAGCAGATAGATTGATTTATGAATTAATAGGAGAGAAAGTTTACAATGCAAGTAATCCATTTGATTTTATGGAGATGATTGCCATTGAAGGAAAAACTAACTTCTTTGAAAAGCGGGTTGCGGAATACCAGAAATCGGGAGTTGCTTCGACAGACGGTTCTTCAAATCATGCATTTTCAATGGACGAAGACTTTTAGAGAAAATCAATATCAACAACAACAATAAATCAAACGCTAAAATATGTTCGTAGTAAAAAGAGACGGAAGACAAGAGTCGGTTAAATTCGACAAGATTACTGCACGGATTAAAAAGCTGTGCTATGGCTTAAACCCAATAGTTGAACCTGAAAAAGTTGCCATGAAGGTAATTAAGGGAATATATGAGGGTGTTTCTACTACTGAATTAGATAACCTAGCTGCTGAAACAGCAGCAACCTTAACAGTAACGCATCCAGATTATGCGCTACTTGCTTCTCGTATTGCTGTGTCTAACTTACACAAAAACACGAAGAAGTCTTTTTCTCAGGTAATGACAGATTTATATGAATATGTAGATCCCGTTACTAATAATCCTGCGTCTTTACTTGCAGATGATGTTTATAAGATTATTCAAGAAAATGCCAGTCAATTAGATTCTACTATCATTTATGATAGAGATTTTAGTTATGACTATTTTGGCTTTAAAACCTTGGAAAGATCTTATCTGCTTAAGTTAAAAGGAGAAGTAGCAGAACGACCACAACAAATGTTAATGAGAGTGGCAATAGGAATTCATAAGGAAGATATTGATTCAGCTATTGAGACTTATAATTTAATGTCTGAAGGATGGTTTACCCATGCAACACCTACCTTGTTTAATGCTGGGACACCTAAACCGCAAATGTCTTCTTGCTTTCTTTTGACAATGAAAGAAGACAGTATTCAAGGTATATATGATACCTTGAGTCAATGTGCAAAGATTAGTCAGAGTGCTGGAGGTATTGGTTTAGCTATTCATGATATAAGAGCAAAAGGTTCTTATATAAAAGGAACCAATGGTACTTCAAATGGAATTGTTCCAATGTTGAGAGTATTCAATGATACTGCAAGATATGTAGATCAAGGTGGTGGAAAAAGAAAAGGAAGTTTTGCGATCTATATGGAACCTTGGCATGCAGACATTAATGACTTCTTAGACTTGAAAAAGAATCATGGAAAAGAAGAAGCAAGAGCAAGAGATTTATTCTATGCAATGTGGACTCCAGATTTGTTCATGAAAAGGGTAGAAGAAAATAGTGAGTGGACCTTGATGTGTCCAAATGAATGCCCAGGACTTTCTGATACCTATGGAGCAGAGTTTGAAGCTTTATATACAAAGTATGAGACGGAAGGAAAGGGAAGAAAGACCATAAAGGCGAGAGATCTTTGGAATAAAATCTGTGAATCTCAGATAGAAACAGGTACACCTTACATGTTATATAAGGATGCTGCTAATGAAAAATCAAACCAAAAGAATTTAGGGACTATAAAGTCTTCTAACCTTTGTACAGAGATAATGGAGTACACTGCTCCAGATGAGGTAGCCGTTTGCAACTTAGCTTCTTTAGCACTTCCAAAGTTTATTGACGAAGGTAAATTTGATCATGATAAATTATTCAAAGTGGCTTATCAAGCGACAATGAATTTGAATAAGATTATTGATTATAATTATTACCCAGTAGAGGAAGCGAGAAATTCAAATATGCGTCACCGTCCGATTGGAATTGGTGTGCAAGGATTGGCAGATACCTTTATTCTAATGCGTTATCCATTTGATTCTCCAGAAGCCAGACAATTGAACAAAGATATCTTTGAGACGGTCTATTATGCTTCTTTGACTGCTTCTAAGGATTTAGCGAAGAAAGACGGACACTATGAGACTTTCCCTGGTTCTCCAGTTTCTCAAGGACAATTCCAATTTGATATGTGGGGTGTTACACCTTCAGATAGATGGGAATGGGATATCTTAAGAGAAGAAGTAAAGGAACACGGAGTAAGAAATTCATTGTTGCTGGCGCCAATGCCAACAGCAAGTACAGCCCAGATCTTAGGAAACAATGAGTGTTTTGAGCCTTATACTTCCAACCTATATACAAGAAGAGTGCTTTCAGGTGAGTTTGTAGTGGTAAACAAACATTTATTGAGAGACTTAGTTAAGTTGGGTATCTGGAATGAGGAATTGAAATTGAAACTCATGCAAAGCAATGGTTCAGTTCAGGATATCGAAGAGATACCAGAGAACTTAAAGCAATTGTATAGAACTTCTTGGGAGATTAGCCAAAAAGCGATTATAGATATGGCTGCGGATAGAGGAGCTTATATTGATCAATCTCAGTCTTTGAACATCTTCATGCAAAATGCAAACCTGAGTAAATTGACTTCCATGCATTTCTACGGATGGAAAGCTGGATTGAAAACAGGAATGTATTACCTAAGAACCAAAGCAGCGGTAAATGCGCTTAAAGGTTTAGGCATGGACGCGCAAAAGTTGAAGGAGATTGAAATGAGGTCAGAAGAACAACAAGCACAAGCAGAGTTAGAAGCCGCTCAAATGGCTTGCTCTATTGAGAATGGAGACGACTGCTTAATGTGTGGTTCTTGATTTAAAAATCCCGCCTGCCGGAAGAGCAGGTTTATTATTGAATTCAGAAAGCCCCTTCCACATCTGTGAAAGGGGCTTTTTTTATGGACCTTACCTGAATGAAACTTAGCCAGACCAAAGCAATCAATTTTAAAACTTCAAAGACTACATATACACTGTGCAGAGAACTATTGCTTCGCGTTTGTGTGCGAATGACCTCTTCTGTAATGGCATTCATTTCTGGCAATAGCCATATTCCTTGCAGAAAGACAAAGACAACCAAAAGTGTGACTAACATTCTATGTTTCAATGAAGCATTGATAAAAATGATTTCAATAAATAAAGGGATCAAGAAGAGCATCTCTATTTTGTTCATAATATTGAACAATACTTTACCCAAAGCAATTCCTTCAAAAACATCGATGCTCTCAACTTGAAACTTTAAAGGAGCCTCAAAAAAACTAATAGCAACCAAAAACCCCAACCAGAAAATGGAAACTGAAAAGAAGGGAAAGTGTTTCATTATCTAGATTTATCGATATGCAGAAAAATACCCGTTGACATTTTTCTAGCAGAAGTTTTGGCCTTCAATGCTTTTTCACCTTTAAAATATTCATCAATAGTTTCAAACCATAATTGCAGCCATCTTCCGAAATGTTCTTGAGAAAAGGATTTAGCCATTTTTTGATCGGCCATAGCGTGTTTCAACATGGGATTTCCTTTATACACAATCTTTCCAAACAAATTCGTTTCCCAGAAATCGGTGAGTTTTTCAAAGTGATGTGGCCATTTCTCCTCTGCTATTATTGTATTGAATATAGGGCCGATCAATTCATCTTCTCTCACCTTGGAATAAAATCGAATGACTAAATGATTTACATCTTCTCGAGTCTCTATTTCTCTTAAGGCTTTATTCATTGGAGCAAAGCATAAGTGATAAAGATAGAAGAAACGCAAATTGAAGCAAGGAACGAGTATAGTACCCATTTCATAGAAGCCTGAGCAATAGCAATAACATTGGCTCCAAGAGTGAATATCAATACGATTGCAAATTCAAACGTATATTCATGTAAATTAAGACTAAAAAGATAGAATGCGGCTATAGATCCTAAACAGCTTTGTGCAATTAAAGAAAGAGACATGAAACCAAAACGCTGTCTTTCTAATTCTTCCCAGGTTCCAAAGACTTGATTGATAATATTGTTTTCCATAATTATTTGATTTTCTTGATGAGGTAAAGCTAGAGCGACTGTTCCTCTTATTTTATGATCTAAATCATATTGTATTATTGGCTGCTATTGCGATCTTGCAGCTAGAAAATGATAGATCAAGATCTTATTGAAAAATATGGAGGAGAGTTGCAAGTTTTTAAAAAGCAAGAGATCATTTTTTCAGTGAATAGAGAGGCGAGAAAATATTTTCAGATTGAAAAGGGGCAGGTGAAAATGAACAATTACACAGAGGATGGAAAAGAGTTCATTCAAAGTATTTTTTCAGATGAAATGAGTTTTGGTGAGCCACCATTGTTTGGGGATTTTAAGTATCCTGCCAATGCTATTGCGTTGGAAGATTCGAAAATATGGGTCTTGAACAAAAACGATTTCCAACAACTGCTCTTAGATCATCCTCAAGTGCATTTGAATTTTACCCAGACTTTGGCGAATCGTTTGCTTTACAAGGCAGTTATGGCAGTTGAGATTTCTAGTGAAGCGGCACAGCACAGAATTCTCACTTTATTGGATTATTTCAAAACGCATCATTCGAACATTGAAGAAGCTTTTGATTATGAAGTAAAACTAACTCGTCAACAAATTGGGGATCTTTCAGGCTTGCGAGTGGAAACTGTCATACGGACCTTAAAAGAATTGGAGAAAGAAGAGAAAATAGCGATTCGTAATCGGAAGGTTTGGATTTAACCCCTCACCACCTTCCCAGAAAAAGTCCGCTCAAACCGCTCCACAAAAACAACCTCCTTGGGCATTTCAAATTTTTCCAGAACGGAAGAAAAATCAGGTAATTGGAATTCTTTCCCTTCAATAAACAAGCACACTTTTTCACCTAAAACGTTATCTGGTCTTTTAGAAATATAAAAGGGCTTTGAAATGAGATTGGATAATTTTTTCTCCACCTGAGAAGGATGAATTTTAACTCCTCCGGAATTAATGACATCATCCTTTCTTCCCAAAAGCTCGAATTGATTAGCATTTTCAAAACGAACCAAATCATTTGTTTGAATCCATTTATTGGAAATATGCGGGGCTAAAATTTTCAAACCATTCTCAGAATTTTCAAAGGAAATGCTGGGAAGTCCTTGAAAAGCGTCTTTACCTAGTTTTCTTAAGGCAACATGGGTAAGTGTCTCGGTCATACCGTATGACTCGAAAAAAGAAGTATTGAGTTTTAAAAGAGCTTGAGTCAGTTGAGGCCGAACAGCAGCACCGCCCAAAAGGATTTTACGAATCTTAGAAATTGATTTTGGGTTCTTTCTGAGCAAATTTTCCATTTGTAAGGGTACAAAGGATGCAAAGTTGTACTCAGATGAAATTTCAGGACTAGAACTAGGTTCAACATAATGTAAATGACAACCCAAACACAAGGAGCGATAAATCATCATTTTTCCTGCAACATATCTAGTTGGTAAGGCCAATAGAAGCTTACTAGAAGCGTCAAGCTGAAAGTAATTTGCAGTAAGATCTGTACTTGCCTCAATGCTTTTTTTGGAGTGGAAAATCGCTTTGGGTTTCCCGGTTGATCCAGAAGTGTGAAATAAAATTGCATCTTTTTCACACCACATCAAGATCGCTTCGAAAATTTCTTTCTCCCAGCTTGGAATATCTCCTTCCAATTTTGATTTAGAGAAAGCAATCAATTCGCTTTCATTGAAACTCTGGTTATTTATATGAAAGATTAACTCAGACATCAAAAATGCTTAAGTCCCATTCTTTTGATTGCGCATAAAAGAGTTGATCACCTTCTAGACTCAAAGGAGAAGGAATATTATTCGAGTATAAAGAACCTGTTCCCAAGCCTTGCGGCATTTTCAATTCTTTGGATGCTGCCCATTGCGCAATTGCATTCAAACCAATATTCGATTCCAATGCAGAAGTGGCCCACCAACCTATATTTTTTTCTTCTGCAATAGCTATCCATTTATCAGAAAGAGCAAAGCCTCCATGCAATCCGGGTTTTAAAATAATGTACTGTGGTTTGATCGTTTCCAAAATGGAAAGAATATCCTTTTCAGACCGTCCGATTAGTTCTTCATCCAATGCGATGGGAATGGGTGTTTTTTCACATAGGATCGCCATTTTCTCCCATTGTTTTGCAGCAATAGGTTGTTCAATGCTATGCAAGTCAAACACACTCAATTGCTTTAATTTTTCTAAAGCATTTTCAGCAGAAAAAGCACCATTAGCATCTACACGTAATTCAATTTCCTTGGCAGAAAACTCTTTTCGAATACTTTTTAGCAGATCTAATTCTGTATTAAAATCGATCGCACCAATTTTCATTTTTATGCAGTGAAAACCCAAGTCCAATCGTTCGCGAATTTGGCTTTTCATAAAGTGGGCGTCTCCCATCCAGATGAGACCATTGATGTTTATTTTTTCTTCCCGAAGAGAAAAGTCATTCTTGAAAAGAAGGAAGTCATCGTCTCCCCACAAATGCAGAATAGCGGTTTCCAAAGCAAAAGTAATCGAAGGCCAATCTGTGAGTTCCTCAGGATGACTTAAATAATGCGCAATGCGCTCACAAACTTCAGCTATTTTTCCCTCAATATTTGTTCGGTCATCAACACTCAAACCTTTGATGATACCTACCTCCCCAATACCTTGCCTGCCTTCGTCTTGCAGAATAATAAACCAGGTGGGTTTATCTAAAAGGGTATTCCGAGAAGTTTTGGCTGCTCTTTTGAATTGGAGATTGTATTTTAGGTAAGAGGCTTTCACAATACTAAATCCGAATTAAAAAACCATCTAGTTCCGATTTATTAATCCAAACTGATTTCATGAGCCTTCGGATAATGTAATTCTTCTTCTTTTTTGAATCGGAGTAAAATTCAAGATAGAATCTCAACTTTACTTTGTTATGCTCAATATCTTCAATAACGGTATTGTGTATTCTGATTGTTTCATGTTTGGAATAGTTTGAAGATTCAAGAAACTGTTCATTATAGTTATAAGCATCGACATAACGTTTTCTTATTTCAACAAATAGAACATCTTCTCCAAATAGTTTGAGATAAAAGGTATCTTTTTTTAGTTCTTTTTGCCATACTGTTAGGCTTGAATGATTTCCGTTTAACGATCTAAAATCTGGTTTGACATCCTTTGATATCATACTGTCAGATAATTGTTCAATTGGGAGATAATCAACATTAACTCCACCTTGAGAAAAGGTATGTTTTACAAGAATAATGGTGAAGAAAACGCATAGTTGAAAAATCTTAGTTACTGTCATTTTTAATTACTCAGTCCAAATTATCGCAATTAATTAATTCGAATAACATTTCCCAGAGAAAATCACCAATATTCCCATGAGACCTCACGCGAAAATCTTTATTGTATTCGTGATGTGTTGTAGACAAACAGATACCAGACTTGTCAAATTCCTCTTCTCTTATTAATTGATTGGAATTATTGTATGTTAGATGTGTGGTAGTATACAAGGAGTCATTATTGAAAAATTGATCTATTTCAAAAACAGTGTATTTCACAGGCTGATTCAAGTGATTATAAAAGTGGTAGGCACGGCTTGTTGTGTCTCCTTCTTCATTTATAACGGCAAAATAAATACGATTTCCATTTTTATCATATTTCTGAAATAGTTTCCCTAATAAAGGATCGAAAATTGGGTCACCATGTTCGTTTTTTACCTTTTCTTGTGGAGATAATTTTACTGTATCTACTTTTCCTTGTCCATATCTTAAATAGTAATCCAGTTCATTATTTTCATCATAAAAATATTCAATATCCATCAATGGAGAATAAGTGTTCTTTAACATATTACTCTCTTCCAATTCTCCAAATTGATTATATATTTTTTTGAACCATTGAGTAGTATCACCATTAGCCTCGATTCTTATAGTTTGAACTTCTTTATTATCAAAATTATAAGAGTTTATTTGTTGGGTGTCTAATAAGGGCCAAGTCGTTTTAATGCACTTTACTTCTTCGTTTTGAGAAATTAAATTAAAGCTAAAGAAAACAACAAAGAATGAGATAAATAATTTTTTCACTACAATATGATTTTGGTCAAGATCATTATATAATTCACCCTTCTAGAGCCTCAGGGTTCAACAAAATTTGTCTCTTCAGAGTTCAAACGAACGGTCACTGAGGCTCTCGAAGTGACCAATTCGGGATGTCCTTTTTCTCAAAATTCTTTCTAACCAATTAACAATAAACCAATCAACCGCAAGCTCCGCTTGCCCTATGGAAACTTCGGAAACTTATCAAACTCCGCATCACGTTTCTCTAAAAAGGCATTTCGCCCTTCTTCTGCCTCCTCTGTCATGTACGCCAACCTTGTTGCTTCGCCCGCAAAAATTTGTTGCCCTACCATTCCATCATCGACTAGATTGAAAGCATACTTCAACATCTTAATGGCCATGGGCGATTTCTTCATGATTTCCTGCGCCCATTCAAAAGCCGTGTCTTCCAATTCATCATGTGGAATGACTGCGTTTACCATTCCCATTTCATAGGCTTCTTGAGCAGAATAATTTCGACCCAAGAAAAATATTTCTCTTGCTCTTTTTTGTCCGACCATTCTCGCCAGATACGCAGATCCATATCCACCATCAAAGCTGGCGACATCTGCGTCCGTTTGTTTAAAGATAGCGTGTTCTTTAGATGCTAAAGTCATGTCACAAACCACATGAAGACTATGTCCACCGCCAACAGCCCAACCGGGTACTACACAAATCACTGCCTTATTCATGAAACGAATCAAACGCTGTACTTCTAAAATATTTAAACGATGCACACCATCTTCACCTTTATATCCTCTTTTGTCCCGCACTCTTTGGTCACCTCCAGAACAAAAGCTATAAACACCATCTTTGGGAGAAGGACCTTCCGCAGAAAGCAGAACCACTCCAATCTCTGGGTCTTCACGGGCGTCCACCAAAGACTCAAACAATTCGAAAACGGTTTTGGGTCTAAATGCATTCCTTACCTCAGGACGGTTAAATGCAATACGCGCAACGCCTTTACATTTTTTATAAGTTATATCTGTGTACTCTTTGGCCGTTCGCCACTCGATAACTGTTCTTTCGCTTGTTTCAGACATTTGAAATAGGCCTTTAAAATTTTATCATTTTCCTCTCTAGGGGTAAATATCTCTAAAATGGCGGGTTTTTCATCCAAATAGAGGGTATTTAATCCCTTATCCAACTCACTAAGGTCTTTTGCAGAAAAATAAGAGAGGCCAAACATTTTAGCCAAATGCGAAGCATCCAAGTTATGTTGTGCTTCAAAGTATTCCTCCATAGCACCTGTAGAAGATGGGCCGGGAATGATTCTAAAAATCCCACCCCCCCCATTATTAATCAAAATAATTTTGAAATTTTCAGGAATGTATTTGTTCCACAATGCATTACTGTCATAGAAAAAAGCAATATCACCTGAAATAAACGTGCAGTTTTTCCCACTTCCCAGTGCAGCCCCAATCGCAGTACTCGTGCAGCCATCAATTCCGCTTGTTCCGCGGTTTGCAAAATAACTGAGATCAGCTCTTTGATTAAACAATTGAATGTATCGAATAACCGAACTATTTCCCATCTGCACCATTTCTCTGGAAGGAATCGAACTCAAAATTTTCTCAAAAACTTTCAAATCTGAATACGCGCAAATGCGCATAAACTCTGTATGCTTCTCTAGGTTCTCTTTTTCTTTTTGATGAAATAGACTTTTGTAAGAACTCGTTTTTTCCTTGACTTGATTCAATCTTCCAAGAAATTCCGATGGATTCATCGGGTAAGTGTCGCTCAAACATTTAAACGTATCAATAGCTTCTCCCGATGGGTCGATATGCCAATGCTTTTTGGGAGGGTATTGGGTAAGGATCTGTTTTATCTTTTTAGAGACAATATTGGTTCCAATAGTGATTAAAACATCAGGCTGAAAAGCTTTGCACGCTTCCTCATCAAAATTGAAAATCATGCGGTCCGTGCAAGGCAGAAAATCTTCAGAATAAAGATTAGAACCCGTTTCCGTCATCACCAAGACATTTTCACGTTTGGCAAAAGACCTCAATTCGTTATTCAACTCCGGATCGGGTAAAAGCTGTCCAGTCAATATTAAAATTCGATTGGCCTCCTGAATCGATTGAAGACATTCTTCAGGAATTTCTGCATGAGAACCTGAATCCGCATCCTGAGCAGCTTGCGCTGAGCGAAGTCGAAGTGAGTCGAAGGATAAGGTAGACAAATCGTTTAGCAACCCCTCGGCTGCGCTAGGGGTGCTAATCTTGAAATTTATATCCTCAACAAAGTCGTACAAAGGTTCATCCAAGGGTACATTAATGTGAATAGGACCCGATTTGTTTCCGTAGAGTTTAGAAAAAGCTTCTGCAATTAAATGCTCATTGTCACCTTCACCTTTTAGGTGAGCGCTGGCATTAATGAAATTCTTAAATACTTCCTTTTGATCTATGGTCTGTCCAATTCCTTGATTCAACATTTCCTCAGGACGATCTGCGGAAAGAACAACAAGAGGGATTCTTTGATAAAATGCCTCAGCGATTGCAGGAGCATAATTGAGTAAAGCCGTCCCTGAAGTGCAGCAAATGGCAACCGCTTTTTGTGTTTGTTGTGCAATACCTAAAGCAAAGAAAGCAGCAGCCCTTTCGTCCACTATGGAATAAGTTTTGAAAAAAGCATCTTGATCAAAAGAATAGGTAAGCGGTGCGTTACGAGAACCAGGAGAAATAACTACTTCTGAAATTTCATAGAGCTTAAGATAAGCCAGTATTTGCTGAACCGAAAGTTTATCGGATATCATGCACTAAATTTATATGTAAAACGCAAACTTTCAAAATATATTGAAAATAAAATAATTTAATTCGTTAATTGGTAATCATCAATAATCAGCTCCTAAAAATAACTGATAAAAGTACCTTGCTTTTATTCTCCGTCTCTTCCAATTCCGCCACCGCATCACTATCCTTTGTTATTCCCGCACCAATATACAAATGCCCCTTGTTTTCAAATACTTGCATACACCTTAAATTAACAAATAGGGAGCAGTTATTGTTTGCATCCATTGGTCCAATAAACCCTGTATAGAGTTCTCTGTCATATGTTTCATTTTCCAGAATAAATGCTCTAGAGGCATTCTTAGGCATGCCGCAAACGGCAGGAGTAGGATGTAATTTTTCAATGAGTCTTTTTACGTTTCCTTCATGTTCAAAAGCAATCTCTTTTTTAATATGTGCTATAGGACCAATTTGAACGGTAGCTTGGTTTGAAACTCGAATGTTTTTCACATCAGTATTTAAGCTATCAATTATAAAGCGGGTGACAATATCTTGCTCTTCCAGTTCCTTTTCTCCCCAACCTTCTTGCTCCTTTTTTTTGGTTCCAGCGAGTGAAACCGTTATCCCAATGTTTCCTTTTTTTGAAAGTAAAAGTTCAGGTGTTGCACCTATCCAAGTTCCAAGTTTGGAACTGCTCAAGTGCACAAAAGCATTGGGGTATTTTTTGCACAACGAAGCAAATGTTTGAACTATGTTGGCACTTTCAAATTCAATTTCTTTTTTTCTGGAGAGCACTACTTTTGAAAATGAACGGGCTTTGATTTCTGTTATTCCTTCCTGCACCAATTGAACATAATCACGGGTTTCGTAATCTTTAGCTTGAGCCAGTTGATTAAGCACAAAACCCACTTGAGAAAGCTCTTCAAAACTCAATTTCCTGGAATGAGTCATTTCCAGCATTATGCCATCCTCTTTTGGATAAAGAAAAGGAGCAATGACAAAATGGTTTTGGGCTTTTTCTAGATTTAGAGCTTTACTATTTCCAGTAATAAAATTGATTTCCTGCTTGCCTGGAAGACGATAAAATATGCTGCAGGAATTGCTCATTCTAATTGTATTGATTCATAGTTCTGTCTACTCCAATCGTGCCTACTCCTTTAATCATATTAATCGCTTTTTTAATTGGTTTTTCCAATTCCTTGTTTTGTTTCTCAGTCCACTTTCCAAGTACATATTGAACCTGTTGTCCTTTTGGAAAATCATTGCCCACACCAAAACGAATGCGCGTATAAACGGGTGTTCCCAATATTTCTTCTATATGTCTCAAACCATTATGACCACCATGACTTCCTTTTTTGCGCATACGCAATTTCCCAAATGGTAGAGCAATATCATCGGTGACCACAATTAAATTTTCATCTGCGATTTTCTCTTTTGTTAACCAGTAACGCACAGCGTTTCCGCTTAGATTCATAAAGGTTGATGGTTTCAATAAAAAGAAGGTACGCCCTTTAAATTTGTACTTGGCTAAATCTCCATATCTGGCAGATTCAAATGAAATTTCCTTTTCTGCACACATAAGATCCAGGACCTTGAATCCTATGTTGTGTCTTGTCCCATCATAATCTGGTCCTATATTTCCTAAGCCTGCTACTAAGTATTTCATTTCAGGATCTATTTGTTCTTTTTTTCGAAACCAATTCCAAAACATGGTCAAAGATAAACCTTCTTATTTTTAATCTACCCTCATAAAAGTTGAGGCAAAAAAAATTCCGGGACTATAGCCCGGAATTTCAATTTTATAATTTGAGGCGTTTTACCCTTCAGTTTTAGCTTCAGCAGCTTCTCCCCCTTCAGCAGCTTCTCCTTCAGCAGCTTCTCCTTCTTCATCCTCAGCTTCGGCAGACATAGCAGCTCTAGAAGTTTTAACACTTACCAAAACATCAGTTGGTGCGGCCAAAAATGTCAGGCCTTCCCAAGCTAGTTCAGAAACTCTAATCTTATCGCCTATTTCCATAGCTGAAATATCAACTTCAATAGCCTCTGGAAATTTGTCAGCAGCACCTTTTGCTTTAATAGTTCTGTATTGAACAGCTAAACGACCACCTGCTCTAACTCCAGGAGATTGCCCAGTCATTCTTAAGGGAACTGAAATCTTAACATCTTTTCCAGGAACAATTTCCAAGAAATCTACGTGCGTTACTTTGTCGCTAACAGGATGGAATTGTAAATCCTGAATAACCGCATTTACTTTTTTTCCATCTATATCCAATTCATATTGGAATACCTCCGGTGTATAAACGACTTTTTTAATATTTACCTCATCCACAGTGAAAAAGGTTTGTTCGCCCGTTCCGTAAACTACGCAAGGGACCATACCTTCTCTCCTTTGTGCTTTGGCATCTTTCTTTCCTACGTTCGCTCTTGGCGAACCGCTCAATGATACTTTCTTCATGATTATTAATTTATGCTACAATAAAATGTTGACTAATAGATTGATTGCTCAATAGCTTTCTGATGACATCAGCAAACAATGGAGCAACACTTAAAACTTTTATTTTGTCCATTTCTCTTTTCAAAGGAATGGTATCTGTTACAATCAATTCGGTGAGTGATGATTTTTCCAAACGCTCATATGCTGGTCCTGATAAAACAGGATGTGTGCAAAATGCTCTTACACTTTTCGCACCTTTCTCTAGGAACATATCTGCGGCCTTCGTTAAGGTCCCAGCAGTGTCTATAATGTCATCGATTAAGATTACATCTTTTCCTTCAACATCACCTATTACGGTTAAGCTCTCTATTTGGTTAGCGACTTTTCTCTGTTTATATCCTATCGCAAGATCCACATTCAAAACCTTAGAATAGGAATTGGCTCTTTTTGTTCCTCCTGTATCAGGAGCAGCCATTACCACATTGTCTAAATTCAAATGCTCTTTTATGTATGGCAAGAAAATCGTACTTGCATAAAGGTGATCAACAGGAACTTCAAAGAACCCCTGAATTTGATCTGCATGCAAGTCCATCGTAATGACCCTGTGCACACCAGCTGCTGCCAATAGATTAGCCACCATTTTGGAACCAATGGCTACTCTTGGTTTATCTTTTCTGTCTTGTCTTGCGAAACCGAAGTAAGGAATTACTGCCACAATTCTATTAGCAGAAGCTCTCTTTGCAGCATCTACCATCAATAAAAGTTCGAAAAGGTTCTCCGTAGGGGGGAAAGTGGATTGAATAATGAATACATCATTTCCTCTTACCGATTCCTCAAAGCTGGGCTGAAATTCACCATCACTAAATTCGCTTACCTTTACATTTCCCAGAGGTTGACCATACTCTAGGGAGATTTTATCCGCTAGTTTTTGTGTGGCTCTACCGGCAAATAATTGTATTCCGCTTTCCATAATTCCTTAAAAGGGGCGCAAATGTAAGCATTCAAGTGTTGGTGTACAAGATTAATTACTGATTTTGAATGAATTAGTGAAGTTATATTTTTTTGATGGATTGGAAGAAAACAATAAATTCGCATCCCTTTTGATTTAACGACAAAGGAAATTTTAAATATATGCCCGGGTGGCGGAATTGGTAGACGCGCACGACTCAAACTCGTGTGTCTTTGACGTGTCGGTTCGACCCCGACCCCGGGTACTTTAAGCCTCAGATTCATTTATGATTTGGGGCTTTTTTTGTTATCAGTAAGGACTATTTCATAACAACCACTACGTTATCAACTAACAATAAGCTTTTAAGGATTTCTTTTCAAACTAATCAAAGACGATAGATTTGCCAGATAATGAGATAAAAAAGTCTCAGCAAAACATGAGAGATTCAGTAAATTCGGTAGAATCAAAATTGAATATGATATTATCTTCCATCTTTATTTTTGAGAATTGATAATGTTCTACTTGGAAAAATGAAACCTAATGGAATTAAATATCCTATTGCCCTAAGCAAAGAAACAGGTGAATTAATCAATGCTAAGGATGCAGAAAATGGGTTGAACTGCAATTGTTGTTGTATTGATTGTAGTGATGATTTAATAGCAATTAATAAGGATGGAAATAAATTAAGACCTCATTTTAAACATAAAGGCGAACCATCATGTAAGGGGGGATTTGAATCGTACATTCATGCCTTGACCAAAAAGTTATTCTTTGAAATTGAATTTATTATTCTACCAGAAATAAGAGTTAAAGATTTAATTAACAGATGGGATAATAGTTTTTTTACTAATGAATTATCCAATTTGCTAGAGGGAGATATAATAAAGAAAGGTTTTGTCAATGATATATCTTTTGCAAATGTGGTATTGCAAGAATCAAAGAAGTTAGAAATCGAAGAAATTGAAATAGAAAAGGTATTCAATACAAGTTTAGGTGACATTAGAGTGGATATAGCAGTTGCATTTGGTGCACATAAACTTTTAATAGAACCATTTTTTACAAGTCAAATCGATAATGGAAAAGCCAAGAAAATTGAAATGTTGGATAAATCGACTTTGGTCTTGGACTTGTTGTCATTTGTTAAACAAAGAGACTACCAATTTGAAATTTCTGAAGTAATAGAATATTTACAATCCAAAATTTCTAAAAAGTGGTATCATATTCGGAAAGAGAAAATTAAACAATTGCAAAATTCCTTTAATAAAAAGATGACATTGAAATTGGAAAGTGGAGGTATTTTAATCTCGAATTATAATACCAAGATATTGGAGTTAAAAGATTTACAGGACGATTTTATTGCCAAATGTAGACAAATGCATAAAGCTAAAGATGCCTTAACTCAAGTGGAAAATAGAATTGAAGAAATGAAAAAGGGTATGGTGAAACATTTTAAGGGTTTTTAACTTTTAAGGCTAATGGTCTTGATTAAAGCAACAATAAGTTAGTGTCCAGTATAGAGCATGTACATTAGATGTAGAAAACAAGAATAAATTTTCCGATGAAGAAGCTCCAAACTCATTAAAGACCAGTATCCGAATCATCCCCCAACTTATATTTAATACCAAAAGTAGCTTGCTGAGTTTTCCAGATATCGTTTATTTCTTGAGAATCGGAAATGTTGCTAGTACCGTGATAATAATTTAGTGTAAAAGAAAATCGTTTATGAGCAGAGTATTCCAAGGATACAAGTGCTCCAAAGTCCCAATTTTTGAGATTGAGATTATCAAAATCAGCGGTAAATGGAATTAACTGATTCATACTAATGAGAGATCCGGATTCAACCCCTCTATCACGAATTAAGAAAGCGCCTTGTATTCCAGTAAATGCCTGAAATTTGGATTTTTTATATCCGAATAGAAGAGGAAATGCAAGGTATTGCAAACGAATTGAATTCTCTGTGCGAAAAACCAAACCTGTTGGTGCAGCAACAAAAATATCAAGAGCATTTAGACCTCTAAGGTCAACGTACTTTATTCCGGTTCGAATTCCAACATGTTCATCATAAAGGCTAGTATATATAAGCTGAACCGATTCGGAACGCTCAAATTTTACTTGCCCTCGGGTCAAATTAGAAACATTGTTATTATAAATTCTACTCATCCCAATACCTACTTCAAGAGCTAACTCCTGCTGCGAGTAACTTAAAAAATGCACCAATAGGACGATGATTAGGGCAAGAAACTTCATGAAGCTGATAAATTTGCTTTAAGACACTAAAATAACTTATCGGTAGGTATTATGGGATGAATTAATGCTAAAATAAGAGATGAATCTTTCAGGTTTAAGCTCTGACTATATTAGCTGCACACCGACAATTCTGTTTGAGAGCTTTACTTAACTTCAACGAGATTAAAAGATAAATATCTTCTCCAAAGGCTTTTAGAAAGAGACACTTTGACGCGATAAGTGTTAGTTGCTATGGGTGAAAACACTTATTTAAAAGGGTATTTTCATCGGATAGTTAAAGCCTGTTTTTCTATATTCAATAAAAATTTAAATGGCAAAGACACACCTAAAGTCATTAAAGAATAGGGTTTGGAGAAATACCATTGGTAAACACAAAACAAAGCCTAAGCAGTATTTCATACCTTCCACCTCAAAAGAAGTTGGGGAGATTATTCGCAAGGCTGAAAACGATAATAAAAGAGTGAGAGCTATTGGTTCTGGGCATTCTTTTTCTAATGTAGCTATAGTTCCTGATGGCAATTATCTAATTGATCTCAGAAAATTTAATGGAGTTTCAAAAATATATAAACCTGACATAGATAAAGAAGTGCTGGTAAAAACAGGAGCGGGTACCAGTATTTGCAAATTCAATAGAGCCCTCGATAATCTGGGACTTTCCATAGTAAATATGGGTGGTATTGATCACCAAACCATATCTGGTGCAATTGCAACAGGAACTCATGGAACGGGAATCGACATACCTGGATTACATGGAATGGTTAAGGCCATTCACTTAATTACCGCAGCGGGAGATTCTTTATGGCTAGTGCCCGAAAACTGTGTTTTTCAAGACAGCTTAGATACTTTTGAAGGCGCCAAAATTCATAGAAATAATGATGATTTTAATGCGTGTTTAGTTAGCCTGGGAGCAATGGGTATTATAACAGAATATCTTTTGAAAGTGAGAAGAGAATACTGGATGGAAGAAAAGAAGGAAGTGGAAAGATGGTCTATGGTAAAATCGGATTTAAAGGCTGGAAAAAGGCTCAAAGATCAAAGGGGTTTTATGGTTCAAATAAATCCCTATTCGGGATTTAATAAAGAGGACAAAAAAGATCATAGTTGCTTAGTGGTGACGCATACTGAAATAGATGTGCCCCAAAAAATTAGTCTTGCCAGCAGAATGAGAAATCTCTTAGGAACTTTTGCTGCCAATGTTCCAGTAATTCGTTGGATTGTTTATCAGGTTTTACTTCAAAGAATAAAATATAACTTAATCAAGATTCCAAAATCTCTGGAAACCAGTATTAAGAGTCAAAAGGATAAAAGCTTCATCAATACCGCTAGAAAGGTTTTATATCAAGGAGCAGAATATGTAAAGGAAAGAGCCTATGATTGTGAAGTTGCCTTTGACTTAAAAGACAATACGTATATAGAAGTCGTGGATAAACTAATAGAGCTTATAAACACAGAGATTTCAGAAAAAGGTTTGGTCATTACTTCTCCAATCGGACTGAGATTTGTAAAAGCTTCAAATGCATTCCTTGCACCAGATTATCAAAAGGACATTTGCTATGTAGATACACCCATGTTGCTAAAAGCGAAGGGAGAAGTTGAGGTTTTAAATGCATGTTTAAAGCTAATGGTAGACAATGGAGGAATGCCTCATTGGGGTAAATACAATGCTTATCTTCAAAATAAAAAAGAGGATTTAGATCAAATTTATAAAGGCCTTTCAAAATGGAGGGCCGTGGTAAAAAAATACAATCCTAAAGACACCTTTACTTCTAGTTTTATGGATGACTTAGATCTTTTGAAAAAACATGAATTAACGGTGTAAATAATTGAAATTGACATCAGGGATTATATTATAAAAACAATTTTTTCTTCCTTTAGTCAATGGATTCCTTAGAAGAAATTAGTGGCACAGATATTTATTTAATAGACCAATTTCTTAAAAACCGAATTCCAAGAAATGGTAGAGTATTAGATGCAGGTTGTGGTTCTGGAAGAAACATCCAATACTTATTAAAGCATGGTTATAATGTTACCGCTTTTGATTTTAATCCTACAGCTATAGAGGAATTGAAGAGTAGGTTTCCCAATCAAGCTGAACAATTTTTGGTTTCCAGCATCGGAGATTTTCCTTTCAAGCAGAAATTTGATTTCATTATTTGCAATGCAGTTTTACATTTTGCAAACAGTCATGCTCATTTCGAATTGATGTTTGAAAAACTGCTTAGATTACTTTCCAAAAATGGGGTTCTCTTTATTCGAATGACTGCTGCTATTGGCTTACCAAATCAACCCAAGGAAATTGGTAAAGGAGTTTATTTACTTGAAGATGGTACAGAGCGATATTTGATTTCAAGAAAGCAGATTTCAGCTTTGGTCAAAGCATATAAGCTAAGCTATTTGGAACCAGTTAAATCGGTGTTGGTCGAGGATTTGAGATCTATGTGTACTTTGGTGTTATCTAAATAGAACATTGATTATTTCTTTTCGAAAAGTTCAATAGGTTCTTTACTAAAAACATACATGATATCAGAATCATCCAGCACTCCTACGTGTAATGCATTTGGAAGAAAGTTCTCGATAAAGAACTTTTTATTTTTCCCTTGATCGAAATAAATAAGTTCGTCCTTATTACTTATCTCCGCATCTATAATAACCGCAATACCCTCATTGTCCTGGAAAATAATAAAGTAGCTATCCTTTTTAGAATAATACCTTACTAAGGCATCGTTGATTTGAATGGGCTCATCTTTACAAATCATATCCTCATGTTGGCAATAACTTATATACTCAAATGAATGATCATCGTATTGAGCGAATCCATTGCCACAAATTGAAATGAGAATAATGAAAGTCAAAAATCTCATAACTTATTTTTAGTTGTTGGTTACTAAGATTACGAGGAAATTCACAAAAGGTTCAAAAAAGAGACTTTAGTATATTATCAAATGAAAAAGCCCTATCGCTTCGCGATGGGCTTCAATCAT
>CAZSQZ010000022.1:0-47810 GCA_964609215.1 uncultured Flavobacteriales bacterium
TAAGTCACCTTCTTTTTGATTTAAATATCGTAACTCAATTAGCAAAGGTATTCCAAGTTTTTCAGCAATAGTATTTAAAAACAAGTGTTTAATAAGAGTGCTTTTGCCACTTCCTGCATCTCCAATTACAGTAATATAATTTGAAATATTAAACAATTCAGTAACACTATCTGTATGTACTATTTGAGTTTGATTTTTATAATCTTGTTTCAATTTCAATGGATAATATATATCATACAAAAAAGTTGGAGTGTTTCCTCTCAAAAGTGTCTTAACCATTGAATACTTCTCTTGTTGATTGGTCAAATACTTCTTTAATCCTTTTCCAATAAATTGTTTCGCTTCATCATATAACCTGTCATAGCCTTCATCAAACAATTCTTTTAATTCTTGAACTAAAGCTTTTGTAAAACCAATGACTACCGATTCTAATAATTTCTCTTGCATGCTGTATAAAAAATGTATAATTCGTTAAAACGGATATTTCCATATATCTCATTCTTTGAACTAAGATTCTCTTCTTTCTTGAATTTCAATGGCGTTTTTGTTTCTCAAATTTAGTCGATTCATAGCCAGAAATGACTATCTGTTGATAAATAGTCCGTTTTGTTGAAGGATTCGGCTTATGAGAGTCTTGGGTTATGGGATATCGGCCTTCGTGTCCCCACGCCTTTGGCGTGGCCTCAGGCCTCGGGCTATTTAGTTATTAGTTTATAGTTATGAGTTGTTTTTGGGTTTTAAGATGAAAATTTATTTAGTGCAGTTTGTCATGGCATGGTCTACAAATAGAGACTAGCCATTTTATGGGTTCCTTGCCTATATTCCTACCATAAGTTCACTTTTGGAATGAACTATTATTAAAATAGAAAGCTTACACATAGTTGCAACCTCATTTTTACTGCAAAAGGAATATACAATCATTATTTACCAAATTTTCTTCTTAGACGTGCTATAATAGTATCCCAATCTTCAATATTAATGTTTGTTCGTCTTTTCATTTCCAAAAAATCCCTTATCATTTCGGTATTTGGTTTTCTTCCAAACATTAAGTGCAAATCAGGTTTAAAGACTTCTGTGCCATATTTATTTGAGAAAATTTGCCTTGTCCTTTCTAGGTTAAAAGCCTCACTATAATCTTTAAGTTGATTTACAGCATTCATTAACTTTGAAGTATACTTTCTATGCCCACTACCTTTTTTATTAAACGTCTTTTCCTTAGGCAATTTTAATTCTAGAATCTTGCAAAAATTGGTCTGATTTTTTGGCTTTAAAACGAAATCGGCTTTCCATTTAATTCCTTCTTCTGAAACTATTGTGGCCTGAGGAATTATTTCACTATAGTCATCTTCCATGATCAAATCTGGATACTCTTCAAAAAATTCTTGGAGTTCTTTCTCTTTTAAGTCAGGCCTATTTACAAGTTCTTCTAGGCGCTGAATAATATTCTTCCATTTTGATTTTGTAAGTAAAATGAGTTCATTTTCTAATTGCACTCGACCATCAGAGTATATATATGTTCCACCAGATTCTTGCTGAAATAATACCTCAATCTTGCCATTTCGTATTCTCAGGCATAAACGATTTACATTGTGAATTCCGAATTCATCAGATTCTTCATTCCATTCTTTTTTAGCTTGATCAAGCGCTTCTATTAGCTGCCGTTCTTTATCTTTATGTTTTCCGAACTCCTCAAGTTTTTGACGTCTAATAACATCAGTAATTTCTTCGCCATTTTGTTTTAATTCTTCCCTAATTTGCTCAATAGCTTCTCCAATTTGTTCAATTGCTCTCTCTAAATATTGAATATTTTCAGGTACAATTTTCATCCTTTAGCAATTGAACTAGAGTCTCTGAATATATTGAATTACACATTTTTCACGAGTGTTTTGTAGATTTAATTCCGCATGAAATTGAACAAAGGTTCCCTCCTTCTTGAATAAGATGCGTTTTTGTTTCTCAAATTTAGTCGTTTCATAGTCAGAAATAACTATCTGTTGATAAATAGTCTGTTTTGTTGAAGGATTCGGCTTATGTGGGTCTTGGGTCTTGCCCTTCAACCATGCTCAGGGACCAGGTCCTGT
Source organism: uncultured Flavobacteriales bacterium (assembly GCA_964609215.1). Lineage (GTDB taxonomy): Bacteria > Bacteroidota > Bacteroidia > Flavobacteriales_D > JABDKJ01 > JABDKJ01. The sequence continues at coordinate 2,082 of CAZSQZ010000022.1, forward strand.
TTGTTTCAAAGCGTTTTTGTTTTTTCGAAAGATAAAATAAAAAGTTAGAAGTTATGGGTCTTGGGTCTTGAGATATCGGCCTTCGAGTCCGGGCTGCGCCCGCCTCAGGCCTCGGGCTATTTAGTTTTTTTTGATAGTTAGGAGTTTTTAGTTGGGTTTAGGATTAGAGTATGCTCAAGATCATCTTTCTTGCCACCAATCGAGCAAGTCTTCCGTATACTCCTTAAAATTGATCTCATATCCACTGATGCCATAGGTCACAATCATTTCAGTCGACAAAACCCCTTCTAATTTCTTTTCGTCTGCACCTTCTTCAAGCATAGGTATGAGCTTTTTGATGAGCGCATCATAGTCTTCCGGGGCAGAATCCTTTATAATATCCCATGTGCGAAAGACTTGTCGCATCTCTTTTACACGAAAATGAGCATGTCTATTTAATTCTCTTTTGTTCATCTAAAATGAATGAAAATAATCTCATTGTCTTTTTCTTTTGTTTTTTTTCCTGTGTTTTTTATTCCCATCAAACAAACCCATTATAAATCCTTGGAAAAAAAATTCTACAAAAATTCGAGAGAGTAACTCACCTATTAATTCTAAGACGGCCATTTAATCAAACAACATAATAAAATTGGAAAGTTAAAAGAGCTTTTCGAAATTCTAATTATTCCATCAAAATATACGCTCAAATAGTTCTCCATTGAAACGCATTACGCTACCATCGTTCATTGCAAACCATAATTCCCCGTTCTTGCTATTGTATATTTGCCAGATATGTGTGGATGAAAGTCCATCCATTATACCGTAATTGGTTATGGACTTTCCATCGTATTTCCATGCTCCGGTATCTCGATCGCCAAACCACATATTTCCATTTAGATCTTCTCCTATTGCAAAAACGTGTTCGAGTGTTCCTAAAGGTGAATAATAGCCACCTCTTCGCAAACTATTATCCAATACTAAGCCTTGCGCTTCTGAAAAATTTATCGTTGTATCTCCATCAAATTTTAGAACTCCAATTCCATTATTTCCAATCCAGAGATTTCCTTTGCCATCTTCAAAAATGCTACGGATATGTAAAAAGCCTGTTTCTTCATTGAGTCTAAGACTTTCATTATTAATCATAGTAAACCTTTCACCATCATATCCAAAAACAGCACCGTAAGTTCCGAACCAGAACATGCCATCTTTTCCTTTAACAAAAGGTGTTGAAATGGAATGAGAAAAATCATTGTCTGAGAGGACAAAGGGAAAAACGTGATAATTCAATGCATTTCCATCGTACCTGTATACTCCCGGCTTAGCTTCAAATTCATTATAGCCAGTTGATTCATCTCCTTTAAACCATAAGTCATTTTTAGTACTTTGCCATTCTTCTTTAAAACTGTAATTCTTTTGGCTATGCGTAATTATTTTTTCTCCATCAAAACTGCTTAAACCAACTCCACATTCAAACCATACTCCCCCATTGGAATCTTCAAATATTGATCTCACCTGATTATCACTTAAACCATCTTCTGTTGTAAAGTAAGTCAGTTTTTCTCTATCAAATAAACAGAGACCTTGATTATGGCTTCCAAACCAAATATTTCCATGACTATCCTCTAGGATTGCACGAAGCCCATTTGCAAAACTGAGGTACAAGCTGGAGTCCACCTTGCTTTCGTATGGTTGAACCTTTTCACCTGATGGATTTATTTGAGTGTCTCCACCTGTTTGACTTTTGGTTGAACAAGCGTACACGAGCATTAATAAAAATGTCAAACAAATCAATATTCTGGACTGGCTATTATGGATTACACTCATTTTTCTAGTTGAAAATTCTTTAATCTACCGACTACTCGAATATATCTCATTCATTTTTTGGAAAAGATATTAAACCAAACAATATTCTGTTTGTTTAAATAGAAGAAACTTGTTTCTATATCAAATCGTAAAAGTTAAACAGACAATGATGTGTAAGAATAAGATCTGCGATAAGGCATTCATAAATTACTTCATCTTTAGGTCAATGATAAATGCAAGCACTTTAAGAATACAAGCATACATTTATCCATTTTTAAATAATTAGTAATTGTTATAGGGTTCATCATATAATTTTTGTAAAACAATAAAGTATCTCATGAAATTAAAATCGATTCTCTTTATATGCGTCATTTTTGTGGCGGAAATATGCGCTGCGCAGAGCTATTCCAGAGTTAAACTTCACATAGGTCCAAATGGATTGAATGGACTTGCAAATGCTGGAGTTGCGGTTGATCACCTTTTTCAATCTTCTGAATCTGTGTATACGGGATATTTTTCAGAATATGAGTTGGAAATCATAGAATCCTTTGGAATTAGACATGATGTAGTAGTTGAGGATATTCAAGCTGCCTGGGCAGAAAGGAATGCATCCAATAGAAGTTCAAACAATATATCATGTGATGCAGGCATTGATTTAGTAGAGCCAGAAAATTTTGAAATTGACGAATCTTACGCTGGTTTTTACAGATACGATGATATGCTTGCTGCATTGGATTTAATGCAGAGTTTATACCCTGACATTATTACGGTAAAGGCTCCAATAAGTAATTTTGAAACTTTTGAGGGAAGACCGATTTATCATGTAATTATATCGGATAATCCTTCTCAAGAGGAAGCGGAAGAACCCAATGTTCTATACACAGCAATTCACCATGCAAGGGAACCTATGTCCATGTCACAAACCATTTTTTACATGTGGTATTTATTGGAAAATTACGCCTCGGATCCTGAGGTTCAGTTTTTGGTAGATAATACGCGAATGTTTTTTGTACCATGCATCAATCCAGATGGTTATGTGCTGAATGAAACTCAAAACCCTAATGGTTTTGGTTTGCACCGAAAAAATGTAAATCCTGTAAACGCATCTAACCCAGGTGTTGACTTGAATAGAAATTATGGATATCAATGGGGAACTACTGGTATCAGTTTTAATACGCAATCCGATGTTTATCCAGGTTCTGGGCCATTTTCTGAACCGGAAACTCAAGCGATGAGATGGTTAGTTTACAATCATGATATGTCATTTGCTTTTAATTCGCATTCATTCGGGAATTTAATTCTTCATCCCATAGGAACCACTTTTGATGAGTTTGCTGATCATCATGATTATTATACGCAATTCACCAATTTTATGGTAAGGTGTAACCACTATCAAAACATGAAAAGTTCGGGGCTATCATTAGCATCCGGTGATTCTGATGATTATGAGTATAGAGAGGACATAGGTGTGCAAATGAAAGACACTGTTTTTTCCATGACTCCAGAGGTAGGAACATCTTTTTGGCCTTCAATTGATAATGTATTGACTGACTGCAATAACATGTTAATTCCCAATTTAATGCTGGCACATTTGCCTCATAATTACTATGGAGTAGAGGAAGCGAATGGCGATATTATTCTGGCTGACGCACAAGGAGATATTTTCATCAATGCGCAGCGATTGGGAAGAACTGAAGGAAGTGTAATTGTTTCACTAGAGCCTATAAATGGAATAACATTTAACACATCTGAACAAGTTGTGGAACTTAATTTAATGGAGAGCTCAGAGTTGAGTTTTTCATATGATATCGTAGCTGCTGAATTACAAAATGATGAAAATATCGAGTTTGAAATAGTAAGTGATTATGGAACATGGGTGGATAGACAGTTAGTGACTAAAATTGGTTCATTCCCTTCTTTATTGATTTCTGACAATGCGGATAATGACGATAATTGGCAAGGAGATTGGGAATTGTCTTCATCTGAATTTGTATCTCCTGGTATGAGTTTTACGGATAGTAATTTCGGTAATTACTCTAGCAATGAAACCAGTGTTTATGAAATGATTGCACCTATTGATCTTTCATTAGCTACCTCAGCTGCAATTCGATTTAATGCGATGTGGGAAATAGAATCGGGTTATGATTATTGCCAATTTCAAGTTAGCACCAATGATGGGGGTAGCTGGTCTGCATTATGCGGAATTTTTACAACTATTGGAGAAGGTGAACCGGGAAGTATTCAGCCAGAAAGCGAACCATTGTGGGATGGGTTTCAGCAAGATTGGGTTCAAGAATATTTTAACCTAAATGATTACTTAGGAGAGGTCATTAAAGTGAGATTTGTTTTAAGATCTGATGGTTTTGTGGAAGAAGATGGTTTTTACTTTGATGATTTTGAAGTGGGCGTTTCTCCTCAATTGGATACTTCTGTACCGGAATTAAACGCGAGTATTGTAGATATCTTTCCTAATCCTGCTTCCACATATGTGCAAATTAACACAAACATGAATCAGGGTTTTGAAGCTTATTTATTTAGTGTGGATGGAAAGTTAATCAAAACTCAATCTTTCAACACCAATAATGACGTCTTAGATATATCGGATATAGCTAAAGGAGTTTATCAGCTGAGAATAAAAAGCGGAGATGTATTTGAGGAAAAAAGGTTGCTTATTGAAAGGTAGAAAACTCATCAAAAAATACCGATGGGAATAAATCTCTAAATCCTTGTTGTATTTTATACAACCTGTAAATTACTATTTCCCATTTTCACTACAGGTTCTCTATCCAAATCGCTATACGGATAGGCTCCATTTTCTTTTAACAATTTAAATAGTTCATCTCCTCCGTTTTGTCTTGCATATTCCATTTCAATCCTAAAAATCTGAATGCACAGTAATAAATGATGCTCTTCATTACCTATTAGAAATTTCTTTCCATTAGGCTCATATATATCGAAGATCAAACAAGTATTTTCTTCATTATCACCTGTTGGCACTTCGATGGTATCTTTTGGATTTAGAACAGCTTCCGAGGAATACCTACCAATAAGAGTTAAAAAGCCGCATGCCTTTCTTTCTATTTGGCTAAAAGGAGTTTGCTCTTCTGTATTTAAATCATAATCGTACTTCGTAAAAGCAAGTAGTTCATAGGTTCCAAATCGATTTTTCTTGGGATTATTATCATCAAGATTTAATAATTGCATAGTGGCAAAACCAGTTCCCTGAATATGGTTAGGATAATAATACATATCAACTGCACCACCAATAGGAAAGGAAATTATTGCATGGCCGACTAAATTATGCATCTTACCTAAGACGAGCTCTATACCCTTTGACTTAAGTTCATAATATTCTTCATGCTCCTCATCAGAAAATTCTTTTTTGTTCTGCTTTTCTTCATTTCCAAACAAACTTCTAAGTATGCCCATATTTAACTTTTCTTTTGGTTTCAATTATTTAGTCCAACAAAACCGATTTTCTTTTTCTCAAAGCGATCAATCCAAAAACAGGTCCTAAGGCTAAAAGAACAAATATGCTGTTAGACGTTGTCCATTCAATTAGTAATGTCATCAATTGAATACTAATTATTGTAATTGAAAAACCGATGCAGTTTACAATGGTTAAGGCCGTCCCTTTTATTTCCGCGGGTGCATTTTTAGCCACTAAAGTTGATAGAAGTGGAGAATCGGCAATGACTACCATTCCCCAAAACAGAAGGAAAGTAATAAAGAGAATTTCAGAGCCACTACCAAAGATAAATGGGGAAACTAAACAACACAATCCTGAAAGAAGAAGTGCTGTAAATGCTGTTTTTCTAGGTCCATTTTTTTGTGAGATATACCCGCCCAATACGCAAGCCACTCCTCCTATTCCAATAATTGCAAAGGACCAAACAGACACATTAAACGATTCTAATGAATGCATCATATTATACCTTTTCAGCATGAGCGGGACAAACGCCCAAAAGGCATATAGTTCCCACATATGACCAAAATAGCCAAAAGCGACTGAACGAAATTTTCTTTTCCTGAATACATTTAAGAATGCAGAAAGATTAGTCTTTTGACTGGCCTTGCGAAAAGGACCGTCTGGAACCAAAACTGCCATCATTATGCCACCCAAAAGTGCTAGAGAAGAAGTAGCAATAAGCACATATCTCCAAGGATATGCGCCAATAATTTCCTTAAGTAAGTGTGGAAATGCCGTACCTAAGACTAAGGCTCCAACTAAAAATCCAAGTGATTTACCTAAACCTTTTTCAAAATGATCTGCTGCTATTTTCATTCCAACAGGATAGATTCCCGCCAGAAAAAAACCGGTACAAAATCGAAATGAAAGTAAAGAGAATAAGGTATTTATTTTCAGTATTATTAACAGATTAAAAAAGGCTCCAAGCAAAGCACTAAATAGAAACACTCTCGAAGGAGAAAATCTGTCCGCTATGGTTAAAATTGCAAAGGTGAGTGTACCCGTAATAAAGCCAAATTGCACAGCCGAAGTTAAATGACCCAAAGCACTTGTTTTGAGTTCAAAATCTTGAACCAAATTATTTATGACTCCATTTCCTGCAAACCAAAGAGAAGTACAGCAGAATTGGGATATCACTATTATTGGGAGTATTGCTTTTGTTTTCCCCACTTATTACTTATTGAATCTTATACAATCAATTTCCACTATAAAACAAGAACCATTATTCAAAGCCTTTTCTAATCACATCTTCGGCAAGCTTATCTTTAGGATAAAAGTCCAAATTATTCTCAGCTATTCTTCTCCTACCACTACTCCTCAATTGCCAAATATGTACTCCAGAAAACCAATCTTTATCCCAAACACTTTCAAAGAACGCCTGATAACAATTTGCTTGTGTTTCTTCTGAAAAAGTATGATTGACAGAATCTTTTTCCATCCATTCCCAAGGCCTGATTGCCGCGCTTGGAATACTGCGATATCCCATCTCCGTAAAAATTACTTTTCGATCAAACTTCTTGGAAATGACTTCTAATTTTGGCAGATAATTACTCCAACCATTTGAAATTTCTTCTACCGTTGCATGCTCATTTTCAGCTAAAGGAAAATAGGCTTGCACTCCAATGTAATCGAGATCATCCCAAAATGTAATTTGCTCATACTCTTGGTACCAATTTGCGGCATAGGTTAATTTGCCAGAATAAATACTTCTTACTTCTTTAATCAAGGCCCTCCAATATTCGGGTTTTTCCAAACTTACTCGTGTCAATTCTGTACCTATACAAAACATCTCTGCCTCAGCTTTTTCGGCTACTCTTGCATAACGCAATATCCATTGTCTATAATCCTCTTTCCATTGTTCCCAGTCACCCTCGTTATCAGGAAAGATATCGGAACGCCAGCTATTATTAGTAGGAGCATGTAACCAAACATGAGGCTTTATAAATGTCTTAAATCCAAAAGAGCGTATCCATTTCATATTAGCAACCCAACTGGAATCTCTTCTTTTAACCTTTGCACTATCACCAAAATGATGATCCATTTCAGAGCTATTGTAATCTGCTTGATAAGCCCAGGGAACTCTGGTTATCCATTCGTAGTTCTCCTCTAAACAATATTGAATAATTGAAGTATCGTTATGCCCAAAAATATGGGCTCCTCTTTGTTTAATCGTTTTAACCTGAGCCGAGTCAATATTGGTTTTTAAACGCCCAGATTCAGAGCAAGTCAAAAAGAATAAAGCCAATGGAAATATTAAAAAGTAAAAAATGAGGCGAGGACTATTCACTTGCTAATAATACTATTTTATTGACGATTGGAAGTGTGCATGGCAATTAGATTCATACATTAAATGTGTTTTAACTTTCGATTTGCATTCGAATTTCCATTTCCAATGTTTTCTGAATCAAATCATAGAAATCTTTTAACAGAGAAATTTTAGAGGCTGGAATAGGTTCTTCATTTAACTTCCACCTAGCGTTAACGCCTATTGGACCATTATCTTCTTGTTTGACTTCGAAAAAGAATTCTCCACTCTCATTTTCCATTGAAAATCTGGTTGAATTCAAAAGTTGAATATTTTTTGATACTTCTATGCTAAATTCAAATTCATCTTCAAAGGCAAAATCCGGATAAAAAGAACTCTTTCTTTTTTCGAAATCAAAATCATTCCAGGTAATAAAATTCAACAATCCATCAAGGTATAAACTAGCTGTATCTTCAACCTGATAAATAGATTTTATGCTAATAAACTCCGTTAGCACTCTGCAATGAAAATTTTCCTCAGGATTAAAATCAGATGTGCTTTTTATGTTACTTACATTTCGCACATTATCGTAAACACGAATACCGTAATTGGGATTAATAGTCGAGTCAATTTCATTGTATAAATAGGCTCCTCGGGTAAGCGTAGAAAACTGTCCAAAAAGGTCAATAGATGCTTTAGCCTTGAATGATTTATTTTCTAAATCCATTTTAACTTGAACTATTGTTTTTCTTTTATTTTCACTAGAAGAAATGCTAATAGAATCGGATTGAAAATCAGTTGCTCCATTTTCAAAAAGCGCATCTACCGTATAACCAAAACCTCTCGTTCCTTCCAAATAAAAGGGCAATTCATTTAATTCATATCCAAGTCGGTTTCTTTTCGGAAAGACAAATGCTTGACTGCTATCATTAGTAAAGTAAACTCTCTCATTAAAAAAAAGATTACTTGGATAGTCTTCTGTGATATCACCTACACGCTTATCTAAAACGTAAAGAACCTTATATCTTTTAAATTCTAAGCGATTAAAAATTTTGGTGTATACATTATGCCTGCTAATGTCTCGTATTCTTCCAGAAAAGGTATAGTCCCCCATGTTCTCAAGACCAAAATCTTGCAAAGAATAATAAGGAGAGTCATCATGATATCTAAAGTTCTGGGCAATGTCCCCATTTAGCGTTCTCAATTTTTCAACTGGGCTTTGACCTTCAGTTGTATGGTCTTCAATCCAGGTTCTGAACATCCTACTTTGTTTATCAAAAACAAAATTTCTTCTTGCTACTCTTCTAAACCAAAAATCTCTGGATTGTCTTTGTCGAGCTATGAAATTATAAAAGCGGGCAGGTAAAACTTGATTTGTACGGGGGTGCCTATAGACATAGGCTAAATTATTCTCATTAAACTTAAAAACGATATGCTCAAAATCCTTATGAATTCTACTTCCTGGTTCATCTATTCGAGCAGATAAATTGTCTCTTGTCCACAAGCGATAGCTTGTATTACCCTCCTCCCAAGTCTTTTCTGCTAGCTCACCTTTAAAGGTAGAACGAAGCTTTTTGTTGAGCTCAAATTGAAATTGGTAATTCTGTTTTGCTATGTCAGACTCATGAAAAATTCTAGAAGAATTAAAATGCATCCAATTGACATCATAAGGCACTTCATATTTATAATGATATTCTAAAACATCGCCTGGTTCCAGATTTGTCACTTGAACATAATAGAGGAACACCCGCTCATATTGGTTATTGATTATTCTTTTTTTATCGGGGAACGCATACCTAAAAACTGCTGGTATAACATCTCCATTTGGTTTTTTAATTCGGCCAGCAAAAAATAGCATTCTTACGTTGAAAAAAGGCTGATAGACTTTGTCCTCAATGGGTATAAACTGTCCTTCATATAATGGATCCAAGGCCTTAGGCAACAGAAAGGCATTGTGCTTATAAATACCTTTTTGATTCTGATATTGAATCATTCCTTTTTGCTCGTAATAAACATGCATAAAAGCTGCTTTCAATCCTCTAACAGCCATTCTATTGTGTTCTACTAAGGCAACTGCATCTTCTATAGCAAATGCAGAGTCAAGAGCAGGTAGCACAAAGTCATTGGCCCACTCATAGGGCGCTGATAAGAAATCTCTGTATTGCCCATTTAAGCTAAGTCCAATAAAGAAGAAAAGAATAATATGAAGGATTTTTTTTTTCAAGAAGCTCCAAGATATAAAACAAATATCTTCTTGACTTGTTCGAAAAAGTAATCATATGAGATTCCTTATTGAATAAATTCTATTTCTTTCTGAAAAACAAGCGAATAGGAACTCCTGTTAAATTGAAATGAGATCGCAGTTTATTCTCAAGAAATCGTTTGTACGGATCTTTTATGTATTGAGGCAGATTACAGAAGAATGCAAAAGCTGGATTGTGGGTAGGCAATTGCATGATGTACTTGATCTTGATATACTTTCCCTTTAAGGCTGGAGGCGGGTTGTGTTCAATGATTTCCAATAAAACATCGTTTAACTGAGAAGTAGGAATTTTTGTTGTTCTCCTTTTGTGCACTTCAATGGCCGTTTCCAGTGCTTTATGGATTCTTTGCTTATTTAAAGTAGATGTGAAAATAATGGGCACATCTGTGAAAGGAGCTATTTTTTCCTTTATTTCATCTGTCCATTTTTTTACAATATTCGAATCTTTTTCCCCAATCAAATCCCATTTGTTGACCAGAACTACTAAACCCTTTTTATTCCTTTCTATAACATAGAAAATGCTCAAATCTTGCTTTTGAAAACCTTCTTCCGCATCAATCATAAGTATGCACACATCGCTATATTCAATTGCTCTAATAGAACGCATTACAGAATAAAATTCTATGTCCTCATGTACTTTTTTCTTTTTTCTGATACCTGCGGTATCCACAATTTTTAAGTCAAAGCCGAAAGAATTGTATCGTGTGTCAATGGTATCTCTTGTTGTACCCGCAACATCGGTAACAATATTTCTTTCCTTACCGAGAATGGCATTGATAAAGGAAGATTTACCCACATTTGGTTTACCCACTACCGCTATTCTCGGCAACTCATCTTCTCCTTGATAGTCATCTTTGAAGTGTTTTACCAATTCATCCAACATATCACCAGTTCCACCTCCATTGGTAGCTGATATTTGATGCACCTCTCCCAAGCCTAAAGAATAAAATTCAACCGCATCTATGCGTGCTTTGTTATTATCTACTTTGTTACAAGCCAGGATAATAGGCTTATCACTTCTTCTAAGTAGATTGGCAACACCTTGGTCTAAATCAGTAATTCCAGTAGTTACATCAACAACAAAAAGCAGAATATCCGCCTCTTTCATTGCTAACTCTACTTGTCTATTGATTTGCGATTCAAACACATCATCAGAACCTTTGACATAGCCTCCGGTATCAATAACTGAAAACTCTTTTCCATTCCACTCTGCCTTTCCATAATGACGATCTCTCGTAACCCCACTGGTAGGATCTACAATGGCTTCACGCCTTTCCACCAAACGGTTAAAAAGTGTTGATTTCCCCACATTGGGGCGTCCTACTATAGCTACAATGTTTCCCAAGCCGCGAATATAATCTATTGTTTAGGAAAATAGTTATATTTGAACAAACCTACATGGAAAGAAGGCATTCTTAATACCTTAATTTTATAAAGTGTTACACCATGAAAAATGCAATTCTTCTTTTCTTTTTTTTACCTATTTCTGTTTTTAGCCAATATGGAACAACACAGAATTTAATCGAAACCGATTGGACCAGACTAAAGTTAAAAAGCACAGTTCTAGGAGATATTAATGGAGATTCATTTACTGACCTTCTTTATTCAAGTGATAATTATCTTGTATGTCGATTTGGAGAAAGTGGAGGTACTTTTAGTCTTGAGGAATCTATTCTAAGTGGGCCTCATCCTTCTTTTCACTTTGGAAATGAGTCTTTGGCAGATATGGATCAAGATGGATACCCTGAGCTTGTTTGCTCAATCAATAGCAGTTTTAATTTTACGTCCATCTACTGGTTTAATTTCAATGCAGACGGATTCGTCACTTCATTCGATGAAGTATTTACAGATGGTGGTTCCTTGTACGGTGGTATGATGGTAGATTTTGAACTGAGTGATATGGACGCAGACGGAGATTTAGACATTTTGACTTACTATCAATATCAAAGCTATGAGTACAGTGATTCTGACTATTATATCGATGAGAGAACGACAGACGTTGTGTGGATTGAAGATCCAAGTAGCACTGCAACAGAGCATTATGTCACTTCTTTTGGATCAGTATTAAGCGGCACTTTTAACCCTTATTCTACCAATTGGATATATGTAAATGTTCAAAATTTGGAACATACTGATATAGATGGAGATGGATTCAAAGACATTGTTTACAATTTGCACATTAACAGTGGTTACAGTGACTCTTATGGAGATTTTTTCGATGATTCTTCAGAAATAATGTGGTCTTTAAACGATGGCTCAAATAACTATGAGCCTATAGACTTTATGCTTTCTGAAAAAAGGATAATGCCTAACTATGGTTATACACATCTAACCGATTTTAATGATGATGGAGTGATGGATGTCTTGCACGAAAGCGAAACCGGATGGGTTGTACAGGTATATGATTCTATTTATTATGCCAACACAAGTCCAAATCCAAACCAAGTCGTTCAAGCCGCAATAGAAAATTTCAATCCACAAGGCATTCATAGCCATTTGGCAGATATAGATGCAGATGGAGATTTAGACCTCATTACTAATTACGAGGATGCTGTTAAATTCTTTGAAAATTTAGGAACAGAATTTAGCTTGAACGATTCCATTCTTCTTTCAAAACCGGACTATTTGACCTTTGCAACTGTTTTATCAAGCGATATCGAAAATGATGGAGATGAAGACATCGTACTGTCTTTCTATGGCCAAGGTGAATTACGTCTTTTAAAACAAAGTCCATCAGAATTTGAAGAAGTTGATATTCAAAAACCTCTTTATTATAAATTGGAACGCATCGCATATTCCGATATTGATGACGATGGAATAGAAGAAATTTCCGCTCAGTCAGAAAATGATCATCTATTTTGGTTAGATCTTGATATGGATGGAAATGTCTTGGACACCAATTTTGTCTCAATTAACTTCACAAATATAAAAGGTCACTATTGGATAGATCTAAACGCAGATGACATTGATGATCTTTTGGTTACGAACCCAGATGGGATTTACTATTTTCAAAACAATGGGGACGGAACATTTGCTAACAGCCAACTGGTGAACACAAGTGACGCCAGCCAGTTTCAAAAACTCTTTGGTGAAGATGTTGACGGTGATGGCGATTTAGATATCATCTCAAGCAAAGTTCCAACCAATGGCGATGCCGTCTTTTGGTTAGAAAATCTGGGAACAGACTTAAGCATCTCTCACACAATTCTGAATATTGCTGGGAATTATTCAAATGCTCATACGACCCTAGGAGATTTTGATAACAACGGATTTCAAGACATTGTCTACCACAGAGCCGGTCAAATATCTTGCCTTTTTAACGATGGGTCTGGAAATTTTTCTGAATTTCTCCTTTCTCAATCTGCCATTTATGAGCACATAAAGGTGTTTGACTATAACTTTGATGGTTTCAATGATCTATTGCTTCTGGATGAAAACGGAGATATTCTCCACTTCATACCCAATATGCAAAACAGCACATTTGGAATGGAAGAACTGGTTCTAGAGCAAATAAATGGTCAAAATTTTCTTGTTCAAGACATCGACAATGATCTAGATTTTGACATTATATCCATAAAAAATAATGACACCAAATTTTACTTAAATACGGGTGCTTATATATTTAATGAACCCGTTGATTTGAATGTAAACACCTCTTCTGCTTTGCCAGATGTCGACTTAAACTCTGACGGTTTTTTTGATTTTGTTTGGCATACTTCTCAAAATATAAGGTTCAAGCCCTTTGAAGGTGCAGACATCAAATCCATTTCGGGAAGGGTTTTTTTAGATGAAAATGAAAATGGTTCATGGGATGCCGGAGAGCCTCCATTCTCACCTGCTTCTGTTTATTTTGCGCCCGATAATTACACACAGTACATAACCCTTTTCGGCACATACACCCGATTCTATAGTGATTTAGGTGAACACCAAGTAAGTTCTCTCGATGATCCTGATCTTTGGAATTTGACAACTGGTGTACCCGTTTATGATTTAGAACTTACAGCTGCAGAACCCCAAATTGATAGTGTCGATTTTGGATTTGCTCCTAACGGAGTGCAAAACATAGTTGAAGGGAATATATATATTCCAAATTGGTTGTGTGGTGGACCTGGAACCATTGGTGTGAGTGCTTTTAACGCTGGCAATACAATTCCAGAAGGCTATCTCGCATTCACTTACGATTCCATTATCAGTGTAAGCAGCGCAATGGATGCTGACAGCATAGTGGGTCATACTGCCTTCTTTTCCTATAGCATTGATAGTTATTATGGAAACCAATTTTTTGAAATTGATGTTGAGTTTCCTGGGGTAGATTTTATCGATTCTACTTTGACCTATACACTTGAATCTTTTGATAGTTTCGGTAACTTGTTAGACACAAAAATCATTCAAGAAGTAATCGGTTGTGCCTATGACCCCAATGATAAAAATGAAAATACGGGTTATACAGAAAACGGATTTGTACTCAATGGTTCAGAATTGGAATACACGATTCGTTTTCAAAATACAGGAACAGATACAGCACATACAGTTATTTTAGAAGATGTCCTTGACATTCATCTGGACAGAAATACGCTATACGTAGTTGATTGGTCTCACCCTTATGAATTGGTCATTGATGAAAACGACAAAGCCATATTTACTTTCCCAGAAATCTTTTTGCCTGACAGCAATGTGAATGAACCTGAAAGCAATGGTTATGTTAAATTTAAAATATCACTAAAAGATGAAGAATATGACGCGGGAGAAATGATAGAGAACACTTGTGAAATCTACTTTGATTTCAATCCTGCCATCATTACAAATACCACATTAAACACCATCTTTGCATGTGATAGCTTGGCCCACTTTTCAACTTCAGAAATGTTGTGTTCTGATGGTTTATTCGAAGCTCACGCACTCAAGCCTTGGGTTGAAAATTACTCTTGGCAATTAAATGGAATGCAAATAGGAAGTGATAGCACCATAACGCTTGAAAATCTGCCTGTTGGAGAACATTGGATCAGTTTGACAGCATCCAATCCCTTGTGCATAGTAAGTGATTCTCTTTTGACAACTGTTCTTGAAACCCCCATAGCTATGGCAGGAGCAGACTCTGCGTTTTGTGGTTCAGAAGGCTTTGTTTCTGCCAGTGAAAATGGATTTGAAGGCTATTGGTCAGGCCCAGTAGAAATCGCTTTTAGTTCACCTGAAGAGTTTGAAAGTAGCATCTCATCTTCAGGCCAAGGCAGCTTTGAATTGATATGGACAAGTATCAATGGCACTTGCAGCAGCAACGACACAGTTCAGATTACTTTCTATGAAATTCCCTGGGTCGAAATTGCTCAAGTAGATGAAATGCTTTATGCCAATACTTTTGGCGATAATTTCCAATGGTACTTAGATGGCGATTCCATTCCAGGAGCAAATGGAGAAAGCTATGCCCCAACTGAAAATGGAGTATACACCGTTTCAGTCGAAGGGCAAAACGATTGTGTTGGATATAGTGAACCCTACAATTTTATTCTAAACGGCATCAATGAATTGAATGACTTTTTCGTATTCATT
Source organism: uncultured Flavobacteriales bacterium (assembly GCA_964609215.1). Taxonomy (GTDB): domain Bacteria; phylum Bacteroidota; class Bacteroidia; order Flavobacteriales_D; family JABDKJ01; genus JABDKJ01. The sequence continues at coordinate 17,388 of CAZSQZ010000022.1, forward strand.
TCTCCCAACCCAATGCATGATTTTGCTTGGATAGATATTGAAACAGACAGAAATGTTGACTTTATTATTGAGATGATTAATCCGAAAGGGAAAATTGTGAGAAGTGAAAATTTCAATGAAAATCCATTTAAAATAGAACGTCAAAACTTGGCAGCAGGAATGTATTTACTTATGCTAAAAACACCTAATGGGAAAATAGTGAAAACGGAGAAATTGTTGATTAAATAAAAGCCTATGATTTGGCGTTTTTAGGTTCTATGATTTAAATTCTACAGCAATCTTTAGTTACTTTAATGGAAGGTACTTTTTTGGTTATCATCTCACGAAAAACATTCCTTTTATAAAACTGTTATTTCATTGAACAAAAGCAAGGCTTTTCATTAGCTTTGTATTAGAAAATGAGACATGGCAGAAAGAATTAAAGGATTCTCGAAACTTTCAAAAGAGGGGAAGATTGAATGGATGTTAAACGCTTACTTCAATGGCGATGAATCCGTGCTTGATTTCTTAAAGTCCTATTGGCATAGAGACCCTCAAATTCAAAGAAAACATGATGAGTTCATAGAGAATACCATATCGAATTTTTACATTCCTTTTGGTGTTGCTCCCAACTTCATGATAAATGGAAAAAACTATTGCATTCCATTTGCTATTGAAGAGTCATCTGTAGTTGCTGCCTCTGCAAAAGCGGCTTCATTCTGGGCAGATAGAGGTGGTTTTAAAAGTGAAGTACTTTCTACCCGAAAAATTGGCCACGTCCATTTCACCTGGAATTCAGATGTTCAGAAAATCAGAACTTTCTTTTATGACATTAAGCAACAGTTAATTTCTGGAACAAATGATCTTACCACCAACATGCAGAAAAGAGGTGGTGGAATCATAGATGTCGAACTGATTGACAAAAGTGAAGAAGAGGCCAACTATTTTCAACTCAAGGGAATTTTTGAAACCAAAGATGCTATGGGTGCCAATTTCATTAATTCCATTTTAGAACGCTGGTCGCAGATTTGGAAAGAAGAAGCCCAAAAGTCCACCCTCTTTTCCGGTTCCGAGAAAGAGGAACTCATGATAGTCATGTGCATTCTTTCAAACTACACTCCAGATTGTATTGTTCGTTCGGAGGTATCTTGTAAAGTGGAAGAGTTATTCAATAATAAGTCTGAATTTCCACCTGAGCTTTTTGTAGAGAAATTTAAACAAGCTATTCGCATTGCCAATATAGAACCATACAGAGCTACAACGCACAACAAAGGCATTATGAATGGAATTGACGCTGTTGTTATTGCTACCGGGAATGACTTTAGAGCTATTGAGGCTTGTGCTCATACTTATGCTTCAAGAGATGGTCAATACCGAAGCTTAACCCAATGTTCGGTTGAAGATGGTGTCTTCCGTTTTTGGATAGAAGTCCCTATGGCCTTAGGAACAGTCGGGGGTATTACTACACTGCATCCTATGGTGAAATTTGCACATGATCTTCTTGGAAATCCAGATGCTAAAGAATTGATGCAAATTATTTCTTGTGCTGGTTTAGCACAAAATTTTGGTGCTGTTGCCTCACTGGTAACTACTGGAATTCAGCAAGGACATATGAAAATGCACTTGATGAATATCATGAATACTCTGGAAGCCACGGACGAAGAGAAAATGAATATGAAAGCTTATTTTGAAGATAAAGTTGTAAGCTTTAGTGAAGTTGAAGCTTACTTTAAAACATTACGTGGAGAAAACGTTTCAAAAGGTTAAATCTATCGAGACATTGAAATTTCGCAGTCCGGGAAAGCTTTTACTTACTGGAGAATACTTGGTTCTTAAAGGTGCTGAATCTATTGGTTTCAGGACAAAATTTGGGCAAAGCTTAGAAGTCCAAAAATCTTCAGATTCTTTTCATTCTTGGAGGGCATTTGACCTAAATGGAAAAGAATGGCTTGATTTTAAATTTAAGCTAGAAGACGGCTCTTTCAAAGTCATAGATGAATATGGTTTGAACAAGGTTTCTAAAAAAAAAGTAGAAATGCTTTTTAAACTACTCAGCTATATTCATAAAGAAGAAACAGAGTTATTTGCATCACCTTTGAGTTTTACAACACATCTGGAATTTGAACGAGAATGGGGCTTGGGGACGAGTTCTACCCTTGTAGCGAACCTGGCAAAATGGTCGGGACTAGACCCTTACGAATTGCTGAAAATTTCTTTTGGGGGAAGCGGTTACGATCTCGCAATTGCTATGGAAAACAAACATCTTCTATATTGCCTGCAAGAGGGAAGCCCGCGATCTCAATCAATTGAGTTCAATCCAAAATTCAGGGATCAGGTTTTCTTTGTATACCTAAATGAAAAAAGAAGCTCGAGGGATGCGATTGCTTCTTTTTACAAAAATGTCGGCTCTACTGAACTACTGAATTATCAGCAAAATATCCAAGCGATTAATAAATGTATTCTCTCTACAAAATCCCTCAAAGAATTTGAAGAAGCGCTCTTTGAACATGAGACTATTTTATCTACAATTTTAAAGGAAGAAACAGTAAAAGAACGCTTATTTGCAGATTACATAGGTGGTATTTGCAAATCTCTAGGCGCATGGGGAGGAGATTTCATTTTGGTTACTGGTGGTCAAGAAAATTGGACGTACTTTCGCAACAAGGGTTATGAAACAATCCTTAGTTATGAAGAAATAATAGCGTAATGGATGCTGTGAATACGGAGAAAAAGATAGATACAAGAACAATTGAATATAGATCGCCAAGCAATATTGCTTTGGTAAAGTATTGGGGAAAAATGGGATTACAAATGCCTATGAATCCGTCTATATCGTTTACGCTTTCTACTTGTGCGACTACTACTTCTGTTGAATTTAGCCTAGTGGACCCTTCGAGAGCCTCAGGGTCCAATAGTGATGAACTTAATAAGGTTACTTCGAGAACCTCAGTAACCTTAGAGTCTGATAACAAAAAAATTTCCAAGGTTGCTGAGGCTCTCGAAGCAACCGATTCAGTGCAATTCGAGTTCTTCTTTGAAGGAGAGGCAAAGCCTGATTTTCATCCTAAATTGGAAAAGTTCTTTTCGCGAATTGAACGAGATTTTCCTTCACTAAAAAAATATTCGCTCAAAATTAACTCTAGCAACTCATTCCCACACAGCAGTGGAATTGCATCTTCCGCTTCTGCGATGTCTGCTCTTGCACTTTGTATTGCGGATTTTGAAAGGAGCATTTCCGAGAATTATGAGCATGATTTTCATAAGCGTGCTTCGCATTGGGCGAGATTGGGTTCTGGCTCGGCTTGTAGGTCTGTTTTTCCTTTTTTAGCGATGTGGGGCTACTCACCAGAAATTGATGGAAGCAGTGATAAATATGCACTCCCTATTGGTGAAGTTGCCCCTATTTTTCAGGATTTTCAAGACACAGTTCTACTAGTAGATAAAGGACAAAAACAGATCTCGAGCACTGTTGGTCATGATTTAATGAAGGGGCATCCCTATACTGCTGCACGTATTGAGCAAGCGCATAATAATCTGAATACACTTTTGGACGTAATGCGTAACGGGGACCTAGAGAATTTCGTAAAAATAGTTGAAAATGAAGCACTTAGTCTTCATGCGATGATGTTGAGTTCAGACCCTGGGTATTTTCTTATTAAACCCAATACCTTGAAAATTATTGAGGCAGTAAGGGAATTTAGAAAACAAAAGGGCATTAATTTGTGTTTTACCTTAGATGCTGGTGCAAATGTCCACCTTTTATACCCATCTAAAGATAAAAATGAGGTGTTAGGCTTTGTTGAGAGTGATTTATTGGTTTATTGCCAAAATGGGGAGTATATTTGTGATAGCGTTGGCAGGGGGCCAGAAAGGCTAAAATAGCAACATGATAAAAGACGCATTATACTACAGTAAAATTCTTCTTTTCGGAGAGTACGGTATCATCAAGGATTCCATGGGGCTTTCCATTCCATTTGACGATTTTAAAGGCAACTTCTTATTTGAATCTAAAGGTGATGCTGAGTTTGAAGCATACTCAAATACTGAACTCAGGAAATTTGCGCTTCATTTGGAAAAACTTTCTGCTGCAAATGGCCTTTCTTGCAAGCTAGATATAAATGCATTTTTAAAAGATATTTCTGAAGGAATGTTCTTTGACTCCAGTATTCCAAGCGGTTTTGGTGTAGGCTCATCCGGTGCTATTGTTGCGGCTATTTATGGTAAGTATTGCGCAGACAAAATTGAAATTTCCAATAATATTGGTAATGATGACATCCTGAAATTAAAACAGATTTTTGGAGAGATGGAATCTTATTTCCATGGTAAAAGTTCTGGCCTTGATCCTTTGATTTGTTACCTGAATATTCCAATTCTCATAAAATCAAAAGATGAAGTAGGAGCAGTTGGTTTGCCTGAATATAAAACTGGAAATGGCGCCATATTCTTATTGAACACAGGAATGACCGGAAAGACGGCTCCATTGGTTCAACATTTCCTGGAACGATGCAAGGAGGAAGGTTTTAGAAATATGTTGAAGAAGAAATTCAAGAAGTATAATGATGCTGCTATTGAGGCCTTTTTAAATAATGATATTTCTCCTTTAATGTCTAATGTCAAGAGACTTTCTGAAGTGCTTCTAGATAATTTCAAACCTATGATTCCAAAGGTTTTCCATAAACTATGGAAAGAAGGAATCGATTCCAATGCCTATTATCTCAAACTCTGCGGAAGTGGAGGTGGGGGATTTATCCTAGGTTTTACTGAAGATTTTGCAAAGGCTCAAGAGAAATTAGGAGCTTATGAGTTGAAGCGGATTTATTCGTTTTAGACGGTCTTACCCCTCGACTTACGCTCGGGGTGCGCGAGACAATATGATGGAATGCGGTCACCGAGCGTAAGCCGAGGTGAAAGCTTTTATTCGCTATCTCCTATAGGACCAAATCTCTTTTCCATACTTATCTTAAAATGCGAAACGTTCCTACAAATAGCCAACTCATGCAAATCATTGAAATCTCCATTAATCAAAGCCTTTTTCTTGGCATGACTCCACTTTTGAATTTGTTTTTCTCTATAAAACGCTAAATCAATCCTTGGATACTCTTCAACATATATCAACTTAACAGGCAAGCGTTTCTTCGTATAGTTTGCACCTTGCCCATTCTGATGCTGATCGATTCTTCGTTCTAAATCAATGGTACTTCCTGTATAAAAGGAATCATCAGAGCATTGTAAAATATATAGAAATCCGGTCGGCATTTTGTAAAAATACTATAAACGAAAGAATCCTCTAATTAACTTTCACATCTAAGACTTAAAAGAAGATTTTGCAAAAGCTCAAGAGAAATTAGGAGCTTATAAGTTGAAGAGGATTTATTCGTTTTGAACAGTCTTGTTGGATTTTACACCATTGAAAAAATATCTTGGAATACTTAAAATCAAGATTTGAATTTTCATTAGTACCATTTTTAGAATAATATTAAAATTATTCATCCCCTTATTCTTAAAACCATTCCTTAATTCTAACAAATCCCCTTTGACTTCTTCATTATTAAGAATTTGGAAATTCAATAGATTCCGAAGCGAATTTGGAAACGCCTTGCCCAGTCTTAAGTTAAACTTTTTGAAAAATATTGCGCCCAATGTTCCAAAAATAAATTTTGTCAAAATATCAAAGAATTCATGCCTTAAAGATTGCAATTCCAGTGCAATGAGTAATATGCTATCTATAACCGATAGTAAAACAAGAATTTGAATAAATCTTATCAATACCTCCAAATTTTTCTTTCGACTTAGCAGTAATTTACTATTTCTCAATTTCGTTTTTTCCTTTTCCAAAATCACTCATTTTAATTCTACAAAAACTGAAAAGAATCATAAAAATATTCCAGCTTATAAAAAACATTTGCTTTGTTAAGCTAAAATTTTCTTCCTCCATTTCATTCAATGTTTGTGTCAAATCACCTATAACTTCTTCCCTTCTTTTAGATGGAATAAAGTATTTTAAAGAATTGAACTTATCCTTTGATTTTGGATTTTTTACCAAAGTATTTTTCTGAACATGATAAATTAAATTATATTTCTTTAATACCTTTCTTTCTAATCTTCGTTGTTCTTCAAACCTCTTCTTTAGAGCTTCATAAGGTGTTAATTCTTTAGAAATCTCGTTTCCTAAATCGCGTCTCAATATTTTTTCTATAAACTTCAATTTAATCTGAGCTACACTTTTCATTTTTTACACTTCTAAAAAGCTAAATTTGACCATAGACTATTCAAACCAAACTGCACTTCATTTAGCACTTTAGCACCAGTTCCAGTAATTTTATAATATCTTCTTCTGTTCCCTCCTCTTTCCAATGTTTGTTCTCCCCAATAACCTTCAATAAGCCCATCTCGTTCTAACTTGTTCAGTACATTGTACAAGCTGCCAAGAACCAATTTTACATTCGATTCTTTTTTAACGGTCTCAATTATCTCAAGTCCATATCTGTCCTTATTATATAAAGCGGAAAGCACATAAACTTGATTCAAATTCATTTTTCTACTTAGCATACCCTCAATTCTTTAAAACAAAGATATAATTAATTTAATTATTTGATGAGATGACCCTAGATAATTATTAACATACACATAGGTTGCATTCTCCATGAGAATAAAAATGCCTTCAAAAGATTACCTTTACCCAAACCAAAAACAATGACCAACCTCCCCCTCATAAAACTCTATTCTGATGGTGGTGCTTCACCCAATCCAGGCAAAGGAGCCTTTGGAATCATTCTCGTTCACAAAGAAAAGCGCAAGGAATTTTCTCAGGGTTTTAGAAAGACTACGAACAACAGAATGGAGTTGAGAGGTGTCATTGCTGGTTTGAATCTATTAAAGAAAAAATCTGAAGTGCATGTCTACACAGATTCGAAGTATGTGGTTGATGGCATTGAGAAAGGTTGGGCAAAAAAATGGAGAGCCAAGGGTTGGATGCGGAATAAAAGTGAAAAGGCCATCAATCCAGATTTGTGGGAGAGATTATTAAAGCTTATTGAATTTCACGATGTAAAACTCTATTGGGTAAAGGGCCATAACGGACATCCAGAAAACGAACGCTGTGATGCTTTGGTTGGAATTGCTCGAAGACGGAAACCGTTAATGATTGATAAAGGTTATGAAAATCTGATTTCAGGAAAAGGATTGAAACTAGATCTGAAATAAATGCCTTTCTTTAAATCGTTTTGAAAATTGAAGAAAGAAAGACCTATCCAATAGCCCTTGGCTTATGCATTTTGCTTTTGCTTCCCTTTCTCTACTTGTCCTTTTTCTGCTATCCCGTTGCAGATGATTTAACCTATGCATGGAAAGGTCAGAATAAGGAATTTTGGAAAGCCATTACGAATGAATACCAATTCTGGAATGGGCGCTATTTCTCAAATATTCTTGTTCTTCATAATCCTTTCGGATATGGCTCGCTCCTACTCTATCGTCTTGTTCCTATAGCTTTGATTATTGGAATCATCCTCAGCGCAAAACACTATTTCCAGTCATTATTCAAAAATGCATTTACATCCAGAAGTTATTGGATTTGGGCCATACTGTTTTGCCTAATATTCTTGTGCACCATGCCAGATATCTCGGAAGGGATTTATTGGTATACAGGCTCTGTATCTTATACTCTTGGTTGTATCTTTCTGTTGTTCTCCTTTTCTTTTAAGCTTCAAAAAAGAACACTTTTAAGCTTGCTATTTCTATTTCTTGGAATGGGTTGCTCTGAGGTTTGTATGCTTTTTGGCTTGCTTATTATAGGGACAAAGCACTTTTTATTCAATCAGAGAAATTGGATATTACTAATTGCAACAATCTTCTTTTCTGCTCTAGTTTATTTTGCTCCGGGAAATGAAATTAGATCCAGTCTTTTTGAGGCCAAACATCAGTTTCTGCATTCATTGTTGTATTCAATTGCTCAGACCGCCCGTTTCAATTTTGCCTTTTTAGGAATTACCATTTTTCTGGCAAGTACACTATGGATCTATAGTTTGGAGTACTTAAACGAACGTTCTTTAACCATTAGAAACTCATTTGGCTTGAACTGGAAAAACTCATGGCTGTTATTGCTTATCCCTATTTTCATTTCAACATTTCCTGCCTATTGGTCAACAGGAATTTTGGGGCAACACCGAACTACAAATGTTGCTTGCTTCTTTTGGATTTTTGCATGGCTTGCAAATATTACGGTTTGGTATAATCTTTTGAAATCGAAATCTTTTTTCAAAAAATACTTATTTGCAGCATTGCTTCTTCTTTTTACCATCCCCAATTTCTTTGTTAGAAATGATCATCTTCATTTGCTTACTGATTTACTCGAGAGTAGACACAAAGTCTATTCAAATATTATGCAGGAAAGATGGCTAAGAATGAATAATTGTTCAGAACTGGAGCCTGGCTCAATTATCTATCTTCCTAAAGACAGCTCCGAATGTTATACCCTGGATGTACTTCCTTTATATGAACCTAAGCACTGGATGAATGAAGGTTATGCCCTCTTTTCTAATTGTGATGACATTTTAATTGAAAAGGAATGAGTGTGGAATTTGATTGAAGAAATCATCTCACTTACATGCGTAAGGCTTTATTGCTTTTTCTTTTATTTCCTATTCTAGTTTCATCTCAGAAAATTAAGGAGTATGATCATTTCATTATTGTAAATGGTGATACCGCAAATCAATATGTAAATGGGAAAAAACATGGATTGTGGTTTGAATATGATGAAGTAAACTGTCCAACACAATGTTTTAGATCCAGATCAAAATTATCTTGTTCGATTAATGGAGTTTATCAAAAAGGAAAATATAATGAGGGGATTAAAATCGGGACTTGGTTGGAAAAGCATAGAGATAGCAAAATAGCTGAATATTCTTACAACATAAATGGAGAAAAAGACTATAAAATATACTATTATCAGAGTCACATTTACAGCATAAGAACATGGAAAGATGGAAAGCCTTACAGACTTGTTTATCTTTATAAAAATGGGGCATTAAAGTTTAAAGCAAATTACATAGATGTGCAGATAGGAAATTTCGAGGCATACTATGAAAACGGTCAAACTTGGTTCAAAGGAAGGGGCAATGGCGAAAACATCATTCGCGATTTACATTACTTTGAAAAAGATGGTAATTCAAGAGAATATAGGGCAGTGACTGTTGACTGTATTATTGGTCGAATTAGTGTCCATTATAGAACCGATCCGTTTAAATTTATTGGAGAATAAGTACTCTCTTAACTCTCATTGCCCAATATTCCCTACCTTCATCCCATGACCCTGGCAGAACGCATATTGCCTAGAAAAGTAAGATATCTTCTTTTTAAGGTTTGGGCCATGTTAAGTATGGTTCGTTGGATCAATGTTCTGGTTATTGCCTTAGCACTTTATCTTTCTGCGATGCACTTATTAAATGATGGTATTTCAAAATGGATAATTCTAAAAAATCCTAAGTTGCATTTGGAGGTAATTGCGTTATCACTTTTTATTATGTCAGGCTACATCATTAATGCCTTCTATGACTTAGAAAAAGATCTTATCAATAAACCGAAAAAAACATATATAGATAGATTAATAAGCCGAAAGACCAGCTTGAATGCATATATTGTTTTTAACGGAATTGCAGCACTTCTCTCCTTGTTTGTTGGCTGGAGGGTTTTTATTATAAATCTCCTCTTCACTTTTGCACTTTGGCTGTACAGCCATAAGCTTAGAAAAAAGGCATTTACTGGAGAACTTGGAGCAACACTTCTTACTGTAGCTCCATTTATCAGTCTTTCCATCTATTACAATAAAATTACTGCATATATTTTCCTGTATATCTCTTTTATTTTCTTGCTCGCACTCACAAGGGAGATTATAAAAAAGCTAATTAGGTTTAAAGGTGATTTGGTAGTAGGTGAGAAGTCGCTTCCAATTGTTATTGGCGAAAAAAAATCTAAAGGACTTGCGGTCTTTTTTATGTTGGGTTCCTTAGCTCAATTGGGTTCTTTATATTTTATTCAATGGCTGCTAAAGCTGCCTCTTTGGTTTGTTTCTTTGGGAGGTGCAGCTATAGTTATATCTATTATTCTTATGCTAACTACACAATCCGGAAATAATTATAGAATAGTGAACTGGATATATAAAATTCTATTGTTGGCTTCTGTGATTGGGATAGCTTTAATATACTAGCATTCTAATTTAAAGCCGATTCCATGCATATTCAAAATTTTGACGCTGGAATCTTGTTTCAAATACTTTCTCAATTTGGTAATAAATACATCTAAAGATCTACCCGTGAAGTAATCGTCTTTTCCCCAGATTAGGTTCAAAACCAATTCCCTTTCAATAATTTTGTTTTTGTGCTCACAGAGCAATTTCAAAACATGTGCTTCTTTCTTGGTTAGTTTACGCTCTTCTCTCATGGGGTCAACTAAAACAAAAGTTTCTGAATTATAACGATACTCACCTATGTCATGGATAGTATTTATTACTTTCTTCTCTCCTTTTCCTACTCTTTTAAGCAAGGCTTTTACGCGCAACAAAAACTCTTCATTACTAAATGGCTTGGTCAAATAATCATCTCCTCCGCTTTCAAAACCTTTTATCTTGTCTTCCATCATATTTTTAGCTGTCAAAAACATAATTGGAATTTCATCATTGACTTTTCTAATATCTTCAGCTAAGCTAAAGCCATCTTTTTCTGGAAGCATAACATCTAAAACACACAAGTCATAAGCCTGCTCATTAAATTGTTTTAATCCTTCTTTTCCATCTCTGCACAAATGGGTTTGAAAACCTTCTCTTTTCAACGTATCCTGAACCACCAAGCCCAAATTAAAATCATCTTCAACCAAGAGTATGTTTAGCTTATCATTCATTTATCAAATGGCATTTTTAAAGTAAATATTGACCCTTTTTTCAATTGACTTTCGACAGAGATTTCACCTTTATGTGCTTCGGCAATTTTCTTCACATAGTACAATCCCAAACCAAAACCTTTCACATTATGCACATTTCCTGTAGGAACCCGATAAAATTTTTCGAACAGATGTTTAATGTTCTCCTTGGCAATTCCAATTCCATTGTCCTTTACACTTAAGACAAAGTACTTACCCTCATTTCTACTTTCAATCTCAATCTCTGGGGATGCTAAAGTATACTTCGTGGCATTGTCAATCAAATTGTAAATGATATTCGTGATATGAACAATATCTCCATTTAAATGGTGGTTCTCGGCTTTAAGTATTAAGTTAAGATTACCTTGTTTTTCCTGAACTGAGATTCCAGCTGTCAATGCAGCATTCTCCACTAGTTCATGGAGATCTATCCTCTCTTTTTTCAGTTCAATTTTATCTTCTTCTAAAGTGGCCATTTGCAAGACCTTATCTACTTGTCTTTTCAAACGGTTATTCTCATTTTGAATAATCTGCGCATATTGGCTCAATCTATCTGGTTCATTTATAATATTGGGATTATTAATGACTTCACTTGATAGAGAAATAGTTGAGATAGGTGTCTTGAATTCATGAGTCATATTATTAATGAAATCTGTCCTTACCTCAGAGAGTCTTTTTTGCTTCAATATTACACTCATGGCATATGCAAAAAAGGCAACAACACCCAAAAGAACTAAACTTGAAAAAATCCATAGATTCATATTTGAAATAACATGCCCTAATTTATCCGGGAATAGAACTCCAAAATAATGACCATCCTTATCCCATTTTATAGAAGAAATCTCGTCTACCTTACTAACCGAAATGGAGTCTTTAATAGAAACAGTTCCACCATAGACTATTTCATTTGAAAAGCAATCATAAATTCCATATTCAAACTCCTCTACCAAATTTCTCTTACTAAAGTGATTCTTAAGCAATCGTTCCAATAATGCAGGGTGAAGAGTATCATTCATTTGCACCACAAATGAATTATTGGTTCTTTGTTCTACCGGATAAAAAGTATTTGAAGAATCTTTACCTAGCGTCTTTATTTCATCGGCTACATCATTCAGAGCAATAATAACACGTTCATTAAATTGCCTATCCTGAATATTATAAGTCTTATTATACCAAATGACTTGTGAAACAACAATACTTAAAATACTAAGTACTGCCAATAGAATAACTATTCGAATGGTTCTTCGCTTCACACTATAAATTTACGAAGCCATCAATATAAGGATTGTGGATTTAACGCTTTTTTAACGAAGTCGTGTGGTGAGGTTTAGTCTTCTGATATTTCCTCTTCTAAAATCTCTTGTTCAGAATTATTTTCTTCAGCTCCGGTATCCTCGCTTTGCTCAGGTTCGATAAACTCATCTTCATGAATTTCCTCAACAACTGGCTCAGAAGTATTACTTGTCTCCGTTATACCATCACTTTCATCTGAAGCATAAACCTCTAGAATTTTGGAATAGGTAATACTAGGAATGACATAACCTGTTCCATAACCTTTCATTACAGCTTTAGTCTTGTTGTAAACCTCCATGATATTCTCTCCGGCAACCAAGAAATACATTGCCGTTTGTTTTTCTCTCCCAGATTCTTCATCATAAGCCACCAAAGAAACTTTGACCTTAAACCATTTTTCCGCTTTTTCATCTGGATGAACCTCAGAGATATTGGTCTTTGTTATATTGGAAATTTCAAAAGTCCCTCCTCCCACTTGCTGCATAATCTCATGCATTCCCGCTTCTGCTTCGGAATAAGTATAGGCTTGAATAAGGTGTTGTTCAGTTAAATTGCTTGATCCTTCATCACTGTGCTTTCTAATCTTTATTGCACAATTAAACCAGTTTTTGTATTGCATATTCAGTTGAATAAAGTTGAGGGCCGCAAGATATATTTTAGTCATTTTCTGACCTCCATTTGGGAACTGAGGTTTTTCACACCCTATTCACAAATTAGCCTCAGAAATTGTTGATATCAAAAAACCCCTACCAAATAATTGATAGGGGTTCTTAAAATATCTAAGCGAATGATTTTACATCATACCTGGCATTCCACCGCCCATAGGAGGCATAGCAGCAGGAGCTTCTTCTTCAATATCGGATACAACTACTTCTGTAGTCAATAACATACCTGCAATTGAAGCAGCATTTTCTAATGCAATCCTTGTTACTTTCGTAGGATCGATTACACCTGCAGCCAACATGTTTTCATAAACATCCGTTCTAGCATTATAACCGAAATCATCTTTTCCTTCTTTTACTTTCTGAACTACTACAGACCCTTCACCGCCAGCATTCGAAACGATTTGTCTTAAAGGTTCTTCAATAGATCTTTTTACAATTGCAACACCTGTCATTTGATCGTCATTCTCGCAATCAACTTTATCACATGCTTCTATTGTTCTAATAAGTGCAACTCCACCACCTGGAATGATTCCTTCTTCAACGGCAGCTCTTGTTGCATGCAATGCATCATCAACTCTATCTTTCTTCTCCTTCATTTCAACTTCTGTAGCCGCACCAACATAAAGAACAGCAACACCACCAGCTAATTTTGCCAGTCTCTCCTGTAATTTTTCTTTATCATAGTCTGAAGTAGTTGATTCTATCTGAGCTTTAATCTGATTTACTCTGGCATCAATCTCTGTTTTCTGCCCACTACCATTAACGATAACAGTATTGTCTTTGTCGATTGTGATTTTCTCACAAGTACCTAAATCAGCAAGATCTGCATCTTCCAATTTTCTTCCTTGCTCCTCAGAAATCACCTGACCACCCGTTAAAATGGCTATATCCTGAAGCATTGCTTTTCTTCTATCTCCAAATCCAGGAGCCTTAACAGCAGCAATCTTTAACGAGCCTCTTAATCTATTAACCACAAGAGTAGCTAATGCTTCACCTTCAACATCCTCAGCTACAATCAATAATGGTTTTCCTGTTTGAGCCGATTTCTCAAGTACTGGAAGAAGATCTTTCATGTTAGAAACCTTCTTATCATAGATAAGTATGTATGGGTTCTCTAACTCGGTAATCATTTTTTCAGAATTGGTTACAAAATAAGGAGAAAGGTATCCTCTATCGAATTGCATCCCTTCCACAATCTCAACGGTTGTATCTGTTCCCTTAGCTTCCTCAACAGTAATAACTCCTTCTTTCTTTACCTTCTCCATTGCTTCTGCAATCAAAGTTCCGATAGTTTCATCACTATTGGCTGAAATAGTAGCTACTTGCTTTATTTTTTCATTGTCATCACCAACTTCTTGGCTAAATGATTGTAATTCAGTAACGACCGCTTTTACAGCTTTGTCTATTCCTCTTTTCAAATCCATTGGATTTGCTCCAGCAGCAACATTTTTTAAACCTGCTGTTACTATTGCTTGAGCCAATACAGTAGCCGTTGTCGTTCCATCTCCTGCATTATCTGCTGTTCTAGATGCTACTTCTTTTACCATTTGAGCACCCATATTTTCAATGGGGTCTTTTAGCTCAATTTCTTTTGCAACTGAAACACCATCCTTGGTAATATTTGGTGCCCCAAATTTCTTATCGAGGACAACATTTCTTCCTTTTGGTCCTAGTGTTACCTTAACCGCATTTGATAATTTATCCACACCTGATTTAAGTAAGTCACGTGCATCTGATTCAAAAGTTATTTCTTTTGCCATTTCTTCTAAAAATTAAGTTCTTTTTGTTCTTGATTAGATAACTGCGAAAATATCAGACTCTCTCATGATAAGTAGATCCTTACCATCTATTGTTAATTCTGTTCCTGAATATTTTCCATAAAGGACTGTATCGCCTTCTTTAACCGTCATTGGTTCATCTGGTTTTCCGCTTCCAACGGCAACAACTTTTCCTTTTTGTGGTTTTTCCTTTGCTGTATCTGGAATAATAATTCCCCCAGCGGTTTTTTCTTCAGCAGCTGCAGGTTCTACTAAAACTCTGTCAGCGATAGGTTTTACCTGTGACATATTTCGTCTATTTTAGATTAATAATTTAATTATTGAGTAAATCGTTTAGCAATTTTTTTGCCAGCCCAAATTTAGCCGCTTTAATTGACAAAATGGCTCCTTTGTCCAATTTTTGGATAAAAAAAATGTCAGCCTTTATGACAAGCTGACATTTTCATTTTACAAAAGATTTTTTCTATTCCCCAGTTTGATCAATTGGAGCAGGTGTATTATAATAACCATCTGTATTTGTAGTCTTATCTTGAAGCGCAGTAGAAGCTAAACAAAGCACAACTAAGCCAATAGCCAAACCCCAAGTAGCTTTTTCTAGAAAATCTGCAGTTCTTCTAACACCACCAATTTGATTAGCTGCTCCAAAGTTACTCGCTAGACCACCACCTTTAGGGTTTTGGATAAGAACGATTATTCCTAGCAGTATTGCAACTATAAATATTAAAACTATGACAAATGTGCTCATTACTTATTTTTTGATTTAAGTTTCTTTACTTTTTTCAATCGGGCCGCAAAGTAAACGCTTTTTTCAGGAAATTTCAAGCTTAATCGCTTATAAGCCTTTATTGCTTTACCGTACTTTTTTTGTTTTACGAAAATCTCGGCTAAAGTTTCAGTTACCAAGTCCTCATTTTCCTGTAAGCTCTTTTCCGCTATCTTCTCAGTTGAAAAGATAGCCTGTTTTCCCTTCAAGGCTTTTTCTTTCTTAGCAATAAACTCTTGAAGTCGCTTATCCTTCTTACTCTCTTTCGCAGCATCTTTCTTGCCTTGAACAAAAGAAAAGAAATCGAACTTTTCATCTTTAGATTTCGACTCTATCTTCTCGCTTGCAGGTATTTTCTTCTTTTTCTTTGCCTTTGGCATTAGATCCTCTATTGCTGGTAATTCATCACTCACCTCAAGTATATATTGGCTTCCAATTACAGTAGACTTTATTTCTTTATCCATTCTAATCTCTTCTGAGTCATCTGTTTTTCTCTGTGACTCTGAAGTCAATTTAATCTCCTCCGGCTCTTCCTGAATTTCTTTTTGCAATTGCCTTTCTTCTAAAGCGTGTTTTTCATCTTTAGATTCAACCAAATCTGAAATTATTTCTTTCTGCTGCTCGTTCTGTTTAGATTCTTTTAATAATTGAAACAATACAGTACGGTCTGGAATAGAAATGGCCGCTTTCTTCAACTCTTTATCAAAGGCAACATCTTTTTCATTCTTAAGCCCTTTTAAATAGAGCATACGAAGAGTAGCCGAATAGGGATACTCTATAAGCAGTTTTTGTAAATCCATCAGACTTTCAACTCCAATAGCTTCAGGTTTTTCAAGATATTTTTCTAAATCTTTTTTTGTCATTTTACCAATTGCCTAATGAACGGTCAAATATATCTTGAATCAATTGCTCGTTTATTTCTTCAATTAAGCCTGCTTCTAAAGCTTCAAACTCCTCTCCCGAATCAAAGTCTGCAAACCGGGTGAATGTATGTTCAAAATTATTCTCTTCTTGATAGATATTTTTGTACTTCACAACCACTGATATGGTCAATCTGTTTAAGGATGCAGTTTCATCGCCAGTAGCAGCGGAAGTATTAACCCTGTAATCTTTAATGAAACCTTCAAATTGCAAATCTCCTTCTACTTTAGTTAAATCTAATTTGGTTTGTGAAAGCAATAAATCCTTAAGAGATTCAGACAGAATTTGACCGTAGTTGGGATCGGCCAAAGGAGCATTCACATTGAAATACTTAACTGAAAAAGTTTTTGCTTTGGCAGGTATATCAGCACCAGTAAAACTGTAAACACCGCAGGACTGGGCAAATACGCAAATCAAGATTATGTAAAATGGCTTTGTCATCTTATACCAACGTATACTCAAATATTATATTCTTTTATTTTACGATAAAGCGTTCGCTCCGAAATCCCCAATTCCTTTGCAGCATATTTTCTTTTGTTCTTATGTTTTTTCAAGGCCTTTAGAATGAATTCTTTCTCCTTGTCTGCTAATGATAATGACTCCTCAACTTCCTCATGCACTTGTATAGGTTGAGGATAAGCTTCAGGACTATTGCCGTAAGAAATGGAAGTGTTTTCACGAGGAATGATTTCTATTTTATTATCATTCATCATCTCCTTCACAAAAGCTGTACTCTCAGGATTTAAATCAGCCATTCCATCGCCATCCATGATGTCACGAACTAAAGATTTTAACTGATTCAGATCCTTCTTCATATCAAACAAAACTTTATAAAGAAGCTCTCTTTCATTTAAATCATTGTCTTGGGTACCTTCACTCGCTAAAACAGGGAGCCTGCTTTTATAAGCCTCGGGCAAATACTTAATAATGGTCTCTCTATTGATTCGCCTATCAGACTCAATAACAGAGAGTTGCTCGGTAACATTTCTTAACTGACGAATATTTCCAGGCCATCTATAATTTACCAAAACTTCTTTGGCCCCATCTTCCAATTGAATCACTGGCATTCTGTACTTATCCGAAAAGTCAACAGCAAATTTTCTGAATAAAAGTTCAATATCCTCCTTTCTATTTCGCAAGGGAGGTAGCTCCAAAGGCACGGTACTTAATCGATAGTACAAATCCTCCCTAAATTTTCCCTTCTCAATCTCTTCTGGAATATTTTTATTGGTTGCAGCTATAATCCGAACATCTGTTTTTTGAACCTTGGAGGAACCCACTCTAATGAATTCTCCTGACTCTAAGACCCTAAGTAATCTAACTTGAGTTTGCAGCGGCATTTCCGCCACTTCATCCAGAAAAATAGTTCCTCCGTTTGCTTCCTCAAAATAACCTGCTCTATCCGTTGTTGCACCAGTATAAGCTCCTTTAACATGACCAAATAATTCTGAATCTATTGTACCCTCAGGAAGTGCTCCACAGTTCACTGCAATATACTTATTATGCTTGCGATGACTTAGGTTATGAATGATCTGTGGCATAACTTCTTTTCCAGTACCACTTTCTCCTGATACCAAAACAGATATATCTGTTGGCGCTACTTGTTGCGCTATATCAAGCGCCCGCTTTAATCCAGAAGAATTTCCTATTATTCCAAACCGTTGTTTTATTGCTTGATTATCCATCTATGATACTATTTTTCCTCTTAGGGTTGCGGAAGTGCAATCCTCAATTAATACATTAACATAATCCCCTATTTTGGAATCTTCCTTTGGAAAAACAACCATTGCATTTTGCGAGTTTCTTCCACAATAATCCTCTTTAGATTTCTTTGAAACTTTTTCAACCAAAACCTCACAAGTTTGCCCTAAAAATTCCTTATTCCTGAGTAAAGAATGTTCCCTTTGTAGCGCAACAATTTCACTTAATCTTTTGGATTTAACATCCTCAGGTACATCATCTTCAAACTTCCTTTCTGCCAATGTTTTTGGACGCTCAGAATAAGTATACATATATGCAAAACCAAACTTAACTTCTTCCATTAAAGAAATAGTCTCGGAATGCTCCTCGTCCGTTTCTCCGCAAAAACCAGCAATAAAATCTGTAGAAATACCAGCTTCTGGAACTATGCTTTTAATTGCAGAGATTCTATCCAAATACCATTCTCTAGAATAACCTCTATTCATTCTATTTAACACTTCACTATTGCCACTCTGCACTGGCAAATGGACATAATTACAAATGTTATCATACTTAGAAATCGTTTCCAATACCTCATCTGTCATATCTTTTGGATGAGAAGTTGAAAAACGCACTCTTAAATCTGGACTGACCAACGCAACCATCTCCATTAACCGCGCAAAATTAACCACTTCTTTATTAGAATCTATTACCGTTCCTTTCTTATCAATATTCCAACGATAGCTGTCAACATTTTGCCCCAGGAGTGTAACCTCTTTGTAGCCTTGTTCAACCAAATACTTTGCTTCATGCACAATACTTTTTGGGTCTCTACTCCTCTCTCTTCCTCTAGTAAATGGTACTACGCAGAAAGAACACATATTATCGCAACCTCTCATTATTGAAATAAATGCGGTAACCCCGTTTGAATCTAAACGGATAGGATTAATATCTGCGTAAGTCTCTTCTCTTGAAAGCAAAACATTTACTGCCTTCTGGCCGCCTTCAACCTCTTGTATTAGCTTCGGTAAATCCTTGTAAGCATCTGGACCGGCAACTAAATCTACCAGTTTTTCTTCTTCTAGTATTTGACTTTTCAGACGTTCTGCCATACAGCCTAAAATACCAATTACCATTCCTGGTCTTTCCTTTTTGCCCTGCTTCAGTTGATTAATTCTTGTGCGAACTTTTTGCTCCGCATTTTCTCTTATAGAACACGTATTTATTAAAACCACATCTGCAACACTTGAATCCTTTGTGGTGCTAAAACCATTTTTAGAAAGTATAGATGCTACAATTTCACTGTCTGCAAAGTTCATTGCACAGCCATAACTTTCTAAGTAGAGTTTTTTAGAGTTTGAATGATTATCTTTCTCTAATTCCAATATCTCACCTTGCTTTGTTTCGTCTATTTCCTTGCTACCTATATTCACACTTTATCTATTATCAAAAGGCATGCAAAGGTACGATATTAGAAAATTCTGACAATTTGTCAGGATAATTATTTTCTTGAAATCTACATTCGACCTATCTGTTTGAAAACAAGCAATTTAAACCCTTAATAAATACATATTAAAAAAAGGAATTTAATATTAGTTCATTTAAGGTATAGCTCAGTGATATATATAATGTCTTTCTTTGTGAAACGTTTAGCAACTAAAAAAAGAAACGAGGATGGCGAAGAATTTAGTTATTGTGGAGTCCCCTGCAAAGGCAAAAACAATTGAAAAATATCTTGGAAAAGAATTTTTAGTAAAATCTAGTTTTGGGCATGTTAGAGACTTGGAGTCCAACAAACTCTCTATAGATGTGGAAAAGGATTTTGCACCAACCTATGTAATTTCTGATGACAAGAAGAAAATTGTAACGGAGTTGTCTAAATTGGCAAAATCTGCTGAAATGATATGGTTAGCAACGGATGAGGATCGAGAGGGAGAAGCTATTTCATGGCATTTAGAGGAAGCTCTAGAACTAGAGGAGACAAAAACCAAACGAATAACTTTTAACGAAATTACCAAGTCTGCTGTTCTTAAGGCAATTGAAAATCCTAGAGAAATAAATAGAGATTTAGTAAATGCGCAGCAAGCGAGAAGAGTTTTGGATAGACTTGTAGGTTTTGAACTATCTCCTGTACTTTGGAGAAAGGTCAAACCATCATTATCCGCTGGAAGAGTGCAGTCTGTTGCGGTAAGACTTATTGTTGAGAGAGAAAGACAAATAATAGATTTTGAGTCAAAGTCTTATTTCAGAGTAGTTGCAGAGTTTGCCCCTGATGGCAAGTCGAAAATGAAAGCTGAACTCAACAAAAAATTTGAAAATGAAAGTGACGCTGAGGCATTCATCAATGCTTGTCAAGAAGCACAATTCAAAATAGAAAATTTAGAGGTAAAGCCCAGCAAAAGAAGTCCATCTGCTCCATTTACCACTTCTACTCTGCAACAAGAAGCTTCCAGAAAGCTAGGTTACTCAGTAGCGCAAACTATGATGCAGGCTCAAAGATTGTATGAAGCAGGACTCATCACATATATGAGAACAGATAGTGTTAATTTATCTGATACGGCTTTGAACGGATCTAAAGCCGCAATTCTAGATAAATTTGGGGAACAGTACTCAAATACAAAGAAATACAGCTCCAAAACCAAAGGAGCTCAGGAGGCTCACGAAGCTATAAGACCTACGGATTTTAATTTAGCCTCTGTAGACAGTGATCAATCTAGACTATATGAATTGATTTGGAAAAGAACGGTTGCCAGTCAAATGAGCGAAGCTCAACTAGAACGAACCACTGTTACCATTGACATTTCTAACAGAGATGAAAAATTTGTTGCAAAAGGAGAAGTCATCAAATTTGACGGATTTCTAAAATTATACATAGAATCTTCTGATGATGAGGATGATGAAGAAAAATCTGGCATGCTACCTCCTTTAAGCGTTGATCAGGACCTAAAACACAATCTCATTTCAGCAACGCAACGTTTTACCAAGCATCCAGCAAGATTTACGGAGGCGAGCTTAGTTAAAAAGCTTGAAGAACTAGGTATAGGAAGACCATCTACCTACGCCCCTACCATTTCTACTATTCAGAAAAGACAATATGTTGTTAAGGAGAGCAGAGAAGGAAACGAGAGAAAATACATGGTCATTTCATTAAATGGTCAGGTCACAAAAGGTGAGCAAACAGAAATTACTGGAGCGGAGAAAAATAAGATGTTCCCAACGGATATAGGCCTAGTAGTCAATGACTTCTTAGTACAAAACTTCCAATCCATTCTTAGTTATGATTTCACAGCAAGCGTAGAAAAGGAGTTTGACGAAATTGCCAATGGTCAGAAGGAATGGATTGACATGATAAAAAAATTCTACAATCCATTTCACAAAGTTGTTGAGGATACCCTAGAAAATTCGGAAAGGGCAAAAGGTGAAAGACATTTGGGAGAAGATCCAAAATCGGGAAGAAAAGTATTTGCAAGAATTGGAAGGTTTGGCCCAATGGTGCAGATAGGAGAAAGAGAAGAAGAGGAAAAGCCAAAGTTTGCATCTTTACTTAAGGACCAGAGTATTACTACAATAACTCTGGAGGAAGCACTAGATCTTTTCAAACTCCCAAGAGATATTGGTGAATATGAAGGTGATGAGGTAGCTGCTGGAATTGGAAGATATGGGCCCTTCGTTCGATTCGGGAAATCATTTGTATCAATTCCTAAGGATGCGGATTATTCAGCCTATGATATTTCCTTGGATCAAGCAATTGAACTAATCAAGGCAAAAAAAGAGGCAGATAAAAATAAGTTTATAGCAGAATTTCCGGAGAAAGAAATTTCTGTGTTAAATGGTAGATATGGTCCTTACATTAAGGCAGGTAAGAAGAATGTGAAAATTCCAAAGGGAACAGATCCTAAGAGCCTCACCTTAGAAGATTGTGAAAAGATAATAGCAGAGGCAGTTAATTCTAAAAAGAAGAAGAAATAATGCAAGAGTACAGTTCCTACTTCGAGCCTATTGATACAGAGAGACTTCGCGCAAAAGTTAATCCAAGATCCATTTTTTTCGAAACGCTATTTTTTCAGGGAGACACAATTCCGAATTTAAATCATTGTCAAATTGCAATAATCGGAATTAAAGAGGATAGAAATTGTGAAGATAATCAAGGTTGCGAGTTTGGGGCAGATAAAATACGAGAAGAGTTTTATTCTCTTTATCGAGCAGACCATAGGTTGAACATTGTTGACCTTGGAAATATCAAAAAGGGAAACGACATTATTGATACTATTTCCGCCATTTCTACAATTACGGGAGAACTCATTAAGAAAAAAATTATTCCATTATATATTGGAGGAGCTCAGTACTTGACTTTTGGCCTATACAAAGCTTTTGCTCAAATTGAAAAGGCAGTAAATCTAACTTCTATAGATCCAAAATTCGATTTAGGATTATTAGAGACAGAATTGAAAAGCGATAGTTATTTGAGTAAAATAATTATGGGTGAGCCCAGTTATTTGTTTAACTATATAAATCTGGGTTATCAAACTTACTTAACAGAACCGCATCAATTGAAGTTAATGGAAAGAATGTTCTTCGAAACCTTTCGTTTGGGAGAGATCATAAATGACATTCCTTCCACTGAACCACTTATAAGAACTAGCGATATACTTTCATTTGATATTTCTTCCATCAGGATGAGTGATAATCCTGCAAATCACAAAGGGCTTCCGAATGGCTTATACGGTGAACAAGCCTGTCAAATGATGCGTTACGCTGGCTTAAATGAAAACTTAAAGACTCTGGGCATATTCGAATACAATCCTAGCCTTGATGTTCGAAATCAGTCGGCAAAACTAATCGCTCAGATGATTTGGTGTTTCGCGGATGCATTAATATCAAGGGTAAAAGACATTCCAAGAATGACAAAAAGTAATTTTCTGCAGTATAAAGTAAACCTAAAGGAAAAGGCAGATATTACTTTTTATAAAAGTAAGTTAACGGATCGTTGGTGGATGGAAGTGCCATATCCAGAGCGAAAAGAACAGCCTTATAAAAAGAATGAATTGGTACCCTGTACCTATAATGACTACCAGTCTGCCTGCGAATCTGAGATGCCTTTAAGGTGGTGGAAATCTTTTCAAAGATTAAGTAATTAGTCCTTTTGCATTCCAATTCATGCATTTCTTACCTTCAAAGGGTAGTTGAAAATTTTTTTCTTTAGAATAAGAATTTGATTATTTTAGTCGCCTACTTGAGCTAAATGACCTTTAAAATGAAGGTTTTAAAGAGTTCAAAATAACATAGGTTATATGAAGAAATTATTTGCTATTGTGGTTGTTTTTCTTGGGGTACAGCAAGTTTCTGCTCAACAGGATTTTCAATTCACACAATTCATGTTTGACAGACTTTCTATCAACCCTGGTGTTGCAGGTTCTGTTGATAATTCAATTTGTGCCACCTTATTAGGTCGTCAGCAATGGTCCGGCTTTGACAATGCTCCAAGAACCGGACTTTTAAATGTACATGGCCAGGTTCCTAGATGGAATAGTGGAATTGGGCTTTCCGTCTTTTTTGATGAGCTAGGTCAAGAGCAAAACACCGTTGCGAGACTCCACTATGCTTATCATTTTCAAAATTTTCTTAATGGAAAATTAGGGGTGGGACTTTCCGCAGGATATTTAAGCAAATCTCTGGGAAATGATTGGATATCAATAGATCCAGTATTAGGAGACCCCTTAATACCAACAGATGCAACTTCTGCCGGAATTATGGACTTTAGTCTTGGTCTATATTATTATACTACTAATTTTTATTTAGGACTTTCTTCTACCCATCTAACAGAAGGTGAAATTGAAGATGTTAATATATCTGCTGCGAGACATTACTGGCTCCAAACTGGATATACACATAGTCTTAATGGAAATATAGATCTTAACCCTAACGTAATAGTTAAGTCGGATTTAAGTGCAACATCTGTTGATGTTAACTTAACTGCTATATATCAGAATACTTTTTGGTTTGGTGTTTCTTACCGTACAGAAGATGCAATTGCTCCTATGTTAGGTTATCAAACACCACTTCAAAATGGAAAGTCAATGTTGAAGGTAGGATACAGTTACGATGTTAATACATCTTTGTTAGCTGATTTTAGTGACGGAGGACACGAATTAATGGTACATTACTGTTTGAGATTGGAAAAACCACTTCCGCCTCGAATCTTTCGAGACCCAAGATTTTTGTAAAATCAATCATGTAACCTTTACCTAACAATCCCGTTAATAATCATGAAATCAGAGAATCCAAAAACCTGGACAACTGTCTATTCGACTAATATGAAAATAAACCTGTTTGGTATGAGAAACTTATTTATTGCTTTCTCGGCTTTAACTCTATTGGCATCCTGCGGAAGCGGGGATAGAGGAGAGTTGATTGGTGCTTTTCCCAGAACGGATTTTGTACAAGTCAATCCTTATGGCATGAACTATATTCATTTTGGAAGTTATGTTATGGGTCCTGGAGACCAAGACGTTCCGTATGCGCATACATCACGCTCAAAAACGGTATCGGTGCAAGCTTTCTATATTGATGATACGGAAATCACTAACAATGAGTATCGTCAATTCGTTTGGTGGGTAAAAGACTCTATAGCGCATAGAATCTTAGGAGAAGCGGATATAGGAGAACATGTAATTGAAGAAAATCAGTACGGAGACGAATTAGATCCTCCAAGAATTAACTGGAGAGAGAGAATTGAGTGGAATGAAGAGGAAGAAAGAGAAGAACTGGCAGATATGTTTTACTCTGAAAGTGAAAGATTCTACGGTAGAAAGGAAATAGACACGCGTAAGCTGAAATTCGAGTATTACTGGATAGATTTACAAGCAGCATCAAGAAAACCAGGAAGAGATGTCTTCTCTAACCCTAATAAGAAAGGTCAAGATAGTCCTATATTGGGTCATGTGGATAGATCTCAGTTTATAATCAAAGAAACGATACAAGTTTATCCAGATACTTTATGCTGGATGCACGACTTTACATATTCCTACAATGAGCCAATGACCGAGTCCTATTTCTGGCACCCGGCTTATGATGATTATCCATTAGTTGGAGTAACTTGGACTCAAGCGAAAGCATTTACGGTTTGGAGAACAAGATTACTGAATCAATGGCTTCAAAGTAGAGGTCAGACATTTGTTCAGAAGTTTAGACTTCCAACAGAGGCTGAATGGGAATATGCGGCAAGAGGTGGTCTAGACCTAAACCCTTATCCTTGGGGAGGACCTTACGTTAGAAATGTTTTGGGGTGTCCTTTAGCGAACTACAAGCCACTTAGAGGTGATTATGTGGAAGATAATGGTTTTCACACGGTTCCTGTGACATCATATGAGCCTAATGATTATGGATTGTATTGTATGGCAGGAAATGTCGCAGAATGGACTTCTACAGCATTTGATGAATCAGTTTATGATTTTGCTCATGACATGAACCCAGAATATACATATGATGCATTAGCGGATGATCCACCTGCATTGAAAAGAAAGGTGATCAGAGGCGGAAGCTGGAAAGATATCGGATACTATATCCAAAATGGCACAAGAACATACGAATATCAGGATACTTCTAAATCCTATATAGGTTTTAGATGTGTAATGAGTTATCTTGGAAGAGGTAAAACAGGTGATCCTGAAGATTGGAACTAGGAAATTTTAGTATAAGTAAAGGAAAGTTTAATTCAATTTTAATTTTAGAAAATTATGAAACCAGGGAGTAAAAAATGGAAAAAGTTTATGGCAAAGCTTTATGGAATTGGAGCTGCAGTTGTAATCTTAGGGGCGTTATTTAAAATCATGCACTGGCCTTTTGCCAGTTTAATGCTAATTGTAGGTTTGGGAACTGAAGCAATTATATTCTTTTTCTCAGCTTTTGAACCTATTCATGAAGAAGTGGATTGGTCATTGGTTTATCCTGAATTGGCAACGGGAGAAAAACTTGATCATGATACCCATGCCATTCAAGGCGGTTCTATTACAGAGCAATTAGATAATATGCTGGAAGAAGCAAAAATAGAACCCGAACTACTGGCAAGTTTAGGTGAAGGAATGAGAAATTTAAGTACTCAAGCGGGTCAATTAAATGATTTTGCTGATGCTTCTGTTGCTACAAACAGCTATGTTGAGACGGTAAATTCTGCTTCTCAAACCATGTCTACATTAACCGATTCTTATACGCAAGCTGCAGAGGCAATTGCGGGAATTGCAAATGCAAATGATGCTGGAACCAATGCTGGTGAGCAATTGTCAATTATGTCTAATAACTTGCTAGAATTGAATAATGTATATGAAATGCAGTTGAATTCTACCCGTGAGAAGATGAATCAAACCAATGAAATCTTTGAAGGCATTCACGACATGATGAATACATTGAACGAATCGGTAGAAGATACAAGACGATACAAAGAAGGAATGGCAGAGCTGTCTAGAAACTTAAGTTCATTGAATACAGTTTATGGAAATATGCTCTCTGCTATGAATGCAGGTAATGCTTAAGATAATTTATTAAACCCTAATCACTAAGTAAAATGGCAGGAGGTAAATTATCCCCACGGCAACAGATGATTAACATGATGTATCTCGTGTTAACAGCTTTGCTTGCAATGAACGTATCAAAAGAGATTTTGAATGCTTTTATATCTATTGATGAAGGACAACTCAACACCAGAAGTTCATTAGAAGATAAGTTGGCAAATCAAATGGGAAATTTTCAAGCTTTGGCTGGTGAAAACCCGGCAAAATATAAAGATCCTTATGAGAAAGCGAAAGGAGTTGATACAGAAGCTAAAGCTTTGATTTCACATATTAACAAAATCAAGGCTCAAATAATTTCGGTTACAGAGGGTCTTCCATTAGATAATGTATTAAATAACGATACCATAAGAAACATTCGTTATCTGTCTCAGAAAGATAATAAAGATGTAGCAACTGAAATCATGTATGGTTCTGATAAATTAAATCCGCACGATGTCGCTTGTGAACGATGTGATGGAAATAATTTTTCTGCAGTAGATTTAAAGAGGAGGCTTCTGACTTTTAGTGAAAATGTCCAGAATAGCGTTAAGGGAATGGATGCAGGACTAGCCAAAAACATCAATGATTTATTTTCATATCCAGATGCACCAGATGCTTCTGGTGATATGCAAATTTGGGAGTATACAAACTTCAATGATGTGCCAATGGCAGCTGTAATCTCCATATTATCTAAATTACAATCAGATGTAAGATCAGCACAATCTGATGTGATTGGAGTATTATTTTCCGATGTAGAAAAGTCTTCTTACAAATTTACGAGTTTAGCAGATGCTGTAATTCCTCAAGCGACTACAATAACTCAAGGTTCTAATTATGAAGCCGAAGTTTTCCTAGCTGCTTTTGATGAGCAAAATGCACCAAAAATTTATTTGGGTAATCCCGGTGTACGTTTTGATTCAACAAAAATGGCTTTAAATGGTGAATCTGTGCTTTTGGAAATGGATGGAGTAAAAGGAAAGGTTAAATTACCAGCAGGTGGCTTAGGTAGCCAGCAAAGAGAGGGATTTATCGAATTTAAGCCTATTGGAGCACCAAAAGCAGTAATAACTCCATTTAAATTAGATTATACTGTTGTTGCCCCTCAATTGGTTGTTTCTCCTACGAAAATGAATGTTTTCTATAGAGGTGTAGACAATCCAGTTAGTGTTGGTGTTCCCGGTTTTACGGACAAAGATGTTACTGCTTCTTGTGAGGGATGTACCATTAACAAAGGAAGTGACGGATACATTGTAAGAGTTGATAAAGGTAAAGAAGCAAAGATTTTTGCCTCTGCTAAATTGCCAGATGGAGGAACTAAAAGGTTAGGTCCTGCTAGTTTCAGAATAAAATCTGTTCCAGATCCCGTTCCTCAGTTCGCTGGAAAAGGTGCTGCTGATGCTGTTGTTAAGAAAGCAGAACTTACTGCGGCTCAAGGTGTTGTTGCTAAAATGAAAGATTTTGAGTTTGACTTGAAATTCACCGTAACGCAGTTTAAAGTGGGCATGATTATAGGTGGGCAATATGTTGAGCAAATATCTAAGAGCAACAGAGTTACTGGAGATATGAAAACAATGCTTTCTAAAGCTAAAAGAGGGCAAAAAGTATTTATAGAAGGTATAAAAGCCAAAGGACCTGATGGAAGAGTCAGAAATTTGGGAAGTTTAGCCTTTAAAGTAAACTAATAAAAGATGAAAAAGTTAATCATTTCAGCACTGACCTTAATCATGTGTATTCCTTGTTTTGAGAGTTTGGAAGCTCAAAACAATGTATTAGATGGAGCTTATATAAAGGAACATACTCTAACAAGAAGAGTGGTACCTTACCCGCACTTGAGGGAAGCTGATGTGATGTGGAGTAAAAGAATTTGGCAGGTAATAGATTTAAGAGAAAAAATCAATCACCCGCTATATTATCCTCTGGACAAGATTAACAATAGAAAAAGTTTATTCGGTGTTATTAAAGAT
Source organism: uncultured Flavobacteriales bacterium (assembly GCA_964609215.1). Taxonomy (GTDB): domain Bacteria; phylum Bacteroidota; class Bacteroidia; order Flavobacteriales_D; family JABDKJ01; genus JABDKJ01. Next base: position 45,885 of record CAZSQZ010000022.1, read on the forward strand.
GCCCTATTGGAAGATGAGTCTATTACCGCTTATAGCACTGGTCCATTAGGCAATGATGACGAATTTAAGGAACGAATGCTCCCTTCTGAAGTAGAAAATATTCTATCCACCATAGATACTTCATATACTGAAGATTTAGATACTGGTGAGATGGTTCAGGTAATTCAAAACATAGAAGTTGAAACCTCGGATATAGTTCAATACAAGCTTAAAGAAGACTGGTTCTTTGATAAGCAAAGATCTGAAAGATATGTTCGAATTATTGGATTAGCTCCTCGTAAAGCAGTTTTTGGAGAAGACGGTGAGTTTAGATCTTATCAAGATATGTTTTGGTTATACTTTCCTGAATGCAGATATGTTTTTGCAAATTATGATGTCTTTAATAGACAAAACGATGCGGAAAGAAGATCTTTTGATGACGTTTTCTGGAAAAGGCAGTTCAATAGTTATGTGGTTAAAGAAACCAATGTATATGGTGATAGAGCAATTATCGAATATGCCACAGGTATAGATGCATTACTTGAATCTGAAAGAATTAAAGAAGAATTGTTCATACTTGAACATGACCTTTGGTCGTACTAAAATATTCTAGTTTTATTTAAGTAAAAGGGGCTTTTAGCCCCTTTTTTATTGTCAAAATTTTGGTTGGTGGACTGTAAGATGCAATTCATCGAATTATTATAGTAACCTGTACCCTTCCCTTTCGTATACCCATCCTGTAAAGGTAAAGTGCAGAGAGATGAAAGAGAGAGTGAACCGCAAGGAACAATGGAGTGACTTTGTATTATTGATTATGTTTTTTACATCAGCGATTATCGTAGATAAACTGATAGAATTCATCTAATGACTGATACAGAACCGCTATTGTTAAACATAGATTCCATATTAATAACCATAATACTTTAAGCGGGAATCCTTATTTCTCCAATCCTTATCTACTTTAACATAAGTTTCAAGAAACACCTTTTTTCCAATAAAAGCCTCAATATCTTTTCTGGAATCTATTCCTACTCTTTTTAGTTTTGTTCCTCCCTGTCCTATTAAGATAGATTTTTGAGAATCTCTTGATACAATTATCTCCGCTCTTATTCGAACGATATTACTCTCCTCCTTATAAGATTCCACTAACACTTCACATGAATAAGGAATTTCTTTTTTGTAATGAATAAAAATCTTTTCTCGAATAATCTCGGAAACAAAAAAGCGCATTGGCTTATCAGTCATTTCATCCTTTGGAAAAAAAGGAGGGTTTTCAGGAAGCAAATCCACAATTCTGGTATAGATCTCATTTAAATGGAAATTATGTAGTGCAGATATTGGGTATACCTCTGCTTGAGGCAATTTCTTCTGCCATAATTCTAATCTCTGCTTAACTCCTTCTTGATCACTTAAGTCGATTTTATTGACCAGAACCATGATAGGAGCCTTAAGCCTCTTTATTTTCTCAAAAATCGGCTCATAGTTCATTTCATCCTCAAAAACATCTGTAATCAGTAATAATATATCCGCATCTCTTAAAGCAGTAAGCACATAGTTATTCATTTGCTCATGTAACTTATAAGCTGGATTTACAACACCAGGTGTATCAGAGAAAATGATTTGATAATCCATTTCATTGATAAAGCCTAAAATCCTATGTCTTGTTGTTTGCGCTTTAGAGGTAATAATACTTAGCTTCTCACCAAGCATGGCATTCATCAAGGTTGATTTCCCAACATTTGGACTACCTACAATATTTACAAAGCCTGCTTTATGGGGCATGAAATAAAAATTTTTGGTCTCAAAGAAACAAAATATATATTTGCACCCCGATTAAGAAAAAAAGGCACATCAGAATTTTTGCCTGAATCGGTTCCTGATGTTGCTTCAAAGATATATCGCGGGGTGGAGCAGTTGGTAGCTCGTCGGGCTCATAACCCGAAGGTC
>CAZSQZ010000023.1:0-38023 GCA_964609215.1 uncultured Flavobacteriales bacterium
CAATTATTATTCACTTAACTGATGGTTTAGAACCTATTGTAAGTCGATTTTACATAAACTTGTATATGTATTCCTTAAAAAAAAATATTCTCTTGCTCCTCTGTTGTTTTGTAATTAACGGAATGGTAAGAGCACAGGATGTTTATGAGGAAAATGACAGCTTTAAACTTAATTTGAATAGCTCTTTCCAAGTAGGGATTCTTGCAGGGGGGCAACTGGTTAATGAGAAATTTATTTATAAGCCAGGTTTGATGGGGCAGTTCAGTTTGAATACTCAGATAAGTTCAAGAGTACATGGTGGAATTGGGGTGGCACTTCTCTCATTAGAGCATGAGACCATTTTGCCGATATTTGTTGATGTTAAAGGATTTTTTAGGACGAAAAACTCTTCATTCCTTGGTCTGAATATTGGAACTTCTGCCGCTTGGAGCGATAATTTTAATAATGTCTCGGAATTTGAATATGAAGGAGGACTGTATTTTAGTACTTACTATGCATTTCAATTCCCAATTTCAGAGAACACGAGCTTCCTAGTTTCAACCGGCCTTGTTCATCATGTTGGAGAAATAGAATTTCTTACTATGTTCAATGAAGAAGTAGAAGAACAATTTGCAATAGATTTCTTGACTATAAGGGGAGGAATTCGATTTTGATGGTAAGGCTCATTATTATAGGAATTCTTTTTAGTTTCCGTTTTAGTGCTCAAGATGTGAGTATTAATGAATTTATGTCTTTGAATAATACAACCATTTCAGATGAGGATGGGGACTATTCTGATTGGATTGAAATATATAATATCAGTAATTCTCAAGTTAATCTCAATGGGTGGTATTTAAGTGATGATATTGATCAGCCACTCAAATGGCAAATAGAAGAGGCGGTGATAGAAGCCCAAGGTTACCTGCTCATCTTTGCTTCCTCGAAAGATAGGAAAGGAACAGGAGAACTTCACAGCAATTTCAAGATTAGCTCAAGTGGAGAAGCATTGATACTTAGTGATAGTGATGGTGATCTTATTGATTTTATAGGGCCTATTGCTTTGGAAGAAGATATTTCATTTGGTAGTTTAAACGATGGCCAAATAGAAAACAAAGTCGCGTTTAAACCAGCAAGCCCAAATACATCCAACAATCTCGGAACACCTTTTTTTATCGAAACGGATATGCTTTCTTTTTCCAAAGAAGCTGGGTTCTATGAAGATGCTTTCTCTTTGAACATATCGTCAGAGCAAGGTATGGAGATTAGATATACCTTGGATTCTTCAGACCCACTACCTAGTTCTTTGTTGTATGACGGAAGTATTGACATAGTTGATCTTGGAGATGAAGAAGATGAGCTTGCACTAATTGAAACAGGACTTGGATGGGAGCAACCTAAAAGTCTAGGAGAGAAAGCGACAGTGGTTAAGGTGGCATCCTTTCATAATAATGTTCGCAGGTCTCCAATTGAAACTGCAACCTATTTCATTTCAAGAAGAATAAACCAAAATTATTTAGGTCTACCAATTATCTCATTGAGTTCTTCTAACGATAGTCTATTCTCAAATGACAAAGGCATCTATGTGCCTGGAGATTCCTTTGTAGACTCACAACCTTTGTTAACAGGGAATTATGAGCTCAAAGGAAGAGAATGGGAACGTGAGATTCATATGGAGTTCTTCAATGAATCTCATGAAAAAGAGTTTGGGCAAAATGTTGGAGCAAGGGTGCATGGTAAATCAAGTCGAAAACTCCCACAAAAGACCTTGAGACTTTATGCGCGTGATGAGTATGGGCAATCGAAGTTTGAATATCAATTCTTTCCAGACAAAAATATTGATGAATTTAAACGGATATTACTACGGAGTCCATCTTCTGATTTTGGAAGCACCATGTTCCGTGATGTCTTGTGCACAGAACTCGTAAAAGAGATGGATATAGATGTAATGGCTTTCCAAAGATGCATTGTTTTCATCAATGGGGAGTATTGGGGAATCCATAATATCAGAGAACGTATCGATAAGTACTATTTAGCACAAAATCATAACATAGATCCCGATAGCGTGAATCTTTTATCTCTGAGTGGAACGGAAGAGGAAGGAAGTGCGATAGATTTCAATGAATTGATTAACTTCATACAAACACATGATCTATCTCAAGAAGAAGCTTATAATCATGTGCGTAATAAGATAGATCTAGACAATTTCTTTGACTATTACATTGCGCAATTATATTTTGCCAATTTTGATTGGCCATTTGTTAATATTCGCTATTGGAAGAGTCAAAAAGATAATGCAAAATGGAGATGGATATTTCATGATTGTGATCGCTGCATGCTAGATCATGAATTCGACCACCTAGACAACTTTATCCAACAAACTAGTCTACTCGATGTAGGGCCCGATTGGGCTACCATCCTTTTTAATGAACTCCTTAATAATGATGGTTTCAGACATGAATTCGTACAACGATTCATCTTCCATCTGTCAACTACCTTCCAAGCGGATAGAGTGCTGGATAAGATTAACGAATTACAGAAGAGCTATGAACCTCTAATTACCGAGCACAATAACCGATGGAATTACCCTGGATCGATCAATTTTTGGCAGGGCAGTATTGATGAAATGAGAGCATTTGTCATAAGACGACCAGCAATAATGACCCAACAACTTTTGGAATATTTTGGCAAGCCTTATTCCATCTATCCAAACCCTGTTCCGCAATCTAAGGGCTATATGAATTTTGAAATGGAGTATACAGATGGAATAGATTCTGGAATTAAACTGTATTCATCCGTGGGACAGTTGGTCTTGGATTGGGATTTTGATGAGTTTAATTCGGGTGAGCCTCGCAGAATACCTATTGACCAGCTGGATGCTGGTCTTTATCTCTTACAAATCGAATATGGAATTCTTCTCTTCCATGATAAGATAGTGGTAGAATAAGCCTTTCAAACTTAGCACTACATTTTATATCCACAAGCATTTAAAGTGAAGTAATACTTTCCACATTTTTTTGTTAATGAAATAAAGCACCTACTTTCTTAAGGATAAGGTATGTAGTATCTTAAATAATTGTTATTCAACACCCACTGAATGAACAAAATGAAACACATAATCCTATTAATATGCTGTGCATCAATGCCTTATATTTCCATTGCTAATGGAGGTGATAAGCCATTTACACGCTCACAGTACATTGAAAAATGGAAGGATGTCGCCATTGACAACATGGAAAAATTTGGAATTCCAGCAAGTATTACTCTTGCTCAAGGGATTTTGGAAAGTGGAGATGGGAATTCCATGTTAGCCCGAGAAGCAAACAATCATTTTGGTATCAAATGTCATGGTTGGAAAGGTAAAAAAGTTTACCATGATGATGATAAAAAAGGCGAATGTTTTCGATCCTACAAAAGTGCGGCCGACTCTTATGCTGATCATTCAGAATTTCTTCAAAAAAAGCGTTATGCTTTCCTTTTTGACCTAAAGAAAACAGATTACAAAGCTTGGGCTAAAGGCTTGAAGAAAGCAGGTTATGCAACTAATCCGAAATATCCTCAATTACTTATTCAAATCATTGAAAAGAATGAATTATATAAATACGATGAGGGCAATAAAGAATTGTTGGCTGCCAAAAAAGAGCCTAAGAGAAAGAAATTCAAGCTAAAGAAACCTGCTAAGGAAAGCACGGAGGTTATCACTTTAGAGACTGCAAACCGAAACATTTCTCTCCACACAAATAGAATTAAGTATATCGTTGCAAAGAAAGGCGATAATATAAATAGCATTTCTGCCGATTTAGATATGTCTCCGTGGCAAATAAAAAAGTACAATGACTTGGGTGGAAGAAAGGATTTGGAAGAGGGTGAAATTGTGTTTTTACAACCTAAAAGAAATAAATCCAAGAAAGGATATCATGTCGTTGAACATGGAGAAACACTCTGGGATTTATCTCAGAAATACGGTGTAAAGCTGAAGAAACTTGCCGCTTATAATAGTCTTGAAATAAGCGACAATTTATTAATAGGAATGCGGCTCTGGCTTAAGAAACCGCCTGATGATTAAAATTCTTTCTTCATCTAACTACTAGACTTCCCAAACATAAATTCTTTTTGTTCGCCTTGGATATTGTAGCGAATACCGGATAATTGAATGGTATTCTCTTTAATAATTTCAAAGGCCATATTATCCAATCCTTCTGGCTGATTATTTAGAGGATGTCTAATCTTTCCTTTTCTATCTAGAAGCTGTATTTCGTAATCCTCGTTGAGGGTAAATAGATAATCTTTATTGCCCAATCTTAGGTGAGTGACTGGGTATATAATTGCCTTTTCATTCTTCTTATATTTCCACCCCCTTATAGCTTTTCCATCAATATTGTAATTGAGAATTTCACCGTTGTCAAGCCCCAGCATTAGTCTGTAATTCTTGTTGTTTTCATAGTCCACTACAGCCAATTCATTAGAAGCTGGAGATGCCAATTTAATTGGATAATTTTCTACATCTCTCCCCTTTCTATCTACCAAATAAATATAGTTTTCAGTATTGAAAAGGATCTGATACTTATTGTTCTTAAGGGCATCCACCATTTTAAATTCACCCATTACAGGGCTATCCAATTTTCTCTTAAAAAGAATTTCCTTTTGTTTATTCATTAAAACCAGATTCATTTCTTCATCTTGAATAACCCATTCCATTTCTTTAGTATAATGGTTGATAAACTCAAAAGGAGATTCTGTTAGTTCTGCAATTTGCTTCATCTCAAAATTGTCTGGTTCTATTTGCTTCATTTCATCAGGTTCTGAGATTGCTAATGACTGATCAGCATCAAGAATATCGATGATGTTATAGTGCTGACCTTCTGTTGTATAGATATTCTGAACGATCTCCATAGCCCCACCATCTAATTTTGAATACTTTAAGGAACTCAGATTCAGACCCAATTTAGAACTGAATGAAGGGTAGTCCGTGTTCCTGGTAAAATTTCCATTGGAAACCATTTGACTGTAGCTTTTCAAATCTTCGGATTTCGCAGCACAGACAATCCAATTTTTGATTAGAGAGTAGTGATTAGCAGCATCCATTTCTGGAATTTGTTCCTCCATCCAATTGGTATTTCCAATCAAACCAATCTTGGAATTAGAAACCCTAAAAGCATCTTGAGCTTTCTTACTATTGATCCGCATTTTTAAGGCAGTAAAATTAATCTCACGAGCACCATCCTGAACGGAAAACTTTACACATTCCTTTAATTCATTTTCTTTGAATTCCTCATCTTTACTTGCAATAGCCATCCATTCAAATTGGCTGGTACTACTAGGCAGAACCTCCGAGAGTGCTTTCATCTCAAAGCCCAGATTACTTATTTCTGCAGGAGCTTCATTCACGACAAAGCCCGTAAAGTGCATATTGTCCTGCGTTCCACTTATTTCATGAATTGAGTATACATTTTTATCTCCCATTCTAACAATGGCTCTTGTTTTATCCGAAGGTTTTAAATAGGCTTGCATATTATGGTAGCTATCTGTCACCTCTCCATTTATACTTGCATTTTGCAATTGCCAGAGGTTCCTGGTTTTCTTGCTAATGGACCAATCTTCAATTTTCAATCTGCTCATGTTCTGACTGGTTTCAATAAGCATACACATGTCTTTGCAATTGTATATAGCCAATGAACCCTTCTTGAAATCTGCTTCATTCAAAAATTGGAGTATGTCTTTATAATCTTCCTGAACCTGACATCCCTCAGGTAAAATATTGCTCAACGCTTTCTGATTTATTTTGGAGTGATCAATTGAATTGAACTCCAGAATATAGTCAGCACCTTCTGGCAAGTAAGCCAAATGAAACAAATCTTCCTGGCTTTGATCTTGTGTGAAATGAACGTAAGCATATACTCCAAAACCTATAACAGCGGCTATTCCTAAATAGGAAAGAATCTTTTTTACCATAATATAAAAATAGTCGCTAGATATTGTAGAATCTCAGAAACTAGTGTTTTGGATAAACAGGAAATTGTTATTAAAGAACGGGCTCTTCTTGTTCTTTGGGAAGTAACTGAAAGGACAATCTATGATAAGGTGTTGTTCCTAAATGCCGAATTGCTTCTCTATGTTTTTTTGTGGGATAACCTTTATTCTTTGCCCAATCATAACCAGGGAATTCCATGGCTAGCTTAAGCATGATTTCATCTCTATATGTTTTTGCCAAAACGGATGCTGCTGCAATAGATTTATATTTCGAATCACCCTTTACAATACACGCATATGGTATATCATTTCTAGATCGATACCTGTTTCCATCAATTATCGCAAATTCTGCTTTCGGGTTTAGTTTTTCTAAGGCCAAATGCATAGCCAGAAAAGAGGCGTTTAAAATATTGATTTCATCTATTTTCTTGTGGTCAACAATACCTACTGCAAATGCTAAAGCTTTTTTTTCTATAATGGGTCTTATCCGTTCTCTTTGCGCTTCACTTAGCAACTTGGAGTCGTTAAGTTCAGGAATATTGAATCTAGATGGTAGTATAACCGCAGCTGCAACAACTGGCCCTGCCAGACAACCTCTTCCAGCTTCATCACATCCTGCTTCAAGCAGTTCTTTTTGATATTTTAATTTTAACCTAGCCACAATTTCTTTTTAGAATCTGCCACGTTTCAACAGCTGCCTTATCCCAAGAAAACTTTGCAACTTGTTCTTTCCCTTTTAAGAGCAATTTTTGAATATGCTCAGGTTTATCGAAAATCGTTTTCATGGCCTGTACTATTTCCTCAGTACTGTTTGCATCTACCATCAATGCAGCATCACCAGCAACTTCAGGAAGCGAGCTATTATTTGCACAAATTAAAGGTAAATTGTTTTGAAAGGCCTCTAAAACTGGTAATCCAAAGCCTTCGAATATTGGAATATACAACATTGCCTTTGCTCCTGCCAATAATTGAGTTAACTGCCCATCGCTTTGATATCCTAATAAGTGAATAGCATCTCTATTTTCTAAACCTTGCAAACAACTCTTGATCTCTTTGGATTTACCCATTGGTCTGCCTGCAATTTTCAATGTTACTTTCTTTCCAGTTTGGGCAATAAAAGTGTCAAAAGCTTGCATCATTTTGACAATATTCTTTCTTGGATGAAGGGTTCCTATGTAAATAAAATATTCCTCATTGGTCTGTATTCTCTCCAATGACTTTAAAGATTCCCGAACTCCATTGTAAACTACATTTACTTTATTTGAGTCAATCCTATATAGCTTACAAATATCCTTTTTTGAATAGTTGGAAACCGTAATTACTTCCTTGGCTCTATTGGCAAATTGAGGAAACTTCTTTCTGTAGTATTTCAACTCTGATGCTTTCATGTGATCATTAAAATGCTCGAAACCCAGATCGTGCATAACATTTACAGCATTTGTATTCCCGCGTAAGGGAATATATCCTTCTGGGGAAAAAAACAGATCTATTTTTTCCTTATTTAAGATTTTTGGCAGAGAATAATCAAACCACCATTTATATAGAATAGGATGCCTGGCTTGAGGGCCCACTTTTATTCCTCTAACGTTTTCAGAAAAAATGAATTCATTGCTAAAGTCTCGGTCAAAAAGAAATAAAAATTCTACATCAGGATTATTGCGCGTAATACGGCTCAGAATTTCATAGGCATACCAACCAATTCCTTCCATTTTTCCTGGAATTAACAAACGGGTATTTACGGCTATTCTCACTTATGATAATCTCCGAAAATAGGAATTTATGCTACTATGGAAAGCGGAAAAGGTTTATTTTGTCCTTCCATTAGAATTATGCAGAAGAAGTTTTTATCCAATCTTTCGTTCTTGTTGATTCTCAACTTGTTAGTAAAACCCTTTTATATTCTTGGAATAGATGCAGAAATTCAAGAAAGAGTGGGAGAAAACGAATATGGTCTTTATTTCGCCATTTTAAATCTCACCTTCATTTTTAACATATTGAATGATTTTGGCATTACTAATTATAACAACAGAAACATAGCACAAAATCCAGATCGCTTTGCCATAAATTTTGGCAAGCTCATTTCTTCGCGAGCTGCTTTATGCCTGCTTTATGCCTTGGTTACTTTCATTGCTGGTTTTTTCCTTAGTTATGATTCCAAACAATTTCACCTGCTTTTGTTTTTAGTTCTGAATCAGGTTATTGTTTCTTTCATTCTATTTCTCAGAAGCAATTTAGCAGGGCTTCACCTCTTTAAGGAGGATAGTATTATATCCGTTTTAGATCGCCTATTAATGATTATTTTCTGCGGGATTCTTTTATGGTCTGGCTGGACGAAAAAGGCATTTCAGATTGAATGGTTAGCCTACCTACAAAGCTTTAGTTATTTCATATCATTCGTATTGGCTTTTATCTTTTTGAAGGGAAAACTGCAACATCTTAAACTTAAATTCGATAGAGCCTATACAATTGCAATTTTAAAGCAGAGTATTCCATATGCATTTTTGATTTTACTCATGAACATCTATTTTAGAGTGGATGGTGTAATGCTTGAAAGTATGCTGGATACACCTCAACAAGCAGGCATATATGCGAAAGGTTATCGTTTTCTAGAAGCATTATATAATTTTTCTTTCCTCTTTAGCGTTCTGCTCCTACCTATATTCTCTAGAATGATTAGCCTAAACCAAAATGTCGAGAAGCTAACTGCTTTATCTGCTAAAATCTTATTATCCGGAGTAATTACGCTATGTGTGGCAGCAGCATTTTATTCCTATGAAATCATGGATTGGCGATACTCCCAAAATATTTCGGAAACTTCTGAATCTTTTAAAATTATCATTCTCAACGGAATAGCACTTTCCGCCACTTACATATTTGGGACACTATTAACTGCTGCTGGAAGTATGAGAAAGTTGAATATTACTGCTATTGGCACCGTGCTGGTGAACTTCATCTTGAATCTTATTTTTATTCCCAAGTATGGAGCTTATGGGGCAGCATGGGCAAGCCTAATTACTCTTTTTGGTTCAGCTATCATTCAAGCAATAATTGCAGCACGTCACTTCAAAATGAAATGGAACTTGCAACTTATTGCTAAGATTTTAATTTTTTCATTGGCCATTATTGCCCTTTGTTATGGCTTTCTCTTCTTCGACTTGAATTGGTTTATTGAATTCTTTATTATCGGAATATTTGGTATTGGATTAGCTTTCGCGACCCGTTTGTTTCAAGTAAATGAGTTCATTTCCATTGTTAAGGATGAACAGCTATAAACGGGCAGAATTTATTTACTTTGCGCATTAAATTTCAGAAATATGATTGAGCCTGATTTTACATTTAGAAACCTGGTTTACATAATCAATAAGCGATTTAAGTTTTTTGTAATAATTGCTCTTTTGGCGGCATTTGCGGGTTGGGTATTTACAAGTTCCTTTTTCATGAAGCCTAGATTTACTTCCAGTGCAACAGTTTACCCAAAGAATCTGGAACCGTTCAGTGATGAATCTGAAACAGAACAAATGCTTCAATTGCTTGAATTCTCTGAAATTAAGGATACACTGGTAGACAAATATGAATTGTATAAAAGGTGGGGCTTGGTTCCAGGTGACCCTGAATACAATCATTGGTTGAATTATCTCTATGCGGAAAGAATAAGTATTCGACCTACTAAATATGAGAGTATTATCATCGAATGCCAAGACGAAAGCCCCGATACTGCTAAACTAATGGTGGATGAGATATTGATTCAATATAATCGTTTGACCAATAAAATGGAGCAAGAGACCTATGCTGAATATGTTAATATGAAAGAAGCTGAAGTTGCTTTTTTGAAAAGCATAATGGATAGAACGAACGAAGATTTAAATAAGGTTAGAGCCAGTACTGGAATGATTTCTCTTTCTGGACAACTGGAGGAATTGATGGAAGGGTATATGCGAATGCTCGAAAAAGGGGCAAATGGAAGGCGGTTTGAGCAGATTGCCCAAAAATTGGAAAAGGTAAATCAAGAAGGCGGACAACTTTTAAATGGTTCTATTCTTATGGATAATTTAGGAATCGTTTATGCAGAAGTTCTGGAAGATTTGAATGAAGCTCAATCCTATAGCACTCGAAAAATTTCCTATGCCAATGTCATTAGTAAGCCCAAGGTTGCGGATAAGAAATCATGGCCTGTTCGTTGGATATTGTTCTTAGGAATTGTTGCTGGAAGTTTATTCCTAGCATTGATTGTATTTGCTTTTTTTGACAAGAAAGAAGCTTGAATTTAATTGCTTCATATAGAAAGTACATTCCTCACTTACTTTCCATTCTTGGAGTATTTCTAATAGGATATGCTGTTGCCAAAATACATCCTTTGCTTTATTTGGCTCCTGCAGCCATTTTAGTTTTTGCCGGTGCTATTTATTACCCAAAGGAATTGTTTTTATGCCTAGTCTTTTTTACTCCTTTATCAATTAGTTTGGAGGACATAAGCGGTCTAGGTGGAATTGGTTTTCATCTACCTACGGAGCCTTTAATGTTTGGGTTGTTACTGCTATTAACCATAAAAGGGGCAGGTAAAAAAACTTGGGATTGGGATATATTGTATCACCCTATTTCAGTAGCCATTTATTTTAACCTCATCTGGATTCTCATTACATCCTTAACCAGCACAATGCCCATGGTTTCTTTCAAATTCTTTTTAGGAAGAATCTGGTTTGTAGCTGTTTGTTTTTTCATGGCGGCCCATCTCTTTAAACAGGAAGGCTTTTTTGAAAAATTTATAAAAGCTTTTCTTTTGGGACTTTCTTTGGTCATTGTAATAACTCTGGTAAAACACGCTCAAAGGGGTTTTGATGAACAAGTAGGGCATTACATCATGGGACCTTATTTCAAGGATCACACTTCTTATGGTGCCATTATCGCATTTTTCTTTCCTTTCTCTTTAGCCTTATATTGGTATTCAAAACAGTTCAATACCAAAAAGTGGAACTGGCTGACTCTATTCGCTATTATTTTCGCTGGTATAATAATGTCCTATACCAGGGCTGCATGGATTAGCTTAATAATGGCGCTAGGGGTATATGCAGTTATTCTCTTGAAAATAAAATTTAGATCCTTGTTCATTGGTTCAGCACTAGCGGTGGGATTGTTTTTTTCGTTTCAGACCGAAATCATTAGAGCTTTGGAAAGAAATGATCAAGATTCCAGTTCTGACTTTGCTGAACATATTCAATCTATTTCAAATATTACCACAGATGCCTCTAATTTGGAAAGGTTAAATAGATGGAGCTGTGCTATTCGTATGTTTGAAGAAAAACCCATTTTTGGTTATGGCCCTGGAACCTATATGTTTCAATATGCGCCACATCAAAAGTTTAGTGAAAAGACATGGATTTCAACCAATCTTTCAACGCTTGGAAATGCGCACAGTGAATATTTAGGACCACTTTCAGAATCTGGACTTTTTGGAATGCTTTCTTTTTTAGCCATTGCTATTGCCGTTCTTTATACCGGCATTAAAATTCTTCCGCGATTTCCCAAGGGAAAAGAACGCAGCATTTTACTCTGTTGCATTCTTGGTTTGGTTACCTATCTGGGACATGGTCTGCTAAATAATTTTCTGGATACAGATAAAGCAAATATTCCTTTCTGGGGTTTTGCAGCAATGATCATGTTACTGGATATAAAATCTCGGACTAAAGAAACTGACAAGAAAGTAGCGTAGTATCATCAAAAGGAGCAGTCTCTCCTCTGAAATCATCAAAATTCTTTATGATTTCATCATTCAATTCCTCCATTCCTAAATTACTATTATGGACTACAATTGAAGCGAGACGTTCAGTTCCAAATTCTTCTTGTTTACTGTTTTCAATTTCGACTAAGCCATCTGTATAGGTAACCAAAACATCATTGCGCTTTATTGTTGCCTCACCAATTTTAAGAAAGGGCAATTGATCAAGCATTCCTAAACCAACCGTTCCGGTTTTCAATTCCTGAGATTCGTTTCCCGAAATTAAAATAGCAGGATTATGTCCTGCATTCACATATTCAAATTTCTCAGAGCCAAAGATGTGCCTGACCAAAAAGAAGGTTATAAAACGCTCTCCTTTGGCACTGCTGTATACACTTCCATTGAGCATATGAATCAACTGATCTAGAGGATAATCATTATTGGCTAAGGTCTTTAGAGTCGCCTGAAAATTGGACATTAAGATAGCTGCTGAAACTCCTTTTCCAGAAACATCAGCCATACAGCACAGAAAACCTTTATCTCCTAGCGGGATATAATCATAATAATCTCCTCCAACTTCTTGATGCGGAAAGTATTTGGCAGCCACACGTATTTTATCATTATTAGGTAATACTGAAGGCACCAACATATTCTGAAGGTCTGCAGCTACTTCCAACTCTCTCTTCATTCTTGCCTGAGCAACCGTTTCTCTTGCCAGCCTCTTGTTCTCCACAGCCACAGCCAAAATATTGGTTATGGTTTGAATAAAATTTAGGTGCTTAATAATTGGACTAATTGCTATTTCGTTCTCGTTCTCATCACCGATCATTAAGAAAGCCAAGGGATTGTCTTTATGATAAACAGGAAGTAAGACATCAAAACCACCTACAGAATCTTTCTCATCACTCTCAATTAAAGAAATCTCTTTTTGTCTTTGAAATAATTCTTCAGGGTCTATTTCTGAATAGTCTATTTCCAATCCATACTGAAGAAGGGCATTCCAATTTTCATTCTTAATGAATAAAATAAGCTTGCTGATGCCCAATTCTTCTCTTAAGATACTTTCGTAAATCTGAATAAGCTCATTTACATTAAAATTATCGTTAATGCCTTTAGTCATATCCAATAAGGCATTGAGCTTAAACTTATTTTGTTTAAGCCTTTCAGAAAGTCTTTGCTCTTTGCTTTTAATTTCCGCCATTTACTTTTTTAAAGAGTTCCGGAAGCTTTTTTAAGTAAACAAGCTCAGCCATTTTTGCTCTTGCTTCAATAGCTGGACTACCAAAATATTTTTTATTTCCTTCAACAGATCCTAGGATACCGGACTGGCCAAAGACCTCCGCATTTTCACCTATGGTTAAATCACTAGGAACACCAACTTGTCCCCACAAAGTAACATTGTCTTCAACAATAACACATCCTGCAATTCCAACCTGAGCTGCAAACAGACAATTCTTCCCTATTATTGTATCATGGCCGATATGGACTTGATTATCCAACTTAGAGCCAGCACCAATTTTTGTGTTTCCACTTACTCCCTTATCTATTGTGCATAGTGAACCTATCTCAACATCATTCTCAATTTCAACCCAACCGCAGGAGTGCATTTTAGTATACTTTCCATTATCCTTTTTATAATAAAAAGCATCAGCACCAATCACAGAATTAGAATGTATAACTACCCGATCTCCAATAATGCTTCCATCCTCTACAACCACATTACTGTGAATTTGACAATGATCTCCAATAACAACATTGTTTCCAATAACTGCTCCCGGATAGATAACGGTATTGGGTCCTATTTCAATATTTTCTCCTCTATTAGAAGATAAATGTTTGAGTGGAGCAAAGTGCTGTGTAAGAAAATTGTAATCCTTAAAAGGATTATCAGAGACCAACAAGGCCTTGCCATCAGGAACCTCAACTTCTTTATCAATTAAAATAGTGGTAGCCTCAGATTCTAAAGCCTTTGAATAGTATTTCGGATGATCAACAAACATTAAATCACCAGGCTCAACTTTGTGAATTTCATTGATGCCAGTAATCAAGTGATTCTCTGAACCAACCATTTTTGCCGAGATTAATTCGGCAATTTGTTTGAGTGTTTGTTGGGGTTTAAGTTTCAAATTATTGCTTCACTCGTTCAACGTAAGTTCCACCATTTCGGGTATCCACTTTTACCTTATCTCCAGTATTGATGAACAAAGGAACTCTTATTTCTACTCCAGTATCAATCTTAGCGGGTTTGGTAGAATTTGTAGCAGTATCTCCTTTCACACCAGGTTCAGTATAGGTCACTTCAAACTCCATAAAAGAAGGCAATTCGCAATTCAATGGTTTTTCTTCCTCTGCGTGAAATACAATTGAACAGATTGTTTCCTCCTTTAATAATTTAGGCGCATTGATTAAATGCTCAGGTATGTTGATTTGATTATAGTCCTCCATGTTCATGAAATGATATCCCTGATCATCATTATAGAGATATTGATAACTGCGGGTTTCAATTCTAACAGGCTCTATCTTAACACCGGAGTTGAAGGTATGATCTATAATTTTACCATTATTCAGGTTTCTCAATTTTGTTCGGACAAAGGCAGGACCCTTTCCAGGTTTTACATGTTGAAATTCAATAATGGAATATAAATCATTATTCCACTTCATGCATAATCCATTTTTAAAATCAGCTGTACTTGCCATTCTTCTTTTATTTAAAGAGCTAAAGTAAAGAAATGCAATGGATTAATTACCAGAAGCTTTTTCGGCTTTAAAATTTTCTATCTGAATAAGTTCTTCGCAAAAATTATATTCCACATCTTCATAATTAGAGCAAATCAGAACTAGTCGGTTTTTTCTTATTTTTTGAATTTGTTTAACGTACCATTCTTTTGCCTTTGCATCAAGGTTAATGGTGGGCTCATCAAAAAGTAAAATCGGACTATTAGAAAAAAGGGCAAGACCCAGTTTAACTTTTTGTTTCATTCCTGATGAAAAATCTTCTATCACCCGGTCGTTTGGTAAATTTAGTTCTGAAAGCAACTCTTCATCAGAAAGAGTAAATGGCTTGAATTTTTTCTGAAAAGCAATCAGTTCTGGAATAGTATACTCCTCATAAATCTCTAGATAAGGTGCTACACAGGTGATGCTTTTATATATTTTCTCCTGAGAAATTTCCTGATCCGTTTCGTACTTAATATCTCCTTCAGAAGGAATAGTGAAACCCGAAATCAATTTTAACAATGTAGATTTTCCAGAACCATTGGCGCCTAAAACAGCATAGGACTTTCCTAATTCCAATGACTTATTTAATCCTCGAAAAATCCAATTTCGGTTAAACTTCTTTCCAATATTGGATAGGGTAATTTTCATATGAATTAGCTCAAACCTCGCATAATCCCTCCTTCAGAGGAACGGAAAAAATCTAGAATTTGATTTTTTTCAGGACACTGAGCAATGTCTTTCTCTACTTGACTTAAGGCTTTACTGAAATGGTTATTGTGGACATAAATAATACGATATATATCTTCAATAGCATGAATTGCTTCCGTACTAAAACCTCTTCTTTTAAGCCCTACTCCATTTATTCCAACGTAGGAAATGGGTTCTCTGGCTGCCTTTACAAATGGGGGAATATTGACTCTAACCAAGGATCCTCCAGCCACAAATGCATGGGCTCCAATTCTCATAAATTGCTGCATTGCCACTAAACCTTCAAGAATAACGTGGTCTTCTATTGTACAATGACCAGCAATATTCACTGCATTTGCCAAAATACAATTATTGCCTACTTCAACATCGTGTGCGATATGAACATAAGCCATTAGCAGACAATTGTCTCCTACCTTAGTAGTATTACGATCTGCCGTTCCTCTATTTATAGTTACACACTCACGAATGGTTGTATTATTCCCAATTTCAGCAGTTGTTTGCTCACCTTTAAACTTAAGATCTTGAGGAATTGCTGAAATAACGGCTCCAGGAAAAATTTTGCAATTGGCTCCAATTCTAGCTCCATCCATAATGGTAACATTTGGACCTATCCAGGTATTGTCACCTATAATTACATCATCATAAATTGTAGTAAACGGAGCAATCTCTACTCCCTGTCCAATTTTTGCATTTTCGCTAATGTGCGCTTTGGAGCTAATCATATAGTTTCTTTCTCGCTAACTTTATCTCTCACCACTTGCGCCATCATTTCAGCCTGACAACAAACATCATTTCCAACATATGCTTTTCCTTCCATATGAACAATTCCTCTTCTTATAGGGCTTAACAATTTTAACTTAAAAATAATAGCGTCTCCTGGAAGTACTTTCTTCTTGAAACGAACCTTGTCAATTTTCATAAAATAGGTGGTATAGTTTTCGGGATCTTCAACTTGACTTAAGGCAAAAATCCCTCCTACTTGTGCCATTGCTTCTATCTGAAGAACACCAGGCATGACAGGGTTTCCTGGAAAATGCCCCTGAAAAAAGGGTTCATTAATGGTTACATTCTTCATTCCCACAATGGTATCTTCTCCTATTTCAATGATCTTATCGACCATTAAAAATGGATAGCGATGTGGCAGCATTCCGGAAACATCATTTATATCAAACTTAGGTGCTTGAGCAAGAAGTGAAGCAAAATCGTGTTTCTCTTCTTTCTTCATTTCCGCAACCAGCATTTTGGCAAACTCAACATTTGATTTATGTCCGGGACGAGCAGCTAAAATATGTCCTTTAATTGGTCTTCCTGCAAGCGCAATGTCTCCAATTATATCCAAAAGTTTATGACGTGCTGGCTCGTTATCATAATGCGGATTGGAAACATTAAGCATTCCTATTCCCTCTACTTTTACTTCCATCCCTTCACGCCCTATTGCCTTCAAAATATGCTCAATTTCTCCTTCAGAATATTCCCTTTCAACAAGGACAATAGCATTATTTAAATCGCCTCCTTTAATAAGGCCTTCATTAGCCAGAAACTCCAATTCCTTTAAGAAAACGAATGTCCTATTCATTGAGATTTCTTTCTCAAACTCTTCGATGGTATACATGGAGGCATGCTGGGTACCTAGAATCTTTGACCCGTAATCTACCATTACTGTCAATCTAAATTCTTCACCTGGTGTTCGCACTGCCATCATTTCTGAATGGCCATTTTCATCTTCGTAGTATAGGTTTTTCTTAATGACGAAATAATCTTTTTCCGCATTTTGATCTTCTCTACCTACAGCGTTAATAGCGTCTACAAAAGGCTTAGCACTTCCATCCAAGATGGGTACTTCAACTGCATCCATCTGAATAAGTGCATTATCAATTTCCATCCCGTAAAGTGCAGCTAACACGTGTTCTGTTGTATGAATTTCCGCGTCTCCCTTCTTTATTGATGTGCTTCTTTGAGTAGTGGTTACATTGCTAACATGAGCCTCAACCTTTGGTTCTCCTTCCAAGTCCATTCTTTGAAAAACATATCCATGATTTTCTGGTGCTGGAAGAATGCTTAAATTACAATGAATACCTGTGTGCAACCCAACTCCGGAGAGTTGAATTTTCTCTTTGATTGTTTTCTGTTTATCACTCATTTTGCTGAGTTAATTGCTCTATTTGTCGCTCTAAATAAGCTAATTTTCTGGATGTAGCAGGCAAATTACGGAATTCTATGTTGGATTTTTTGTAATCTAAAATAGGGAAAGCTGGACTACCCTGCACAATAGCTTTGTCTTCCAGATCTTTACCTATACCAGACTGAGCTGCAATCTTTACCTCATCTCCTAAGGTAAGGTGCCCAATTATTCCCACTTGTCCACCAATCATACAGTCCTTACCAATCTTTGTGGAACCAGCAATTCCTGTTTGTCCGGCAATTACTGTATTCTCTCCTATTTCCACATTGTGTCCAACCTGAATTAAATTATCCAACTTAACTCCCCTTCTAATAATTGTAGAACCCATTGTTGCTCTATCAATGCAAGAATTAGCTCCAATCTCTATATCATCTTCTAAAACTACATTTCCGATCTGGGGAACTTTTTTGTAATTGTTCTCTGCACCTGGAGCAAATCCAAATCCATCTGCCCCAATTATGACACCTCCATGCAATGTTACATTTTTACCTATCTGAGAGCCATAATAAATGGTAACTCCACTGTAAATAATTGAGTTTGCACCTATTCTAGAATCTCTTCCAATAGTCGTATTTGGATATATATAAGAACCTGATTCTATTTTGACATTGGCTCCAATACTCACAAAATCTCCAACATATACATCATCTGCAATTTGAGCACTTTCATGAATGGCAGCATGCTTTGAAATCCTCTTTTCCGGTAAAAACTGAGATTGATAAAATGAGAGTAGTTTAGCAAAACAACCGTAAACATCATCCACCCTTATAAGGGTTAAGTTAGATGGTAAACTTTCTCTTGCTTCAAAATCATTTCCAACTAAACAAATAGAAGATTCAGTATGGTAGATATACTCTTCATACTTGGCATTCCCTAAAAAACACAATGTTCCTGGCTTACCTTGTTCAATCTTGCTGACCATGTTCACCGCAACATTTTCGTCACCTTCTACTCTACCACTTAATAAATCTGCTATCGCCTTTGCAGTAAATTCCATACCATTAATTGCTATAAAATTAAGCCTCTTTCAATTCAGGGAAACAATAAAAATATTTTTTAACACGACCAGAAAGTGAAGAAATATTCAAATTATCAGAAGCAGAAACGATGTCCTTGATATCTCCATTTTTGTAGAGTATTTTGATTTCATCTCCCACTGGATTGTAAGCTTCGTTAGCCAAAACTCCAGAAAAAACAAAATAATCTATTTCATCAGCACTTAAATTCAACTGCTCCTGAACTTCTTTTTTCTTCTTTTCAATAAAGTCATCAGAAAATTCCTCAGCCTGAACGCGTATTTTTAAAAGAGAACGATTTATTATTCTATTGCATAAATTGGATAGTACGGAATCATCACAATAGCACCAGGATTTAATCGCGGAAAGCACATCATAATCATCTAAAAGCAAAAATTTTTGCAAAGTCTCTGAAGATTCTTTGAACCCATTATTGCTGAAATCAGAATTCATAAAAAACCTTAGCACCTTGCTTGCTTCCAGATCTTTCTTATTCCATATCTCCTTTGCTCTTTCCAAAATTTTCATCAAAAGAAACTCTGCAGAAACTACTGTTTTGTGAAGGTAAACCTGCCAGTACATTAATCTCCTAGCAACCAAAAAATTTTCAATGGAATAAATGCCTTTTTCTTCAACAACCAATTGATCATTAACTACATCCAACATCTTTATTATTCTCTGGCTACTTACCACACCTTCTGATACACCTGTGTAAAAAGAATCCCTCTGTAAATAATCAAGGCGATCCATATCTAACTGACTAGAAACCAGTTGATGCAAGAATTTTTTGGGGTATTCATCTTTGAAAATGCGAATACCTGTTTCCAAAGCTCCGTTGAATTCATCGTTTAAAACTTCCATAATCATTAATGAAAGTTCTTCGTGATGGACACCTTTTATAATGGTATGTTCTAAAGCATGAGAAAATGGCCCATGACCTATGTCATGCAATAAAATCGCTATTAGAGCACCTTGTTTCTCATTTTCAAGAAGAAATAAACCCTTAGATTCCAGATTTTCGAGTGCTAAGTTCATCAGATGCATAGCTCCAATGGCATGATGAAAGCGATTATGATGAGCTCCCGGATAAACCATATTTGATAAGCCAAGTTGTTGAATCCTTCTTAAACGCTGGAACCAAGGATGTTCTATCAGCTTGAATATCAAGGGATCTGGAATGGTTATAAAACCATAAACCGGGTCATTTAAAATCTTTTTCTTATTTCCGATTGATGTTTTTTCCAAAATAATTGGGATAAAACTAATTAAAATAAGGTCGAATGATAACAGATTTTATAAATATTCGTTCCAACTTAGATTGACTGGCTAATCCTGTTAATTTTGAAAAAAAGGAAAATATGAATCCAAACATTTTATGGGCTGATGACGAAATAGATTTACTTAAACCGCATGTTCTATTTTTAGAAGAAAAAGGATACGAAGTAGAAACCGTTACTAATGGGAACGATGCGATAGACAAGGTAAAAGAAAAGAACTTTGATATTATTTTTCTTGATGAGAATATGCCCGGACTTACTGGTTTGGAAACATTGACCGAAATAAAAACCTTGGTCCCCTCAGTTCCTGTGGTGATGATTACAAAAAGTGAGGAAGAGTCTATTATGGAGGATGCTATTGGTGCTAAAATTTCTGATTACCTCATTAAACCCGTTAATCCAAAACAAATTTTACTATCGCTAAAGAAAAATCTTGATGAGAAGCGATTGAGAAGTGAAAAAACCACTTCTAACTATCAACAAGAATTTCGTCAAATTGGAATGACTTTGGGAGGAAGACTTTCTCTGGAAGAATGGAAGGAAATGTATGCTAAACTGGTTTATTGGGATTTGGAATTGGAAAAATCAAATGATCAGGGAATGGAGGAAATCTTTAAGATGCAGAAGGAAGAAGCCAATAACCAATTCTGCAAATTTGTAGAAGATAATTATGTAGAATGGATTCAAGATAGAAATGAATGTCCAGATATGTCTCATAATATCTTTGAAAGAAGAGTGCTTCCTCAACTAAAGGAAGGACCTCTTTTTTTGATGTTAATAGATAATCTCCGTTTTGACCAGTGGAAAGTTTTACAGCCTGTTCTAAGTGAATATTTTCATATTGAAAGTGAAGATATGTTCTTGAGCATATTGCCAACGGCTACACACTATTCGAGAAATGCATTTTTTGCTGGAATGATGCCCTCAGAAATAGAGAAAATGTATCCTACTCAATGGAAAAACGAAGAAGATGAGGGAGGAAAAAACATGAATGAGGAGAGCTTTATTGAAGGACAATTGAAGCGTTTAGGACAACATGGTAAATTCTCTTATAATAAGATTACTAATCTATCTAAAGGAAAAAAATTAGTAGATCAATTTTCCAATCTTTTTCAAAATGAGTTGAACGTAATCGTTTACAATTTTGTGGATATGCTTTCACATGCCAGAACTGATATGGAAGTGATAAGGGAATTGGCAGATGATGAAGCGGCTTATAGAGACTTGACGCTTTCTTGGTTCAAAAACTCTCCTCTTTTAGAGATGTTTAAGAAAATTGCAGAAAACGGTTCAAAAGTAATTATAGCAACAGATCATGGAACGGTAAATGTAAAAGAGGCTGTAAAAGTAATTGGTGACAAAAAGACCAATACCAATTTGAGATATAAGTTAGGCAAGAACCTTAATTATGAAGCAAAACATGTTTTTGAAGTTACCAGACCTGAGGACATTATGCTTCCAAAAACAAACTTGAGTTCAAAATGGATTTTTGCTAAAACCACAGATTTTTTCGTCTACCCCAATAATTTCAATTATTACGTTAATTATTTCAGAAATACTTTCCAGCATGGAGGAATATCATTGGAAGAAATGATGATTCCGTTGGTTGCTTTAAAGGCAAAATAATTTTATGATTAATGAACATAGGGATGGGAATTAAAGAAATAAAGCTCCCTTAAAATGGAATTCAGGTCATTTGTTATTTCGGATTTCTTCCAATAAAAAGACATGATTGCAATCATGTCTTTATCAACTATCGTTTAAGTTTGCTAATTGGTGAAAAGAACGTCTTGGTGTATATATTATCAATACGACTACAATCAAATTTAGTTTCCAAAAAGATACTATTGTTATTCATGGTAAATAAGTGATTCAATTTTGTAATCAACTAATCCAATATGGTAAAAATTTGAGCTTGGATACACATTAAACGTTCTCGACCTCTTTCATTCTAAATAAATCGAGGAAATTATTTGAAACATCGTCATTTAATTACAGTATACCTAAGAAAACGAGTTTATGCTAAGGGCAGTGATTGTCATTTACCTTGGTATTTCTGCAAACCTAAATGCTCAAGTTATTAGCCAATTTATCTGGGATTCTAACCCTGTGACTAACGCTGAAATTGGCCCAGATGCAACAAGTGTAAGTAGCAGTGCAATTTCATCAGCAAATGGTGCTGGAGGAACAAGAGGATTAAATGCAGGTTTACCAAAACAAAATTTAGATTTTATTATTCCGGTTTCCAGTAGTGTTTTTGATGTTAACGGAATTGATATCTCCTTTGATTATCAAAGAGAGGAATCGGTTGGGACTTTCTTTGAAAGAGGCACCAGTTTGGTTATTTCAGGATGCGCTAACCTATCTGTTAGTTATTTGGTAGATGATGGTTCTGGTGGAACTACTAGTATAAGTTCTGGGAATGTTTACGCTATTCCTAACGATGATACTTTCCGAAATTATAGGTTTTATTATGCACCCGCAATTGGATATGGATCTTTGTTGGTCGATGGAATAGAGGTATGGAACCATGATGGTCCAGATAATAGAAATTTGCATTGGACAGCTTCAGACAACATTATTATTGGAAGAGAAATGGATGGTTCAGGAACAGATAAGACTTTTTTGGACAATCTAATTATAGCTGAAGTTTCTGATTTCCCATTACCAATAGAACTCGGCCATTTTGATGCAATTGAAATGGACGATTACGTATCAATAAAATGGCAAACACTAAGTGAAATAAATAATGATTTTTTCACAATAGAACGCTCAACAGATGCTGTTAATTGGGAAATTCTAGAAAAGATAGATGGTGCTGGAAACTCTACTTTTGCGATCAATTATCAAACAATTGATCAAACACCCTTTTCAGGTTTATCCTATTATCGTCTTAAACAAACCGATTTTAACAGTGATTTTTCATATTCAGAAGTCAAAAGTGTTTTTATTGACAATTCGCAAGGTTCTTCTCTAAAGGTATATCCAAACCCAAGCAATAATATAATTACGATTGAAGGAGCAGAGGGAGCCCTTAAAGAGATTCAGCTTTATAACTCCCTTGGACAGAATATTTCAAATATCCTTGAAATCAATCACTTTTCAGAAAGCAAAATGCAAATTGACATTTCTAGCCTTAAAGCTGGATTTTATTTTGTAAAAACAGAGTCTACTTCGGTCAAGATTTATAAGAAATAGATATTGAAGTCTACTCTTATAAATAGATTTCAGATAATTAAAATTTCTCTATTCCAATATTGCTTAAAACAGTACTCAACTTAAAAAAGACATAAATTTTCTAATACTCTCGCTTGAAAATATCCCAAGCATCTGAAAACATTGATATAAAACCAGCAAGAAAATAAACCGCTAGAAATGATGTTAAAAAACCAATAGGTGAAGAATTTTCAGACATTTCCCCATTAATTTCAACATCAATCTGATTTAGTGTTAAGAAACAAATAAAAACCACAAAACCTATTCCCAATTTTCTTTCCCAATATTGATTAAACAGGCGATTCAACTTATATCTAAAGAGTTTTCCTCTTTTTCTAAATTTCGAATGCTTCAACACTCTCAATATTTTTACATGAAATGCATATTCTATTATTCCCAATTCATGAGGATATATAAATACCGTTGGGATCGAATTCTTTAGGTAAACCTGTGTTTTTAAATCATACTCTTGTCTATTTTTCTTAGTACTATTATATAAGCCGTAGTACTCAATATATATGCCAAGTCTTGGCAGAAGAAAATCCGCTCTTCTAAAGGATTTATTGTCATGTCTTAGTCCTTTGATTTCAACTTCCGAATCGAATTTGATTCTATTTTCATGTAAGAAAATCTCAATATACTGTTCTTCAGAACTTCTGGAGATTTCCTTTTTTAAAAGTGCCATTTAATCTTTACAAGTTATTCGAACAAAATAAGGATTTTCTAATGCACGATCGTTTTAGAATCGATTAAACAAAAAAGACCCCTTAAAAGAGGCCTTTTTGTTGTCCCACTAGGACTCGAACCTAGAATGACGGTACCAAAAACCGGAGTGTTACCATTACACCATGGGACAATTCGGCTGCAAATTTAAAATTTTTCCTTTTCAACGCACATTATGTATTGGAAAATCTATTTCTACCATTTCCAACAACTAGAGCCCTCATTTGAAATTAATTTCCAATGGTGTCTTACGCAATTTTCTCTCTTTTGTTAAGGCTTGTGAATTAAGGATTCACGCTAACATTAATTTTCTAAATTCGCAATCGATTCATTTATTGATAAAAAAGGCATACATGAGTTTGAAAAAGCTAAACATTATCGTTGGTTGGGTAGTTTTCACAATCGCTTCCATTACCTACTTAATGACCATTGAACCTACTGCTAGTTTCTGGGATTGTGGTGAATTTATAGCGACAGCATATAATTTAGAAGTTGGACACCCTCCTGGGGCACCTTTCTTTATGATTCTCGCAAGGTTCTTCATGATTTTTAGTTCTGGGACAGACGCGGCTTTTATGGCCAATGTTCTTTCTGCTTTTTGTAGTTCTTTTTCCATTCTTTTTCTCTTTTGGACTATTACCGCTTTTGCTAAAAAAATGGCGTATACCAGTATCCTTAAGAAGGATAGAGAAAACTTGCAAATAAGTAATGCTTCAGGTCAAAAACTTATTGGAGATTATGTGGATTCTGAAAATCTTTCATGGGCACAAATTATTGCAATAATTGGAAGTGGATTGGTTGGTGCCTTGGCCTATACATTTTCAGACTCTTTCTGGTTCTCAGCAGTTGAAGGTGAGGTATATGCGATGTCCTCTTTGTTTACGGCCGTTGTTTTCTGGGCGATAATGAAATACGATGCTGAACCCAGCAAAAGTCCTTATTCAAATAGATGGTTAATACTTATTGCTTACCTAATGGGACTTTCAATCGGTGTTCACCTTTTGAACCTTCTTGCAATTCCTGCAATCGCATTGGTTTACTATTTAAGAAACCACATATTTAACCTTAAAGGCTTGGTTGCAACAGGTATAATCTCCGTTTTGGTTTTGGTTTTTATTCAATCTGGAATTATTCCAGGAATTGTGAGTATGGCATGTGGTTATGAGGTTTTCTTTACGAATAACATTGGGCTTTCATTCAATATAGGAACAGTAGCATTATTTGTTATTGGCGCTGTTATGCTTATTGCAATGTTGTTTCATTCCTATAATCCCTCTAACAAAACAAAAACAGCAATTGTCTCTAGTGGAATTG
Source organism: uncultured Flavobacteriales bacterium (assembly GCA_964609215.1). GTDB lineage: Bacteria > Bacteroidota > Bacteroidia > Flavobacteriales_D > JABDKJ01 > JABDKJ01. Next base: position 24,814 of record CAZSQZ010000023.1, read on the forward strand.
CACTTTTAATTCCAATACTATTGAATGATTATCATTCTGGAACCGCAAAGTTTTGGATGAGTATAATTACCATTTTAGCGATAGTTATTCCTTTCGTTATCAAAAGACCTAGCCTAAACTTGAATACTAGTGTATTGAGTTTCTTAATGATTTTAATGGGCTACAGTACCTTTGCTCTTATTGTTATTCGTTCCAGTGCAAATCCTCCCATGGACGAGAACAACCCAGAGAACCAAATCACATTACTTTCCTATTTGAATAGAGAGCAATATGGAGATCGTCCCTTAGGAAAGGGGCAGTATTTTAATGCAAAAGAAAAGACGGTAAAAGGACAGATCAAAAGAGGAGATGGTAAACCTGTTTACTTTAAATCCTATTCTATTTACAACAAAAACAAAGCAGATAAAAGAAGAAAAGCGGATCGGGTTCGTTCCTTCAACAATACTTTTGATGCGAAAAAATTTATAGAGAGTCAAGGTGATGATTTAGTCATTGTAGAAGAATATATCATTTCCGATGACAAGAAGGGAACGGTTCAAATCTATGAAGATAAATACGTGACCATATTCCCAAGAATGTACAGTCCGCAATCCAACCATATAGACCAATATATTAAATGGTCAGGTGCAAGGGAAAGGGATTTATACGCCTTAAAACAAAATAGAGAAGGGCAAATAGCAAAAGACAGAAATGGGAATATTGTTTATGATAGAACCCGATCTAAAAAAGCACCTACTTTTGCTCAAAACTGGCGATTCTTTACAGATTATCAAATGAATTGGATGTACTGGCGCTACTTTATGTGGAACTTTTCGGGCAGACAAAACGACATTCAAGGACACGGGGGAATTTTAGATGGCAATTGGCTTAGTGGAGTCAATTTTGTAGATGAAAGAAGATTGGGCTCTCAGGACAATTTGCCTACAAGTATGACCAGAAATAAAGGCTACAATCGCTTTTATTTTATCCCGCTTATTTTGGGTATAATAGGTCTGTTCTATCAGCTCTATAGAGATCATAAAAATTGGTTGGTTGTTTTCCTTCTTTTCCTACTTACAGGAATCGCGATCGTCATTTATCTGAATCAATATCCGATGCAACCCAGAGAAAGAGATTATGCCTTTGTTGGTTCTTTCTATGCCTTTGCAATATGGATTGGTTTGGGTGTCTTTGCTCTTTTCGATAGTATCAGATCCATGAACATGAAGAAACTAGGTATTGCGGCAGGAATAGCATTTGGTTTTATAGCCCTTACTGCATTAAGAGATACATTCTATGATAATGAATTTTTTCTTTCAGCTAGTTTGCTTTACATTTTCGGAATAGCCTTTTTCTTATTTGCACTAATGATAAATTTAGGCGGCAAAAAACCTGACAACCCTCTTTGGGCATATTTGGCTATTTTAATAGGTTTAGCTGCGCCTACAATAATGCTTGCGGAAGGATGGGATGATCATAATCGATCTAAAAGAAGAACTGCGGTTGATTTTGCAAGTAATTACCTGAATACTTGTGAGCCTAATGCCATTTTATTTACCAATGGTGATAATGATACTTTCCCTCTCTGGTATGCACAGGAAGTGGAAGGTATTCGAAGAGATGTTAGAGTAATGAATTTGAGTCTATCCAATACAGATTGGTACATAGATCAAATGAAAAGAAAGGCATATGAATCTGATCCTGTTCCATTTTCTATTCCGGAAGAAAAATACAGACAAGGCACAAGAGATGTAGCTTTAATTGAAGAACACAGTGTATTTGAAAACTATGCCAGAACTCTTCCAGCAGGTCAGTTTAACATTTCCTTTCCTGAAGGATATAATAAAGAAACACTTGCAAAAGCAGCCAAGGAAAAGGTATTGGATTTAAAAGAAGCTATTGATTTTATTGCTGATGATAAAAATAAGGTAACCATTAACGGTTCATCTTATTTCTATATGCCAACACATAATATGCGTCTTCCATTAGACAGAGAAGATTTGATGGCAAAGGGTCTTATTACTGAAGCGGATAGCTCGCTGGTGAATGACTATATGCAATGGAGTCTACCCGGTCAAAATTTGCTAAAAAACAATTTAATGATGTTAGATATGCTGGCTCATTTTAATTGGGAAAGACCCGTTTACTACGCGGTTACTACAGGACCTGATTCCTATATAAATTTAGATCCTTATTTTGAGTTAGAAGGGTTGGCCTATAGATTAACTCCAAAGAAGCATCCTAAATCTCCAAATCCGAATATGCTGGGAGGTGTGAATACCGAAAAAATGCATCAGACGGTTATGAATGAATTCAAGTGGGGTGGAATGGATGAAAAGAATATCTATCTAGACGAGAATAACCTGCGAATGACCACTAATATTCGTCTGCACATGGCTAATCTTGCGGAGAAATTAATTGAGGAAGGAAAAGATGGAAAAGCCAAAGACATTCTTGATTTAGCATTTGAAAAAATGCCTGAAGAGAATGTTCCTTTCAATCAAGTTGTTATTCCATTAATTGATGGTTACTATTCTATTGGCGAGGACGATATTGCTAACGAATTAGCAGAGAAAATGCTGAATCAGTACAAAGAAGATTTGCTTTATTTTACTTCTCTTGATCCTAAACATGCTTATAGTGTTTCACAAGAAATAGAAATTGCGCAACAGGGAATTTTGAGAAGGTTGGATATAATGGTGAATTCCATTTACAAGCAAGACGAAGAAACCAGAGCTAAGTTTAACGCAGAGATAAAAGAAGCAAGTGAAGCTTATGCCTTGCATTTACAAGCTATTGAAGATTACCTCAAGGAGCAACAAAGAGGAAAAAGATCGTCTAGAATTAAGCTTTAAAAATGATCTCCACTCCTAAAATTTTCAGGAGGATATATAAAAATGCAATTTGGTCTATTGAAGAATCAACTGATCAAATTTATCTCACCTATGACGATGGTCCTCATCCAGATACCACGTTGCCACTTTTAAACTTGTTGGATGAGTATGGAGCAAAAGCAAATTTTTTTCTCATTGGCAAAAATGCGAAACGCTATCCTGATTTAATCAGGGAATATCAAAGTAGAGGTCATTTAATTGGGAATCATAGTTTTTCTCACCTAAACGGTTTAAAGTCAAAAAAAAGAGATTATTTAGAAGACATAGAAAGATGTAATACGGTTTTCAAAAGTTCTTTTTTTAGACCTCCCTATGGAAGAATGAAGCCTAGTTTTTGCGCTGAAATAGAGCGGAATTATCAAATAATTATGTGGGATGTTTTAAGTATGGATTTCCATCTGAAATCTGCTAAGGCCTGTTTTCAAAATATTAGGAATAAAGCAAAACCGGGTTCCATAATCGTAATGCACGAAAATGAAAAAAGCAAGGACATTGTAATCGAGCTCACAAAAATGACCTTGGATTATTGTGCAGAAAAGAAATGGAAATATGCTTTATTTAAGTAGAACAAACCATTGAAGTAGAAGGAATAGTTGTTTTAGAAATGGCGCCCATTCCACCTAAAACATTTATTAATTTTCTTTCGCCTCGTTGCATTAAAATCGATATCGCTATCATAGAACGATACCCGCCTGCACAGTGAACATAAGTTTCTTGATTTTGATCTAACTCCAGTTCTTTTTCATTTATAAAATCCAATGGATATAGATTGGCATTTACAATATGCGTATTGTCATATTCCCCTGGCTTTCTAACATCTAAAATGGGTACATCATTAAGCTCCATTATAGATTCCAATTTATCTGCTGAAACTTCAGAAATTGTAGCCACTTCAAAACCGGAGTTTGCAAGTGTACCAACTCCTCCTTTCGCAAATCCAATACAATTATCATAACCAACTCTGGCCAATCGCTTGGTTGCTTCCTCTTCCCTTCCCTCATCTGAAATTACCACAATCTCCTGCTTGATATTTTCAATTAAGGTTCCTACCCATACCGCAAAAGCTCCGTCAAGGCCTATAAACAGAGAATCTTTGATGTGCTTCTGCGCGAAATCTCCTGATCCTCTGACATCCAGCAGTATTGCACCGTTTTCCAGAGCATCTTTCACCTGATTCGGATTGAGTGCATTTGCTCCTCTGCTCATAACCTCATCTATGCTTTCATAACCATTTTTATTCAGGTTGGCATTCTTGGCAAAATATTGTGGTGCCGGAAGAATTCCCGTAACCAATTCTTTTATAAAATCTTCTCGAGAAATACCCTGTAATGCATAATTGGTAATTTTCTGATTTCCAAGAGTCGAAAAAGTTTCTTTACTAATATTTTTACCACATGCAGAACCTGCACCATGAGCAGGATATATGATTACATCATCAGCTAAAGGCATAATTTTAGTTCTCAAAGAATCATAAAGCATTCCAGCCATGTCTTCGGTAGTAGTCACTCCATCTTTTTGAGATAGATCGGGCCTACCAACATCTCCTATAAATAGAGTATCTCCTGTAAATAAACTATGATCTTTACCTTGTTCATCTTTTAAAAGGTAAACCGTAGATTCTTTGGTATGACCAGGTGTATGAAGAGCTGTAAGACTGATATCTCCAATTTTGAAGACCTCCATATCCTTGGCATTGTGAATCTCATAGGCCGTTTCGGCCATAGGTCCAAAAATAATTTGAGAACCCGTTTTCCTAGCTAAGTCAATATGACCAGAAACAAAATCTGCATGAAAATGCGTTTCAAAAACGTATTTAATTTTCGCATTTCTCTTCTTTGCCAATTCTATATAAGGTTCGCTCTCTCTTAAAGGATCAATAATGGCAACTTCACCATTAGATTCTATATAATAAGAAGCTTCTGCTAAACACTTGGTATAAATTTGTTCTATGTACATATCAACAATTGAGCTACAAAAATAGCCAATTATTGACGTTTATAACCTATAAATATTTAAAAGAAAATAGGACTAACTGTTCTACCCGTTGGGTAATAGAAGTCATAAGTTAGCATTAATTCATGCGACCCAAACTGATGACTAACTAAGCTATTGACCATAAATTCGTATGCGTAACCGGCTTTGATCTGATTACTGAATTTGAAAGCTACCGTTGGAGTTACAGATTGAGCAACTCTATATGAAGCTCCTAACCAAAGTTGTCTATCGAACTCAAAGTTTGCCGAAAGTGTTGCATCAATGGGCACATTGTTAACATAGTTAATCATAATGCTGGGCTTGAAATATAAATCATAATCAAACTTATGGCTGTAACCCGCATGTAAATAATAATGACTTACCTGATTACCTTGTTCCCAATTGGCCTCGCCATCATTAAATTCGTTTTTGATTAACCTTGGTGTGGCTAATCCAACAAAATAGTTCTTAGATTTCAAATATGCTCCGAAACCAAAATTTGGAAGAAAAGCGCTTCGAATATCAGTAGCTAGAGAAGGATCATCTGCTAAATCTAATCCAGCAAATTTACCTTGCCAGAGCGAAGCTTCTGCTTTTAATCCCAGATTTAGGCTAATATATCTACTAACCTTTATTCTATAAGAAAAGTTCCCCTGTAAAGTTGTTGAGTTAATGGGACCGATATTATCATTTAAAACGCTTGCTCCAAGAGATATCCTTCCTGTTCTCCTGTTTCTATTTTTTAAAGGGGCATGAACATTAAATGCCTGTGTTCTAGGCCTACCTTCAAAACCAACCCATTGTTCTCTCACTGTTAAATTCATGGTGGTATAACCACTCGTACCAGCAATTGCCGGATTGAAAGACAATGGATTCCAAATATAGTTACTAAATATTGGGTCTTGTTGGGCATTTGCGTTAAGGCAAAATAGCACCAGTATTATTACAAATAGCTTTCTCTTCATTTCTCCTTCTCTTTTATCTCGATCTATTTATATACACATAACCGGTAAATATGTCTGAACCATCACCAAGGTCAAGAATATAGAAATAGGTTCCTGTTGGAAGATTACCCTCAGGTCCTTCTCCACCCCAATCGTTTTGATAAGGAGCAGCTGAATAAATTTTCTGTCCCCATCTTGTATAAATTTCTATGTTATTATTTGGATATGCATCTATAGGATAGATTTCCCAAACATCTCTAATATTATCTCCATTTGGAGAGAATGCTGGTGGTATAACTATATCACATACATCCGCATCCAAAAAGTTCATTACTCCATCCAGATCACAGTCATCTACACCATCAATGAAATCAGTTACTCCATCGGCATCAGAATCTGTATCTATATAGTTCCCATTACCATCACCATCAACATCTGCTGATCCTTCAAGGTCATCTGGTAAACCATCGTCATCAGAATCCAAATCGCACATATTACTCACTCCATCGCCATCGGTATCGACAATTCCTTCTATGGAATCTGGAATAAAGTCACCATCTGAATCTTCATCTAAGTAATTTGGAATACCGTCTCCATCTGTATCTAATGTAGCTACATCAGCTCCAGAACCGCAATCCTCATCACATGAAATTATTCCATCATTATCGTCATCTGGATCGTTTAAGTTAGGGATACCATCACCATCGGTATCATCATTATAAGGATCTCCATCTCCATCTGGATCTTCATCTCCATTGGCAACACAATCATTATCATTATCTCCATTTGGATCGTATGGATCTAAGAAATCGTACTGACCATCATTATCGTCATCATTTAACTCTTCAATTTCATCTGGATATCCATCTGCATCTGAATCTAAATCAACCCAGTTTGGATCTCCATCTCCATCAAAATCATCGTTGCAAGGATTTCCATCTCCATCTGCATCTTCAAATAAGTTCAAGACACCATCACCATCTTCATCGCCATTTGGATCGTAGAAATCTAGATAATCTGGTATTCCGTTATCATTGCAATCTCCAAGCTCATCACAATTTGCGATTCCATCGTTATCATCATCTTCATCGCAATCATTGTCTATAATGGAAACAACATGTTCGGTAATTGTACCGGCAAATGCATTTTCAATATTTGCCATATCGAATGTTAATACGATATTTTCATCAATATCATAGATGATATCGTCCACCAACGTAATTTGGAAGTTGTGTACATCTTCAGCAGGGGCAAATGTCACTGTATCTGTTGCTATTGTATAATCTACACCGTTCGTTGCTGTACCTGTTACAAATATTGGAACGGTTATTTCTTGAACATTTGGCTGACTATTTAAAACAACTACATCTATTGTTCCGGCAGATTCATCAAAAGATGTGGAATCTGTCTCGAAAGTGATAAATGATGGATCTTTGTCGTCATTGATTGTCGCAATACCAGTATTATCACATATAATTGAATTTGAAGGTGCTGATATAACAATTTCAAATTGCTCGGTAAATTCTAATAAATTATCATCCACAACCGGAACCGATAAGACTACACATGTATCAAGTGGCTGTAAAATTAAAGTACCATTCTGTTCTTCATAGTCTAAGCCACCTGTTGCAGTAATGTCATTACTTATATATGAAAATTCTATTGGTAACTGTGAAGCAACATTTGTGCAAATCTCGAACTCAGCAACCTGTGATGTTTCATTGATAGACACATCACTTATAGTAATACACGGAATAGGTTCATTATCTGAAATGGTTACCTGACCTAAACTACAATCTATGACAGCATTGACTGCATCCGTTAGAATAACATTTATTTGTTCAGTGGTTTCAAAGAAAAGATCATCTAGAATTGGAATAATTACTTCCAATGAGGTATCTAATGCAGTAATGGTGGTATCATCAATTGCAATTCCAATATAATCCATTCCATCTGTAGCTGTATTATCCGCAGAGTTAATATCTAAAGTAATATCAGAAGAGCTTGGGTTTGACAATGAAACTATTAAGGAAGCTGTTCCAGCATCCTCATCTACAGTAACATTTGAAATACAAATTTCAGGTGTTTGATCATTATCTTCAATAGTAACTTCTCCAACGCAATCTGTACCTAAACTTGCATTGACAATACCTGTTAGGAATACTTCGAATTGCTCATTTGCTTCATCAATGTTATCCTCTATGAAAGGAATATTAATAGTTGTTGTAGTCATTCCAGCAGGAATCGTCTCCGTTCCACTTGAAATTTCATAATCTAAGCCACCAACAGCATCAAGGTCAGATGTATTCCAATCGAAAGTTACATCTAGTCCACTAACTGCATCTATCTCTATTTCTAATGTTGCAGAATCTGATTCATCAAATGAAACATCATTAATACAAATGACAGGTGGTAAATCGTTATCGATAATTGTAATTGTACCTATGGCACAAGATGCAACGATTTGAGCATTGGTAACAACAAATATTACTGTATTGAATTGCTCATCATTCTCATCTAATAAATCATCTATAATTGGAACATCTATCTGAATCTGCGTATCACCAGCTGGAATAATAAAAGTATCTGGCACAAATGTCAAATCTAATCCATTCAATGCATCACCTGAGGTCAAATTGGAATTGATAATTTCCGTATCCTCACCACTTGGCGCATTCAATGTATAGGTAAGGGTGGCAAAGCCATCGCCTTCATTTACGGTAGTATCGTTTACACAAATAACTGGAATAACATCTTCACTATCTATAATTGCTGTGCCGAAATCATCACAAAAATCTGCATTTACCGAATTTTCAAGATTTAAATTGAATGTTTCATTATGCTCATATAAGTCATCATCTATAAGAGGTATGCTGATGATAATGGTATCGACTCCAGCAGGAATTATAGTATCTCCAATAGCTCCCAGATAATCAAATCCATCAATTGCAGAGCCGTTCAGTGTATTATAATCAAAAGTAATATCTTGACCCGAAGGCGCACTTAATGAAATAATGAAATCCGCAGTTCCATCAAACTCATCATGAACTGGATCATTTATACTGATACATGGTATTGCATCATTATCCAAAATTGTTCCTACAGCAACATTCCCTCCTGAGCATATTGAAGCATTAACAGGGTTTGATATGGTCACATTAAATGTTTCATCAATTTCATTTAACAAGTCTTCATTGATATCAACTGTAAAGGAAACACTACCGTTACCTTCTCCTAAGACAAATGCAGTTTCACTATCAGCATCATAATCATTATTTGCATCAATAGCGGTAATGTCTGAAGTTGCCCAATCGAAAAAGATGTCTTGTCCACTAACTGCATCGGTAGTAACCGTAAATGTTATGGTGCCAGCAGATTCATCTACTGTTTCATCTTCAATACTGATACATGGCGTTGCATCATTATCATCTATAACTCCAGTTGCTGATCCTCCTGTTGGACATATTGTTGCGTTTGTTGCAGTGTCTAAATTAATTTGATAAGATTCTGCTGGCTCATCTAAAAGGTCTTCGTTGATTTGTACTTGTATGGTTACACAATCATCTCCTTCTGGAATAATTACTGAAGTCTGTGTTAATTCTGCATCAACTACTCCAGCAGTTCCTGTGGTAAGATCTGCTAGTGAATAGTTAATGGTAACATCTTGTCCACTAACTGCATCCAAACAAATTTCAAAGTCCGCTGTTCCTGCGGATTCGTCTACTGAGGCCAATACTGCATTTATACTAACGCATGGTGTTGCATCGTTATCTTGTATTGTTCCTGTTGCCTCATCCAATCCAACGCATAAATCTGCATTGACATTATTGATTAATGTAACCGTAAACGTTTCATCTATTTCATCTAATAGATCATCATTAATAGGAACAGAAATTGTTGCTGAGGTTGATCCTTGTGGTATAGTTACCAAAATAGGATTATCCGTGTAGTCTGTTGCCAGAGTATTTGTTGAAATATCACTTAAAACATATTCAAATGTTACATCTTGTCCACTAGGCGCGCTCAAGTTCACATTGAATTCCATATTACCAATAGCTTCTGAGGCAGAAACATCTGAGATACTTAAACATGGTGCTAAGTCATTATCTATAATTTCTCCGATTCCTGTTTCATTACCTATACAAATTGTAGCATTTACAGGATTATTCAAAGTTACTTCGAACGTTTCATTAACCTCGTTTAATAAATCATCTGTAATTGGAACATCAAATGTCGCTGTTAAATCTCCTTCATCAATAGTTACAGTTAAAGGCGAATTTGTATAATCATCACCCGTTATTGTGCTGATATCTGATAGTATATAATCAATACTTACATCTTGTCCACTAACTGCATCAAGACTAACTGTGAATGTCATATTACCTACAGATTCGTTTTCAGATTCTGAGCTGATACTTACACATGGCGTTGCATCATTATCATCTATAACTCCAGTTGCTGATCCTCCTGTTGGACATATTGTTGCGTTTGTTGCAGTGTCTAAATTAATTTGATAAGATTCTGCTGGCTCATCTAAAAGGTCTTCGTTGATTTGTACTTGTATGGTTACACAATCATCTCCTTCTGGAATAATTACTGAAGTCTGTGTTAATTCTGCATCAACTACTCCAGCAGTTCCTGTGGTAAGATCTGCTAGTGAATAGTTAATGGTAACATCTTGTCCACTAACTGCATCCAAACAAATTTCAAAGTCCGCTGTTCCTGCGGATTCGTCTACTGAGGCCAATACTGCATTTATACTAACGCATGGTGTTGCATCGTTATCCACAATTGTTCCAGTTCCAATTCCCGTTCCACATAAATCTGCATTGACATTATTAGAAAGTACTATCTGGTATACTTCATCAATTTCATCTAAAAGATCTTCATTAATAGTTACTTCAATATCTTCTTGTAAATCGCCTGGTAAGAAGGTTAATGTTCCAGAAGCTAAGGTTTGATCAACAGCTTCCGTTGATACTAAAACCAAGTCGTAATCTACTTCAACATTCTGACCACTTGCTGAGCTTAAATCAACTTCAAAAGTTGCTGTACCAGCGCCTTCGTTTACAGAAACATCATTGATGCTTAGGCATGGCGCAGCGTCATTATCGGTAATTGTACCAATGGCTGTTCCAGCGCCCACACAAATATCTACTGCAACACCATTTAATAATTCAACTTCAAAGGTTTCATCTATTTCGTTCAATAGATCATCTACAATATTCACGGTAATTGTTCCTGTTAAGTTTCCTTCTGGAATATTAACCGTTTGAGGAGAAACCGGTGAATTTGGGCTAAGGTCCTCTGGAACAGTTGCTACTAGATCATTTAACTGATAATCTACCGAAATATCTTGTCCGCTTAAAGCGTCTAACTCTACGGTGAACGTTGCTGTGCCAGCTCCTTCATTAACCGTAACATCATTTATACTTACACAAGGTGTTGCATCATTGTCATTAATGGTCAGGATTCCCTGAGCATCGCAAATAGTTGCATTTGTAGGAGAGCTTAAATCCACAGTTAGTGTTTCATTAATTTCATCTAATACATCATTGTTAATGTTCAGTACTATAGTGGTATCTATATCTCCTTCCAAAATAAATGAAGTAACTATTCCCGGATTTGTGTAATCATTTCCGGATGTGGTTGTCACATCACTGAGATCGTAAGAAAATCCAACCTGTTGGCCACTAACCGCATTCAAGGAAACTGTAAAAGTTGCTGTACCATCTGCTTCATCAATTGTAACATCATCAATACTCAAGCAAGGAGTTGCATCGTTATCGGTAATGGTAACTGTTCCTGTACAACCTGAACCAATGAGTCCGTTTGTTACTGCATCTATGTTCACATTAAAGGATTCATCTGATTCATCCAATAAATCTTCTAAAATTGGAATTTGAATATTCCACATTAAAGTATCTGCTGGAATTATAACAGTAGTACTTGTACTTGTATAATCAGCGCCTGCATCGGCATCATTATCAGAAGTTGAATAATCTACTGTTATAGGCAAACAGGATTCAGAACTCAAACTGAGTTGAAGTGTTGCCATTCCGATGTTTTCATCCACTGTTACTTCATTGATACAAATTTCCGGTGTAGGATCATTATCTATAATTGTAAATATTCCTGTCGCATCTGAAATGTCTGCATTATTTGCATTCGAAATGGTAATTTCAAATGTCTCATCCATTTCATTGCAATTGTCATCAATAATTGAGAAACACACATCTACCGAGGTTTGGCCTGGTAACAAGGTCACTCCTGTTCCATTGAAGATAGAGTAATCTAATCCTTGAGTTGCGGTTATTCCCAGTTGAGTAAAGTCGAATGTTATCGTTTGTCCGGATGCGCTAGTTAAGTTTACTGTGAAGCAAACCATTCCATCATCTTCATTATAGGTAGCATCTTCAATTGCAAGAGATGGAGCTCCTTCATCATCTAATATTGTTGCAATACCTTGGTTATCGGCTATTGTTGCATTGGAAGGATTGCTTAAATTCACCTCGAAAGTTTCATTTATTTCATCCAATAAGTCATCATTAATGGTAAATGTGATTACTGTGTCAGTAGTTCCAGGGGGAATACTAAATATCCCTGCTGTCTGATCATAATCAGCTGGATCAACTGCCTCTACATCTGCTGTTGCATAATCGAATGTAATTGTACTTGAACTTGGGTTTGATAATGTAATCGCCAAATCTATTGTCCCCATAGCTTCTATTGCAGAATTATCTGCTATAGAAATTGTTGGAGAATCGTCATTATCGGTTATTGTTCCAATAGCTTGATTATCTGCTATTGAACCAAAATTTGTTCCTGTTAAATTGAACTCAAAAGTTTCAGAAGCTTCATCGATATTATCATCTACAATAGGTACACTAACTGTCCCAAATGAACTTCCAGCAGGAATAGTAAGTGTTCCCGATTGACCTATATAATCAAGTGGATCATTCGCAGAAATTAAATTTGTACTGTAATCAATTTCATAATCTTGGCAATAGATGGTGCTCAGTGTTATGGTAAACACCATATTTCCAATTCCCTCATCTTCCGTTTCATCGGAAATCGAAACAGTTGGTTGAACATCATTTACGGTAATGTCAAAGCAGCATGATGATGTGTTTCCGGAAGCATCGGTAACTTCAAAGCAATTGGTAGTAGTACCAAATGGATAAGTTGCACCAGATGCCAGTCCAGAGGTTTGCACTGTATTTGAACCCGCACAATTATCCGTACCAACAGGAGGAGTATAATTTACCACTGCTCCGCATACTCCTATATCATTATTAACAGTAATATTCGCAGGACAAGAAATTGCTGGATCTATACTATCTTCAACTGTAACTGTTGCTGTACATGTTGATTGATTACTATTATTATCAGTAACTGTTAAGGTCACGGTATTTGCTC
>CAZSQZ010000024.1:0-36517 GCA_964609215.1 uncultured Flavobacteriales bacterium
GAAGCCTTAGCCTTTAACTTGATGATTCCTAAAGCATTTAGAAGCTTCATGATTATATAGGTTGGATCAACTTCAAACCATCTTACCCCTCCAAAATTTGCTCTTCCGCTATGTTTGTGATGATTATTATGGTAGGCCTCGCCCATCATTAAAAAATCAAAAGGCAGTAAATTTTTAGAAGTATCCTTTAACTTAAAATTCACATAACCATAGATGTGTGCATACCAATTAATGATTACTCCATGAATTGGAGCCATTAGAATAATAATAGGTAATAGCAACCACATCCACCAAGCGGTAGCAAACTTTAAAAAGAACAAAAAATAAAGAATGGACCAGGACACTCGAGACAGCATGGAACTCGCAAAGCGATCAAAACTCTTCCATTGAGGAGCATTCTTTGTGAATTTTTCCTCAACCTCTATCCTTTGATTATTAATCTTCTTATAAATAGATCTTGTTTTCCACATCATTGCCATAATACTCTCATCATATTTTGGAGAATGCGGATCGTCTTCAGTATCTGCATAAGCATGGTGCATTCTGTGCATTACCCCATATCCGTAAGCACTTAAATAGTTTGAACCCTGAAACAACCAGGTAAGAACATAGGTGATTTTCTCCATGTTTTTCGACATGGTAAAAGTTTGGTGTGCGGCATATCTGTGCAAAAAGAATGTTTGAAAAAATAATCCTCCATACCACAAAATCAAAAACAAGATTAATATCTCCATACAAAAATAAATGTGCGGCTAATCTAAGAAATTATTATTCACAGAATAAGAATATTGTCTTTCAATAATGGATTTCTTAAAGTATGATTTTAGCAAATATCAAATGCATTTAAGTTGAATTGCAAATCAGAAAATGCATTAGATTTGTTTTAGAATTTTTAAACATGCCTCAAAAAATCAGACAATACATTCTGCTGGCACTATTTTCTGCCATTCTTATTATAAGTTGTCATAGTTCGAATGATCAATCGGAGCAGAAACAAAAAAATGAGGTCTTAGTTTTAGGAACCATTCACAATGGTCATCTTACGGATAGTGTTTATACTACGGACTATTTGAACACATTGATTGTGGAGATAGATCCTGATTACATTCTTGCAGAAATACCTCCACATCTTATGAAAACTGCAATGGATGGTTTTATTAAAGATGATTCCATATCCGAGCCGAGAGTAATGAGGTTTCCAGAATATACAGATGTGGTATTTCCACTCACAAAAAAAATGGACTTTGAAATCATTCCTACTGCTGGTTGGACAAGAATAATGGCGAATGAGAGATCATCAAAACTAAGAACTATTAGTAAAGATACTGCAAGAGTTGAAGAGTGGGGAAAGTACATAACTGCGCGATCAATTACAGATTCCACATACGAAGCTACCGGTAAAGTGAATGATCCGTATTTCATTCATACGGATAGATATGATGAGATACAAGATATTTTTCTGCAAGAATACAATCGCTTGTTTAATATGGAACTAGGATTGGGTGGTTGGGATAATATTAATATTGCACATTATTGGAATATTGAAAAGGCATTGGAGAGCCAACGCTATAAAGGAAAGCGAATGCTTATCATTTATGGTGCTGGACATAAGGGCTGGTTTCTAAGAGAATTGAGAAAGAGAGATGATATAGAGATATTGGAAATGAAGCCTTTTCTGGATGCGATAATTAGATAAACAATGATGTTAAACCGAATGATAGAAATAATACAAATCAATTGAAATGATGAATATGAATTTAAATAGAAACATTGGCTTGCTCGTACTCCGTTTATTACTAGGTTTCATTTTCTTCTTTCAAGGATATGGAAAGGTTTTTAAGTTTGGTGTGGACAATATCTACAACAATTCTTTCAAAACAACTTATGGAGATCTACTGCCAGATTTCATAAACTTTGGTACTGCTTATTTTACCTCCTATGCGGAGCTCATTGCGGGTTTCATGCTCATAATAGGATTTAAAAGAGATTGGGCACTATATGCGCTAGGTTTGGTATTGGTGATTGTCACCTTTGGACATGGATTAGCTCAACCCATCTGGGACACAAGCCATGTTTTGGTAAGAACATTATTCCTGATTCCTTTATTACTCTTACCAAAAGAGTGGGACAAATATTCAATAGACTTTCTACTTAAGAAGTTAAAAGGATAATTGATCTACTGATCTTCCTAATTTTAGAATCCAGCTTTGTTAAAAAAAATCGGTTTGAAAATATTCAAACCGATTCCTTGTAAATATTCTCAGGGTTTCAATTAATTTCTTCCCGCCATTATTCCTCCATCTGTATCCCAAATTGCTCCGGTAACCCAAGATGCTTTCTCAGAAAGGAGAAACAAAATGCTATTTGCCACGTCCTTAGGTGTACCATTCCTTCCAATAGGATGGAATGCATTAAACCCTTCCAGTGCTTTTTCAGCTTCTTCTTGTCCCCCAAAAACTCCATGATAAACAGGCGTATTAACCACTGCGGGGGATACTGCATTGACTCTAATTTTATCATCTGCTAACTCCATAGCCAAATGTTGGGTTAATGAATGCAAACCTGCTTTTTGCATAGAATAAGCCGAAGAGGGTGTAGCCTTTACCGCTTGTTTTGCCCACATAGACCCTACATTCACGATAGAACCTCCTTCTGTTGCTTTCATTTTTTTAGCCGCACTTTGTGTTATGAAAAAGAAGCCTCTATTTAGGTCTAAGTAGGAATTGTAATCTTCGACCGTATGATCTAGAAAGGGCTTAGGGCCAAAAATTCCGGATGCATTCACTAGGTAATCTAAATTATCTAACGAATTGATTTTAGAGATTAAAGCATCTACTTCTTGGGTATTGGAAATATTTACCGAATGCTTAATCAAATTTGGAGCATCGGCAATCTTATCTGTATTTCTTCCAACAACATGCACCTTTGCTCCGCTTTGTAATAAGGCATTTGCTGTTGCGTTACCAATTCCACTTGTTCCTCCTATTATAAGGGCTGTTTTACTTTCGAATTCACTCATTTTCTATATTTGTTAATTATTGAATAGACAGACAAGTCTGTCTTTAATTGATTAAATTTTTTTAACTTATTATTTTCAAACACAAATTCTTACTCTCTTTAATTGGCCAATTCGCTTGATGCAAATGACTCTCTGCAACAGCGCTTTCATATAATAAATAAATTTGTCGCGCCAACGTTCTTACTTCCTTTGCTTTTATCTCTTTCAAATTACTCGAAACTAAATCTGAGATTAAATCTATAAACTGCTTTTTCTGTGTTTGTATTTCACTTCTTATTCTAACATCTTCTTTTGGAATTTCAGATACCGTATTAATGCACCAACAGCCATTGAAATCCTTGTCCTTGAAAAACAATTGAAGAAAATCGAAAAGCGCAAGCACTTGTTTTTTTCCCTTGCTTTTTGATTTGCAATAATCTTCAATATCCTTTAAAAATTTTGAATTCTTAAATTGAAGATAAGCCAGACAAATATCTTCTTTGGATTTAAAATGATTGTACAATGTTGCCTTCGCAATTTCCGACTCGGAAATAATTTCATTTATTCCAGTAGAATTGTATCCATTTTTATAAAACAGAGAAGAAGAAGTTTCTATAATCTTTTGTCTGACTTCAGAATGTTTCACAGTGCAAATTTAAAATAAAATTATTAAACAGACAAGTCTGTCTATTTTTCCATATTGAAATTAAGTGGATAATAGCATTGGAGAAACTATTTAATAATTAATAAATGTATACCCTTGTGTGGGTGTTTAATTCAAAAAAGATACCTTGAACTCAATCAAAAAAAAAGGCCCATCAAAAGATGAGCCTTGCACTAAATTTCTTTGCAATCCCTTAGACTACCTTCACATTAACAGCGCTTAATCCTTTAGGGCCTTCTTCGATATCGAAGCTAACCTTATCTCCTTCGTTAATAACTCCGCTTAAAGCGCTTTGGTGCACGAAAACATCTTTTGATCCTCCGTCCGGTGTAATGAAACCAAAACCTTTAGCTTCATTGAAAAATTTAACTGTACCGTTACTCATAAAATAAAATATTAATTGACTATAAAGGTAGCACTACTATTCAAACCAGCACAATATTTAGTGATTATCTGCCTTTTAGAGCTTTTAAACGGTAAATTTCTTCCATTTTCCTCTCTTAAATAGCAAAAGTGTTGCTATTCCTGCCAAAGATTCGGAAACCAACACTGCCCAAAAGACTCCAGAATAGGTCCATTCAAGATGAAGTGCCAGTAAATAGGCAAGCGGAATTTGTATTCCCCAAAAGAAAATAAGGTTTATCAAGGTAGGCGTTACTGTATCGCCTGCACCATTAAATGCCTGCACAGCTACCATCCACCAACCGTATAAAAAATAGGAATAGGATAATATCCGTAACCATTCTGCTCCTATACTAATGACGGCCTCATCATTAGTAAAAACACGCATCAATTGATCGCCAAAAATGAAGTAGCAAATGGAAACACCAATTAGAAAAACCATATTATAGCTACCAATCATCCATACCGATCGCTCTGCTCTATCTGGATTTTTTGCTCCTAGGTTCTGCCCTACTAAAGTAGCCGCAGCATTGGATAGTCCCCAGGCCGGCATGAGTGTAAACATAATCAAGCGAATGACAAAAGTAGCAGCTGCGGCTGCCTCTGTTCCAATATCTGCAAGAATTCTCATCAAGAAAATCCAGGCAGTCATGGAAACTAACATCTGACCAATTCCTCCTATGGACGTTTTAATAATATTCCAAACGATATCCCACTTTACACGTAACTGAGAAAAGAGAATACGAACGTGTTTTCCTCCCTTAAATAATAAGTAGAGTTGAATAAGGACTCCTGTACCTCTTCCAATATTTGTTGCTATGGCCGCACCTTCTACACCCAATTCTGGAAAGGGGCCAATTCCAAAAATGAGCATTGGATCTAGAATAATATTAATAAGGTTTGCAATGGTTAACACCCACATAGCAATAGCTGCATCGCCTGCTCCTCGAAAAATCCCGTTAATCAAAAAGATGAGCATAATGACCATGTTGCCTCCTAACATCCATTGGCAAAAACCGTGTCCCTCTTTAATGACTTCTGGTGCGGCATTCATGAATGCCAATAATTCCTTTGAAAAAAATATTCCGGCTAAGGCAAATGGCAAGGATGCAATTAATCCTATAAATATTGCCTGAACGGCCACATTCTCCGCTTTTTCTTTTTCTTTCTCTCCTATTCTTCTGGCCACTATTGCAGTAACGGACATGGATAAGCCCATTGCTACAGCATAAAGCAGGTACATATAATTTTCTGTCAAGCCTACGCTTGCGACAGCATTGGTTCCCAGTTTCCCTACAAAATAAATATCCACCAAAGCAAAAATGGACTCCATCACTAACTCCAGAATCATAGGAACAGCTAATAGAAAAATAGCATGGCGTATTCCTATTTTTGTGTAGTCCACTTCTGTGCCTTTCAAGGCATCTCCTAATTGAGACCAAATAGATCTATTTGATTTTGTTTCACTCATTCTATAAAGGGTTTTCACCCAAGCCAAATTTTAGCAGAGCAAAGTAATAAAATGAAGTGATGATAAGCTTCTCAAAGTCAATTAAACCAAACCGCATGTTTGCGCCTTCTGAGTTCCAATGCCAATAACTCTTCTGTTTTTAGGGCTTGTGTTTTCGTCATTAAGGGAAGGTGTTCATAGAGGCTTGGCCGAAGATATAGACCGTAGTTCTCTACAATATTTGCTGATAATTTATGCCCTTTAGCATTTCGGTAAGCACTTTTATGTTGTTCAAAGCGTTCTTTTAGAGTTTTACTGGTCATACCTACATAAAGACATTGTTGAACTCCGTTAAATTGCGGATTAGCTTCTCGAAACTTCCTGTTCTCCTTGAAAGCCCTTTTGGATAATTCAATTACATAGACCCTATATATTTTCTTTTCCAATACTTTATAGAATGATTTAGCTTTGGCCTGAAAGATTCAATATACAGCTTTCCCGAATAGACCACAGTTTATCAAATGATAGATCTATTTTCTGCTCTAAAATCCAATTTTTCAAGTATTCTTTATGAAGCTGCACTTTATAATTAGCAACCTGTTCTGGCTCTATTTCTATCTCTTTGAGCAATACCCTTTCTATTCTTTCAAAACTAGAAGATGTAGAAGTCACATCCATTCTCATGTTCTTAATTCTCAAATAACAATGTGCTTCTGGCACATATTCTAAGCCCGCTTTTTCGATTCCATTTCCTATACCTGGGGTATTCCTTTGGTTCATTTTATATATTCCAAGAATCAGTTTGACATTGCTGATTTTATTCAAATCGGCTATGTGCTTTAAAAGGGCATGTTTAGAACTGCAGGTTCCTTTTCCTTCCTGAATTGGCAAAGTCAAATCTTCTCTGTTTGCATTTCTTCCATAAGGCAAGTTGCGAACATATTCAAGCAATTCATTCCAATCTTTAATGCCCTTAGCATATAAAAGCAATGACAATGGACTCTTATCTATCAATGAAAAATTCACGTTTGAATCATTCATAATCCTCCAAATCGAATATTTTCTTTTTGAATAAATACCGAACTATAATTCCCCAAATTAATCCAACTATGAGAAAGGTTATTAGGTTTTGCTTGAAATGAGCAGAATAGAAAAAACCAAGAATGCTTCCTCCTAATCCATAGAGAACAAGAGAAATGGAAATTGCCAGTCTTCCAATGCTCTTTTGGGAAATTGCTTCTAATTCCTCGTTGGTTTTTTGTTTTCTTTTGAAAAGGGAGAATATGGAATAGATCAAGCCCATTCCCTGATGTGCACCATCTGCCGCGAGAATTACAATGTTAGGTAATCCGAAATAAATAAATAAAGGAACGACTCCTTTAACATCAGTTATTAGATACATTAAAATGATTGAAATTATTCCACTTCCAAACCAAATTGCTATAGAGATTAATGTCTTTTTCAAATCATTCATTATCACATTTGTTTGACTTTTTAAATTAAGTGAATATTTGAGGAATTCGGATTTATGCTGCTTTTGTTTATTCAAATTTGCTTCAAACAAGTCCTATAGCTAATCATTAATTAATGTAATCGTATTATTACTTTTAAGCAATTTCAATACTTTTTGTAAAAATATAATTACATATTTATCATAAAATAATGTAAACATATAATAACATTATTAGTACTTTATACGTATATTGTAAATAACAATTGACATTTTATGATTAATGATAATCTTGAAGGTGAGGTTATGGGAGAGATTGGCAGAAAAATAAAAGCTCTCCGAAAAAGCAATAGTTTAACACAAGAAGCTTTAGGAAATAGTATTGGTGTAACACGCCAGCACATTATAGATATTGAGGCTGGGCGCGGCACATCTCTTCTCATCTTCATCAAAATTTTAAAAGAATTTAGAAAAACAGAAAAGCTGTTGGAGATACTTGACGCCATAAGCATTTCTCCTAAAGAACTTTTCTTGAAAGAAAATAAATGAGCACGGCCCGAATCAAAATATGGGATACTATCGTTGGCTATCTTTATTGGGATGCCCAAAACCATACCGCCATATTTGAAACGGATTCAACTTATCAGGAAGCCTCATTCAATATTGCACCATTCATTCACCAAAACAAAAAACAAAAACTAAGTGGAGGAGATTTTCATAAAAACTTTAATGGCCTTATTCCCACTTTCAATGACTCTCTTCCAGATGCATTTGGAAATACCGTATTTCTAGAATGGTTGATAAAAAATAATCTGGATCAATCTCAAATGAATCCAGTAGAGCGCTTGCTTTATATCGGGAAAAGAGGAGCTGGAGCACTGGAATATGAAATAGAAAAACCCTTACCAGAAATGTCTGGGCTCATTGACATGAATGAATTGGCATTCATTTCCGATTTGATTATCAAGAAAAAATATGCCCTAAAAGACCACCAGCATAATCCAGAAGCTCTAAAAAACATTCTTAGTATAGGTTCATCGATAGGAGGTGCACAAGCCAAGATTCTTATCGCCACAAATTTGGATAGCAATATAC
Source organism: uncultured Flavobacteriales bacterium (assembly GCA_964609215.1). Taxonomy (GTDB): domain Bacteria; phylum Bacteroidota; class Bacteroidia; order Flavobacteriales_D; family JABDKJ01; genus JABDKJ01. The sequence continues at coordinate 8,060 of CAZSQZ010000024.1, forward strand.
TTGCGGGAGACATCATACATAGCGAACCCGTCAATTATTACATCGTAAAATTACAACATGATCCGTTTAGCGTTTGGGCTCAAGAGAAAAACAAGGTAGAATATGTTTACAATGAAATGGCAAGAGAGGCGGGCATAAATGTTGCGAAATTCAAATTCTTTCACGAAGACGGAAAAACGCATTTTGCAAGCAAGCGATTCGATCGAATCGACAATGAAAAAGTACATAGCCAAACCGTAAATGCCCTATCCGGTTTTTACGGAAGAAATACGCAATACTCCTATGAACAGATTTTTAGAATCATGGAAGCTTTTCGTCTTCCCTACGAGAATTTCAAACAACTTTTTACGCAAATGACCTTTAATGTCGCAGCATCAAATAGGGATGATCACACCAAGAATTTCTCTTTCTTAATGAATAAAAATGGAGAATGGTCTCTTTCACCTGCCTATGATATCACCTACCCATTCGATCCCTACCATAGCTTTAAAGTTCCCCATCAAATTGCTATCAACGGAAAGAATATAAATATCGAAAGAAGGGATATAGAAGCGGTTGCAAAGAAAGTGGGTATAAGGGGCTATCATAAAATTATAGACCGGGTTTTGGAATCCGTTTCTTCTTTTAGGGAGCGCATAAAAGCTTACGATCTGAATAAAAACACCATTCAAATTTTAAACAAGGAACTGGAAGAAAACATAAAGAAACTTTCCAAATGATTTCAATTGCCTGGTTGATGGTTAATTATTAAAATGTAATAAAACCAAAAGACACAGATTCGTTTTGGTAGGCAAATTTGAAATTCGAGGATTTGAGATTTTCACACCAGTGAAATAGGAATGAGCAAGAATAAATGGACACTCCCCTATTAACCAATCAACCTATTAACCCATCAAAGGATTTGTGTTTGTTATAGATTCCCTGTTCCTAATATGATTTGATCCCTGTAAAACTTCGAATTTTCCGTTGAAAAAGTAAGAAGCAATATTTTTCCTTTTTGTGCATTATTAAGACCTTTGCAAAATGAGTCATGTAGTCGCCCCTTCTCTTCTTGCAGCTGATTTTGGTAATTTGCAAAGAGATATTGAAATGGTAAATAACAGTGAAGCTCAATGGCTGCACATCGATGTTATGGATGGAGTTTTCGTTCCCAACATTTCTTTTGGATCTCCAGTATTAAAAACCATTGACAAGCACTGTACAAAAGTGAAGGATGTGCATTTGATGATTATTGATCCAGATCGTTATATCCAACATTTTGCAGATTTAGGAGCAGATGTTTTAACTGTTCATTATGAGGCATGTACGCATCTTCACAGAACTATTCAAGCTATAAAAGATGCTGGGATGAAAGCAGGTGTGGCATTAAACCCACATACTTCGGTTCATTTGCTAAGCGATACTTTAAAAGACATTGAAATGGTGTGTTTGATGTCAGTAAATCCAGGTTTTGGTGGCCAAAAATTTATCGAAAACACGTATTCAAAGATTAAAGCTTTACGCAAACTTGCCGATTCACAAGAAACCAATTTACAAATAGAAATTGACGGTGGGGTGAATATTAGTAATGCTCCAAAACTATTAGCAGCTGGAGCAGATGTTCTGGTGGCCGGAAGTTTTGTTTTTAAATCAGAAAATCCAACCCAAACCATTCATAACTTAGTAAATGTTGCCGAACAAGTTAGTTAGGCATTTTAACATAGTCTTCTAGATAATCAAAATCGGGCATTAAGTTTCCTTCCAAATCCGTTTCTGAAGCTCTTTCAATTACCCTATCAGAATCTTCTCCAAAGAGAAAGGGAAAAACATTAGCTATTAAATTGTTTCCAAAATCTTCAGAAGCATCTCTCGAAAGTTCACAAGGTAAATTATCTACAGCCATCACAGACAAGGAATCCTTAGTATAAAAATCTACCTCTTCAAGTGTTTTTTTATCAATCCCATACACAGGCTCCGCAATTGTTGATGGCTTAATTGTACTTGCTATAGGCTCGCCAATATCACACGAAATATCTGCAATTACCTTTAAATTAAAATCATCCCTTGCTATTTGCTCAGCAGTTAAAATTTGTGGAGCGTTATTAGCCCAATAATGACAGGCAATGTACATATCAGCGACTTGTGCATATCTATAAAAAGAAGACACGTATTCTTCCTCATGCGCAAAGAAATGTTCTCGATTAAAGTCTTTTTCAGGATGCCTGTTATAATCTTCAACATCTATTTGACACCAAACGGGTTCATTATAATCTCCATTTAAAAATCCTTGAGCATCGACTTCTTTTATACCTAACAATCCAATAATTTCTTTGGCTCCTTTCCCCACTCTTCCCTTTCCTGTAAGTATCATTTTAAAATCTGCGGGAAGCTGTACTTTTTTCAATTCTGCCTCAGCTTCGGCCCTATCTCTGCAATCAATTGCTCTTTTCAAATCAAATGAATTGTACTTTTTCCCCCATGTATATAGCGCATTATAAGCTCCAACTATTCCGGCATATCTTCCAAAACCGAGCAAACGAGCACCATTCTTCTTCTTGAGTAATTCATAATCAATCAATTGAATATTTTTGTCTAGAATGGTCCTTAACAATTTAGCATTGTAAGGTTGTTCCTTATAGGTATGAGAGAAGAAGAAGTACCTTTTACCCGGAATTAAATCATCATATGGGACTTCTTTTACCCCCATAAGTATGTCACAATCAGACAAGTCTTCTTTTAGTTCAACCCCCAATGCAGAATACTCTTCATCCTCTATATCCCGCATAGGGCTGGGCTGAACAAAAACTTTTACGTTTGGCCATTTTTCCATTACTTCTTTGCAATGTTCAGGTGCAAGTGGCACACGCTTATCTGGCGGATTCTTTCCTTCTCTAATTATTCCAAGCTTCATAAAATAAATTGTGCTACAAAATAAGTATTGATTTGAAAATTCACCCTAAAAGAATCATTTCGTTCATAATCGCAAACAAAACAACTGCTGCAAGTTTAGACGTTCTATTGTCATCATCAAACCTTGGAGATATTTCTGCAATGTCTAAGCTTCTCACTTTGCCCGTTTTTACGATGCCCTTAACTAAAAAAAGAAACAATTCAGGATCCATTCCAAATGGTTGAGGAGCAGATACTCCAGGTGCATTTGCAGCATTGAGCACATCAAAATCTAAAGTCAAATAGATATGTTCATGATCGTCTACAATGTCCAAGATTTGTTCCAGCACCACCATTTTATTCGTGTGAAATATATCTTTAGAATGGAAATAATTCACACCAAATTCATCAGCAGTTTTGTAAAGACGCTTAGTGTTTGCGTAGGTTTGAACGCCAACACAGGTGTAATTGAAATCACGATTTTCATCTTTCATGCATTGAGCAATTTGATTGAACATTGTTCCCGAACTTCCTTTATCAATAAAAGGTCTCAAATCGAAATGCGCATCTAAATTGATGATCAATGGACTTTTTTCAGGACTCATTTTACCTTTTAAAAAAGCATCCACACCATTAAAATGTCCAAGTACAATTTCATGCCCTCCACCTAAAACCAAAGGTTGATATCCTTTTTGCAATAAACGCTCTACAGCTAATGCCAAATTTTTCTGCGCAGACTCTAAGTCCTCATTTTCAACATAGACATTTCCAGCATCATATAAATGGGCTTCAGGAAAAAAATTAGCTGGAAGATTTGCCAATTGTTTTCTGATAAAATTGGGTGCTTCTGCAGCTCCCTGCCTTCCTTTGTTTCGCATTATGCCTTCATCGCTGGCAAAACCCAGAATGCAGAAGTTGATTTTTTTATCCCGGCTTTTATCTGGGCAATTGTTCAAATCAATTAATTCCAGAACCTGATGAAAACGAAATGCATCAATATCCGATTCACTATCAGTTCTACCTTTCCATAAACCGACATCTGCTTGTTTATAATGATTTAGATTTACCACCATTCAAATTTGAGAATTTTTTGAGTGCACCAAGGCAACGAATTCCAATTTCTTCGTTTTAATGGGAAGACAATTGTATTTTCGCGCTTCGCAAGTGCGAAAGATCTTTGAAATGATTTGCATAACAATATATGGGGCCGACTGGATTTGACAGCGCGTGACTTGTTATTGTAAGCATGCCGGGCCAGGAGAGTAAGCCTGTTAAAAACTGTTTCTCAAGCCTATAAACGGCAATACAGACTACAAACTTGCGGCTTAATCGCTAAGCGATAACGCCTAATTCAGTCCTGCCAGGCGGGGCGAACAAGTTACCCTTGAAAGAATAAGTGCTTAACAGGTCTTTCTTATAGGGTATCGTCATGTTAAGCTAGGATGAAGTTTTCTTCGCGCAGATTCCGAAACCAATAGAAGATAAGCCCACGGTTGGCAGCTCTTAGCCCGCCTCAGGCCGACAATCAACATAGAGATAAGCATGTAGAAAGCATTAATTTGCCGTGTTTGGACGAGGGTTCGACTCCCTCCGGCTCCACAATAAGGTGCAAGTTTCTTTATCAAAGTTATTATCAAATGGATTTTTTATTAATTTTTTTCAAAACAAGAAATAATACATTAAACAATAATTTTGTAGGATTTATAATTAATTACTATATTCAATTTCACTTTTAAAGTGTGAAACCGAATAACCAACATTATTTAAAGAGGGCGAGCTATGACGCCCTTTTTATAATTTTAGGGAAATTGATTTCCGGTTATATTCTATTTGTCCTGTTTTTCTTAGTTGGGTTAGAACGTTATTAACGGTTTGTCTTGAAGTATTGGTTAATTGAGCAATATCTTTATGATTTAAGTAATTAGGAGTTTCAATAGTATTTTCCTTCTGTTCTCCATTTTCATTCACATAGGAAATTAAGAACTCCTTTATTCTAGTCGTGCTATCCTTATTAACTAAGTCTGCTAATCTTCTTTCCAATTTTCGAATTCTAAAAGATTGAATTTTAACAACAGAGTTCTTTAAGGCGGCATGTTCTAGCATTAGTTTCTCCATCATATCTATTTCAATGAAACAAACAATTACATCCTCCAAAGCAATCGCGTATTCTTCAAATGTTCCAAAATCCTCAGTGCTATCCAATCTGCCAAAAATATTGCCCCTTCTAGCTAAATACTTTACCCGATTTGAAGTTCCATCCAAAATCTTTACAGTTCCCTTTTTTAAGAAAATTACTGATTTAAGATTGTCATACTCAATTTTCTCACCCCTTTTAAAGTATTCCATTTGAAGTACTCTACATATCTCCATCATCTTTTTCATTCCAATTTTTTTGGCAAAATTGAAATCTTTCAGGTACCAATATTTTGCTTGAACATTCATTCTTCAAAATTAGTGGAAATGGAACAAACATTTTGACCTATAATGTCGGCTTAAGTATATAAATAAGACTTTTTTACAAAAACATCTTTGAATTAGTTCAGGAATAAATACCTTCCCTTTTCAATTGAAATTATGCAGAAAATAAAAATTGCACTCGTCAGTGAAATTCCAGAATTGGAACCTCATCATGCTCTTGCCGAGGGTATTGATTTGGTCATCATAAAAAATAAAGAGCTAATATCCGTACTCTATGGTAGATGTCTCCATAGAGGTGCTTTACTCTCAGATGGACATATTGACGGGCATAATCTGATTTGTGGATTACACGGTTGGGATTATAGATTCGATACTGGTGTAAGTGAATACAATAATAATGAGGTCCTAAATAAATTTAGCACATGGGTTGATGGAAATGATTTATTGGTAAGCAAAACTGAGTTAGAGGAATTTAAAGAGAAACATCCACAACCCTTTAATAGAAACAGCTATCAAGGAGCTTTTGCTGACACACACCCAGAAGAGACTGAACCATATACTTTATACATAAAAGAACTTGCAGAAAATGGCTTGAAAAACATTGGTCATCATGGCTTTACTTCTTCTATGGGAGTGGACAGGAACCTTTTGCCAAAATGGGAAAACATTCAATTTCTACCAGCTCAACTATCTAGAAAACCTCTTCTGGATGAAGAACAGGTCAATACTAAGGTAGTCATAGGTCCTAAAGCGAGAAAGCCACTTGAATTGGATATCCCCCTTTTTGTTTCAGACATGAGTTTTGGTTCATTATCAAGAGAGGCTAAAATATCCTTGTCTAAAGGTGCTCACATGGCTGGAACCGGAATATGTTCTGGTGAGGGTGGAATGTTACCAGATGAGCAAGCGGAAAATTCGAGATACTTTTACGAACTGGCTTCTGCCAGATTTGGATTTGAAATGGAAAAAATGAAAAAGGTTCAGGCCTTTCATTTTAAAGGAGGACAAGGAGCTAAAACGGGAACTGGAGGTCACCTACCAGGAGAAAAAGTAAAGGGTGAAATAGCCAAAGTAAGAGGTCTGACAGAAGGTCAGGCCGCTATTTCTCCAGCTACATTCAAAGAGTTGAGAACTGTTCAGGACTTTAGAAATTTAAGTGACGAAGTAAGGGAAGTATCCGGAGGTATTCCAATTGGATTTAAAATAGCTGCAAGTAGAATAGAAGAAGATGTTGCCTTTGCGCTTGAAGCAGGAGCCGACTATATTATCCTTGATGGAAGAGGTGGCGGAACCGGGGCAGCTCCAAATGTATTAAAAATGAATATTAATGTTCCAACAATCCCAGCTTTAGTTAGAGCACGTGATTTTTTAGACAAGCAAGGTGTTAAGGATATTACTTTAGTGATAACAGGTGGACTTAGAATAGCAGATGATTTTGCAAAAGCATTGATGTTAGGTGCAGATGCAATTGCGGTTTCAAACTCCGCATTACAAGCAATAGGTTGTCTAGGAATGAGAGCTTGCCATACTAACAATTGTCCAGTTGGAATTGCAACACAAAAAGAGCATTTAAGAAAGAGAATTGAAATTGGATTGGCTTCAAAAAGACTAGAGCGTTTCTTCAATGCATCAACTGACCTCATCAAAGTAGTTGCCAGATCATGCGGTTATAATGACATTAGTCAATTCAACAAAAGCGATCTTTCTACAATAGACAGGGACATTCATCATTTAACAGGAATCAATTATGCAGGAATTAAATAACACTTTAAAACTCTTACATATTGCAAGTCAATACTTGGCTACAGCAGGGATAAAATATGTGAAAAAAAAGGAAGATGATAGTCATACAAATTTAGCATGGAATATTTGGAAAAACAGATTGGAGAGCAGACCCTTAAACGATAATGGAATAAAGCTTTGTCTTTGTTTTAAAAAGTTTGAACTCAAAATTCAAGATGGTGAAAGTACTATTCAAAACATAGTTATTGAAGGGAAGTCTCATTTAGAGATAGTCCTTTGGTTAAAAGAAATTTTTAAAAACTTGAGTTTCGAAAAAGAATACTCCTATTCATTGCACTATGATCTTCCTTATGAGGCAATAAGTGATGGGTTTACTTATGATGATCTTGACTATAATTTCATACTCTCATATTCCTCTAAGTTATGTATAGGGAAAGTTGGATTCGAAAAATTTTTAAAAGAGAATGATTTGGAATCAGAAATTAGAGTTTGGCAGCATCATTTTGATTTAGGGTTCTATACTCAAGTAAAAGATGACCTTTATTTAGGTGGAGGCCTTGCAATTCCAGACGCACTTGTTGATGATCATTATTTCTATGCCAGCGCATATCTAAATAATGTTGGTCTTCCTCCAAATCTGGGCAATAAACTTTCTAAAGGAAAACGGATAAAATCTAAATGGAATGGTGCCGTTTTAAGAGCCTTTGATTTAGAAAATGAAGATGTTACTGCATTTTACAATGAAGCAACGGCAGGATTTATCCAAACTAAAAATAACTGATCATTATTCCTTTTTAAAAAGATAGAAAACACACTTAACACATGGAAAAAGATTTAGAATGGCATAAATCATATGAAAGAGCATGCTAATTTTATTTGTAATTCTCAATTGATCTAAAAATGAGCTTGAAGGTTCTTCTAAAAAGGAATGGAAATCTCATATTGCTCTTAGCTTTAGTGAATTTATTGCTAAGTCCTATTTACTATGAAATCTTTGGGACTCTGGGAAATATATTCGTACCCGTCAATTATGTATTGGTGATTCTTGGATCTTTTCTTGTTTGCAGATATCAAAAAAACGCGAAGGTTGTTCTAATCATGGGAATTTTACTTGCAATAATTATTCTCATGGAATCTATTTACATGGAGACTCGTGAGATAAGACTTTTAAGAGCATTCTTCATTCTCGGCTTTTTCATTCTTATTTTGTTTAATGTCATGAAGCATTTATCTAAAATAAAATCTGTTGAGATTGATCAAATATGGGCTGCTGTTTCTGGGTATATGTTAATAGCATTTACTGGAGGAGCGATATATGAAATCTTGCATTATTGCGTACCTAATTCATTTCAGTTTCAATCTGACTTCACGGACTTTCAACTCTATTATTTTAGTTTCACAGGAACCACAACAGTTGGTTTTGGTGATATTGTTCCTAATACGGAAGTTGCTCAATCTCTTACCATGCTAATTAACATTGCTGCTTCTTTATACTTGGCTATAGTAATGGCCTTCTTTGTTGGAAAATATTTGAAAGAAAAATAATATGTATCAATCATTCAGCATACTCCTTTTACTGGTTGCACTTTTAAGCCTGCTTAATTATAGGTTAATAAAATTGCCTGGTTCTATTTTCTTAATGATCAGTGGAATATGTCTTTCCACCCTTATTGTTTTTAGCAAAAATATTAGTGAAGAGTTCTATACTTTCTTTTGTAAAATGATTGCAGAAGCAGATCTAAAGGTTTTACTTTTTGATGCCTTGCTAAGTTATCTTCTATTTGCTGGTGCAATGCATGTAGATTTCAAAAAACTTTGGACTGAAAAAAAGCATGTTCTCTCCTTTGCCACCATAAGTGTTTTGCTTTCTACCGCAATTGTAGCTGTGTTCATATTTTTTTTAGCACAGTTATTTGGTATTCAATTATCAAAGATTGAATGCTTATTATTTGGTGCTCTTATCTCTCCAACTGATCCAGTAGCTGCCCTAGCTATTTTGAATAAAACTTCAATTTCATCTAAAATAAAAACTAGAATGGAAGGTGAATCTCTCTTCAATGATGGTGTTGGAGTTGTTATATTCTCAGGAATTCTTCTTTTTCACAACAACTCTGAATCTGTAATCTCTCTAGGAAAAGAAATTTCGATGTTGTTTCTTGAGGAAGTTGTTGGAGGAGTTATTTTCGGATTTATTGTTGGGTTTATGGGTTATTTTCTACTCAAGAAGAGCCTAAAAAACTCTGAACTTAAAATCATTTTGAGCCTGGGAATAGCTAGTGCAGCATACACGATAGCCCAGGCTTTACACTTTTCTGGACCACTTGCGCTTGTTGTTGCAGGAATAATCATCGGAAACAAAATGCATCTATCTTCTAAAGGTAATTCCAGAAATTTCAACTCATTTTGGCATACCCTAGACGAAATCTTAAATGGTATTGTGTTTCTCTTAACAGGTTTATCATTGCATTTACTGCATTTTGAGATTTTATATTTACCCTTTCTCTTCATTTCTATTGTAATTGTGCTCTTTTCAAGATATGTTTCAATTCGTCTACCCTATACTTTTTTAAAAAAAGGAGATCAACAAAAAGGTGTTATTCCAATTCTAACCTGGGGCGGACTTAGGGGTGCAATTTCACTTGCTCTTGCCTTTAGTTTGCCAAAAAATGAAACAAGCGATTTAATAGTACTCACGACTTTTGTTATTGTTTCGTTTTCAATCATTGTTCAGGGGTTAACAATAGGAAAGCTCGCCAAGACGTTAGAATAATCGCTAAGTTGATTGAAAAACATTTATCTTCCGCTGCTTTAATGATAATTAGAACGCTCATATTTTTATTTGTTTTTTTAGGGATCCATAGCTCTAATTTAATGGGACAATCATCGCCTATTGATTCATTAAAAGGAATGGGTATTTGCGATGAAAATGGCTTTTGTATTCCAAGCCTTCCAGGTCTTCCCAGATCAAAGGGACTTGAAATTCTGCAACACAGTGTTTTTGACTACGGCATTACTTCAACATCCGATTCCTTAAATAATTCAGAATCTGAACTTAAATCGGATAACAAAATTTCTATCAAATTAAAATTTCCAATTGCACTTAAAGACAACTTCCAATTAGCAGGAGGTATAGGATACAGCAAGGAAGAGTTTAGATTTGATGATTTAGAGACCATAGAAAACGAATTCTATAGAAATATAGAGGACAAACCTCTAAGACAAGTATCTGCAAACTTATATGGGATTCGACCTTTTAAAGGGAACAAGTATTTAGCGAGTCGAATGAGCATTAGTTTGAATGGTGACTTTAATAGCGGTTTCGGAAGTGCTGATGATTACCTTAGAGCTTCGGTTGCAGTTCTTTATGGCATTAGATCAAAATTTTCTAAAGTAGAAGGTTTTGGGTTGGCATACAGTTTTAGCTTTGGAAGACCTGCAATCTATCCTCTTTATGCTTATAACAAGCAGTTCAATTCAAAGCATGGATTGGAAATACTATTACCCGCACATATTAAATACAGATATAGTCCTAACGAAAAAAATATCATTTATATATCTGCTCAATTAGATGGATCGAATTATAACATCAATCTTGAATCCATATCCAATGAATCTCTTTATCTGGGAAAATCAGATATACTTAGCATGATTACTTATGAAAGAGAAATACATGATTTCTTTTGGATTACCGCAAGTGCAGGTTTAAGGAGCAATCTCAATTTTGATGTAGATAGGGAAAGAGAAATAATTACAAGATCAGAGCCTTTTATTGATAATCAAATCGATGATGCTTTATTTGTTCGCTTTGGAATTTTCTTAGTTCCTCCCAGAGCCTGGATGGAAAATTAGAGAAATGAATTCTGAGGATTTCAGAGAGCTTGTTCATCCAGAATTTTATCAGGTCTTTCTTTTGGCCGCTGCTTTACCCATTCCATTAAACTTTGCTGTTCACGGTTGGTTTGTAATTCAACACCAAGGCAAGGCAGAAAGATGGGAATTTGGACGCTTTAATGATTCACCTCATCCCAACAAAATTGGTGTTTTAAAAGACTTTATGGCTCCAACTTCTGGAATGCGTAAATATCCATGGAAAACAAGGAAAGGAACGAAAACCATATTAATTGACTCTATTGCAGGACCTAAAGATTCCCTAGCCCATAAAATGTATAATTTCATTCAAAAAGAGACCCCACTTTATCCATTGAGAAATCGATACACACTAACTGGACCAAACTCCAATACCTATATTCAATGGGTTATTAATCATTTTCCGGAAAGCACCTTTAAATTGCCTTTTAATGCCTTTGGTAAAAATTATAGAACAGAAATAACATCTATTAACTAATGAACATGATACTTAACCGCTCCAATACGTTAGGTGGATATGAAAAACCTTATCCCTTTTCTCCTATTATTCGTTTTTTGCAATTCCAAAAACTATACAGTTGAAGATGAAATTCAAGTTAAGAATCCTTTCTTAAATCCAGATTCCATATTTGAAAATCACCTAAACCATATTTCAGATGGTTTTGATTTTCCAGTTGGCAAACCAGATGCAAGTGGCTATTATAATGCGCAAATATTTGGAGAAAATAATCACCTGGGTGACGATTGGAATGGAGTTGGTGGTGGCGATACGGATCTTGGTGACCCTATTTATTCCATTGCCAATGGATATGTTTCAGAGGTTAAAAACTACCAAGGCGGATGGGGAAAGGTTATTAGAATTATCCATTGTGTAGAGCAAAATGAACGTTTTATTTTCTTGGAATCTATTTATGCTCATTGCGATACAATAGAAGTAGACAAAGAAACTTTTTTATACAGAGGAGATAAGATCGGAACTATTGGAAACTGCAGCGGGATGTATAAAGCTCACCTGCATATTGAACTCAGAAATGAATTGAACAAGGATATTGGAGGTGGTTATTCAAGCGAGTTTGAATATCATTTAAATCCAAGTGAATACATCATAAATAACAGGCCTAAACATTAAACCTAAAATGCATCACATCTCCATCTTGAACCACATACTCCTTTCCTTCAACACCCATTTTGCCAGCATCTCTAACTGCAGATTCTGAACCAAATTCAATAAAATCATCATATTTAATTACCTCTGCTCGGATAAATCCTTTCTCAAAATCGCTGTGAATTACACCCGCGGCTTGGGGTGCTTTATATCCTACTTTGACTGTCCAAGCTCGAACTTCTTTTTCACCTGCAGTAAAATACGTTTGTAAATTCAATAGCTTGTAAGCAGCTTTAATTAGCTTGCTTACTCCTGGCTCATCTAAACCTAAATCATCCAAGAACATTTTTCTATCCTCATAACTATCCATTGCAGATATATCGGACTCTATTCCGGCACCAATAACAAGAACTTCTGCATCCTCATCTTTTACCGCTTCTTTCACTCTTTCAACGTATTCATTTCCGTTAACAACGGAACTTTCATCTACGTTGCATACATACAAAATAGGCTTACTGGTTAAAAGCTGAACTTCCTTTATCAAGTCTTTTTCTGCTTCATTTAACTGAACCGTTCTTGCAGATTTTCCAGCCATCAAGGCCTCTTCTATTCGACCTAAAACTTCAGCCTTTTTAAGCAATTGCTTGTCTCCAGATTTAGAGCCTTTTTTCGCTTGTTCATGCAATTTGGAAACTGTCTCATGATCTTTTAATTGAAGTTCAATATCGATAATTTCCTTATCTCTTACCGGATCAACGGAACCGTCAACGTGAATGACATTGCCATCATCAAAACATCTTAGAACATGAATAATTGCATTGGTCTCTCGAATGTTTCCAAGAAACTGATTTCCCAACCCTTCTCCCTTGCTGGCACCCTTTACCAAACCAGCAATATCGACTATCTCAATAGTTGTAGGCAGCACCTTTTCAGGATTAACCAAATCTGCAAGTTTGTTCAATCTTTCATCAGGAACTGTTATCACTCCAACGTTGGGTTCTATCGTACAAAAAGGGAAATTTGCAGCTTGCGCCTTTGCATTAGACAAGCAATTAAATAGAGTAGATTTACCGACATTCGGCAATCCCACAATTCCACATTTCAAAGCCATTCTTTTCTAAAATTTTTCGCCCGCGAAGATATTAAAATTGCCCATCTATTTAGCATCAAGGAAGAGTATTCCACATCAGCTTTGTTTTTATCAACATTGAATTTCTCCCCCTTATTTTTAGCGTACTTTCGAAGCTGTAAACCTCATTTAAATATCGTGAATAACCCATCAATCCAAGAACAAGATTTAGAACAAATGACAAATTTCGATTCATTAAAAAAAACTGCATCACAGGTAAGAAGAGACATAGTGAGAATGGTTCATGCTGTAAATTCAGGACACCCTGGTGGATCTTTAGGTTGTACTGACTTTTTTGTCGCTCTCTACTTTTCTATAATGAGACATGATCCAATGAATTTTAGCATGGATGGAAAAGATCAGGATTTATTTTTCCTTTCAAATGGTCATATAAGCCCGGTTTGGTATAGTGTACTTGCTCGTTCAGGATATTTTGAAGTTGCTGAATTGGCTACCTTTCGAAAACTAAATTCTCGTCTTCAAGGACATCCTGCTACTGAGGAAGGCCTTCCGGGAATTCGTGTAGCCTCTGGTTCTCTTGGTCAAGGTTTATCTGTCGCGTGCGGAGCAGCTCAAGCAAAAAGATTAAATGGTGATGATTCTTGGGTATTTACTTTACACGGAGACGGAGAACTTCAAGAAGGTCAAATTTGGGAAGCTGCGATGTATGCCTGCCATCATAAAATAGACAATCTCATTTCTGTTGTAGATTTCAATGGAAGACAAATTGATGGAGATGTTGAAGATGTAATGACACTGGGAGATCTGCAAGGAAAATGGAAGGCTTTTGGATGGAATGTTCTAACAATGAATGGACATGATTTTGAAGACATTCACCTGAATATTGAAAAAGCAAAAGGTCTAAATCAAAATGGAAAACCAACGGTTATTTTAATGACAACCGAAATGGGACAAGGCGTTGATTTCATGGTTGGCACTCATAAGTGGCATGGTGTTGCTCCAAATGATGAGCAATTGGCACTTGCGCTTGACCAATTAGAGGAAACTCTGGGAGATTACTAGACAATATTTGGCATTTAGATTGCATTAGGCAATTGTATGAAACGAATAATTGCATATTTAACCATTAGTCTTTTTGTTTCAATGGGTTTTGCCCAGGACGAGACAACCAGAATTCTCTTCGTTTTTGATGCTTCAAACAGTATGAATGGGTTTTGGAATGGCAAACCCAAAATCAATACCGCAACAGCACTATTGAAAGAATCATTAAAAGAGTTAGAATACCGAAAAGATGTTCAATTGGGACTTAGAGTTTATGGCAATAACTCCCCTATTTCATCCGGAAATCAAGACTGTGAAGACACAGAACTAATGGTTCCCATTGGGAAGTCAAATGTTTGGGATATTGAACAAGCATTGAAAAGAATAAAACCTAAAGGAACCACTCCCATAGCTCAAACCTTGGAAAAGTGTGCCAATGATTTTAGAGATGAAGAAAATGTAAGAAATGTCATCATACTTATTACCGATGGAATAGAAGCCTGCGATGGTGATCCCTGTGCGGTTTCCCTGGCATTGCAGAAAAAAAATATCATTTTAAAACCTTTTGTTATTGGTATAGGAATTGAAGATTACACCACCTTTGAATGTGTTGGAAATTTCTATGATGTAACGGATGAAAAAACATTCGAAAAAGTTTTAGACATTGTCATTTCCCAAGCTCTAAACAACACCACTGCACAGGTAAATCTTCTTAATTCAAATCATAAACCTTTGGAAACAGATGTTCCAATGACCTTTTACGACAGTAAGTCTGGAGAGATCCTTTATAACTTCGTTCACACATTAAATCACAAGGGAAATCCAGATACTATTCCGATTGATCCAGTGCACAATTACGACATAAAAGTTCACACTATTCCTCCCGTTGAAATTAATGACATAGAATTAACTCCCGGTATCCATAATTACATTTCAGCAAGTACTCCACAAGGAGATTTGGTCTTTAAAATGACGGGCAGAAATAGCTATAAAGATTTGAAATGCTTGATTCGAAAAGAAGGTGAAACGGAGCTCATTCATGTCCAAAATTTTGAACAAAAAGAAAGGTATTTAGTGGGTAATTATGATATAGAAATACTAACACTACCAAGAACCCTTATTAGCTCAAACAACATTGCTCAAAGTCATACCACTACTATAGAAATACCAAATCCAGGTGTTGCAAATATCAGCACAAACAAGTTAGGTTATGGTTCTATATTTCAACTAGTTGGGAGTGATATGGTGTGGGTTTGTAATCTGGATAATTCAGAATTAAGACAATCAATAACACTTCAACCAGGGCACTATAAAATTGTTTTTAGAGCAAAGAATGCAAAGCAATCCATATACACAAAAGAAGAAGAATTTAAGATAAAATCAGGTATATCAACATCATTGAAAATTTAAATCAAATTATGCTAACTGTAACAGACAAAAAAGACACAAGATCAGGCTTTGGAGCTGGACTTCTAGAATTAGGAAAACAAAATCCAGATGTTGTTGCCCTTTGTGCAGATCTAACGGGCTCATTAAAAATGACCGATTTTAAAAATGAGTTCCCAGACCGTTTTTTTCAAGTAGGAATTGCGGAAGCAAATATGATGGGACTAGCTGCCGGAATGACTATTGGAGGTAAGATTCCATTTACCGGAACCTTTGCTAATTTTTCTACTGGAAGAGTTTATGATCAAATAAGACAATCAATTGCATATTCGGATAAGAATGTAAAAATATGCGCCTCTCACGCAGGACTTACTCTTGGAGAAGACGGTGCAACTCATCAAATTCTGGAAGATATTGGAATGATGAAAATGCTTCCAAACATGACTGTGATTTGCCCTTGCGATTACAACCAAACTAAACAGGCTACACTTGCAATTGCAGAGCATCATGGCCCTGTGTATTTGAGATTTGGAAGACCTAAAATGCCAGTATTTATTGAGCCTTCGGAAAAGTTTATCATCGGTAAAGCGCAGATGATAAATGCTGGAAAAGACGTGAGCATTTTTGCGACCGGGCATCTGGTTTGGAAAGCATTGGAAGCTGCTGAAATTTTGAACGAAAAAGGTATCGATGCAGAGATAATAAATATCCACACTATTAAACCTTTAGACGTTGAAGCGGTCTTAGATTCGGTTAGCAAGACGAAATGCGTTGTAACGGCAGAAGAACATCAAATAAATGGAGGTTTAGGAGAAAGTATTGCAAGAGTTTTATCTCAATCAATGCCCAGCCCAATTGAATTTGTTGCAGTGAATGACCAATTTGGAGAAAGTGGAAGCCCTATGGAGCTTATGGACAAGTATGGGATTGGAACCCAAAACATTGTTTCCGCTGTAGAAAAGGTAATTACTAGAAAATAGCCCTTACACCGCTAAATTTTAAGCGGTTGGAACAAATAAAGGATACAGAATTAGTTAGAAGAATACAGAATGGAGAAGGCAAATATGAAGCCTTCGAAATTCTTATTAAACGCTATCAGGAGAGGTTATACGCAAATATTCGAAAAATTGCGAACAACCATGAAGACACCAATGATATTCTACAAAATGTATTTCTGAAAGCTTGGAATAATATTGATCAGTTCAAGGGTAAATCTCAGATTTACACATGGTTATATCGAATTTCATATAACGAATCAATGAACTTTTTAACCATTAATAAAAAGCACAATCATTCTGATCTGAGCGATTCTGAATACAAGCAATCTCAAAATCTGGAAGCTGATCATATTTACGATGGAAACAGAATTCAAGCAAAACTCCTTTCCGCAATTGACTTGCTTCCCGAGAAACAAAAACTCGTATTCCAGCTTAAGTATTTCGAAGAAAAAAAGTATGATGAAATTGCCAAAATAACTGGAACATCGACCGGGGCGCTTAAAGCTTCATACTTTCATGCGGTAAAAAAAATTGAGGAATTTTTAAAACAAGATTAAACCTTTTCAACGAAACGAAATCTAAGTAATAGATGAACGAAAAAGATTACATATCTGATGAAGATTTAAAGAAGGAATTCCCTCTTCTTTTCAGCCAAAGTAGTCATCAAAATTTTGAAGTTCCCAATGGATATTTTGAAGGGCTTTCAAATGAAATCATTTCAAAAATCAAAGCTCAGGAAGAGACAAAAGTCATTTCAATAAACAAGAAGAACACCTGGAAAAAATTGATTTCTTATAGCAGTATTGCTGCTGCTATAGTAATCGGCATTCTGTTCTTTATTCCGGAAGAAAAAAATGGTTTTGAACTGGTTTTTACCGATGAAGAAGCAGCCTCTTTTACCGAGGATGTAATTTCAGAAATAGATTACGATTTGATATATGAAGTAGTTTATTCTGAAGACATGGAATTGGTTGAAGATGACCTTGAATATGAAGACTTTATAGAAGACAATGATATTGATCTGGAAGAACTTATTTATGAATTATAAAACATATACAATGAAACAGGTAGCAGGAATATTTTTAATGTGCATTTTCGCTATTGGAGCATTTGCTCAAGAAGGTGAAAGAAATAATGAAAAAAGAAAAAAGAAGGAAGCAGTAGAAGCTAAACGCATAGCATTTATTACTAATGCATTAGGCTTAACGCCAACTGAAGCAGAAAAATTCTGGCCTATTTATAATCAAAGAGAAGCAGAAAGAAAGGCTCTTAAAAAAGAACTTAAGCCCAATTTTAAAAAGTCGGATTTAGATAATTTGTCAGATGCAGAGGTGGAAAAAATGATTCTGAATGGAATTGAATTAAAGCAAGGAGAAGTAGAAATTGAGAAGAAGTATTTTGCTGAGTTTAAGAAGGTTATTTCTGTTAAACAAATTGCAAAACTGCATCGTGCGGAACAACGTTTTAAAGTTGAAGTAGTGAAAGGCTTTCAACGTAGAAAGGGTCAAAATCCTGACAATAGAGGATCTAAAGGCCCAAGATAATAGTGGTGTTTGGTTTTGGTTAGTGAACCCTGTCTTAGTGAAAGACAGGGTTTTTATTTTTAATAAAATCGAAGCTCTTGTTGGTAATTCAATGGCTAATCAAATCCTCAGACCAATGAAGCAGGTAAATTTGTTTGCTTATTAATCTTATTAAAATAAGCAAATTGACATTTAAACTCCAAGAACTAAAAGACGAACAGGGAAATCTGATTAGCCCAATTCTTCCTGAAGAAATTAAAAATTTCCTTATTGATATCGATGGCACCATTACTGAGGATGTACCGAATGAAGAGCCCGAAAGAATGAGTTCCTGTGAACCATTTCCGGATGCATTGGCAACACTTAATAAATGGTATGACCAAGGTCATATAATCACCTTTTTCACATCAAGAACTGAAGAGCATAGAACCGTCACAACAGAATGGCTGGAAAGACATAATTTTAAATACCATGGTCTTTTAATGGGAAAGCCCAGAGGAGGAAATTATCATTGGATTGACAATCATATGGTTAGGGCCACAAAATTCAAAGGTAGATTCACCGATCTTATAACGGAAACGCGAGATATAGAAGTCTTTAAAAAGTAAATTCATCCTATCGAAAGATTTATCTCTGCACATCGGAACATATCACTAAATTTGCCGTTTTAATAAGCTAAACATTCAATAAATGATTAAAGTAACGCTACCCGATGGTTCTGTAAAGGAAGTGGAAAAAGGAACTACTTCTATGGACATTGCTATGGGCATAAGCGAAGGCCTTGCAAGAAATGTTCTTGCTGCAAAAGTTGACGGCCATATTACAGATGCTACCCTTCCTATAGATAAAGATATTGAGTTAACTTTACTTACATCAAGAGATGGCGATGGAATGAATACGCTCTGGCATTCTTCTGCTCACTTAATGGCCGAGGCTATTCAACATTATTATCCAGAGGCTAAATTCACCATAGGCCCTCCAATTGAAAATGGTTTCTACTATGACATTGATTTTGGAGAAAAAACGTTAACCGAAGGAGATTTAAAAAAGTTGGAAGAAAAGATCATTGAGCTTGCCAGACAAAAGAATATTTTCGAAAGAACAGAAGTATCCAAATCTGATGCTTTAGATTATTATAATTCCAAAGGCAATGAGTACAAATTAGAACTCATCAACGAACTAGAAGATGGACATATTACCTTCTATAAAAATGGAGATTTCTATGATCTTTGTCGTGGGCCACATATTCCTCATACAGGACATATTAAAGCAGTTAAGTTATTGAATATAGCTGGTGCCTATTGGCGTGGAGATGAAAAGAACAAACAACTTACTAGAGTCTATGGAATCACTTTTACCAAAGCAAGTGACCTTAAAGATTATTTACATTTATTAGAAGAAGCTAAAAAAAGAGATCATAGAAAATTAGGAAAGGAATTGGGTCTTTTTGCTTTCTCGGAAAAAGTGGGTCAAGGACTTCCACTATGGTTACCAAAGGGTACTGCTTTAAGAGAAAGACTAGTAAATTTCTTAAAGAGAGCTCAAGATAAAATGGGTTATGTTCAGGTCGTTACCCCCCACATTGGGAATAAGGATTTGTATGTTACTTCAGGGCACTATGAAAAATATGGAGAGGATTCTTTTCAACCCATTAAAACTCCAGCAGAAGGTGAAGAATTTTATCTAAAACCAATGAATTGCCCGCATCATTGTGAGATTTTTGCGGCTTCTCCAAAATCCTATAAAGATCTTCCTATAAGGGTTGCAGAGTTTGGAACAGTTTATAGATATGAACAAAGTGGCGAGCTGCACGGATTAACTCGTGTAAGAGGGTTTACACAAGATGACGCTCATATTTTTTGCACTAAAGAGCAGGTTAAATTTGAATTTAAGCAAGTAATAGATTTGGTAATGTTAGTTTTCAAGGCATTAGATTTTGAAGACTATACTGCACAGGTTTCATTACGTGATCCGGACAATAAAGCCAAATACATTGGCAGTGAGGAAAATTGGGAAAACGCGGAACGGTCTATTATGGAGGCTGCTGAAGAGAAAGGGTTGAACACAGTTATTGAAACAGGTGAGGCAGCCTTTTACGGCCCAAAACTTGATTTCATGGTAAAAGATGCTCTAGGTCGTCAATGGCAACTGGGAACAATTCAAGTAGACTATAATCTACCGGAAAGGTTTGAACTGGAATACACAGGCAGCGATAACCAAAAACATCGTCCTGTAATGATACACCGAGCACCTTTTGGTTCTTTAGAAAGATTCGTTGCAGTTTTGATCGAACATTGTGCTGGTCAGTTTCCACTATGGTTAAATCCTGAACAATTTGTCGTATTACCTATTTCAGAAAAATACAATGACTATGCTAAGCAGGTGGTCAACACTTTGTCCAAATATGACTTGAGGGGAATAATTGACGATAGAAACGAAAAAATTGGTAAAAAAATTAGAGATGCTGAGCTTAACAAAGTGCCTTATATGTTAATTGTGGGTGAACAAGAGGCTAGTGAAAATAAGGTTGCTCCTCGTAAGAAGGGTGAAGGAGATTTAGGTGCAATGGACATGGATGATTTTGGAAAAATGATTCAAAGTCAGATACAAGAAACCCTAGCTGCTTTTGAATTATAGGCCAAAAAGCTGATAATCAATTAAAAAGAAGAAATTAATAAAGCCAAATTGGCTTTGATTTATAGTTAAATATTTGCGATATTCGCGCCCTTGCAATAATTGAGTGTAAAATATTGCTTATTTTTTTAACCTAAACTAAAATTTACAGACATAGCAATACGAAGAAAAAAGTTCAACAGACCCATGCGAAAGCGGGGTCCAGAACACAAAATTAATGAATTCATTTCTTCACCAAAAGTGAGAGTTGTTGGTGATGGAATTGAATCCGAAGTTTTATCAATTAATGCAGCCCTCAAACTGGCTGAAGAAAAGGATATGGATTTGGTAGAGATTTCTCCAAATGCTGATCCTCCGGTTTGTAAAGTTGTTGATTATAAGAAGTTCCTTTATGAGCAAAAGAAAAAGCAAAAAGAGCTTAAATCAAAGCAAATAAAGGTTACTATAAAAGAAATAAGAATGGGTCCGAATACGGACGAGCACGATTTCAACTTTAAATTGAATCACGCAAAGAAATTCTTAGAAGAAGGGTCTAAAGTAAAGGCCTATGTGTTCTTTAAAGGAAGAACAATTATTTATAAGGAAAGAGGTGAAATTTTATTATTGAAATTTGCCCAAGAGTTAGAAGATTATGGGATTGTTGAACAAATGCCGAGGATGGAAGGAAAGAGAATGATTATGATGTTCAACCCCAAGAAAAAGAAATAAATTTTAGTAGAATGCCTAAAATGAAAACCGTTGGAAGTGCAAAGAAAAGGTTTAGAACTACCGGCACTGGAAAACTGAAAAGAAAGAAGGCTTTTAAAAGTCATATTTTGACAAAAAAGTCTAAAAAGCGTAAGCGTAATTTAACGAAATGGGATGATGTGCATAAGGCAGATACTCCTAACGTTAAAGTAATGCTTTGCAAATAATTATTGGAATTATCCAATAGGTAATTAAACCAGGGATTCAGTTTTAAGAGTTTGCTTTGCAAAACGCTGAATACCAAAAATTGTAAATTATGCCAAGATCGGTAAACTCAGTTGCCTCTAAACAGAGGAGAAAAAAAGTCTTAAAGGCCGCTAAAGGTTATTTCGGAAGACGTAAGAATGTTTATACTGTTGCTAAAAATGCTGTTGAAAAAGGTATGCAGTATGCTTATCGCGACAGAAAGCAAAAGAAAAGAAATTTCAGATCACTTTGGATTACGAGAATCAATGCTGGCGCACGTCAACATGGAATGAGTTATTCAGAGTTCATGGGTAAAATTCATGCTAAGGACATTCAGTTAAACCGAAAGGTTTTAGCTGACCTTGCAATGAATCACCCAGAGGCTTTCAAAGCCATTGCTGAAAAAATTAAATAGAAATTTATTTTCAGGATTTTATTTTTGAATAGCATCAAGTCTATTCAGGCCTTCAATGGCCAGTGGATAATTATTGCTTAAAGTCAACGCTGCTTTGTAATCCAAACGAGCTTCTGGATAATTCTCCATTAACTCATATGCATATCCTCTATTGTAATAAGCCTGAAAATAATTAGGGCTATATTTTAAAACATTCGAAAAATGATAAGCCGCAGAATCAGGCTTTTCTAAATTCTGTAGAAATACATAACCAATATTGTACTCTGCCAGAAAATTCTTTGGATCCAATTCAAGTAATCTTTTATAGAGGTTAATAGCCTCTCTGTCATTTTCGTTATTCTGATAAAAATAGGCTAACGCGTAAATACACTGTTGATTTGTAGGGTTAATATCTAAAGCAGATTTGTAATATTCTACAGCAAGAGGATTATTTCTCTCTCCATAAATATCCCCTAAATAAATAAAGGGTTCAATAGTTTCTCCATCCAATTCTATCGCTGTTTGAATAGATGATATTGCTAATGAATCAACACCTCCTTTTCTATAGAGCAATCCTTTAATAAAATAAGCCCGTGCGTAATTTTGATCAATTTTTAAAACCTCATTTACATATTCAACCGCTTTTTCAAAATTTGTTACCCCTCCGTAAAACTGCGCCAATTCTAATCTAGCTTCAATATGGTTTGGATCTTTTTCTATGGCTTCCAAAAAAGAAAATTTGGCCTTTGCACTTTGTCCAATGGCATTATTCAATTTCCCTTCCAACAAAAACACATCGGCAACAGAACTATCTAAAACCAAACTTCTCTTCACATCACTTATTGCCGCATCAAAATCTCTGGAATCTCTATAATACTTGGCTCTTTCAACATAAACCTCAGGATCGTTAGGTTGACTTCTCACGTTTTCATTTAAGAGATCAATCTCAGACATTTCTGCCTGATTTGATTCTTTATTACCGCAGGAAGCAATAATCAGCACTATTAAGATTAAATATACTCTCATAAAAAAACCCGATCAAATATTAATTTGATCGGGAATTTAATATTATTCTTTAATTGCTTCTTCTGCCGATTCAGTTTCGGGTGCTTTCAGTAAGTTTTCGAGCTCTTCCATTAATTCAGGGTTATCTTCAATAAGAGCCTTAACAGAATCTCTACCTTGACCAAGTTTAGTATCTCCATAGCTAAACCATGAGCCGCTCTTCTTTACTAAGCCATTTTCAACAGCCATATCCAAGATTTCACCAGATTTGGAAATCCCCTTTCCATACATTATATCGAATTCAGCTTTTCTAAAAGGTGGAGCCACCTTATTCTTTACAATTTTGATTCTAGTTCTATTTCCAATAACTTCATCACCGTCCTTGATTTGAGAAGATCTTCTTATATCAATTCTGACAGAGGCATAAAACTTTAAGGCATTACCACCAGTAGTGGTTTCCGGGTTACCAAACATTACACCAATTTTCTCTCTTAACTGGTTAATGAAAATGCAACAACATCCAGATTTATTGATATTTCCTGTAAGTTTTCTTAATGCTTTTGACATTAATCTCGCCTGAAGTCCCATCTGACTGTCGCCCATCTCTCCTTCAATTTCCGCTCTAGGTGTTAGAGCAGCAACAGAATCAACAACCAGTAAATCTATAGCACCAGATCGGATAAGATTATCAGCAATCTCCAAAGCTTGCTCTCCATTATCAGGTTGAGAAATAAACAAATTGTCAATATCTACCCCTAAAGCCTCTGCATAAAATCGATCAAAAGCATGTTCAGCATCAACAATAGCAGCAATGCCTCCCATTTTTTGAACCTCTGCAATGGCATGAATAGCCAAAGTAGTTTTACCCGAACTTTCAGGCCCATATATCTCAACAATTCTACCTTTTGGAAATCCTCCAACACCTAAGGCCATATCCAAAGTAATTGATCCTGTGGGAATTACTTCCGTATCCACAACAGAATCATCACCTAGTTTCATTACAGCCCCCTTACCAAATGATTTTTCTAATTTATCTATAGTTAGCTGTAAAGCCTTTAATTTTTCCTTGTTCGTTTCTTGAGCCATTCTTAATATTTTGAATGAGCTAAATCTATTTAAATTTCAATGGCCTCCAAAATTTGTTGGGTGTGATTTTTCGTCTTTACCTTATCAATTATGAACAATATTTTTCCATTCTCATCAATTCCAAAAGTCGTTCTAAGTATTCCATCATATTCTCTACCCATAAACTTCTTTTTTCCCCATACCCCGAATGCTTGAATAATTTCTTTGTCCTCATCAACAATTAAATCGAAGGGCAAATCGTATTTCTCAATAAAACGTTGATGCCTTTTCTCACTGTCCGCACTAACCCCATAAATTTCGAACCCCTTTTCCCTAAGATCATCATAGTTATCTCTAAGATTACAGGCTTCTGCTGTACATCCGGGTGTCATATCTTTTGGATAAAAAAAGAGAATATATTTTCTCCCCAATAAATCTCGATTATTAACCTCTTTATTTGACTGATTAAACCCTTTAAAATCAGGACATTGACTTCCAATTTTTAACATGAACTATTTTTTGGCATTTAGTTTGATAATGTGGGGTTGAATTTAATAACATTTAATTAACCAAAAATGACCAAAAAAAGGCAAAATAGCGCAATAATTCACAGGGATTATTTTTCCATTCAACGTGAATTTTCGCCATTTCAAAGAAATACTCTCAACTTTTTTACATACCCAAAAACAGGTTTAAAATGCTAAATATCAGTGTTTTAAGCCTCTTCAGCTTGAATACACTTCAATACAATTATGTTTTTACAACTTAAAGCACTTTACATTAATCGATGTTTTGATTATTTTAGCCGAAATTTAGACCGAATTAATCGGTACCATATATTAAAAAAAATAGAATACAGATAAATTATTAATAAGCTATGAAAAAAAGTTACTTCTGTTTTATGAATGTCTGTTGTAACAACGGAAAATTTTTCCTTGCCTCTTTACTGTTGGCAATGTTTGTTATTTCAGGAACTAATGGGTACGCCCAAAATTGCAATCCTGATACTGATCCACCTGTTGCGGTGAATGCTCCTCAGGATCTAACAGTTCAATGTATAGATGATGTTCCAGCTCCTGCGAATGTTATTTTTACAGATGACTGTGATACAGATGTTGATGTGTTTTTCCATGATATGGGTCCAGCTCAAGGAATTGAGAAATGTGAACTTACAGACGCAGTAGGTGATGGATCTAACAATTGGGCAGTTTGGTTGCCTAATTTGCCTTTTGGATTAACTGATCAATGGATTTTCGATCAAAACAATCCAGGTTGCTTGGATATTTTTGCGAATGGAACTGCCCACATGACGGGTAGAGTATTCGCAGACAACAATCCATCATTGTTTTTCGATATTGATGTTTGGATAATTGATAAAAAAGACTGGGATACTTGGTCTGGTTTATTGACTACTGCTGCTCCATTCATTAATAGAAGTTTTAAAGATGATGCTGGATTTGGTGCAGATGGTGGAGACCTTTGGACAACTTGGGATTATTATGTTGTTAATAATAGTGACGCTACTCTTATTGGAGGTGGTGGATTAGCCGGAACGTATCTTACCTTAGAACATGCTCCGGCAAATTTATTTTTTGGCGTTCAAGTTGGAGAAGCTGCAAATAACCAAAATGCAAATTTTGGACTTTCTACTTGGTTTACATATGATGGTACTTTTAACTTGAATGGAAATTCAACAAACATAAATGGTCTTGGTGACTTTAACATGGACGCAGATTGTGGTCCAAATCCACAAAGTACATGTCAGCAAGAATTTGTTTATATCTGGGTTGGAGTAGATGATTCTGGAAATGTAACTACTGTTACTCAAACAATTACTGTTGAAGACAATACAGCTCCTGAATTGAGTGAATGTCCTGAGAACATTACTGTTCAGTGTGACGCAATTCCTACTACTCCTATTATTACTGCTACAGATAATTGTGATGGAAATGTTACCGTAAACTTTGAAACTCAAACTCAAAATGGAAATTGTCCTGATTCTTTTTCTATACTGAATCATTGGTACGCAGTTGATGCTTGTGGAAACCAAGTAGATTGCTTTCAAACAATTACAGTAATTGACACGGTTGATCCTGTTCTATCTGATGACCCTGCTGATGTTACAGTTCAATGTGATGAACCACTTCCTGCAGTTCCTAGCTTGACTGCAACTGATAACTGTGACACAGATGTAATGGTTAGTTACAATGAAACTACTATGGCAGGTGATTGCCCGAACGAAATGACTATTGTTAGAATATGGACTGCAGTTGATAACTGTGGAAATTCTTCAATGGTACAACAAATGGTTAATGTGATTGATACAACTGACCCAACTTTATCTGGAGTTCCTGCGGACGCAACAGTGGACTGTGATAATATTCCAATGATGGCTCCAGTTACTGGAAACGATAATTGTGGTATGGCAATGGTTAGTTTCAACGAAACAATTACTGGTTCTCAAAGTGCATGTTCTTATAATATCATCAGAACATGGACTGCAACTGATGCTTGTGGAAATACTTCTTCTGCATCTCAAACTTTAACAGTTGTTGATAATGATGCTCCAGTATTTAACTCAAACCCGAACGATATTACTGCTTCGTGTGATAATATTCCAAGTGCACCGAATGTTACCGCTACTGATAATTGCTCTGATGCAAGTATCGCTTTAACAGTTACAGATAACGGACAAAATTGTCCTTTAGTAATTACAAGAACATGGACTGCAACAGATGATTGTGGAAATTCAAGTTCAATTTCTCAAACTGTTACAGTAAATGACAATACAAGCCCAGTTCTTTCTGGAGGTTCTTCAGGAACTCAAACATTTGCTTGTGATGAGAATCCTCCTGCTCCTATTGCTCCTACAGCAACGGATAACTGTGATACAGACGTTGATATTGCATTAACATCGACTCCAGTTGCTCCTTTATGCGCAGATGGGCCTGATGGAACAATGTACACTTGGACAGCTACTGATAATTGTGGAAATACTGCTACACAGACGTTCACAGTTCAATTTATTGATAATGAAGCTCCTGTTTTAAGTAATTGTCCTGCTGACATAACTATTCAGTGTGAAGATGAGTTACCAACACCGCCAACTGTTACAGCAACCGATAATTGCGATGATGATGTAGAAGTTACTTATGTTGAATTCTTCAACTTTGATGGTTCAGAAGCAACTTGTGCTGCAAGTGACGCTGCTGGTGTTAACAATAGTAATTTATGGTCAGTTTGGTTACCAAACCTTCCTGGAGGAATTACCGACTCATTTATTTGGGATGCAGAAGGTGGATCTTTCAATGAATTTGAAGATCATGCGGTTCTAACAGGAACTGTTTATGCAGACAACGACCCAACACAGATTTTCTTTGTAAATATCAGATTTGAAAACAAACAAGATTGGGCAACTTGGAATGGTCAAACGACTACAAGTACTCCATTCATTCCAAGATCATTTAAAGATGATGCTGGATTTGGTGCTGCGGGTGGAAACCTTTGGACAACTTGGGATTACTATACAATTGATCCTGACAATTCTTATTTAATAGGTGCTGGCGCATTTGCTGGATCTATGCTTTCGCTTTCTCAAGCTCCTGCGAACTTATTGTTCGGAGCACAAGTTGGTGATGCTGCAAACAATACAAATGCAAATTATGGTTTATCTACTTGGTTCCTTTATGAAGGGACACTTTTAGGAGAGCCTGCAAATGGTATTGGAGATGTAAATGTTGACTTGGATTGTGGTCCAGGAAACCCATTTGCAAAATGTGATTTTGATGTAACAAGAATTTGGATTGCAACAGATGATTGCGGAAATACAAATACCTGTTTACAAACTATAAGTGTTATTGATACAACTGCTCCAACATTTGATAGTACTCCTGATGATTACACTGTTGAATGCGATGAGCCAATTCCTGCTGCTCCTGTTCTTACTGCAACTGATAATTGTGGTGCGGAAGTTACTATTACTATGGATGAACAAACTGTTCCTGGTAATTGTCCAAATGAATCTGTTATTAATAGAGTTTGGATAGCAGCTGACTGTTGTGGAAATACAAGTACTGTTTCTCAGACTGTAACTATTGTTGATACCACTGCTCCTGTTGTGGTTGCGGCTCCTGATGCTACTGTTGAATGTGGTGACGATCTTCCTGCTCCTGCAGCTGATGCTACTGATAACTGTGGTCCTGCTACTTGGACTGTTTCTGCTGAAGTAACTGAAACGTGTGGTGAGACTTTCATCATGGTTAGAACATATACTGCTACTGACGAATGTGGTAACACTGCTACGGATACACAAACTATTACTGTTGTTGATACAACTGCTCCTACAATCACTGCTGCTCCTGATGCAACAGTTGAATGTGGTGATGCTC
>CAZSQZ010000025.1:0-27850 GCA_964609215.1 uncultured Flavobacteriales bacterium
GCAGTCCTCAATCTATAACTATCACTATCTGTCCATATAACAATGGACCCAATGGCATGGACAACATGGGATCTGGAGATGATTGTATAGCCAGTACTTTGAACAATAGCCCCACAGGCGGTACCTTAGAAAATTGTGTAAGTCATACTATAACAATCTTACCATTAGCTACAGCCGATGTCAATGATGGTGGAGATATCAATGAAGATGGAGATAGTAACCCGCATACAGAAAGCCTATGTTCAGGCGGTAGCGCACAAGCTACTTTAGATGTATTAATGGGAACAGCTGGATTAGTAACCAGTGTAACTTCTAACTCCAATATAGGTGGAACGCTAACATCAGTAGGAGATATCTTAAGTGATGGCGATTTGATTCAATCTGGAATATTGACCAATACAACGAGCAGTCCTCAATCTATAACTATCACTATCTGTCCATACAACAATGGACCTAATGGCATGGACAACATGGGCTCAGGTGATGATTGCATAGCCAGCACATTAAACAACAGCCCAACAGGTAGTACTTTAGAAAACTGTGTGAGTCATACCATAACGGTTAATCCTAACCCTATGGTAATGCCAAGTGCCGTGTCAACTAACCTGTGCTACGAAGAAGATATAAACCTAATCGATTCTGCAAATGACGGAAATGTAAGTTCTTGGTCATGGACAGGACCTAACGGATTTACTTCAAGTAATCAGAACCCGGTAATTCCATTTCAACTTTTTGGACCTGGCTCAAATGTGACAACAAATCCTTTTTATCCTGGAATAGGAACACACGTTTATAACTTGACAGTAACCAATGTTTATGGATGTACTTCAACTTCTTCTGTAAGTATTGTTATTAACCCTCTGCCCGAATTAATGTCATGCACATCAATAGATCCTCTTTGTTTTGGAGAGGAATCAGGAGAAATTAATATAACTATTTCAGGCGGCACATTACCTTTTAGTTTTTTATGGACAAGAGTCGCTCAAGGAACAACTTATAATACTGAGGATCTTATCAATGTTGGTGCAGGAATGTATACACTAACAGTGACGGATGCAAATGGCTGTTCCTTATATCTTGAAAAAGAATTATTCAATCCAGAACCTCTGGAAATTATTCCAGATATGGTATGGAATCCGGCTTGTCCAGGTTCTTGTGATGGAATGATTTCATTCATGCCATTAGGTGGCACTGCTCCATATAGTTATTCTTGGTCCGACTTAACAGGGCCAATGCAGCCTTTGGAAAGAAATGATTTATGCGCAGGAACGCATACACTCACGGTTACCGATGCTAATGGTTGCGAAGATAGTTTCACTATAACAATGTCTAACCCTGCACCCTTAGAAACAAATGCTGGACCGGATGCAATGGTTTGTAGTATAAGTCCGTATACGCACGCTGCAGATCCCGCCCCACCAGGCTCAGTTGGTACTTGGACCCACAATGGGACAGGTTCCTTAACAGATATAAACGATCCTAATGCGGTATATACGCCAGGTGCAGGAGATTTAGGAAACAATGTGGTTTTCACATGGTCCTATCCAGCCCCTTTTGGTAACTGCCCTGCAATGGACAATATGACACTGCTGGTAAAAGATTCTGGTTGTGGAGGATTTCCATGGAATGGTTCAATGCTTAATAACGATTAATAATGTCAAACTTTAAAAGAGAAAAGATTATGAAAAAGACAGTTCATACTACTTGCGGTTTGACAAATGCAAATCGTAACGCTACAAAACAAAAATTTACTCAGAAACTAAACCTTAAAATGAATTCATTAAGAAAGGTGTTTTTATTTGCCTTAACCATTGCATTTGCAAATGCCGGGTGGTCTCAATGCGATTTATATATATCGGGGATAATTGATGGTCCTCTTAGTGGAGGAACTCCCAAAGGAGTTCAGTTATGCGCGAATAATGCCATCCCAGATTTAAGTATATACGGCCTAGGCTCAGCAAATAATGGAGGTGGGTCTGATGGAGAAGAGTTCACATTTCCTTCTGTTTCACTTGCAGCTGGTTCTTGCATATGGGTTGCCTCAGAAGCAAGCAATTTTGAAATGTATTTTGGTTTCGCACCAGATTATACTTCAGGAGCTATGGGTATCAATGGTGATGATGCAGTAGAACTATTTATGAATGGTGTCGCAATAGATGTTTATGGAGACATTAATCAAGATGGTTCAGGTCAACCTTGGGAATATTTAGATTCATATGCCTATGCAGCAGACACGGATTGCAGTACTACATTTTCCGAATCGGAATGGGTAATTGCCGGTCCTAACGTTTTGGATGGAGATTCTGAATACTGTCAAATTTCACCACAAGATCCATTTTCATTAGGAGTATGTACTCAGGCTCCTTGTGGAATTTCAGGCTTTGGAAATGCTCAAGTCAATTGCAATGCCTATACTTTGGGAATTGATGGAGTAAGTATTTCAATTCCTTATTCAGGAATGGATGCAGGTGCTGCCATAGTTAATAATGGATCCGGAACTATTGGTGGTGACGATCCAACTAGTGTGATGGATGGAACAATTGTAATCTCAAATCTCAATGAAGGAGATTTATATGCAATTTCAATTTTAGGTGGTTTATGTGATCTATCTATAAATGGTTCCGTACCTGCAAATGCTTGTGCAGTTGTAGATGCAAGCACACAAACTTGTGTTGCAGATTCAGATTGCTCTCAATGGTCTCCTGTTCCTTCGGTTTTGAATAGTCAAGGAGATAATTGGACCTGCGACAATGGCGTATATTCATCAAGTCCTTTTGTTGCCTTCAACGGCATGGAAGCCTCTTCCTTATATCTTATTTCTAGCCCAATAGATCTTAGTTCATCAAGCACGGGATCTATAATGGCGGATATTGAAGTATTGTTTACAGGTCCTGATTTGGAAGTGTTTTATACTACCGCATTTGTTGGGTCTCAAGATCCTGCTGACGAAGCATGGATTTCAATGGGGACTTTCCTAGGTTCAACAGCTGGAGGTCCAAGCACAGCAACATTTCCAATACCAGCAGCAGCTTTTGGAAACAGTACTGTTACTTTTGCATTTAGAAACTCTTCCCCATCTGGTGCAGCCGGAGAATCTTTAGGTATTGATTTATCGGGAATCATTATTGATGTTGATTGTGGAACTCCTCCAACATGCAGTATTACTTCATTTGGCCCTGCTTCTATTTCTTGTGAAGCTTTCACAGCAAACAACGATGAAGTAAGTATAGAAATACCGTACACTGGTTTAGACCCTGTGGTGAGTTTATTCAACACTGGAGCAGGAACACTTAGTGGAGATAATCCATCTTCAGTGAATAATGGGACTGTAATTTTAACCGGTTTAAATGAAGGTGATGCTTATTCAGTTGAAATTTCAGGTGGTGTATGTTCTGGTCTTATTGTTTCTGGAACAGTTCCTACTGCTCAATGTCCGGCACCTCCATCTTCAACTCCTGAAATTATAATTTCTGAAATCATGTATAATGAATCTGGAACAGATGATGAGTGGATAGAATTATGCAGTTTAGAACCCTCTAGTACAGATCTAACTGGATTCACAGTGAAAATAGGTGGCTCAATTGAATTTACTTTCCCCGTAGGCGCTTCTATTGGAGCAGGAGAGTGCATTACCCTTGCTCTTGGAATTGATACAGGAAGTGGAGATTCTAACCTATTCAATGATGATTGTCCTTTCGAACCTGATTATGGTAACCCGAATTCAACAAATAATCTTAGTAATACAGGAAATACTATTCAATTATGCGATCCTGTTGGGACGAATGTTGATGATGTAACTTACTCTTCAACATCTGCATCAAATGGAAATGGTTCTTCTCTAGAAGTAATTGATTTAAATCTGGACAATTCATTGACAAGTAATGGAAATTGGCAAGATGGAATGAATGCAGACGGTCAAGCACCATCCCCCGGAGTTACAAATGATATGGATGTGGATTGCTCCTTGCCAATGAGTCCATTAGAAGGAGAAATTGTCATCACAGAAATTCTTTATGATCCTTGCTTTTCAGAAGTGGGTGATGATGGTACTCATGAATTTTTGGAAATAGCCAATCTCTCTCCAATTGATATAGATGTGAGTAATTGGATAATAACTGGTGTTACTTTTAGCTTTCCAGCTGGGGCCATAATACCTGGGAACAGCACTATTATTGTAACTACACTTGCTTCTACCTATGGAGGTCCAAATGCTTCGGTCTATGAATGGTCTGGAGGTTCTTTAAGCAATGGCGGAGAACTGATTACCATTCTGGATAACAACGCAATGGCTGTGGATGAAGTAGATTATGATGATGCCAATGGATGGCCTACTTGCGCAGATGCAAATAGATGTGCTTCATTGGTTTTGTTGGATCCAACATCAGATAATACAGATCCTAATAATTGGTTTGCTTCTGCAGAATATGGCGGCTCACCTAATGCTGCGAATACAGCAACAGAAGACATTACAAATGCATTCTTAAGTGCAGATGGATCATGCAATGGAGACAATGTAGATTTTGATTTAACCTTTGATATAAGTGGGGGAACTGGAATTGTTGAAGTCGTCTTAGAGTCTGATGGAACTGTTCTTGGAACACTTGCCACAAGCAATGGAACCAGTCAGGTACTTAGCGCATCTCTTCTAGGCCCTACACCTGGTGGTGGCACTTTTGATGTGATTTTAAGAGATCAAGATTCTCATAACTGTGGTCCAAATCCGATAACGATAAGTGACCCAGGATGCGGTGTAATATGCCCTTTTGATGCTTCAAGTATTATGTTTAATGGGGTTTGTGAAGGAGATGATGCAAATATTTCAATTACGGTAGATGTTGATGGAGGTTCTGGGAACTATGTCCTAATAGGATCAACAGGAGCTGTTTTACAAACTATTTCCGAAGGCTTAACAGATGGTAACCTTTCATTGAATGGAACCATTTCTGGTCCTACTGGAGGACTTTCAACAGTTTTTGTTAGGGACTTAGATGCAGATTTAAGTTGTCAGTTAGATATTCCTGTGATATTACCTGAATGTCCTGAACCCTTTGGCGAAGTAATTATTAATGAAATTCATTACAACCCATGTTCTGAACAAGGAAATGATTCCGATTTTGAATTTATTGAGTTATATAATAATGGAACGGGAACCGAAGACATTTCAGGATGGTTCTTCTCACAGGGAGTTACTTTTTCATTCCCTGCTGAAACTTCTATAGCTCCCGGTGAATATATTGTTATTGCTATCAATGCTGCAACTTATGGAACTCCTTATGATTTTTCTGGTGGACTTTCCAATGGCGGTGAGGATATCATTTTAAATGATGCTAATGGAGCAATGATAGACATTGTAGATTATGATGATGGAGGTGGATGGCCAAATGAACCAGATGGAAATTGCTGTGCATCATTGGCTCTAATAGATTTTAATTCAGATAATAATCTATCCGCTTCATGGGGTGTGAACTATAATAATGGATCTCCTGGTGCAGCTAATGATTTAAGTGAGTTAATGGGCTGTACAAACCCAGTAGCTTGTAACTTTAATGATTGTGCAACAATAGATGATGGATCCTGCATACTTCCTGGCGATGCCTGCGATGATGGAATTGCCAGTACTGTAAATGATGAAATTTTAGCAGACTGTACATGCGGAGGAACTGAAGTCATTTTAGGTTGTACAGATAATTTGGCCTGTAACTTTAATGCAGAGGCCAACATGGATGATATGTCTTGTGTATATGTTGGTGACACCTGTGATGATATGGATGTGAGTACAATCAATGATCAATATCAAACAGATTGTGGATGTTTAGGAACTCAGATTGTTATGGGTTGTATGGATAATACGGCTTGCAACTTTAACCCAGATGCGAATGTTGATGACATGTCTTGCGTCTTTGTCAATGACGCTTGTGATGATTCAAATCCAAATACATTCAATGATGCGTATCAGGGTGATTGCATCTGTACAGGGACTCCAATTATTATGGGTTGTACGGATAGTGAGGCATGTAATTTCAATGAAGAAGCAAATACTGAAGATGATTCATGTATTTATGCTGGAGATAGCTGCGATGATGGAGATACAAGCACTTTCAATGATGTCTTGACAATAGATCCTAGCTCAGGTGAATGCATGTGTGGTGGTACACCAATTGTTCTAGGTTGTATGGATGAATCAGCATGCAATTATAATGCAGAAGCAAATATGGATGATGGTTCATGTGTGATAGCATCCGTTATTTCTACCAATATTCCAACTACAACTTGTTCTAATGATGGAATTGCGGATGTCTATAATCCAATCGTTTCTGGTGGAAATGGTCCTTTATCTGTTTTTATTCTTACATCTGCTACAGGACAAATATTGGGTGTGGATGCAAATGGATTTGATTTAGAAGGAGCTCCAGCCGGAGTTTGTATTATATACCATGTTAATTTCCAAACCTTAAACGGCCTTTTATCAGGACAAAATATTTCTGATTTAACGGGATGCTTTGAATTTTCAAATGGTATTTCAATTACAAGGGAAGAAGCGGGTTGTTTAGATCCTGAGGCGGACAATTTTAATGCAGATGCTTGTTCAGACAATGGAACATGTCAATACTTGGGTTGTACAAATCCAGATGCATGTAATTACGACCCTACAGCCAACACAAACGATGGGTCTTGTTTCTTTGTTAATGATGCATGTAACGATAATAACCCCTTAACAATCAATGATGAAATACAGCCTAATTGTGTTTGTCAGGGAACATTATTTATTGAAGGATGCAATGACCCAAGCGCATGTAACTTTGATCCTTCGGTAACCAATAACGATGGTTCATGTGATTACTTCTCTTGTTTGCCTGCTGGAGCATGCCAATTAGATATTACTGCAATGGTAATGTGCGGAGCCGGCCATAATGAGGAATTCATTATTCAGGTATCTGGAATTTCTGGTGGTTCAGGAGTATACGATGTTACCATAGGAGGACAAACACAATCATTTACGGGAGCTATGGTTAACTTTGGACCATTCCCGCACTCCGGAGTAGGAGGGCAGAACTGGTTGGTTTCTGCTGTAGATTTAAATAGTGCAGGTTGTTCTGGATTTACCTTTGTACAAGAAGTATTGTGTATTGACCTGGATGGAGACGGTGATTTTGAAAACAACGAAGTTACATGCTCTTGCCCTTACGGAGGGACAATTGTTTCGCAGGCAGTTCCGGGATCTTTTCTGGCTGGACCATTTTACAATAAGACCCAATATTATGCGCTGACTGATAATTCAGGAAATGTCTTAGCCGTAAATATGAGCGGTTTGTTTGATCAGCTGAACGATGGAACCTATCAAGTATGGTCATTGAATTATACCAATACTACAGCTTTTCCAAGTGATGCTCCTTACCAAGTCGGAGATGTTATTTCCGTTGCTCCAGGTGCTGCTTGTGACGAGATATGCGGTTCTGCGACCTATACCGTTTCTTGTGGATGTTGTGTTGCAGAAGCAGGTATCCTTGTTGGAGATTTAGATACGGATTTATGTAATGGAGAGGATTACGGAGCAGTTAACCCAACATGGAGTGGAAATGAACCCGTTCCTTCTGCTCATTACGGATATTTTTTCCAACTGTTTGATTCAAATGGTAATCCGATAGCAAGTAACCTTGACGGTGATTTTGATTTCTCAAATCTTGCTCCTGGGACCTATGAAATAGAAGGAACTTCTTTTAATCTCAATAATGCATTGGAATGTTTTGATGTATCCAATAGAATTGAAATTACCATTCATTCGGATCCTAATATTATTATATTCCCTCAAGCAGCAGTATGTTTAGATGCGGATCCGGTGCAAATGAACGCAGCTCCGGTAGGTGGAACATGGTTTGGTGCTGGAATTAGCGCTGCAGGTTCATTTAATCCAGCTAGTGCTGGAGTTGGTGTGCATGTTTTAACATATTCCTATGATGATATTCACGGATGTTCAAATTCAAAATCCATTGAAGTAACTGTAAATGCCTTGCCGAATTTGGCTATAATGGATATTCCAGACCTATGCTGGGAAAATTCAAGTTATCAGCTAGAAGCGACTAATAATGGGGCTTTGATTTCGGGTGGTCTTTGGTCTGGTGATGTTGATGCTTCTGGAGTATTTGATCAGAACGCGGGTGTAGGTTCTTATTCTGCTACAGTGGAATGGACAAATCCAACAACAGGGTGTACTAGTTCTGCTTCAACTTCTTGGACGGTTGCTTATTGCTGTAATGCAGATGCTGGAGATCTCTGTCCTGTGTCATTAAGTCATGAAGTACTTGAACTTTGCGAAGGACAAGAACATGGAGGTTTTGTTTCTACCTATCAGTATAATGGAGTAGTGCCAGCCTTTGGCAACTATTCTTATGCCTTCATACTTATAGATGCCAATGGAACAATTGATCAGGTAGTATATGGAAATTATGGAGATTTTACTTTTGCAACTTTAGAACCGGATACCTATTTGGCTTATGGATTATCATATAGTGAAGATGTAAATGCACAAAGTCTGGAGGATTATATTGATAATATTGCTACGCTTAGCGATATAAGCAATGATATAGCAAGCGGTATGTGCGCAGACCTGTCTTGTGAGTTGCCAAACGGTCAGATGGCTCATGTTATCATTCATGAGGTTCCAGAAGTAAGTATAATTGCTCCTTCTGGTGTTGTTGAATCAAATAATGGACTTGTTCTATCAGGAATTCCCGCAGAAGGTTCTAGTCCAAATGATAATGGATGGTTCTCAGGAACAAATGTTGATGCATCTGGATTAATGGATATTAGTGTTCCTGGAACCTATGAAGTTAACTATCATTATTTCACAGAAAATGGATGTGGAGGAGTTTCTACTCAACAAATAATGGTTGTTCCTGGAGGTTCGGGCATGACTATTCAAGCAGGAGCTCAAGATATTTGTTTAGGAGAAACGGTTTACTTCGAAATTACTTTACCTAGTTATCCGATTAGCGGTATTCTTCAGGTAAATGGAGTAGAACATATTATACCTCCCCAAACAACACAATATATAATTAGTGATACTCCTGTAGAAAGCACTAGCTATGCTATTGAAAGTTTTGTTCTGTCAGATGGCACTGATGTGGTTGTTGGAGACTTAACTTACGTAACCATTGATCCTATTGCTCCAGAAATAATATGTGATGATATTTTTGTGGAGATAGAGGAAGGAGAAAACGTCACTTATAGTATTGATGATTATACCTTAAACTATTCAGACAATTGTGCAATTCAAGACATTGTTGCTTCTCAATATACTTTTAATGCTTCACACGAAGGATTCAATGCAATTGTGGTAACTGTAACAGATAGCAATGGAAATGAATCGAGTTGTGCAGCAACAGTAAATATTACAGTTACAGATATAGAAGATCCAGCGGATACTACTCCTCCGGAAATCAATTTGAATTTGATAGCTGAAACTGATCAATGTAGTTCAGTTGATTTAAGCCAGCTTGAAATGTTTGCAAATGGAACGCTCAATAGTTCGGATGAACAAGATTTATTTGATTACTATTTGGATGCATTTGATACTATGTTGTTGACACCAAGTGTAAGTGATAACAGTGGAAATGTAATGTTGATTGCAGAATCAATGGATGTTGAGATGAATAACTTAAGTTGCCCAGAAATTGCAAGAATTACCATTAACTATAGTGCTCTTGATGGAGCTGGTAATGCATCTTTAGGCACTGTTGCTCCTTATCTAAGTATTATTGATAATGTTGCTCCGGAAATTAGCGGATTGGATGCGGCCCTTGCGGTTTCAAGTCCAAATGATATTCCAGTACCTTCTGGAGATGAAATAGCATCAGATTGTCAGACATCAACGGTAAGTCATGAAGATATTATAATGTCTCAGGACTGTGGTTTCTCCATTGAAAGAACATATACCGCAGTTGACCTCTGCGGAAATACATCCTCATTCGTTCAAACAATAGATGTATTTGATTATGAAGAGCCGAATCAATTGAATGAGGTATGTAATAATACCAATACAATGTTGCTGGAGTGGAATCCTTATCCTGGAACCGTTGCTTGTCAAATTAAGGGTGGACTTTTAGGTGGAAATGATCCTGCAAGTATAATAGTACAAGGAGGAAACCTGAGTTCTAAGATTATTCAATTAAGTGTCTTGAATCCTAATGAAACATATCAATGGAGAGTAAGATGCGCTTGTGATTTAAATCCAATTCAAGCGAGTACTTGGTCTGAATACAGCTATTTCTTGCCAAAAGATATATGCCAAACTGCTTCCTTGGCTAATGGAGGTAATGCCAGTGGCACAGCAGCTAAATCTATGTTCGATTCTCCTGCAAGTATGATGGTTTATCCAAATCCAACTTCAGATATCCTTACAATAGAGATTGCAACTGAAAATGAAATGCAAGGTATATTGTCCGTTAAGGATATACTTGGAAAAGAAGTATATGCCGTTCAGAAGAATGTTTTTGAGGGAAGCAATCAAATAAATTTAGATCTAAGTGAATATGAAGACGGAACTTATCTTGTTTCTTTCTTAACCCTTGATGGAGTGCAATTTTCAGAAAGAGTGATTGTAAGCAAGTAGAACCAAAATAATTATCGTTTATAATCCCCGCTTAAACTAAGGCGGGGATTTTTGATTTTATTAGTCCGGTCACAATATAATTTAGGCTTAAAAAGGATTAATTCAATAGCTTTGCAAAAGACAAGTCTGTTCTATCGCTGTCATGCTTTGCATGGGGGAGGAAAGTCCGGGCAACACAGGGAACCGTACTTCTCAAAAGGAAGGGGAATTTCTATTTTTTAGAGATTCAACAGAAAGTGCTACAGAAATTTAAACTGCCGATGGTTCGATCTATGTCGGAAACAGGTAAAGATGAAAAGGTGAGGTAAGAGCTCACCAGCAGTTAAAGTAATTTGACTGGCTTTGGAAAACCTTGCGGGTTGCAAGATCAAATAAACCAATGCTTGAGGGTTTCCCGCCCGATATTGGAGGGTAGATCGCTTAGATAAATGATGGAAAGGTTTTTAACCTACAGAACCCGGCTTATAGGGCTTGTCTACGCCTTTGGCGTATTAGCTTTGGAAATATGTTTTGCTTTGTAAATTGTAACTAATTAGGCTATTATAGCATATAAGTCATTAAGAACTAGACAAATGGAACACTCTAGAATTAACATTGAGCGTCTTGAACGACAAGATAGAATCGAAAAAATTGTAGTTATTACACTTCTTATAATAGCTATCTGTGTTGCTATTTATGCTTTTATGAATAATTCTCCTAAACAAATGTCAAGTTCAGAGAAAAATTCAAATATTACCAATTCCGAGAACCATTCAAATACAGAACTGGCAAACCCACAGGAAAAAGATACTAGTGAGACAGAAATGTCTGAAAAAGAGATGGATGATTCAAGCGAAACTTCAAATAAAGAAGAAACAGTTGAAGACATTACAGGTCTTTTGGTGGTCGGGTTATTTGCAAATCAAGACAATGCCGATCGTATGAAAGCTAAATTAGATGAGCTCGGTTTTGAAGGTAAAATGAAACAAAGAGCTGATGGCAAAACAATGGTTGGTGTAAAATCAAGTGAAAATGATAATGAAACATTTTCCAAGATTATGAACCATTTCTCAGAAGCCGTATTTATTGCGGATTAAATATCCGGTTCGAAATCACCTCCACCACCTTGCGAATTATTTCTGTTTCTATTTCCTCTTCTATTTTTATCGTCTAACTTTCCAAATCGGTAAAAAGCGGAGAAATTGAGTATTCTAGACTTTCGTTTTCTAAAACCTTCATTAAAGAAATTACTACCAGAACTATTAAAACTAAATTCTCTGGTATTAAAGATATCACTTAAGCGAAGAGTTAAGCTAAGTTTGTTGTCAACAAAAGATTTTTTCACTGAAACATCAGTGCTTAGAAATCCAGACCATTCTCCTTGAGCGGTTACATTTGGAGCTAAGTATCTGCTAGAAATTTGAGCTTCAAATGACTTGGAAATATTGTAAGAAGCCATAACTCTGTTACTCCATGAAAATCCTGCATTGTTTAATTCAGCTTCTTGATTCGAACCATTTAAAACTGATCTAAACAAATCAACGCTGGCGTTTATTCTCATATTTTTTGTGGGTCTTCCAGATAACACAAACTCAAAGCCATAATTTTGCCCACTATCTAAGTTTACAAAAGTTGAAGTTGCAACACCCGTACTATCATCTACTATTCTAAACCTTCGCATAACATTCTGAATGTCACGGAAATATAAGCCACTACTAAGATTTAATTTATTCCAAATGATAATGTGATTCAGTTCAAATGAACTGATGTATTCTGGTCTCAATTCTGGATTTCCAACTCTAATATTATTTGGATCTGTTAAATCCTCAAATGGATTTAATGCACGGCTTCTAGGTCTTTGAATTCTTCTGCTGTAACTCAGTTGAACTTCTTGTTTTTCAGAGAGTTTTTGAGATAAATGTACACTAGGGAAAAAACTAAAATAATCAAATGAAAAGGTTTCCCCAGTACTTACCTGATCTCCTTTAACCTCTGCAGTTTCAGCTCTTAAGCCCAGTTGATATTGAAATGAGCTAACTTTTTGTCCATATAAAGCATAAGCAGAATAGATATCTTGGTTAAGAATAAATCGATTGGAAACATTCACATCTTCTACAAAAGAATCTTGAGTATCATCAAATTCCGAAAATCTAAAATCTCCATCATTTTCCGTAAGAATAATCTGAGTTCCAAATTCTAACTTTTTATCTTCATTTATTGGATGAATGTAATCCGATTGAATATTTATTTGTTTTCTAAAACGATTATTTTCAACTTTTTGCAGAAGATTAGTTCCGGGAATTAGAAAACCATCCTCATTATAATTGTTCTGCAAGAAATCTTGCACTTCATCATC
This sequence comes from uncultured Flavobacteriales bacterium, assembly GCA_964609215.1. Classification (GTDB taxonomy): domain Bacteria; phylum Bacteroidota; class Bacteroidia; order Flavobacteriales_D; family JABDKJ01; genus JABDKJ01. The sequence goes on from CAZSQZ010000025.1 coordinate 12,945, forward strand.
ATTTCTTTCTGTATATTTTATATCCGTGGTCCATTCTTTATCAGGGTCTAGAAAGGTTTTTTTGTATCCCAAACTTACATCATAACTAAATTGATCCTCTATTTCAATAGCGTCCCTACTAGTGCTAAAATCAAAATTGTTGAAAGAGTCAATAAAATTATTGCTGAGTACAAGATCTTGATCATCTCCATTACCAGAATTTACAAGCCCGCTTATAAAGATTGTGTTCTTATCATTGAGGAAAAAATCAATACCACCTTTTACAGTATGTCCTTCATTTGTTCTTTTCCCGTCCTGTACCTGATCCAATATAAAGAGTGTGTCACCAATTTGCGTTTCTCTATAAGAAGTTCCATCAAACAATCTATCTCCGCCTCTATATGAATATGAACCATGGAAATTTGCTGAATTAGTCCTGTAGTTAAGTCCAAGAGTAGCATTTGATCCTGGATTAGTATTTAATCCAGCATTCAATGTGCCATTAAACCCTTTTCTCTTTTCTTTCTTTAAAACAACATTTATTATTCCAGACAGATTTTCTGGATTGTATTTGGCGGAAGGATTGGTAATTAACTCAATGGTTTCGATTGTTTCTGCAGGAATTTGTTCTAGAATAGTTTCCTGATCACCGACCAGACCAGAAGGCCTACCATCAATCAATATGGTAACATTGCTACTACCTCTTAGGCTAATATTTCCATCTATGTCTACTTGCACAGAAGGTAGATTCTCTAGAATATCATTAGCTGTGCCACCAGTTGCTGTCGTTAACTGAGTTACATCAAAGACTTTTTTGTCTAATTTAGTCATCATCAGCGGTTTTTCCGCTTTGATGGTTACTCCATCTAAATTTTCTGCAGCAGCGCTCATGTAGATTTTTCCAATGAACTTTTCAGGGTTTCTCGGATTAAAAAATAAAGAATCTACTATTTGGTCTTTAAAACCGATGAAAGAAACTTGTGCAAAATAGCGTCCTATTTTTATCTTTTCTATTACAAATTCTCCTTTTCCGTTGCTTATTGCTCCACCTCCAAGACTGGAATCTCTCTTGCTTTTTAGTGTTACTGTAGCAAACTCTATTGGTTTATTCGATTCCTGATCTATCAGAATACCAGATAATTTACCAATTGCAGGCCTTTCACCTTTTCGCATACCGTTTCTGGGAGGGCGATCTTGGGAATAAAAGGTCAGCGTGATTAAAAGGCAAATAAGTAGGCTTGAAAATTTATTCATAATTGGTTAGACAAAACTAGAGTTAAAAGGTTTAATAATGAGATAGCAGATAGTAAATAAAAAAGCCATCTTGGATTTTAAACAAGATGGCTCTAGTACTTTTAAATCAACAATTATCTATTGTCGATAACTTCTACTCCGGGGTAATCCGATTGGTTAAAGGTGAAATCACCTGCACCTACGGTAACGTTTGTTTTAAAAGATTTAATAGTATACGTAGTATTATTTCCTTCCTTGCCGAAAATAATTGCTTGTGCAATTTGTTTAGTCTCTTTTTCAATAAAGACTTTAACGGTGTGAAAAGGCTTATCTTTAGGGTCAACAGGAATCAGTTTAATGACATCACAAAGTTTTGTTCCAACTTTTGCTTCCTTATCGTAATATTTCTTAAAATCTTTTTCCCAAATTTTGAATAAGTCAGAAGGTTGAATACCTTGATCTTCAATCACATCTGCGACATTTTCGACCATGCATTCTCCAGTATCCATCCCATAATTCCAAAGGGTAGTTCCGTCCGAAAGAATTAGATATTTCTCATCTAGATTTAACTTAAACTTTTCCCCTTCAATTAAGATGTTCCCACTTTGAGTTGCAGTTAAGTCAATAGATTTATCCTCTAACAAAGAAGTAAATTCCGCCTCTATCGTTTTGTATGATTTTGCTTGCTCACTTACCTCGTTTAAAATAGCTTCAGCTTTTGCATCCTGAGCATTTGCGCTATAGGAAGCAAATAATACAGCCAATAACACGCATGCCCAACAGTATATCTTCTTTTTCAATTTCATTATTATAAATTGTTCATCGTTTCCTTGTTAGACAAAAACTGTTCCAAACTAAATTCATCTGGGAATAGAACGTCCCTTGCCTTACTACCCTTAGAAGGACCCACTATGCCAGCAGCTTCCAGCTGATCCATAATTCTACCAGCACGGTTATATCCTAACTTCATTTTTCTCTGTATCAATGATGTAGAACCCTGCTGATGCATAACAATAACTTTTGCTGCATCTTCGAATAAGGTATCCCTTTCTTCATCAGCCCAGTTTCCATTTCCACTAGAAGCTTCATCATGAAATTCTGGCAGTAAATAAGCATCTGGGTAACCTCTTTGCTCACCAATAAAATTACAGATTGCTTCTACTTCCGGAGTATCTACAAATCCGCATTGTAGTCTTACCAAACTATTTCCAGTGGTCATTAGCATATCTCCTCTACCTATCAGTTGATCCGCCCCGCCTTGATCCAATATAGTTCTGGAATCTATTTTTTGACTTACTCTAAATGCAATTCTAGCAGGGAAATTGGCTTTTATTGTACCCGTAAGAATATTTACAGAAGGTCTTTGCGTTGCAACAATTAAGTGAATTCCGATGGCTCTTGCCAATTGAGCAAGTCTAGCAATGGGGGTTTCCACTTCTTTTCCTGCGGTCATTATTAAATCTGCAAATTCGTCAATAACCAAAACAATGTAAGGCATGTATTTATGTCCCTTCTCAGGATTCAACTTCCGCTGGATGAACTTCTTATTATACTCCTTTAAATTTCTGACCTCTGCAGTTTTTAGAAGTTCATATCTCTGATCCATTTCTACACAAAGTGAATTCAGCGTTTTTACCACTTTAGTAGTATCTGTTATAATAGCTTCACCATCATCAGGCAATTTTGCTAGGTAGTGCCTTTCAATTTTATTGAATAAAGTCAATTCAACCTTTTTTGGGTCAACTAATACAAACTTTAATTGGGAAGGGTGTTTTTTATAAAGCAACGAAACTAAAATTGCATTTAATCCTACAGATTTTCCTTGACCTGTGGCACCAGCCATCAAAAGGTGAGGCATTTTTGCCAAATCGAAGCAATAGGTTTCATTGGAAATGGTTTTACCCATTACCACTGGCAGCGCAGCATCTGATGTTTGAAATTTTTCAGAAGCAACCAAGGTTTTCATGGAAACGATATCAGGATTACTATTGGGCACTTCTATACCTATCGTTCCTTTCCCAGGTATAGGAGCAATGATCCTAATGCCCAGAGCAGCAAGTGATAATGCGATATCATCCTCTAGGTTTTTGATTTTAGAAATACGAACTCCTGCCTCTGGTACAATTTCATATAAAGTAACTGTAGGACCAACGGTCGCTGAAATCTTTGCAATTCCAATTTTATAATTGGCCAAAGTGCTTACAATATTTGCACTGTTTGCCTTTAATTCCTCTTCAGTAACCGTTATGGTATTTCCTCCGTGTTCCTCTAAAAGATCTAATGAGGGAAGTTCAAATTTTGATAGATCTAAAGTAGGATCATACTCACCAAACTCTTTTACCTTTTGATTAACCTCTTTTTCAGTTAGAATTTCATCTTCCTCTGCTACCTTAACTGTTAATCCCGTATCCTCTTCTTTTGGCCCATTTGCTATCTCATCAATAATGTCTCGCTCATTAATCAAGATTTTTTCTGAAGTTGGATCTAAATCCGCTACCAAATCATCTATAATCAATCCTACTTCTTTTTCTTCATTAATTGGATTCAGATTAATCTCGGGAGAAATAATTTCTTCAATGATTTTATTTTCTGGAATTTCATTTTCCATTGTTTCCTGTTTGCTCTTAAACTTAGAAAGCAATGCACTCGTCCAAGATTTAACTTTATCAAGACTTTTTCCAAAAACTAAGCTAACATAAGCAAAGAGAGAAAGGAAAACTAAGATACCGGTTCCGGCAGAGCCTATTACAGCTTTTAAAAACATATTAGACTCAAAACCAAAAGCACCTCCTAAAATAGGGCTGCCCGAAAATAAAAAAGCAAAGGCCAAGGGAATCCAAATGAGATAGAATAAACTATGCTTAGTAAACAAAGTAAGCTGAATACGTTCCCATTTGGTAATTATTTTGGCTCCGATAGCAAGAAGCATTATCGGGATAATAAAAGCAGCCATTCCTATTCCTTTGTGAACGAATACATGGCCTAAATAAGCTCCGTACTTACCCATTGCATTTTTTGCATGGACATCATTATCCAGCATAGACCACTCACTTCCAATTACTATGGATTGATCTTCTTGCCAATTAAATAAGAATGAGCTAAAAGCAAAAAAGGAGAAAAGCCCTAGAAGCAATAACGTAAAGCCAAAAAATTGATGGAATTTTGGATTCTTTAAAAAATCGAATTTAAAGTTTAAGCTCTTCTTGCTAGATGTGCTTTTTTTCTTATTCGAATTTTTTGCCTTATTGACAATGCTTTTCTTTTTAGCCATGGGGTAGGTTTAGGTAACAGCAATTTACCAAAGGTAAATCTGCATACTACTTAAAACGCCCGAAAAGCATTTCTATTTCAACATTTTTGTGTGGAAGGAATCTACTAGAAGAAGGAACTAAATATTTCTTGTAATTCGTGATTCATCTGATTCGCATCTACATTCTTGTAAGAATCGTCTTTTACGAATTCTATTTCCTCACATGGAACTTTCTCAATTGAATTTGCCTTAAGTCGCATTCTCAAGTTGAATTGTTCCATTTCAAACATCATTAGTGTTCCATTTAAACCTGCAAACTGATTGCACCAATTCGGGTTTTTGACATTAAACTCTTCCGTGTAATAGATGTCCATAGAGGGTTGATTAATATCTGAAAAAATACCAACGGCTTTCTTGCACACTACCCCGGCAACCGTATCTGTCTGATTGGTTTCCACGATATGAATTTCAGGGTAAGTATTCATTAGTTGAGCTACTCCATTTTCATCATAATCACACCTTACTTTCTTGCTAAGAACCTTAACGTAGTGTTTCAACTCTTTGCTACCCTCTATAGCGTGAATCATGGTTTTAAAACCTATAGATGAAATAATACTTTGATTTTCATCTTTTGTAAATGTATAGGTCATTTCATCTGGAAGAAGATTAGCAATTTGCATCTGATCTTCAGATAGATATGGAAAGCTTAAATCGTACTTTATAATTCCCTCAGATATTCCCTTTCCGAAAAACTTTCCATCGATCTGTGAGCACCCGATTTGGAAAAATAAAAGAATAGCAGCTATTAATTTTATATATCCTCTCATACAGTTGAGTCTAAAAATTGGTATTGTTCTGGTTTTTATACGCTTGAAATTAAAAAAATATACATTTTTGAACACTTTTTTTATTTACAAGCTGTCTAGTCCAGTAAATTCAGCAAATAAATTAATGCGATTGGTCGAAAAATGATAATGATTGAGAGAAATATTGAAAATATTCTACGAGAGGATGTAACAAAATTGTTTCCGGACATTTTTGGAGAAACTCTGAATGAAGAGTCTTTTATGCTTCAAAAAACCAAGAAAGAATTTGAAGGAGAACTTACCATTGTTGTCTTTCCATTTACCAAGCTATTAAGGAAAAAACCGGAAGAAATAGCAGAAACATTGGGTAAAGCGCTTCATGCAAACTCCGATATGGTAAGCTCTTATAATGTGGTAAAAGGCTTTTTGAACCTTTCAATTTCAGGAGAATATTGGAAAGGATTTGTACAGGAAGCATCATCTTCTGAAAAATTTGGTTTTGAACTAGCAGATTCTAAAGAAACAGTAATGGTTGAATTTGCTTCTCCAAATACCAATAAACCTTTGCACCTAGGGCATTTGAGAAATATTTTTCTGGGAAATTCTGTTGCAGAAGTGCTAAAGGCAAATGGTCATAAAGTCCTAAAGGCACAGATAATCAACGATAGAGGAATTCATATTTGCAAGTCTATGCTTGCGTGGAAGACTTTTGGAGAAGGTGAAACTCCCGAAAGTTCAGGAGTTAAAGGCGATAAGTTGGTAGGTAAGTATTATGTGAAATTCGATCAATGGTATAAAGAAGAAATTCGGAAAGGATTGGATGCGGGATTGTCTGAAGATGAAGCTAAGGAAAAAGCGAGTCCTTTGGTTCAAGCTAGAGAAATGTTGGTTAAATGGGAGAATAAAGACCCGGAAGTTTATCAGCTATGGGAAACCATGAATTCTTGGTGTTATGACGGTTTTGATGTTTCCTACAAACGAATGGGTGTAGAATTTGATCATCTTTACTATGAATCAAACACCTATATAAAGGGGAAGGATGAGGTTGAGGAGGCATTAAAAAAAGAAGTGCTTTATCAGAAAGAAGATGGATCTATATGGATAGACTTAACAGATGAGGGCCTAGATAATAAATTGCTTTTGCGTTCTGACGGCACAGCAGTTTATATGACTCAAGATATAGGAACTGCTATTCAGCGTTTTGCCGATTACCCCAGTTTAAGTCAACAGATTTATACGGTAGGGAATGAGCAAGAGTATCATTTCAAAGTCTTGTTTAAGATACTTCAGAAGTTTGGTTTTAAAAAAGCAGAGAACAACTATCATTTGTCTTATGGAATGGTTGATTTACCAGAAGGAAAAATGAAATCTCGTGAGGGCACAGTAGTAGATGCAGACGACATTATGACCGAAATGCAAAATACTGCAGAGCAGATGGCAGAAGAAGCTGGAAAACTAGATGACATTCTGGATGATGAAAAACAGGAAATATATAGAATACTTGGAATGGGAGCTTTGAAGTATTATTTATTGAAAGTTGATCCTACCAAGAGAATACTATTTGACCCCAAAGCTTCAATTGACTTTAATGGCAATACCGGACCATTCATACAATACACATATACGCGAATTCAAAGCTTGTTGAGAAATTATGGTAAAGAGCTATCTCAAAAAAATTTCGATAATGTTGAATTGACTGAAAAAGAAGTTAGCATCATTCAATTGCTTCATGAATATCCATCTGTATTGCAAGAGGCAGGTAAAAAGTATAATCCTGCTTTAATTGCTAACCATGTCTATGATATAGTCAAGTCCTACAACTCTTTTTATCAATCTACTTATATTATAAAAGATGAAAGAACCGACTACAAGGAATTTTGGTTGTTACTTTCCTCTTTTACCGCAGATGTTTTAAAAAACTCAATGGCTCTTTTGGGTATAGAAATGCCTCAAAGAATGTAGGAAAAACCTATCTTCATGGCTTAATAATTAGCTATGGACAATTTAACTTCAGTTTTAATGAAAACCCTCGGTCAAGGGGGATTAGATATGATGGCTCAGAAAGCCGGAGTACAATCAAATCAAGCAGCCTCTGCTTTGGAAGGTATTATTCCTTCAATTTTGGGAGGAATGGCAAAGAACACAAGAGAAGAAAGCGGAGCAGGATCTTTGCTTGGTGCTTTGGATAAAGATCACGATGGAAGCGTTTTAGATGATATAGGCGGATTTCTTGGTGGAGATGCTGCGGGTGGAATCGGATCTGGAATTTTGAAACACGTTTTAGGTGGAAATCGTTCTTCTGTTGAGAATGGAATTGGTCAGAAGACTGGGATGAATTCTTCTCAAATTGGATCTTTGATGAATATGGTAGCTCCTTTAATTATGGGTTACTTAGGAAAACAAAAGAGACAAAATCCTACATCAATGAATAATTCAGGAATCGGATCTATGTTAGAAGGACTAACTGGTGCTGCTGACAAAGGTACAGGTCTGGATTTGGGAGATGTTCTCGATATGGTAGGCGCATTTTCCGGTAAAGGAGGAAACTCGGGAGGCGGAGGCCTTCTCGGAGGAATACTTGGAAAGGTATTGAAAGGATAATCAATCATTTGCCCTCTCGTATAAAACGAGGGGGCTTTTTGTTTTCTATAGAATTTAATTTACCATTCGCATTCGCTAGATTTGCGTTTCAGTTTACACTATGTTTGATAATTTATCTGATAAAATTGATAAAGCCTTTAAGATTTTAAAGGGGCAAGGACAGATTTCAGAAATCAATGTTGCGGAAACATTGAAGGAAGTGAGAAGAGCATTGCTAGATGCCGATGTCAATTATAAAACAGCAAAGGAATTTACCAATAGAGTCAAAGAGAAAGCTTTAGGAGCTAATGTTTTGACTTCCATTTCTCCAGGTCAGTTGATGGTGAAAATCACCAGAGATGAATTGGCCGACTTAATGGGAGGGGAGAAGGTAGATATTAATCTTGCTCCAAAGCCAACGGTCATTTTGATGTCTGGCTTACAAGGTTCTGGTAAAACCACATTTTCTGGTAAGCTTGCTCAATTTCTAAAAACCAAACATCAAAGAAGAGTGCTTCTAACCGCTTGCGATGTATATCGTCCAGCTGCGATAGATCAATTACATGTTGTTGGAGAGGGAGTAGGAGTTGAAGTATATTCCAATAGAGAAGAAAAAGACCCTGTTGTAATTGCTAAAAAGGCCATTGAGTTTGCAAAGGCCAATTCATTAAATACGGTTATTGTCGATACTGCAGGTCGTTTAGCTGTGGATGAGGAAATGATGGTAGAGATTGAGAACATCAAAAAAGCTATCAATCCTGCCGAGACTCTTTTCGTAGTAGATGCCATGACTGGGCAAGATGCTGTAAACACTGCAAAGACATTTAACGATAGGTTAGATTTTGATGGTGTTGTGCTTACCAAATTAGATGGTGATGCTCGAGGTGGTGCTGCTTTATCCATTAAATCGGTTGTCAATAAACCCATAAAGTTCATTGGTACTGGTGAAAAAATGGATGCCATTGATTTGTTCTATCCAGACCGTATGGCGGATAGGATATTGGGCATGGGGGATGTTGTTTCTTTAGTTGAAAGAGCGCAGCAACAATACGATGAAGAAAAAGCCAAGAAACTTCAAAAGAAAATAGCCAAAAACAAGTTTGACTTTAACGATTTTCTAGACCAGATTAATCAGGTTAAGAAGATGGGTAATATGAAAGACTTGATGGGCATGATTCCAGGAATGGGAAAAGCCATGAAGGGAGTTGATATTGATGATGACGCGTTCAACGGTATAGAAGCAATTATTCATTCAATGACTCCGCAGGAAAGAGCCAATCCTGAATTGATAGATGTCAGCAGAAGAAAAAGAATAGCCAAAGGAAGTGGAAATGATGTTGTTGAGATCAATAAACTCATGAAGCAATTCAATGATATGAAGAAAATGATGAAGCTCATGTCAAACAAGAGAAATATGGCTAATTTGATGAATCAGATGCAACGAATGAAGAGATAAATGGAAACAGCGCAAATGACATTGTTAGACGGTAAAGCAACTTCCGCTCAAATTAAAGATGAGATTGCGCAAGAGGTTGAAGAGTTTATTTCAAAAGGTGGAAAGAAACCTCACTTAGCCGCTATTCTGGTTGGAAATGATGGTGCCAGCCAAACCTATGTAAATGCAAAAGTAAAAGCTTGTGAAAAAGTAGGTTTCGATAGTACTTTGATAAGACTAGATGCTGAAATTTCCGAGCAAAGATTGTTAGAAGAAGTAGAGAAACTCAATATAGATAGTAGAATAGATGGCTTCATAGTTCAGCTTCCGCTTCCCAAACATATTGATGAACAGAAAGTCATAGAAGCCGTTGACCCCAATAAAGATGTAGACGGCTTTCACCCAACAAGTGTGGGAAGAATGGCTTTGAATTTGGATACTTTTCTCCCAGCTACTCCCTATGGAATTCTTCAATTATTAGAGCGATACAAGGTTGAAACATCTGGGAAACATTGTGTGGTTATTGGGAGAAGCCATATAGTAGGTTCTCCCATGTCTATTTTGATGGCAAGAAACACCTATCCAGGAAATTCTACGGTAACCATTACCCATTCAAGAACACAAAACCTAAAGGAAATTTGCCTTTCTGCAGATATTCTTATTGTTGCTTTGGGAAGAGCAGAGTTTGTAACTGCAGATATGGTAAAAGAAGGCTCAGTGGTGGTGGATGTAGGAATAACTAGAGTGGAAGATCTTACCAAAAAATCTGGTTATAAATTATTGGGAGATGTGAAATTTGATGAGGTCGCACCCAAGTGTAGTTTCATTACACCAGTTCCGGGTGGAGTAGGGCCAATGACCATTGCTTCACTATTAAAAAACACATTGAAAGCTGCAAAAGAGGATTTCTAGTTCAGGAAATGTAAACTCAATCTAAATTTTGTCGTAAATAAAATCGATTCTGAATCATTTTATTTAAAATTAAACATTCTAAAACTTAACATTTAAAAAATGCTATCAATTGGAGCGCGCGTAAAACATCCCACTTTTGGTGTTGGCATAATCACAGGAGAAGGAAATAATACTTGGCAAATATTTTTTAGAGAAGGCGATCAGGAAATTTCCAAATCATTCGATAATTATGAAATTTTGGAACTTGGAGTCCAGGAAGAGGAACCGGAGCCTTTAACAGTAGATCTGGTTGAAGATGCACTTAGAACTATTTTGGAAGAATATTCTGATGTTCAGCACATCGTTGATTTAGGAGAAAGGTGGATTGGCGGAACAATGGTACTGAACCCCAAGAATCCGGATTTGCAATCAAAGGAAATTCCCTTAGAAACGTTTTGGCATAAAATAGTCATGATGAGAGATCGCTTGAGAGTATTGGAGCAAAACATCAATAGTCATAAAACATTGACTGAGGAGGAGAAGATAAACCTTCAACAATACATTACCAGATGCTATGGTAGTATGACGACATTCAATATTCTATTTGCAGATAAGGAAGATCAATTCAGTTCAAAATAAATTTTACTAGGAGGTAAACAGTAAAGGTTTTGGTTCAGGTACTATTTGATATTCAAAGGGATTAAATAATTATTAGAACCTAATTCAATTTTAACCATTTCCTATGCAAACCAAATTATTTGAAAAGGCTGTCCATTGTGACGTTATTTGTAACCAAGCCAATTCCATGAGTGCCTGAAGTTCCCCAACTTGTTATCATTATTGTGTTCACTCCTTTTCTTGTTCCCGTATCCTCCTTAAATTGAGTCTCTTTATTTCTTAGCTTTTTTGCATAATCAGAATCAATAGTAAATGTGCTATTGTAAAACTTTATTTCACATAAATTACTGATATTATCATTTCTGTCAATGACTAAATCTATTTGTGCTTTCTTATTATTCCAACTGTAGTGAGTAGATTCAATTTGATCGCACCTTAAGGCAACTTTAATGCTTTCGACATGTTTATAACAAATCATTTCAAAAGCATAACCAGTCCAAGTAATGTACTCATTTTTAGTATATAATTTTGTCCATCTATTTCCTTTAAATGGTTCAATAAATTGAAGATGGAATAGGCAAAATTCATCAAATATTCTATACAATGTAGTTTTTCTTTTATCTTGAAATGATAGATACTTTTCTATAAAACCTGACTCTATTAACTCTGTCATTGATTTTGAAAATTGTCCTCCTGATTTTAGTCCTTTGGCTTTTAATATTTCATCTCTACTCATTCCTTTCTTTGGTCCTTTTGATAGTGTGTCTATGATTTGTTCGTGATAGGAGCCCTCATCAAATAGTGATTTAAAGACTTCATCGAATTCATGTTCTAGTTGAGCTCCTCTTTGAAAACATATTCGGTCGATAGCTGTGACAGATGAATCTCCAATTTTAACGTGTTCTAAGTATTCTGCAACCCCGCCAAAAGCCATGTAGATCTTCAGGATTTCTATCTCTGGAAGCTGAATTTTCTTGTATTCAAAAAACGCTTTGACCTCTTTTAAATTAAAGGGAGATAATTTTATTTTTCTGGTTATACGATTATGAAGACCTCCTTTATTTAGAATGATTTTCTTTATCATGTAAGAAGCAGCAGATCCACAGATAACTACAATTATATCGTTTCGTGTGGTGCAGTATGTATTCCAGAAATTCTCAAATGCTGGAAGAAATCCAGATCTCATTGTATCTACCCAAGGAAATTCATCTATGAAGATTACTTTCTTTTTTTTTGATTTTCTGATTCCCTTGAAATGTTGTTTAAGTAGGTTGAATGCTTGTAACCAGGTTTTTGGTTTTTCTCCTTTAAATTTGCCCGATATTTCTTGTAACTCGAGCATGAAATTTTCAATTTGATCTGATCGAATCCCATTTCTTAATCCTGAAAAACTAAATGCAATATTTTTTGAATAAAACTCTCTTATAAGATAGGTTTTTCCAATTCTTCTGCGACCATAAATAGCTACTAATTCAGATCTGTGACTCAGCAATGCGTCTTGAAGCTTTTCTTTTTCTAGGTCTCTTCCAATTATTTTTTTTGACATAAATTTTTTTTGAACCGCAGCCAAATTTATATAATTTATTATGTTTTGGCTTATATTGAGGTGAAATTAAATTAATTCAAACGCAGCCAAAAATGTTTTTTTAATTATGTTTTGGCTGTGTTTGAAATGTTGTGCATATTGTGATATGCATTAGTAATTGTTGTAAAAGAGCAGCTCAATATTTGATTTAGGCTGAATTTATTTGGAGAGTGTTATTGTATATAATATGACTTATAACAAAGCATGGTACCAATTATGGTCAATAATAGAATAGGCCTCGTTTAGGTTCTTTTAACTTTTTATTTGATTCAAATTTTGATTTGAACTTAAGTCGCCTTACCTTTAATAAAAGTTCTTTAAGACATTATAAAATTACCCATGCAGAATATTAGTTTGAAAAACTAACAGCAAACTAATTGGAGCAATCTCGATATTTCCGTGCAATGGCGGGCCTCAGGCACTTTTGTGTTTTTGCTTTGCAAAGAGGAGGATTACAGACCACGGTCGGTAGCTTCATTCGTATTTTATATTCGAGTTTTTTTAAACTCTTTCTGCATGGGTTTTGTTTTACCGACTTTTAGTATTTCCTATATTGTTAAAAATCACTCTCGGGTTCAAATTTTGTTTTTCACATCAAAGTTTAAGTGTGAATAGAATTTAGTTGTTGTGTTCGTTAAGATACTTTCCTTGAGTCTAGTTTTCCATGTAAAATGCATTTTTACATCTTGTTAAGTGTCGTTTCTTCTTTCAGTTTGTTTAGATCCCATAAGAGTATTTCCTTTTCCTCGATTTTTTTGGCGAATTCTATTGCCGAATTTGTAAAAGTGGATGTTGTTATAATTATGCCTATTTCAATTTTATTAAGAATCAATTCATTCAATAACTGATAAACTGTTTCGATCGATACCTTCTTGTTCGTATCGAATTTCTTGCATTCAATTAGGGCATTTTTGTTGTATGAGAAATCTTTAATAAATAGGTCGTATCCAATATCAAGTTTATTGCGATTGTATTCACATGAATACCCTTTATGTTCAAACAGGTTTTTAATTTTAATTTCAAAGTCTTTGTGAGAATAATGATGAATGAAGTTTGAATCACGATAGATATTATTAATTATTGTAGAAAAGTTACTTTCCTTAATTGACTTTGATTCTTCTAATTCATTAGATATAGAGTGAATTATTTTGTCGTATTTTGAGATGTCAAACTTAAAATAAAGATGATTTTTGAACATGGAAGGTATATTGGAGCTCTCCATGGAAAGTAAAATTATTTTTTTTCCAGCTCCTTGAGCATAACCAAGTTCATACAAGAAAAATGAAGATTTCTCTTTATCAACTATGGCAATAAATAAATCACACTCTGAGATTCTTGAGTATACATCATTATCCCATTCCTCTCCTTTTTTGAAAAAAGCTTCATCGTCAAAGGGAAATATTTTACAATTAACCTTTGATTTTATTACTGAAGTTAAGTTTTTTATTTCGGAAGATGTTTTCCAAACAGAGCTTCTTGATATATATATCTTCTTCATAATGATAAGTATCTGTTTAGTGCCCAGAAGTCATGAAGTAATTTTAGCTTTTTTTCCTCTTCTTCTTGGTTTGAGGCTCCATAGTTCGTTAAAACTTCAAGCCCTTTTTTCGTTAGTTCCAATTTTCGTTGTAAAATCTCTTTAATCTTTGCTTTACCATTTAGAATTGCGGATGGCAACAGTTCAATTATCTGATTATCTGTCACTCCTATATATTTCTTTTGAATTTGAGAGTTCCATGCTGTTACATTTTTGTGCCTCCATTTGCCAGCCCTTGGAACGTATCCATTAGAAACACCGCAGAGATTTAAAAGAAAGCTTGTTATTTCTTGAATTTCTTCAAAAGACCATGTTACAGCGCCCAGTTCATAGCTTGGTAAATGTTCCATGTCATATAGGAATAAGATTCCATCCTCACTTAGTCGCAAGATGGATTCTATGAGAAACTGAGGTATGAATTTGGGGTCAAACTCATGCAACGAGTTTGTTAGTGAGATGAAATCAAACTTTTCCTTTGAAGGGTGTAGTACAGGGAAATCACTTATATCCCCACTTTTACCTTTACATTGCTTAAATCCTAATGTCTCCGCCTTTTTAATGGTTGATTGAAGATACTCATCCTTTAAGTCATATGCCGAATATTCAATTTTGGATCTTGATTCCTGACTTAAGTTTTCTTCAAGGTTGATAATAATTTGCCCCTTTCCACAACATAAATCTAACCATGTTAAGGCGTCTAGAATAGGATTGTCTAACATCCCTTGCATAATAGTTAATGCGGCTTGATGTTGCGATAACAATCGCCTTGAATCCAAGAATGCAGATGAGTCAGCTATTGTTGGCATATTCAAAAATGTTCGTCATTAGTTCTATTTTATGGCACATAACAACCACCTAAAAACACCTACTTTCAGAAAAGCATGCGTTCACTGGTTTTTTGTCTTTTATAAATTTAGTAAAATATAATCTTTTCCTAATAAAAGTTGAGCATAGAAACGGTGCAATCTCCGAACCTATATACTATCTAGGAT
>CAZSQZ010000026.1:0-19959 GCA_964609215.1 uncultured Flavobacteriales bacterium
TAACTGAAACGTGTGGTGAGACTTTCATCATGGTTAGAACATATACAGCTACTGACGATTGTGGTAACACTGCTACTGATACGCAAACGATTACTGTTGTTGATACTACGGCTCCTACTTTAACTGTTGCTCCAGACTTAAATCTGGAATGTGATGAGCCTGTTCCGGCTCCTTCATATAATGCAAATGATACATGTGGAGATGTGTCTGTAATAGTTACTGAAACTTCAAATGGAGATTGTACTCAGTCAATTGTAAGAACATATACTGCTACTGATGAGTGTGGAAATGTTACTGAAGCAACTCAAACTATTACGATTACGGATACAACAAACCCAACATTAACTGTTGGACCTAATCTAACTTTAGAATGTGATGAGGATGTTCCTGCACCTTCTTATGAGGCAGATGATAATTGTAATGAAGTTGTTGTTACTGTTGATGAAGTAGTAACTCCTGGAGCTTGTGCTCAAGAGTATACTTTAACAAGAACATATACTGCTACTGATGCTTGTGGAAATTCAACTTCTGCAACTCAGGTTATTAATGTTCAAGATACAACAGCTCCTACTCAGGATGCTCCTCAAATTTCTAATTTAGATGTTGACTGCAGTATTTTGAATGCTCAGACAGTATATGATTATGCAAATGGTTTATTAACTCCAGCTGAAGAGCAGGCGTTCTTTAACTTTGCAAGATCTTTATTCTTCCAAAATGGTTTAGTTCCTACTAATGCTCAAGATAATTGTGATGATGATCCAGTTATTGTTGAAACTGCATTTGAAGCTTTAGATTGCGATGCTGTTTCTTGTCCTGCTGTTGGTCAATTGGCGTGCACTTTCACTCCAACTGATGAATGTGGAAACGAAGGTGCTTCTATCACAACAACTATAACAGTAATTGATGAAGAAGCTCCAGTATTAGATGGTATACCTTCTGATATTACAGTTGAATGTAACGAAGTTCCAGATCCTGCAGTAGTTACTGCTACTGATAATTGTTGGGGAGAAGAAACAGTAACATTCTCTGAAGAGATGATATTAGGAAATTGCCCAGGTAACTATACGTTAATTAGAACTTGGTCTTCTTCTGATAAGTGTGATAATACATCTACTGCTTCTCAGACAATAACTGTTCAAGATACAAATGCTCCGGTATTTGACTCAGTTCCAGAAGATGGAACATTTGAATGCGATAATGTACCAGGTCCTGCTGCACCAACTGCTTCTGATCTTT
This sequence comes from uncultured Flavobacteriales bacterium, assembly GCA_964609215.1. Taxonomy (GTDB): domain Bacteria; phylum Bacteroidota; class Bacteroidia; order Flavobacteriales_D; family JABDKJ01; genus JABDKJ01. The sequence continues at coordinate 1,237 of CAZSQZ010000026.1, forward strand.
GTTCAGATGTTACTGTGGTAACAACAGAAGAGATTACTCCTGGTGATTGTGAAGATCACTACTACATTACTTACACTTATACTGCGAGTGATGAATGTGGAAATTCAGATTCAGTTTCTCAAACTTATGAGGTTGTGGATACAACTGCACCTGTAATTGATCCTATTCCATTACAGATTTCAGTTCCTTGTGAAGATGTTCCAGATCCTGCTGATGTAACTGCTACGGATAATTGTGATGATGATGTTACAATTATGTTTATGGAGAATAATTTCTCTGGCGGTTGTGCTGGTGTTCTTGAAAGAATCTGGATCGCTAAAGATAACTGCGGAAATGAATCTCAAATTATACAATTTGTTAATTTAATTGATGAGTCAGCTCCTACATTCTCTGAAGATCCTCAGGATATTACAATAGAATGTGATGAAGCAGTTCCTGCTCCTACAGTAATTACTGTTGAGGATAACTGTACAGAGCCTACTATGACATTCTCAGAACAAATAATAGATGGAGATTGCCCTCAAGAATATTCAATAGTGAGAACGTATACTGCTGTTGATGAGTGTGAAAACATGAGCTCAGTTTCTTACACTGTATTTGTTGTTGACACAACTGCTCCAGAATTTACTTCTGTAGCACAAGACTTATCTCTTGAATGTGATGAAACAGTTCCTGCTCCTTCTGCTACTGCAGAAGATAATTGTGGAGATGTAACAATGGATGTAAGTGAGGTTACTACTCCTGGAGATTGCCCACAAGAATATACTCTTGTAAGAACGTATACAGCTACTGATGAATGTGGTAATTCTTCAGTTGCAACTCAAACTATTGTAGTTGAAGACACTACTGCTCCAACATTATCTCCACTTCCTGCTGATACTTCGGCAGAATGTGATGATGTTCCTAGAGCGGAAGACGTTATAGCTGTTGATAATTGTGCTGGTGCTGTTATGGTTCAATTCTCTGAAGAGTTAATCCCTGGTCCATGTGACTATACTTATACTCTAATAAGAACTTGGACTGCTGCTGATGATTGTGGAAATACTGTTTCTCATACTCAGACAATTGAAGTTGAAGACACTACTGCTCCAACTTTCACAAGCACTCCTGATGATGAAACAGTAGAATGTGATAATATCCCAGCTCCTGCAAATAATGTTGCTGCTGAAGATAACTGCGATCCTAATGTTACAATAACCTTATCTGAATCATCAGAACCAGGTCAATGTCCTCAGGAGTCGTTCATCTTCAGAACATGGACTGCTACTGATGATTGTGGAAATTCTAGTTCTTACACTCAAACGATTACTGTTGTTGATACTACAGACCCTGTATTAACTGTTGCTCCTAATGCTGTTATCGAATGCGATGAAGCTATTCCAGCACCAGACTATACGGTAAGTGATAACTGTGGAGATCCTACTGTATCTGTTTCGGAAACTGAAACTGGAGACTCTTGTGAGTTAGTTGTAACTAGAACATATGTTGCAAATGATGGTTGTGGAAATACAACTACTGCAACTCAAACAATAACAATCCTTGATACAACAGCTCCAACTTTAACAGTTGCTGCTGATGAAACAATTGAGTGTGGTGACGATGTTCCTGCACCTGATTACAGTACTGATGATAACTGTAATGAAGTAAATGTAACTGTAGAGCCAGTTATTACAGAAACTTGCGGTGAAACTTACATTATGGTAAGAACATATACTGCTACTGATTTATGTGGTAACAGTACTTCTGCTACTCAGACTATTACAGTAGTAGACACTACAAACCCTTCATTGGATATTCCTGCTGATGTAACACTTGAATGTGGAACTGATGTTCCATCTCCAAGTTATGACGCTTCAGATATTTGTGGAGACGTAGATGTAACATTTGAAGATGTTCTTACTGAATTATGTGGTGACACTTATGAAATAGCTAGAACGTATACTGCAACAGATGAATGCGGTAATTCTACTAGTGATACACAAACAATCACTTTTGTTGATACAACACCTCCTTCTATTGAAGCAGCTGCTGATTTAACAATTGAATGTGGTAATCCAATTCCAGCTGCTGACTATGATTCTTCTGATTCTTGTGGTGATGTAACAGTTACCGTTTCTGAATCTCAAGTTGATATGTGTGGTGGAACTTATACTTTAACAAGAGTATATACTGCTGAAGATGCTTGTGGTAATACTGCTTCTGATTCTCAAGTAATTACTGTTATTGATACTACAGATCCTTTCTTCACTACTCCTGTTCCTGCAGATGCAGATGTTGAGTGTGATGCAGTTCCTGCTGCACCAGCAATTGGTGTTCCTGGTGGGATTAACGCTGGAGACGATTGTTCATCAGTTGAAATCACTTTCAACGAGCAAATCAATCAAGGTGAATGTGAAGATTCTTATACTATTATCAGAACTTGGACAGTAACAGATGATTGTGACAATTCAATTTCTGCTTCTCAAACAATAAATGTTTCAGATACTACTGCTCCTACTTTCGATGTAATTCCATCTGATGAAGCTGTAGAATGTGATGATGTACCTCCAGCAAGTATGGTAACAGCATCTGACAACTGTGATAATGATGTTGAAGTTGTTTACGAAGAACTTACGTTCTCTGGTGGATGTGTTGGTGTTCTTCAAAGAACTTGGACAGCTACTGATAACTGTGGTAATCAATCTGTAATTATGCAGTTTGTTACATTGTTAGATAATACTGCTCCAGTAATTGAAGATTGTCCTGCAGATGCTACTTATAATTGTGATGAAGCTGTTCCAGCTGCTCCAGAATTGATAGCTACAGATAACTGTTCTGATGTGAACATAACTTTCAATGAAGAAGTTATTGACGGTTCTTGTCCTCAAGAATATTCAATTGTTAGAACATGGACTGCTACTGATAATTGTAACAATACATCAACTTGTTCTCAGACAATCACTATTGTAGATGATGAGGCTCCTGTATTTACATTTGTTGCAGCAGATGCTACTATCGAATGTTCTGACAGTCCTGCTGCTCAAGGTGCTGAAGCAACTGATAACTGTGGTGATGTTACAATTACTTCAAGTGAGGTAATTACTCCTGGATCTTGTCCTCAAGAGTATACATTAACTATTACTTATACAGCAACAGATGAATGTGGAAACGCTTCAACTGCTACTCAGGTAATCAATGTTCAAGATACTACTGCTCCTGTATTATCAAATATTCCTGCTGATATAACTGTATCATGCGGTAATGTTCCTGCTGTTACTAATCCAACAGCAACTGATAACTGTGGAGATGTAGATATTTCATTCAGTCAGTTTGGATATAACGGAACAGATTGCTCAGGTGTGTTGACTAGACAATGGACAGCTACTGATGAATGTGGAAACTCTGCTACTGCTACTCAAACAATAACTATTATTGATGAGATAGCACCAGAGCTTTCTTCTGAGCCTGCAAATGCTACAGTTGAATGTGATAATGTACCTGCTGCTGCTAACGTAACAGCAAGTGACAACTGCGATACAGATGTTAATGTAGACTTCACAGAAACTATAATTGATGGAAACTGTGAAAATGCATATACAATTATTAGAACTTGGGTTGCAACTGATGACTGTGATAATGAAACTTCACATACTCAGACTATCAATGTAGTTGATACTACTGCTCCGGTGTTTGTTTCTACTCCTCCTTCTCAGATGGATGTTGAATGTGATGACGTTCCTTCTGCGGATGACTTGATAGCAACAGATAATTGTGATAATGATGTTACAATAGAATTTACTGAGCAAAACCTTTCTGGTGGATGTGCAGGTACAGTTAGAAGAACTTGGGTTGCTACAGACAACTGTGGAAACGAAGCGACTTTCGAGCAATTCTTATTCTTATTTGATAACACTGCTCCAGAAGCTACTGTTCCAGCTGATTACTCTATTGATTGTGATGAAGATCTTGCTCCTTTTGAAGCAGCAACTTTCACTGACAATTGCAGTAATGTAGATGTTGTATTTGATGAGACTGTTATTGATGGTGCTTGTGAAGGTTCATATTTCTTAATTAGAACATGGACTGGAACAGATGAATGTGATAATACAACTACTGTTTCTCAAACGATTACAGTAACGGATAATGAAGCTCCAACTATTAGCGGTGCTCCTGCTGATGTTACTGTAGAGTGTGGAAATGTTCCTGCTCCTGCAAACGTAACTTCTCAAGATAACTGTGGAGACTCTTTCTTAGTATTCTCTGAATCTCATGTAGATGGTGATTGTCCTCAATCTTACACTATAGTAAGAACATGGACTGCTACTGATGGATGTGATAATGCAGCTTCTGTTTCTCAAACGATTACAGTTGTTGATACTACTGCTCCTGTTATTTCTGGAGACTTCGACAATGCTACTGTAAGTTGTGAAAATGTACCAGCTGCACCAAGTGCATCTGCTATAGATAATTGCGATGCTGATGTAGATTTAGAGTTGAATGAAGTTATTACTCCAGGTTCTTGTGAAGATTCATACACTATTACTAGAACATGGACTGCTACTGATGATTGTGGAAACGCTTCTTCAGTTAGTCAGACAATAGAAGTAATAGATGAAGTTGCTCCAGTTCTTACAAATCTTCCTGATGACATGACTGTTGAGTGTGGAACTGTTCCTGCTCCTGCTAATGTAGATGCAGTTGATACATGTGATGATGATGTTGAAATTACGTTCAGCCAGTTTGGATACAATGGAACTGATTGCAGCGGTCAACTTCAAAGAGTTTGGGTTGCTACTGATAATTGTGGTAATGAGTCTACGTATACTCAAGTAATTACAATTGTTGATACTACTGACCCAGAATTTACAAGTACTTTACCTGTAGATATGGAAGTTGAGTGTAATGAAGTACCAAATGCTCCTGTTGTAACTGCTTCTGATAACTGTGGCGATGCTACTGTTACTCTTGAAGAAACAATTATACAGGGTAACTGTGAAAATGCTTATACAATCATTAGAACATGGACTGCTGAAGATGAGTGTGATAATACAATATCTCATACTCAGGAGATTGAAGTTTCTGATAATACTGCTCCAGTATTCGTAGATGTTCCTGCAGATACAAGTATTGATTGTCAGGATACTCCAAATCCTGAGGATGTAACAGTAACTGATAATTGTGATAATGACGTGAGCGTTACAGTTGAAGAAACAATGTTCAGCGGTGGTTGTGTTGGTGTTATTCAGAGAACTTATACTGCGGTAGATAATTGTGGTAACACTTCTGAGTATACTCAGTTCATTACATTAGAAGATAACGATGCACCTACTTTCGTAGGAGCTCCTGAAGATGTAACTGTTGAATGTGATAATATTCCAGATGCTCCAACTGTTACTGCTGATGACAACTGTTTCGATGATGTAGAGGTTGTTTACAATGAAACAACAAATGGTTCAGGATGTAACTTTACAATTACTAGAACATGGACTGCTGAAGACGGATGTAACAACGTTGCAACACACGTTCAAACTATTACAGTAGTTGATACTGAAGCTCCTGTATTTACATCTGCTCCTGCTAGTACTACTGTAATGTGTGATAACGTTCCTAGTCCTGCTACAGCAACTGCTTCTGATAACTGTGGTTCAGCTACTGTTTCAATGACAGAGGTTACAACAGATGGTTGTCCTTATCAAATCATTAGAACGTATACTGCTGAAGATGCTTGTGGAAACACTGCGGTTCATGTACAGACTATTGATGTAGTTGATAATACTAATCCTACATTCGATAACTTCCCAGCTGATGAAATCATCGATTGTTCGGATGTTTCAGTTGCTCCAGTGGTAACTGCATCTGACAACTGTGATACTAATGTTGATGTTGTGTTAACTGAAACTACAGTTGTAGACGATTGCACTACCGTAATTACAAGAACATGGGTTGCAACTGATGCATGTGGAAATACTGCTACTCAGTTACAGACGGTAACATTCGAAGACAATACTGCTCCAGTATTTGATCCTGCTACTGTTCCTGGAGATGTAACGGCTGATTGTGATAATCTACCAAAATTAGCATCTCCAAGTGCTACTGATGATTGTCACGATGCTAACATCACATTCTCTGAAGAAGTAACAAATGAAGTTTGTCCTGGAACTTATACATTAATAAGAACATGGACTGCAAATGATGGATGTGGAAATTCTAGCTCAGTATCTCAAACGATTACTGTTGAAGATAATGACGCTCCTGAGTTTGTTAGCTTCCCAGAAGATGAAACATTTGTTTGTGGTGATGAAATCCCAGCTGCTGAAATGCCAGAAGTTGAAGATGCATGCTCTAGTGTTACATTAACTCTTGAGGAAGAAATAGTAGGTCAAACTGAGTTAAATCCAGCATGTGAATTAACTACTCCGGTAGATGGTGTTGTTGGAGATATTTGGGCTCTATTCTTACCAGGTGTAGGAAGTGGAAACTTTGTGTTCGATATCAATAATGGATCATTCCAAGTTGTTGACCTTGGTGGAGGTAACTTACAAGGTATATTCACTGGTAGAGTTTACGATCCTGAAAATCCATGTTATGCATTCTTCATTGAAGGATATATGATAAACAAATTGGATTGGGCTACATGGAGTTCTATGTTGACTACTTCTGCTCCATTTGTGAACAGATCATTCAAAGATGATGCTATGGCTGCTGCTGCTCTTGGTGGAAACCTTGAAGAGACTTGGGAATACTGGGAATTATCTAGTGATACTAAGTTAATTGGTGATGATTGCCTTGAAGGTGATGTATTGACATTAAGTCATGCTCCATCTAACTTGTTCTTCGGATTCCAAGTTGGTCTAGCTGCTAACAACAGAAATGCTGAATACGGAATGGGTACTTGGTTCTCTTATGATGGTGAAATCAATGGTAATTCTGTTAGTGGAATTGGTGACTTCGCATTCGATACGTTCTGCCCACCTTGTGAGTATACTATCACAAGAACATGGACTGCTACTGATGATTGTGGAAACTCTGTTTCTCAAACTCAAACAATTACTGTTGTTGATCCTGAAGATGCAGGTGGAGTACAAGATGGTGTAATTGGTGACTTGGATATTGATCCTACATTCACAGATTCTCCTTCTCCAGATAAGTTCACTTATAAGATGGTAGCTGCTCCTAACCCAACTTCTGATAATAGTACTATTACATTCTCTATCTCTGAAGATGATAATGTAAGATTAGAAGTATTCTCAATGAGTGGTAAGAAAGTTGCAGAACTTTATACTGGTCAGGTTGAGAAAGATCAAGCTTACAGATTAAACTTCGATGGAAGCAATTTAGCTACAGGTATATATATCTATAAGTTAACTACTGCTAACAATGGAGAATATCACGATAAAATCATTGTTACTAAGTAACAAACGATTATAAATTTCAAAACCCTGATCACAATGTGGTCAGGGTTTTTTTATTTCTATATTTAGCGTATCAGAATAAGTTTCCTTTGTCTCAAGTACTTTACTATCTCATATTAAAACCCATTTCACTCCTACCCTTTTCCGTTCTATATCTCATCTCGGATTTTCTATATTTAGTAGTATACCATTTGATAGGATATCGAAAAAAAATAGTCAGACAAAACATTTCAAATTCATTTCCAAAGTACTCTCTAAAAAGAAAAAAGGAGATTGAAAAAAAGTTCTTTAAACACCTTTGTGACATAATAGTAGAAAGCGTTAAAATGTTTTCAATAACGAAAAAACAAATCAGTAAGAGACTCATTTGTACCAATCCCGAGCTACCCAATTCATATTTCGAAAAAGGCAAGAATCTAATTATTGTTGGCGGACATTATAGCAATTGGGAAATGTATGCGGTTGGAATTGCCAGGTATCATAAACATTTGCTAATAGGAATTTATACAGAGTTGGCTAACAAATTTTTTGACAAGAAGGTAAATTCTTCAAGAAGTCAATTTGGTCTTTCAATGAGATCAAAAAAGGAATACAAAAACATTTTTGAAACGCAGGAGGAAAAACCACACGCAATTATATTCGCCATTGATCAGGCGCCCAGAGAAGGCACCGGTGTCTGGACTACATTTCTAAACCAAGAAACCGCAATTCCCTTCGGTGCTGAAAAACTAGCAAGTGAAAAAAATTATCCTGTTCTATTTGGTGCGCTTACCAGAGTAAAACGAGGACATTTTTCCGTAAGTTATGATTTAATTGAAGAAAATCCCGCAACTTTACAGTACAGCGAATTATCTGTAAAAGCAACACGCATGCTTGAAAAACAAATAATAGAACAACCCAATTATTGGCTATGGAGTCATAGAAGATGGAAAAGAAAAAGAAGTGAAAACGATGTACTCTATTCCTAACATTCCATTAGCAGAACGCCTTCGTCCAAATACATTGGATGAGTATGTAGGGCAAGAACAAGTCATTGGTAAAGACTCCAATCTCAGAAAATCAATTACCTCTGGATTTATTCCATCATTAATTTTATGGGGGCCTCCTGGAGTTGGCAAGACCACACTAGCTAGAATTTTTTCTGAAATGTTGGATAGACCATTTTATAAGCTTAGTGCAATAAATTCTGGAGTAAAGGACATACGTGAAATAATCCAAAAAGTAAAGAAACAAGGGCTTTTTGGAAACAACAATGCAATTCTATTTATAGATGAAATACATCGCTTCTCAAAATCTCAGCAAGATTCACTTTTGGGAGCTGTAGAAAGTGGAACAATAACCTTAATTGGTGCAACTACCGAAAACCCATCATTTGAAGTAAATGCTGCTCTATTATCCAGATGTCAGGTCTACGTTTTAGAATCTCTATCTGAGAAAAATTTAGATGAAATAGTGAGCAGAGCGTTGAGCGAAGATGAATTTTTAAAAAACAGAGATATTCAAATTACTGAGAAGGATGAGCTTTACAGAATTTCTGGAGGAGATGGCAGAAAGCTTTTAAACGCTCTGGAAATATTAAGTACCGAAAAAGAGCCGATAAAAATCACCAATGAATTTACTTCCAAGATAATTGGAAAAAACTTAGCCAGATACGATAAAAACGGTGATCAACATTACGATATCATATCCGCGTTTATAAAAAGTATTAGAGGCAGTGACCCAAATGCAGCAGTGTACTATTTAGCAAGAATGATAGAGGGAGGAGAAGATCCTAAATTCATTGCACGTAGGTTGGTTATTTTGGCCAGTGAAGATATAGGAAACGCAAACCCTTCAGCCCTTGCAATTGCCACCAGCACTTTTCAGGCAGTTAACCTTATTGGCTGGCCAGAATCCCGTATTATTCTATCGCAATGTGCCATATATATGGCTTGTTCAGAAAAGAGCAATAGTGCTTATGAAGCTATTAACATTGCTCAGCAAATTGTACAAGAAACTGGAGATCTTTCGATTCCATTACACCTGCGAAATGCGCCTACAAAACTCATGAAAGAAATAGGCTATGGTGAAAATTACAAGTACGCACATTCCTACGATAATCATTTTATCCTTGAAAATTATCTTCCCGAAGAATTAAAGTCCAAAATAATATATAGCCCCGGAAAGAATAAAAAAGAAAATATCTGGATGGAAAGACTGAGAAATTTATGGAAGGACTTCTACCCTTACTAAAAAGATTTTTTCCAGGCACCAAAAAACAAAATACTTCGTGCCGCTATTAATCCGCCAAAACCTTGTTCAACAATTTGCCAACCATAGTCTAGAAAAATGTGCTTTTTTTGAAAACTATGGAAAATAAAGTTTTTTGTATAGCTATCTGAATAGAGCAAGATTATTGAATAAAAAGCTACTCCAAACAGAATACCAATCAGAATACCATAAAATTTTGTTCCAATTCTCTTTTTTGAATTTTTTAAAATTGCCACCATAAGTAATCCTATTAGCATATAAACAGATGCTAGTATTAAGAGGTGCTTAGTAAGAGGAATAGATAGCTTTTCAAAATCAGGTAGAATTAAATCATGCCATAAATATGATAGAATAAACATTATAAGCGCACTGGCAAAAGTAGAAAAGACCCATACTCTCATGAAATCCGTATTGAACTGTAAAGCTATTAAAAATAGGTTTATTATAAACTGCACTAAAATAAACCCATTTCATATTGCAAATAAGTACTTTTGACCTAAATGAATAAGCTTGTTTTCATTCTTGGTATTGCTTTAGCAATCTCCTGTAATAAAGCATTAGATTCTAAATGGAACATTGATATAGTTATCCCTTTGGTGCATGGAGAACTGAACTTTTCAGATCTTGTTCCTGATTCAATCACTCAGATCAATAGCGACCAATCTGTTTCATTGCATTTGGAATCCAATGCCCTAAAGTTTGAATTAGATACGCTTGGCAGTATCCAAGAACTATCCACTATTGAAAAATTTCAAGCTCCCTTTGTAAGTTTTGATTTTGATCCTGGGGCAACCTTTCCTACACCAATTGACGAGACTTCATTGGATTTTGGTGATGCAAGCCTCAAAGAATTGCGTATAAAATCTGGTAAACTTGGATTATCAGTAAAAAGCTATATTGAAGAAAAACTGGTGGCCAATTTCACCATTCTTTCAGCTGAACAAAATGGAATTTCATTTCAAACGGAAGAAATTATTCCAGAAGGGGCAGGAGATTCACCAGGGGAATTTTATGAAGAATATGACATCTCGGGTTATGAACTAGACTTAACTGGTGAGAATGGAAGCCTTTTCAATACCATTCTATCTTCCTTGAATGTTATCATTGATCCAAACGGGAGTACCGTTACAGTGCTCAATAGCGATACTCTAATTATTGAGGTATTTTATATTGACATAAATACCCAATATGCCAGAGGTTTTTTTGGCTCAAGGGAAATAAGTCAAGTTGAGGAAACAATCGACTTTTCTCTTTTGGAAAATATTGCACCAAATAGCATAGATTTCAATCAAACAGAACTTAAGCTTGATCTAATCAACGGAGTTGGTGCTGATTTTAGATTTAGGTTGGATGAACTGGCTTCACTCAATTCCAATCATAATTCGGAAGTTTTATTAGATCACGAATTAATTGGTAAAACAATAAATGTTAATCGAGCTGAAGATAATCAGGGCTTAGTTCCTTATGAGTCTGGATATATTCTCAACAACGCCAACTCCAATATAGATGAATGGATTGAAAACTTTCCGAATAACATAGAATACTCCATTTTTGCGGAGCTAAATCCTTTGGGAAATGTTTCTGGAGGTAATGATTTTATCTATTGCGAAAGTGAATTAGGTTTTAATATTTCCGTTGATATACCCCTTTGTTTTTCTGTTTCCGATTTAGTTTTAAGTGACACTCTTGCACTTGACCTTAATGAAGATGAAAATATAGATAATATTAGAAGTGGCAACATTGAGTTACAAGTGTCCAATTCATTTCCTCTTGAAGGTGAAATACAATTGTACCTATTAGAGAATAATTTGATAACGGATTCTCTAATTAGCTCAAATAATCTAGCAGGTTCGGTACTTGGAAGTTTCAACCCTAATATCAGTGCAAGCTCCGTTTTAACCGTTCCTATTGATGATGTAAAATTTGAAAAATTAAAAAATGCCGATCAACTCATTTTGAATGCCACTTTAAGCAGTCCAGATGCCCAAGAGGTTAAAATTTTAGCTGAACAGAGAATTGATGTTACTGCAGTATTAAAAGCTAATTATTTGGTGGATACAGAATGAAAAGCTATTTAACTTTCCTATTTGTATTAGTAGTTAATTGCGTGCTGTCGCAAATCTATACTCCGGATACCAATTCATATAAATCCTTTATAAAAGTTGAATTTGATGTTGAATATGAAAACGGAGCATTTAACAATGAATTTATCGATGCAATATTTAGCAACGAGTTTATTCCAAGAGAACTAAGGGTTCAAAACATCAATAACCAAAGCATTCAAAATCAGTTCGGGCTTAATTTTATACAAAGTAATGAGGCCTACTTGGGAATGATTAATCCCATCAAAAAAAGAAAAAGATACGGTTTGAAATTAGGTTTTGATTGGCGTTATAGTTTGTATGGTGACTATAACCAAGATTTGATGGAATTGATTTTTCTAGGTAATTCAGACTTTGCAGATGAACCGATAAATATTGCTAGAACTGAAATAACTCAATTTAATCACCAAAGATTTCTTTTTGGAATCTATGATCAGTTCAATAACTCTTACTTTAATCTGGCAATTGGAAAGGGGACGCGTTTTACTAAGGCTCAATTTGATTCCGCTTCTTTATTTACCGAAGAAAATGGAGCTTATCTAGATTTTAATTGGCAAGGAAGTTATTTTGATACCCCAAGTTCTAAATGGACCGATTTCAATGGAGTTAGCATAACCACAGATTTTAAGTATTACCTTTTAAACCGGCCTACGGAAAAAAGAAAATTCATGAACATTTTATCCTTTGAAGTTAAGCATTTAGGTGTAATGAATTGGTCCAAAATTAACGAGACACAAATAGACACAACCTTCAGATTTAGAGGTTTAGAGTTGGGAAATTTTTTGGATGATTCTTTTACTTTCCCCAATCAGAGTGCTTTGGAGGATTCCATTATTCCTTCTTCGCGTCCAGGTTCTTATACCCAATTTTTGCCTTTCAATATTATTTTTTCAACTTCTTCTCTGCGTGAAAGTGGTATCTCTTATGGTTTTGAGTTTGAGCAATGGGTGAACATGCATGCCAGACCGAACTTACGTTTTCAATTGGGCTACTTAGCTCGAAGAAATTTTAAATTAAATGCGGAATATTCAGTTGGAGGCTACCAACAATCCAAAATTGGTTTCTCTTTTGAATGGGAAATAAATTATAGTTGGTATTGGAAAATTGGGACGCATCACTTCATTGACAATTTTGATAATAATGGTTTGGGAAGAAGTGTATTCGTAATACTTAAAAGAGATATTCGATGAAGGATTTAGATAAAATATTAAATGGTTCTAGTAAGAATTTCTTTCTGTTGGCAGGACCCTGTGCTGTAGAGTCTGAAAGGACAACGATGAATACGGCAGTTTCCATTCAAAAGATTTGTAAAGACTTGAAAATCCCATTTATTTTTAAGTCTTCTTATAGAAAGGCAAACAGAAGCAGGCTCGATTCCTTTACCGGAATTGGTGATGAAAAAGCATTGAATATTCTTGCCAAAGTAAGGAAGGAACTAAATGTTCCCATTGTTACAGACATTCATTCTCCCGAGGAAGCGGCTATTGCTGCTGAATTTGTGGATGTGTTACAAATCCCGGCTTTTTTATGTAGACAAACTTCTCTTCTAGTTGCAGCAGCTAAAACGGGAAAGGTGGTAAATATTAAGAAAGGACAATTTTTATCTCCCGAAGCGATGCAGTTTGCCGTTAAAAAAGTGAAGGATTCCAGAAACAAAAAAGTGTGGATTACGGAAAGGGGAACCACTTTTGGATACGCTGATTTAGTGGTTGACTTTAGGGGAATTCCAAGCATGAAAAAAATTGCACCAACCATTTTAGATATTACACATTCGCTCCAACAACCGAATCAATCCTCAGGTGTTACGGGTGGAAGGCCGGAGTTGATTTCAACTATTGGAAATGCAGGAATAGCTGCCGGTATTGATGGATTATTTATTGAAACACATCCAAACCCTGCTAAGGCTAAGTCCGATGGTGCGAATATGTTAAAGCTCTCCAAACTGAGGGGAATACTAGAACAATTTGTAAAAATTAGAAAAGCTATCTCATGAGGTTATTTCTACTATTATTTATGCTTCCTGTTATTTATCAGGCTCAAGGTATTTCTTTCAATAAAGCATACGGAAATAACGATTTTGACTATGGAGAATCTATCGTGCAATTATCGGATTCAAGCTATGTAATTGCAGGAGCTACAAGTAGTTTCGGTTCAGGAAATACGGACGCCCTGTTAATGGGAATTGATAAAAACGGCAATTTTTCATGGCAATTTACCTTTGGCAATGCCCAAATAGAATGGGCACAGGATATTCTTTTGCACACTAATGGGAATTTATATACCGTTGGATACACCAACGAATCTGGAGGTAACGGATATAATGTTTTACTGATTAAAACAGATTTGGATGGCACATTAGATTGGCTGAAAAAGTACGGTGGAGACGATTGGGATTTTGGCTATGAGCTTATAGAAAGTGAAGATGGCAATATTGTAATTTGTGGTGAAACCTATTCCAATACTCTTGGACAAAACGATGCATACGCACTCAAAATCAATAGTGAAAATGGTGATTTAATTTGGGAAGAAAAGTTTGGGTCTACTGGTTTTGATGGTTTCTTCGACTTGAGTGAAGATGGTGATGGAAACCTTTGGTTTACTGGATATACTCAGCAAAACGACTCCAATTTATATGTGGTGAAAACAAATCAAGATGGTGATGAAATACTCAGTATAATTGATGATCGTGCTTTTCATCAAGTGGGAAGAGTTATTGAAACAGACTCAAATGGAGACTTGCTCATAGCCTTGGAACACTGGAAATCAAATCAAGCAGACTCTATTGAACCTGCCTATTGGAAAATAGACAATCTAGGAACTCCTATATGGCAAAAAGATATTCCAGAGAACGATAGAATTAGAATTCCAGAATCCATTGCTCCATTTGACAATGGTGACTTCATGTTTACAACTCGATTCATTCAGGGATTTTCAACCAGTACTTCCTGGAAGTTCAATACAAACGGTTCATTTATCAGCACGGGAGCATCTACCGATTTTGGATTTTTCTTTGATGATGATTTTAAGTATTCTACCATTACGCTGGACAATAGTCCTATTCATATTGGCACCACAGACTCTTGGGGTATTGGAAATTCTAGCATTTGGGTGGTCAAACAAGGACAGGATTTTGAAGTGGAAGCCATGGCAACATCTGAGCAAATAACTAGCATAGAAGAAAATAGTCTTCAGGAAAGCATTCAGTTTTTCCCCAACCCATGTGTCGATGAGCTAAAAACCAATTTCTCCTTTCAAGGTATTGCAGAGTATCAAATTTATGATTTGAATGGAAGGCTCATCCAAAAGGGTGAGGTTCAATCTATTATATCTGTTTCCAACTTAAGAGATGGGAAATATTCTATGATTATTAGAGATCAAAATCGAATTCTCAGTACATTCGATTTTTTGAAAATCAAAGGTCATAGATAAGCTTAAAAAAATATACCGAACGCTTTCTCCTAAGTTCCAAACACTTAATCTGGAATACAAGGTAAATCCACGGCCCCGCTTTGGGCATGGTTCAAAAGCGCATCCTCTGTTGGAAAGCATCATCAAAAGAAACCATGAGAAATATGAAAAGGTCATTGAGCACATATTAAGACTTAAAGATGATATTCAATCGATACGGCCAAAAACGGATGCCTCAAATGAGAATGAACCCCACTGGAATAATGACTTTCTGCCCGGTTTAGATATTGCAGCTCTCTACAGCATTCTAGAGTATTTCAAACCCAACAACTATATAGAAGTGGGATCTGGTAATTCTACTTTGGTTGCCAAAAAAGTAATTAGGGATAAAAAGCTGAATACCAAAATCACTTCCATTGATCCTTATCCAAGAGCTGCTATCGATCAATTATCTGACAGGGTCATTCGCAATCCGATAGAGGATATTGATGACCTCTCTTTTATTTGGGAGACATTGCAAAGTGATGATATTCTTTTCATAGATAATTCGCATAGATCTCTTCCCAATTCTGATGTTACCGTTTGCTTCCTGGAAATATTACCCCAGTTAAAAAAGGGAGTTATTGTTCAGGTACACGACATCTATATTCCTTATGACTATCCGCAGTTTATGTGCGATCGCTTTTATTCTGAGCAGTATGTATTATCCGCATTTTTACTTGCCAATCCAGAAAAATACGAAGTGGTATTTCCCTGTTATTATGTGAGCGAAAATGAAGCCTTGAGTACTTCCTTAAATCCTCTCTGGGAACATAAGCATCTAAAGGATGTGGAGAAACACGGTGGAAGTTTCTGGTTTAGAATAAAATGAGATTATTTAGATTCTAAAATTAAAACCTCTGTTCTTCTGTTCTTTGCCCTACCCTCTTCATTATCATTGGAAGCAATGGGTTTAGATTCTCCAAAGCCTTTCGCACTTAATCTATCCCCTGAAACTCCACTTTTAACCAACCAGGTCATTACTGCATTTGCTCTTTCCTTAGACAAGCCCATGTTGTAAATATCATCCCCAACATTATCCGTATGTCCTTGAATTTCAATCTTTAATTCAGGATAGAAATTCAGTATTTCTCTAAGCTTATGGAGTTCAGCATAAGAAGTTTCTTTCAAAATAGATTTATCGGTATCAAAGAAAATATTCTCCAGAACTATGGATACACCTTCCGTTATTTTCTTCATAGGAACAATCTTTTCCACTGCTTCTATCTTATCTTGATTGGTATAATCGAAATTTTCAGAATACAACATATAACCCAAAGCTGATGCGCTTAAAGCATAAGACTTCTCAGTTGGAAGTGCTACTAAAAACTCCCCAGTTTTTGGGTCACTGAAAGCTTCCGCAACCAGTTCTCCAGATTCCAATTCTACGATTTGTACTTGAGCTCCTATTTTTCCCTTGGTTTTCTCATCAATACAAACTCCCTTGAAATACGTAACCGGTTTAGACCGTGCAAACTCAGGTAATTCAAATTCATATAAATCCAATCCGCCAAAACCTCCTTCTCTACTGCTCGCATATAACGCAACATCTCCAGAAGCCAAAACGGTCAAGCTGTTTTCGTTCTTATGGGTATTAATTGGATAGCCCAAATTAACCGGCTTAGTCCATTCCCCATCTTCCAAATGAGAAACGAAAATATCTTCTCCCCCTAAACCAAAATGTCCATCAGAAGAAAAATACAGCGTCTTTCCATCTGGATGTATCATTACAGAAGATTCATTTCCTTCTGTATTGATAGGTTCTTTCATTTTCTTGGCCTTAGACCAATCTCCCTCATTGGTTAATTCGGAATAGAAGATATTCATATCCTTTGGACCAGGATGATCTCTTGAAATCGTCCCCCTGATAAAATAAATAGTGCGGCCATTTGCTGAAAGACTGGGTTGAGACTCCCAGTGCCAGGAATTGATAGCCTTTCCCATATTCCTTCCAGGTGTCCATTTGCCATCTATCTTTTGAGAGTAAAATAAATCGCAGCTTCCATAACCTCTTTTATTTCCCGTATACTCCAAATCTTGATTGATTGCACAGGTTGTATACACCATTAAATTTCCATCAGCAGAAATAACAGGAGCGCCTTCATTAAAGGGTGTATTCAGCTCATTGATTGGAGTAGATTTATCCCAGTTTTCTTCTTTTTGGGAATAATAAAAATCTTCCTGCTCCACCCTTCTTTCAAGATGGGGTAACCTTCGCGTGTACAGCAAAGCCTTATCATCAGTAGTTAGTGACGGATAGTATTCATCAAATTGAGAATTGATGGCCTCACCCATATTCTTAGGTTCAAATGGCACTTTCAATTTTTTCAAATTGGCAGCAAATACTGCTCTATCTTGTCCTTCCTTGGCTCTAGGCCAAAGAGGATGATTGGTATCTTGTTGAAATTTAAGAAAGTCGGCAAAATAAGCAGAGGCTCTTTCGTACTCTCCACTTTTCATAGCAAAATCTCCCAAAATGAAATGGGCATTCTTAAAATAGGTTGGATCTATATTAATGGCCTTCTGCAAATTTTCAATAACCATTTTATCGTCTCTGGTATCCAAACCTATTTCAAAGCGCAATAAATACGCTTCTATGTAATTGGGATCTGAAGATAAAATCTTGTCTAAACTCTTTTTAGCCGAAGAATAGTCTTTTGCGGTATAGGATGCTTTGGCTTTTTTAAAGAGCTTATCCAATTTTGCATTTCCGGAACCTTGAGCCGGAAAATTTGAAGTACAGGAAAATAAAAAAAGAGAAAGTAATAAAAGGGAAATCCGACTAAGGGATGCCCATGTATTTATGGGTTTGAAGAGAAATTTTCCATTTTGGATTTTCCTTAACATATGCTGTAATTAACGGTAATACAATATCAATCTTGCTCCACTCCGGTTGCAACAACAATTTACACTCTTTTCCAACGCGTTTTGCATGTTCTTCGGCAAATTCAAAATCACTTTTGTTATAAACGATTACTTTTAGTTCATCTGCCTTTTCGTAAATGCTTTCATGCGGAGCTTTAAACTTCTTTGGAGAGAAGCAAATCCAATGCCAATTTCCAGTTAGTTCATAAACACCAGAAGTTTCTATGTGCGTATTCAAACCAGCTTGATTCAATGCAGAGGTTAAATACTCTAAATTATACATAGCTGGTTCACCACCTGTAATGACCGCAATATCAGAACCGGAATTTTGAGCATTCCCGACCATGTCATCTACTTTTTGAATGCTATGTTTTTGGGCATCCCAGCTTTCTTTAACATCACACCAAACACAACCTACATCACAACCGGCTAAACGAATAAAATAAGCTGCCTTACCCGTGTGAACACCTTCTCCTTGAATGGTATAGAATGCTTCCATCAAGGGTAATTCCTGGGTTAATTCTGAAATCGATATGTTTTGCGTTTCTTCCAAAAAGCCTGCAAAAATAGAGATTTTAAGTGATGGAACCATTAAAACCTGAGTATCTATTAGAGGGGTATTACAAATGGATAAAAAAGACTCATTTTAATAGTACAATTGTCCTGGT
>CAZSQZ010000027.1:0-6708 GCA_964609215.1 uncultured Flavobacteriales bacterium
TGAAATTCTAGTGCAAAGCATAACTTTGTATCAAGAAATTTAAGATGAGCCAAAAACAAGCGTACGAAAGCAATGAGCTGATAGAAAGGCTTCCACCGCATTTAAAGCAATTCATTAAACCGCAAAACTATTCGGAGTATACACCCATTAATCAAGCGGTTTGGCGTTATGTAATGCGCAAAAATTTGGATTTTCTATCTAAGAATGCGCATTCATCCTATTTGAAGGGCTTAGAGAAAACAGGAATTTCTATAGAATCTATTCCGAGTATGTATGGAATGAACAGAATTTTAAAGGAGATTGGTTGGGCTGCCGTTGCAGTGGATGGCTTCATTCCTCCAAATGCCTTTATGGAGTTTCAAGCCTATAAAATATTGGTTATTGCTTCAGACATTAGACAACTTGAAAACATTGAATACACACCCGCTCCAGATATTATTCATGAAGCCGCTGGCCATGCACCTATCATTGCCAATCCAGATTATGCAGAGTACCTCCGTAGGTTAGGAGCTATTGGTGCAAAGGCTATTTTATCTAAGCATGACATAGACTTATATGAAGCAGTTCGTAAACTTTCCATCATGGAAGAAGCGGAAGGATCGGATGCCAAAGAACTAGCAGATGCCAGAAATAAGGTAGAAGAGCTGCAAGGTCAGGAAGTAGATCCTTCCGAAATGGCAGAGATCAGAAACTTACAATGGTGGACGGTAGAATACGGTTTAATAGGTGAACTAGAATCACCCCGCATATACGGTGCGGGACTTTTATCTTCCATTGGCGAAAGTGTCAATTGCCTTAAGGACGAAGTGATAAAGAAGGAATTTTCAATTGAAGCAATTCATCAGGATTTTGATATTACCAAACCACAGCCGCAACTCTTCGTAACTCCAGATTTTTCTTATTTAATGCAAGTTTTGGAGGAATACGCCTCTACAATGAGTTTGAGGAAAGGCGGTTTTAGAGGATTAAAAAAATTGATCGAATCGAACAGGGTTGGAACGATTGAACTGAACACTGGACTACAGGTTTCTGGAGTCTTCACAGAAATGATCAAAGATGAAGATGCCAACGTAATTTTTTTTAAGACAGAAGGTCCATCCGCACTCGCGTTTAGGGAAAAGGAATTAATCGGACATGGAACAGAAGTGCATGTAAATGGTTTTGCTTCTCCATTGGGTAAATTGAAAGGTATCAACCTAGCAATTGAAGATATGGGGCCAGTAGATCTGAAAGCTTACAATTTCTATGATGGAAAGCACTTGTCGTTTGAGTTTGAAAGTGGCATTAAAGTAGAAGGTTTAAACCTGACAGGAATTAGAAACATGATGGGCAAATTAATGCTCATTCAGCTAGTAGACTGCCAGGTAAGTTATGGAGAAAGGATATTGTTTGATGGAAAAGATGAAATATTCAATATGGCCATTGGGACACACATTATTTCAGCCTATGCTGGCCCTGCTGATTTCAACTCATTTGATAATCTCTATGAGGTATCTAAAACAAAATCTATTAAGGCCAAAACGGAGAATAATAAAGAGCTCAACAAGCTATATGAAAGAGTGAGAGAAATACGAGAGAATAGAGATGATCAAAAAGAAGAGCTTAGAAGTATTTTCCAAAAGGTGAAAAATGATTTTGGTGAAGATTGGTTACTTTCTGTTGAAATATTGGAATTAAGCAAAGAAGAAGAATTTTCAACAGATCTTCGTAAGTACTTAGATCAGATGAAAGAAAAAAATCCTAAGTTGAAAAACCTTATTGAGGATGGGCTTGAGCTTTTACCATCTATAAATTTGAGCAGATTTTGAGATATCCAAAATACCTGTGTGGCTTAAGTCTTCGCAATTTAAGAACCTATTTTATGTTTAAATATTCCTTGGCTTTTTCCTGATCAAAATTGCTTTTTTTAAAAGGATGAGCTTCTGTGTTGAAGACATAATCATCAAAACTGAAAGTACCATCGTCTACCACCGCCAAATAGAAATATTTTAGTGTTTCTGCATAGAAATAAGTGGCCAAATAATCTTTAGCCTCCATGCTTCTTACATCCTTAACGGCATTAAAGGCAACATCATTTCTGCAGCAAGATTTCATATCTGCCCAATACGCATAAATCATGTCTAAATATTTTTGTTTCCCCGTTATTTGATGGAGATAATAGGCAGATTCGATAATCTCAGGATTCAATTCAGAATTGGCATATTCAATAGAGTCAGTTTCATAGAGATAACGAGTAGGCAGTAAACCGTACTTATTCCATACCCAATCCCACGTATTCATATTGTTTTCTGCGTTTTCAATCTCTCCATGTAGGGCTTGAATCGCAGGAAAAAATGCATCATAAAGAGACATGGATCTTTTCACCACTTCTCCAGTGTGCATATTCACACACGCGTAAAATTGTTTGCTATTGTATTGGTCAGAATAATAGGTGTTGATTTTATCCAGACTGAACTTCCACATCTCGGAAATCTCTGGGTCTGGAAATAAGTAATTGCTCTTGAATAAATACTCATAATAGGAGTCCACACCCGCTTGCAGATAGGACCAATTATTAGTCCATTCACCAGTTTCAACATTAATGTAATCACCTGGCAAACCAATTTCAGATCTTCTCTCAAAAATGGCTTTGGAAGCTTTTTTTGCAGCTTGATAATACTTAGGATCTTGTGCATAATAACTCAAGATTCCAAACTCCAATAAATAAGTGGCAGCCTGAGCAGTGTTTACAATATTTCCTAGTCCTTTTCCATGATTTCCGGCAGTGGCACTCGTTTTCAGATTAACCGAATGGTAGGGAATTCCGGTAGGAGATTCAAAGGCGGGTAATATTCTATCGCCAAAATCAATTGCTTGTTCAAGTATTTTAGGATTTTTACTATGATCGTAAATAGCTAAAAGACCTCCTAGAATTCTAATGTTTACTTCAAATACTTGCACATAAACATCTTGATCCCATTCTTTGGACAAAGCATATTCCTCAATTTCTTTTGCTTCGTTTTCCATTCCCATTACCGCAAGTGTGCTATAGGCATCAAATGGCGAAATGCCCAACGATTCTTCATACCAATTATATCCTGTCTTGGAAAGGGGTAATAACACATCATAACCCCAGGCATAGGTTTTATAAGCTGCCCAGGATCTTTGCATTTCCTGCTTGATTTCTTCAGCGGAGTATGCATTGGATTTAGCTGGAATTTCTTCTCTCTTCGGAGTAGAATTACACGAGAAACAAGTTATTAAAAGTAAAGTGAGTAGGTATTTCATTTTCATGATTTGAAGGGAGCGTAAGGATTGGTATTTAAATTGCAATAACAAAGGCACTATTTATTTTTCAGAAAATCAACCCTAGGTTTAAGAGTCTTCTTTTTATTGAGGAAAAGGTAAATGAACGAAGTTCAGTATATTCCAAGGCACAAATCAAAAGTACTTTATACTTTACCTATGAAATTGACATTGTCAAGTGATTGGCTTCCGTCATTTCACTGGCTTTTTTCATCAAGCCCCAGAACAATCAAATAGAAGTCCATGTACCTTAATTTTAGCGCTAAGATTTATTCTTTTGTGTATACGCTTTCCAATCTTTATAGGTCTTTGGAATATCTAGCTTCTTCAGTTCATGCCATGCTTTTAGCCCATCTTTTCGAATAGCATGGGCTTCGTTTTCCATGTAGTCTTTCAAGAAATACATATAATAGGTTCCCTGAATACGCTTGAAGGGCTTTTTTGAATTATTCAGTTTTACATATTCCCTTGCCAAATCTCCATAGGAAATAAGCTTGCCTTTTGTAAGCTGCTCATCACGCCAGCGATTGAGTCTGTATTTCACTCCTTGTTTACGCTTAAAATGAGGATCAATTCTTCTCGCCTCTACCTCCAAAAAACTCCATGTTTCAGTATTGTTGGTAAAACGCCTAACAGGTAAATTTACAGTCAAACCCATTTCCGAATCTTTCAATACATTTTGATTGATGTTGCTGCGCTTAGGCTTTTTTACTTTTCCAGTTTTCAAATAATGTTTTATCAAAGGTTCTAATTCATCTTTCCTGAGCTTAGAACTATTTTCGATACCAATTTCCTTCCCAAACTTTTTTAAATCAGTAGCATACCAATACCCATTTTCAAATTCGGTGAGGGTCATGTTTTTGATTGGTTTTTTGGTGGGCGGGGGCATTTCCTATAACCTTCTGTCCTTTTCATCTATTGGCAAATCGTTAATGCTTGCATATCGCTTTTCCATTAAACCGTTTTCATCAAATTCCCAATTTTCATTACCATAAGCACGGAACCATTGCCCATATTTATTATGATACTCATACTCAAATCTAACTGCGATCTTATTATCAGTGAATGCCCATAGTTCTTTTTTTAGCTTATAATCCAACTCATTTTTCCATTTTCCAGTTAAAAATTCAACTACGCCTTCTCGCCCTTTGATGAACTGATTTCTATTTCTCCATTCTGTTTTTGGTGAATAGGCCATTGAAATCTTTTCAGGATTTTGAGAATTCCATGCGTCTTCGGCCATTTGGACTTTTTGTGTGGCAGTTTCATGATTGAACGGAGGTAGTGGATGCTTTTGTTCCATGTCTATTTGATTAAAAATTCAATATCACAAATTTTAGTGGATAGTGAAGAGCTCAAATTTAATTCATCCTGCAATGCTATGATTTTCATTTGCTGAAATTATCTAGAAATACTGTATAAATGCATTGCATATAAAGTTTGCCAGGTTAATTTTTAAATCTGGCTAGGCGCAGTTTAAATCCCAAGTTGCCTCTTTTTTCGTTTTATGATTTTTCCCATCTCGCTCAAGTCCCAAGTATAGACCGCAATTGAGATAAATGAATTTCGAGTGACGAATAAATGTGCTTTATCCTCGTCTAAGAATTTAACAGTATACATTGGTGGTGCTACTAATCTCAGCATTTTTATTTTCTCGATATCCTCCCAATTGCTGATTCTTTGATAGTTTGAATCACTGATTTCAAATTGGGAATCATTGAGTTTTACAAGCTTCAATTTCTTGTTTAAGTAAAGACCTATTAAACCAAAAATTAAAGGAAATAGGAAAAAGGGAAAGATGTTTTGAAATGTGGCATTTTCCTTTTCTACATTTATGGTGATTTCTGCATTTGTTAAGATCAATGCAATGAATACCACGAAGAATAATGACCCAAAAAATATAAACGCATATTTAACGAAGTAGTATTGAAATTTGTCACTTTGGTGCATAATGTCTTTGTGATATTGAATAGTGTTTGGCTTTTACTTGCAATTGAATATAGACATAAACGGTGTGAACTTTGATTCGCGAATTGATGTAAATCCAGCTTCTTTAAATGCTTTTTTCCAGGTTGCTTTTGAAAAAAAATGTGTAAAACCAATAGTGAATGCGAGAAAGTTGGGAAAATCTCTTAGGTGTTCTACCATAATCACATTACTATTTGACTTAGATACCCTTTTACATTCTTTCAGAAATTGAACCTTTTCCTCATGCTTTCGGATTTCGTGAATAGCGGACACTAAAAAGATATTGTCAACGGAATTATCATCTAAAGGGATTTTATCTGAATCTATTTGTTGCGTGTTTGGATAAACTAAACTTACTTTTCTTGCTCTGACTATTGCTGGTTCCGTATGTTGTTTCGCATTGTAAAAATCGTAAACCTGAAGCTCTGAATGGGGTAAAACACTTTTGATGATATAACTTGTTTCATCAAATCCGGCATTCACATTCAGGTTGAGTTTTTCATTAGAATCTTCAAGTTTCATTTTTTTTAACCATTCAAAATCATAGAAACCGGAGAAATCATAAACGTAAGCGGAAACAATTAATGGCATTACGAGTCCGAAAATAAATCCACCAATTACTAAGCAAAACAGGTTCGTATTCCAGTTCAATAGATATTGGCTCCCGATAATTAATGCCAAAGCAATAAATCCAAAAACGTAAAAGTGCCTGTTAAAGCTTAGAATGTTAAGCACTCCTTGAAATTTTCGTCTTTTTATTTCCATTTTTCTAGTTTGCCTAAGCTATATAAACAATATCTATCAAAGGAACAGGAACACCTATATAACGTGTTGTTTGTATGAAAAGTGCGTTTACTTAATACTGCTTAATGCTTCATCCACATCAGCTCTCACTCTATAGTTAGGATCATAATGAACAAACTTAATTTTTTGACCTTGACCAATCATATATGTTGCAGGAACAGGCATATACGGATGTGTATCTCCATTTCGAACCTGAATATACTCTCCTTTGAATTTTAAAATCTTCTCATTGTATGCATCTGTTACTCTAAAAAACACCTTGTAATCTTTCATTACCGAATGATCTTCATCATATAAAATCGGGAAAGTATATCCGTTTTCCTCTGAAAGCTTCTTGGAGTATTCCGGCAATTGAGGGCTGATTGCAATAACACGTGCATTTCCATTTGCCTTGATACTGTTAATCTTATCCTGAAATTCCGCTAGATGTTTGGTGCAGTATGGGCACCAATCAGCTCTATAAAAAACAATTAATACTGGTCCTTCTTGCAAATATTCTTTTAATGAAATAGAGTTACCACTTTCATTATTAAGTGTGAAATCAGGTGCAATATCTCCGACCTGGAGTCCACCAAGCACATTGTCTGGAGAATCTGCTATTCCGTATTCTGTTAAATCTTGAATTTCCATTTTAACTTCATTTACAACAGC
>CAZSQZ010000028.1:0-2774 GCA_964609215.1 uncultured Flavobacteriales bacterium
CAGTTTTCTTTAGTTCTTCGATTCCTTCATCTATTGAAATCGCATTTTTGTATTTCAATTCTTTTCTTGCCTTTTCATCTGATACCGAAAATTCCTTGCCCATCAATCTAATCATTAAGGGAGCAACAGGAGGCCTAGACTTTAAATTCAATGTTTTCCAAACTAGTTCAATAGAATTAGCTACAATTGATGCTATCCATAAAGGCAAGACTTTATCTCCAGGATTTAAGCCTTGAGCACCTAAAATGCTTTTAAAAAATGATTTCATTGATCTTCTTTCTCCATCAGTTACAAAAAATGCTTGACCTCCGATATCTGAATTAAATGAAGCAAGTATTGCATTACCTAAGTTCTTTACGTGTATTGTTGAAAGAATTTGGTTGCCGCCTCCAATCCATCTCCATTTTCCGTTTTTTACGTTTTCCAAAAGGTCATCATAATGATGATTATCAGGTCCCCAAATTGCGGGTGGACGTAATGAAATAGTCTGAAATGTTTTAGTATTTGCAGCCAAGACTTCTTGTTCACCAATTGCCTTTGTTTTAGGATAAAGTGCTGTTGGTAATTCTTTTCCAGCTTTTTCTTCTGTTAGGTTTATAATTGGAGAGCCAGGTACTACTGGTGCAGCACTTATGTAAACAAATTTTTCGATTTTGGCTTCTCTTGAAAGTCTCAAAAGATTTTGAGTTGCTTTAACATTCAACGCATAGAATGGCTCAGGATCGTATGTAAAATCCATAAGAGCTGCGGAATGAAGAACATAATCGCATTGCTTAAGGGAATCTTTAGTTGTTTCCGATAAATCTGTTAAGTCATCTTTTATTGGTTTGGCTCCCAATTTAGAAACTAGTTCAGTCGACTTGTTACTTCTTGCTAACGCGTGAACTTCATAGCCATTAGCAATTAAAATTGGTATTATGTTTTGACCTACAAATCCAGATCCACCTGTTACAAATATCTTTTTCATCTAATTGAATTCAATTTCAAGTTGGCAAATTAAGTTCAATAGCTTGGTGGCCGTTAGCCATGAAGGTCAAAGGACTTCCCCTTAAAGGCGTTTATGAATATTTTGAAGGGACTTCACCAAAATAATTCTTGAATGCTCTTGTGAATTTTGATGGATGGGTGTATCCTAATTCGTAAGCGATTTCAGATGATGTTTTATGTTTTTGCAAAAGAGCGCTCTTAGCATAATCCATTCTTATTTTATGATGGTATTGCATTGGAGGTAAGGCAAATATTTGTTTGAAATTGTTCTTGAATTTAGTTTTTCCCATGTTAGCCAACTTGGACAAATCTTCGATTGTTGGAACTTGTTTTGGCAGGGGATTTCTTAATACAGCTGCAGCCATAAACAGTTGCTTAATATCAGTTGGATGCAGGTTTTCATATTTGATGTCCTCTTCTCTATTTCTTATTTTACCAAGGAAAATGGAAAGAAAGGCAAGTAGATTAGAGTGCGACTCTAACTTATTAGAACTATTTATAATTTTCCGGATTAAATTTTCTGATTCCACATCTAAATCTTCATAAACAATCGAGCCTGACATTTCTTCAAAAGCAATTTCTTCAGCTTCGAAATATGTTTTCAATAGCTCTTTATGAAATTTTATTAAGACTATTTCGAAATTGGTTTTAGGAGGACTTTTACTTGCTATTTTGGTGTTTGCGGGATAAAATAAAATTCCTGAAGGAAGGTATTTTTGAAAATTAACATCTTGTCCATTAACTGTCTTACTCACTTCCTTTTCTGACAGGTTAATGTTTAGTAAGTAGTAATTTGTTTCTTCGGGATTTAGAGAAGCCATCTCAATTTCTTCCTTAAGATTGAATGTAAAATGAATAAACTCAAGCGAATTAGGATAGACCTCTAAATCGATTTTTCCTTTACCTATACTTTTGTCTAGTTTCAAAGAATTCGCCTCATTCTCAGAATTCAGTTGTTTTGAAAATTGGTCAAATATATCTTCTTCTATGTTTATTGTTATTTGCATATTTTAATTCTGACTAACGTAGTGGCGATATAGGGCTGTACGAAGTATGCCCTTATTTCGCTTGTTACCCCTAGTATTTCATTTGCTAATTGTTATAATATGTCCTTGCTTTACCAATGGTATTATATCACTTTGCTTTCCCCATTCGTTTATTGCACTTTCCAATTCATTTGGATATAAATGGTATACTCCAATCTTATTAGCGTCAATTTTTATTCCTTTTGATTTAGCATCATCCAAAAGCCACGGAGGGACAAATGCCCAATCAATATTTTTTATGTTAGCAATAGTCTCAGCATTTTCTGTATCCCCAGAAAGATAA
This sequence comes from uncultured Flavobacteriales bacterium, assembly GCA_964609215.1. Taxonomy (GTDB): domain Bacteria; phylum Bacteroidota; class Bacteroidia; order Flavobacteriales_D; family JABDKJ01; genus JABDKJ01. Next base: position 2,317 of record CAZSQZ010000028.1, read on the forward strand.
ATCCTCTTTCCATTCCATGTAATTAAATAGGAGTGGTGTTTAATCGAAAGTCTATGTTTTGTTTTGAATACCTGGATATCAATATTCTGTTTTCGTTTTAAATGTTTTAGAAGCCTTCTTTTGTTCCACTGAGTAAATTTCTTACAGTTCTTGTCTTTGAGGAATTCTCGAATTATCTTTTTTGAGTAGTGGTCAGCATGTTTATGTGTGAAGATAAATATTGAACCATTCTTAATGCTATCTATCTCAATTTGGCTATATCGCATATATCCGTAAGCTCCAGATTTATATGGAAAATCCGTATAAATGTTTGTTGAACCATCTGAAATATATAAACCGCAATTTCCAATGAACTTTATTGCTAATTCATCTTGTGCTATGCAACATATTGAGCAATGGAAAAATATAGTGGCGATGTAAAACTTAAATTTCATTTATTCAGTTTTATTCAATTTATT
>CAZSQZ010000029.1:0-2629 GCA_964609215.1 uncultured Flavobacteriales bacterium
CTTTTACTAATGATGAAATTGTTGTGGATGATTTCCTTATTGCACCAGGACAAGGGCAAGGAAGTTATACTGAAACAATGGACTTAACTATTCCTATGGGTGTGAATGTAGGAGATCATTTAATGAGAATGAAAGCTAATTTTAATGCTGAAGTACCGGCCAATCATTGTGAGGAAACGCAATTCGGAGAAACTGAAGATTACACAGCTTCTTTATTGCCAGTAGGATTAGAAGAACATCCTTTTGGTAATAACGATATCACAGTAATTGAAAATGATGAAGATCAGTTTTTAATTCAATTACAGTCTGATTATAATGAACCACTTTTAATATCAATATTAGGAGTGAATGGGCAGAAATTAGCTGAGAACTGGATAGTTCCAAATAATGGAATCTATAGCTACGATTTGAATATGTCTTATGTTGCTAGCGGTATTTATATGGCTAGAATATGGAACAAAGAATCGAGTAAGATTACCAAGTTTGTCGTAAGATAAAGAGCTAGAAGATTATTAATAAAAAAGCCCGCTGTTAATTACAGCGGGCTTTTTTTATTTCAAGCTCTTCATAATTATTCTTTATTTTCAGATTCTAGTTTTATTAACAATAGTTGATTCATCTATTTCCTATTCGTAAAAGGAAAAAAGCTTAGATTTAGGTCTAAATTTTTCAACCCAATTAATTATGAAAAAGATTTTATCCTTTATTTTTATTCTAAGCATGACCACTTTGGTTGCGCAAAATTATGAAACCCTACCCCCTGGAGACTATGGGAAGGTTACCAATGTTCGGTATGTTCCAAGTATTGCATCTCAAATTGCAGACGGAACTTTTATTCCTTTTACAAATGCAGCAGAAGGAAGAGAGGCTCCTTTAAAAATGAAAGCTGCTAATAAAGTAGTTCCTGGAAAAGGCTTGCCAAAAGGAGATGATCCTCTTGTACAGGCTCAGATATCAATTCCACGATCACAAGGCAGAATGCCAGATTTGGTTTTTGATGCCGATGAAAACTCAAATGTTGGAGTTACTGATCCGACTGGAGCAGTTGGTCCTAACCATTATGTAGCTGGTTGGAACTTTGGGTTTAGAATCTTTGATAAGGATGGAAACCCTTTGGTCCCAGAAGCTGCTTTAGGAACAATTTTGACCGGAAACAATACTGGTGATCCGATTATTCTTTACGATCATGAAGCGGATAGGTTTATCATAACAGAGTTTGATGGAAGCCCTAATGGATTTGAAATGGCGGTATGTGAAGGACCAGATCCAGTTAATGATGGATGGTATGTTTATTTGAACCAGTTCACCACAGGTTCATTCCCAGATTATACCAAGTTTTCTATTTGGCATGATGCTTATTACGTAACTGCTAATATTGGGAATAACAATAGAGTATTTGCTGTAGAAAGAGAACAAATGCTTCAAGGTTTAGATGCACAATTTGTAGCTTTTCCTTTACCGGGAATTCAAACCAGTGGTTTTTATAGTCCACACGGTTTAAACTGGACGGCTGGTGATAGTCCAGAAGGTGATCATACCATAGTTTATCTTCAAGATGATGCTTGGGCTGGTGTAACAGAAGATCATTTAAAATTATGGAATATTCGTTTGGACTGGGGAAGTGTTGCCAATAGTGTTATTGAAGGTCCGGTAGAAATACCAACTGCCCCATTTACTTCTGTTTTTGATGGTGGAAGCTTTTCTAACTTAGAACAACCTACTGGTCCAGATGTAGACGCTTTACAAGCTACTATTATGAACCAAGCACAATGGAGAAAATTCCCAGGACATAATTCTGCTATTTTCAATTTTGTTGTGGATACTGAAGGTGGTGCAGATGAATTGGCAGGAGTTAGATGGTATGAATTGAGACAAGATTCAGAAGATCAGCCTTGGGAAATTTATCAAGAAGGAACTTATGTTAGTCCTGTTCCTGGTAAGCATGCTTGTCAGGCAAGTATGGCTATGGATGATTTTGGAAATATTGGTATGGCTTATGGTTCTGTGAGTACTGAGCAAAGTATTCATATTAATTATACTGGACGAATGGCTGGAGATCCTTTGAATGTGATGACCGTAGATGAAACACTCATCGCTCAAGGTTCAAATGATGCCCCAGGTTTAAGATGGTCTGATTATTCGCATTTAACACTTGACCCTGCTGACGGTAAATCATTTTGGCATATTCACGAATATTACAACCCGGGAAGAGATGATGTTGTTGGAGTATTCTCTCTTGCTCCTGCTTTAGCAAATGATATGGGACCACTATCTGTTGATGCTCCTGTGGATGGTATTTTAACAGCTACTGAACCTGTTACCATCACTATAAGAAACTTCGGAATTGATGAACAGTCTAATATTCCCGTTAGTTATAAAATTGATAATGGTGCATGGGTAAATGAAATATTCCCTGGGCCTATTGCAAGTGCTGAAAATGCTCCTCACACTTTTGCTGTCCCTGGAGACTTTTCTACTGAAGGTCAAACTTATACTATAACTGCTGCAGTAGCATTAGGTACAGATGAAAATTCTTTGAACGATACTATTGATTTTCAAGTCACTCACTTACTGCCTAACGATATTGGAGTTGCGGCTATTAATGCTCCTGTAACTGCAGATAACTTAG
>CAZSQZ010000030.1:0-1813 GCA_964609215.1 uncultured Flavobacteriales bacterium
TGAACTGGGCTTGTTTCATTCTTTCCAATTCATCGTATTGAAAACCGTAACCTCTTTTTTCTCTAATTTGTATTTCAAAAATAATGTTCAAAACAATGTGTCACTTTTTATTACCAAAGCAAATCTTTGTCATCAACACTTTTTATTGATAATTAAATGAATTCTTCTTCACTTACCAAACCTTCAATAAACGATTTAAAGTTATCTGCCAAGACAGTAACCTTATAGCCCATCTCTTGGTCAATATGAACTATTCTTGGCTCTTTATTTCCATTAACATTACTATAATCCAGCATAATAATATCATGTCCTCCAGATGGGCAATCACAGATATAAACCCCAATATTTGGATAGCCCCATTCTTTAATTATTAGGTTTTGCCCCATTTCTCCGCAAATAGAATTTTCTTTTATTGACCCAACCCCAAGAAAACCTGAAATTTTTATATGATCACTAGCCCAAGAAGTATGAGTAGTTGTTGGAAAGCAATTTTTTAACGGAACCCCACCGTTTTGAAAACTCATAAATTCGATATAAGATCGAGGAAGAGTATAACCCAATTCTTCTTCAACTTTAGAAATCTCATCAGCGGTCAATTGTTCGCTTTGATATTCTTTTTTGGCAAAATCGGAACCACTCCAAAAACCTTTCAAATCAAATTTATTAAAAAAAATCATTCTTTCCATAAATCGCAATATACTTAAACCTTGTTAAGGTTGTCCCCAAATCGAGAAACCACCACTATGACCCGTCTTACTATGAACACCTGTTTCTACCAATTGCATTCTACCAGTATCTTGATGGTGGTGCCAAGTATATCCCTCAGGTGTTGATTTATATCCAGCAGCTTCATTAGCTGCTTTAAAATCTCCATTTCTTGTGCCAGTAGGGGTAATTATTACATCATTTTTTCCATTAGAAAATAAATTTTTACTAAAATCTGGGTATCCATTTTTATCAAATGGAACTCCTGTTTTTGGATGATTTTTCCCTGCTAACTTGCCATTTTTTGTTGAAGGAATTTTGTCCAGTATATCACCCACATCATCTATACCCTTTTTCACTCCATCAACAGCACCTTCTACTTTTCTTAACTCCGATAGTAGTAATAACCCTGATGCTCTCGAAAATAAACTTAATTCTTCACCAGAAACTAAATCAGTGCCCGTAAACACCTCAATCAATCCTTTTCCATCTCCTAGAACTGGAATAGCATCTAATGCTGAGGCCACATCACTCTTTACCATTTCCCAAGTGCTACGCAATACAATTTCCGTATCACTAGCATCGGGATTTTCTTCCTTTACTTGGTTTATAGTATCAAGCATTTTCTGAGGTTTTTCTGCAATTTCTGTTGGAGTTGGTGGTGTCGTAAATTCTAGCCCCTCCAGCTCAATCCCATCTATTAACCTATTCTCACTAAACGCATACGTACTATTATGCGCATACTTCTCGCTTAAAGGATCCACATTAAAAAAGCGCCCCAAATCCGGCATGTGGTTTCTCCATTTAAACTGACTCCAATTCAGCCCAAAGTCCTCGTGTTTGAGTTGTCCTTGGAATGTGTATTGATGCGCTGCTCCAATTTGTTGCCATTGTGGATTTTGGTGTCCTTGATGTTTCATTCCGAGTGGATAATGGTCCTCTATTTGAAGTACTTCAGTTTGCGCATCTATGTTATTGTCTCCGTCCAAATCTGAATAAGCTAATCTGAGATTATTTTGATGATCTACATAGTGATACTCATAACGATGATAATTGTCTAAATTATTACTGTTGGGAGGAACGATTCTGCCCTCGGAGTTATTGATAA